>NZ_LMPP01000001.1 GCF_001423885.1 Rathayibacter sp. Leaf185 | reverse complement strand
GGTGCGGGTTAAACAGCRATGGCCACCCATTTCTGGGTGGCCATCGTGAATGGTGTCCGGCGGTGTCCTACTCTCCCACAGGGTCCCCCCTGCAGTACCATCGGCGCTGAGAGTCTTAGCTTCCGGGTTCGGAATGTGACCGGGCGTTTCCCTCTCGCTATGGCCGCCGTAACCCTGGAGACACACCAACCAGTACGGGTGGTGGTCAAATCTAGGATTACACGCCGTGCGTGTATTCAATTGTCTGCSCCGCTCGAGGCGGGTGCAGTAGTGCCCGTATTCTGGGAACCACAAAGTGGACGCAAGCAATCTCTGGCCACTCCTACCAGCCTTTACAACGGTATGAGTGTAGTGATTATCAAGTTATCGGCTTATTAGTACCGGTCAGCTCCGACAGTCTTTAGTCCTGTCTTCCACATCCGGCCTATCAACCCAGTCGTCTGGCTGGGAGCCTCTCCCCCGAAGGGATGGAAATCTCATCTCGAAGCCGGCTTCCCGCTTAGATGCTTTCAGCGGTTATCCGTTCCGAACGTAGCTAATCAGCGGTGCTCCTGGCGGAACAACTGACACACCAGAGGTTCGTCCATCCCGGTCCTCTCGTACTAGGGATAGATCTTCTCAAATTTCCTGCGCGCGCAGCGGATAGGGACCGAACTGTCTCACGACGTTCTAAACCCAGCTCGCGTACCGCTTTAATGGGCGAACAGCCCAACCCTTGGGACCTACTCCAGCCCCAGGATGCGACGAGCCGACATCGAGGTGCCAAACCATGCCGTCGATATGGACTCTTGGGCAAGATCAGCCTGTTATCCCCGAGGTACCTTTTATCCGTTGAGCGACAGCGCTTCCACAAGCCACTGCCGGATCACTAGTCCCGACTTTCGTCCCTGCTCGACTTGTCAGTCTCACAGTCAAGCTCCCTTGTGCACTTACACTCGCCACCTGATTGCCAACCAGGTTGAGGGAACCTTTGGGCGCCTCCGTTACTCTTTAGGAGGCAACCGCCCCAGTTAAACTACCCATCAGGCACTGTCCCTGAACCCGATCAGGGTTCGAAGTTAGATATCCAGAGTGACCAGAGTGGTATTTCAACAATGACTCCACGAACACTAGCGTGCCCGCTTCACAGTCTCCCACCTATCCTACACAAGCCACACCGAACACCAATACCAAACTATAGTAAAGGTCACGGGGTCTTTCCGTCCTGCTGCGCGTAACGAGCATCTTTACTCGTAATGCAATTTCGCCGAGTTCGCGGTTGAGACAGCTGGGAAGTCGTTACGCCATTCGTGCAGGTCGGAACTTACCCGACAAGGAATTTCGCTACCTTAGGATGGTTATAGTTACCACCGCCGTTTACTGGGGCTTAAATTCTCAGCTTCGCCTTGCGGCTAACCGTTCCTCTTAACCTTCCAGCACCGGGCAGGCGTCAGTCCGTATACATCGTCTTGCGACTTAGCACGGACCTGTGTTTTTAGTAAACAGTCGCTTCCCACTGGTCTCTGCGGCCATCGAACGCTCCCGGAGCAAGTCCGTTCACGCCTCAGGCCCCCCTTCTCCCGAAGTTACGGGGGCATTTTGCCGAGTTCCTTAACCACGATTCTCTCGATCTCCTTAGTATTCTCTACCTGACCACCTGAGTCGGTTTGGGGTACGGGCGGCTAGAACCTCGCGTCGATGCTTTTCTTGGCAGCATAGGATCACCGATTTCGACTTGCGTCTACCCATCAGATCTCAGGCTGTGTGAACGACGGATTTGCCTATCGTTCGCCCTACATCCTTAGACCGGGACAACCATCGCCCGGCTCGGCTACCTTCCTGCGTCACACCTGTTAATACGCTAAACGCACCAGCATGGGGTCGTACGCTAGGCCCAACGCTTCACCCCGAAGGGATCCATCACAGGGATTCAGATACTTAGCACTACTGGATTGTCTTGGGCGGTTCTTCGCCGGTACGGGAATATCGACCCGTTGTCCATCGACTACGCCTGTCGGCCTCGCCTTAGGTCCCGACTTACCCAGGGAAGATTAGCTTGACCCTGGAAACCTTGGTCTTCCGGAGGACGGGTTTCTCACCCGTCTTTCGCTACTCATGCCTGCATTCTCACTCGTGTGGCGTCCACGGCTGGTTCACACCGCCGCTTCACTCGCCACACGACGCTCTCCTACCCATCAACACGGCTGGACCACGAAGGCCTACCATTAATGTCAATGCCACAACTTCGGTGGCGTGCTTGAGCCCCGTTACATTGTCGGCGCGGAATCACTTGACCAGTGAGCTATTACGCACTCTTTCAAGGGTGGCTGCTTCTAAGCCAACCTCCTGGTTGTCTGTGCAACTCCACATCCTTTCCCACTTAGCACGCGCTTAGGGACCTTAGTTGGTGGTCTGGGTTGTTTCCCTCTCGACTATGAAGCTTATCCCCCACAGTCTCACTGCTGCGCTCTCACTTACCGGCATTCGGAGTTTGGCTGACGTCAGTAAGCTTTTGGGCCCCATCGGCCATCCAGTAGCTCTACCTCCGGCAAGAAACACGCAACGCTGCACCTAAATGCATTTCGGAGAGAACCAGCTATCACGAAGTTTGATTGGCCTTTCACCCCTATCCACAGCTCATCCCCTCCATTTTCAACTGAAGTGGGTTCGGTCCTCCACGACGTCTTACCGTCGCTTCAACCTGGCCATGGATAGATCACTTCGCTTCGGGTCTAGACCCTGCGACTGAATCGCCCTATTCGGACTCGCTTTCGCTACGGCTGCCCCACACGGGTTAACCTCGCCACAGAGCACTAACTCGCAGGCTCATTCTTCAAAAGGCACGCCGTCACCCCAACAAGGAGGCTCCGACGGTTTGTAAGCAAACGGTTTCAGGTACTATTTCACTCCCCTCCCGGGGTACTTTTCACCTTTCCCTCACGGTACTTGTCCGCTATCGGTCATCTGGGAGTATTTAGGCTTATCAGGTGGTCCTGACGGATTCACACGGGATTTCTCGGGCCCCGTGCTACTTGGGATACTCTTCACGCCATAACACCATTTCGACTACGGGGCTCGCACCCGCTCTGGCCAGGCATTCAAACCTGTTCGTCTATGATGCGCTGTAACGCTCCGTGCTCGGCAGAACACGACGAAAAGTCCCACAACCCCGACCATGCAACCCCTGCCGGGTATCACACATGGCTCGGTTTAGCCTCTTCCGCGTTCGCTCGCCACTACTAACGGAATCACTGTTGTTTTCTCTTCCTGTGGGTACTGAGATGTTTCACTTCCCCACGTTCCCTCTACCCGCCCTATATATTCAGGCGGGAGTCACCAGGTCACCACAAGGGGCCTGGCGGGGTTTCCCCATTCGGAAATCCTCGGATCACAGCTCGTTTATCAGCTCCCCGAGGCTTATCGCAGATTACGACGTCCTTCTTCGGCTCCAGATGCCAAGGCATTCACCGTTTGCTCTTATGAACTTGCTAATCACATGAGTTAAGAAACTACAACTCGAAAAGTTGCAGATCCAATGATTTGCATGACCGCAGCCCGAAAGCCGCGCCATGCGAATCTTGTCGATCCATCACCTGCAARGRTGACGGATCTAAGATGCTCGCGTCCACTGTGTAGTTCTCAAAATACGGGCGGTACCCCTCCCYCATGCACCCAGGCATGAGAAAAAGGCCCAGAGAGTCGAGATCCAGCCACTCCCGAARAAGCAGCCGGCCCGGTCCCTCAGGACCCAACAGCGTGCATGCACCCGACTCCAYCCATCCATGCGTTCCCAACCCGAAGGCCGTACTGACACGAGACGAATCTCATCGAGCACCTAGTTCAATGTTCCACCCATGAGCTACCAGCAAAGACATTCGCTTTGATCTGGCGCCTGGAACCGACACGCTCCAAAAGAGCGCCGTGTCCAGATGCTCCTTAGAAAGGAGGTGATCCAGCCGCACCTTCCGGTACGGCTACCTTGTTACGACTTAGTCCTAATCACCGATCCCACCTTCGACAGCTCCCTCCTTGCGGTTAGGCCACTGGCTTCGGGTGTTACCGACTTTCATGACTTGACGGGCGGTGTGTACAAGGCCCGGGAACGTATTCACCGCAGCGTTGCTGATCTGCGATTACTAGCGACTCCGACTTCATGAGGTCGAGTTGCAGACCTCAATCCGAACTGAGACCGGCTTTTTGGGATTCGCTCCACCTTACGGTATCGCAGCCCTTTGTACCGGCCATTGTAGCATGCGTGAAGCCCAAGACATAAGGGGCATGATGATTTGACGTCATCCCCACCTTCCTCCGAGTTGACCCCGGCAGTCTCCTATGAGTTCCCACCATGACGTGCTGGCAACATAGAACGAGGGTTGCGCTCGTTGCGGGACTTAACCCAACATCTCACGACACGAGCTGACGACAACCATGCACCACCTGTATACCGACCTTGCGGGGCAACCATTTCTGGAAGTTTCCGGTATATGTCAAGCCTTGGTAAGGTTCTTCGCGTTGCATCGAATTAATCCGCATGCTCCGCCGCTTGTGCGGGCCCCCGTCAATTCCTTTGAGTTTTAGCCTTGCGGCCGTACTCCCCAGGCGGGGAACTTAATGCGTTAGCTGCGACACGGAGACCGTGGAAAGGTCCCCACATCTAGTTCCCAACGTTTACGGCATGGACTACCAGGGTATCTAATCCTGTTCGCTCCCCATGCTTTCGCTCCTCAGCGTCAGTAACGGCCCAGAGAACTGCCTTCGCCATCGGTGTTCCTCCTGATATCTGCGCATTCCACCGCTACACCAGGAATTCCATTCTCCCCTACCGCACTCTAGTCTGCCCGTACCCACTGCAGGCCCGAGGTTGAGCCTCGGGTTTTCACAGCAGACGCGACAAACCGCCTACGAGCTCTTTACGCCCAATAATTCCGGACAACGCTTGCACCCTACGTATTACCGCGGCTGCTGGCACGTAGTTAGCCGGTGCTTTTTCTGCAGGTACCGTCAAACCGAAGTCCTTCTTCCCTACTAAAAGAGGTTTACAACCCGAAGGCCGTCATCCCCCACGCGGCGTTGCTGCATCAGGCTTTCGCCCATTGTGCAATATTCCCCACTGCTGCCTCCCGTAGGAGTCTGGGCCGTGTCTCAGTCCCAGTGTGGCCGGTCACCCTCTCAGGCCGGCTACCCGTCGTCGCCTTGGTGAGCCATTACCTCACCAACAAGCTGATAGGCCGCGAGTCCATCCTTGACCGAAAAACTTTCCACCCGCACCCGATGCCGGGGCAGGTCGTATCCGGTATTAGACGCCGTTTCCAGCGCTTATCCCAGAGTCAAGGGCAGGTTACTCACGTGTTACTCACCCGTTCGCCACTAATCCACCCAGCAAGCTGGATTTCATCGTTCGACTTGCATGTGTTAAGCACGCCGCCAGCGTTCGTCCTGAGCCAGGATCAAACTCTCCGTAAAAAAATTACGACCCTCCACCCCGAAAGGCGAGCAGTCAAGTTTGACCAAGGCAAATACGACATCATTGCTGACATCAATTTCCAAAGGAACCCAACCAATCAACCGCAACCACCCGRAGGCAGAAACAGAATCAATGGCCGAGGTTATATATTATTTGGCATTGAACATAGTGCACGCTGTTGAGTTCTCAAGAATCGGACACACCCCGCCTCCACGCCCAAAGAAAGCGCTTCACAACGAGAGTGATCGAAGCATATTATTTGGCATTGAACATAGTGCACGCTGTTGAGTTCTCAAGAATCGGACACACCCCGCCTCCACGCCCAAAGAAAGCGCTTCACAACGAGAGTGATCGAAGATGTTGCAGTTATTGGTTGTCAGTGACAAGCAACTCGGCTAAGCTGGAGAAGTTATTCTCTCGGCCGCCGTGGCAACTTGTATAACTTAGCACATCCGCAGGCCGTGTCAAATCCGGCTTCTTCACCGTGTCAGTGCGCTTGTGGGCGCTCCGACGTTGTCCCGTCAGGGACTGCCTGGATCTGGACCGTGGTCCGGCGCCGGGCGGCGAAGAGGCTGGATCCGAAGGATCCTGCGATGGCTTTACATCCGTCACGACGACGTGCTCCGAGAAGCTGTCTTCGGTGGGATGGTCCCGATTGAGGCCGGGACGTAGGATTTGCACCCCCGGAGGAGGCCTGTTCTTTCCGTTTCCCTGCGGCCTTTGTGGCGACTCGGAATAATTTACGCAGGCTCCCGGGTCGTGTCAAACGCCGGGTGATTTTCCTGCATCCCGGGCGTGTCGTCCGAGCGTGCTTCCTCCACAGATGCCGAGGCCCTCCGTCCGTCCACCGTTCACGACGACCCGCCCGCGACCGTCGGAGGTGCTCGCGAGAATGAGTGCATGACCCCCGATCCTTCCGATCCCGCCCCTCAGCGAACCGTCGTCCGCTCGCTCGACGAAGCGGTCGAGTCGATCGTCCGCGCATCGGCCGGCCGGGCGCTCCTGCTCGTCGGGCTGACCGGCTCTCCCGGAGCCGGCAAGTCGACGATCGCCGAGGAGCTCCGTGCGAGCATCCCCGGAGCCGTGGTGCTGGGGATCGACGGCTACCACCTCCCGCAGGCGAGACTGCGTGAGCTCGGTCGGCGGGAGCGGATGGGCGCGCCCGACACCTTCGACACGGCCGGCTTCGTCGGAGCGCTCCGCCGCCTCCGCCTCGCGCAGCCCGGCGACGTGCTGCGCTTCGCCTCGTTCGACCGCGCGATCGAGGAGCCGGTCCCGGACGGGACGGTCCTCACGATCGGGGATCCGACTGTCGTCGTGATCGAGGGGAACTACCTGCTGCTCGGCGAGGAGGGGTGGGGCGAGGTCGCGCCCCTGCTCGATCTGACCTTCCACCTCCGCATCGATCCGGTGGTGCGGCGCACGCGTCTGGTCGCTCGGCACCTCCGGTTCGGCAAGACCCTCGACGACGCGCTCGCCTGGAGCGACGGCCCCGACGAGCGCAATGCCGAGCGGATCGAGGCCGCCGCCGAACGGGCCGACGCGATCCTCTCTCCGACGCCGGAGCGTCCACTCCGACTGCTGCATCTCTCGGACACCCATCTGCTCGGGGATCCCGGCTCCCGCTACAACCGCGTCATCGACACGCGCGCGAGTCTCGCGGCGGTGCTCGACGCCCACGCTGCGATCCAGGACATCGATGCCGTGATCGTCTCGGGGGATCTGAGCGGCGACGGCTCGGCCGACTCCTACTCGGCCCTGCGCGAGATCCTCACCCCGTGGTGCGAGCAACGCGGTGCTGCTCTCGTCCTCGCCCTGGGCAACCACGACGACCGCGAGAACTTCGGCTCGCCCGCGCCCTGGAACACCGAGACCCTGGTGGGCGGCACCCGGATCGTCGCGCTCGACTCGTCCGTCCCGGGCGGCGCGTCCTGGGGACTGCTGACGGAGCCGACGCTGGCCTGGTTGCGGGGGCGGTTCCTCACGGACCCGCTCACCCCCACGGTGCTCGTTCTTCACCACCCTCCGATCGACGCCGTCACGCCGCTGCACCGGCGGATGGGGCTCGCGAACCCGCACGACCTCTGGGAGGCGGTCGAGGGGGCTCCCGTCCTTGCGGTGCTCTCCGGGCACTGGCACCACGCGTTCGTCGACACGACGACTCCCGCACCGGTGGTCGTCGCTCCCGGGGCGGCGAACCGCACGGACGTCCTCGCCGGCCCGGCGCACGAGCGGTCGGTGGCCGCGTCGGGGGCGTCGATCGTCGAGGTGCTGCCGCGGGGAGTGCGCGTCACGAGCACCGAGATCGACGCGCCGCACCGCGGGACCGAGCTGTTCGACGTCAGCGGGGAGGTGCTGGCGGACTGGCTGCGACGGCTCGGCTTCCCCCGATGAGAGTGGCGTGGCACTATTACTCAGCAGGCTGACTAATTCCCGATCGGGTCGGAGGAGAACCATGTCCCCCCTCGCACTGCTCGTCCACTCGCGGCGCAGCGCATGGATCACCGTCGTCTCCGCGATCATCGCGGTGGGCGCTCTCTTCGCCCTCCTCCCCTCGGGCGGAGAGTCCGGCTTCCCCCAGACGGGGCTTCCCGACTCGGCGCAGTCGGCCGAGGTCGCCGCGCTGCTCGAGGAGTTCCCGTCGGCCGACGCGACAGCGGGAGTCCTCCTCTGGAACCGGGACAGTGGTCTGACCGACGCGGACACCACGGCGATCGGTCAGCGTGCCGTCGAACTGGCTTCGCTGTCGACGACTCCCGATGCCGTGCGGCCGCAGTTCAGCGACGACGGTCGCGCCGCGCTCGTCGCCGTCCCCCTCTCGGCGGCAGAGGTCGAGGCCGACGTCGAATCGGTCGCGGACCGCCTCCGCGCAGCGGGATCCGCCGACCTGCCGACGGGGCTCGAGAGCTACCTCACCGGAGCGGTCGGTTTCCAGGCGGACATCTCGAACGCGTTCGCCGGAGCCGACTTCCGCCTCCTGCTCGTCACCGTGATCGTGGTGGCGGTGCTCCTGATCGCGACCTACCGCAGTCCGATCCTCTGGATCGTCCCCCTCGCGGTCGTCGGCATCGCCGATGGCCTGGCGCGGATCGTCGTCGCCGCTCTCGCCGAAGCGGTCGGAGTGTCGATCGACGCCTCGGTGAGCGGAATCCTCTCGGTGCTGGTCTTCGGTGCGGGGACGAACTACGCACTGCTGCTCGTCGCCCGGTACCGGGAGGAGCTGCTCCACGAGGAGGACCGGCACCGCGCGATGACGACAGCGGTCAGGAGTGCCGGGCCGGCCATCGCCGCGAGTGGCGGGACCGTCGCGCTCAGCCTGCTGACCCTGCTGCTCGCCGAGCTCGCCGGCAACCGCGCGCTCGGATTCGCCTGCGCCGTCGGGGTCGTGATCGCGATCGTGTTCGCGCTGGCCGTGCTCCCCTCCGCCCTCGTGCTCTGCGGACGCGGTCTCTTCTGGCCTTTCGTGCCGAGACCGCGCGTCGCGGCCTCGGGCACCGCCCCTCGCAAGGACGGACTGTGGACGCGGCTCGGACGTGCGGTCGCCCGCCGCCCAGGACGCGTGGCGATCATCGCCACCGTCGGTGTCGCCCTGCTGTCGCTCGGACTCGTCGGCGCGAAGGTCGGACTCTCGCAGACCGACCAGCTGCTCGGGGATCCGGAGTCCGTGCAGGCCCAGGCCGTGATCGACGACTCCTTCGGTGCGGGCCTCACCGCGCAGACCACGGTGCTGACTCCGGACGCGGCCGTCGCCGAGGCGACCACCCTCGCCGAGGGAACCGCCGGAGTCGTGTCGGCACGGGCCGGCGAGAGCGCGAACGGACTCACCTCGGTGAGCCTCGTGCTCGCCTCCGAACCCGAGAGCGCCGAGAGCTTCGAGACGATCACGGCGCTGCGCGCGGCCTACACCGACTCGAGCGGCCCGGTCTCGGAGACCCTCGTCGGCGGGAGCGACGCCACGGCATTCGACACGCAGTCCGCGTCGGAGCGCGACCAGGGGCTGATCATCCCGATCATCCTGGCCATCGTCTTCCTGATCCTGGCGCTGCTCCTGCGCTCGCTCGTCGCGCCGGTGCTGCTCATCGCGAGCGTGCTGGCCACGTTCTTCGCGAGCCTGGGAGCGGCGAACCTGCTCTTCCGCGGACTGCTCGGTTTCCCCGCCTTCGACGCGAACGTGGTGCTGTTCGCGTTCCTGTTCCTGGTGGCGCTCGGAGTCGACTACAACATCTTCCTCGTCACCCGAGCGCGCGAGGAGCGGGCACGGCACGGCACCCGCGAGGGCATGGTGCGCGCGCTCGCCTCGACCGGCGGAGTGATCACGAGCGCGGGCATCCTGCTGGCGGCGGTCTTCGCCGTGCTCGGCGTGCTGCCGGTCGTCGCGCTCACCCAGATCGGCGTGATCGTGTGCATCGGCGTCCTGCTCGACACGCTCGTCGTGCGCACGGTCCTGGTGCCGGCGCTCGTGTTCCTCACCGGTGACGCGTTCTGGTGGCCGAGCACGAAGCGGAGCGCGAAGCACACCGCGAGCGCCTGAGGAACGGGGAAGCGGACGGTGCGGGGCCGCATGCGACAGCCCGCACCGTCCGCTGATCGTGGTCCGCGGACGCGGAGGTCAGGTCGAGGGCAGTGCGACCGCGCCGGTCGCGACCGCGTACTCGCGCCGTGCCCGCCGAGGTGCGGGGGCGGCGTCGGTGTAGCGGCCGACCGTCTTCGGGATCACTGCCGTCGTCGTGACGTAGGAGCCCCACATCGGGGAGGGGACGTACTCTGAGGATCGTTCGATGGACATGACTCTGCTTTCACGGCTAGGGGTTCGTCGGACTCGCGCGGTGCCGGGGTCCAGCCCGGCACCGCGCACTCGGCTCGGAGTCAGGCTCCGATGCCGACTTCCTCGGGCGAGACGTCGGCGCCCGGAGCCGAGGGCTCGAGAGCCTCGGCCACGCGCTGCGACAGCGAGCTGTCGACGTTCGCCCAGTACTGGAGCACGCGCTGGCGCAGCTCGGGGCGGGTCACCTTCGAGACGTGCCCGGCGATGTTCGCGACCAGGCGGGCCTTCGCGTCGTCGTCGAGCACCTCGCGGTAGAGGGTCCCGGCCTGACCGAAGTCGTCGTCCTCGGGGTGGAGGGTCGCTGCGGCGCGCGTGAGCTCGCCGTCGCTCTCCCAGCCCGTCGACTCCGCTGCGCGAGCGGGATCGGCGTGCGCGCCTCCGGTCGTGTTCGGCGCGTAGACGGGGAGCTCGGCCTTCTGGAAGTCGAACCGCATCGGCCCGTCCTTCGAGTAGGAGTGCACCGGCGACTTCGGCGCGTTGACCGGGAGCTGCGCGTGGTTCGCACCGACGCGGTAGCGGTGCGCATCCGCATAGCTGAAGATGCGGGCGAGCAGCATCTTGTCGGGGCTCGCCGCGATTCCGGGCACGAAGTTCGACGGAGCGAACGCGGCCTGCTCGATCTGCGCGAAGTAGTTCTCGGGATTGCGGTCGAGGATCATCGAGCCGACCTCGATCAGCGGGTAGTCGGCGTGCGGCCAGACCTTGGTGAGATCGAACGGGTTGAACCGGTAGCTCTTCGCGTCCTCGTAGGGCATGACCTGGACGGAGAGGGTCCACGACGGGTGATCGCCGCGCTCGATCGCGGAGGACAGGTCGCGGATGTGGAAGTCGGCGTCCTCTCCCGCGATCTGGTCGGCCTGCTCCTGGCTCAGGATCTCGATGCCCTGATCGGTCTTGAAGTGGTACTTGACCCAGAACCGCTCGCCGGCCGCGTTGATCCACTGGTAGGTGTGCGAGCCGAAGCCGTCCATGTGCCGCCACGAGCTCGGGAGCCCCCGGTCGCCCATCAGCCAGGTGACCTGGTGAGCCGACTCGGGCGAGAGGGTCCAGAAGTCCCACTGCATGTCGTGGTCGCGCAGGTGCGTGCCCGGGAGGCGCTTCTGCGAGCGGATGAAGTCGGGGAACTTGATGCCGTCGCGGAGGAAGAAGACGGGGGTGTTGTTGCCGACGAGGTCGTAGTTGCCCTCGCTCGTGTAGAACTTCAGCGCGAAGCCGCGCGGGTCGCGCCAGGTGTCGGGCGAGCCCTGCTCGCCGGCGACGGTCGAGAAGCGGGCGAGCATCTCGGTCTCGACGCCGGGCTGGAAGAGCGCGGCGCGCGTGTAGGCGCTGACGTCGCCCGTGGTCACGAAGCGACCGAACGCTCCGCCGCCCTTGGCGTGGACGACGCGCTCCGGGATGCGCTCGCGGTTGAACTGCGCGAGCTTCTCGAGGAGGTAGTGGTCGTGGAGGGCGAGGGGGCCGTCGGCTCCGACACTCAGCGAGTGCTCGTCGCTGGCGACGGGTGCTCCGGAATTGGTCGTCGTGAATCGTTCCTCGGTCATGTTCCTCCTGTCGGCGGCGGGCCGGGGCCGTGCCGCTGCGGTGATGGGGGTCTCGGTCAGCTCTGCGCTGCCGCGAGGCAGTCGGGGCAGGTGCCCCAGAACGTGACGTCGGCCGTCTCGATGGCGAAGCCGTTCGAGGTGGACGGGTGCAGGCAGGGCGCCTGACCGACGACGCAGTCGACGTCGGCCACGGCGCCGCAGGTGCGGCAGACGACGTGGTGGTGGTTGTCGTCGACCCGCAGCTCGAACCGTCGGGGGTGACCCTCCGGCTCGATGCGGCGGGTGAGGCCGGCCTCGGTGAATGCCGAGAGCACTCCGTACACCGCCTGAGCGGAGGCGTCGGGGAGCTCGGTGCGCACTCGGGCGAGGACGGCGTCGACGTCGGAGTGCGGGTAGCCCTCGAGGGCCTGCAGGACGGCCCGCCGGGTGGCGGTGGCCTTGAGCCCTGAGGCTCGGAGGCGTTCGTCCGGTGTCGTCATATCGGTCACGCTAGCGGAGTTGTGTTGAGTGAGTCAAAACAACTGCGGCGTTTCGCAGAGGGTGCGGAGGGGATCGCCGGGGTGCAGGCGCGCGGTGCGGGCGCGGGATGCGCGGTACTAGCGCAGGGCGCGGGGTCGCGGTGCGGCCTGCAGAGGTGTGTGCGATCTGCAGAGGTGTGTGATCTGCAGAGGTGTGCTATCTGCAGGACGAAGGGCGGAATACGGGGATCTCGACTTGATCGCGGACCGTTCCGGCCCTGATCGCCTGCAGACCGCACCATCTCCTGCAAATCGCACGCGAGCCTCCTGCAGACCGCACCATCACCTCCGGATCGCGCCTCGAGCACCCCGGGAGGTGCGCCAGCATCAGGCGACAGGGCCCTCGACCAGGGTGACCTGCGCCGAGTGCGAGGCGCCGGTGGTGTCGATCCAGGTGAGAGTCACCGACTCGCCGGGCTCGCGCTGCGCGAGATCGGCCGAGAGCTCGTCGGAGGAGGCGACGACCGTGCCATTGACGGAGGTGATGGTGTCACCGGCCGCGAGGCCCGCCTCCGCAGCGGGTCCGTCGGTGACGACTCCGGAGACCACTGCACCCTCGGTGGCCGAGACCGCCGAGCGGTAGGGCGAGGCCGACGCGGTCGACGAGAGCGCGACTCCGAGGAACGCCGGGTAGCCGATCTCGACGGTGGCGGTGTCGGCTCCGGCCTCGATCGTCGCGACGATGTCGAGAGCCGTCGAGATCGGGATGGCGAAACCGGTGATGTCGGCGGATCCGCTCGAGGCTGCCGTGTCGATCCCGACGACCTGTCCGTCGGAGTCGAGGAGGGGCCCGCCGGAGTCGCCCGAGACGATGTCGGCGTCGACCTGGATGAGGCCCGAGAGGGTCTCCCCCGAAATGCCGGTCTCGGACTGGGTCGTGATGCTCTGCGCGAGCGCCGTCACGGAACCGGACGCGGCGACGAGGTTCCCTGTCCCCTCCGCGTTGCCGACGGCGGTGACGGCATCGCCCGCGGCGACCCCGTCGGTGTCGAGCGTCGCGGGGGTCAGGCCCGAGGCGTTCTCGAGCTGGAGGACGGCGATGTCGTTCGTCTTGTCGGTTCCGACGACGCGGGCGGTGTAGGTCTCGCCGGTCGACTCGACCGTGACCTGGATGCTCGTCGCGCCCTCGACGACGTGGTTGTTGGTCAGGATCATGCCGTCGGAGGTGAGGATGATGCCGGTCCCGGCCGAGGTGGCGCTCTCGTAGGTGAGGTCGGAGGTGATCGTGACGACGCCCGCGGTCTGCGCGGCACTCGCGGCGACGGCGTCGGTCGCGGTGCTCGTCGAGGAGCTACCGGAGGAGGAGCCGTAGCCCGAGCCGCCGGGGTAGGGCGAGAGCGTGATGCCACCGGAGTAGGGCGAGACGGTGGTGCCGCCTCCGAATCCGCCGCGTGAGCCGCCGGGGTAGACGATGGTGCTCGCGCTCGAGCCGCCGGACGACGCGGCGACCTCGGTGCGGCCGGCGGAGGAGATGCCTCCCGCGGCGAGCCCGATCAGGACGGCGAGGCCGGCGCCGCCGGCCAGGAGGGCGCGACGGCGACGGCGGCGGTCGTCGGTGCGCAGGGCCAGGCGCTGGTCGGCGGTGGTCGGCTCGGCGGTGGTGGGCTCGGCGGTGGTGGGCTCGTCGCCCTGGGATGCGTGCTGCTCGTTCATGGTGTCGTCCTCGTGGCCGGGGCCGCCCCGTATCGGCGACCGGAGTCCATTCGACGACCGTGCGCATCGCGGCGGCTGGACGAATCCTATGGACGGCTTATGAAGGCAAAGTTCATCGGCGCAAGGAAATACTTGTGGCTACAACTGAGTTGGCTCTAGCGTGAAAGAGATGAACGCCACTGCCCCCGATCTGCTCGCGCCCGACACGACGATGGGCGCGGTCACCCTGCGCGTCGCCGACCTCGACGGGATGATCGCCTACTACCGCGACGCCGTCACCCTCGACCTGCTCTCGCACGACGGACCGGTCGCGGTGCTCGGCCGCGGCGGTGTCGCCTCCGTGATCCTGCAGCACGCGCCCGAGCTGCGGCACGCGGGGCCGCGCAGCGCGGGGCTGTTCCACACGGCGATCCTCTTCGAGTCGGAGGCGGCGCTCGCCGCGGCGGTCTACAGCGTCGCGACCCGGCACCCCGGCTCGTTCACCGGCAGCTCCGACCACCTCGTGAGCAAGGCCTTCTACTTCGACGACCCCGAGCACAACGGAGTCGAGCTCTACTGGGACCGCGACCGGACCGAGTGGTCGTGGACGCACGGGCGGATCGAGATGTCGACGCTGTTCCTCGACCCGAACACCTTCCTCCAGGAGCACCTGACCGACGAGGCGATCGCGCAGCCTCGACTGGGCGGCGCCACCGTCGGCCACGTCCACCTGAGCGTGGGCGACGTCGCGACCGCGAAGGAGTTCTACGTCGACCGGCTCGGCTTCGAGACGACGATCGCGTACGGCGGGCAGGCGCTCTTCGTGTCGGCCGGCGGGTATCACCACCACATGGCGATGAACACGTGGAACTCGCTCGGCGCCGGGCGGCGCCAGCTCGCACTCGGGCTCGGCCAGGTCGAGATCGTGGTTCCGGGAGCGGACGACGTCGGCGCGCTCGGCGAGCGCCTCCGCCACGCGCGGGTCACGACCGCGGACGACGGGCGGACGCTGGCGTTCGAGGACCCGTGGTCGAACGCGATCAGGGTGACGCCGGCGGGCGACTGAGCCCGCTCCGCCGGATTGCGGGCCGGGTACGATGGGGGCGCGGAATTCGCACTCCCCCGAGACTCCGGAGTACACGGTGCCCACGATCGTCGTTGAAGTCATGCCCAAGGCCGAGCTGCTCGATCCGCAGGGGAAGGCCGTCGCCGGGGCGCTCTCGCGACTCGGCCACTCGACGGTGAGGGGCGTGCGCGTGGGCAAGCGCTTCGAGATCACCGTCGACGAGGTCACCGACGAGGTGCGCGCGAGCGTCGAGGCGATCGCCGACGACATGCTGTCGAACTCGGTGATCGAGGACGTCGTCGGCATCCACTACCCCGAGACCGCCTGATGCGCATCGGAGTCATCACCTTCCCGGGGTCCCTCGACGACCGCGACGCCCAGCGCGCCGTGCGCCGCGCCGGTGCCGAGGCCGTCGCGCTCTGGCACGGCGACCACGACCTCGACGACGTCGACGCGATCGTGCTGCCCGGTGGCTTCTCCTACGGCGACTACCTGCGCTGCGGAGCCATCGCCTCGCACTCCCCGATCATGCGCGAGGTCATCGCCGCGGCGAACGCGGGCACCCCTGTGCTCGGCATCTGCAACGGCTTCCAGATGCTGACCGAGGCGCACCTGCTGCCCGGCGGACTGATCCGCAACGACATCGGCTCGTTCGTCTGCCGCGACCAGCGACTCCTCGTCGCGAACACGTCGTCGGTCTGGACGCGCGAGTTCGAGCCCGGCCAGGAGATCACGATCCCGCTGAAGAACGGTGAGGGCGGCTACATCGCCTCGACGGAGACGCTCGCGGAACTCGAGGGCGAGGGCCGCGTCGTGGTCCGCTACCTCGGCGAGAACCCGAACGGCTCGATGAACGACATCGCCGGCATCAGCAACGCGCGCGGCAACGTCGTCGGCCTGATGCCGCACCCCGAGCACGCGATCGAGCCCGGCTTCGGCCCCGACACCCCCGCCGCGATGCGGTCGGGCATCGACGGCCTCGCGTTCTTCACGTCCGCGATGAGGGCGCTGGTCGCCTCCGTCTGACGGGCGACGCCGTCCTGCTGCGGGAGCTCCGCGGCAGGACGGCGTCGTTCGGTCGGGTCGCTCTGCGCTAGTGGCCGTAGACGCGCAGCTCTCCGACGAAGAGCGGGCCGAAGTCGCCCGCGGCGTTCGCGACCTTGGTGATCTTCACGTACCGCCAGGTCCCCGTGCCGAGCACGGGGCACTCGAGCGGCTCCCGCTTGCCGAGGGTGTTCTTGCCGACCGAGCACACGAGCGTCTTGGCCGGATCTCCGGGAGTGTTGAAGACCTCGACCACGAAGGAACGGCGCGTGGCGTCCTGATCGTTGTCTCCCGCTCGGGTGACCATCCGGATGTCGCTCAGGCTGTACTGCGCTCCGAGGTCGACCCGGAGGTAGGCGCCCGGGTCGTCGACCGTGGATGCCCAGCCGCCGACGTTCACTCCGTCGACCGCCGCGGCGGCGGGATTGGTCGACGCATCCTTCAGGGAGGAGACGACGACCGCCTTGCCCTGGGCGAGATTGCCGTCGGTGACGACGTCGGGGCGAGGAGTGAGGAGCACCGCGTTGTCCTTGATCGCTTGAGCCGCAGCCGGCAGCGGAGCGGTCACGTTGAAGTGGTTGTTCGTGACCACGTTCGTCGGTTCGGCAGGGACGGTGTGGACATCGGGGCCGCCGACCCAGTTCTCGGTCGCCGTGTTGTGGTTCGTCAGCTGGAAGGCCGTGTCACCCGAGCCGGTCTGCATGCCGAGCCACGAGACGTTGGAGCCGGTGACGAGGTTGTTCGCCACGGTCCAGTAGCTGGATCCGGCATCGAGGTAGAGGGCGTGCGCCTGCTGCCCCCCCACCCGGCTGACGTGGTTGTTCGAGATCACCGAAGAGGTCTCGGCCGATGCACCCGGCGCGTTGGCACCGTTGACGTAGATGCCTCCGCCGTCCCTGAGGGAGGAGGTCATCACGTCGTGCACGTAGTTGTAGGTGATGCGGTTGTTCGCCTGGCCCTTGTCCGGACGTCCGAATCCCCACCCGAGCTCGATGCCGATGTACGGGCTGTGGCCGACCTCGTTGTGCCTGACCGTCATGTCCTTGACGTAGCCGAGGTTGATCCCGGCCGCACTCGTCCAGCGGTTGCCGAAGTCGTAGACCAGGTTGTCCTCGATCGTGTGCGCCTGATCGAGGTAGGAGACCAAGTTGGGGACCTTCGAGGTTTCGTTACGTCCGTGGGCGGTCTGGCCGACGGCGATGCCGTCACCGGCGACATCGGTCACCGTGTTCCGCAGGATCATCGAGTTGGCGGAGCCCTTGTCGAAGTTGATGCCGTTTCCTCCGACATGCCGCACGGTGTTGCCGGTCAACTCGATCTGACCGCCGGCGTGCACCTCGACCGCGGCGTCGGGGCGGCGGACGAGGAACGGAGGAACGTCCGGCCCGCTGAGCGGGTTCTTCGAGAGAAGGTTGTTGGTCTGCTGCGTGACGACCCCCTCGCTCTCCGACGGATTCCAACCGGCGTGCTCGAAGGTGATGCCCTCGATCGAGAGGAACTTGGCGCGGTCGTGACCGTTCGTGGCGACCGGCAGACCGGCCGTCCCGGGATAGCCGCTGATCTCGAGCAGAGTCGTCTGCACAGGAGCCACCACCGAGGCGGTGGACAGATCCTCGCCCGGGCGGGGGATGTAGTAGATCCTCCCGCTGGTCGCCGTCGCCGTCGGGTCGATGTAGAACTGCCCGGCGGTCTTCAGCAGCTCGCGCGCGTTCTCGACGAAGGTCGGCTTGCTGACCGTGATCTGCGCCCTCTGATCTCGAGCCACCTCGAAGCACGACTCCGTCATCGTCATCCCGGCCGAGGTGACGGAATCGACGTCGCAGGTCACGTCGGTGAAGTAGCTCACCGGGGAGCCGGGGTTGTCCCCGCCGCCGATCCACCCGAGCCGCATCCCCGCAGCGTCGGGCCAGGACGATGCGGGAGAACCGGCGTTCTCGAAGGCGTAGCCGGTGGGGTTGTCGTCGACATCGACCTTGACCGTGCCGAGATTCAGGACGGCCGCCGCCTGCCGAGCGAGCTGCGCGACCTGCCCGTCGACCCAGATCTGACGGGAGGTGAAGTCCCGCGGGACCGTCGTCGAGTACACCTGCGCGCCACCGTCGGGCGTGACCGCTCCCGACGTGTCCACCGTCCAACCGGTCAGCGGCATGCCCCCGTCGAAGACCGGAGTGGCGCCCGCTGCGTTCTTGTAGATCACCCGCTTGTCGGCGCCCGCACCCTGGTCACTGCGATCGAGCGACAGGATCGGGGTCCCGTCGACCGGGCTCGGCGACCGGTAGGTGCCGCCGGCGAGCTCCACGGTCACGCTGCCCGTCAGGCCGGCCGCGACGAGCGTGCGCACCTGTCCCTGAGCGACGGGCAGGCTGCAGGGCGCTGCCGCTGTGGAGCAGTCGCCGACTCCGTTCGGTGAGGCGTGCAGGACGAGGTCGGCCGCCTCCGCCGGCGAGGCGACCAGCACCGACATCAGCACCGCCCCTGCGGCCACCCCTGAGATTCGAGTCCGCCATCGGCGGCCATCGTGATTGTTCATCAGCCCTCTCCTTCGAGACGCGGGTTCGGGGCCGCGCAGCTGCGGCCGATCGGTCACCCGTCCCGAGCAATATCGCTGATGGCCTCGCGACGGACCGAAGCTGGCGCGAGGCCGTCGAGCATCGTCGCGCCGTCAATACAGGTGTGGTTGCGGCATGGACAGCTCCTCGGCGTGCAGTGATCGCTCTCGAGCAACTGCGGATAGCGCTCCTCCCCCTGTCCGTGGCTCGCGACGAACCGGGTGGGATCCCACCATGAGGATGATTCACATCCCTCGAGAAAGCTGAGACAGCATGGCTCCCCACACCTTCCCTGCGCCCGAGAACGAGAACATCCAGCGGCGGACGATCGTCGCGGGTGCCGCCTGGACGATCCCCGTCATCGCCACCGCCCTCGCCGCGCCAAGCGCTGCCGCCTCACCCAACGCCCCGACGCTGGCATTCACGCAGTCGAGCTACACGGCGACCGGCTGCGGCACGCTCACCGGCGTGCAGGTGCGGCGGACGACGGACGGGTCGACCGCGGATGCCGGCGAGAGCGTGACGGTCACGCTGCCCGCCGGCTACACGATCAACGGGTCGTCCACCTACACCGGCACGACCGATGCGGCCGGGCTGATCACGCTCCCGCCGATCTCGGTACCCGCG
The DNA here is from genome assembly GCF_001423885.1 of Rathayibacter sp. Leaf185. Classification (GTDB taxonomy): domain Bacteria; phylum Actinomycetota; class Actinomycetes; order Actinomycetales; family Microbacteriaceae; genus Rathayibacter. Next base: position 1,506,446 of record NZ_LMPP01000001.1, on the reverse strand, counting down.
ACGGGCGGAACCGCCACCTTCACCGCGAGCTCCGATGCGCTGAACGCGAGCGCCTCTGTCACCTCCACCGTCGCCGACGGCCTGGCGTTCCAGACGAGCTCGGCGAACGGCTACGTCGTCGGAGCGAGCGGAGTGCCCTCGGGGTCGACCCCCATCGGCTGGAACTCGTACCTCACCTCGAACGGCGAGGTCTGGATCAACGGTGCCAAGCGCTCCGGCAACGGAGTCGTGACGCAGGCCGTCGGCGAGCTCGACGGCGGGAACACCTACGTCGGCTACGTCAACTCCACCGGCAACACCGTCAAGGTCTCCTCGGCGAACGGCTACGCACTCACCGGCGGCGGTGCCCCCGTCGGCTCGACCGCGCTCGGCTGGAACGCGTTCCTCTCTCCCGCAGGCGAGGTGTGGATCAACGGCACGAAGGTCTCGGGCAGCCACGTCGTGTCCCAGGCCGTCGCAGAGACCGACGGCGGCAACACCTACGTCTCGTGGGTCGACACCGATGGCAAAGCGTTCGGGACGAACTCTGCGAACGGCTACGTCATCGGCGCGAGCGGCGTCCCCGACGGCTCGACCGCGATCGGCTGGAACGCCTATCTCACCTCGGACGGCGAGGTCTGGATCAACGGCGCCAAGCGCTCCGGCGCCGGAGTCGTCACCCAGGCCGTCGGCGAGCTGGACGGCGGCAACACCTACGTCAGCTACGTCAACTCCACCGGCGACACCGTCAAGGTCACCTCGGCGAACGGCTACGCGCTCACCGGCGGCGGTGCCCCCGTCGGCTCCACCGCGCTCGGCTGGAACGCCTTCCTCTCTCTCGCAGGCGAGGTGTGGGTCAACGGCACCAAGGTCTCGGGGAACCACGTCGTCTCCCAGGCCGTCGCGGAGACCGACGGCGGCAACACCTACGTCTCGTGGGTCGACGTCGCCGACTGCGACTGACGGCTCGGCGGTGGCGTCGCGCGATCCTGCGCGACGCCACCGCGACGGCGGGGCCTCAGGCCGAGCGGCTCCGCTGCTGCCGCGCGAGCGCGTCGGACAGCGCCCTCGCGCTGGAGAAGCCGGACATCGTCGCGATCTCGGCCCTCGTCCTCCGCGGCGAACCGGTCGCCGCGAGGTGCCGCTGCGCGATCGCCAGACGGGCCTGCTCGATCGCCTCCGAGGGGCGGGAGCCGTGCGCGGCGAAGACCTTGCGCAGGTACCCGCTCGAGAGATTGACCGCCTCGGCGAGCTCGGCCACGCCGAAGCGCTGATCCCGAGCGCGCCCGAGGATGACACCGAGCGCCCTCGAGTACGACTCCGGCGCCCGGGCGGGCTCCTTCCGCGAGCGCGCTGAGACGGCATCGACCAGCAGTCCTGAGACCAGTGAGGCGACGGCGGAGGACAGCGGCCCTGCCGCGGTGGCGTGATCCGCGTCCGAGTTCAGGACGGTGTTCGTGAGCGCCATGATCATCGCGCGGCACGGGGACGCGTCGGGATGCAGCGCGACGCCCTCTCCGATCCCCCGCAGGACGCCCGCCGGGACCTCGAGAACGGAGACGTCGATCTCGTAGCGGGCGACCGCCTCGAGCGCCCGGTACTCGCCGCTGGCGGGACCGACGACGACGAAGGAGTCACCGGGGCCGACGTCCGCTGCGGCACGCGCGTCCGACGCAGCGATCCGCGCATCGCCCTCGACGACGAGGACGACCCGGACGATCCCGGGCGGAATCCTGACGCGGGCGTGGAGCGGGGAGTGCCGGAGCCGGGCGAGACGAAAGGCTCCGAACCGGATCTCGTCGCCGAAGATCCGCAGGTCGTCGGCCGACTGCGGCTCCTGCCCGCGTTCGCGCAGCCACTCCGCGGCAGCGTCGCCGCGGAGCGCCACGGTGCGACCCGCGTGCGCCGCGATCTGGTCGCTCATGTTCGACCCGCCTCCCCGGTGCTGCGCCGTGCGCGAGAGCCTGGCGAGAACGACGCCCGCCTCGACCGGCAGCGGCAGCGTAACCGTCCGCGGAAAGGTCGAGGCGCGACTGTCGCGTGGTCGCCCTGCGCAGGCACGATAGAAAGCGCGACGCTCTCAGGGCGCGACGCCGAGGGCGCTGGACGCACCTCCGCTCGCCAGGGGACGGGAGACGCGTCAGGGTCCGGTGAGCACCTCGGGCTCGGGGGTCATCGAGATCGTGGGGATGGAGGCGGTGATCACCGTGCCGTCGGAGCGGCGGGTCCCCTCGATGTCGGACGTGGTCGGTGCGCCGATCAGGCGCGGACCCTGGTGGCCGAGCCCGACGCGCACGGGGTTGCCCGCCTCGACGTGCACCCGCTCGTCGCGGACCGAGATCGCGGCGGCGTCGCCGGTCTCGATGGTGAGGAGCACCGACTCCTGCGTCACCTCGACCCGGACCCGGGTGCCGTGCAGGGTGATCCGGAAGGTCAGACGGTCCCAGCCGTCGGGGAGGCGGGGGTCGAGCGTGATGCGCCCGCCGTGGTCGCGCATCCCGCCGAAGCCGTAGACCAGGGCGCTCCACACGCCGCCGGTCGACGCGACGTGGATGCCGTCGGCCGTGTTGCGGTGCAGATCGGCGAGGTCGACGAACAGCGCCGACAGGAAGTAGTCGCGGGACAGCTCGTGGTAGCCCACCTCGGCCGCGATGATCGACTGCACGACGGCCGAGAGCGTCGAGTCGCCGGTGGTCAGCGCGTCGTAGTACTCGAAGTCGGCGCGCTTCTGCTCGGCGGTGAACTCGTTGCCCTGCAGCAGCAGCGCGAGCACGACGTCGGCCTGCTTCAGCACCTGGAAGCGGTAGATCACCAGCGGGTGGAAGTGCAGCAGCAGAGGGCGCTTGCTCGCGGGCGTGTTCTCGAGGTCCCACAGCTCCTTCTCGAGGAACGCGGCGTCCTGCGGGTGGATTCCGGCCCGCTGGTCGAAGGGGATGTGCATCTTGTCGGCCGCGCGGGCCCACTCGATGACCTCGTCCTCGACGACGTGGAGGCGCGCGACCATCCGCTCGTAGGCGGCCGGCTCGACGGCCTTCAGCAGCTCGACGGCCCGAGCCGCGGCTCGGAGGTTCGAGCGCGCCATGACGTTCGTGTACAGGTTGTCGTTGACGACGGTCGTGTACTCATCGGGTCCGGTCACTCCGTGGATGTGGAAGTGGTCGTCGCCGTTGCTGCGCCAGAAGCCCAGGTCGGCCCACATCCGCGCGGTCTCGACGAGGATGTCGATCGCGCCGCGGGCGAGGAAGTCGTCGTCGCCGGTCGCACCGACGTACTGCATCAGCGCGTACGAGATGTCGGCGTCGATGTGGTACTGAGCGGTGCCGGCGGCGTAGTACGCCGACGACTCCTGACCGTTGATCGTGCGCCAGGGGAACAGCGCGCCGCGCTGGTTGAGCTCGGTGGCGCGGGCGCGAGCAGCCTCGAGCATGTTCTGGCGGAAGCGCAGCGCGTTCCGTGCGACCAGCGGCGCGGTGTAGCTGAGGAAGGGGAGGACGTAGACCTCGGTGTCCCAGAAGTAGTGGCCGCCGTATCCGGAGCCCGACACGCCCTTGGCCGCGACGCCGCCGCCGTCGGTGCGGGCGGTCGACTGCGCCAGCTGGAAGAGGTTCCAGCGCGTGGCCTGCTGGATCGCGGGCTGGCCGTCGATCTGGACGTCGGAGCGCTGCCAGAAGTCGTCGAGCCACTCGCGCTGCTTGGTGAACTGCTCTTCGACCGGCGTCTCGCGGGCACGATCGAGGGTGCGGTCGCAGCGGTCGGCGAGCTCGCGCACGGGCACGCCGCGGGAGGTGTGGTAGGTCAGCGTCTTGACGAGGCGGACCGGAACGCCCGCCTTCGCCTTCACCCGGTAGACGTGCTTGGCGAGGTCGTCGTCGATCTGCGAGGTCTGGTCCCACTCGTTCTCGGTCTCGAGCACGTGCTCGGCGCCGCAGGCGATGGTCATCCCGGAGTTGGTGGTGCGGTAGCCGAGCAGGTAACGGGTGCCGTTGACCCGCTTGAGGCGCGGCTGGAGCACGCGGTCCTCGAAGGACTCCGCCTTGCGCGGGTCGAAGGCGGCACCCTCGCTTCCCGAGGGCGCGTGGTACTCGTCGATGCCGTCCTGGCGGTTCAGGATCTGACTCGAGATGAGCACGGAGGCGTCGGCGTCGATCATCTCGACCTCGTAGTCGAGGATCGCGAGATGCCGATCGGTGAACGACACGAGACGGCGGGCGCGGATGAGGACGCCCTTGCCCGACGGGGTGCGCCACTCGATCTCGCGGGTGAGCACGCCGTTGGCGAAGTCGAGGCGGCGCGTGTAGGCGAGGACGTCGGCCTCGCTCAGCACGAACGGCTCGTCGTCGACGTAGAGGCGGATGATCTTGGCGTCGGGGACGTTGACGATGGTCTGTCCCACGCGGGCGAAGCCGAACGCCTCCTCGGCGTGCCGGATCGGCCACGTCTCGTGGAAGCCGTTGATGAAGGTCCCGTAGGCGTATCCGTCGCGGCCCTCCTCGACGTTGCCGCGGAGGCCGAGGTAGCCGTTGCCGGTGGCGAAGAGCGTCTCGGTGCGGCCCTGGAGCTCGGTCGCGAACTCGGTCTCGACGAGGGCCCACTCGTCGACCGGGAAGCGGTTGCGGTCGAGCGGGTCGGAGGTGATGGGGTTCATGCGGCGTCCTCGGGAACGGGGGCTGTGGGGAGGAAGGGGAGCAGCTCGGCGAGATCGTCGACGACGATGTCGGCGCCGTGCTCGAGCAGGGTCTCGGCGCCCACCCCGCGGTCGACTCCGACGACGAGGCCGAACGCGCCCGCTCGGCCGGCGGCGACTCCTGAGTGCGCGTCCTCGACGACGACGCACTCGGCCGCGGTCAGGCCGAGCAGCTCGGCGGCGTAGAGGTAGGTGTCGGGCGCGGGCTTGCCGGCGATGCCGCGGTCGGCGGCGAGCAGTCCGTCGACGACGACCTCGAAGCGGTCGCGGAGACCCGCGGCCTCGAGCACGGGGACGCCGTTGCGGGAGGAGGTGACGACGGCCACCTCTACACCCGCGGCGATCGCGGCGTCGAGGAAGGCCAGCGAACCGGGGTAGGGGGCGACCCCCTCCTCGTCGAGCGTGGCGTTGAAGGCCGCGTTCTTGCGGTTGCCGAGCCCGCAGACCGTCTCGAGCGCGGGATCGTCGGCGGGCGAGCCCTCGGGCAGGGTCAGGCCGCGGGAGGCGAGCAGCGCGCGGACGCCGTCGTAGCGCGGGCGTCCGTCGATGTACCGGAAGTAGTCGGCGTCGGAGTAGCCGCCCTCGATGCCCTTCGACTCGAGGTAGGGCGTGAACAGCCGCGACCAGGCGTGCATGTGCACATCGGCGGTCGGCGTGAGCACCCCGTCGAGGTCGAACAGGAGCGCCCTGAGGTCGCGGAGGGCGGAGGCGTCGGGGCGCGGCGGGGAAGCAGTCACGGCGGGGAGGCTCTCGGATCGGGGCTCGGGTGCGGCGGGATCCGCCGGTGGCGGCCGTCCGCCGAGGACTGGAAGGTATCGTATCGGCCCCGCGGGCGCCTCCTGGAACCGTTTACACGTCGGACATCTACGCGCCGTCGGGAGCGCTGTTCCGCGCCACAGGCCGGGATCACCGAGGGCGAGCTGTCGGCCGCCCCGCCCCGATCGGCCTCTGCCCAGCGGCGGACGCCCGGACCTCCCTCGACGTCGGTTCCGCATCGGAGCCGACGACGGCGGACCCGCGCCCGACGACGGCGGGAGCGGATCGGAGGAGTGCGGCGCCGGCGCCCACGGTCGGGACCGGTGTAGCGGACACCACCTTCGAGAGGAGTGTCGATGTCCGCCCGACACCACGCCCACCCGTCCACCCTCGCCGACGCCGCGTTCGAGAGCGATGTCTTCGAGACCAGCCCGGCGAGCCGCTTCGCCGTGCTCGTCGCGGCCCGCGGAGGCGCGGCCCTCCCCCGGCGCGAGGAGGTGCACGCACGGAGCTCCGCTGTCCGCGAGCTCGTGTTCGTCGGGCGAGGCCTGCTCCGAGGACCGGAGCGCGATGCCGACGAGGACCGTGCGTGCGCGATCGCCGTCGTCGAGAACATCGGCGGAGGCCTCGCCCGGGTCGCGGGCGGAGTCCGCCTCATCTTCCGGACGATCCTCGACGACAGCGGCACGATCGAGCTGCCGCTCCCCATCGAGACCGAGGGGCACTTCGGTGATCTCTTCGACGCTCCGCTCCCGTCGGACAGCGTCGAGGTCAGCCGGCTGTGCATCGTCGCGGACAGCGGCGCGCTCCGCCTGCGGATGCTCGCGGCACTGGTCGCGTTCACCGCCGGCGTGTCCACGGCCGCCGCCGGCGGAGACGCCTACGCGATGCTCGGCGACGAACTGGTCCGGCCGATGCGCCGGTTCCTGCCTCTCGAGGAGCTCAGCCCGGCGCGGATGCTCGAGTACCCGACGCCGAAGGTGCCGGTGCTGATCCGCCGGGCGGTGCTCGCCGACGTCGGTGCGGCGTCCACGGACCCGGTGCTCTACGGGTAGACGCCCCTGCGAGCGGCACGGCCTCGGGCCGCTCGCAGTAGTGCGCCAGGCGCATATATGGACATGATGTACATAAGTGTCCGGAGGTCCGCTGCGACCGCGCGAACGGCGGTGCTCCGACCCCCGGACGGACAGAGAATGAGGAGTCCTCGATGACCGGATCCGACACGGTCCCGGCCGTCGTCCTGCTCGCGATCGTGACCGCGGCGGTCGTCGGGTCGTTCCGGCTGATCAGCCGACGCGGCCGCTACCGAGACCCCGAGTCGCTCGCGCTCGCGAGCAAGCCCGTGCTCGTGCTCGCGGGCGCTCTGGGCCTGCTCGACGCCGCCGTGCCCGCCACGACCGGGGCGGCCGTGTTCTGGCTCGGAGCCGCGTTCGGCATGCTGTGCGGCGCCCTGACGTTCGGGATGTTCCTCCCGATCCGCGATGCGGCCCTGTCTTTCGTCGCGTTCGTCGTCACGGCCGGCATCCTCGTCACGCGGTTCGGCGGCGGCTGGGAGGTCTCGGTGGCGCTCCTCCTGCACCTCGGTGCACTCGCGGCCGGTCTGGCCCTCAGCACCTTCCGGCTGCGACTCCCGCGGGTCGACGGAGCGGCCCTCCTCGGCGGCGTGGCACTGCTCGACTTCCTCCTCTCGCCCTTCGGACTCCCCCTGGGCTCCGCACCGATGAGTCCCGAGGCCGTCGTCGTCGGGACGGCCTGCGCCGGAGCCCTCGGCCTCCTCATCGGCCTCGCGCCGAAGCTGACGGTGTTCCTCGCAACCCTGGCGGTCGCCGTTCTCGCGGTCGCGCTGCCGCTGTTCCTGCAGACGAGCTCGGCCCTCGGTCAGCCGCTGCTCGTGCAACCGGAGTGGGGGCAGGCGATCGGAATGGCCGGCGTGGCGCTGGGCCACCTCGTCGGCCGGGCTCCGTTCGCCATCGCCGACCGAGTGGGGAGGCGCTGAGCGCCCCGGCCCGACCCGGACGACGCGATCACCCGGCGGCGTCGCCGGAGGTGGGGGCGTAGCTCTCGGTCATGCCGTCGACAGCGCTCGCGATCGACCAGGCGGCGAAGGTCCACTCGGCGGAGCCTCCCCCGAGCGCCGGGCCCTCGAAGACGGTCTCGACGATGCCTCGGTCGAGTTCGAACCGCCGGGTGAAGGCGTCGACGATCGAATTGGTCAGGACGGCGATGTGGCGCGGGGTGAACGGCTCCCGGAGCCGGAGCCCGATCAGGCCGAGAACGGTCTCGTAGAACGACGACATCGCCGAGAGGAACGAGGCCTCGATCCGCGTGACGGTCGCGACCGCCGTCTCGCGCGCCGGACCGGGCGCGATGCTCGGCACGGCGGAGGCGAGCGTCCAGTACGAGCGGCGGAACTCCGACGCGGAGGCCGCCCGGAGATTGGCGGAGACGCCGACGCGGACCATCTCCCGCATCAGAGCGCGGCGCTCCTCACTCGTCCCCCGGATCAGCCCGACGTGCTCGCGCAGCACCGCCTCGATCGCGTGGCGCGTGGACGGATCGAATCCGCGGGCGAAGTCGCCGCCCTCGAAGAGGTCCTGGATGAGGTCGGCGACGAAGGCCGCGTGGGACTTCCAGATCCGGTAGACCGAGCTCCGCGGCGCTCCGGCGGCCTTGATGTAGCTCTCGAGCGGGATGTGCTCGAAGCTGAGGGTGATGCCTCCCTCGGCTGCGATGCGCGCCTTGGCCTCGTCGAGGATCAGCCGCTTCGTGGTCTCCGGAGATGTTCGACGCGCGCGGGGCTTCACTCCGCCGGAGGGCTCTGGTTCCATTCGGAACAGCTTACGGCGGACGACGCGCGGCCGATCCGGAATCGTGCGGCGGTGGCGCCGATCGTCCTGGGCGTCGGCCGGCCGGACGCGGCCCGCGGCCGGGTGGGTGAGGGACTCACCGGCCGGAGGACCGCTCGAGAGTCTGACCCGTGGCGTGCGAGAGAGCGTCGGCCACGGCGAGACCGGTCGCGTCGGCCGAGAGCGCGTCCGCGGAGAACTCCGCCTCCCAGTCCAGCGCGGCCTCCCAGGCGGGGTCGACCGCGACTCCGCTGGGGACGATCACCGATGCCGTCGTCGCGCCGAGTCTGGACACCAGTTCGCCCAGGCGCGCCGCGTCGGCATCGCCCACGATGGTGTCGGTGACGGCGATGACCGTGCGGGGGCTCGTCGGCTCGCCGAGCACGTCGACCGCGGTGCGGAACGCCGGCTGGATGGCCGTGCCGTCCGGGACCGGTGCAGAAGAGGTCAGGAGCATCCCGGAGTCGAGCTCGGACACGGGCGTCGGGGGGAGGCGGAGGACGGCGTCCTCGGCGAAGGCGATGATCGTGACGGTGTCGTCGGCGCGGAGATTCTCCGGCGCCCACTCGAAGATCTGGTCGATGGCCGCGGTGCGGACATCGGAGTACCCGCTGAAGCTCCCCGATTCGTCCAGGAGCAGCACGACGTCCAGCGGCACAGGCGCCCTCGGACCGACCAGGGCGACCTCGGCGATCTCGGTCGGGCGGTCGGCGAGCGCCCACGTGAGCAGGGCGGCGCCGATCAGCGGGATCAGCAGGAGTGCGAGCCACCAGGGCGGGCGGCGCGGAGCCCGGAGAGGGACGGGCGACCGGAGGGGCGGCAGCGCCCTGCTCGCGGTGGTCAAGGGAGCGGTCACGGCCCGCACCCTCCCTCGCCGACGCCTGCGACGACGATGTCGACGCGCCTCTCCGCGGCGGCCCTGTCGGGGATCTGCTCACCCGTCGCGGCGTCGATGTCCTCGGCGAGGGGTTCGCTGTCCCCGACTCCCCGCGCCATGACGCGGTCCGCGGGCACACCGGCGGCTTCGAAGAGCCCGGCGACCGCGTCCGCGCGGTCCTCCGAGAGCGTCACGAGGGCCTCCTGCGTCCAGGTCGCGGAGCTGGCCGCGTGACCGGTGATCTGCACAGTGGCACCCGCGGAGTCGACGGCGAGCGCGAGGGGGGCGGCGAGGGCGACGGCCGCGTCCTCGCGAGGGACCGGTGAGTCCTCGCTGAAGGCGAGGTTCGCCGGGACCGTGAACTCGCAGTCACCACCGGGCAGCGCGCTGGTCGCGACGGCGGGGAACCCCGGGAGGGGATCCTCCGGCAGCGACGCGTCCGGAGCCTCGGCGTTGACCGGATCCACGACGATCGCGTCGCACTCCGATGCGTTCCAGGCGGCGCACAGCCGCCGACCGAGATCCCTCAGCCACTCGCGGTCGCCGCTGCGGAGGGCGGTCGAGGTGTTGCCGATGCCCAGCATGTGCAGGGGCGCTCCGCCGAGATCGAGGGAGGCGACAGAGGCGATCCGCCCGCTCGCCTCCTCGACGCTCGACGCCAGCATCCGATCGTCGAGCGCGAAGGCACCCGTCGTCGACACGAGGTCGCTGACGAGCCACATCGTCGCCGACGCGCCGGCCAGCTCCTTCGCCAGCGCGAGAGCGCGGTGGAGGTCGGAGCCCCGCGCCGTGGGAGCCGACTCCCGCGCGATGACATCGGCGATGCAGGACGGCATCGATGCGGCGAGCGAGCCGACGGACGGCCGGTCGCGCTCGCCGGGCGTGCTGAGCGGGGAGTCCTTGAGGAGGATCCGCGGTTCGACATCCTCGCCGTCGACGGCGACGAGAGTGATGGTCCCGCCCTGTCTGCTCGCCTCGCGGATCTGCTCCGAGAGCTCATCGGGCATCGTCGTGAGGACGTGCGATGCGGAGCGGTCGACGACGACGACCGTCTCACCGACCACCGGGCCCTGCGGCTCGCTCTCGACCACCGGGCCCCCGAGCACCTCGGCGCACCCGGCTCTCTGAGCCTCTGCCAGCTCGGTCACGGAGACGGGGCCGGCTCCCTCGTCCCCGGCGGCGCTGGTCGACTCCGCCGACGCCGAGCAGCCGGCGAGGCTCGCGCCGAGGAGGAGGAGGGTGAGGAAGGAGGCGTTGAGCGCCGGCCTGCGGGGGCGGGGAGTGGGCACGACGGCCTTTCCTGGAGTCGGCGGAGCGGAAGGGCGGGAGGTCCGGGGTCAGCGGGCGGCCGACTCGACGAGGTCGTCGCCGTCGGGCTCGATGACGTGGAGGCGCTGAGGTCCCGGGGCTGGTTCGGCAGTGCGGGAGGAGTCGGGCCGGACCATCGACTCGCGGAGCGCACGCCAGGCCTCGGCGGCGGTCGAGGTGTCGGGTATCGCCGACACGGCACGGTAGAGGGCGAAGGCCTGCGCCACGAGGTTGTCGACCGCGACGTCCTGCACGCCCGTGCGGATCCGGCCGCTGGTGTCGATCGCCGCCCGGCCGACACCGATCGACACCTCTGTCACGTCGACGGCCGGTGCCGTCGGCTGCTGCACCCCGGCGAGCGCCTTGGCAGCATCCTCGTCTGCTGCGGCCGACCCGTCGGCGCCGGAGCGCTGGGGAACCGCCGGCTCCCGACCGGGCCCGGCCATGCCGAGGGAGCGGGCGACCGGATCGGAGTCGGCGAGCCCGCTCTCGATCTCGGCCTCGATCACCTCGGACTGCGCGCGCGCGGTGACGTCGGCGATCATGTCGCTCAGCTGTGCGGCGGCGGTGTCGGCCACCGCCAGGAGGCGGCGGCTCCGGGCGAGGTCGCGCTCGTCTCGACGGATGGTGCGGCGCTCGAGCCGGCGCGCCTGCCGAGACCACCGCGCAGCGTGCCGCGCGTGCGCGAACGACGGTGCGGCCGCCACCGTCTCGACGACGAGGACGGCCAGGGGCAGCGCCGTGATGTAGGCAGTCACCGCGCCGGCCGCAGCGCTCGGGCCGGTGCCGCTGATGATGCCCGCCACGCCGCCGGAGAACCGCTCGTGAGCGAGCTGGTAGAGCAGAACGGTCGTCGCGATCAGGAGGACGAGACCGAGCGCCCCGAGTGCCAGCACGAGACGCACGGGGAGCACCTGCTCGCTCCGGCGCGCCTCCGGGAACTCGGCGGGGCGCTTCGCGAGAACACCGCGGAACAGCAGCGCCGCGAAGGCTCGACCCGCGAGATGCGCCGACAGCAGGACGATCGCCGGGACACCGAGGGCCATCGCGTAGGCGAGGACGACGTTCACGTCGGTCGGGAGCCACTGGCTCTCGGAGACGTCGAAGATGGTCCGCATCGTGGTGAGGAGGAAGAGGGGATCGCTGAGGAGCATCGCGGCGGCGATGAGGTAGGCCGCCCAGCCCGGGATCCAGGAGGTGAGGTGCGCGACGGAAGCGTGTCTGCGGTCGGCATCGAGCGCCTGCTCGTACCGGGCGCGGTAGTGCGTGCTGGTGATCCCGGCCCGGAGCGCGGCGACACGCGATCGCCGGTCCTGCTCGGCACGGACGACCGCCCGGGAGCTCTCGGCGAGAGACGTGGCGCGGCGACGGCCGCGGGACCTGGCGGACACGAGCGCCCGGAGCCCCAGAGCGGCCAGCGGGGCCGGCATCGGGCTCGTCGCCCTCGCCTTCGCCCGCAGCAGGTCCTGCGCCAGGGTCGTGGTGGCCTGCCGGGTCTCGTTGATGCGGCTCGGCGAGCCGGTGCGGCTCAGGGGGTTCTTCATCGTTCTCCTCGGCATCGATTCCCTCGGCATCGTGTCCCTCGGGCGGGGCGGGTGGTGCTCGGAGCGGGACTGGTCACGTCGCCGTGAGGGGCGAGGAGAACGGGTCCGGGTGGAGGAGTGGCGAGCACGACGGGGCCCGCCGGTCGGTCACCCCCTCCTGGCCGCCTGGAGAGAGGCGCGGGCGGCCTGCAGGTCTCGTCGGAGCCGATCGAGGGTCGAGGTCGTGCGGCTCCCTGAGGCGCGAGCCGCGCGCTCGGCGTCGGCGAGATCGCGCTCGAGCCTCTGGACCAGCTCGACGGCCTGCAGGACCCGCCTGTCGTCCGGAGTCACCACTGGCTCTGGCATGCCGGGCAGGCCTTCGGCTTCCGGCCGTTCCCCTTGCCGACGAACCCGCAGATTCCGCAGGTCGTCTCCCACTCGCGTTCACCGATGCTGACGTGGCTCATCGCAGACTCCTCTCGGACCCGACCGGAGCGCCGGGTGTATCGAGACACTAATGGACAGCGTGTCTCTCTATCAAGAGGCCGAGCGACGGTTTAGGGCCTGAAATACCCAGGCTAATCAGGCGGCTATCGTGATCTATGGACGGAATGTACCCGAAAGCGTCACATTCCGGGTGAGCTCGGGCGCGCCGCGTCGTCCGCGAGCCGGTGGCGGCCGAGGGGCAGCATCAGCGGCGTGCCCGAGGTCGGGTCGGTGATGATCCGGCTGTCGAGGCCGAAGACGGCGAGCACCGTCTCCTCGGTGAGCACCTGGGCGGGGGTCCCGGAGGCATGCACCGCGCCACCCGCGAGGGCCACCAGGTGGTCGGCATAGCGGGCCGCGAGGTTGAGGTCGTGCAGGACCATCACGACCGTCGTACCGCGGGTGCGATTGAGGTCGACGAGCAGATCGAGCACCTCGATCTGGTGGCTGACGTCGAGGAACGTCGTCGGCTCGTCGAGCAGCAGCAGATCGGTCTCCTGAGCGAGCGCCATCGCGATCCAGACCCGCTGGCGCTGCCCGCCCGAGAGCTCGTCGACCGCGCGATCGGCGAGGGCCGCCGTGTCGGTCGCGTCGAGCGCGGTGGCGACGGCCTCGTCGTCGTGGGCGCTCCACCGGCTGAGCAGGCCCTGATGCGGATGGCGTCCGCGGCCGACGAGATCGGCGACGGTGATTCCCTCCGGTGCGATCGGCGACTGCGGGAGGAGGCCGAGCGTGCGCGCGAGCTGCTTCGCGGGTGTGCGGTGCACGGCCTTCCCGTCGAGCAGGACGGTGCCCGCGCGCGGGGCCAGCAGGCGCGACATCGAGCGGAGGAGGGTGGACTTGCCGCAGGCGTTCGAGCCGACGATCGCGGTGATGCGGCCCGGCGGCACGACGAGATCGAGGCCGGAGACGACGGTGCGGTCGCCGTAGCCGAGGGTCAGATCCTCGACGAGGAGGGTGTGCTCGGCGGTCACAGGGAGCCTCCCGATCGGTTGCTGCGGACGATGAGGTAGATCAGGTACGGGGCGCCGAGGACGCCGGTGACGACTCCGACCGGGTAGCGCAGGCCCAGGGCGTACTGCCCGACGAGATCGGCGACGAGCACGAGCAGCGCGCCGACGAGGGCGGACGGCACCAGCAGGGAGGCTCCGGGGCCGACCAGCCGGGCGGCGATGGGTCCGGAGAGGAAGGCGACGAAGGCGATCGGGCCTGCGGCCGCGGTGGCGAAGGCGATGAGGCCGACGGCGGCGACGATCACGACGAGGCGCGTGCGGTTCACGCGGATGCCGAGGGCCGAGGCGGTGTCGTCGCCGAGCTGCGTGCCCGCGAGGTCCCGCGAGCACAGCAGCAGCACGGGAGCGAGCACGACCACGGCCACCAGGACCGGGACGACCTCGTCCCACCGCGCACCGTTGAGGCTGCCGGTGAGCCAGCGGCTCGCCTCCTGGAAGTCCCAGGCGGCGGCGCGCGAGAGGACGTAGGCGGTGAGGCTGTCGAGCATCGCCGCCACGCCGATCCCGATCAGGATCAGGCGGGTACCCGCGACTCCGCTCCGGTAGGCGAGGGCGTAGACGATCAGGGCGACCGCGAGACCGGCGGCGATGGCGAGGGCGGACACCTGCGTGGACCCGAGCGACAGCGTCACGATGGCGAACGCTGCGGCGGCGGACGCGCCGGCACTGATGCCGATGATGTCGGGGCTCGCGAGCGGGTTGCGCAGCATCGTCTGGAAGCTGACTCCGCCGATGCCGAAGCAGAGGCCGACGAGCACCGCGAGCACGGCGCGCGGGAGGCGGAGGCGCCCGACGGTGAAGCCGGCGCCCGGCACCTGCTCGCCGAGCACGACGCGGAGCACCTCGCCGGGCGTGTAGACGGTCTGGCCGTAGACCAGCGAGAGTCCGAAGGCGACGGCGACCGAGACCGCGAGCACGACGACGATCGCGCGGCGGCGGGCGCCGCGGCGACGACGGCCCGCGGCGACGGCGGCAGCGGTGTCGGAGCGGCTCCGCTCGAGCACGGCGGTCACAGCTCCCGCACCTTCTGACGGCGGACGATCGCGATGAAGACAGGAGCGCCGATGAGCGCGGTGATGATGCCGACGTCGATCTCGCTCGGGCGCGCGACGATGCGACCCACGATGTCGGCGCCGGTGAGGAGGATCGCGCCGGTGACGGCCGAGAAGGGGAGCAGCCAGCGGTGGTCCACTCCGACGATCAGGCGGCACGCGTGCGGGACGACCAGGCCGACGAAGCCGATCGGCCCCGTGATCGCGGTGGTCGCTCCGCACAGGATCACGGCACCCAGGGCCGCTGCTCCGCGGGCCACGGCCACCCGCTCCCCGAGGCCGGCCGCCAGCTCGTCGCCGAGCGCCAGGGTGTTCAGGCTCTTGGCCGAGAGCACGCAGATCACGAGGCCGACGGCGAGGAAGGGCAGCACCTGGCCGATGCTCGCGAAGGCGCCGCCGCCCAGTCCGCCGATCTGCCACGAGCGGATGCCCCCGGAGAGGTCGGCGCGCGGCAGGATGATCGCGCTGATCACCGAGACGAGCGCCGCCGAGGTGGCGGCACCGGCGAGGGCGAGCTTGAGCGGGGTCGCTCCCCCGCGCCCGAGGGAGCCGACGACGTAGACGAAGACCGCCGCGACGGCCGCGCCTGTGATCGCGACCCAGATGTAGCCGGTCGCGGTGCTGAGGCCGAAGAAGACGATGCCGGTGACGACCGCGAGCGAGGCTCCGGTGTTGACACCGAGGATGCCGGGGTCGGCGAGCGGATTGCGGGTGACGCCCTGCATCAGCACGCCGGCCACGCCCAGTGCGGCGCCGGCGATCATCGCGAGCGCGGTGCGCGGGAGGCGCTTGGCCACCGCCGCCTGCTCGAAGCCGTCCGTCGATCCTCCGAGCGCCGCGATCACATCGCTCCAGCCCACATCGCGCGAGCCGATCAGCACCGAGAGGACGCCCACGCCGACCAGCGCCCCGACCGCGGCGAGCAGCCAGAGCGCACGCAGACGCCTCGGGCGCCGCACGGCGGCGACGCCCGAGGCGGCAGGAGGGGCGGTGAGGGTCACGCGGCCTTGTCGGCGGCCTCGGCCAGCAGGGCGAGGTAGTCGTCGAGGACGTACGAGATCGACAGCGGGGTCGGGTTCGCGGCGGTGCCCAAGGGAGTGGAGGGCAGGCGGACGATGGCGTCGTTCGCGACGGCCGGGATCTGCGAGAGCAGCGGGTCGGCCTTCAGGGTGGCGACGAGCTCGTCGTCGCCGTAGGTCACGATGACGTCGACGTCGGTGAAGGCGTCGGCCTGCTCGGCGCTCTGCGTGAGCGAGAACGCGTCCGTGGAGGCGGAGGCGGTCTCGATGCTCCCGGGGGTGGCGAGTCCGAGGTCGGCGAAGAACGCCGGGCGCGTGTCGTGCGTCGTGTAGAAGCTGACCTGGCTGAGGTCGGTCGGGTCGACGTGGGTCAGGAACATCGCGGAGGTGTCGGCCAGCTGCGGGAACGCGGCCGCGGCCTCCTCGATCTCGCCCTCGAGCTCGGTGACGAGCTCCTCGCCCTCGTCGGCCATGCCCATGGCCCGGCTGTTCAGGGTGATGGTGTCGCGCCAGGAGGTGCCCCACGCGGTCTCGGGGTACGCCACGACGGGAGCGATCTCGCTCAGGGTGTCGTAGTCCTCCTGGGTCAGGCCGGAGTAGGCGGCGAGGATGACGTCGGGCCGGGTGTCGGCCACGGCCTCGAAGTCGATGCCGTCGGTCTCGTCGAACAGCACGGGGGTCTCGCCGCCGAGCTCGTCGAGCTTCTCGGTCACCCACGGGAGGAGTCCGTCGCCGTCGTCGTCGCCGAAGTTGGCGGCGGCCATGCCGACCGGGACGACGCCCAGCGCGAGCGGGACCTCGTGGTTGGCCCAGTTGACGGTCGCGACGCGCTCGGGCTGCGCCTCGATGGTCGTCGTGCCGAGCGCGTGCTCGATCGTGATCGGGCTGAAGCCGCTCGACGCGTCCTCCGACCCTGTCGCGGCGGAGGAGCAGCCGGCGAGGCCGGCGGTGAGCAGGGCAGTGGCGAGCAGCGCGAGCGGCTTCGTGGCGCGGGGCATTGTTCCCTTTCGGAGGCGGTCGTGGAGCGCTGTGGCCCTTCGCGGGGCCGAGCACTAAGGACAGCCTAACCAAATAATGTGGGACTTCTCAGCCTCGGGTGCTCAGGCGGTGACGAGCTTCTCGACGGTGCGGAGGTTGCGGGTCGTCGTGCTCGAGCGGTACGCCGCGCGCGCCAGCACCTTCGCGGCGGGGGTGTCGGTCGAGGAGCCGCGGGGGCAGCGCCAGTAGACGACTCCGTCGCCGCGGGCGAGCAGCTCGATCGCCGGGT
Organism: Rathayibacter sp. Leaf185; assembly: GCF_001423885.1. GTDB lineage: Bacteria > Actinomycetota > Actinomycetes > Actinomycetales > Microbacteriaceae > Rathayibacter. The sequence continues at coordinate 1,489,636 of NZ_LMPP01000001.1, read as the reverse complement.
CGGGCTCGCCGATCGCCGCTTCCAGCGCATCGAGCGCCGCGGGGTCCGAGCCGAACACGATGTACGGATGCGCCTCGTCGTCGATCCGCGGGAACGGGTAGGCGCGCGCGGCCGCGGCGAGCGCCTCCTGCGTCACGAGGACGATCCAGGCGTCGTAGCCGAAGCGCTCGCCGAGGGCCGCCTCGAGGGCGGGCTTCAGGTCGGCGGAGTCGCGGTCGGAGTCGAAGGCGACGTTGCCGCTCGCGAGGACGGTGCGCACCCGCTCCACCCCGAGAGCCGCGACGGTCTCGGCGAGCTCGGCGCTGCGGACGGTGCGGCCGTTGACGTTCACTCCGCGCAGCAGCGCGACGAATCGGGTCATGCGGCCGACGGTAGCGTGGCGGCATGGCGCGCGGAAGCGGACGACGACGGGGCGGCGGGCTCGAGGACGACATCCTGCGCGCGAGCACGCGCGGGCCGGGGGCGCGGACCCGGGCGGAGGTCACGCCTCCGTCGGGCCGGCACCTCGTGCTGCCGCCGCAGTCGGGCACGGTGCTCGCCGTCGATGTCGACGCGCTGATCGGCCTCGCCGCCCGCGCCGATCTGATGATCGCGCTGGAGCGGCGACCCGGCGACTTCGCCGTCGCCGCGACTCCGCTGCTCTCGTGGTGGTCCTCGATCGAGACGATCCCGAGCGAGGAGGAGGAGCGGCGCCTCGACGCGGAGGCGCTCGCGGCCGTCACCCTGGGGCCGGGCCCGGCGGCCGACGTCGACTCGCAGCTGCGCGCGCTGGTGGAGGGCGGAGACCTCGACGCGCTCGCCTCGGCGCTGGCCCTGCTCGCACGGGTGCCGGATCCGCCGGCGGCGTTCCAGGATCCGGACGGCTTCCTCCGCGTGATGACGGCCGAGTCGTCGTTCGAGCGGCGGCTGGCGGCCGTGCCGGTCGAGGCGCTGCCGGTCGAGCGGACGCTGCTGCTGCTGCGCGACTGCGCGTTCACCGCGACGCTGCCCCGGCGGCGCGCGGCGGTGGCGGAGGCGTGCGCGCGGGTGCTCGCGGGGGCTCCGGAGTCGTCGGCGCGGGTGGGCGAGCTGGCGGACGCGGTGGACGCGGCGCTCGAGCGCCGGTGGTCGGCGGTCTGACGGGAGCTTCGGCTCGTGGAATCGCGTTCGGCTCGTATGAATCGGCCGATTCGACGAGCCGAACCGGGTTCCGCGAGCCCGAGGTGCCCGGGCGTGCACGGGATCGGGGCGCGAGACGACGACGGGCGCGCCCGATCAATAGGCTGGACGGATGTCCCTCCCCGGTCTCGACTTCCGACGCTTCCCCGCCGCCCTCTCCGCCGACGGCGGCCCCGACACCGCCACGGCCGCCTGGGGCGTCGCGATCAACGCGGGATTCCACGAGAAGGAGTACACGCCCGAGCAGTGGCGCGACTGGGCCGAGCACATGGTCGCCGACGGCCGCGTGCTGACCGCGGTGCTCGACTCCGCCGCCCCCGAGGGGCTCGACGGAGCGGGCGTGCCCGTCGCGACCTACGCCGGCTTCCCCGGCTCGCTGCAGGTCGGCCGCGGCCGCGAGCTCACCGCGCACCTCGTCTCGCAGGTGACGGTGCGGGCGACGCACCGCCGTCGCGGCATCCTCCGCGCGATGATCACGGAGGATCTGCGCCTCGCCCAGCAGAGCGGCGCCGCCGTCGCCGTGCTCACCGCCAGTGAGGCCTCGATCTACCGCCGCTTCGGCTTCGGCCGCTCGGCGTTCACGCGCTCCGTCCGCGTCGACACCGGTCCGCGGTTCGGCCTCCAGGTCGAGCCGGCCGGCCGCGTCGAGGTCGTCGCGACCACCTGGCTGCAGTCGCGGGTCGAGGAGGTGTTCGCCCTGTTCCAGGCGCGCACGCCCGGATCGCTCACCCGCCAGTCGCGCTACGCCGCGAACGCCGTCGGCACCGAGACGGGCGCGACGGATCCGGGCCGCGACGTCCGCTCGGCGGTGCACCTCGCCGCCGACGGCACGCTCGACGGCTACGTCACCTATCGCGCCACCGGTCCCGACGAGGACGACCGCGTCCTCGAGATCGTGGACTTCGTCGCGGGCAGCGACGACGCCTACCTCGGGCTCTGGGGCTTCCTCGGCGCCGTCGACCTCGCCTCCTCCGTCACCTGGGACATGGCCCCCGGCGACGACCCGCTCGCCTGGGCGCTGCGCGACCCGCGGGTGGTCTCGGTGACCAGCGTGTCCGACCTGATCTGGACCCGGGTGCTCGACGTCGCCGCCGCGTTCGAGGCCCGCCCGTGGACGACCGACGGCACCCTCGTGATCGCCGTGCAGGACGCGCTCGGTCTCGTCGACGGCTCGTACCGGATCACGGCGTCCGGCGGCGAGGGCCGCGTCGAGCGGTCCTCCGATTCACCGACCGTCGAGCTGGACGTCGCCGATCTCGGCTCGCTGCTGCTCGGGTCGGTGCGCCCGTCGACGCTCGCGCGCGCGGGCACGGTCGGCATCGCCGTCGCCGATCGCGAGCGCGTCGACCGCTTCTTCGCGCCGATCGCGGAGCCGTACTGCATCTCGTTCTTCTGAGCCGGGGGGTACGCCCGGGTGCGATGTGCAGGAGTCGGTGCGATCTGCAGGAGATCGCGTGAGGAAAGCGCCTCCCGCAGCGTGTTCGCCGGGCGGAGAGGCCTCATCACCTGCAGATCGCACGATCACCTGCAGATGGCACCAGCACTTGCACACCGCACCAGCACCCGCGACTCGCAGGCTCCTCCGGGCGTCCGCGCATCCGCCGTCGGTCATGCTGGAGGACCCCCGCCCGCCGCGACCGTGAGGAGCACCGCATGGGTGCATCCGTGATCGTCGATGTCATCGTCGTCCTCAGCCTCATCGGCGCGCTCGTCGACGGCCTCCGCCGCGGGCTGCTGCGCACGGTCGGCGGCCTCGCGGGTGTCGTCGCCGGCGCCGTCGCCGCCTCCTTCGCCGTGCCGGCCGTCTCGTCGTGGGCCGCGGGCAGCGAGTGGCGCCTGCTCGCCGTGATCGGCACGGCGATCCTGTGCCTGGGTATCGGCTACGCGATCGGAGCGACGATCGGCGCGGTGTTCGGGCGCGGCGCCGACAAGGTGAAGCTGGGGCTGCTCGACCGCCTGGCCGGAGGCGTCGCCGGCGTCGCCATCACCGGGCTCGTCTGGATCGCGGTCACCTCCGCCGTCTCGCTGCTCGGCGTCCCGCTGGTCACCACGTCCGTCGCCGGCTCCACCGTCATCCGCACCATCGACGACCTGACCCCGGACCCGGTGCGGGCGTTCCTCGCCCAGCTGCAGTCGACCGTCGTCGACCAGGGCACCTCGTGGGTCGTCGACGCCCTCGACGCACCGACCGAGGCGCCGAGCATCCCCGAGGTCTCGACCGACGACCCCGAGGTGGCGACCGCGGCCGACTCCGTGGTGCGCGTCTCCGGGACCGCCTGGGCCTGCGACGTCGGAGTCACGGGCAGCGGCTTCGTCGTGTCCGACGACCGGGTCGTGACCAACGCGCACGTGGTCGCCGGAGTGTCGGAGCCGGTGGTCGAGTCGCCCGGCGAACCGCCGCGCACCGGCCGCGTGGTCTACGTCGACCCGGCCGCCGACCTGGCGGTCATCGCGGTCGACGGCCTCGACGCGACTCCGCTCGCCCTCGACGACACGGTCGCGGCGGGTGACGACGCGGTCGTGGCCGGCTACCCCTTCGGCGGACCGCTGACGCTCGGCTCGGCCGAGATCTCCTCCGACGCCACCGTCTCGCTGATGGTCGACGGCGCACCGACGATGCGGGAGGTGCTGACGCTCGCGGCGGTCGTCAACCAGGGCAACTCCGGCGGCCCGCTGCTCTCGCTCGACGGCACCGTGTCGGGAGTCGTCTTCGGCAAGGCGGCGTCGGTCGACAACGTCGGCTACGCGATCCCGCTCTCGGTGCTCGCGCCGGTCGCGTCGCAGGCCGCTGGGCTGTCGGCGACGGTCGACTCCGGGGCGTGCACGGCGCACTGACCCGTCAGGGAGCGCCGAGCACCAGCGTCAGCCCGTCGAGCTGCACCGTGGCCGGATCGGTCTCGAGGTAGGCCTCGACCTCGGGGACGACGGGGAAGCGCGCCGACCGCTGGATCGCGATCGCGACGATCCCCGGGGCCGCCGGATCGGTCGTGACACGGTCGCCGATGTAGGGCGAGTACCGGCCCGACGACATGCCCTGCACGAGGATCAGCCCCTCGTCGAGCCCGCGCTCGTGCAGCGCCTCCGGCACGCGGGCGATGCCGGTCGGGCGCTCCTGGGCGATCCCGGCCGTCGTGGCCACCGCGACCACGACGGAGGCGGCGAGCAGGAGCGCGCCGAGCGGCCGCGCGAAGGGCACCACGAGCCGGCCGCGCAGCGCCTCCGCGATGCCGACCCCGGCGATCGCGCAGAGCAGCCACGCCCACGCCCCGTAGTAGTGCGGCAGGGCGACCGAGCTGATCAGCACGTGGAACACCAGGAGGAGCGCGGTCGCGCTCCCGAGGTAGAGCACGAGCGCGCGCTGTCGCGGCGCGAACAGGGCCAGGACGCAGCCGATGACGAGGATCGTGACGGCGAACGGCCCCATCCCCGCGGCCGTGAACCACAGGTTCGCCCACCACGGCGGGTACTGGTACGCCCGCCCGGCGACGTCGATCAGGTGACCGCCAGCGTTGTGCTCCGACTGGAACTCGAGCAGGTACCGGATCGCCTCGACGGGGTGCACGGGCAGGTAGAGCAGCAGCGCCGAGACGACGAACGCGGCCGAGAACGCGACGAATCCGCGCAGGGCGCGGCGGCGGCTCCCGACCATGATCAGCGGCAGGAGGAACACGGGCGCCAGCATCGCGGTCGGCAGCTTCGAGGTGACGGAGAGAGCGAAGAGGACGCCGGCGAGGGCGATCAGCCAGCCGCGATCGGGCTCCTCGGAGCGGCCTCGCCGCGCCCAGGCCCACGCCGCGGCCATCGCCGCCACCGCGAACAGCACCATGAAGGGGTCGAGCAGCCCGAGCCGGTCGATGCGCGTGCTGCCGTCCGGCGTGGTCCGCGGGAAGAGCAGGAAGAGCCCGGCCGGCACGAGCGCCAGGACGGCGCCCAGCTCGCGCTTGAGCCAGAACCAGAGGATGACGCCGGTGAGGAACGCGGCCGCCCCGGCCGCGACGCGCCCCGCGACGACTCCTTCGCCGAGGAGGACCTGCGCGAGGCCGATCAGGTACTTGGCCGTTGGCGGGTGCTCGAGGTTCGCGCTCACGTCGCCGTGCAGGTAGTCCCAGCCGGCGGTGAGGTAGACGGGCTCGTCGGAGGAGATGTTCGCCGCACCGAGGCTGCCGAAGCACTGGTAGAGCCCCCAGAGGAAGACCCCGACCAGTGCGACGCCTCGTGCTGCCGTCCCCGCCCGCTTCACGCGCACGAGCCTAAGCCGACGGCCCCCTCAGGCCCGCATCCGGCGGCCGGTAGGATCGTCGCGCATCCCGCCCCCCTCTCCTGGAGCCCTCGAGCCATGGCACACAGCGTCCCCGACACCACCGCGAACGCCGAGGCGACGCCCGAGCGCGAGCAGCCCTACGCCGCCCTGGGCCTGAAGCCCGACGAGTACGCGAGCATCCGCGAGATCCTCGGCCGCCGCCCCACGAGCGGCGAGCTGGCGATGTACTCGGTGATGTGGAGCGAGCACTGCTCGTACAAGTCGTCGAAGATGTACCTCCGCCAGTTCGGGCAGAAGGTGTCGCCCGCCATGAAGAAGAACCTCATGGTCGGCATGGGCGAGAACGCCGGAGTCGTCGACGTCGGCGAGGGCTGGGCCGTCACCTTCAAGATCGAGAGCCACAACCACCCGAGCTACATCGAGCCGTTCCAGGGCGCGGCGACCGGAGTCGGCGGCATCGTCCGCGACATCATCTCGATGGGCGCGCGGCCGGTCGCGATCATGGACGCGCTGCGCTTCGGTGCGATCGACGACCCCGACACCGCCCGCGTCGTGCACGGCGTGGTCGCCGGCATCTCCTTCTACGGCAACTGCCTCGGCCTGCCCAACATCGGTGGCGAGACCTACTTCGACTCCGTCTACCAGGGCAACCCGCTCGTGAACGCGCTCGCGGTCGGGGTCCTCCGCCACGAGGACCTGCACCTCGCGAACGCCCGCGGCGTCGGCAACAAGGTCGTGCTCTTCGGTGCGCGCACGGGAGGCGACGGCATCGGCGGCGCGTCGATCCTCGCCTCCGACACGTTCGCCGACGGCGGCCCGACCAAGCGCCCCGCGGTGCAGGTCGGCGACCCGTTCGCCGAGAAGGTGCTCATCGAGTGCTGCCTCGAGCTGTTCCGCATGGACCTGGTCGAGGGCATCCAGGATCTGGGCGCCGCCGGCATCTCGTGCGCCACCTCCGAGCTCGCCTCGAACGGCGACGGCGGCATGTTCATCGAGCTCGACTCGGTGCTGCTGCGCGACCCCTCGCTCACCGCCGAGGAGATCCTGATGTCGGAGTCGCAGGAGCGGATGATGGCCGTCGTCCGCCCCGACAAGCTCGACGCGTTCCTCGAGGTCGTCGGCAAGTGGGACGTCGAGACCAGCGTGCTGGGCGAGGTCACCGACTCCGGCCGCCTGATCATCAACTGGCACGGCGAGGAGATCGTCAACGTCGACCCGCGCACCGTCGCGGTCGACGGCCCGGTCTACGAGCGCCCGATCGAGTACCCGGCGTGGCTCGACGCGCTGCAGGCCGACTCGTCCTCGCGCCTCCCCCGCTCGAGCGACGGCGACGCGCTCCGCGCCGAGACCCTCGCGCTGCTGGGCTCGGCGAACCTCGCCGACAAGAGCTGGATCACCTCGCAGTACGACCGCTACGTGCTCGGCAACACGGCGCTGAGCTACCCCGACGACGGAGGCATGATCCGCGTCGACGAGGAGTCGGGGCTCGGCTTCGCGGTCGCCACCGACGCCAACGGCCGCTGGTGCCAGCTCGACCCGGCCCAGGGCGCCAGGCTGGCGCTCGCGGAGGCGTTCCGGAACGTCGCCGTGACCGGGGCGACCCCGGTCGCCGTCTCGGACTGCCTCAACTTCGGTAGCCCCGAGAACCCCGAGGTGATGTGGCAGTTCCGCGAGGCCGTCGGCGCCCTGGCCGATGCGTGCCTCGAGCTCGAGATCCCCGTCACCGGCGGCAACGTCTCGTTCTACAACCAGACCGGCGACGTGCCGATCTTCCCGACTCCCGTGGTCGGCGTGCTCGGCGTGATCGACGACGTCGGCCGCCGCATCCCCTCGGGCTGGCAGGACGAGGGTGACAACGTCTACCTGCTCGGCGTCACCCGCGACGAGCTCGACGGCTCGGCATGGGCCGGGACCGTGCACGACCACCTCGGCGGCCTGCCTCCGCGGCTCGACCTCGCCGCCGAGAAGGCTCTGGCCGAGCTGATCGCGGCGGGCTCGCGGGAGTCGCTCCTCGCCTCCGCTCACGACCTCGCCGACGGCGGACTCGTCGTCGCGCTCGCCGAGTCGGCGCTGCGCTTCGGCGTGGGCGTGCGCATCTGGCTCGACGAGCTGATGGAGCGCGACGGCGTCGACGCGACGGCCGCCCTGTTCTCGGAGTCGACCGGCCGCGTGCTCGTGTCGGTGCCGCGCGAGGACGACGTGAAATTCCGCGGACTGTGCGAGGGCCGGGGCTACCCGGTGCTGCGCATCGGCGTGACCGACGCGGAGGCGCCCGTGGTCGAGGTGCAGGGGCTGTTCACACTCCCCCTCGACGAGCTCCGCGCCGTGAACGGCGCCGTGCTGCCCGCCCACTTCGCCTGAGCGGCCGCCTGAGCCGCTCCACCCTCCAGAAGTCGTCGTACTCGACCTCCCAGTACGACAACTTCTGCGGAGTGGACAGTGGCGCCTACCCGACTTCCGTAATTACGGAATGTTTGCAATAGTCGAGGCATGACCGGAGCACCGCGCGACCTCGCCGCCGAGCTCGACGAGCTCCGCGAGAGGCTCGACCTCCTCGAGAGTGCGGGCGGCGTCGCGGCGCCGCGGGACGCCTCCGCCGCCGTCGACCCCTTCTGGGCCCTCACCGCCCTCAAAGAGCGCCTGCCCTCGCCCGGCGGAGTCGTCTTCGCCGGCGCGGTCGGCACCCCGGCCGGCCCGGTCGAGTGGCAGTACGGGCTCACGACCGACGCCTTCTTCGAGCGCGACTGGGGCTCGAGCCCCGGCCCGACCGCGCTCGCGGCGCTCGGCAGCCCGGTGCGCCTGCGCTTCCTGCAGGCGATCGCGGGCGGAGTCGAGACCGTCGCCCAGCTCGCCGAGAGCGAGGGAGCCGGCACGACCGGTCAGATCTACCACCACGTCAACCAGCTCGTCGCGGCCGGATGGCTCGAGGCGCGCGGGCGGGGCCGCTACGGCATCCCTCCCGAGCGCCTCGTGCCGCTGCTCGTGATCCTGCTCGCCTCGGGAGGCCCTCGATGAACCGACTGAAGATCGCCGCCGGAGCCGCGGCCCTCGCCGTCCTGGTCGGCGGCGTGCTGCTCCGCCCCGCCACTCCGGCCCTCTCGGCCGAGCGCACCGGCGACGCCGGGATCGCCGACTGGCTGCACGAGAACGTCGGAGGAGGCGCGCGCGACCAGCTCGTCGCCGCGGTGGTCACCCCCGACGGCGTCCGCTTCGCCGGGCTCGGGGCCGACGAGAGCACCGAGGTCGAGATCGGCTCGGTGACCAAGACCATGACCTCGCTCCTCCTCGCCCAGAGCGCGGCGGACGGCACGGTCGCCCTCGACGATCCGGCGTCCGACCACGCCGAGCTCGGCGACTTCCCCGGCACCCTCGAGGAGCTGGCGAGCCATCGCTCAGGGCTGCCCCGCCTCTCCTCCGACCTGCGCGACACGGCCGTGACGGCGCTCGCCCAGCTGCGGGGCGCGGATCCGTACGCCTCGTTCTCGGAGGACGACGTCCTGCGCCACGCGGCCGCGGCTCCGCTCGGCGACGGCGAGGTCGCGTACTCCAACCTCGGCGCCGCCGTCCTCGGGCAGGCCCTCGCCCGCGCAGAGGGTGTCGAGTACGCCGACCTCCTGCGCGACCGCGTCTTCGCCCCGCTCGGCATGGACGCGAGCTCGATCCCGACCACGGCCGACGCCCTCGCGCCCGGCGCACCGACCGGCTCCTCCGAGTCGGGCCGCGCGGTCGACGCCTGGACGCTCGAGGGCTACGCGCCGGCAGGAGGCGTGCGCTCGACCGCCGCCGACATGGCCCGCTACGCCCAGGCACTCCTGACCGACGACCCCGCGCTCGGTGCTCCGGCCGCCGATGTCCTCGATCCGCGGTTCGACGCGGGTGACGGCGACCGCATCGGGCTCTCCTGGTTCACCTCCGAGGCCGTCGGCGGCGGGTCGGCGACGTGGCACAACGGAGGCACCGCCGGCTACGCGACGATGCTCGCGATGGACAGGGAGCGCGGCGTCGCCGTGTTCGTCAACGGCAACACCGCGAGCACGGTCGACAGCCTCGGGATGCGACTGCTCAGCCACGTCCTGGAGGAGGACTCGTGATCATCGCCACCGTCATCGCCCTGATCGTCGCCGCCTGGACGGCAGTCCGGTTCGCGCTCGGGACCCTCCGGCTCCGCGCGACACTCCTCGACCGCGATCGCCTGCGGGTGCTCACTCGCGGTGTGGAGGCGGTGATCGTCCTGTTCCTCGTGCGATCCTTCGCCGACTGGACGCTGCTGACGATCGTCCCCTGGCTGGTGCTGGTTGCCGTGGTGGCGGCGGGAGCGGCCGGCGCGGTGCTGCGCTGGCCCGCGCTCCCGTGGCTCGAGGATCCGGCGCGGAGCCGCACGCGCGCACTCGGCTTCGCCGGCACCCTCGCCCTGTCCGCCGCGTTCGTCGGCGTCATCGGCCTCTGACCGCGCCACCCGCACGCGGATGAACCGTTCCAGTCCTCAAGAGTTGTCGTAGTCGACGTGCGAGTACGACAACTCTTGAGGACTCGAGGGGGCGCGGGCCGTCAGTCCTGGTCGGGGAGGGTCTCGGGCTCGGGATTCTCGAGCACGCGTCCGTTCTGGGTGCCGACGCTGGTCACGGTCGTGGGACTGAGATTGAGGGTGTCGCCCGCGAAGAGGCTGTCGATCGTGACGCCGTCGCGGCGCACCGAGTTGAGCGCGTCGAGGAACTCCGCGCTGACGCAGAAGCGGTCGGCGATGTTCTCGCTGACGTCGCCCACGGCCACCAGATAGGAGGCGGGGGTCCCGTCGGTCCCCGTCGTCACCTCTCCGGTGGCGCCGGTGCGCGAGCCGCGGTCGCGCACGACCTCGATGTCGAGTCCGCCGACGGTGCCGGCCTCGGCCGCGTCGACGTAGCTGATCTCGCACACCCCCGTCGCGGGCACCGGCTCGGGGCTGGTGACGACCGGCTCGGGGGTGAGGGTGACGCTCGGGACCGGCCGCGGGCCCGTCTCCGCCTCGCCGGTCTCGGCCGGAGCCGTCGCGGCCGGAGCCGCCGCGGCGGACGACTCCGATCCCGCGGGAGTCGTCGCCGAGATCTCGGGTGCCGACGTGCACCCCGCCAGCAGCAGCACCGACGCGAGGGCGATCACGGTGCGCTGGGGGTACGTCCTGGTGGTCACCCCGCGACTCTAGCCCGGGGCGGAGGCGTCGATCGGGAACCCCGCCGCGCCGCCATTCACCTCCACCGCCGCTGAATCCCATCGCGGCTCCGTGTTGGACACCCGGCCCCGGGAGGCGTTGGCTGGGGGTCATGCAGTACACGCACCTCGGCCGCACAGGCCTGTCCGTCTCCCGCGCGATCCTCGGCACCATGAACTTCGGCCCCGAGACCACCGAGCCCGACTCGTTCGCGATCATGGATCGTGCGCACGAGCTCGGCGTCAACTTCTTCGACACGGCGAACGTCTACGGCGGCGAGGGCGCGCGCGGTGCGACCGAGGAGATCGTCGGCCGCTGGTTCGCGCAGGGCGGCGAGCGCCGCGAGCGCACGGTGCTGGCGACCAAGTTCTTCGGCGACATGGAGCAGTACGCGGCGCCCGGATCCGAGCGCGGCCGCGACTCCTGGCCCAACGGCGGCCGCCTCTCGGCACTGAACCTCCGCCGCGCCCTCGATGACAGCCTGCGCCGCCTGCAGACCGACCACATCGACCTGTACCAGTTCCACCACGTCGATCGCACGACCCCGTGGGACGAGATCTGGCAGGCGATGGAGGTCGCCGTGCAGCAGGGCAAGGTGCTCTACGTCGGCTCGAGCAACTTCGCCGGCTGGCACATCGCGCAGGCACAGGAGGCCGCGAAGGCCCGCCACTTCACCGGCCTCGCCTCGGAGCAGTCGATCTACAACCTCACCGTGCGCGACATCGAGCGCGAGGTCCTGCCCGCCGCGCGCCACTACGGCCTGGGCGTCATCCCCTGGTCGCCGCTGCAGGGCGGGCTCCTCGGCGGCGTGCTCGAGAAGACGGAGTCGGGGAGCCGCCGCACCTCGGCCCGCGGTCTCGAGGCGATCGAGAAGCACCGCCCCGCCCTCGAGCAGTACGAGGCCTTCGCCCGCCAGCGCGGTATCGCGCCGGGTGAGCTCGCGCTCGCCTGGCTGCTGCACCAGCCCGGAGTGACGGGCCCGATCACGGGACCCCGGACGATGGAGCAGCTCGAGAGCGCGGTCGCCGCGGTCGACATCACCCTCGACTCCGACGACCTCGCCCGCCTCGACGAGATCTTCCCCGGCCACCGCACGGCGCCGGAGGACTACGCCTGGTGATCGGCGCCGCCTGATCGCCCCACTGACACTCCTCTCACTCCAGACACACGAAGGACCACACCCATGAAGCAGCGCACCATCGGCGACCTCCAGGTCGGCGCCATCGGACTCGGCGGCATGCCGATGTCGATCGAGGGCCGCCCCGACCGCGAGCGAGCGGTCGCCACGATCCACGCCGCCCTCGACGCCGGCGTCACCCTGATCGACACGGCCGACGCCTACCACCTGCCCGTCGAGGGCGACCTCGGCCACAACGAGCTCCTCATCGCCGAGGCGCTCCGCAGCTACGGCGGCGACACCTCCGGCGTCCTCGTCGCGACGAAGGGCGGGCACCTGCGTCCTCCGGGCGAGAACTGGACGCAGGACGGCCGCCCCGAGCACCTGAAGGAGGCGGCCCGCGCCTCCGCCGAGCGCCTCGGCGTCGACGCGATCGGCCTCTACCAGTTCCACCGGCCGGACCCGTCGGTGCCGTACGCCGACTCGATCGGTGCGCTCGTCGAGCTGCTCGACGAGGGCGTCATCGTGCGCGCCGGCATCTCGAACGCCGACCCCGATCAGATCCGCGAGGCGCACGGGATCCTCGGCTCGCGGCTCGTCTCGGTGCAGAACCAGTTCTCGCCGTCGTTCCGCTCGAGCGAGCCGGAGCTCGAGCTGTGCGCCGAGCTGGGGATCGCGTTCCTGCCGTGGAGCCCGCTCGGAGGCATCACCTCCGCCGCCGAGCTCGGCTCGCGCAACGCGGCGTTCGGCACGGTCGCGGAGGCCCACGGAGTCTCGCCCCAGGTGGTCTGCCTGGCCTGGGAGCTGGCGAAGGCGCCGATCGTGCTGCCGATCCCCGGCTCCTCGCGGCCCGAGAGCATCCGCGACTCCGCGACCGCGGCCGACCTGACGCTCACGCCGGAGGAGCTCGCCTCGCTCGGCTGAGCGGGCAGAACATCAGCTGAGGGGACCCGGCCAGGCTGCCTCTCAGCTGATGTTCTGCTCCGACGAGCCCGGCAGCGCCGCCACGAAGGCGCGTGCCGCCGCGCTCGGCCGCTCCGGCACCGCGACCATCGTCCGCCAGACCAGCCGCGGCTCGTCGAGCGGCACCGCCCGGAGCCCCGCGGGCCGCTTCTCGGCGAAGTGCGCCGGCACCACCGCGACGCCCATCCCGTACTCGACGAGGTCGAGCAGCGTGTGCACGTCGTTGACCTCGAGCTCGACCTCGAACGGAACGCCCTGCTCGGCGAACGCCTGCGCCGCCAGGTGCCGCGCGCCCCAGTGCTCCTGCAGCCCCACGATCGTCTCGCCCTCGAGATCCGGGATGCGGCACTCATCGCGGTCGGCGAGCGGATGATCGGGGTGCACGAGCACCGCGAAGCCCTCGCTGGCCAGCGGCCGCGTCCGTACCCCGGTCGGCGTCGAGCCGATGTCGGCGACGAGCGCCAGATCGAGCCGTCCGGCCGCGACGGAGTCGAGCAGCGTCCCCGAGCCGTCGTGCATGAGCCGCAGCGCGATCCCCGGGTGCTGCCGGCGGAAGGTCGCGAGCTCGCGCGGCAGGTGCACGCCACCCAGGCACTCCTCGGTGCCGACCGCGAGGCTGCCGCGCAGCACGCCCTGCACCGCGAGCACGGCGTCGCGGGCGGCGACGGCGCTGGCCACCGAGCGCTCCGACTCCTCGAGCATCGCGCGCCCGGCCGGGGTCAGCTCGACCCGGCGGGTGCTGCGCGTGAAGAGCGGGCTGCCCAGCTCGCTCTCGAGCGCGCGGATCGAGGCCGACAGCCCCGACTGCGAGATCTGCAGGGCGCTCGCCGCGCGCGTGAAGTGCTGCTCCTTCGCCACGGCGAGGAAGTGTTCGAGCTGACGCAGTTCCATGGGTCCATCCTCGTCGCGCGGAGGCGTCGCCGGGGACGCGCCCTTCAGTCCGTCGAGCGCGAGATCGCCAGCACGACCGCGGTGAGGGTGCTCCGGAGGCGCTCGAGCGCCCCCGGGTCGGAGTCGCCCTCGAGGATCGACTGCTTCACCGCGTCGTCGTAGCTCGCGATGAGCAGGCGCACGGCCGTCGTCGGCTCGAGCGCGAACTCGCGCTGCACCTGGCGCAGCGCGTCGTCGACGATCTGCACGAGCGACGCGTCGAAGCCCGCGCGGAAGTCTCGGTACTGCGGTGCGATCGCGGCGTCGCGCAGCGCCAGCAGCTCGAACTCGGACTGCACGACGCACCAGCGCCGATTGTCGTTGAAAGGGCCCTGCAGGAAGTCGAGGATGACCACGGCGAGGGTCTCGGCCGTCAGCGGCCCGTCGGCCACCTTGGGGAGGCTGTGCCCCATCTGCTGGACGAGCGTGGTGATCCGCGCGTCGTTCTCGCGCTCCATCAGTGCGAAGAACAGCTCCTCCTTGCTCGAGAAGTTCGAGTAGAAGGCGCCGCGCGTGAATCCGGCGGCCTCGCTGATCTGCTCGACCGAGGCGGTGTGCACGCCGACGTCGGCGAAGACCTCGTAGGCCGCGTCGAGCAGGCGCTCGCGAGTGCGGCTGCGGCGGGCGGTCTCCGGGACCTCGGACGTCATCCTGTGTCTCCTCCGGGAGCTGTGGAGCTGCATTGAGATACATGACTGTATCGGATACATTCACGTATCGGATACAGAGACGTATCGCCTTCCTCCCCCTCACCGTCAGGAGACCTGCGTGTCGTCGCTGCTGTACCGACTCGGACGCTGGGTGCACCGCGCCCACCGTCTCGTCGCCGTCCTCTGGCTCGCCGTCGTCGTCCTCGCGGGCGGAGGCGCGCTGCTGCTCAACCAGGGCACCGACAATGCCTTCGCGATCCCGGGGACCGAGTCGCAGACGGCTCTCGATCAGCTCGAGCGCACCTTCCCGCAGGTCAGCGGCACGTCCGCCCGCTACGTCGTGGTCACCGCCGACGGCAGCAGCGTCGAGAACGCGGCGATCTCGGGACCGGTCGGCGACGCCGTGACCGAGCTCGAGGGAGTCGACGAGGTCGCCGCCGTGACCGACCCCTACTCCGACACGATCGAGGGCACGATCTCCGAGAAGGGCGACGCCCTCGTCATCACGGTGCAGATGGACGGCTCCGCGACCACCACCTCGACCGAGGCGCGCGACGCCCTGAAGGCCGAGGCGACCACGCTCGAAGATGCGCTGCCCGCGGGCACCACCGTCTCGCTCGGCGGCGACCTCTTCTCGCAGAGCCTGCCCGGAGTCACGATCACCGAGGCGATCGGCCTCGTCGTCGCCCTCGTGGTCCTCGTGCTCACGTTCGGATCGTTCCTCGCGGCCGGCATGCCGCTGGTCACCGCGCTGCTCGGCGTCGCGCTCTCGATGTCGGCCATCTTCATCGCCACGCGCTTCGCCTCGATCTCGTCGACGACTCCGCTGCTCGCCCTGATGCTCGGCCTCGCGGTCGGCATCGACTACGCCCTCTTCATCATCAGCCGCCACCAGGACCAGCTGCGGCAGGGCATGGACCCCGAGGAGTCGACGGCCCGCGCCACGGCGACCGCCGGCTCCGCCGTCGTGTTCGCCGGCCTGACCGTGATCATCGCCCTCGTCGGCCTGTCGGTCGCGGGCATCCCGTTCCTCACCACGATGGGCATCGCCGCGGCGGGCGGAGTCGCGATCGCGGTGGTCATCGCGCTGACGCTCACGCCGGCGCTGCTCGGGTTCGCCGGCGAGCGCCTCCGGCCCAAGCCGCGCAGGAAGAAGAAGGCCGCCGCCGCGCAGAAGGCCGCCAAGGGCGCCCACACCGACCCCGAGGCGGCCGTCGACGCCGACCCGCACGCCCCCGCCGAGGTCCCCGCCGGCTTCTTCCGCGGCTGGGTCCGCGTCGTCACCCGGTTCCCGCTCGTCACGATCATCGCCGTCGTCGGCGTCCTCGGAGTCGCGACCATCCCGACGATGAGCCTGCGCCTCGCGCTGCCCGACGCGGGCTACCAGGCCGAGGGCACGCCCGCGCGCGACACCTACGACCTCCTCGCCGAGAACTTCGGCCCCGGCTACAACGGCCCCCTCATCGTCACCGGCACGATCATCGGCTCGACCGATCCGCTCGGGCTGATGGCCGATCTCAAGAGCGAGATCGAGGGGCTCGACGGCGTCGCCTCCGTGCCGCTCGCCACCCCGAACGAGAACGCCGACACCGGCATCATCCAGGTGATCCCCGAGGGCAGCCCCGATTCGGAGGCGACCAAGGCGCTCGTCGCCGAGATCCGCGACAAGCACGACTACTTTCAGGAGCAGTACGGCGTCGACCTCGCGGTGACCGGGCAGTCGGCGGTCGGCATCGACATCTCCGACCGTCTCGCCCAGGCGCTGATCCCCTTCGGACTGCTCGTCGTCGGCCTCTCGCTGGTGCTGCTGACGATGGTCTTCCGCTCGCTCTGGGTCCCGCTCAAGGCGACTCTCGGCTACCTGCTCTCGGTCGGTGCCTCCTTCGGCGCCGTCGCGGCGGTCTTCGAGTGGGGATGGTTCGCCGACGCCCTGCACGTCGACAAGACCGGCCCGATCATCAGCTTCATGCCGATCATCCTGATGGGCGTGCTGTTCGGGCTCGCGATGGACTACGAGGTGTTCCTCGTCTCGCGGATGCGCGAGGACTACGTCCACGGGCGCTCGGCGCGCGCGGCGGTGGAGTCGGGCTTCGTCGGCTCGGCGAAGGTGGTCACCGCGGCCGCGATCATCATGTTCTCGGTCTTCGCCGCGTTCGTCCCGGAGGGTGACACCAGCATCAAGCCGATCGCCCTCGGTCTCGCGGTGGGGGTGTTCGTCGACGCGTTCATTGTGCGGATGACCCTCGTGCCGGCGGTGCTGCACCTGCTCGGCGACCGCGCCTGGCACATGCCGCGCTGGCTCGACAGGATCCTGCCGTCGTTCGACGTCGAGGGCGAGGGGCTCACCAAGGAGCTCGCGCTCCGCGACTGGCCGGAGCCCGGCGCGACCGACGCGATCGCGGCCGACGGCCTCACGCTCGGCGGCCCCGACGGCCCCCTCTACAGCGACGTCGCCGTGCGCGTCCCCGCCGGTGGAGCGCTCGTCGTGCACGGGCCGCACCGCTCGGGCCGCACCGCCCTGCTGCTCACGCTCGCGGGCCGGCTGGCTCCCGACTCCGGCCGCCTCAAGGTCGACGGGCTCGTCGTGCCGATCCGCTCCTCCGCCGTACGGGGCCGAGTGGGGCTCGTGCGGCTCGCGGGAGCCGCCGACCCGGTCGGCGAGGTCCGCTCAGCGCTGCTCACCGCGCCGCCGATCCTGGTGCTCGACGACCTCGACACGGTCACCGATCCGCTGCTGCGCACGCAGATCAGGCGCGAGCTCGACTCGATGCGCGAGCACGCGCTCCGAGACGGACGCACCTTCACGGTGATCGCCTCCTCCGTCGACGCCGACGCGCTCGACGATCTCCTCCCCTCCGATCACTCGGTGCTCTCCCCCGCGGCCGAGCGCCGCGACGTCGCAAAGGTCCTCTGACATGGCTCTGCTCTCCCTCGAACGCCCCCGCGGCGTCAAGAAGGTGTCGTGGCTGACCCTTCTCGGCATCGTGATGGTGCCCCTCGCCATCGGCGGCCTGCTGGTCTGGGCGCTCTGGAACCCGACCGACCGCCTCGACACGATCACGGCCGCCGTCGTGAACGAGGACACCCCCGTCGAGATCAACGGCCAGACCGTTCCCCTCGGCCGCCAGCTCGCGGCTGGTCTCGTGACCGGAGGCACCGAGAGCACGGCCACGCCGTCGCCGACGCCGGTGCCGAACGTCTCGGGCTCCGACTCGACCGGCAACTTCACCTGGGTCCTCACCGACAAGGACGACGCCGCGCAGGGCCTCGCCGACGGCACCTACGCGACCGTCGTCACGATCCCCTCCGAGTTCTCGGCCGCCGCCACCTCCTACTCCGGAGACGCCGCCGACGCCACCAAGGCGACGATCGACATCGCGACGAGCGACAAGGCGAAGCTCGTCGACGACGCGATCTCGGCGACCGTGACCAGCACGGCCACGTCGCTCCTGAACACCCAGCTCACGACCGCGTACCTCGAGAACGTCTACGTCGGCTTCAACACGCTGAACGACCAGATCGGCCAGGCGGCCGACGGCGCCGGCAGCCTCGCCGACGGCGCCGACCAGCTCGGCACCGGAGCGTCCTCGCTCGCCGACGGCACGTCCTCGCTCGCCGACGGCATCGACGAGCTGGCGACGGGCGCGTCCTCCCTCTCGAGCGGAGTCGCGCAGGTCGGCACCGGCACCTCGTCACTCGCCGACGGAGTCGCCGCGCTCGGAACGGGCGCGTCCGACCTCTCGGGCGGAGTCTCGCAGCTCGC
The DNA here is from genome assembly GCF_001423885.1 of Rathayibacter sp. Leaf185. Lineage (GTDB taxonomy): Bacteria > Actinomycetota > Actinomycetes > Actinomycetales > Microbacteriaceae > Rathayibacter. The sequence continues at coordinate 1,471,609 of NZ_LMPP01000001.1, read as the reverse complement.
GACCGGCGCGCAGCAGTCCGCGACCGGCGCGACCGGCCTCGCGACGGGCGCGTCGTCGCTCGCCGACGGTCTCGACGGCCTCGCGAGCGGAGTCGCGGCACTCGGCGGCACCGCGCAGACGGCCGCGGGCCTCGCCTCGCAGTCGGCGACCACCACCGGCACCTCCCTCGGCACCATCGCCGCACTCGCGCAGTCGTGCGCCGCGACCGACCCCGTCTGCGCGCAGATCCTCGCCGAGGCCGGAACCCAGCTCGACACGACGAACCAGGCGGGCGCGCTCTACCAGGCGGGCGCGACCGCGCAGTACGCCGCAGGCATCTCCTCCGGGATCAACGACGGAGCGGACGGGCAGCCCTCGCTCGTCGCGGGGACCGCGCAGTCGGCCGCCGGAGCACGCGGCATCGCCGACGGCGCGGGAGCGCTGGCCGGCGGTCTGACGCAGCTCGCGACCGGAGCCGCCTCCGCGGCCGACGGCGCCACGCAGCTCGCCACAGGAGCCACGTCCGCGGCTGACGGCGCCCGCCAGCTCGCGACCGGAGCCACCTCCGCGGCCGACGGCGCCGCGCAGCTCGCCACAGGAGCCTCCTCGGCCGCCGACGGAGCCGACCAGCTGGCCGACGGCGCGAGCGGCGTCTCGGACGGCGCCGTGCAGCTCGCCGACGGCGCCCGCACGCTCGCCACCGGACTCGACGCGGCCGTTGCGCAACTGCCGACCTACACCGACGCCGAGTCGACGAACCTCGCCGACGTCGTCGCCGACCCGGTCGAGAACGCCAGCGACTCGACAGCTCTGTTCGGAGCCTCGAGCGTGCCGTTCTTCACGACGATCGCCCTCTGGCTCGGGGCGCTCGCGAGCTTCCTCGTGCTCGCCGCGTTCTCGCACCGCGCTCTCTCGTCGACGCGCTCCTCCGCGGCGCTCGCCCTCTCCTCCTACGTTCCCGCGCTGGTGATCGGGGTCGTGCAGGGGCTCGCGGTGGCCATCGTCATGCAGTTCGTCGCCGACCTCGAGCCGTGGACCTTCGTCGGCTTCGCCCTGCTGTCGATGCTCGTCGGCGCCTCGTTCGCCGCCGTCAACCAGGGCCTCGTGGCGCTGCTCGGAGGCACGGGACGCTTCATCGCGATGCTCGCCGCGGTCATCGGCCTCGGCGCCGGCATCATCTCGACCGTGCCGGGCGTCTTCGACGACGCCCTCGGGTTCCTGCCGCTGTCGGCCGCGCAGACCGCGCTGTCGGGAGTCGTCGAGGGCTCCGGAGGCGTCGGCGGCTCGGTCGTCGGCCTCGTGCTCTGGCTCGTCTTCGGCCTGCTGCTGACCGTCGCCGCCATCGCCCGCCGCCGCGTCACCACGGTCCGCGCCCTGCGCCGCCCCGTCGAGGCGTAGCCGCCACAAGTAAGGCTGGACGCCGCGGATCCGCGAGAAATCGCGAGATCCGGGCATCCAGCCTTACTTGTGCGGGTCGGGCGCCGACGAGCGGGTCAGTCGGCCGCGCCGCTCGCGATCTGCTCGTGGTGGTGGATGACCTCCGCGACGATGAAGCCGAGGAACTTCTCGGCGAACGCGGGGTCGAGGTGCGACTCCTCCGCGAGCGCGCGCAGGCGGGCGATCTGGCGCCCCTCCCGCTCGAGGTCGGCGGCCGGCAGACCGTGCGCCGCCTTCAGCCGCCCCACCTTCTGGGTGAACTTGAACCGCTCGGCGAGCAGGTGGATCAGGGCCGCATCGATGTTGTCGATGCTCTGCCGGATCTGCTCCAGCTCGGCCCGGGCCTCGGCCTCGTCGCGCGCCACGTCGTCGATCATGCCTCGACCCTAACCGACGACGAAGGCCCCCTCCCGGCGACGAGAGGGGGCCTTCGTGAGAGTCGCGTCAGTCGACGATGCTGAGCTCGACCGGGATGTTGCCGCGCGTCGCGTTCGAGTAGGGGCACAGCGTGTGCGCCTTCTCGGCGACCGCGTGCGCCTCCTCGGCACTGGCCTTCGGCACGTAGATGTCGAGCTCGACGGCGAGGCCGAAGCCGCCGTCGTCGTTCTTGCCGATCGAGACGCTCGCCGACACGGCCGCGTCGGTGGTGTCGATCTTCAGCTCGCGACCGGCTCCGTGCAGGGCCCCGAGGAAGCAGGCCGAGTACCCGGCGGCGAAGAGCTGCTCGGGGTTGGTGCCGTCCCCGGAACCGCCGAGCTCCTTCGGCGGACGGGTGTCGAGATCGAGGCGGTCGTCCTCGGTGCGGACGTGGCCGTCGCGTCCTCCACCGGAGGCGTGGGCGATTGCGGTGTAGAGAGCATCCATGCCCCCATCCCACCACCTCCCACCCGAGTGCCAGGTGAACGCCGGGTGCACGCACGCTCGGAGCCGTGCGTCCGCTCGGAAAGAACCGCGCGGAGTCGTCAAGCCCCTCCCACCGCGACCGCGCACGGTGTGGCGTAGAGGCATGCGCCCGGTGATCAGCCGGGCAGAACGGAGCAGGCAATGCGCGCACTCACCTGGCAGGGCATCGAGAAGGTCTCGGTCGAGACGGTTCCCGACCCCCGCATCCAGCAGCCCACGGACGCGATCATCCGGATCACCTCGACGGCGATCTGCGGCTCGGATCTGCACCTCTACCGCCTCCTCGGCCCCTACCTCGACAAGGGCGACGTGCTCGGCCACGAGCCGATGGGCATCGTCGAGGAGGTCGGCAGCGCTATCACGAAGCTCAAGGTCGGCGACCGCGTCGTCGTCCCCTTCAACATCTCCTGCGGCGAGTGCTTCATGTGCCGCCGCGGACTGCAGTCGCAGTGCGAGACCACGCAGGTCACCGAGTACGGCTCGGGAGCCTCGCTGTTCGGCTACACCAAGATGTACGGCCAGGTCCCCGGCGGTCAGGCGGAGCTCCTCCGAGTGCCGCTCGCCGACTACAACTCGGTCGTCGTCGGCACCGACCTCCCCGACGAGCGCTACCTGTTCCTCAGCGACATCGTGCCCACCGCGTGGCAGGGCGTCGACTACGCGCAGGTGCCCGACGGAGGCTCGCTCGTCGTCTTCGGGCTCGGCCCGGTCGGCCAGTTCGCGTCGCGCATCGGCGTGCACAAGGGCTACCGCGTCCTCGCGGTCGACCCCGTCGCCGAGCGCCGCGCCATGGCGGCGCGCCACGGTGTCGAGGTCTTCGACCTCTCGGACGACATCGCCGACCAGCTGCGCGACCTGACCGACGGACGCGGGCCCGACTCCGTCGTCGACGCGGTCGGCATGGAGGCTCACGGCTCGCCGATGGGGTCCTTCGCGCAGACGATGGCGGGGCTGCTGCCCGACCCGATCGCGCGCAAGGCGATGGACACGGTCGGAGTCGACCGGCTCGCCGCGGTCACCGCATCGCTCGACCTCGTCCGTCGCGGCGGCTCCGTCTCGCTCAGCGGCGTCTACGGCGGCGAGGCCGATCCGCTGCCGCTGAAGTCGATGTTCGACAAGCAGGTCACGGTGAAGATGGGCCAGTGCAACGTCAAGCGCTGGATCGACGAGCTGCTTCCGCTCGTCGAGGACTCGAGCGACCCGCTGGGTGTCATGGACCTCGTCACCCACCGCGCCCCGCTCGAGGACGCCCCGGGCCTCTACGAGACCTTCCAGAAGAAGGAGGACGGCTGCATCAAGGTCGTCCTGCAGCCGTAGCCGGCTGAGGGAACGACGAAGGCGGCGCCCCCGTGGGGACGCCGCCTTCGTCGTGAGGGGAGACCTACTTGAAGACGTCCTTGATGTCCTCGCCGGTCTTCTTGGCCGACGCTGCGGCCTGGTCCTTCTGGCCTTCGGCCTTCAGGCTGTCGTCGTTCTTGTGGTCGCCCAGGGCTTCCTTCGCCTTGCCGGCGATGTCCTGAGCGGCGTTCTTGATCTTGTCATCGAGCCCCATAGTGAAGCCTCCTTCGTGATCGGTCGTGCGCGGTACGTACTGAGGACCGTAGGAGCGCAGGCTGCTCGTCCCCTGAATACGGGGAGGGGCTTGATCGGGGATCACCGCAGTGCCACGATTCGCGCCCGGATCTCAGGTGGCGGGAGTCGCCGTCTCGGACGGCACCGTCTGCGACGGCTCGTTGGTCGGCGTCTGGCTCGACCCGTCATCGGCGCTGGTCGGCACGACGACCCCCGACTGCACCGGCGTCTGCGCGTCCCCCGTGCAGCCCGCGAGCAGTCCGACCAGCAGAGCGGAGGCGCCGAGCGCCCCCAGTACGCGCACCCCGCGGCCGAGGGTGCGGGCGGGAGGCGTGGCCGGGTCGAGACGGAGGGGAGTCATGCTGGCGACGCTAGGCGCGACTCCCCGCCGACAGCAGGGGCTTGACTTCTCCGACCCCCGCGCGTGGCGGTGGCGTCGCCGAGGCGCGCGATGGTAGCCCCGGACGAGGGTCGAGCGCTACGGCCTTGGCGCGCATTCGGGGGCCTCGCAGACTGGCGACGCCGGCACGCATCCATCCCCACTCGATCCTGGAAGGGAACGACGATGTCCACCATCGATCCCGCTTCACCCCCCTTCGGAGACGGCGCCGCAAACTTCGCCGCGACCGACACGACCTCCGACGACACCACCACTGCCACCTCGCACTCCACGTCGGGCTCCGGCTCGTCGAGCACCGTCGACGCCGCGAAGGAGCAGGCAGGCGCTGCCAAGGAGCAGGCCGCCTCCGTCGCCGGCGACGCCAAGCAGGCCGCGGGCGACGTCGTCGCCACCGGCAAGGAAGAGGCGGCCACCGTCGCTCAGGAGGCCAAGACCCAGGTCAAGGACCTTCTCGACCAGAGCCGCAGCCAGCTCACCGAGCAGGCCCACGCGCAGAAGGAGAACGCCGCCAAGGGCGCTCGCGCCTTCAGCGACGACCTCACCTCGCTCGCGAACGGGGAGGGCGGCCAGGACAACATGGCCGCGAACCTCGTCTCGAACCTCGCCGGCCGCGCCCAGGGCGTCGCCACCTGGCTCGAGGACCGCGAGCCCGCCGAGCTGCTGGAGGACGTCAAGTCGTTCGCCCGCCGCCGTCCGGGAGCGTTCATCCTGATCGCCGCCGCGACCGGCCTCGTCGCCGGCCGCCTCGTGCGCGCCCTCACCGCCGAGGCGAAGGACGAGAAGGAGACCGCGAGCGACACCTCCGGTCCCGAGTTCGCCGCCCCCGATGCGGCGAGCTACGGCACGACGAACACCGATCATCTCCCCACCGAGCCGATCGCCGACCCGCTGAGCGTGCCGCCGACCTCGGCCGGCTACGACTCCTTCCCGACGGGAACGCGACCGTGACCGACTCCACCGGAGCGCATCGCGCCGGGATCGGCGAGCCGACACCCGACCAGCGTGCGGGCAGCACGTCGCTCGGCGACCTGCTCGGCGAGGTCTCGCGCGATCTCTCGACCCTGATCCGCCAGGAGATGGCGCTCGCGAAGGCCGAGCTCAAGGAGTCCGCCGGCAAGGCGGGCAAGGGCGCGGGCCTCCTCGGCGGCGCCGGCTACGCGGCGATCATGGCCGTGCTGTTCCTCTCGATCGCCCTCTGGTGGGCGCTCGGCACTCTGATCGGCAACGGCTGGTCCGGAGTCGTCGTCGCCGTCCTCTGGGGCATCGTCGCCGCGATCCTCTACTCCGTCGGGCGCAAGAGCCTGAAGACCGTGGACGGAGCACCCGAGACGGTCGACTCCCTCAAGAAGATTCCCGAAACCCTCAAGCCGAACGGGGCAGGACGATGACGTACGACTCTGCAAGCACCGACTACTCGAACAAGACGCCGGAGGAGATCCGCGCCGAGATCGAGCGCACCCGCCTCGAGCTCGGCGGCGACGTCGACGCCCTCGCCGAGAAGGTCAGCCCCAGCGCCATCGCGCAGCGGCAGACCGACAAGGTGAAGTCGGCCGTCGGCTCGGTCCGCGACCGCGTGATGGGCGCCGCGCACGACGCCGGCGACTCCGTCTCGGGCGGTGCCGGCTCCGTCAAGGGCAAGGCCGAGGGCAACCCGCTCGCGGTCGGCCTGATCGCGCTGGGCGCCGGCATGCTCATCGCCTCGCTGATCCCGGCCTCGACCGCCGAGAAGCAGGCCGCCTCGAAGGTCAAGGAGACGGCCCAGCCGGTCGTCGACAAGGTCACCGAGGCCGCGAAGGATGTCGCGGGCGAGCTCCGCGAGCCCGCCCAGCAGGCCTTCGCCTCGGTCAAGGAGACCGCGACCGACGCCGCGCAGAACGTCAAGGAGGCGGGCGCCTCCGCCACCGACGACGTCAAGGACTCGGCCCGCGAGGCCAAGCACGCGGTGCAGGAGAACGGACAGGCCTAGCCTCTGCTCGATCGACGGGCGGTGGACCTCCGGGTCCGCCGCCCGTCGTCGTCTCCCGGGAATACCTCCGGGCCGGACGCTCTTGCCACCCGTATGAGATCGATCGTCTACTCCTCCACCGGCGCCTCCTCCGTCCTCTCGCTCGTCGACCGCGAGCCGGCCGATCCAGGGGCCGGTGAGGTGCGCGTGCGCGTGGTCGCCTCCGGCGTGAACCCGACCGACTGGAAGGCCCGCGCGGGAGGCGACCTCGCGTTCGCCGAGGTCGTCCCGAACCAGGACGGCGCCGGAGTCGTCGACGCGCTCGGCGACGGCGTCGAGGGCCTGGCCGTCGGCGACCGGGTCTGGCTGCATCTGGCCGCGCACCGCCGCCCGACCGGCACTGCGCAGGAGTCGACCGTCCTGCCCGCGAACCGCGTCGTCCGCCTGCCCGACGGCGTGGGCTTCGACCTCGGCGCGAGCCTCGGAGTGCCGGCGATGACGGCGCACCGGGCGCTGACCGTGCACGAGCACGGGCCCACGCGTCTGTCCCGCGGGGCGCTCGCGGGCCGCACCGTCCTGGTGCAGGGCGGTGCAGGAGCCGTCGGTCACGCCGCGATCCAGCTCGCGGTCTGGGCCGGAGCGACGGTGATCGCGACCGTGAGCAGCGACGGCAAGGCCGCCCTCGCGACCGCGGCGGGAGCGCACCACGTGCTGCAGTACCCCGATGACGCGCTGGCCTCGAGGATCCTCGAGATCGCGCCCGACGGGGTCGAGCAGATCGTCGAGGTCGCCCCCGCGCAGAACGCGGTTCTCGACGTCGAGGTGCTCGCCAACCACGGCAGCATCGGCTACTACGCGAACAACAACGGAGACGACTTCTCGGTCCCGATCGTCGCGAGCTTCGCGAAGAACGCGCGCTGGCAGGGGCTGCTGCTCTACACCGTCGGTGACGAGGCCCTGCAGGCCGCCGCGGAGGACATCACCGCCGCACTCGAGGACGGCGCCCTGCCCGTCGGCGAGTCCGCGGGCCTGCCGCTCACCTGGTTCCCCCTCGAGGAGACCGCGGCCGCCCACGACGCCGTCGAGCACGGCGCGACCGGCAAGGTCCTGATCCGCGTGAGCGACGAGGCCTGAGGACTCGGGGCCCTGCCCGCTGCGGCCCTCAGCCGCGCAGCGGCGGTGAGCCGGCGACCGTCGCGCGGTCACCCAGGCCGGCGACCAGCTCGCGCAGTGCCTCCTCGGCGGTGACGGTCGGCTCCCAGCCGAGCACCGTGCGCGCCCGCTCGGTCGACATCACCGGGATGTTGCCCGCGATGTCGAGCCAGCCGGCGTCGGTGCGCTGGAGGCGCAGGTGCCAGGTGGCGGTCACGATCGAGCGAAGGAGCCCGAAGGGCACCGTCACCAGGCGCGCGCCGAACGCGTCGGCGAGACGCTGCGGAGTGAGCACCGGCTCCGCCGCGATGTTGAACGCGCCCCCGGCCCGCTGGTCGAGCACCCGCCAGAACGCGTCGGCGACGTCGTCGGCGTGCACCCCCTGGAAGATCAGCGTGCGCGGCAGCGGCAGCACCGGCGGCTTCACCGCCTTCAGCCAGCGCGTCGGGTACCGCGGCCCGGCGAACAGGCCCGCGATCTCGGTCGCCGCCCCGCGCTGGAACACGAGGCCCGGGCGCAGCCGGGTGACGACCACCTCCGGATGCGCCGCCTCGAACGCGTCGAGCGCGCGCTCGTTCGCCGCCTTGTGCCGGCTGTAGGTCGAGGTGTGCAGCCCGCCCGTGGGCCAGCTCTCGTCGACCCGGATCGACTTCGGTGCGGAGCTGTAGGCCCCGACGGAGGAGGCGACGGCCACCTGGGCCACGCCCGCCGCGGCGGCCGCCTCCAGCACCGCGGCGGTGCCTCCGACGTCGACCAGCCGCTGGAACGGCTCGTCGTGGCTCGGCTGCAGCGCCCACGCGAGGTGCACGACCGCGTCCATCCCCGTGAACGCCTCGCGGAGCAGCCGCGGCGCCTCGCTCGACGCGACATCCACCTCGACCCACCGCACGCCTCGGTACTCGGGCGACTCCGGCCGGGCGGCGCGGCGCGCCACCCCGACGATCTCCTCCACCGACGGCTCGCCCTGCAGCCGCCGCAGCAGCGCCGTGCCCAGATTGCCCGTCGCCCCGACGATCGCGATGCGCATGTGATGGTCCCTCCGCGGGCGGCGCGAGTGCCACCGTCCTCCGAGGCTAGGCACGCCCCGCGGGCAGCGGAGGCGGTTGACAGCGGGCCCTAGCCCACGCGCCCACCGCGGCGCATCCCCGCGCGCCCGCGCCCGGCGGCTGCCTACCCTGGGCCCATGCCCCTCCGCCGACGCGATCCCTCCGTGCGCCACGTGTTCGACGGGATCGAGCTCCGCTCCTACGCCACCGGCCGCGCCGACGCCGCACGCACCTTCGTGCTGGTCCACGGGATCGGGATGTCCCACCACACGTTCTCGCAGCTCGCCGTCCACCTCCGCGAGCACGGGCGGGTGATCGCCGTCGATCTGGCCGGCTTCGGCTCCAACCGCGCACCGGAGCAGCGCGTCGGCATCGCCGATCACGCCCGCCTCGTCGGTCGCGTGCTGGCCGACCGCGGCGTCTCGAGCGCGGTCGTCGTCGGCCACTCGATGGGCAGCCAGGTCGCGGTCGAGCTCGCCGCCCGCTCTCCCGAGCTCGTCGACGGAGTCGTCCTGATCGGCCCGGTCGTCGATCCCCAGCGCCCCACCGCACTGCAGCAGGCCCTCGCGCTCGGCCGCGACACCCTCGGCGAGCCGCTTCCCGTCGATCTGCTGGTCCTCACCGACTACCTGCGCGGAGGAGTCCGCTGGTACCTCCGGCAGCTCCCCGAGATGCTGCACTACCCGATCCAGCGGAGGCTCGCCGCGGTCACCCGGCCCGTCCTCGTCGTCCGCGGCGTCGACGACCCGGTCGGCGCCCGCGACTGGTGCGAGCGGCTCGTCGCCCACGCCTCCGACGGCCGGCTGCTCGAGATGCGCTCCTCCCGCCATGTCGTGCCGCGGACCGAGGCGGAGCCGCTGGCCCGCGCCCTCGCGCGCTTCGCCGACGACCTCGAGCCGGTGGCCCGGTGAGAGCGGTGCGCCTGAGGACTCTGCTGCGCGACGCCGTCTGGTGGGCGCAGGACTACGCCTACGCCGTCGCCTGGCAGGTGCGCGGGTTCGTCTCGCGCCGCGCGCCCGACGACTACCTCACCGGAGACCTGCGGCCGATCCTGGTGCTCCCCGGGATCTGGGAGACGTGGTCCTTCCTCCGCCCGATCATCGACCCGCTGCACGAGCACGGCCACCCGCTGCACGTGCTGACGAGCCTCGGCCGCAACGGCCGGCCGGTGGTGCGGACCGCCGAGGACGTCGCCGCCTATCTGGCCGAGCACGACCTCCGCGGAGTCGTCGTCGTCGCGCACAGCAAGGGCGGGCTGATCGGCAAGTACGTGATGACCGAGCTCGATCCCGAGGGTCGCGTCGACCGGATGGTCGCGGTCTCGACCCCGTTCGGCGGCTCGCGGTACGCCGCCTACCTGCCGCTGAAGAGCCTCCGCTCGTTCTCGCCGCGCGACGCGACGACTCTGCTGCTGTCGAGCCGCCCCGAGGCGAACGCCCGCATCACCTCGGTCTACGGACTCTTCGACCCGCACATCCCCGAGGGCAGCAGGCTCGAGGGAGCGGCCAACGTGCGGATCGAGACCGGTGGGCACTTCCGCATCCTCGGCGACCCGGGGACGCTGAAGGCCGTCGTGAAGGCGGTGTCGGCCTAGCCCTCCGCCGGCGGCGGCGTGATCACGGTCGCGTCGTCCGGGCACTCGATGGTGCCGACGGTGCCGTCGCCGGAGTCGTCGCTCGCGACCGGCCCGGCGGCCGAGAAGTACACCTCGAAGCAGAACGCGTCGGCCCCCGCGTCGGGGAACGCCGTCGCATCGACCGGCGTCCGGAACGACAGCGTGCCGAACGCGCCCTCGGGCGTCTCGGCGTCGTAGGAGGCGATGCCGATCAGGTCGACGCCCTCCGCCCCCGCGTCGCTCGCCTCGCGCGCGAACGCGAAGGTGTCGACCTGGGGACCGGTGAGCGACTCGACGAGGGCCGTCACTCTGTCGCGCGACTCCTCGCGCGCCGCGGCCGACGAATCAGCGGTCTCCTCCGGAGCCGGAGCCGTGCAGCCGGCGAGCGCCAGCACCGTCAGGAGGACAGCGGCCGCTCGCGTCTGCTTCACGCCCCCGACCCTAGCGTGACCCTGCGCTCGGCCACCGCGATCCTCCGAGGCATCTCCGGCTCGCAGAATCCCGTTCGGCTCGCAGGAATCGCGGATTCTCACGAGCCCGACGCGATTTCACGAGCCGAAAGCCCTCCGCAGGGGACTGCCGATCAGTGAGCGACGTCGGCGACCGCGAACGCGACTCCCGGAGTGATGAGGATCGACGTCTCGCGCGGCTCCCCCTCGCCCTGGTTGACCGAGAGCCACCGCGACGCCGAGCCGTCGAGCGCCTTCTCGACGCTCTCTCGCACCTCGGCGGCCGTGGTGTCGTGCAGGCTGTACGGCTGGCCGCCGTAGGTGATCTCGACCCGCTTCACAGCACGCCCTCCTCGGTCGGGCGGCTCGCGCCGCGGGGCTCCTCGCTGATGCGGAGCCCGTGAGCGGTGTGCGAGTCCGAGATCAGCTGCCTGATCCACTCGGCGTTGATCGCGGGTGCGCGACCGCCGTGGTATTTGAACCGCAGCGGGATCGCCGGGTGCAGCCAGATCGACGTGCGTCCGTCGCCGACGGCCTGCGAGTCCTTCCACGAGAAGTAGAAGGACTCGTTGCGGGCGAGCTTCGAGCCGATGACGATCTGGAGGTGCGCGAGCAGGCGGTCGTCGAAGTCGGCCTCGAGGGTCGAGTCGTAGATCAGTCGGCCCATCAGAGAGGTGTCCTTTCGAGTTCGCGCCACTGCGACGGAGTCATGGTCGATGGCGGCGTCGCGAGTGTACCGGGCGTGCTGAGGATGCTCAGCGGGCGCCCTCGTCGTCGTGGAAGTGCGGGATGTCGAAGTCGGGCACGTGCATCGCGCCCTCGTCCGAGTCGGTCTCGGTGATCGGACGCGACACTCCGAGCCCGTCGGCCTCGCGTGTCAGCCGTGCCACCAGCTCGTCGTCGACGATCTCGTCGCCGCCGCCCTCCTCCGACTCCGAGAACAGCTGACTGGCCGGCCCGATGAGCAGGGATGCACGGCCGTCACCCCCGGAGGCGCGGCGCACCGGGATCTCGACGGTCATCGAACCCTTCCGCAGGGCGAGAGCCTCGGCGTACCGCACGAGGGCTCGAGCGATCGCCGTGCCGGTGAGCACCGAGCTGCCCGCGTAGTGGATGCGTTCCATACGTCCTTGATACTCCTCGGGTCCGACACGGGCATCCCCGTTGCGCGGCCACCCCGCCCTTGCTAGGTCGCGCCGATCCTGATCGCGCGCCCTCCGAGGCTCTACTGCAGCGCGTCGATGCGCCGGTCGAGCGCATCGCGCACCGCGGGCCACTCCTCCACCAGGATCGAGTGCACCGCGGTGTCGCGCCATGAGCCGTCGGCCCGGCGCTGGTCGTGGCGCAGGACGCCCTCGAGCACCGCCCCCAGACGGAGGATCGCGGCGCGCGACCGCGCGTTGGCGGCGTCGGCCTGCAGCTTCACCCGGGAATAGCCGCTGTCGAACGCGAGCCCGAGCAGGAGCCGCTTCGCGTCCGGGTTGACCGCGGTCGACCAGACCTCCGGGGCGTAGGCGGTCCAGCCGAGGTGCGCCGCCTCCTTCCTCTCGTCGAAGTCGGCGAGGGAGGTGGTTCCGACCACGCGGCCGCCGAGCAGCACCGCGTAGGGGTTCCCGGTCGCCCATGGGTAGTAGCGGCGGACGAACCCGCCGAAATCCTCGAGCGACTCCGGCAGACCGGCAGGTCCGCCTCCGTACCCGCCGGCGAAGACCTCGGGGCGCGCGATCGCGCGGAAGAGAGGCTCGACGTGCTCGTCGGCCAGCGGCTCGAGGACGACGACGCGCCCGGTCAGCGCGGCGGGGACGGGACGGTGGATGCTCACCCGGCCATTCTGGGGTCCCTCGGCGGGAGCGGAGGAGTCCAGACCGCGTGCCAGCATGTGGTCCATGGACAGTGCCGCGATGTTCGAGAGCTCCGCCACCGCGTTCCTCCGCCTGCTCGAGCAGATCGAGGACGACCAGTGGACGCGCCCCGGACTCGGCGACTGGGACGTGCGGGGGCTCGCCGGTCACACGGCGCGCGCGATCCTCACCGTCGAGACCTACCTCCTCGCCGACGACCCCGGGCGCAGCACGATCGACGACGCCCCCGCCTACTACCGTGCGCTCGCCGGCACCGTCGCCGACCCGGGAGAGGTCGCGCGGCGCGGAGTCGAGGCGGGAGTGCGGCTCGGCGACGCGCCGGGACAGGTGGTCGCCGAGGCGATCCTCCGCGCGACGACCCTCGTCGCCGAGCAGCGCCGCGACCGCCTCGTCTCGATCGGCGGCCACGGCATCGGGCTCGGCGAGTACCTCCGCACCCGTGTGCTCGAGCTGGTCGTGCACACGATCGACCTGTCACGGGCGACCGGGATCCCGCACGCACTGCCTGCCGCAGCGGTGGAGGCGTGCTGCGCGCTCACCGGCGCTCTGGCCGCTCGTTCCGGGCGGGCGGAGGAGCTCCTGATGGCCCTCAGCGGCCGCGAGCGGCTCGCCGAGGGCTTCTCGGTGGTCTGACGCTGGAGGCCCGGGACTCAGGCGACGGCGAGGGCCGCGACCGGAGTCACGCGGGTCGCCCGGCGCGCGGGCAGGACCGCCGAGACGACGGTGATCACCGTGCCGACGACGACCACGGCGGCGAGCACGGGCACGGGGATGGCCGGCGCCAGCAGGCCGACGCCGCTCAGCGAGCCGAACACCGCGATCGCGCCGCTCCATCCGTAGGCGATGCCGAGGACGAGACCGAGGAGGGTCGCCGCGACGATCATCTGCGCCGCCTCGAGGACCACCATCGAGCGCACCTGCGAGGCCGTCAGTCCGAGCGCCCGGAGCAGCCCCAGCTCTCGCCGGCGCTGCAGCACGCTCAGCGACAGCGTGTTCACCATGCCGACCGCCGCGAGCACGACCGAGAAGCCGAGCAGCACGCTCATCACCGCGGTGCTGGCCGAGATGAACTGCTCGAGCGCCGCGATCACCTCCGGATTCGTCTCGCCCGAGGCCCGCACGACCGTGCCGAAGGTCTCGGCGGCGACGGCGAACATCGTGACCAGCGTCACTCCGATCACGAGTCCGATGACGGCGCGAGCACTGCGTGCCGGGTTCCGGATCGCGTTGGCCGAGGCGAGACGCGCGACCGGCCCTCGGCCGAACGCCCTCCCCACGAGCGAGGTCAGCGGAGGCAGCAGCACCGGCGCCCCGAGGATCACTCCCGAGAACGAGACCATGCCGCCCACCAGGCCGATCAGGACACCCGCGGGCGAGACGAGGCCCACCACGACTCCGCCCGCGAGGAGCACGAACCCGACGACGACGAGCACGATCGCGACGGCGTTGCGCCCGCGTCGACCGCGCAGCTCGTCGTAGCGCGGCTCGGCGGAGGAGCCCGCGGCCTGGGCCGGAGCGACCTCGAGGACGCGCCGGGAGCCCGACCAGGAGGCGATGACCGTGGAGGCGATGACGGCGAGCACGGGGAGGATCAGTCCCGGCGAGGCGAGAGGGACGTCGAAGCGATCGAGCGCGCCGGTCTGGAACGCGATCTCGGCGCCGCCGGCGACCAGCACGACCGCGACGACCGTGCCGATCAGGGCCCCGAGGGCGCCCTGGCGGAATCCGCCGCGCACGATCTCGCCGCGGAGGGAGCGACCTGAGGCGCCCAGCAGGCGCAGCAGCGCGATCTCCCGCGTGCGGCCCGCGATGACGGTCGAGACCGCGTTGGCCGTGACGATGCCTCCGACGAACACCGCGATGCCGAAGAAGACGGCGCCCACGACGGCGAGCAGGAGGCCGATCGGGCCGATGTCCTCGAGGCCGGCGGCCGCGAAGGCGGCGGTGAGGTCGGTGATGAGCTGCACGAGGATCCCGCCGAACGCCGCCGAGAGCGCTGCGACGGTGACGACCGCGCCTCCGCCCTGCCGCGAACCCGTTCTGACGCCGCTCACGCCGCGCGCTCCATCTCGAGCATGGCGCGCGAGACCTCCTCGGCGCTCATCCCCCGGCGGTCGTCGACGACGACCCCGTCGCGGAGGAACACGATCCGGTCGGCGTAGGCCGCCGCGATCGGGTCGTGGGTCACCATCGCGATCGACTGGCCGTACTCGCGCGTCGAGGCGCGCAGCAGGGTCAGCACCTCCCTGCCGGTGCGGGAGTCGAGGTTGCCGGTGGGCTCGTCGGCGAAGATCAGCTGCGGTCTCGTGGCGAGCGCCCGGGCGATGGCGACACGCTGCTGCTGACCGCCCGACAGCTCGTAGGGCCGGTGGGTGAGCCGGTCGCGGAGCCCGAGCGAGACGATGAGGCGTCCGATCCACTCCTCCTCCTCGGCCGTGACGGAGCGTCCGTCGAGCTCGAACGGGAGGCGGATGTTGCCGCGCACGTCGAGGGTCGGGACGAGGTTGAACGCCTGGAAGACGAAGCCGACGCTGCGGCGGCGGAGCAGGGTGAGCTCGGCGTCGCCCATCCCGGTGATCTCGACGTCGCCGAGGAACACGCGGCCCTCGGAGGCGGAGTCGAGCCCCGCGAGCACGTGCATGAGGGTCGACTTGCCCGAGCCGCTCGGCCCCATGACGGCGGTGAACTCGCCGCGCTCGATCGAGAGGGTGACGCCGTCGAGGGCGACGACGGGAGGCGTGGAGCCGTAGAGCTTGCGCACGTTCTCGACGCGCGCCACAACGGTGGAGGTCTGGTTCTGCATGCCTCCGACGCTACGGAGGCGGGTCCGTCGCGGTCGTCGCCCGGTGGGCCCGCACCGTCATCCGCGTGGGCTCCGGTCGGTCATCCCTCCGGGGGACGGGGGCGGGTCAGCGGGGGCGGTCGGATGGCCCGGTCAGCGGGCGCGGAGGCCGGCGCGGCGGAGGGCGAGGGCGGCCAGGGCGGAGGTGGCGGCGGGGTCGCCCGCGCGCCAGGACGGGACGGCGTCCGGGTGCGCGGCGAGGATGTCGCGCGGCGACGCCTCCGTGAGTGCGCGCAGCGCCAGCAGCTCGGAGCCGGTCGACGTCGCACCGAGCGCCCGCAGCTCGGCCGTGCGCCGCGCGAAGCGCAGGCGCGGCCGCAGCCAGAGCACGGCGAGCAGGAGGAGCGGCAGCCCTCCCACGGCGAGCCCCGCGACGATCGCGAGCGTCGTCGCGAGCTGCTGCTGGTCGCGTCCGGCTGCGGCGAGGACGGCGCCGGCGCCGCTCGCCTCGTCGAACGGCGCCCTGACGGCATCGCCGAGCAGCGGGATCCCGCCGAGCGTCGACCCGGCGTCGCTCATCGTGGTGCCGAAGCCGCTCCCGGCGCTCTCGAGCCGGCGGCCGATCTCGGCGAGCCCGGCGATGAGCGTGCCGACCGCGATTCCGGCCGCCACGGCGATCACCGCGACGGCGATCGCGAGCGCGTCGGCCGTGATCTGCCGCGCGCGCACGGCGGGGAGGTCGGCGTAGATCTGCATGCGCCGATTATCCGGCCACAGGTTGCGCTCGCGTTCATAACGTAGGACCAGTGCGCCGCAGTGATCCGCGATCCGCGAGAACTCGCCGCCACGGAGGTATCGGTCCTACGTTATGAACGGAGAGGGGCCGTCCGCCTGGCACAAGCTCCCTCCACAGGACGCAGGAAGGCCGCTGCCGTCCCGTTCCGGCACTCTCCAGCACCGCCGCATCGTCCATTCCGCGATCGTCGCCGGATGGATCTGTGTGCCGAGCTGGCCCGTCGCGGCGGGATCGCCTCCCGACGCGCGCTCGTCGATGCAGGCGCATCCCCTCGAGAGCTGACGGCGGCTGTTGCAGCGGGCGAGATCGTACGGGGGAAACGGGGATCGTATGCCTCACCTGGCCTGCCCCGCCCCGTGCTGACGGCTTTTCGTCTCGGCGGCAAGCTGGCCGCGACCGATGCCGCTCGTGCTCACGGGCTCTGGGTCCTTCGTTCGAGCGAGCTGCATGTGTGGGTACCGCCGAACACGCCGCGGCACGCGGCCCGGGCAGGAGTGCGCCTGCACTGGGATCCGGCGTGGCCGGACGACGAGCCGCTGCGGGTCTCGATCGGGCACGCCCTCCTGCAGCTCGGCCGCACTGTCGGCGTGGAGGACATGCTCGTCGCACTCGAGTCCGCGCTGGAGAAGCGGCTCCTCGACCGCGACGACGTGGATCTGATCCGTTCCGCCTGTCCAGCGAGACTGCATGCCGTGATCGACTTCGCCGCGATGACGCAGGCAGCGGGCTCGAGACACTCGCGCGCTGGCGCCTGCACCTCAGCGGCATCGATGCCCGGGCCCAGGTCTGGATCGCCGGGGTCGGCCGAGTCGACCTCCTGATCGGCTCGAGCCTGATCATCGAGCTCGACGGCCGCTCCACGCACGACTTCGAGAACGACCGTCGCCGGGACCTGTTCGCCGCCAAGAACGGCTGCGTCACCCTCCGGTTCTCAGCGACGCAGGTTCTGACCGCGTGGCCCGAGGTGGAGGCGGCGATCCGCACCGCGATCGAGCGCGGCCTGCACCGGCTCTGACGTCAGAGCAGGTCGTGCAGCACGACGACCTGCTCGCGCTCCGGGCCGACGCCGATCGCCGAGAAGCGGGCGCCGCTCATCGCCTCGAGGGCGCGGACGTAGTCCTGGGCGGTCTGCGGCAGGTCCGAGAACTCGCGGCAGCCCGAGATGTCCTCCTGCCAGCCGGGGAACTCCTCGTAGATCGGCTTCGCGTGGTGGAAGTCGCTCTGCGACACGGGCACCTCGTCGTGGCGGACTCCGTCGACGTCGTAGGCGACGCACACGGGGATCGTCTCGAGGCCCGAGAGCACGTCGAGCTTGGTGAGCACGAAGTCGGTGACGCCGTTGATGCGCGCCGAGTAGCGGGCGATCGGGGCGTCGTACCAGCCGCAGCGGCGCGGACGCCCGGTGGTGGTGCCGAACTCGAAGCCCTGCCTGCGGAGGTACTCGCCCCACTCGTCGAAGAGCTCGGTCGGGAACGGGCCGGCGCCGACGCGGGTCGTGTACGCCTTGATCACGGCGATGACGCGCTCGATCCGGTTGGGGGCGACTCCGGAGCCGGTGGCCGCGCCTCCGCTCGTCGCGTTCGAGGAGGTGACGAACGGGTAGGTGCCGTGGTCGACGTCGAGCATCGTGGCCTGGCCGGCCTCGAAGAGCACCGTCTTGCCGGCGTCGAGCGCCTGCGCGAGCACGAGGGAGGTGTCGGCGACCATCGGGCGGAGGCGCTCGGTGTACTGCAGCAGATCCTCGAGCACCTGCTCGACCAGGATCGCGCGACGGTTGTAGACCTTCACCAGCAGGTGGTTCTTCTGGTCGAGGGCGCCCTCGACCTTCTGGCGGAGGATGTTCTCGTCGAAGAGATCCTGGATGCGGATCCCGACGCGGTTGATCTTGTCGGCGTAGGCCGGTCCGATGCCGCGGCCGGTGGTGCCGATCTGGCGCTTGCCGAGGAAGCGCTCCGTCACCTTGTCGAGCGTGCGGTGGTAGCTCGTGATGACGTGGGCGTTCGCGCTGACGAGCAGCTTCGAGACGTCGACCCCACGGGCGCTGAGCGCCTCGAGCTCGTGGAAGAGCACCTCGATGTCGACGACCACGCCGTTCGCGATGACGGGCACGACTCCGGGGGTCAGGATGCCGGAGGGCAGCAGGTGCAGGGCGTACTTCTCGTCGCCCACCACGACCGTGTGCCCGGCGTTGTTGCCGCCGTTGAACTTCACGACGTAGTCGACGCGGCTGCCGAGGAGATCGGTCGCGCGTCCCTTGCCCTCGTCGCCCCACTGGGCGCCGATGATGACGATTGCTGGCATGGCGTGTCCTTCGCTGTGGGCGGAGTCGGGGTTCGCCGAGCCTCGGCGGGCCGGCCGGGCATCGGATGCCGCATCCGCGCGGCCAGCCGATCGATTCTAGCGGAGAGCCTCCGGGAGGGCGGGGGCGGATCCATCGTCGAGCAATGCTCTCGAACCCGAAACGACTCGTTCACACGGAGCGCCTAGGTTCGAGAGCGTTCACACTCCACCCATCACGCGAACAGGAAAATGATGCGCTCACTCCGCGCCGCAAGCCTCCTCGCCGTTCTCGCTGTGGGGGCCGCCACCGTCGCCCCCGGCGCGACCGCGGCCACCCTCGACGACGGCGTCGAGCTGACTCTGGTGTCGACGACCGACGTCCACGGTCACGTCTACAACTGGGACTACTTCGCGAACGCCCCGTACGAGGGCGAGGACACCCTCGGACTCACGCGCGTCGCGACCGAGGTCGACCGCCTCCGCGCCGAGAAGGGCGACGACTCCGTCCTCGTGTTCGACAACGGCGACGCCATCCAGGGCACGCCGCTCACCTACTACTACGGTCTCGGCGACGGAGCCGCGGGCGTCCTCGCCGACGAGACGACGCATCCGATGGCCACCGCCTTCAACACCATCGGCTACGACGCCCAGGTCGTCGGCAACCACGAGTACAACTACGGGCTCGACATGCTCAGCGCCTACGAGGGCGACCTGGACGCCCCGCTGCTCGGCGCGAACGTCGTCGACGAGGCGACCGGCGAGCCGTTCCACGACCCCTACACCCTGATCGAGCGCGAGATCGACGGCGAGACCGTCACGGTCGGCGTCCTCGGACTCGTCACCCCCGGTGTCCGCGTCTGGGACAAGCAGTACGTCGACGGCGTGCTCCGCTTCGACGACATGGTCGAGACCGCGAAGAAGTGGGTCCCGATCGTCGAGGAGCAGGCCGATGTGGTCGTCGTGCTCGCGCACACCGGTCAGGGCACGGTCGCCGACGCCGACTACGACCCGGCGGATCTCAACGAGGACGTGGTCAACAACATCGCGACGCAGGTGCCCGGCATCGACGTGGTCGTCGCGGGCCACAGCCACCAGGACGTGCCGCAGACGCTCTACACGAACGTCGCCGGCGAGCAGGTGCTCGTGACGCAGCCCTACTACTGGGCGCAGGGGCTCACCGAGGTGACCCTGAACCTGGTGCCGGATGCGACCGGTGACCTGCAGGTCGACTGGTCGGAGGGTGCGGCTCCGGTCGCGAAGCCTGTGTACGCGCGCGACATCCCCGAGGAGTCGACCGCCGTGCTCGACGCGCTCGCCGAGCAGCACGCCACGACGATCGACTACGTCAACACCCCCGTCGCGGAGTCGGTGGAGGAGCTCTCGGCCGAGACCTCGCGCTACGAGGACACCCCGATCATCGACTTCATCAACTCCGTCCAGGCCGAGACCGTCGACACCGCGCTCGAGGGCACGGAGTGGGCCGATGTCCCGGTCATCTCGCAGGCGTCGCCGTTCTCGCGCACCGCGGTGTTCCCGAAGGGGCAGGTCACCATCCGCGACATCGCCGGTCTCTACATCTACGAGAACACCCTGCGTGGAGTCGAGATGACCGGTGCCGAGGTGCGCGAGTACCTCGAGTTCTCGGCGCGCTACTTCACCCAGGTCGCTCCGGGCGCACCGTTCGACCCGGCGACGGGGACGAACGCGGTCACGCCCGACCGCCCGACCGGGATCCCCGACTACAACTACGACGCGCTCTCGGGCGTGGACTACCTGATCGACATCTCGCAGCCGGCCGGCTCGCGGATCCGCGACCTCGCGCACACCGACGGCACGCCGGTCGCCGATGACGACGTCTTCGTGATGGCGGTCAACAACTACCGCCAGAGCGGCGGAGGCGCCTACCCGGCCGTGGCCCAGGCGCCGATCGTCTACGACGAGCGGCAGGAGATCCGCCAGCTGCTCATCGACTGGGCGAGCGAGCGCGGCGTCATCGACCAGGCCGACTTCTTCGAAGCCAACTGGTCGCTGACGTCGGTCGCGGCGGAGGTGCCGGCCGAGCCGGTGACGCCCGTCACGCCGGTGACGCCCGTCACGCCGACGGGCCAGCCGACGGCCACCGCCGTCCCCGTCGCCGGAGGCTCGCACTCGGGCCCGCTCGCGAACACCGGAGTCGAGTCCGGCGCGTTCCTCGGCGGGGCGCTGCTGCTGCTCCTGTCGGGTGCCGCGCTGCTGATCGTGCGCCGCCGCCACACCGCGTAGCGGAGGCACCGCCGGAGCACCTTCGGCTCGTCAGAACACGTTCGGCTCGCAGGATCCTCGGGATTCCGCGAGCCGAACGTGGTTTCACGAGCCGGAGGCGCGTCACGAGCGGCGCGCGGCCCGCTCCGTGCCGGTCCGCGTGGGGAGGGGACCGTAGCCGTCGCGCACGACGACGACGACGGCCGCGGCGACCGCCCAGACGATCAGGGCGGCGACGACGATGAGGAAGACCATGGCGAACTCCTTGGGACCCGGGCGCTGTCTGCGCCGAGTACGACGATCCGCGTAAGACCCCCTGAGCCGCATCGGGCGATCGCCCTATCGCGCGCGATCCGCGTGGTTCCGCGGATCCACGGCCCTGATCGGCCCGCAGCGCCGCCCGCGGACCGGCGAGCCGGCAGGAGGCGCCGGAAGACTCATGCCCGGCCGCCGCCGCCGCTCCGGAGATAGGGCGACCACCCGATGCCCCCGACCCTGCTGCCGCGCGAGCCTCTCCTCATCGCATCGACGAGAGGACCGACATGATGCTCAGCGAGTACTCCTTCCCCGCCCTCCTGGAGGACAGGGAGCGCCGCCTCGACCGTGCCGCCGAGGTCGAGCGCCTGCGCCGCGAGCGCGAGCCGCGGCGCACCGCGCCCAGGTTCCTGGCACGGCTCCGCTCCCTCCGCCGCCCCGCCCACGCGCGCGCCTGAAGCGCCGCGGGCCGATCCGGTCGCCGACCCGCGGGAAACCGACACCACCCCCGCCGCACGACTCCCGGTGACGGAGGTCGGTGGCACCATGATGCCCATGCCCCTCCTGCTCGCGCCGACCGCCCTCGTGGGGCGCGACGACGACCTGGCGGCGCTGCAGCATGCCTACGAGCGGGTGCTCGTCGACGGCACCCGCACGGTCGTGGTCGGCGGCGAGGCCGGGATCGGCAAGAGCCGGCTCGTCGCCGAGTTCGTGCAGCGGCTGCCGCCCGACGCGCTCCTGCTGCGCGGCCAGTGCGTCGATCTCGATCGCGACGCGCCTCCGTACGCCCCGATCACGGCGCCGCTGCGCGAGCTGGCGCGCGTCCTCGGCTCCGACGAGCTCGCCGCGCTGGCGGGTCCGTCGGCCGAGGGGCTGCGCATCCTCCTTCCCGAGCTGCCGGCGAGCGGTGAGCCCGCCGCCGCCGCTCCTCCCGTGCTCGAGGCGGTCACGGTCGCGCTCGAGGCCGCGTCGAGACTCCGGCCGATCGTGCTGGTCGTCGAGGACCTGCACTGGGTCGACCCGGCGACGATCGGCGTCCTCCGCTTCCTGGTGCGCGTCGCGACCGCCGGGCGGATCCTCGTGGTGCTCACCTTCCGGAGCGATCAGCTGCGCCGGGGCGATCCGCTGCGCGCCTGGCTCCCCGAGCTCGAGCGGAGCGACCGGGTGCAGCGGCGCGAGCTCGCGCGCCTCGATCGCCGCGGGGTCGAGGCGATGGTCGCCTCGGTCCGTGGCGCAGCTGTCGCCGCGCGCGACCTCGCCCTCGTGGTCGAGCGCACGGAGGGGGTGCCGTTCTTCGTCGAGGAGTTCGCGCGTGCCGAGGCCGCGTCGGTTCCCGAGTGCTATCCGGAGTCGCTGCACGACGTCCTCCTCGCCCGCTACGACCGGCTCAGCGAGCCGACGCAGAGGATCCTCCGCACGCTGTCGGCCGGCGGAACGTGCGTCGAGCACGACCTGATCACCGTGGTGCACGGCGACGCCGAGAGCGTCGAGACCGCCGCGCGCGAGGCCATCGCCGGCGGGGTGCTCGTCGTCGAGGGCAGCAGCTACACCTTCCGGCACGCCCTCGTCCGGGACGCGATCCACGACGAGCTCCTGCCGGGCGAGCGGGTCCGCGCGCACACCTGCTACGCCGAGGCGCTCGAGTCGCGGGGGCCGTCCGCCGCCTCCGAGATCTCGTACCACTGGATGGCCGCCCACGACTCCGAGCGGGCGTTCACCGCGTCTCTGACCGCCATGGCCCACGCCCGCGCGTCCTTCGCCCACGCCCTCGCCGCGCGCATGGGCGAGCGGGCCCTCGAGCTGTGGGAGCAGGTGCCCGCCGAGGTCCGCGGTCGCGACCGGGCCGACCTCCTGGGCTCGACCGCCCACCACTTCCGCGACGCGGGCGAGAGCGAGCGGGCGATCGCGCTCGTCGACGAGGCGCTCGCCACCGAGGGTCTCGACGCGCCGCGCCGGGCGACGCTCCTGCGCGACAAGGCGTCCTACCTCGCCAACCTCGGGCAGGTCGGCTCCGTCGTACTGCTGCGCGAGGCGCTCGCGCTCCTCGAGGGCGAGGAGCCGAGCGTGCTGCGCGCGCGGCTCCTCGGCGAGCTCGCCGCTCGGCTGATGCTCGAGGCCGACCTCGACGAGGCCGTCGCCGTCGCCGAGGCGGCGGCCGCCGAGGCCGAGTCGGTCGGGTCGCAGGGCCGGCGGAGTGTCGCCGTGAACATCCGCGGCATGGCGCTGGTCGAGCTGGGCCGGGTCGACGAGGGGCTCGCGGGGCTCGAACTCGCCGGGGTGCTGGCGGGCGGCGACGACTCGGCGCGGCTGCGCTACTGGCTCAACCTCTCCGACGCGCTCTCGCTCCTCGGCCGGTTCCGCGAGGCCGTGGCCGCGGCCGAGGAGGGCGCCGAGCACGCCCGTCGGCACGGGGTCGCGCGCACTCTCGGCGCGATGCTGATGGCCAACACGGCCGACGCCCTCGCCTCGGTCGGGGAGTGGCGCCGCGCCGAGGAGCTGCTCGACCGGGCGCTCGAGCTCGACGCTCCGCTGGGCTTCGCCGCGCACCTGCAGCGCCGGAAGCTGTGGACGATGCTCTGGCGCGGCGACCCGCGGGAGGCGGCCGCCCTGCTGGCGCGATGGCGGCAGCCCCTCAGCAGGCAGCTGCGCACCGAGCGGCACTCGCTCGTCGGTCTCGCGAAGGTCGCCGGCGCGATCGCGCTCGAGAACGGCGATGTCGGAGGCGCGTGGGCCGAGGTCCGAGACGCGATCGGTCCAGAGCATCGTCCGCTCCCCTCCGCCGATCTGCTCCTGCTCGTCGTCGTGGCGCGCATCGTCGCGGCGGCCCGGCGCGAGGGCGTCCCGCTCGTCGATCGTGGGGGCCGACCGGTCGAGGCGGAGGCGCGCCTGCGCGCCATCCTCGCCACGGCGTCCGACTGGCCGACGGCACCCGCGTTCGTCGCGGTGATCGAGGCCGAGCTCGGCGGCGCCTCCGGAGCAGGCGATGATCCCGCCCTCTGGGCGGCGGCCGCCACGGCGAACGAGGCGCCCACCGCGCTCGTGCACCTGCTCCCCTACTCGCGGCTCCGCCTCGCCGAGGCGCTGGCCGCGGCGGGCCGGCGCGAGGAGGCGGAGCGGGAGGCGCGCGCGGCGTGCGCCGTCGCCGAGCGAGCCGGACTCGGGCTGATCGTCGACGCCGTCGACCGCTTCGAGCGCCGCCTCGGGCACGGAGACCCCGCTCCCGGCGGCGAGCTGCTGACCGAGCGCGAGCGCCAGGTCCTCGCGCTGGTCGAGCAGGGTCTCGGCAACCGCGCCATCGCCGAGGAGCTCTTCATCAGCATCAAGACCGCGAGCGTGCACGTCTCGCACATCCTGCGCAAGCTCGGAGCGACGACGCGCACCGAGGCCGCCTACCTCGCGCGGAGGACCACGGCGGGCTGAGGAGCGTGCTCAGCCGCGAGTCCGGCGCGCCCGCCAGACCGAGAGCGCGCCGGTCGACCAGAGCGCCCAGACCACGAGCAGCGGCTGGAAGACGAGC
Source organism: Rathayibacter sp. Leaf185 (assembly GCF_001423885.1). Taxonomy (GTDB): domain Bacteria; phylum Actinomycetota; class Actinomycetes; order Actinomycetales; family Microbacteriaceae; genus Rathayibacter. The sequence goes on along the minus strand of NZ_LMPP01000001.1, from coordinate 1,447,377 downwards.
CGGATCGCGCGCGCCGCATCCGTCTCGAGGCCGAAGGCCGAGGTGCGCGTCACGAGCTGCGACACGTTGCCCGGGAACACCGCCACGAAGAAAGCGGCGACCACGACTCCGACGATCACGCGCCACCGCACCGGCACCACGACGAGTGAGAGCCCGAGCGCGATCTCGACCACCCCCGACGCGACGACCACCAGATCGGGATCGAACGGGAGCCACGGCGGCACCTGCGCCTGGAAGGACTGCCGAGCGAAGGTCAGGTGCCCGACGCCCGCCATGACGAGCACGAGACCCAGCAGGACCCGGGCGATCGTGCGCGGGACGGAGCGGCGCCCGCCGGTGGGAGGCGTGGGTGCGGTCATGCCTCCAGTCTGCGCTCCGACCGCACCGCCGCCCGGCCGCGCGCGTCCTGGCGACGCCGCCCCGTATCCTCGATACCGCCGTACCGTCCGCAGACCGTGAAACGAGATCCATGAGCACCCTGCCCCGCCTGATGGCCTTCGACCTCGACGACACCCTCGCCGCCTCGAAGTCCCCGATCGACCCCGAGATGGCCGACCTCTTCGTGCGGCTGCTCAAGGCCACCGAGGTCTGCATCATCTCCGGCGGGCAGATCGCGCAGTTCCGGATGCAGGTCCTCGACCGCCTCGAGGGCGCCGACCCCGCGGTGCTCGCCCAGCTGCACCTGATGCCCACCTGCGGCACGCAGTACTACCGCTTCGACGACGGCGACTGGAAGCAGATCTACGCCGAGAACCTCACCGACGACGAGAAGCAGCGCGCGCTCGCCGCCGTCGAGGAGAAGGCGAAGGAGCTCGGCTACTGGGAGTCCGAGACCTGGGGCCCGATCCTCGAGGACCGCGACTCGCAGATCACCTTCTCGGCGCTCGGCCAGGCCGCGCCGGTCGCGATCAAGCAGCAGTGGGACCCGACGGGCGAGAAGAAGAACACCCTCCGCGAGGCCGTCCAGGCCGTGCTGCCCGACCTCGAGGTGCGCTCCGGCGGCTCCACCTCGGTCGACATCACCCGTAAGGGCATCGACAAGGCCTACGGGATGAACAAGCTCACCGAGCTGACCGGCATCCCGCTCGACGAGATGATCTTCGTCGGCGACCGCCTCGACCCCGACGGCAACGACTACCCGGTGAAGGCCATGGGCGTCGAGTGCTTCGCGGTCGAGGGCTGGCACGACACCGCCGCGTACCTCCGCTCCTTCGGTATCTGAGCGTCGAGACGGCCCGCTCCGGCAGGCCGTCTCGACGGTTCCGCCGTCGCGCGCGTGACCTCGGGCGGGCACCGGCCTACCATCGGACGCATCCACCCGCGGATGCCCACGCGACGTCCGCTCCACCTCGAGCCCGACGGAGAAGCGACATCGGCACGATGGACGACATGATGAAGGCGATGCCGATGACCGGCGGCGCCACGATGGACATGACGGCGATGCAGGCCTGCATCGACGCGTGCTCCGCCTGCATGCAGGCCTGCACGATGTGCTCCGACGCGATGTCCGGCAGGGAGGGCATGGGCCGCTGCGCCTCGATGTGCGCGAGCTGCGCCGACATGTGCACGACCATGATGCGCATGCTGATGCGCCCGATGGGCATGGACCCGATGACGATGCGCCCGATGCTCGAGGCCTGCATCGCGATGTGCCGCGCCTGCATGGAGGAGTGCGCGGGTCACGCCGAGATGAGCGAGACCTGCCGCCTCAGCGCGATGGCCTGCGAGGACTGCATGAAGGCGTGCGAGGCGATGCTCGCCTCGATGGCCACGGCGTGATCGAGTTCGGCGTCAGCGCGCGACGCTGATCACCCGGTCTCCTGCCGCGAGCACGCCGTAGCGCTCGTGCAGCGAGACCGGCGCGCCCACGGCGAGCGCCGACTCCGCGTGGTGCCAGACACGCACCGTCGCGCCCGACTCCCAGGTCACGAGGCCGATCCAGCCGCCCTCATCGACGGAGGCGACCAGCGCATCCACCCAGCCGGTCGGGGTCGCGCGCGCCAGCCGCAGCTGCAGCGCGCCGAGTCCGTGGCCGGCGCGGTCGTGCACGCACATGCCGCCGCGCTCGCAGGCGGTCTCGACCGTGATCTGCAGGCGGGTGCGGGTGGACATCGCGGGACCTCTCGTCGGGGGTGTTCGTCCGAGCCACGCTAGGCGGGCGCCTCCGACGACGCACTCGTGCCCGTCACACGCCGCAACACGCCTCAGCGGTCGTCGTTCAGCGAGCCGCTCGCCGTGCCGTCGAGGGTCAGGCGGAGGCGCTTGGACAGCTTCGAGACGATGATCGCGTGCGACTCGGTCACCAGCTCGAGCAGCAGCCCCTCGTCGACCCGCCCACCGGAGTCGACGGTCACCCAGTGCCGCTTGTTCAGGTGGTACCCGGGCTCGATCCCGTCGACTCCCGCGACCAGGTGCACGACGTTCTCGGGCAGGGCCTTCACGCTCACGACCGGGCGGCCGAACCGCTCCGACTCGAGCGCGAACACCTTGCCGCCGACCTTCCACACCAGGGTCTCGGGGCCGAAGGGACGGCTCGCCTCGGCACCGGGCAGCTCGTTCAGGAGGGTCGCGAGGGAGTCCATCGCCCCATTCTGCTCGCCACGGCCGTCTCCGGAGCGATCGGTAGACTCGTCCGGTCGTCCGAGCAGCCAGTGGAGGGTCCTCCGCTTTCGGCCGGCCAGGAATCGGACCCGACGATGTCAGACCCCCAGGCTCCCCCGCGCTCGGCTCTGCGGCGGGCGACCGGCCGCTATGCGCAGGCCTTCGCGATCCCCGGCTCGCTCGCCTTCTCCTCCTCCGGCTGGATCGGCCGGTTCCCCAAGGGCAGCCTCGCGATCGGCGTCCTGGTCATGGTGTCGAGCGTCTCGGGCAGCTACGCGCTGGGCGGCGCCGTCTCGGGGACGCTGACCCTCTCGCTCGCGGCGGCCGGCCCGCTCTGGTCGCGGGTCATGGACCGCTGGGGCCAGCGCCGCGCGCTCGCCCTGTCGCTCCCGCTGCTGGTCGCCGCCTCCCTCGGCCTCGTCGCCGCCGTGCTGCTCGGTGCGCCGGTCTGGAGCTGGTTCGCGCTCGCCGTCGTCGCCGGGGTCTCGGTGATCGACATCGGGTCCGCCGTCCGGTCGCGCTGGAGCGCCGCCACCTCCGACCCCGCCCTGCGGCACACCGCCTACTCGGTCGAGTCGGTCGCGGACGAGGCCGCCTTCGTCGTCGCCCCTCCGGTCGTGACCCTGCTGGCCACGCTGGTGCATCCGGCCGCGGGCGTCGTCGTGGGCCTGGGCATCGGGGTCGTCGGAAGCGTCGCACTGCTCCTGCAGGTCGGCACACAGCCGCCGCTCGCGCCCGCGGTCACCGACCGCTCGCCGGCGCGGGTGCGCCTCCCGCTCGGACTCGTCGGCATCGTCGCGGTCTTCGCCGCCATCGGCGGGGTGTTCGGCTCGTTCAACGTCGCCGCGATCGCGACGGCCGAGGCGACGGGCGCCGAGGCCGCGTCGGGGCTGCTCCTGTCGGCCTACAGCATCGGCAGCGTGCTCACCGGCGTCGTCGTCGGCGCCGCCCGCCTGCCCGGCACCCCGCGCTCGCGCTTCGTCGTCGCGGGCCTCGTCTTCGGGGTCGTGGTGCCCGTCCTCCTGCTGGCCGGTTCACTGCCCGTGCTCGCCGTCCTCGCCTTCATCGCGGGCCTCGCGACGTCGCCCCTCCTGATCACCGGTTCGAGCCTCGTCGAGACCATCTCGCCGCGCCGCCGCCTGACGGAGGCGCTCGCCTGGCCGCCCACGGGCCTCGCCCTGGGCGTCACCGCCGGCTCCGCCCTCAGCGGCCTCGCCGTCGAGTCGGCCGGCCCCCAGTCCGGCTTCACCGTCACCGCCTCCGCCGCCGCCCTCGGCGCCCTCCTGGCCCTCGCGACCGCCCTCCTTCTGCGCGCCCGCCCCGGTCGCGCCGTTCAGGGCCCGCTCCGGGACGGACCGGCCCCTCGCTGAATCCCGGATCGCTGCCACCCCGCCGCTGCCCGGAGCTGCCCTGAGCCGACTCGCCCCTCCGGGCATCACTCACCCCGCGAGCGTGCCGTCGACGAGCTCCTCGAACTCGCGGGAGTTCCCCGGTCCGTACCGGTACACCGAGACCGAGGCTTCGGTGGTGTCTCCCTGATCCGAGAAGGTGATCGGGCCCGAGAGGCCGTCGTAGTCGATGTCGGTGCCCGCCTCGAGGAGCGCGGCGCAGTCGGCGAACGACGTGCAGACCGTCCCCTCGCGCGAGACCGACTGCAGCTCGTCGCGGATGTCGGCGCTCTCGACCGAGCCCGCTTGCAGGGCGGCGAGAGCGAGGACGATCGTCGCGTCGTAGGACTCGTTCGCGTAGTTGAAGACGGTCAGCGGATCTCCTCCCTGCTGCGCCACCAGGTCCTGCAGCCGCGACTCGACATCGGCATCGGCCTGGCCGCCGGGGTTGGTGAACTGCGCCCCCGCGATGTCGACATTCGTGTCGGCCTCGGTGATGACGCCGTAGTTGCCGTCGGGTCCGTAGAGCTTGTCGAAGTCGAAGCCCTTGGCGGCCAGCTGCTCGGCGATGACCGAGATCTCATCGAACGAGGCGACGACCAGGGCGTCGGGGTCAGTCGCGAGGACCGTGCCGAGCGCCGAGTTGAAGTCGGCGGATCCGGGCTCGAACACGACATCGGCGCCGACGACGGCGCCTCCCGTCTCGAGAGTCGCGATGACGTTGTCGCGGATTCCGCTGCCGTAGGCATCGTTCATCGACAGGACCGAGACGTTCGTCTTCCCGTCGGCGAGGATCTTGTTGCCCAGGATCTGCCCCTGCAGGACGTCCGACGGAGCCGTCCTCCAGAGGAGTCCGTCGTCGTCGTAGTCGGTGAAGTCGGGCGACGTGCTCGCAGGAGAGATCTCGACGACGCCTGCCGCGACGATCTGGTCGATCACCGTCTTCATGACTCCCGAGGAGACCGGCCCGACGATGGCCGCCACCCCGTCGTCGAGCAACGATGTGACGGACTGCGTCGCGATGTCGGTGGTGGTGTCACCCGAGTCCTTGTGCTCGACATCGACGGTCACCCCCGCATCGGCGGCCTCGATGTCGGCGATCGCGAGATCGACCCCCGCCAGCGACGGGGCGCCGATGTAGGCGATCGAGCCGGTCTGCGGGAGCACTGTGCCCAGGCGCAGGTTCAGCCCCTCAGACTCGGCCGGCTCGGCGGCGCTCGTGGTGCTGCACCCGGCGAGCGCCGCAGTGAGGAGGATCGCGGCGCCGAGCGCGGCGGGCCGGGTCCGTCGAGCGGTGGGGGGAAGCGGGTTCATGGTGTCCTCCGGAGAAGGGATGGGGGTCAGAGGGAGGGACGATCGGACACGATCGGCGCGTGGGAGCCGAAGACCGCGAAATGGTAGAGGAGGTAGGCAGCCAGAGTCGTGGTGGCCCCGGCCAGGTCGACGAGCGGGTTCACCTCGGTGAGAGCGAGACCGTCGCAGTGCGGGGCGAGCAGCCGGACGACCTCGAGAGCGTCGGTCGAAGTCAGACCGCCGGGCTCGTGTGCTCCGGACCCGGGGGCGAAGGCGGGATCGATCGAGTCGATGTCGAAGGAGAGGAAGAGGTGGTCCGTGTCTCCCACCCGCTCCAGGATCGCCTCGGCCGCAGCGGCCGGACCGAGAGCCTGGAACTCGCGCGAGCTGATGTGGCGGAGGCCGTGCTCTCGCTTGAAGCCTCCCGAACTGGGGAAGTTGAAGTGGCGCGACCCGACCTGGATGCAGGTCGCGGGTGCGACGCGGTCGAGCTCGAGCGAGCGGCGCATGCCGCTCGACTGACTGAGACTGCCCTGATGGGGGTTCCGATCCAGCAGGTCGAGGTGCGCGTCGAAGTGCACCACCCCGACCGATCCCTCCGTCGCATCGTGGAGGCCGCGCACGACGGGGAAGAAGAGGGAGTCGTCTCCTCCGAGGACGATCGGGACCCTCCCCGCACGCACCGACTCCGACACTGCGGCCGAGCAGGCGTCGATCGTCGTCTCGAGATCGAAAGGGGTCACCTCGACATCGCCGCGGTCGATGATCAGGTCGTCGCCGATGTGATGCAGCGCGTCGGTCTCGAGCGAGTAGACGACGCCGTCCTGGACGCGCTGGGTGATCCACCCGAGCGACTCCCGGATCCGGGCCGGTGCGTATCGGGAGCCGGGACGTCCGAGCGTCGAGCCGCCGTCGAACGGGACGCCCCACAGGTCGAATCGGCGCGGGGACTCGGCGGGCGTGGTCATGGGTCTCCTCCCGTCAACCGAGGAGCGGTCCTCGTGCTGTGAGGAGAGTCTGGAGGCGGCAGTCGCCGCGCGCACTGGACATCCGGTCGACTCCGAACACCTCGTCCGGCCCTGGCGTCCCGTCGGCCTCAGGAGTCGAGGCCGATGGAGTCCTCGATGAGCAGCGCCAACCACAGTTCCATCCGGGCGTAGGCGGCGTCGGGGTCGCGACCGGTGGCCTCGGCCACGCGATCCATGCGTGCCCGCAGCGTGTGGCGGTGCACGCCGAGCTCCTGCGCGGCCTCACCCCAGCGGCCGTTCGCGGCGAGGAACACCTCGAGCGTGCGCCGCAGGTCGTGCTCGCGCCCGCCGCCGCGGGTGAGCGGTCCGAGCGTCTTCGACACGAAGCCCCGCAGTGCCGAGGGCGCCGTGGACCGGAGCAGCATCTGCAGGGCGGCGAACTCAGCGAACTCCGTCACGGCCCTGCCGTCCGCGCGCCCGAGGAGGGCGGCGTGCCTCGCCGCCCGGTGATTGCGCAGCAGGTCGCCCAGCTGCAGCGCGTCGCCGATCCCGAGCGCGGTACCGGCGCTGGTGGCCGCCATCCCCCGCAGTGCCGTGAGAATGTCGGCGTCCTCAGTGAAGGCGACCACGATCGCGGGTCCTTCCGCGTACCGGGTGAGTGCGGCCGCCGCGGTCGCCTCCGAGCTCGCCAGGAGCAGGATCACCTCCTCCAACCGCGCGTCGGCATCCTCCTCCGCGACGAGGATCACGCAGACCCGCACTGCAGCGTCGGCGAGACCCCACGCGGCGAACTGCGCGAGCGCATCACTCGAGAGCTCGTCCGACGCCAGAACGCGCTCGAGCACGCGAGCACGCTGCCGGTAGAGCCGATCGGCCAGGCGACCCGCCCTCTCGAGCTCGAGCGTCAGGAGGCTGATCGCCGCGGTGAGGACGCTGCGCTCGTACGCCCCCAGAGCGCGATCCAGCCCGGCCAGGAGGAAGCCCCGCAGCGTGCCTCCGAGTGCGAGCGGCTGCACGACGGTCGAGGTGCCCGGCGTGAGGATCGAGGCCGCCGAGGGGCCGCCGTGCTCGCGCGCTCGCGCCAGGTCGGCGAGCAGCTCGGGCACTCGCTCCGCGGCCTGAGGGGGCCACGCGTGCACGACCTCCCCAGCGACCGTCGTCTGCGCCACCCAGCCGCCGAGGTGGCGGGAGAGCTCCTTCACGAAGTCGCTGCCCGCTCCCAGCGCTGCGCGGGTCAGGTCCTGCTGGGCGGCGAGGGCTCGGCCGATCGCCTCGTAGCGGTCGGCGGAGACGACCGAGGACACCGCCTCCGAGATGGCCATGTAGGGGGTGTCGACGGGAACGCGCAGGAGAGGGATCCCCGTCCGGTCCGCCTCGGCGACCATCTCGCCCGGAACATCGTCGAAACCGAATCCGACCCCGAAGCCGATACCGGCGAGCCCGGCGTCGGACAGCCGGCGGACGTAGTCGCGCAGGTCGACGCCGGGCTCGAGGCGCAGGCCCGTGACCAGGAGGAGTTCCCCGCCCTGCAGCCATGGAGTCGGATCGACGACCTCGGAGACATGCACCCAGCGGATCTCCCGGCCCACCCCGCCGCGGCCCGCGACGAGGTCGAGCGCGAGGTCGGGAAGAGCGCAGATGTCGGCGATCGTGACGGGCATTCTTCTCCTCGCGTCGCGCTGAGCCTAGGACGCTCGAGGCGTCCCCCCTGGGTACCGCTCGCGCTGAAGCGCGGCCCCCCGGGTACTGCTCGCGCTGAAAGCGCGGCCCCCTGGCCACTGCTCGCGCTGAAAGCGCGGCCCCCTGAGGGCTCGTGCCGCAGGCACGGCCACCCCTGCAACCGTGTGCGGATCAGCGCTCAGTTGCGGTGATCGCAAGGCGGAGGAGGAAGTCGTAGCGGAGCTACGGCGCCCGACGACAACGCCGCGAGCGCCGTGACTGAGCGCTAATCCGCCCCGAGGATGACGATGGCGGCGGTGGGGGGAAGTGCATCCTCGTGGTACCGCTCGATCTCGGGGATGGCGGCCGGGTCGGCCTGCTGGAGGAAGCCGGTGAGGCGGTCGACCTCGTCGGTCTCGCCGATGGATTCGGCGGCGCGGCGGAGGGCGTAGAGCGCGAGGAGGAAGCCGCGGTTGGGTCCGTGACGCCAGGGGATCGGGCCTTGGCCGCGCCAGCCAGCGGTGCGGAGCAGGTCGAGGCCGCGGTGGTAGCCGACGCGCGCGTAGGCGTAGGACGGCAGCGCGGCGTCGATGCCCCAGACACTGTCGGCCAGGAGGGCCCACGCGAGCGGGGAGCGCGGGTGCGCCGCTGCGAGCGCGGCGAACTCGACGGCTCCGGGGTTCGCGTGCTTGGCGAGCGCCGCGGTCACCGCGGGCTCGTCGGGGAGGAGGGTCGGTTCGGGGCCCAGCAGGTTCTCGCCACTCATGCCCCCAGGCTAGCCCGCTCCCCCTGTGCCGGTCCGGGGAGCCGGTTGCGATCCGCGTTCCGGGCGCCGTGTCCGGCCCGGGTTCTCCGCTCCGCCGATGTGCGTCTTCTGTCCGCTGCTCCCGCTGCGGCTTCTCCGGGTGTCGTGCCGCAGCGGGAGGAGACGGTGGCCTACTGGGCCGATCCGCACTTCGAACAGCGGGCTTTGCCGCCGTTGTCGCGCTCGATGGCTTCTCCACAGCAATTCGACTTGGCCATTGTGATCCTCCTGTGATGTTCCGGGACGAGAGAGACCCTCCTGGTCTCACTCCGGGGCTGTCGGCCACCCTGCGGGCGGTCGCGCAGCGGGGTCGCGATCGGGCTCGAGCCCGCGCGTTCTCAGTGCGGCTTCACCAGTGGGTTGGGCTGGTGGGGGCCGGGGGTCGAGGGTGGTTTCGGTGGCGGCTGCTGCTGCTTCCCCACGATGGCGTCTCCCTTCTGTTCGTCCGGATCGGCGGAGAGATGCGTCAGGAGCAGTTGCCCCATTGACAGTTGTGCCGGCTCACGGGCATCCGATTGACGACCGCCTCATTGCACCAGGCGCATCGGGGCTTGCCTGCCGAAGTGCACGCACACGCCATGATCTTCTCCTCACGAGGATGCTCTCCGACGTCCGTATCGGAGATTGATACATCACGTCTATTAGGCCACTCCCTTGAACAAGTCGCCTACCCCCCGAAGTGGAGTGGCGCGGGACGCTGGGAACGGCGCTCTGACCTCATCGACATCGGTTCCAGGGTCCACTCCTCGGCGCAGCGGGGGCCAGGGTCCGACCAGGATTCGGAGTAGCGGTGATCCAGGCTTCGAGGACATCATGTCCATGTAACGAAGGACCGACTGCAGGTGTCGACTGCGGACGAGGCGCGCATCCGGCGCATCGAGATGAGAGGTGCACCATGGGCTTGTTCCGCCGCAGAGAGGCGCGCAGCGCGAGCGCCCCGTCGGCGATGCCGCCGCAGGACGTCCGCGAGACAGTCGCACTGAGCGACCCCGGACTCTCGGAGGACGACCCGAGACAGCTCCTGTACGCCCTCGCGGAATCGATGGGACTGTCGGTCGCCCTGTGGGCGGACGTCCCCGTCGAGACTCTCCTCGCCACGGCGTCGCGCGTCGCACCCGAGCTGACCCGATCGACACACCGGAGGCTGGGTTTCCAGCAGCTCGACTCCGATGAGGCGGTGTTCTGGGTCGCCGTGGAGGGCCTGGGCGGTTCGGCGGTCATCGTCTTCTGCGGGCCGGAGACGAACAGCTCGAACGTCACCGCATCCGTTCTGACTCCGTTCGAATCGGCCGGCCCTCCGTATCGGAGGGAGTTGATCGTCAGGGGCAGCACGGACCCGGCGCTCCGGGACCTCATCGAATCGGCCGATGTGATCCCGGTCTGGACCGAGCCTGCCTTCCACGCCGTCGGCACCGCGGAGGCGGGTCTTCCGACACTGACCGCCCCGTTGCGCCGGTCGCTGTCCTCGTGGGAGCGACTGCAGCCGGAACTGTACAAGCGCTCCTTCACGGACCAGGAGGGCGACTCGGTGGACGTCTTCGCCGGCCTGTGGAACGAGGTCCCTCTCCTCTTCACCACCGTCGGCGAGAGCGCGGACGGGATGCTCGAGCCGTTCGACTGGGTGAGCGTCGGTGCCGGTCACGACCTCCTCTGGCTGGACCCGGCAGTGACGGCGACCACCCGCCTGGCGCCGTCGAGCACTCCGGACGACGTACTCGACGCCGGGCAGCGCTTCGTCGACTCCCTCACCCACGCCTACCGCGACCGAGTCACCGGCCTCCAGGACGATCGGGATGCCGCGTCGACGGACAGCTCGCTCTGGGACGTCCTCGAGACGCGGCCGAGCGCCGATGCCGCCCCGTCGCGGTCGGTGGACCGAGCCGATGCCGGCCGCTTCCACCACACCGAGCGGATCCGCGAGAACCTGCCCGACGGCGGCTCCGTCTTCGACGTCCTCGACCGGCTCGCGCATCAGCTGCGCGAGCAGCGCGGCAACGGATTCGAGCACTCGTGGCGCTCCGCATCAGACGCGCCGATGCTCCCGAGCACGACGACGGCGTCCTCGGCGGTACTCCACGAGGAGTCCGGCCGCTTCCTCGCGATCGGTCACCCCACGCACGAGAACTGGGGATCGCCGCCCGCCCACGATCTCGGCGCCATCGACGGTCGGAACGCCTTCTCCTTCGCCGAGGCCGGACACCCCGGCGGACTGTTCCACCCCGTGCCGCGCCTCTACGCGGGGTCGTTCCGGACGGGCGCGATGACGGTCGTCGACGCGACCATCGACGCCGGCTCCGTCGACTACCACGCTGCCAGCGAGACGGCAGCGGTCCTCGCCTTCCTGGGCTCCAGCACCGGCGCGGTGTACCTGTACGACAGGACGGGCTCACGCCGCCTGCTCACCGTGGTGCACGAGTACTCGGGCGCCGATCCTCTCCGCTTCAGCGGTGACGGGCGCTGGCTGCTGGTCACGAGCACCCGCCAGACGCGACTCATCGAGGTCGCGACGGGACGACTGCTGACGGTGGACGTCGGGAACGCCGGCTGGTGGCCCGGCACGACGTCGACCCTGCTCACCGTGGAGCACACGGACGGCCTCGCCGTGCCGCGCCTGTACGACGTGAACACCGGAGAGCACGTCCGCGACTTCCCAGCGCTGACTCCGGACACGATCGTGAACCCCGAATTCCCGTTCTTCTGGCACCCCGCCGCCTCCCCGGACGGCTCCGAGATGCTCACGCTCAGTCCGGCGGGCGTCGACTCCGCGCATCAGCACGCGCACGGCAGCGGCGATCGCCTGTTCGTGACAGAGCTGGCCACCGGAGTGACGCGGCTGGTCCACGGAGTGTTCGCCGACGACGACCGCCTGCTCGAGCGCGACGTCCGAGAGGCGCGCTGGTCGGAGCAACCGTGGTCGGCCCTGGAGCCGACGGCCGAGGTGTCCTCGAGGATGCAGGAGCCGGTGACCGAGCACGAGTACCTCGCTCCCGGACGGTGGGGTGCCGAGAACGAGCAGTTCGTCGTCGCGCTGCTGAACCAGGCGATCGCCGTCACACAGTCGGGGGGCGACCCATCGCCGCTGGTGCCCGACATCCTGGCCTCTCTCCGGGCCGCGGGGGAGGACGACACCGTCTGGGCGAATCAGGCCGAATGGCTGACCGGACTCAGCGCCGCGACCGCAGCCGCGATCGTCGCCGGGTCGATCCGCGGCCGGGCGGCACTGGCGTGGCGACGGATCGGGAGCGCTGTCGGCTTCTGCGTCGACCGTCGACCTGACCGCATCGACTCCGTATCGGCGGTGTGGACCGGGTGATCCGCGAGTTCGACGATCACCCTGCGGGAGCTCGGCGCACACGGCCGTGAGTGCGCCGCCACTGCGCACGACGCGCGTCGGGTGGTCCGCGGATAGCATCGGGGGATGGCGACTAACCGCAATGATGTCGAGTGCTGGCTGACCGACATGGACGGCGTGCTGGTGCACGAGAACAAGGCGCTCCCCGGGGCGCCCGAGCTGATCCAGGAGTGGACGGACGCCGGAGTCCCGTTCCTGGTGCTCACCAACAACTCCATCTTCACTCCGCGCGATCTCGCGGCGCGGCTGCGGGCCTCGGGCCTGCACGTGCCCGAGGAGCGCATCTGGACGAGTGCGCTCGCGACGGCCGACTTCTGCGCGTCGCAGATCCCCGGAGGCAGCGCCTTCGTCATCGGCGAGGCCGGTATCACGACGGCCCTCCACGAGGCGGGCTTCATCATGACCGAGACGGCGCCCGACTACGTCGTCGTCGGCGAGACCCGCAACTACAGCTTCGAGGCGATCACGAAGGCGATCCGCCTGATCATCGACGGCGCCCGGTTCATCGTCACCAACCCGGATGCGACCGGCCCGAGTGCCGAGGGCGTGATGCCCGCGACCGGCGCGATCGCGGCGCTGATCACCAAGGCGACCGGCAAGGATCCGTACGTCGTCGGCAAGCCGAACCCGATGATGTTCCGCTCGGCGATGAACAAGATCGGCGCGCACAGTGAGAACACCGGCATGATCGGCGACCGGATGGACACCGACATCATCGCGGGCATCGAGGCCGGGCTGCACACGGTCCTCGTGATGACCGGCATCAGCGACAACGCCGAGATGGAGCGCTACCCGTTCCGCCCCGACGAGGTGCTGAGCGGCGTGCACGAGCTCCTGTCCGCGGAGCCGCTCGAGTCCGAGTTCCCGCCCGACGCCGTCGTCTGAACCGGCCCTGTCTCCGTCGCCCGCACCCGCAGCGCGGACGGCGGTCCGGAGGACGCTGTGTGCGCCCGATACGCCCCTGCGGGGCAACTCGACCAGCGGGCGGGCGGGTCCGCTGTTCGCTCGACGTGGAGGCTGGTGAGGCTGCGGGCTCAGAAGCGGACGTGCTGCAGGATCCAGGCGTGCATGGTGACGGCGGCGGCGGCCGAGGCGTTGATCGAGCGGGTCGAGCCGAACTGCGAGATCTCGAGGATCGCGGCGGACGCGGCGAGCGCCTCCGGAGACAGCCCCGGCCCCTCCTGCCCGAACAGCAGCACGCAGCGCTCCGGCAGGGCGTAGGTCTCGAGGGGCGCGCACCCGGGGACGTTGTCGATCGCGATCACCGGGACCGCCGCCGCCGCCGCCCACTGCGCGAGATCGGCGACCGTCTCGTGGTGCTGCACGTGCTGGTACCGGTCGGTGACCATCGCTCCGCGCTTGTTCCAGCGGCGGCGGCCGACGATGTGCACGCTCTCGGCCCCGAACGCGTTCGCGCTGCGGACGATCGAGCCGATGTTCATGTCGTGCTGCCAGTTCTCGATGGCCACGTGGAACGGGTGCCGCGTGCGGTCGAGCTCGGCGACGATGGCGTCCATCCGCCAGTAGCGGAAGCGGTCGACGACGTTGCGGGAGTCGCCGTTCGCGAGCAGCTCGGGGTCGAGCCGGTCGTCGTCGGGCGGCTCGCCCCGCCAGGGTCCTACTCCGTGGGTGGTGGCCTCGACCGAGGCGGTGGGGCCGGGAGCGTCGGTCGTCGCGTTGTCCTCGTCCACGATCGGCAACCCTACAAGCCGCGTCAGGCGGAGGGGGTCCCGTCGAGGGTGCCGATCAGCTCGCCGCCGCCTGCACGGTCGACGAAGCAGTAGTAGCTGCGCTCACCCGCGTCCCACTGCTCCTGCGTGACCGGGAACGCGCCCGACACCTGGACGTCGCCGTAGGCCTCGGCACCCGTCACGTCGACGACTCCCTCGGCCTGGCAGATCGAGGCGACCGCGACGGCGAGCGCCTCCTGACCGGGGAACGTCGCATCGGTCAGCCGGCCGGTGTCGACCATCTCGGCGGTGTGCGCGGTGGCGCAGTCGACGACGGTGAACTCCTCGGCCCAGACCGAGTCGAAGGGCTGCAGGCACTCGCCGCCGAGGAGGGTGCTCCAGGCCCAGACGCCCGCCGGGAGCGGGCCCACGGTCGGGATCTCGGCGGTCGGAGCGACGGACGGGGCGGCCGATGCGGAGGCGGGATCGGTCGCGGCGGGCGCGGGGGCCGCGGCACCGTCGGTGCGCGCTCCGGCCGAGCCGATCGCGATGCCGAGCGCGACGAGGGCGGCGAGCACGATGACGACGCCCAGAGCGATCAGACCGATCAGCAGCCGGCGACGGCTCTCCGGGCGCTCGAGGAGCCGCCGCGAGGCGCTCGTCGCGGTGGCGACACGTGCGGGGCGAGGCTCTCTCGGTGCGCGCGGCTCCTTCGCAGCGCGCGGCTCTCTCGGGGTCCGCGGCTCCTTCGGGGCCTTCGGCTCCTTCGGGGCGAGCGGCTCGCGCGGGGTGCGCGCCTTCTCGGTGCGCGGCTGCCGGGATCGCGGCTCCTGCGCCCCGGTCGGCGTCGCATTGACGTGCGCCGCCGCGGCCGCTGTGCGGAAGGGTGTGGCGGCGCCCGTCGGAGCGTCGTCGCCCACCGGCTCCGCGCGATCGGGCTCACCCGAGTCGGTGGCGGTCTCGTCGGCGGTCGGCTCGAGATTCCAGGCGTAGACGCCGGCGGTCTCGCGCCACAGCTCCTCGTCGCCCCCGTCGTCGTCGGGCTCCTCGCGCGGAGCGACGACCTCCTCCCAGACCGGAGGCGCGTCCCAGCCGCCCCGGGGATCGGGCCAGTGGTACACGGTGTCGGAGGCTACGGCCTCCACCTCGGCCGGATCGCGCGGCGCAGGCGGCGTGGCTCCCTCGGGGCGGTCGTCGCGGCGGTGCGCCTCGGCGCGGAGCCTCGGGGGCGCCGTCGGCAGATCGACCGGCGGTTCGGCGGTCGGCAGCGGAGCGGGCGTCGTGGCCGGAGAGGCGTCGACAGGAGGGGTGGCTGCAGGAGCCTGCGGCGTACGGCGCGACTCGTCGGGAGCGGACGGCGGTGCTGCGGGCGCCGGCTCGTCAGGAGCGACGGCAGGGGTCTCCTCGGCGCGCGGGGTCGGCGACTGCACGGTCGGCTCCGGTGCGGATGGTGCCGCCGAAACCGGCTCGGGAGCGGACGACTCCGGTGCGGACTGCTCGGCGGGAGCCGCGGCGCCGGCCGGGCCCGCCTGCGACTCGGTGGCGTCCTCGGCCGAAGTCGACGCCGGCTCCTGCGACTCGGTCGCCTGCGCCACCGACTCGCCCTCAGCGGCGCTCGACGGCGCCTCCTCCGCAGCAGTGTCCGCGTCCGGTCCGGTCTGCGCGGAATCGACGCGCAACGGCTCGGCCGGCCAGACGGCGGAGGCGACGGGCCTGGATCCGGACGGGGCGGGCGGCTCGTCGTCGGTCGCGGCGTCGCGCTCGCCGGACTCGACGTCGCTGCGCACGGGTGCGTCGGTCTCCGGTGCCGCGTCGACGGCAGTCGGCTCCTCGCCGGCAGGCGCGACAGGCTGGGCCGGACGCCTCCGCGGGGCGTCGAAGATGCTCTTGAGCCGGCCGTCGCTGAGCTGCTGCAGGAGCCAGTCGCTCCCGGCGCCCGGGCGCGCCGGGTCCTGCGGGCGATCCGCTCCCCCGGGCTCGTCGCCGTCGCGACCGCGCTCGTCGACCATCAGCTCAGGCCGAGGTCGGCCAGCCCGATCGCGGCGAAGTAGGGGTACCCGGCGGCCTCGATGATCTCTCGGGCCCCGGTGGCGCGGTCGACGACGACCGCGACTCCGGCGATCTCAGCACCGACCTTCACCAGCGCCTCGATGGCGGCGAGCGGCGAGCCGCCGGTGGTGGAGGTGTCCTCGACGACGACGACGCGCTTGCCCGCGAGGTCGGGGCCCTCGACCTGGCGACCGCGGCCGTGGTCCTTCGGCTGCTTGCGCACGACGAACGCGTCGTAGGAGAGGCCGCGTGCGACGCCCTGGTGCAGGATCGCGGAGGCGATCGGATCGGCTCCCATGGTGAGACCGCCGACGGCGTCGACCCGCTCGATCGGCGCGATGAGGTCGAGCATGACCTGGCCGATCAGCGGTGCGACCCGGTGGTCGAGGCTCACGCGTCGCAGGTCGACGTAGTAGCTCGCCTTCTTGCCGCTCGTCAGGGTGAAGTCCCCGTGGAAGACGGCGTCGGAGCCGATGTACTCGATGAGCTTCTGGCGTGCGTCGTTCACGCCCCTACTCTAGGGCGCGTTCCCTCCGCCGCCCGGGAGCGCAGCCGTTGCGGCCTCTGCGCCGCCCGGAAGGCCCGCTGGTGCGGCCGCACTGCCCGCCTCCTCGCCTCCGCCGCGGAACTGCGTCATGTAGAGGTCGTAGTAGGCGCCTCGGCGTTCGAGGAGGGCCTCGTGTGCACCCTGCTCGACGATGCGGCCCGACTCCATCACGAGGATCGTGTCGGCATCGCGGATCGTCGAGAGACGGTGCGCGATGACGAACGACGTCCGGTCGGTGCGCAGCGCGTTCATCGCGTGCTGCACGAGCAGCTCGGTGCGGGTGTCGACCGAGGAGGTCGCCTCGTCGAGGATCAGCAGCGAGGGGTTGGCGAGGAACGCGCGCGCGATCGTGATGAGCTGGCGCTCTCCGGCCGAGACGCTGCCGCCCTCGGCGTCGAGCACCGTGTCGTAGCCCTCGGGCAGCTGCTGCACGAAGCGGTCGACCATCGTGGCGCGCGCGGCGTCGGCGATCTCGTCGTCGGTCGCATCGAGGCGGCCGTAGCGGATGTTCTCGCGGATCGTGCCCTGGAAGAGCCAGGCGTCCTGCAGCACCATGCCCACGCGGGAGCGCAGATCGCCGCGGGCGAGCTCGGTGATGTCGACGCCGTCGAGGAGGATGCGTCCGCCGGTGAGCTCGTAGAAGCGCATCACCAGATTCACCAGCGTGGTCTTGCCGGCGCCGGTCGGGCCGACGATCGCCACGGTCTGGCCGGGCTGCGCCGAGAACGAGAGGCCCTCGATGAGGGGCTGCTCGGGGTCGTACGAGAACGAGACGTCCTGGAACTCGACGTGGCCGTCGGTGCGCTCGGGGAGCGACGCGGTGGCGGTCTCGGGGTCCTGCTCGTCGGCGTCGAGCAGCTCGAAGGTGCGCTCGGCCGAGGCCACGCCCGACTGCAGCATGTTGGCCATGCTCGCGAGCTGGGTGACGGGCTGCGTGAACTCGCGCGAGTACTGGATGAAGGCGGTCGCGTCGCCGAGGGTCAGCTGACCGGAGGCGACCCGCAGCCCGCCGACGACGGCGATCAGCACGTAGGACAGGTAGGAGACGAAGGTCATCGCGGGCATGATCATGCCCGAGACGAACTGGGCGCCGAAGGAGGCGCTGTAGAGGCTGTCGTTGCGGCGGTCGAACTCCTCGAGCATCTCGCGGTCGCGCCCGAAGGCGCGGACGATCTCGAGACCCGAGAACGTCTCCTCGATGTGGCCGTTGAGCGCCCCGGTGTTCTTCCACTGCGCCGCGAAGAGCTTCTGCGAGCGGGCGCCGATGACGCCGGCGATGATCCCCGACAGCGGGATGGAGATCAGTGCGATCAGCGCGAGCTGCCACGAGACGATGAACATCATCGCCGCGATGCCGATGATCGTCAGCACCGACTGCACGAGCTGCGAGAACGCCTGCTGGAGCGCGGTCTGGATGTTGTCGACGTCGTTGGTGACGCGCGACATCACGTCGCCGCGCTGACGGGTGTCGAAGTAGCGCAGCGGGAGCCGGTTCAGCTTGGCCTCGATGTCCTGGCGCAGGCCGTAGACGACGCGCATGACCAGCCCGTTGAGGAGGAAGCCCTGCGCCCACATCAGCACCGACGCGACGACGTACATCAGCAGCACGATGATGATGAGGCGCCCCAGCACGACGAAGTCGACGCCCTGCCCGGGGACGATGTCCGTCTTGGAGAGCATGTCCGCGAACGTGCCGTTGCCCGACGCCCGCTGCTGCTCGATGATCTGCTCGAGCGGGACCCCGGCGGGGAGCTGCGCGCCGATCACGCCGTTGAAGATGGTGTCCATCGCCTGCCCGAGGATCTTCGGGGCGATCACGGTGAGCACCACGGAGGCGGACACCAGGGCGACCACCAGGATCATCCGGGCGCGCTCGGGGCCGAGCAGGCTGAACAGCCGCTTGGCGGACGGCCAGAAGTGCTGCGCCTTGCGGGCGGGCGGGCCGTCGCCGAACATCCCGCCGTCGCCCTCGCCGGGCTCGAACTCGGGGTCGACCGGAGCCTGCTCGGCGGGCTTCTCGTCGACGGTGTCGCGTACGCGTGCCATCTCAGGCCACCCCTTCCACGCTCAGCTGGGATTCGACGATCTCGCGGTAGGTCGCGTTCGACTCGAGGAGCTCGTCGTGCGTGCCGCGGCCGACGATGCGGCCCGCGTCGAGCACGACGATGCTGTCGGCGTGCCGGATGGTCGACACCCGCTGGGCGACGATGATCACGGTCGCGTCGGTGGTGGCGTCGGCGAGGGACTCGCGCAGGCGCGCATCCGTCGCCACGTCGAGCGCCGAGAACGAGTCGTCGAAGAGGAAGACCCTGGGCCGGGCGACGAGTGCCCGCGCGATGCAGAGACGCTGCCGCTGCCCGCCCGAGACGTTGGTGCCGCCCTGCGACACCGGCTCGTCGAGTCCGCGCTCCTTGGCCCTGACGAAGTCCTCGCCCTGCGCGATGCGCAGCGCCTCCCACAGCTCGGCGTCGGTCGCGTCCGGGCGGCCGAAGCGGAGGTTGGAGGCGATGGTGCCCGAGAAGAGGTAGGGCCGCTGCGGCACGAGCCCGATCACCCGGGCGAGCTGCGCTCGGTCGAGGGAGGAGACGGGGACGCCGTCGATGGTGACCGCGCCCTGCTGCGGGTCGAACAGGCGGGGCACGAGGCCGAGGAGGGTGGTCTTGCCGGCTCCCGTCGAGCCGACGATGGCGGTCGTGCGGCCGGGCTCGGCGACCAGGTCGACGCTCGAGAGCACGGGCCGCTCGGCACCCGGGTAGCCGAAGGTCACTCCCGAGAACTCGACGCGGCCGGTGGTCGGCGCGCTCACGCCTCCGGCCGGGGTCGTCAGGCTGGTGCGGGCGTCGAGCACCTCCTTGATCCGCTCGGCGCAGACGACCGCGCGCGGGATCATCATCACCATGAAGACGCCCATCATCACCGCGGTGAGGATCTGCAGGAGGTACTGCAGGAACGCGGTCAGCGAGCCGATCTGCATCTGACCCGCGTCGACGCGCTGCCCGCCGAACCAGAGCACGGCCGCGGTGGCGAGGTGCAGGATCATCATGATCGCCGGGAACATCAGCACGAAGATGTTGCCGACCTTGATCGAGACCTCGGTGATGGCGGCGTTCGAGCGGCGGTACCGCTCGGACTCGAACGGCTCGCGGACGAACGCCCGCACGACGCGGATTCCCGTGATCTGCTCGCGCAGCACGCTGTTGATGCCGTCGATGCGGTCCTGCATGAGGCGGAACAGCGGCAGGAGCAGGAAGACCAGGACCCCGACGACGACGAAGAGCAGCGGGACCGAGACCCAGACCAGCCACGAGAGGCCCGCATCCTCGCGCAGCGCGAAGATGATGCCTCCGACGCACATGATCGGCGCGGACACCATGAAGTTGAGGGTCATCAGCACGAGCATCTGCACCTGCTGCACGTCGTTCGTGCCGCGGGTGATGAGGGTGGCCGTGCCGAAGCCGCCCACCTCGAGCCCGCTCAGCGAGTCGACGCGGCGGTAGACGTCGCGGCGCAGGTCGCGGCCGACGGCCATCGCGGTGCGGGCGCCGAAGTAGACGCCTCCGATCGCCGTGACGACCTGGACCAGGCAGACGCCGAGCATGGTGACGCCCGTCGCCCAGATGAAGTCGGTGTCGCCCCGGCCGATGCCCTGGTCGATGATCTCGGCGTTGAGGCTCGGCAGGTAGAGCGCGGCGAGCGTCGAGACGAGCTGGAGCACGACGACCGCGACCACCCAGCGGGTGTAGGGCTTCGCGTACGACGCCGCGAGACGGAGCAGGATCATGGGGTCCTCCGGACGGGAGCGGAGCAAGGGGAGAGGCAGTGGAGGTGTGGGCAGCCGGAGGCCGGCTCGCACGGGACGATCGGACCGGGGTATGGATCGAGCACGGTTTGGACCGAGCACGGTGCGGATCGAGCGGCGCGGGATGGCGGGCCGTTCGGGGACGGCGCAAGACAACCATCGACCACCGACACGGGAAGTGCAATCCGCCGTTCGGCTGATCGTGGCCTCGGCGAACCTGTCGGTGGCGGCTCCTACACTCGCAGGATGCGCATCGCCACCTGGAACGTGAACTCCATCCGCGCCCGGACGGGGCGCGTCGTCGACTGGCTGGTGCGCGAGGACATCGACGTCCTCGCGATGCAGGAGCTCAAGTGCAAGCCCGAGCAGTTCCCGCACGAGGCCTTCGCCGCCGCCGGCTACCACGTCGAGATGGTCGGCCTCAGCCAGTGGAACGGCGTGGGCATCGCCTCCCGCCTGCCGATGGAGGACGTCGCGATCGGGTTCCCCGGCATGCCCGGCTTCGCCAAGGAGCCGCTGGAGGACGGGACGTTCCCGCTCGAGGCGCGGGCGATCGGCGCGACCGTCGACGGCGTCCGCATCTGGAGCCTCTACGTCCCGAACGGCCGCGCGGTCGGCGACCCGCACTGGTTCTACAAGCTCGAGTGGTTCGCCGCGCTCGAGGCGAGCACCCGCGAGTGGCTCGCCGCCGAGCCCGACCTGCCGCTGGCGCTCGTGGGCGACTGGAACGTCGCTCCGCTCGACAGCGACGTCGGCGACCCGACGCTCGGCCCCGGATCCACGCACGTCTCGCCCGAGGAGCGCGCGGCCTTCGCCGCCTTCGAGGGCGCCGGCCTGCACGACGTGGTGCGCCCGCTGGTGCCGGGCGGCTACACCTACTGGGACTACAAGCAGCTGCGCTTCCCGCGCAACGAGGGCCTGCGGATCGACTTCGTGCTCGGCTCGCGCGCGTTCGGCGACCTCGTGACCGGCGCCTCGATCCACCGCGAGGAGCGCAAGGGCGACGCCCCGAGCGACCACGTCCCCGTCGTCGTCGATCTCGACCTCGAGACGACGCTCGACGACGACCGGCCGATGATCTTCTGAGCATGGCGTCGTCGAAGAAGAAGCGGGCGAACGCCTCCGCGACCCCGCGCCCGGCGAGCCGGCCGGTCGTGTCGCGCGAGCACGACGAGCTCCGCACCGAGGCGTACCGCTCGGTCCGCGAGACGTTCGAGGCCGGGCGACCCCACCGCCGCCGCTGGGATCTCGTGCTCTCGATCCTCGGCTGCCTCGCGCTCGGTCTGCTCTGCGTGGTGCTCGGCTACCTCGCGGCGGTCCTCGCCGTGTTCCCGGCGCAGTGCGAGGGGCAGAACATCGCCTGCGACTTCGACCGGATCGACTGGGGCGTCTCGATCGCGCTGATCGGCCCGCCGGTCCTGACGCTGATCGCCGTGGGGGTGACGGTCGTCCGCTACCTCGTCGGCCGCCGCGTGTTCTGGATCCCGATCGTCGCGTTCGCGCTCTGCGTCGGCACGGCTTTCCTGGCGTCCTGGCTCGTCACCAGCTCGATCCCCGGCTCCGCGCTGGTCTGACGCGTCGCGCGGGGATCAGCGGGGTCAGCAGCTCGGGTCGTCGATCAGGGTCTGGTCGGTCTTGTTGATCATCGGAGTGACGCGGAGCGCCTGCTCTCCGAAGCCCGTCGACTCGCCCGCGGCGAAGTTCACCGTGACGGTGTCGGACTGCCCGGGAGCGAGCTGCACGGCGACCTTGGCCACGGGACGCCCCAGGTCGTCGGTGTTCGCGACCGGGAAGCCGATCCCGGCCGACCAGGAGCTGTCGACGACGGTCGTCCCGGGAGGCCCGTAGACGTACACGTTCGTGACGAAGTCGCCCAGCGGGATGCGTCCGCGGCCGCCGTTGGCAGCGACGTACGGCGGCAGGGTCGCCGCCACCTTCTCGGAGATGGTGTTGGTCAGCGTGACCTGCGTCGAGAAGGTCGCTCCGGAGGCGGCGCAGCGGTTCGCGCTCGACTGCGTCACCGCGGTGTCGAGGTAGTAGTCCATCTTCGAGCCGATCGACGCGTCCTGGAAGAACACCCCGGTCGTCGTCGTGTCGGAGTTGTCGGCGGGGAGGACGCCCGCGATCGGGGTCGGCGCCAGCAGGGCCTGCTCCTCGGGGTCCGTGCTGTAGGCGAGGATCCGGCTCTCGCCGACGGCCTTCACGACGGCGGGGAGCATCCTCGTGGGCTCCATGTCGCCACCGAGGATCTTGCCGAGGATCGTCGCGCTCGCCTCCGAGAAGAAGGCGTCGGTCTCAGCACCGACGGTCTCCGGCGAGTACCGGAAGTAGACCTTGTTCAGCAGGGTCGACACCGCGTTGTCGCTGGTCAGCTCGGTGCCGTCGGTCAGGGTGACCGGGCCGGTCGCGGCGAGGAGGTACGACAGGGCGACCGGGTCGATCGCCATCACTCCATCGATCTTCTGCTCGGGGAACTTCTGCGCCCAGAACTGCGTCGCGATCGAGGACGCCGTCGGGAAGTCGGGTCGGCTGGTCGAGACGTTGAAGGTCGTCGCGAGGTTGCCGCCGAAGGTGTCGAGCGCGCTCTGGTCGACCGTGACCGACTGCAGGTCGCGGAAGTCCTGGCTCGAGAGCTGCTCGCCGATCGAGATCGCGCCCCCGTCGATGTTCAGCTGCATGACCGAGGAGGCGCCGCCTCCGAGGGCCTGCGACTCGGCGAGGTTCTGGAAGAGCACGAGGTAGCTGCGCGGCCCGCCGGCGCCGAGGGCGTCGGGGAGGATCGTCGTGAGCGGCTCGACCTGGTCCATCGCCTTCGTGGCGGTCGCGAGCTGCGGGGTGAACGCGTCGAGCGCGTCGGCGACCTGCGGCACGAGGGCACCGCGGTCGATGCCGTCGATCCGGGCCTCCGCCTCGTCGACGACGCCCTTGGCGACGGTGATCTTCTCGGAGAGATCGGTGATCGCCGCGAGGTCGACCCGGCCGTCGACCGGCTTGAGCACGTCGAGCGAGGTCGAGGAGAGCGGAGTGACGATCTTGCCGGACACGTCGTCGGCGATCTCGGTCGCCGCCCGCACGGCCGAGAGGTTCGGCCCGAGCACGGGCACGATCTCCATGACCCGCCACACCGGGTCGTCGGTCTGGTCGCGCGCCTCGCCGGTGAGGGTCGCGATCTGGCCCGCTGTCGACTCGGCGCCCGCGGTGTCGAAGCCGGTCAGCTGGTCGGCGACCTGAGAGACGAGCGGGATCGCGGAGGTGAGCTTGGCGCGCACCGTCATCGCCTTGTCGTAGGTCTGGATCGCGAGGAACACCGCGACGATCGCGCCGATCACGAGGACCAGCAGGATCGTCAGCGTGATCCAGAGGCCTCGGCGTCGGCGGCGGGGGGCTCCGGAGGCGCGGCGAGAGGAGGTCGTCGTGGTGCTCATTCGAGAGAGCCTAAGCGACCCGGGCCGCGGTGGCGCGGCGCGGGCGCCGCCGCCGTCACCCCAGGAGGAGCGACACCGCGATCAGCACCGGCACGGCCGCGACGGTGGTCACCAGGGCCGTGTCGCGCGCGACGGCGATGCCCCGGTCGTACCGGGAGGCGAAGTTGAAGATGTTCTGCGCGGTCGGCAGAGCCGCCGTCACGGTGACCGCGAAGAGGTGCTCGGCGTCGAGCTGGAAGGCGAATCGGCCCAGCAGGTAGGCGGCCGCCGGCATGACCAGCGCCTTCAGCGTCGAGGCGACCACGACCTCGATCCTGGCCGGACCCGCCTCGAGCGGGCGCTGACCGCGCAGCGACATCCCGAACGCCATCAGCACCAGCGGGATGGACGCGTTGCCGATGATCGAGAACGGCTCGAGCACCGGAGCCGGCAGCTGCACCCCGGTCACCGCGACCAGCAGGCCCAGCGCGGAGGCGATGATCATCGGGTTCCGGAGCGGCTGGGTCAGGATCGAGCGCACCGACGTCCTCCCGCTGGTCGAGATGTCGAGCACGGTGAGGACCGTCGGGGCCAGCACGAGCAGCTGCAGGAGCAGGGTCGGCGCGACCCACTGCGGATCGCCGAGCACGTAGATCGCGACCGGGAGGCCGATGTTGTTGGCGTTGACGTAGGACGCGGAGGCGGTGCCGATCACCGTCTCCGGGACCGGCCTGCGGAAGAACAGCCTCGAGGCGAGCACGTAGAGCGCGGCGACGAGGGCGACCGAGCACAGCGAGACGAGGAGGAAGGAGGAGAAGAGCACCGACACGTCGGCCTTCGCGAGAACCGTGAAGAGCAGGGCCGGTGTGGTGACGAAGAAGGCGATGCGCGAGAGCACGGCGCGCCCCTCCGGAGGCACGAGGCCGAACCGCGCGATCAGGTAGCCGACCGCGATGACCACCCCGATGATCGCGAAACCGGTGAGCACTCCCTCCACGGCGTCCTCCCGATGTCCGATGCGGCCTCGACCAGCCTAGGAGCCGTTGCTCCCGCCCTCGAGCGGGCCTACCGTGGCCGCATGCCGCATCTCGATGTCCCGGGCGCCGTCCTCCACTGGGAGTCGGACGGCCACGCCTCCGCGCCCGCGCTGCTGCTCGTGCACGCGGGCATCGCCGATCTGCGGATGTGGGATCCTCTCGTCGCCGCCCTCTCCCAGGACCACCTCGTCATCCGCTACGACTCGCGGGGCTTCGGCGGGACGACGACCGAGAGCGTGGAGTTCGACGAGCGGGCCGACGCCCTCTCGGTGCTCGATCACCTGGGCGTCGAGCGCGCCACCGTGATCGGCTGCTCGCGCGGCGGCTCCCTGGTGCTCGACCTGACGATCGCGCACCCCGATCGCGTCGCGGGCCTCGTCGCGATCACGCCGGGCGTCGACGGCTTCCCCTACCCCGATCTCACGGAGGAGGAGGACCGCCGCTTCGACGAGATCGACCAGGTGCTGAAGACGGGCGACCACGACCGCGTGGCACGGATGGAGGCGGAGCTCTGGGCCTTCGGACCCGACCGGACCGCCGAGACTCTGGATCCCGCGTTCGTCGAGACGGTGCGCGAGCTCGCCGCGGGCAGCACGGGGCACGAGCACGAGAAGCCGACGCGGATCGCCCTCGATCCACCGGCCTACGACCGCGTCGTCGACATCGCGGTGCCGACCCTCGTGATGGTCGGAGCGCACGACCTGTCGGAGTCGTTCCCCGTCTACGAGTACCTCGCCACGGCGATCCCGGGGGCGGACGGCACGATCTTCCGCACGGCGGCGCACCTGCCGAGCGTCGAGCTCCCGGAGGCGTTCCTCCGTGTGCTGCGGCCGTGGCTGGCCGAGCACGGGCTCTGAGCCCGGGCCCTACGCCACGTCGGCCAGGTCGAACGCCCAGTCGGCGCAGAGCTGCAGGGGCTCGCCCTTCTCGACCACGTCGACGCGATCGAAGCCGACCTCGACGCAGAGTGCGCTGTCGGCCGCGTCGTCCGTGGGGACGAACGCGTGCACGAAGCGCGGCACGGGGAACTCCGCCGCCTCGGCGAGCAGCAGCCGCACGGAGCGGGCGGCGATGCCCCGCTCCCTCGCCTCGGGGGCGAGAGTCCAGGTGGTCTCGTAGGCCAGCACGCCACGGGAGTGGCCGTACCAGTAGCCGATGGAGCCGACGCAGAGTCCGTCGAGCACGATCGCGTAGAAGAACTCGGTCCCCTCGGCCCAACCGCGCAGGTAGCGGTCGTGCCGGAGGTCGTCTCCTGCGTCGAGACCCGGCTCCGCTGACGTGCCGCGGAGCGCGGACGCGTCCACCTGCGGCCAGGGCAGGAGGCGGAGGGTCTCGGGCTGCTGATCGATGCTGACTGTTCTGTGGTCGCTTCCGGGTTCGGGTCCCGTCACGCGCTCCGATCCTCTCTCTCAGGATGGCTCGTCGCCCGAGCCGCTCCGCCAGGTGTTCGGAGAGACCGGTCGATCGGATGGCTGCACTCGGGATGCAGCCGCGATGTCGCCCCATCCTCGTCCTGCAGTCGCGGGCCGACGAGGGCTGTCCTCGAATCTAGCCCCGGAAGGGGGGTGCGGAACTGCGAAACCCCTGGCCGCGCGATGTCGTGCGCGTTCTCGCCCGCCCGCGCGGCATCGCTCCGGTCGAACGCAAGAAAGACGCGCGCCGACGGCCATACGCTCGGAGTCGGGCCGCATCCGGTCCGTTCAACTGGGCAATACGAGCGTGAGGAGGATCACCATGTCGCAATTCGTGCAGAGCACCGTCGTCGGAGAACCCGAGGTCGTGGAGGACTCCTCCGCCTGGCTCGCCCTCACGACGGCGGCCACCGCGCTCCAGTCGCTGCAGGCGCAGGACGGCTCGCTGGCCGATCCCGAGCGGCTCCCGGAGGCGCGCGCCGAGATCGAGCGCCTCGTCGCGGCCGTCGAGGCGCTCGCTCCCGCCTTCCCCCACGACTCCGCCTACCTCGCCGCCCTCGTCGTCGACCTCGAGCGCTGGAGCCGCGACGGCCTCGGCGTCCCCGACTTCCTCGACTCGCTGCAGGCCTTCCAGCCCCAGCTCGACCGGGTCGACGGTCGACGGCACCTCGTCGTCTTCCCGATGTACACGCAGAACGGCAGCCGCGACCGGCACGTCGAGGCCGTCCTCGTCGAGGTCGTCTGGCCGCGGTTCGTCGCCGAGCTCGAGGCCGGTGACTACTCGAACGCGATGTTCGTGCCGGTGCGCTTCGTCGACTTCACCGCGGGCTACGACACCGACAGCGCCGTGCTCTTCCCCGAGACGGTCGCGATGCGCGCGATCCCCTCGTTCACCTGGGGCGCGATCTTCGCCGACCGCGAGGCCGCGAGGTTCCGCCGCGTCGTCACGGCGGCCGCGGGCATCACGCGGCTCGAGCTGCCGGAGGACGCCCAGCGCCTCCTCGCCGACCAGCGCCTCGCCGAGGAGTCGTTCGTGATGTGGGACCTGATCCACGACCGCACCCACATGCGCGGCGACCTGCCGTTCGATCCGTTCATGATCAAGCAGCGGATGCCGTTCTTCCTCTACTCGCTCGAGGAGCTGCGCTGCGACCTGACGGCGTTCCGCGAGGCCGTGGCGATCGAGCGGAGGCTCGCGCTGGTCGAGGGGCGGACCGATGAGGAGGAGGCGCTCGCCGAGCGCTCGCGCTTCGTGCAGTACGCGATCCTGTTCGACCGCCTCTTCCGGTTCCCGATGACCGGCTCGCGGGTCCGCAACTACGACGGTCTCGGCGGGCAGCTGCTCTTCGCGTGGCTGCACCAGCACCGGGTGCTGCACTGGACCGACACCCGGCTCGCCTTCGAGTGGGACGGGGTGGCCGACGTGGTCGTGGCCCTCTCGGACGCGATCGACGAGCTGTACTGGCGCTCGATCGACCGCCCGAAGACGGCGCACTGGCTGGCGGCCCACGCGCTGATCGCCTCGGTCCTGACCCCGCACCCCGCCTCGGCGTGGGCGCGCGGTCTGCCCGAGGAGGTGCTGCTCGGTCCGCCGCGCGGGCTGACCGACGCGGTGCTCGACGACGAGTTCCCCCTCTCGATGTTCTACGAGGCGCTCGGCAGGAAGATGACCGATGTGATCGCGTCGACGGCAGGGATCACGGGCCGCGGCTGAGGCGGGCGGCGACCGGTTTCGAACCGCGTCCCGCCGGCCTGCTGGTCGAGCAGGCCGGCTGGGGCGGACGCGGAGCGCGGACGGTCCGGGCGCCACTCGCTCGCCGAAGGGCGTCGGATAGCGTGGACGGCATGTCCCGTGAAGCCGTCGTCGACCCGTTCGCCGCAGGCTGGGCGCGGAGACCGCCGGTGCGCGCGAACCACGTGCGCGACACGATAGGCGCGGTCGTCCTGCTCGTGGCGACCCTCGCCTCCGTCGCCCTGTACACCTCGGCCGGCTTCCCGGACGCCGCCCACCCCCTGGTCAGCGGGGTGTGGGCCGTCGCCATGACGCTGCCGCTCGCACTGCGGAGGCGGTTCCCGGCGACGGTCGCGATCCTCCTGGCGGTCGTCTACACGCTGGGCCT
This sequence comes from Rathayibacter sp. Leaf185, assembly GCF_001423885.1. Taxonomy (GTDB): domain Bacteria; phylum Actinomycetota; class Actinomycetes; order Actinomycetales; family Microbacteriaceae; genus Rathayibacter. Next base: position 1,419,273 of record NZ_LMPP01000001.1, on the reverse strand, counting down.
CGTGCTGCAGGTGCCGGAGTCGCTGTTCAACCAGATCTGCCTGTTCCTCGCGATCTACACCGTGGGCGCCTGGGGGCGCGATCGCCGCGTGGCGCTCGCCGTGCGGATCCTCATCGCCGTGGCGATGCTCGGCTGGCTCGTCACCTCGCTCGTCACCGGCGACTGGATGGGGCGCGCGGTCCCGTCCACCGACTCGACGGGCGTGCTCTCGCCCTACGTCGCCGAGTCGGCGCTGGTGCTGCTGGTCAACCTGCTCTACTTCGGCAGCGCCTCCGTGTTCGGCGAGGCGTCGTGGCAGTCGGCGCGCCGTCTCGAGGCGCTGGAGGCGCGCACCGCCGAGCTCGACGACGAGCGCGAGCGCTCCTCGCGGCAGGCGGTCACCTCGGAGCGGCTGCGGATCGCCCGCGAGCTGCACGACGTCGTCGCCCACCACGTCAGTGTGATGGGCGTGCAGGCCGGCGCGGCCCGCCGCGTGCTGGCGCGCGACCCCGAGAAGGCGGCCCGCGCCCTCAGCGCGATCGAGAACGACGCGCGCTCGGCCATCGAGGAGCTGCACCGCATCCTCGTCGCCCTGCGCGGCGAGGAGGTCACCGCCCACTCGCCGACCGACTCCGCCTCGACGAGGGGAGTCGCGCAGCTCGGGGAGCTCGTCGCCGCCTCGACCGGATCGGGACTGCCGACCGTGTTCAGGGAGACGGGCGAGGCCCGGGAGATCCCCGCGACGGTGGCTCTCAGCCTCTACCGCATCGCGCAGGAGTCGCTGACGAACGTGCGCAAGCACGCGGGGTCGGGAGCGCACGCCGAGGTCCGCCTCCGCTACCTCGCCGACGCGGTCGAGCTCGAGATCGCCGATGACGGAGGCACGGGACCGCATCCGACCGCCCCCGCCTCGTGCGGACTCGGGCAGACCGGGATGCGCGAGCGGGCCGCGGCCGTGGGCGGCTGGGTCGAGACCGGCCCGCACCCCGGCGGCTACCTCGTCCACGCGCACGTTCCGCTGACCCCCGTCCGCGGCAGCGGCGAGCACGACGGGACCGAGGCGGTAGCGTCGTCCGGGGTGTCGAGGGGACGCCCGGATCGAGCGAGCGGGGGCCGCGCATGACCGACGACATCCGTGTCCTGCTCGTGGACGACCAGGAGCTCGTCCGCGCCGGCTTCCGGATCATCCTCGAGTCGGAGCCGGGCATCGTCATCGTCGGCGAGGCGCGCACCGGCCGCGAGGCGGTCGAGCGGGCCGCGGAGCTGTGCCCCGACGTCATCTGCATGGACGTCCAGATGCCGGGGATGGACGGGCTCGCCGCGACCCGCGAGATCGTGCAGGATCCGCGACTGTGCTCGAGCGTGCTGATCCTGACCACCTTCGATCGCGACGACTACCTCTTCGACGCGCTCTCGGCCGGAGCGAGCGGGTTCCTGCTCAAGAACGCGTCGCCGGAGGATCTGGTCGAGGCCGTCCAGGTCGTCGCACGCGGCGACGCGATGCTGGCGCCCGACGTGACGCGCCGCGTCCTCGAGCGCTTCGCCACCGATCCGGCGCGGCAGATCCCCGATCACCCTGGCATCTCCGAGCTCACCGACCGCGAGCGCGAAGTGCTGGCGCATCTGGCGCGCGGCTGGTCGAACGCCGAGATCGCCTCGCAGCTGTACGTCGGCGAGGCGACCGTGAAGACGCACGTGTCGAAGATCCTGATGAAGCTGCGGGTCCGCGACCGCATCCAGGCGGTCGTCTTCGCCTACGAGCACGGGATCGCGGTGCCGGGGCGCTCGTAGGGCCCCCATGGACCGATCCTGCAGCGTGCGCGGATCCTGCAGCAGGAGAACGGCCGAGGCTCAGCGCCGGGGCGCCTGGGCGCGCGGCGGGACGCGGCGGACGAACTCCATCCGGATCTCGGGGACGATCTTCCGGTCGAGCACGACGGTCATGTAGCGGCCGTCGACCCGGGCGCCGATGGCCACCACGTCGGGATCGGTGTCGACGCGGTAGCCGCGCAGCGCCTCCCCGTCGACGACGACCGGGACGCCACGCACGACGTCCTCGTCGCGCAGGGCGGCGGCCACCACGGGCATGCCGCCGCGGCGGGTGCGCACGCGGCCCGGGAAGGTGTTGCGGAGCACATCGCCCATGTGCGCCGCGAGACGCGACTCGAGCGGGCGGCTGCGCTCGGCGGGGATCGGCACGGAGGTGCGCACCGCCTCCCACAGCACCGGGTACCGCATCCGGGTCACCTGGTCGACCATCCATGGCGGGAGGCTGTCGTTCTCGGCGCGCTCGATCGCGCGCTTCTGCTCGGGCGTCAGCGGCACCTGGTTGACGGGGTCGGCGCGATTGCGCGGATTCTTGAAGAACGAGTACGACAGGGAGATCTCGACGAACCGCCCCAGCGCCATGGTCTGAGCCGCCGCGAACTCCTCGAGTCGCGGCTGCGGGGCGAACGCGAGGACGGGGTCGCCGAAGCGAGCCGCGATCTCGTCCACCCCGGGAGGAGCGGGCACGTCGCGTACGGCCCCCGAAGTGTCCATGCGCATAGGACAAGAGTGGCCTGCCGCCCAGCCGATACCAACTTCTTGACGGGATCCGGCTTTCGAGTCGTGCGACGTTCACGCAGTGGAAACACGACAGCGACCGTGCGGCACGCGCCAGGAGAGCGCTCGGCGACGGGCTGCGAAGATGGGGGGATGAGCACTCTGCACGATCCGGACCTCCGCGGTTTCGCCTCCGACAACTACTCCGGCGTGCACGAGGAGGTGCTCGCCGCGATCGCGGCCGCGAACGGCGCGCACCAGATCGCCTACGGCGAGGACGTCTACACCGAGCGCCTGCAGGAGGCGTTCCGCCGCGAGTTCGGCGAGCAGGCGCAGGCGTTCCCCGTCTTCAACGGCACCGGCGCCAACGTGATCGGGCTGCAGTCGATGCTGCCCCGCTGGGGCGCCGTGGTGGCGGCCTCGACCGCTCACATCAACTCCGACGAGGGAGGCGCCCCCGAGAAGGTCGGCGGGATCAAGATCCTCACCGTCGACACGACCGACGGGAAGCTCACTCCGGCGCTCGTCGACGAGCAGGCCTGGGGCTTCGGTGACGAGCACCGCGCGCAGCCGCTCGTCGTGTCGATCACGCAGTCGACCGAGCTGGGCACCGTCTACTCGCCCGAGGAGGTGCGGGCACTCGCCGACCATGCGCACGCCCACGGCATGCGGCTGCACATGGACGGCGCGCGCATCGCGAACGCGGCTGCGGCGCTCGGCGGCTCCCTCCGCGCGTTCACGACCGACGCCGGCGTCGACGTGCTCTCGTTCGGCGGGACGAAGAACGGCATGCTCCTCGGCGAGGCGATCGTGGTGCTCGACCCCGACGCCTCCAGCGGGCTGACGTTCGTCCGCAAGACCAACATGCAGCTCTCGTCCAAGATGCGCTTCATCTCAGCGCAGTTCCTCGCGATGCTCGGCGATGGCGCAGGCGAGCCGCTGTGGCTGCGCTCGGCGCGGCACGCGAACGCGATGGCGGCGCGCCTCCGCTCCCAGCTCGACGAGGCCGTGGCGGCCGGGCGGATCCGCGGGCTGACCTTCACGCAGCCGACCCACGCCAACGCGGTGTTCGCGACGCTGCCCGCGGGCGTGGCCGACCGCCTCCGCGAGGGCTACCGCTTCTACGACTGGAACCCGGCGACCGGCGAAGTGCGCTGGGTCTGCTCGTTCGACACCACCGAGGACGACATCGACGCATTCACGGCGGCGATCGAGCGCGAGCTGGCCGCATGAGGGCGCGAACCACCGCCGCCGCAGGCCTGGCCGTGCTGATCGCGCTCGCGGGCTGCACGGCGGCGGAACCGGTCGCGACCGGCACCGCGACGGCGACCTCCACCCCGACGCCGACCGCGTCGCCGTCCGAGCTCGACTGCGACGACCTCCTGCCCGTCGGCCGGGCCTCGGCGGCACTCGGGGTGCCCTCCCGCGCACTGGAGGGGACCCGCGACGTCGCCGTCCGGGGCTCGGCCGAGCTGATCCGCGAGGCCGCGCAGGAGAACGGCGGCCTGCTGACGTGCTCCTGGTACGAGGAGGACGGCGTGGCGTCGATCACCGCCTCGGCCGCCGAGGACGCGGCGGAGGCCTTCGCCGCGGCAGCCCATGCGGGGACCCGTCTCGCGGTCGACACGGAGGCCTTCAGCTCCTGCTCCGCCGACCTCTGCGACGTCGACCTGCTCGCCGGGTCGACCTGGATCACGATCGAACTGACGAACCCGCCGGCCGACGCCGATCTGACGACCCTCGCCTCCGAGACGGCCGCGGCGAGCGTCGGGGCGGCGCTGGACGAGCCGATCACCGCCCCGGCTCCGGTCTGCGACTCGCTGCTGAGCACCGAGCAGCTGACGACGACCGCGGGTCTCGTCCAGGCGACACCCGGCTCGGGCACCGAGGGTGCGGCGCCGGCGACCGCGTCGGCCGCGGCGGCCGCCCGCGCGGGGTACGCCTCGTGCACGTGGACGGACCCGACGAGCAGCGCCTACTCGGGGCTCAGCGTCGACGTGCTGCCGAACGGCGAGGAGGGCTGGCGGAACCTGTCCCTGACCTCGGGACTCGCGATCCCGCTGGCGCCGCTCGACGGGCTCGGCGACCGGGCGCTCTCGGGCTGCGGTGGAGGCTCGTGCGAGATCGACGTGCTCGCCGACTCCGTCTGGTGGCGCGTGCAGGTCACGGGCGACGCCGCCCGGGCCGACGCGGTGGCGCGGGCGCTGATCGCGGGCTGACCCGCAGGGGTCAGGCCGCGATCAGCGCCAGTACTCGTACCACGACGTCTCGCGGCAGCCGAGGGACGCGTAGAGGCGACGGGCTCCGGCGTTGCCCTCGAGCACCTGCAGCCAGAACCGGTCGCCGCGCGCGTGCGCGAGCAGGGCGCGGATGATCGCGGAGGCGTACCCGCGGCGACGCGCATCGGGGCGGGTCGCGAGCGCGAAGAGTCCGCTCCACTGCTCGCCGTCCGGGGCTCCGACGTGGGCGAGCCGCCCGCAGGCCGCGACGCCGTGCTCGTCGCGCAGCAGGGCGTACGAGGAGTCGCAGCCCTCGAGGATCCGCCGCGCGACCTCCCGCTCGGGGTCGCCTCCGCGGCCGTCGACCGACCACCAGAGCGCGAGCCAGTCGTCGTCGGGGGCGGCGGACGTCTCGACCGGTGCCTCGGGGAGCGCGGCGAGCGCCTCCGTCACCGAGCCGGTGAGGACGAGGGTGCGGTCGTGGGGCTCGTAGCCGCGTGCGGCGAGCAGACCGGGCAGGTCGGCGGGATCGCTCGCGGGGCCGATCTGGAAGAGCGGGGGGATCCCGCGATCGGCCGCGAACGCCTCCGCGATGCCGACGGCCTCGGAGACGTCGGGGACGAAGCCGGAGGTGAGCACCGAGTTGGCGCGCTTGGTGACTCCGGAGGCGGCGCGCAGCTGCCAGCCGCTGAGGTCGCGGCGTTCGAGCGGCGGCCAGGCGGCGGAGGCGAGGTGGTCGAGGAGGCGCGCGGTCATCCGACCACGCTAGACCGCGGGCACGTTCGGCTCGTGGAAACGCGTTCGGCTCGCCGGATCCGGCGGATCGGACGAGCCGAACCGGATCCTGCGAGCCGCACGTGCCTCGAGGCGGGGCCTACAGGTTGATCATGTGCCCCTTGAGGCCGTGGAAGCCCTCCTGGAGCGCCTCCGACAGCGTCGGGTGGGTGTGCACGTTGCGCGCCAGCTCGGTGGCCGTGAGGTCCCACTTCTGCGCGAGCGTGAGCTCGGGGAGCAGCTCGGAGACGTCCGGTCCGATCATGTGGCCGCCGAGGAGCTCGCCGTACTGCTTGCTCGCGATGAGCTTCACGAATCCGGTGGGCTCGCCGAGGCCGTGCGCCTTGCCGTTGGCCATGAACGGGAAGGTCGAGACGGTGATCTCGTGGCCCTCGTCGATCGCCTGCTTCTCGGTGAGGCCGAAGGAGGCGATCTGCGGCTGGCAGAAGGTCGCGCGCGGCATCATGCGGTAGTCGCCCAGCGTCTGCGTCTCGGCACCGGCGAGGGTCTCGGCGGCGACGACACCCTGCGCCTCAGCGACGTGCGCGAGCTGGAGCTTCGCGGTGACGTCGCCGATGGCGTAGATGCCGGGGACGTTGGTGCGCATGTGGTCGTCGATCGCGATCGCGCCGCGCTCGGTGAGCTCGACGCCGGTCTTCTCGAGACCGAAGCCCTCGACGCGCGGGACCCAGCCGATCGACATCAGGACCTTGTCGACCTCGAGGGTCGACTGCGTGCCGTCCTTCGCGGTGTACGTGACGGTGACGTAGCCGTCCTTGTCGACGACCGACTCGACCTTGGTCGAGGTGAGGATCTCGACGCCGAGCTTCTTGTACTGCTTCTGGATCTCCTTGGAGACGTCCGGGTCCTCGTTGGGGAGGGCGCGGTCCATGAACTCGATGATCGTCACGTCGACGCCGTAGTTCTTCAGGACGTAGGCGAACTCCATGCCGATCGCTCCGGCTCCGACGATCGCCATCGTGTCGGGCAGCTCGCGCGTCATGATCTGCGTCTCGTAGGTGACGACGTTCTCGCTCAGCTCGACGCCGGGGAGGAGGCGGACGCTCGCGCCGGTCGCGATGATCGCGTCGTCGAAGGTCAGCGACTCCGAGCCGCCCTTGGTGAGCTGGACGTCGATGCCCTTGGGGCCGGTGAAGGCCCCGGTGCCGTCGAACTCGGTGATCTTGTTCTTCTTCATCAGGAAGTGGACGCCCTTGGTGCGGCCGTCGGCGACGCTGCGGCTGCGGTCGAACGCCACCCCGAAGTCGAAGGAGACATCACCCGAGATGCCGAACTGCTTGGCCTGCGAGTGGAAGATGTGGGCGAGCTCGGCGTTGCGCAGCAGCGCCTTCGACGGGATGCAGCCGACGTTGAGGCAGACACCGCCCCAGTACTGCTTCTCGACGATGGCGACCGACTTGCCGAGCTGCGCTGCGCGGATCGCGGCCACGTAGCCGCCGGGGCCCGCCCCCAGGACGACGAGGTCGAAGTGCTGGGCCATGGATGATCCTCCATCAGATTCGTGATCGTGGGAGCGCGGGGAACCACGCCGTCTACCACCGTACCGTTCCGGGGCTCCGCGACCCCCCGGTCCTCCGAGGGCGAACGGGGCGCCCGGGAATGCCGCCGACGGCCCGTGGGTTGACCTGATCGGGCAACGAGGCCCCGACCTTTCTCCGCCACCCAGGAAAGAAGCTCCTCATGACCCTCACCGCCCCGCGCACCGCCTCGACCAGTGCTCCGATCCTCGAGGTCCTCGCCGAGCGCTGGAGCCCCCGCTCGTACGACTCCTCGGCCGAGATCCCGGCCGAGACGCTGACCTCTCTGCTCGAGGCCGCCCGCTGGTCGCCCTCGGCCAGCAACACCCAGCCGTGGCGCTTCATCGTCGCCCGCCGCGGCACCCCCGAGTTCGACAGGATCGTCGAGAACCTGATGGGCTTCAACGCCGCCTGGGCCGGCTCCGCGGCCGCGCTGATCGTGGCGCTCACCGAGACCGTCGACGCCGAGGGCAAGGCGCGCCCGTGGGCCGTCTACGACCTCGGCCAGGCGGTCGCGCACCTCAGCGTCCAGGCGCACCACGAGGGCCTGCACGTGCACCAGATGGCCGGCTTCGAGAAGGACGGCATCCGTGCGGCGTTCGGCGTCGACGAGCGCTTCGACCCGGTGACCGTCGCGGCCGTCGGCGTGCTCGCCGCGCCCGAGGCGCTCGAGAACGACACGCTGCGCGAGCGCGAGGTCGCCCCGCGCACGCGCCTCGCACTCGACGAGATCGTGCTCGTCCAGGCGTGATCACCGCCTCCCCCGACCGGCCCGGTCCGCGCGTCCACGCGGGCCGGGCCGTTCTGTTACTCCGCGTGTCATCACGGAATCGAATGAGTCGGGGCGCGTCCGTACGATCGTGACGGTCCGCCCGCTCGCCCGCCGACCCGGAGCCCCATGACCGACACGCCCTCCCGCACGAGCCTGGCCTTCGACGCCGAGCTCGGCCAGTCGGCGTTCCCGGTGCGCTTCGACGGGGTGGGCCGCACCTTCGCCCCCGGCGCTCCCGTGCTGGCCGACGTCACCCTCGACGTGGCAGCGGGCGAGGTCATCGCGATCCTGGGGCCGAGCGGATGCGGCAAGTCGACGCTGCTCCGGATCGCCGCGGGCCTGGACACCGCGTCCGCCGGATCCGTGCTGATCGACGACCGACCGGTGTCCGGGATCGACCCGCGCTGCGCGGTGGCGTTCCAGGAACCGCGACTGCTGCCCTGGCGCACGATCGAGGCGAACGTGGCGCTGGGGCTTCCCCGCGGCACACCGCGTGCGGCCGCGCGCGCCGCCGTCGACGAGCTGCTCTCGCTGGTCGGGTTGACGGCGCACGCCCGCTCCCGGCCCCGGGAGGTCTCGGGAGGCATGGCCCAGCGCGCCTCGCTCGCCCGCGCCCTCGCGCGCAATCCCGGCGTGCTGCTGCTCGACGAGCCGTTCGGCGCGCTCGATGCGCTGACGCGCCTCCGGATGCAGGATCTGCTGCTCGACGTGCACGCTGCGGCGCCCGCGACGATCCTGCTGGTGACCCACGACGTCGACGAGGCGCTGCAGCTGGCCGACCGCATCGTGCTGCTCGGCCGCGACGAGCCCGGAGGGGTGTCGAGGATCGCGCGGATCACGACCGTCCCCGGCGCGCGCCCCCGCGATCGCGGATCGGCCGAGCTCGCCGAGCGGCGCGCCGACCTGCTGGCCGGCCTCGGCATCGAGCGGCACTGACTCCTCCCCAGGCGGCGATCCACGGAGTCGTCCACCGATCCGGTGCCGCTCCCGCCCGCTCCTCCTCCCGCTCCCCCACACTCGTCCCCATCAGCTCCCGTACCGAAGTCGAGGCACTCATGTCGTTCACCGCTACTCCGCTCACGCGCCGCACGGCGCTCGCCGGCCTGCTCACCGCGGCGGCCGTGCCGCTCCTCGCCGGCTGCGTGCAGGGCGAGGGCTCGGGCGGAGCGGCCGCGGCCCCGGCCGCCTCCGGCGCGCTCACCCAGGGCGGCACGCTGACGCTCGACTTCGCGACCTACAACCCGCTGAGCCTCGTCATCAAGGAGAAGGGCTGGCTCGAGGCGGCGCTGGCCGAGCAGGACGTCACCGTCACCTGGGTGCAGTCCGCCGGCTCGAACAAGGCCAACGAGGCCCTGCGCGCCGGAGCCATCGACGTCGGCTCGACCGCCGGCTCCGCGGCGCTGCTCGCTCGCTCGAACGGCTCGCTCATCAAGACGATCGACATCTTCTCGCAGCCGGAGTGGGCGGCCCTCGTCGTCCCCGCGGGCTCCGGCATCACCGGTGTCGAGCAGCTCGCCGGCAAGCAGATCGCCGCGACCAAGGGCACCGACCCCTACTTCTTCCTCGTGCAGGCGCTCGAGGCGGCGGGGCTCGGGATCGACGACGTCACCGTGCAGAACCTCCAGCACGCCGACGGCTGGGCCGCGCTGCAGAACGGCTCGGTCGACGCGTGGGCCGGGCTCGACCCGATCATGGCCGGCGCCGAGGCGGCGGGCGCGACGCTGCTCTACCGCAACGTCGACTTCAACTCCTACGGACTGCTCAACGCCACCGAGAGCTTCCTCGCCGAGAAGCCCGATCTCGCGCAGACCGTCGTGAACGCCTACGAGCACGCCCGTGCGTGGGCGCTCGAGAACCAGGAGGAGACCGCGTCGATCCTCGCGTCCGTGGCGGGCATCGATCCGGCCGTCGCCTCGACCGTCATCACCCAGCGCAGCAACCTCGACGTCGACAACGTGCCCGGATCGGCGCAGACCGACGTGCTCGCGGTGATCGGCCCGATCTTCGTCGAGAACGGCGACGTCGCCGCGCAGAGCCAGGTCGACGACGCGCTCGACTCGCTGCTCGACGACACGTACGCGAAGGCGGCCGACCCCGACGCCATCGGCGCCTGAGGCCCGCTGCTCCCGATCCCGAGTTCCAGTCAGAGGAGACCACCATGGCGATCCGAGACGACCAGTCCGTGACCGACGCCGATCTCGTGCGCCGGGGCGGCGGGCTGGTGCAGGCACCGGGAGCGGTCGGGGCGGCGGTCGTCGGTCCGAGCGTCGAGGCGTCGCAGAAGCGGCTCCGCGACGACGAGACCACCCGGGCGCGACCGCTGTCGTCGCGACGCTGGTTCGTGCTGATCGGCGGGGCGATCCTCCCGGTCGCGCTGCTCGCCGTCTGGCAGTTCGCGACGACCACGGGGCTCGTCTCGCTGTCGGTCTTCCCGTCTCCAGCGATGGTCTGGACGGCCGGGGTCGACCTCGCGCAGCGCGGTGACCTCGGCCAGGACGTCGCGATCTCGACCCAGCGGGTGCTGATCGGCTTCGGCATCGGCTCCGTGCTCGGGCTCGTCGTCGGCGCCCTGTTCGGGCTGTCGCGGGTGTGGGAGGTCGTGCTCGGCCCGACACTCGGTGCGATCCGCGCGGTTCCGTCGCTGGCCTGGGTGCCGCTGCTGCTGCTCTGGCTGGGCATCGGCGAGGAGTCGAAGATCACCCTGATCACGATCGGCGCGTTCTTCCCCGTCTTCACGACCGTCGCGACGGCGCTCGGACACGTCGACCGGCAGCTCGTCGAGGCCGGGCGCGCGTTCGGGCTCTCGGGGGTGCGGCTGTTCACCACGGTCCAGCTGCCGGCGGTGGTACCGGCGGTGATCGCGGGGCTGCGGCTGGCGCTCGCGCAGTCGTGGCTGTTCCTCGTCGCCTCCGAGCTGATCGCCTCGTCGATGGGCCTCGGCTTCCGCCTCATCGACAGCCAGAACAACGGGCGCATCGACCGGGTGTTCCTCGCGATCATCCTGCTCGCCGTGCTCGGCAAGCTCACCGACGCGGTGGTCGGTGTCTTCCAGCGCTACGCCGTGAAGAAGTGGGCGTGAGCATGACCGCCTCCCGACTCCTCGAAGGATCAGCACCGTGCCCGATGTGACAGCGACCGACGCGACGGCGACCGAGACGATCGAGAACCTGCTCGACGAGACGCGCCGGTTCCCCGCGCCCAGGGACTTCGCCGCGTCGGCCAACGTCGGCGCCGAGGCGTACGCGCGGGCGGCCGCCGACCCGGTCTCGTTCTGGGAGGAGGCGGCACGCCGGCTCGACTGGGCGGAGCCGTGGCACACCGCGCACCGGTGGGAGCCCGCGGTGCCCCAAGAGGACGGCGCCCTCTCGGTCCCGCGCGCGACCTGGTTCGAGGGCGGTCGCCTCAACCTCGCCGTCAACTGCGTCGACCGGCACGTCGACGCAGGGCGGGGCGACAAGGTCGCGCTGCACTTCGAGGGCGAGCGCGGCGACCGGCGCTCGATCTCGTACGCCGAGCTGCAGCGCGACGTGGCCCGGGCGGCGCACGCGCTGACCGCGCTCGGCATCGAGAAGGGCGACCGCGTGGTCGTCTACCTGCCCGTGATCCCCGAGACCGTCGTCATCACGCTCGCGATCGCCCGCATCGGCGCGATCCACTCGCTGGTCTTCGGCGGCTTCTCCGCGGAGGCGGTGCGGTTCCGCGTCGAGGACACCGGAGCGAAGCTGCTGGTCACCACCGACGGGCAGTTCCGCCGAGGCAAGGCAGTGCCGGTGAAGGAGAACGCCGATCACGCCGTCTCGGGCGAGAACTCGATCGAGCACGTGCTGGTGGTCCGCCGGACCGGCGACGAGACCCCCGGCATCCCGTGGACCGCTGGCCGCGACGTGTGGTGGCACGACGTCGTCGACACGCAGAGCGACGTGCACGAGGCCGAGGCGTTCGACGCCGAGACGCCGCTGTTCATCATCTACACGTCGGGCACCACGGGGAAGCCGAAGGGCCTCGTCCACACCAGCGGCGGCTACCTGACACAGGCCTCGTGGACCCACTGGGCCGTCTTCGACGCGAAGCCCGACGACGTGCACTGGTGCACGGCCGACCTCGCCTGGGTCACCGCGCACACCTACGAGATCTACGGTCCGCTCTCGAACGGCCTCACCCAGGTGATCTACGAGGGCACGCCCAGCACCCCGCACACCGCACGGCACTTCGAGATCATCGAGCGCTACGGAGTGACGGTCTACTACACGGCGCCGACCCTGATCCGCACGCTGATGACGTGGTTCCCCGACGGCGTCCCCTCCGAGTACGACCTCTCGAGCCTGCGCCTGCTCGGCACGGTCGGCGAGTCGATCAACCCTGAGGCGTGGGTGTGGTTCCACGAGAACATCGGCGCCGGGCGCTGCCCGATCGTCGACACCTGGTGGCAGTCCGAGACGGGCGCGGCGGTGATGTGCCCCCTGCCGGGCGTCTCGACGCTCAAGCCCGGCTCGTCGCTCCGGGCTCTCCCCGGCCTCAGCACCCTCGTGGTCGACGACGAGGGCCGCCGGGTGCCGAACGGCTCCGGAGGCTACCTGGTCGTCGACGGCACGGGCCCCGCTCTCGCCCGCACTGTCTGGGGCGACGCGGAGCGGTACCGCGACTCCTACTGGGCCCGCTTCGCCGAGCAGGGCTACTTCTTCTCGGGCGACGGCGCCAAGTACGACGACGACGGAGACATCTGGGTGCTCGGACGCGTGGACGACGTGATCAACGTCTCGGGACACCGCCTGTCGACGATCGAGATCGAGTCGGCGCTCGTCGCGCACCCGTCCGTCGGCGAGGCGGGAGTCGTCGGAGTCGCCGACGCGGTGACCGGGCAGGCCATCGCGGCGTTCGTCATCCCCTCCGACGAGGCGATCGACCGCGGGCGCGACGATCCCGCCTACTGGAACGACCTCGCCGACGCGCTGTCGGCCGGGCTCCGCGAGCACGTCGCGACGGCGATCGGGCCGATCGCGAAGCCCCGCGACGTCGTCCTCGTGCCCGACCTGCCCAAGACCCGCTCGGGCAAGATCATGCGGCGCCTGCTCGGCGACATCCGCGACGGCCGCCCCCTGGGCGATGTGACGAGCCTCCAGGACGACACCGTGCCGGAGCGGATCGCCCGGATCGTCGCGGGCCGCAGCTGACGCCTCGCGCGTTCGCCGAGACACCGCGATCGCCGGCGAGACGGCCCGCTCACCGAGGTGTCTCGGCCGCGGAGGCGGCGTCTCGGACCACCGCCACCCCGACGGGCGCGACGGTGCCTGCAGGTACGCCGCACGGCGCTCCCGCGCGGAGGCATCGGGAGTACCGTGGGAGGATGCGCGACGTCCAGCAGCGAATCATCTCCGAGCTCCACGTCTCCCCCACCGTCGATCCGGCCGCCGAGGTCGAACGACGCAGCGGCTTCCTCGCCGACTACCTCCGCCACACCGGGGCCGAGGGCCTCGTCCTCGGCATCAGCGGCGGGCAGGACTCGAGCCTCGCCGGCCGGCTCTGCCAGCTCGCGGTCGAGCAGGTCCGCGCGGCCGGAGGCGACGCCTCCTTCATCGCGGTGCGCCTGCCCTACCGCGTCCAGGCCGACGAGGCCGACGCACAGCTCGCGCTGACGTTCATCCGTCCCGACCGGCAGGTGACCTTCGACATCCACCAGGGCGTCGACGGGATGGCGGCGGCTTTCTCGGATGCGGTCGGCGAGCCGATCTCGGACTTCGTCAAGGGCAACGTCAAGGCGCGCGCCCGCATGGTCGCTCAGTACGCGATCGCCGGGCAGGAGGGGATGCTCGTCGTCGGCACCGATCACGCGGCCGAGGCGGTGACCGGATTCTTCACGAAGTTCGGCGACGGTGGCGCCGATGTGCTGCCGCTGACCGGGCTGACCAAGCGCCAGGGCCGCTCGCTGCTCGAGCACCTCGACGCTCCGGCCCGCCTCTACGAGAAGGCGCCGACGGCCGACCTGCTCGACGACAACCCCGGCCAGACCGACGAATCGAACCTCGGGCTCGTCTACGCCGACCTCGACACCTACCTCGAGGGCGGTGACGTCGCTCCGGAGGTCGCCGACGCGATCGAGGCGCGCTACGCCGCGACCGAGCACAAGCGCCAGGTCCCGCTGTCGATGTTCGACGGCTGGTGGCGCTGACCGCTCGCGCTCGGCTGCACAACGTCAGCTGAGGGCGGGTCTCACGGCTGATCGTGGCTGAGACCTCGTCTCAGCCGACGTTGCGCTCGGCGACGTGCAGGTCGGGCACCGTCCTGGTCAGCCGCCCTGTCAGGCGGTCGCGACGCGGTCGAGCCAGGCGCCGCTGACGCGGGCGCTGTCGGCGGGCGGCATGCTCGCGCGGTCGACCTCGACGATGATCCAGCCGCCGAAGTCCGCGGGCAGCGCGGCGAGCACGCCGTCGAGGTCGATGCCACCGAGCCCCGGCTCGAGGAACAGGCCGCTGTCGGTGGCCCGGTCGTAGGGCGTCGGGACCGCGCGGCTCGCCTCCGCGATGCCGAGGTGCAGATCCTTCACGTGCAGATCGATCAGGCGGTCGGAGTAGCGCTCGATCATCGCGACCGGGTCGATCCCCGCCCAGACCAGGTGGCCGATGTCGAAGGAGGCGCCCAGCAGCGCCGGGTCGATCGCGGCGAGCACGCGGTCGATCTCGTGCTCGGTCTCGACCCAGGTGCCGACGTGGTTGTGCAGTCCGGCCTGGACTCCCTCCGCGCGCAGCACCTCCGCCGCCTCGGCGAGGATCTCGATGACGCGGTCGAGCCGGCCCTCGTCGAACCCCGCTCCGACCGCGACCGACTGCTGGGTGCGGACGACGCCCGGCTCGAAACTGACCTCGGGCGCGAGGAAGACCGTGTCGAGTCCGACGTAGTTGGTCTCCTCGGCCTTGCGGCGGATGCCGTCGAACCAGTGCACCCACTCGGCGCTGCCGCGCTCGAGGGTGCGGCCCGTGTCCTCGGGCAGGGCGACGGAGGCGTAGCCCGGGGCGAGCTCGAGCCCCGACTCCTCGATCATGCGCGCGTAGTCCTGGAGGGTCTGCGTGGCGAGGACCTCGAGCATCGTGGCGCCGAAGCCGGCGTCGCGGATCTCGCGCAGCACCTCCGGGTACTCGGCGCGGAAGGCGGGGTCGGCGAAGCGCCACAGCGACTCGCTGGTCGGGTCGGCGGGATCGGCCTTCACGTTGATCCACTGGATGGCGTTGAGCGCGAACTGCGAGCGACGGAGCATGCGGGGCTGCTTTCTCGAGGGGGTGGGGTCGGCGGGATGCGGAGATCCCGCAGGAACGGGTCGGGTGGGTCAGTCGGAGGCGGCGCGGGCGTTGTAGACGAGGACGCTGCCGGCGTCGACGTGGGCGCGGTAGGCGCGGAACACGGCCAGCGCCTCGTCGCGCAGGACGCCGTCGACGACCTCGATGCCGCGCGCCTCGAACGCGGCGGCCCAGTCGTCGCGCATCGGGCCCTCGTCGAAGGTTGAGATCTCCTCGAGCTCGGGGCCGGAGCCGGCGACGACGAGGCGGCGGACTCCCGACCACAGCGTGGCTCCGTAGCACTGGACGCACGGGCGCCAGTTGACGACGAGCTCGTGCGCGGGGAGACCCTCGCCGCCGAGGTCCCAGCCGCCGATCGCGGTCTGGGCGAGACCGAGCGCGGTGACCTCCGCGTGCCCCGACGAGACTCCGCTCGCGAGGACCACGTTGACGCCGACCGACACCAGGCGGCCGGAGTCGCGCTCGACGACGATCGCGGCGAACGGGCCGCCGTTGCCCTCGCGGAAGTTGCGGTCGGCGAGAGCGTGCACGAGCGCCATGCGGTCCTCGCGCTCGGGGAGGAACTCGGGGACGTCGCGGACGGCGTCCTCGATCCACGCGGGCAGGGCGATCTCGTAGCGGGTGGCGAGCTGGTCGATGTTCACGGGTGGCCTCCTGGGCGGGTGGGGTTCGGGTTCGATCTGCAGGAGATCGCGGGCGGAAGGGCGGTTCTGCCGCCTGACAGGCATCGTGCGGGGCGGATCACCTGCAGACCGCGCCGGCTCCTGCAGATCGTACGAGAGCCTGCGGACCGCGCCGGCTCCTGCAGATCGCACGCGTGCCGGTCACACGCGCGCGCCCTCGAGCTCGGCGAGCACAGCCCTGGTCGCGCGCACGGCGGTGATCGTGCCGGTCAGGGTCGCATTGCAGACCACCGGAGTCGGGATGACGCCGGTGCCCGCGAGGTAGAGCCCCTCGACGCCCCACACCCTGCCGGAGGGGTCGCAGACGCTGGTGCCGTCGTCCACAGCGCCCGAGCGCACCGTCCCCGTCAGGTGCAGGGACGAGCCCGGCGCGAGCACGACGCACTCGGTCGCCGGGTCGAAGGTGCCGAAGCGCTCGGCCACTGTGCGGATCCGCTCGCGGGCGTCCTCGATCAGGGCGAGGTCGCGGTCGGTGTAGTCGAACTCCACGCGGAGGCGCGGCATGCCCGTCACATCGGTCTCCTCCTCCGAGAACACCAGCCTGTTCTCGGGCCGGGACTCGACCGGCGTGTAGAAGGACAGGCCCACGGAGTAGGCGAACGGAGTGCGCTGCTCGTCGAGGAACACCGTGTTCATGATCTGGCCGTGGAACGGCTGCGCCTCTCCGTTCTGCGGCAGCCAGAGGGAGTCGGTGGCGAACTCGCCCTCGCGCAGCATCGGCAGCCCCGCGGCGTCGAGGCCGAAGCGCTCGAGGTCCATGACCACTCGCGCGGTCACGAACGCGTGCTCGTTGAGGAAGCGGCCGAGCGCCTCCGGTCGGATGCCCGACGCGAAGAGCAGCTGCGGAGTGCGGACGACGTCGGCGCAGACGAGGGTCACCCGCGCGTCGATGTCGTACTCGCGGCCGGTCGCGATCTCGCGCACCCGCGCGCCGACCGCCCGCCCGTCGTCGAGGCGGACCGCCACCGCGAGCGCGCCGGCCCGGAGCTCGAACGCGTCGTCGCCTCCGCTCGAGATCGGCGGGAACACGCGGTTGGGGCCGGTGCGCGCGAGCGGGCCCGTCGGGTTGCCGGCGACCGCCATCGGCATCGGCCGCGGATGACGGCCGGGAGCACTCACCGGCCCGAAGACGTCCTCGAGCACGTCGAGGACCACCCTGCCGGGGTCTGTCGGCCCGAGCGGGGACTCGTGCACGTCGAGCAGCTGCTCGGCGCGGGCGAGGTCGGCGGCCCACTGCTCAGGGTCGCCGTCGTCGAACACCTCGTCGCCGGCGGGCCGAGGAGTGGCGGCCGTCCAGTGCACGCCCATGCCGCCGACGTTCCACGCCACCGCGCTCGCGGGCATGGCGCGGGCGTCGCCTCCCATCGCCGACAGGTTGTACATGCCGGGCTCGACCGAGCGGAGCTCGTCGGTGATGTCCGGAGTGACGTCGGCGCCGGTGTACAGACCCTGCACTCCAGTGGCCACCCGCTGGTTGTAGCGGCTCCAGATCTCGGGCTCCTCGCTGTCGTGCAGGTGCAGCCCGGGGACGGAGCCCGCCGCGGGCCCGCCGTCGATCATGAGGATCGAGACGGTCGGGTCGGCGTCACGCAGCCCTCTGGCCACGGCGGCACCCATGATGCCGCTGCCGATGATGAGGACGTCGGTGATGTCGGGCATGGTTCTCCTCAAGAGGGCCGGGATCGGACGGCGGCGCGGGGCCGGGTGGGCTGCGCGGCGAGAGTGGGGCCGAAGAAGGCGACGTCCATGCGGTCGAGCACGAACTTCACCGCGCCGATCAGCGGCGCATCGGTGCCGAGCACGGTCGAGCGGACGTCGACGTCGAGTGTTCCGAGGGCGCGCATGGCCACGGTGACGCGGGGCAGGAGGAGGTCCTCCGCCTCCTCGAGGCCGCCGCCGAGCACGATGAGGTCGGGCGAGACCGTCCACGACAGCGTCGACAGCAGCGCGGCGAGATGGTCGACGAAGGCGTCGAGCTCGCGCAGCATCTCGGGGTCGCCCGCGCGGGCGGCATCGGCCGAGCGGTGCGCGAGCTCGCGCTCCGCCTCCTGCGGAGAGGTGAGGAAGCCGAAGGGAGTGTTCTCCATCCCGGCGGTGGCGAGCGCGCCGGCCTCGATCAGCTCGCCCGCGGCGCCGCGGAAGCCGCGGTGCACCGCGCCGTTGATCACCAGGCCGACGCCGGTGCGGTTGCCGAGGATGCACCAGGCGGAGGTGGCCGAGTCGGCCGCGACACCGCGCCACCGCTCGGCGAGTGCGGCGAGGTTCGCATCGTTGTCGGCGAAGAACGGGACTCCGAGGCGGTCCGCGAGAGCGTCCGCGAGAGCGAAGCCGTTCCACCGCCGCGAGTTGACCAGCCGCGTGACGACGCCGCGCTCGTCGATCGCGCCACCGGCCGCGACCGCTCCCGCGTGGATCCGCTCACGGGGCAGCCCGGATGCGGCGACGGCCTCCTCCACTGCGTGCACCACGTCCTCGACGGAGGCCTCGGGCGAGGAGTACTCGCGGAGCGGCCGGAGCGACCGCCCGAGGATGCGGCCGCGGATGTCGCAGACCACGGCGGAGGCGAAGTCCGTGTCGATCCGCACGGCCGCGACGAGCGCGCGGTCGGCGCGGAACCGGAAGGTGCGCGGCGGGCGCCCGACATCGGCCTTCGCCGGATCGGCGGCGGTCTCGTCGACCCAGCCCTCGTCGCAGAGTCGCGCCAGGATCAGCTCGACCGTCCGCCGCGAGAGGGCGACCTCGCGCACGAGCACCGCCATCGTCACCGGCTCGTCGTGCTCGGCCAGCGCGCGCAGCACCACGCTGGAGTTCAGCCGGCGGAGCGTGCTGGGCGCGACTCCGGCCCTCATCGGCGCGCCTCGGCGACGAGCGGCAGCACGTCGTCGTAGCGGCCGGCGACGACCGAGGGCTCGACGTCGTAGACCCGGGCCGGGTCGCCGGCCTCGCCGCGGGCGGCGGGCCAGGCGGGGTCGTCTCCGCGGACGAACGCGACGAGCTCGCGGTGCATCGTGGTGGCGAGCGCCGCGGGAGGCTCCTCGCCGAGGACCCGCGTCGTCGCCTCCGCATCGAGATGGTCGAAGAAGAACGGCAGATCGAGGCAGTGGCCGGCACCGCCGATCGCGGGCGAGGTCCAGTCGAAGGCGTAGAGCCAGGTCGGTGCGGGGCCGTCGGCGCGGTTGCGCGCCACCTGCAGCACGGCGCGGCGGAACAGCAGATCGGTCGCCCGGGGCGGCGCGTCGGCGGCGCGATCGATCCGCGGGGTGTCGAACTCGTCGGCGGTCGCGCCGATCAGGAGGGGCTTGTCGCGCCCGGAGAGGGCGGTGGCGGTGGCCACGGGCTCGGGCAGCAGGCCGTCGCCCGTCACCGGGGCGAAGACGATCGCCGCGCCCGGCATCATCGTGCGGGCGGCGGTCTCGGAGAGCTCGTCGGGATCGAGGGAGGCGAACCCCGCGCGGTCGGGCTGGACGCCGAGGCCGTGGGCGAACGTCGCGACCTGCGCGGACGCCTCCTCGACGGGGACGCTGCGATCGGTGGGCGAGATCGCCACCGCGCGGGCGAAGAGCGGCTGCGCCTCGGAGCAGCCGAGCAGCGTGAGCACGGCCCCGCCGCCCGCCGACTGGCCGGCGATCGTGACGCGGGAGGGATCCCCTCCGAACGCCGCGATGTTCGCCTGCACCCAGCGCAGCGCCGCGAGCCAGTCGCGGACGCCGCGGTTGGCGTCCCCCTCGATCACCGCGAAGCCGTCGACGCCGAGGCGATAGGAGACCGTGACGACGATCACGCCGTCGCGCGCGAAAGCCGAGCCCTCGTGCCAGTCGCTGGAGGCCGCTCCGGTGACGTAGCCGCCACCGTGCACATAGACCAGAACCGGGAGCGCGGCGGCGTCGACCGGCGCGACGACGTTCAGATTCAGCGTGTCGTCGCCCGCGATCGAGTGCTCGGGGATCGTCGTGAACTCGAACGGGCGACCGCGCTGAGGTGTGGCCCCGTAGGCCGACGCATCGAACGGCTCGAAGAAGTCGGCCCGCTGCTCCGGAGCACGGAACCGCCGCTCACCGGTCGGCGCCTCGGCGAACGGCACGCCGAGGAAACGGGCCACCCCACCGTCGACTCGACCGACCACTGCGCCGCAGGGCGCCTGCACCGAGATGTCCATGCCCACTGACCCTCCGGGTCCCCTCACTTGAGGCCCGTCGCGACGATACCCTGCACGAAGTAGCGCTGCAGGAGCAGGAAGAGCACCAGCACCGGCAGCATCACCACCACCGCGCCGGCGAGCACGAGACCGTAGTCGGTGACGTTCTGCGAGGCCTGACTCGTCGCCGCGAGACCGACCGGGAGCGTGTAGGTCGACGCGTTCTGCGCCACGAGGAGCGGCCAGATGAAGTTGTTCCACGCCGCGAGGAACGACATGATCGTGACCGTCGCGAGCGCGGGCCCGGCCAGCGGCAGGAACACCTGCGCGAAGATCCGCATCTCGCTCGCCCCGTCGATCCGGGCGGCCTCGAGCAGCTCCTCCGGAATGCTCTCGGCGAACTGCCGCACGATGAAGATCGAGATCGGCAGCACGAGTGAGGGCAGCGCGATGCCCGCGAGCGTGTTCACCAGCCCGAGGCGCACCGTGACCACGAACTGCGGCACGAAGACGGCCGAGAACGGCATCATCAGCGCGATCAGCACCGCGATCGTCGCCGCGCGCTTGCCCGCGAAGTCGAGCTTGGCGAGCGCGTACCCGGCGGCCGCCGCGGCGACCAGGTTGCCCGCCACCACGACCCCCGCGACGACGAGGCTGTTGCCGAGGTAGCCGGTGAAGCCGGCCTGCGAGAACAGGCGCCCGAAGTTCTCGAGCGTCGCCTCGGTCGGGAGCCACGCCCCCGGATTCGCACTGATGTCGGCCGTCGTGCGCAGCGAGCCCGAGAAGACCCAGACGAACGGCAGGAGGGTGATCACGGCGAGCACCGTCAGCACCGGGTACAGCACGGCCCGGCGGAGGCGCTCGGACGAGGCTCGGGTGCGCGACGGGTGCTCGGCTTCGACGCGCGGCGGGGCCGGCGGGGCGGGAGCGAGCGGAGGGGCGGTGACGGTCATGAGCGGGACCTCAGCAGACGGAACTGCAGCACGCTGACGAGCGCGACGATGAGCAGGAGGAGGAAGGACGCGGCGGAGGAGACTCCGATGTTGCCGAAGCCGAACTGGTGGTAGGTGTACAGCGCCATCGACTCCGTGGAGCCGAGCGGGCCGCCGCCGGTGAGCAGGTAGGGCTCGTCGAAGACCTGGAGGAAGAACACCGAGAGCAGCACCGAGACGAGCAGCGTCGTGGGCATCAGCAGCGGCACGGTGATCGAGATCAGCCGGCGCCACGGCCCCGCCCCGTCGAGCGAGGCCGCCTCGTGCACGTCCTCGGGGACCGACTGCAGGCCCGCCAGGAAGAGCAGCATCGCCGTACCGAAGTTGCGCCAGATCCCGAGCAGGATCACGACCGGCATCGCGAGGTTCTCGTCGCCGAGCCAGTTGGGCCCGGCGAACCCGATCGCCCCGAGGAACTCGTTGATGGTGCCGTTCTGGTTGAACGCGTACTGCCAGATCAGCGCCACCGAGACGATGTTGGTGACGACCGGGGCGTAGAACAGCGCCCGGAAGACGCCGCGCAGCCTCCGGATGCCCGTGTTGAGCGCCAGGGCGAGCACGAAGCCGACCGCCATCGTGAGCGGCACCCCGATGACGACGAAGTAGAGCGTGTTCGCCACCGCGCGGAGGAACGCGGCGTCGCCGAGCAGGACCGCGTAGTTCGCGAGGCCGGTGAAGTCGACTCCGAACGGCTGCTGCAGGTCGGCCCCGCGGATGTCGGTGAGGCTCATCGCGAGGGAGGCGATCACCGGGATCGCCGTGAACACTCCGAAGATCACCACGAACGGCGCGAGGAAGAGCCAGGCGATGCCGGTGTGCCTGCTGTGGCGCTGCCGCGGGGCGGGCCTGCCGGGGAGCGCGGTCACGGCCACGCGATCACTCCGTGCCGATGGAGGCGGCCTGCTGCTGGGCGGCGGCCATCGCGTCGGCGACCGACTCCTTGCCGCGGGCGACCTTCTCCATCTCCTGGCCGAGGACCGTGGAGACCTGGGTCCAGGTGGTCACGGCGGGCAGGGGCTCGACGTCCTGGAGCTGGGTGAAGAAGGCGCTCAGCAGGGGCTGGTCGGCGATCGAGGGGTCGCTCCAGGCGTCGACGACGGCGGGCATGCTGCCGGCGGCGGTGTACTGCGCGATCTGGGTGTCCTCCTGGGCCATCTCGCGCACGACCTTCCAGGCCGACGTCGCGTTGTCGGAGGAGGCGGTCACGCCCCAGCTGCCGCCCGCGAGCTGGCCGGCTCCGCTCTCGGGGCCGGCGGGGAGCACGGCGGTCGCGATGTGGGAGGCGGTCCAGCCCTCCTCGGCGGCGGTCTCGTCGAGCGTCGCGACGACCCACGGGCCGCTGATCATCGAGCCGGTCTGCCCCGAGACGAGGTAGGGCTGAGCGTCGAGGAACTGCGGGGTGTCGGGCGAGGAGACGCCGGAGGAGAAGAAGGAGGCGTTGAACTCGGCCGCCTCGATCATCTCGGGGCTGTCGAGCTGCCACTCGGATCCGTCGTCGCTGAGCAGATCGGCGCCGGCCTGGTGCGCGAAGGTCGCGAGGGTCTGGCCGTTGTAGGTGTCCCAGCCGACGTCGGCGCCGTAGCCGGACTCGGCGCCGCCGGCCTCGAGGCCCTCGAAGAACGGGATCGTCTCGTCCCAGGTGGCCGGGGCCGTGACTCCGCCGGCCTCGGCGAAGTCGGAGCGGTAGATCAGCACACGCGTGTAGGCGTACCAGGGCACGGAGTAGGTGGTGCCGTCGTACTCGCCGGCGTCCCAGGAGCCCTCGAAGAAGCTGTCGGAGTCGACCAGGTCGTCGGGGACGGGCGCGAAGGCGTCGGACGCGAGGAACTGGGTCTGCGCCTCGGTGTAGAGGAACGCGATGTCGGGCGCGGTGCCGGCGGCGACGGCGGTCTGGAGCTTGGTGTTGTACTCGTCGGAGGGGACCAGCGTCACCTCGAGGTCGAGGTCGGGGTTCTCGGCCTCGTAGTCGGCGAGGACGGTGTCGAGCTGCTTGGCATCGCCGTCGGGGGCCCAGAGGGTCACGGTGCCGGTGGCGGCCGAGTCGTCGACGGTGAGATCGGCGGAGGCGGCGCCGGAGTCGGTGCCGCGACCGCAGCCGGCGAGGGCGAGGGCCGTGACGGCGAGGACTCCGCCGGTGAGGAGGAGGCGGGAGCGGGGCGGGGCGGTGCGCGTCATGGTGGCTCCAGGGAGTTGTGATACTTCGTAGCGGAAGTGAGCGGAGGAGTCGCACGCGCTCCGCCCGGTCGACGGAGTTATGCGATGTTGTAGCGGAAGTGCCTCGAGAAGAACCCGGACTCAGCCGGGTCGTGTCCGACGGTAGTGAGCGCCTGTTTCCGCCGCATTTCCTCCGGCGCACGTTCTGATGACGTCCGTTCGGCGGGCGTCTCGCGGGGGAACCCCGAATCGCCGGAGCCGCCCGTCGGGGACGACTGTCTCGACGGTCCGGGGTTCCCTCGGTATCACGTCAGGGGCGCACCAGCGTCTTGATGGCGCGGCGCTCGTCCATGGCGGCGTACGCCTCCGCGATCTCCTCCAGCGGCAGCTCGAGGTCGAAGACGAGGCCGGGCTCGATCGCGCCGCTGAGCACGTCGGGGAGGAGCTCGGCCATGTAGCCGCGAACGGGTGCGACACCGCCGTTGACGCCGACGTTCGAGCCGAACATCTGGCGCACGGGCAGCTCGGGCCCGCCGTTGGGGACGCCGACATAGCCGACCATGCCGCCCGGGCGGGTGGAGTCGAGGGCCTGCTGCATCGACTCCTTGGTGCCGACGCACTCGAGGACGCAGTCGGCGCCGATGCCGCCCGTGAGCTCGCGGACCGCGGCCACTCCCTCGTCGCCCCGGGTGTCGACGATGTGCGTCGCTCCGAAGCGCGTGGCGAGAGCCTGGCGGGAGGAGTGCCGCGACATCGCGATGATCGTGGTCGCCCCGAGGCGCTTCGCCGCCAGAACGGCGCAGAGGCCGACCGCCCCGTCGCCGACGACCGCGACGGTCGAGCCGGCAGCGACTCCGGCGGAGACGGCGGCGTGGTGTCCGGTGCCCATCACGTCGGCGAGCGTGAGCAGGCTCGGGATGAGGGCCGGGTCGGGGTCGGTCCCGACGCGGAACAGCGTGCCGTCGGCGAGGGGGACGCGCACCTTCTCGCCCTGAGCGCCGTCGGCGAAGCCCTGCTCGCCGACCTCGGCGCCCCACCAGCCGCCGGTCAGGCAGGACGTCGAGACGCCGTTGGCGCAGTTGGCGCAGGTGCCGTCGCAGACGTAGAAGGGCGCGATGACGAAGTCGCCGACGGCGATGTCGTGCACGTCGTCGCCGATCGACTCGACGACCCCGACGAACTCGTGGCCGATGCGGTGCGCCTCCTTCGTCGGGGTCACGCCGCGGTAGGGCCACAGGTCGGAGCCGCAGACGCACGCCGCGGTGACACGGACGATCGCGTCGCGGCCGGTCGAGAGGACCGGGTCGGGGACCTCCTCGAGTCGGATGTCGCGCTCGCCGTGGATGAGTGTTGCTCGCATGGGGGCTCCTGGTCGGGAGGGGATCGGGGGACGCCTCCACGGTACGCCGGGGGTCGGCGGCGGCGAGGGGCTCTGTCAGGGGCTTGCGGTGGCGGAGCGGGCCCGAGAGCCGGCGGCTCGGTCACGGTGGCGCCTCCTCCCAGCCGTCGCTGCCGACGACGACGTGCGCGAGGAACCGCAGGCCGCACGCCTCCGCCCCCTCGATCAGGACGCGCGTGGCCGCGCGGTCGGACGGCAGCACCCGCGCCGACCCGGGGTGCGAATGCGCGAGCGCGACGGTCGCGGCGCCACGGGCCAGGACCTCGGCGAGGACCCCCGCGACGGGCAGCTCCGCGTGCGTGGGCGGCCCGTCGGCGAGGGCGAGCACGTCGCGCACCGCACCCGCGTCGGTGAGGGCGACGGCGAGCACCGTCTCGACGGGGCGGGCGGCGAGCAGCGGCGTCACCAGGGCCGCGAGGGAGGCGGCGTCGAGGACGCGGGCGGCGCGGCCGGCTCGGTTCATCCTCCGCCGCAGCTCGAAGGACGCGACGATGCGGCACGCGGCGACCTCGCCGATGCCGCGGTGACGGGTGAGATCGGCGACGCCCGCCCGCGAGACGGCGTCGATGCCTCCGAACCGTGCGAGCAGCCGCTGGGCGACGACGGTCGCGTTGGCCCCGCGGACGCCCGTGCCGATGAGGATCGCGAGGGTCTCCGCATCTGTCAGCGACTCGGCACCGAGGGCGCGCAGCCGCTCGCGCGGGCGCTGCTCGGGCGAGAGATCGGCCATGCGGAGGCCCGCGGGCGGCTCGGGGAGGGGAAGCATGAGCGCGACGCTACTCACCCGCTGCGCCCGCCGACCGGCCGATCCCCACACCTGTGGACGGATCGCCCCCTCGCCCACCCTGTGGAGGAGCCCCGCCGCGTCGAATCCTCAGAAGTTGTCGTACTCGGCGCTCGAGTACGACAACTTCTGAAGTCTCGAGGCCCCTCCGGTGGGAGGGGGCGCGCCTACGCTGATGCGGTGAGGCCGGCCGACACGGTCAGCGCGTCGCCGTCGTCGGCGACCTCGACCAGCACCACGTCGCCGTCGCGGATCGAGCCGTCGAGCAGCGCCGTCGCCAGCTTGTCGTCGATCTCGTGCTGCATCAGCCGGCGCAGCGGCCTCGCCCCGAACTGCGGGTCGTAGCCGCGCTCGGCCAGCCAGCCCCGCGCCGCGGGCGTCACCGCGAGCTCGAGCCGCCGCTCCCCCAGCCGGCGCGAGAGCCGGTCGACGTAGAGCGACACGATCTCGCCGAGCTCGGTCCGGTCGAGCGCCTGGAAGATCACGATGTCGTCGAGGCGGTTCACGAACTCGGGCTTGAAGGCCTGGCGCACCATCTGCTGCACGGCCTCCTCCTTCTGCGACCGCGACAGCGTCGGGTCGATCAGGAACTGCGAGCCGAGGTTCGAGGTGAGGATGAGGATCGTGTTGCGGAAGTCGACCGTCCGCCCCTGACCATCGGTCAGCCGGCCGTCGTCGAGCACCTGCAGCAGGATGTCGAACACCTCGGGGTGCGCCTTCTCGACCTCGTCGAGCAGCACGACCGAGTAGGGGCGGCGTCTCACCGCCTCGGTCAGCTGGCCGCCCTGCTCGTAGCCGATGTAGCCGGGAGGGGCGCCGACGAGCCGCGAGACGGCGAACTTCTCGCCGTACTCGGACATGTCGATGCGCACCATCGCCTTCTCGTCGTCGAAGAGGTGGTCGGCGAGCGCCTTCGCCAGCTCGGTCTTGCCGACACCGGTCGGCCCGAGGAAGAGGAAGGAGCCGGTGGGCCGGTCGGGGTCGGAGATGCCCGCGCGGGTGCGGCGGACCGCGTCCGACACCGCGGACACCGCCTCGTTCTGCCCGATCAGGCGGCGGTGCAGCTCGGTCTCGAGGTGCAGCAGCTTCTCGGTCTCGCCCTGCAGGAGCCGCCCGACGGGGATGCCCGTCCACGCGGCGATGACGGCGGCGATGTCGTCGGCCGTCACCTGCTCGTTGACCATGCGGCCCTCGGCGGGCTCCTCCTCCTTCTCGGCAGCGGCGAGGTCGCGCTCGATCACCGGGATGTCGCCGTAGAGCAGGCGGGAGGCGCGCTCGAGCTTGCCCTCGCGCTGGGCGCGCTCGGCCTCGATCCGCAGTGCGTCGAGCTTGTTCTTGAGGTCGCCCACGCGGTTGAGGGAGGCGCGCTCGCGCTCCCAGCGCTGCTGCAGCTCGGCGAGCTGGGCACCGCGGCGGGCGAGATCCTCGCGCAGCTTCTCGAGCCGCGCCTTCGAGGCCTCGTCCTTCTCCTTCTTCAGCGCGAGCTCCTCGAGCGTCAGCCGGTCGACGGAGCGGCGCAGCTCGTCGATCTCGACCGGCGCGGAGTCGATCTCCATCCGCAGGCGCGACGCGGCCTCGTCGATGAGGTCGATGGCCTTGTCGGGCAGCTGACGGGCGGTGATGTAGCGGTTCGACAGCGAGGCGGCGGCGACCAGCGCGGCATCCGCGATGGCGACCTTGTGGTGCGCCTCGTAGCGCTCCTTCAGCCCCCGCAGGATCGCGATCGTGTCCTCGACGGTCGGCTCGCCGACGAACACCTGCTGGAACCGGCGCTCGAGGGCCGCGTCCTTCTCGATGTACTGGCGGTACTCGTCGAGGGTGGTCGCCCCGATCATCCGCAGCTCGCCGCGAGCCAGCATGGGCTTGAGCATGTTCGCGGCCGCGACCGAGCCGTCGCCGCCGCCCGCGCCCATCAGGGTGTGCAGCTCGTCGATGAAGGTGATGATGCGGCCGTCGGAGTCGTTGATCTCCTTGAGGACGGCCTTCAAGCGCTCCTCGAACTCGCCGCGGTACTTCGCTCCGGCGATCAGCGCCGAGAGGTCGAGGCTGACGAGCCGTTTGCCCTTGAGGCTGTCGGCGACGTCACCCGCGACGATCCGCTGCGCGAGCCCCTCGACCACGGCCGTCTTGCCGACGCCGGGCTCGCCGATCAGGACGGGGTTGTTCTTGGTGCGGCGCGTGAGCACCTGGCTGACGCGCCTGATCTCGGCGTCCCGGCCGATGACCGGGTCGAGCTTGCCGCTCGCCGCGATCGCGGTGAGGTCGACGCCGTACTGCTCGAGTGCGGACTGCTCGTCCTGCTGACCGGCCTGCATGATGCCCTCCCGTGAGCTCGAAAGTTGATGTCGCTTGACTCAACTTTAGCTCCGCTGCGACCGTTCCGGGCGGCGTGCCGCAGATCAGGCCGTGAGCAGCTCGTCGCCGCGGAGGGTGCGCAGCGCATCGCGCAGGATCGCCCGCAACCGCGGCTCGCCGATCCCGGTCAGCGCGGCGATCTCGGGCTGGGAGTAGCGGCCCGCCGAGGCGAGGAGGAGGAGCTCGCGGTCGGGGCAGCTCAGGGCGAGGAGGCCGTCGCCGAGCGGGCGGCGGCTGGTCTCCGCGCTCGAACCGAGCGTCTCGCAGAGCACCTCGAGCAGCCAGAGCACGGGTTCGGAGGCACGGGCGCCCTCAGCGGCACGTCGCCAGACCGCGGTGAAGGCCTCGGTGCAGAGGCGGTCGCGCACGGTGCGCTCCGAGTGCACCGTCTCGACGGAGGAGGTGAACAGCACGCTGAAGCGGTCGTAGAGCTCGCCGAACGCGGCCCGATCGCCCGCAGCGACGAGGCGGAGGAGGTGCGCCGCAGACTCGGCCAGCCCCGAGGGGCTGCCCTCCGGACGCGCCTGCGCGTCATCGGTCCCTGCATTCACCCGGACAGAGTGTCACCGCAGAAACGACAGCGGCACCACTTGTTTCAGGACGCCGCCAGGAGTAGGTGCCCTGATCAGGGGTCACCCGCTCGGGGGGTGCTCAGAGGCGGGGCCAGCGCGCCCGCGCGAAGCAGAACGCTCCGTACGCGATCAGGCCGACGGCCACTCCGCTCAGCAGCGCGACTCCGAAGGGCAGCTCGACCAGCGTCTTCAGCGCCTCGTCGAGCCCGCCCGCCTGCGAGGGGTCGTGCGTCACCGCCGCGATGATGATGAGCACGCCGAGGACGGCGAGGACGACTCCCTTGGCCGCGTAGCCGACGATGCCGAGCCAGGTGACGACCGTGCCGGCCGTGCCCGCGGGCGTCGCGATGTTCTTCTGGAACTTCTTGCTCACTCCGCGGTACACGAACACCCCGCCCACGACGAGGACGGCGAGGCCCGCGATCACGAGGAGCACGACTCCGCCCGGAGCCTGGAGGACCTGCGCGCTCGCGCTCTCGGAGGACTGCGACGAGCTGGAGCTGCCGCCGAGGGCGAAGCGGAGCGTCGTCACACCCAGCGCCGCGTAGACGATCGCCTTGGCCGCCTCCTTGGCGCGCTTGCCCCAGGTCTCGGCGGTGCTCTCGCCGGGCGAGACGAGGAAGACCTCGAGCGCACCCCACAGCGCGAGCCCGAGCAGGCCCACGGCGCAGACCCACAGCACGAACACGCCGCCCGGCTGCGCGGCGAGCGCGGCGAGCGCGCCCGTCTGGTCGGCCTCGCCTCCACCGCCTCCCGCGATGCCGAGCGCGATACCGCCGATGAGGAGGTGCACGAGTCCGTTCGCGGCGAAGCCGAAGCGGGCGAGCGTCCGCACCGCCGTCGAATCCTGCGCCTCGTTCGCCGTGCGCTTGGCCTGTGTTCCCGACTGAGTGTTCACAGCTGGACGGTAGCTGTTTCCACACCTCCGCACAGCCCCTTGCACCGGCGCATCGGGCCTGGCGAGCGGGTCCGGGGCACTCCGGGCGTCGGTCGGCGAGTGGTTGTCCACACCTCTCCACAGGGTTATCCACACCTGTGGAGGGCTGGGGAGAGGTCGATGCAGGGGCCGGGGACGGCTCAGACGTCGACCGCGCGGACCAGCCCGTCCTGCACGCTGCCGAGCCAGTCGTAGACGCTGCGGATGGCCTCGCCGTTCTCGCCCTCGGGCTCGACGTCGTCGGTGTCGACGATGCCGAGGCGCACGGCCAGGGCGAGCCGCATATCGGTCAGGGCGCGGAGCCAGGACAGCGCCTGCGGAGGCTCGAGTCGCACGGAGACCTCGCCGAGGCCGGCGAAGATCCGCCCGTGCCGGGACGCGTCGTCGGCGTCGAGCGCCGCGGTGACCGCCCGGGCGTCGTCCATCTTGCGACCGGCCAGGTCGGCGCCGGTGAAGCGCCGGAACTCGGCCGCGGCCTCGACGTCGTCGCGGTAGGCGTCGGGCAGGAGGCGGGCGAGCGCGGGGTCGGAGCGCGCCTCCTCCGATGTGGCGCCGCGATCGAGCAGCTCGAGCATCTCGCCGGCGAGGTGTCGGAGGATCCCCGCCTCCTCGCGGTCGAAGCGGGCGACGGCGGCACCGGAGGAGTCGCGGCGGAAGGCGCGCATCAGCGGTCGCCGATCGCCGGTCGGCCGATCGCCGGTCGGAGGCTCGCGCGTCGGCCGGTCGCGCGTCGGCCGGTCACGCGTCGGCCTTCTGCAGGGTCGCCCACAGACCGTAGCCGTGCATCGCCTCCACGTGCCGCTCCATCTCCTCGCGGTTGCCGGTCGCGACGACGGCGCGACCCTCCGTGTGCACCTGCAGCATGAGGCGCTCGGCCTCGGCGCGGCCGAAGCCGAAGTAGCTGCGGAAGACGTACGACACGTACGACATCAGGTTGACCGGGTCGTCCCAGACCAGCACGATCCACGGCACGTCGGCGGCGGAGCGGGTCGACAGCCGCTCATCCGGGCGCTCGATCGTGTCAGGCATCCCCTCCAGCCTAGGTCTGCCCGCCACTCCCCGCGCGGGCGAGCTCCCTCCGCGAGACTCCAAGAGTTGTCGTAGTGGGCACTCGAGTACGACAACTCTTGGAGAGTCGCGGGAGCCGCTCCCCACGTGGCCACTCCGCAGAAGAGGGTGGAGGGGGGTTCGGGCGCGAGCCGCGTCAGGCCGACAGGCGCGGCAGCACCTCGCGGGCGAAGAAGTCGACGTGGTCGAGGTCGCGCAGGTCCATGAACTGCAGGTACACGCGCTCGGCGCCGGCCTCGCGGAGCGACTCGAGGCGGTCGACCGACTCGTCGACTCCGCCCGCGATGCCGTGCTCGCGCAGCTCGGCCGGCTCGCGACCGATGGCGGCGGCGCGGCGCGCGAACTCCGCCTCGGTGCCTCCGCCGACCGCGATCAGCGCCACCGAGTGCACGAGCGACGAGGGCTCGCGCCCGATCTCGCGGCAGGCGGCGTCGACCCGAGCGAAGGCGCCGGGGATCGCGTCGAACTCGGGGAACGGCAGGTTGAACTCACTGGCGAAGCGGGCCGCGAGGGCCGGGGTGCGCTTCGGGCCGCCTCCGCCCACGATCACCGGCAGCGGGAGGCGCGCCGGCTTGGGCAGCGCCGGCGAGTCGGTGAGCGTGTAGTGCTCGCCCGCGAACGAGTAGCGCTCGCCGACCGGAGTCGACCAGAGGCCGGTGACGATCTCGAGCTGCTCCTCGAGCAGGTCGAAGCGGCGCGAGGGGAACGGAATGCCGTACGCGGCGTGCTCCTCCTCGAACCAGCCGGTGCCGAGGCCGAGTTCGACGCGTCCACCGGACATCGCGTCGACCTGCGCGACCTGGATGGCGAGGATGCCCGGCGGGCGGTAGGTGACGGAGGAGACCAGGGTGCCGAGCGCGATCCGCTCGGTCTCGCGCGCGAGGCCCGCGAGGCTCGTCCAGGCGTCGGTCGGGCCGTAGCCGGCGTCGCCGTCGCCCATCCGGAGGTAGTGGTCGGAGCGGAAGAAGCCGTCGTAGCCGAGCGACTCGGTCGCCTGCGCGATGGCGAGGAGGTCGTCGTAGCTCGCGCCCTGCTGGGGTTCGGTGAAGACTCTGAACTGCATCGCTCCAGCCTGCCGCACCACAGCTCCCCGTGCGGCCTGGGCGGCTGCGTGTGCGATCTGCAGGCGATCCGGCGGAGGAGGTCGATCCTGCGAGAGGCGGCTCGCGATTCCGCTCCGATCGCCTGCAGACCGCACCCGCACCTGCAGACCGCACCCGCCTCAGACCAGCGCGCGCGCCGTGCCCGCCAGGATCGACCGGCGCTTCTCCTCCTCGCCGCGCGAGATCGACTCCGCGGCCGCGATCACCGCCTCGGCCTCGGCCGCCTTCACCACGACCACTCCGTCGGCGTCGCCCACGATCAGATCGCCCGGGGCCACCACCACGCCCGAGATCGCGACCGGCTCCTGCAGCCTCCCGGGCCCGTGCTTGTAGGGCCCGGCGGGGCTGACGGCCCGCGCGAACACCGGCATGCCCACCTCGCCGAGTGTGTCCGCATCGCGCACCGCCCCGTCGATCACGAACCCGGCCACGCCGAGCCTCGAGGCGCGCAGCCCGATCAGGTCGCCGATCAGCGCCCGGGTGAGGTCGCCGCCTCCGTTGACGACGATCACATCGCCGGGCGAGGCCGCGTCGAGCGCGCTGTGGATGAGGAGGTTGTCGCCCGGCCGCGTCCAGACCGTGAAAGCGCGGCCGGCGACGCGGGCGCCGGTCCAGACGGCACGCAGCCCGGAGGCGATCCCGAAGCGCTCCTGCGCGTCGCCGATGTTGGCGGTCGGAACGAGTCGGGCGCGGTCGATGAGCTCATCGGCGATGAGGGGTGCTCGTGTCATGAGAGGGGTCCTTTGCAGAGTCGAGCTATTCGGCGATGAGTTCTTCGATGATCGGCTTGGACGCGGTCTCGCGCTCCTTCCAGAGCGCGGCCACCTCCTCCGCCGACTCCCAGGTCGGGACGGTGCCCGCGGCCTCGAGCTTCTCGGCGACGGTCGGGTCCTCCGACGACGCCTCTAGCGCGGCCTCGAGTGCCGCCATGATCGGCTCCGGCGTGCCGGCCGCGGCCGAGATCGCGAAGTTGTTGGTCATGGGCTCGAGGTCGTAGCCGGCGTCCTCGATCGTCGGCACGTCGGGCAGGAACGGGCTCTGCTCATCGTTGATGACGGTCAGGATGTCGATCTCGCCCGACTTGTACTGCCCGATGAAGCTCGAGACGCCGCCGAGCGCGAAGTCGACCTCGCCCGAGACGAGGGCGGCGATCTTGTCGGCCCCGCTGTTGTAGTGGACGATGTTGAAGTCGAGCCCGAGCTCCTTCTCGATCGTGCGCAGGTTGACGTGGTCGTCGCCCGCCCGCGAGTCGGTGCCCACCGTGATCTCGCCCGGCGTCGCCTCGACGGCGTCGAACAGCTCCTCGAGCGAGCCGTAGGGGCTCGAGGTGTTGACGCCGATCACGACGTCGTTGAGCGCGAACGATCCGATCGGCGCGAAGCTCTCGCGGTCGAAGCCGGCCTGCTTGCTCGGGTCGAGGTAGCGGCCGAAGATCGACGGGATGTTGGTGAAGCCGATGGTCGTGCCGTCGGTGGCCGACGAGGCGAGGTAGTTCAGGCCGATGACCTGGCTCCCGCCCTCCTTGTTGACGACCTTGATGTTGGCGCCGAGCTCCTCGGACATCACGGGTGCCATGATGCGGGCCAGGATGTCGTTGCCCGCGCCGGCGGCGGAGGGGACGATCCACTCGATCGTGGTGCCGGCCTTCGGGAAGTCGGCGTCGGCGGCGGGAGCCGCGGCCGTGGAGGAGGTGCAGCCGGCCAGCAGGGCGGATCCGGCCGCGAGGGCGATCAGGGCCGCGGCGCGGCGGCGGGGCGGGTGGGTCATGAGACAGACTCCTTCGTCTTGTCGGTGGTCGAGGGGGTGTTCCGGGAGGCGCGCCGCGCGAGGGCGGCGGAGAGCGCGGGACGGACGGCTCCGAAGAGGACGGCGATCGCGATGACCGCCACGAGGGCGATGCTCAGCGGGCCGCTGACGAAGACGGAGTAGTCGCCGCGCGACAGGGCGAGCGAGCGCTGGAAGTTCTCCTCCAGCAGCGGGCCGAGGATGATCGCGAGCACCAGAGGGGTCAGCGGCACGGCGAACAGGGAGAAGAGGTAGCCGACGAGCCCGGCGCCGAGCATCACGAGGATGTCGAACGTGGAGCCGTTGATGCTGTAGGTCCCGAGGAACATGAACGCGATGATCACGGCCATCAGGTAGTGGAACGGGATCTTCAGCACCGCGACCCAGACCCGGGCGAGCGGGACGTTGAGGATCAGCAGGATGACGTTGCCGACCAGGAAGCTGGCGATGATCGCCCAGGCCACCTCGGGGTTGTCGCGGAAGAGCAGCGGGCCCGGGATGAGGCCGTTGATCGTGAACGCGCCGGCCATGATCGCGACCGTCGCGCTGGTCGGGATGCCCAGGGTGAACAGCGGGATCATCGACGAGACGGCGAGGGCGTTGTTGGCCGCCTCCGGACCGGCGACCCCCTCGACGGCGCCCCGCCCGAACTCGCCCGGGTGCTTGGACACCTTCTTCTCGAGGGCGTAGGAGGCGAGCGAGGTCGCGGCGCCGGGCGACCCTGGCAGCAGGCCCATCGCGAAGCCGATCACCGAGCCGCGGAGGTAGGGGAAGAACGAGCGGCGCAGGTCGGTGCGGGTCGGCAGCAGGCGGCCGACCTTCATCGGCTTCCGCGATCCGGAGGCGCCGCCGCGGGCCTGGGCGAGGATCTCGCTCATCCCGAACACGCCCATGACGACCGCCACGAGCCCCAGGCCGTCGAACAACTCGGGCATCGCGAAGGTGAAGCGCTGGACACCCTGGCCCTGGTCGATGCCGACGCTCGCGATGGCGAGGCCGACCCCGACGCTCAGGAGCGCCTTGACCGGGTCCTTGCCGGCGAAGCTGGCGACCAGCGCCATGCCCAGCACCGAGACGAGGAACAGCTCGGGGGCGCCGAACTCGAGCGCCAGGCGGCTGAAGGGTGCGACGAGGACGAAGCCGACGACTCCGACCAGGCCTCCGACGAAGGAGGCGATCGCCGCCGTGACCAGCGCTGGGCCGCCCCTGCCCTGCTTGGCCATCTGGTAGCCGTCGAGGGTCGTCGCGATCGACGACGCCTCTCCCGGGATGCGCAGCAGGACCGCGGTGGTGGTGCCTCCGTAGGCCGCGCCGTAGAGGATGGCCGCGAGCATGATGATCGCGGTCGTCGCGTCGAGCCCGAAGGTGACGGGGATGAGCAGCGACACGGCTGCGGCCGGGCCGAAGCCGGGGAGGACGCCCACGAGCATCCCGATGACGCAGCCGATCAGCGCGAACAGCAGGTGATCGGGCGTGAGGACGGTGAGCAGGCCGCCGAAGAGCTCTCCGAAGCCCATGATCACAGCCCCAGCACGGCGAGCGGCACGAGCGTCGAGTGCGGCAGCGCGGTGTTGAGCCACACCTCGAAGACGAGGCGGGAGGCGGCCGTCGTCGCGATCGCGACGACCACGGCGATCCAGACCTTCCGGCTGCCGACGAGCACCATCACCGTCGAGAGCAGGGCGACCATGGTGACGGAGTAGCCGAGCACCGGGAGCAGGAGGGCCGCGATCGCGACCGAGCCGACAACGACGGCGACGCGGAGCCAGCCCGCGCGGTCGGGGAAGTGCGTGTCGTCGATCTCGTCGTCCTCGCCCTGGAGGAAGACGCCGAGCGTCGAGTCGGACACCTCGTCGACGGGCAGGGTCGAGCGGGTGCGGTGGGCCCGGAGCAGCCGGAGCGACCACAGCAGGCCCGAGACGCCGACGAAGAGGCCGGCGACGAGCGGCATCACGCCGGCCCCGACTCCGGTGGGGGCGCTGAGGCCGTAGCCGGCGCCCGCCGCGACGAGGGCCGCACCGCCGAGCGTGCTGGCTCCGGCGAGCGCCCACTCGGTGAGCGTGCGGGGCTCGATCCGGTGGTTCGCGGTTCTGGGTTCGATCGTGGACATCCTCGTCCTCCGCCTCTCTGCGGTTTCCTCGAGTCGCGGCCGCCGCTCCGCTAACGGGCGACTTGCGACATTGCACAGAATTGCATGCACCTGCGAGACTGTCAACACAGGGCCGGGTAAGGTCCTCATCGACTCGAAGGGGAGTGCCGATGAGCTTCAAATCGGTGGTCGCGAGCAACACGCGGCCCATCAGTCCGTCCGAGCGGCGTGTCATGAGCGTGCTGCTGTCGGTCGACAACGCATCCGAGATCACCGCGTCCGAGATCGCGCTGCGCTCGCAGACGCACGAGTCCACGGTGGTGCGCCTAGCACAGAAGCTGGGCTACCGCGGCTACCCCGATCTGCGTGCCGATCTGCAGCGCGACGAGGGCTCGCGGATCGAGTCGGTGCCCGTCATGCGCGCCTCGACCGGGCACGACCTGCTCGCGTTCGCCGCCGACGAGGCCGCCTCGCTCGAGCGGCTCGCCCGCTACATCCCGCAGGAGTCGCTCGACGCGGCCGCCCGCGCGGTGCACGCGGCTCGCACTGTGTACCTCTACTCCAGCGCCGACGAGCGGGCGGCGCTCGACCTGCTCGCGGGGCGCCTGCGCCGGCTCGGCCTGGTCGTGGTGACGCTCGGCTACGGCGGAAAGGACCTCGCCGAGCACTTCGTCAGCTTCGACGCGTCGAGCGTCCTCATCGCCCTGGCGCTCCGGGAGGCGCCGACCTCGCTCCCGACGCTCGTCAGCGAGGCCCAGCGCCGCGGAGGCGCGGCGATCCTCGTCACCGACACCCCGGGCTACCACTTCCGGCCCGCGCCCGACCACCTGCTCGCCTCGCCCCGCGGCTTCGACTCCGAGTACAACACCCTCGTCGTGCCGATCGTGATCGCCTACGCCCTGCAGCTCGCGGTGTTCCACCTCGACCCGGCGTGCTACGGGGCGGTGCGCAGCGACATCGACGACTTGACGCGCCTAGTCGGCGGCGCCGACGAGATCCCGATGCGCCCGTCGTCCCGGTGAGGTGAGCGCCGGAGGATGGCGCCTCGCCCTGAGTGCGCAGGCGGCGCTCGCGCAGGCGGGCTGGGTCGGGGTGCGCCTGATGATCGGCTACCGCGCCGTCGAGCTCGGCGCCGACGCGCTGACGCTGGGGCTCGTCGCCGCCTCCTCCGCCGTGCCCGCCCTGCTCGGCGCCCTGCCGACGGGGCGCCTCTCGGACCGCATCGGCGGCTCGCGCGTCTCGGTGATCGGCATCGGACTCTTCGTCGTCGGTATCGCGGGCCTCGCCCTGCCGATCGGGATGCCGGGCCTCCTGCTGGCCGCGGCCGTGATCGGCCTGGGCAATCTGTTCGTGATGATCGGCCAGCAGACCTTCGTCGCGCACCGGGCCCGCGGAGGATCCAGCGACAGCGGATTCGCGACGCTCACCACGGCCGCCTCGCTCGGGCAGCTGCTCGGCCCGCCCCTGGTGACGCTCGTCGCGACCGTGGGTGCCGCCTCCGGTGCCGCCCCGAACGCCCTGCTGGGCGCCGCGGCGAGCGCCGGTCTCGTGCTGGCCGGGCTCACCGGTTCGCGGAGGCTCCACCTCGTCGACCGGGCGGCGCCCCGCCCGCAGGTCGACGGCTCGGAGGCGCTCGGGATGGCCGGACTCGCGCGGATCCCCGGCCTCCCCCGCTCGCTCGCGGTGAGCGCCGCGGTGCTCGTCACCGTCGATCTGCTCTACGCCTACATCCCGCTGTGGGCGACGGAGCAGGACGTGCCGGCAGTGGTCGTGGGACTCCTGCTCGCGATCCGGGCACTGGTCTCGGTGCTGAGCCGCCTCGGGCTCGCTCGCCTCGTCGCCCGGGTGGGCCGCAAGGCGCTGCTGATCGCGGCGATCACGGCCGGAGTCGCGTCGCTCGTCGCACTCCCGCTCGTCGGTGCGGCGGGGGCGGTGCTCGTGATGGTCGGGCTCGGGCTGGCGCTGGGCATCCCGCAGCCGCTGACGATGGCGTGGGTCGTGCGCATCACTCCGGAGGCGGTGCACGGCGCGGCGCTGGGGCTGCGGATGACCGCGAACCGGCTCGCGCAGATCGCGCTGCCGGTCACGATCGGTGCGGTGACCGGCTCCGCGGGCTCCGCCGGTGTCTTCTGGGCGAACGCGGCGGTGCTGGCCTCGGCCGTCGCGGTGACGGCCGGTGCCGACCTGCGCGACGACCCGGAGGCGTGAGCGGAGCGGGAGTCACCCGAAGCGCCGCACCGGACGCCCACCTCGGTCGGTGCACCGCGTCACGCCCGTCGACGCGTAGCGTCACTGCGGGGCCGAGCTCGATGCCCCGCCGATCCCGTGCCGCAGGAGGCCACCGCATGTCCCGTCCGCTCCGCTTCAACGCGTTCGTGATGAACACGCCCTCGCACACCCACCACGGTCAGTGGCGGCGGGCGGAGGCACGGCACGAGTCGTTCGAGGACCTCTCGTTCTGGGTCGAGGTCGCGCAGACCCTCGAGCGCGGCGTGTTCGACGCGATCTTCTTCGCCGACGTCGTCGGCACGTACGGAGCGGTCGGCTCCTCGCTCGAGGTCAACGCGCGCGAGGGGCTGCAGCTGCCCACCAACGACCCCTCCGTGCTGCTCGCGGCCCTGATCGGCGCGACCGAGCACCTCGGCCTCGCGATGACCAGCTCGATCCTGCAGGCGCACCCGTTCGAGTTCGCCCGGCGGATGTCGACGCTCGACCACCTGTCGAAGGGCCGCGTCGCCTGGAACATCGTCACCAGCTACCAGGAGAACGCCGCCCGCAACTTCGGACTCGACCGGCTGACCGAGCACGACGCTCGGTACGCGCAGGCCGAGGAGTACCTCGACGTCGTCTACAAGCTCTGGGAGGGCTCGTGGGACGACGACGCCTCGATCCGCGACAAGTCCGGCGCCTTCTCGAACCCCGAGGCCGTGCACCGGATCGACCACGTCGGCGAGCACTACCGCGTCGAGGGGCCGCACCTCTCGGCTCCCTCGCCGCAGCGGACACCGTACCTGTTCCAGGCCGGCTCGTCACCGGCCGGCCGCGCCTTCGCCGCGCGGCACGCCGAGGCGCAGTTCGTCGGCGGATCCACGACCGAGCAGACCCGCGAGCTGATCGCCTCGACACGCGCGCTCACCGTCGCCGCGGGCCGCAACGCGGACGACGTGCTCTTCTTCGCTCCGCTCTCGGTGATCGTCGGCAGCACCGAGCGCGAGGCCCGCGAGCGCGAGGCCGAGATCGACGCGCACACGAGCATCGACGCCCACCTGCTGCACGCCGGGATGAGCGTCGACCAGGCCGACGGACGGCCGTTCCCGCCCGAGACGAGGCTCCGCGACATCACCACGAACGGCAACCGCAGCACTCTCGAGTCGATGATCCGGCTGCTGCCCGATCGCGATGCGACCGTCGCCGATCTCGGGCGCCTCGCCGTCCGGAGGCACCCCCGCGTCGTCGGCACGCCCGAGCAGATCGCCGATGGGCTGGCCGAGCTGCGCGACGCGGGGGTCGACGG
Source organism: Rathayibacter sp. Leaf185 (assembly GCF_001423885.1). Lineage (GTDB taxonomy): Bacteria > Actinomycetota > Actinomycetes > Actinomycetales > Microbacteriaceae > Rathayibacter. The sequence goes on along the minus strand of NZ_LMPP01000001.1, from coordinate 1,380,588 downwards.
GATCAACCTGGCGCACTGGACGCTGCCCGACACCTACGTGGACTTCGTCGACCACGTGATGCCGGTGCTCCGAGAGCGCGGGCTGGCGCGCTCGCACTACGAGCCCGGCGGCCTGCGCGAGCGCCTGACGGGGTCGGCGCGGGTGGACCCGCGGCACCCGGCCGCGCGCTACCGCGGGGCCTTCCGCGCCTGAGCCCGGCCTGCTCGCGGTGCCCGACTCCTCGGAAGGCGCGCCCGACTGCCGCACCTTCCGAGTTCTCGCGGCTACTGCGTGTTGGTGAAGACGGCGTCCTGGTAGTCGAAGCTCGGGCTGAGCTGCATCACGATGCTCGCGGGATCGGCCAGCGAGTACGCCTCCTTCCAGGTGACCGAGCCACCGGGCAGGATCACCGTCGACGGGCTCGTGCTGATGTCGCCGGCCACGCCGTCGGTGTCGAAGATGCGCGACGCCTCGACTCCGCCGGAGGAGACGTCGGCGTAGGTGAACGGATCGAGATTCTGACCGGAGCCGTTCTGGATGGTGAGGGTGAAGACCACGTTGACCGCCTGGTCGGCGCCGGCCGCGTACTCGGTGGGAGTGAACTCCTCCGGCGCCGAGACCGTGAGGGTCACGCCGTCGGTGTAGGCGAAGGTGTCGCCGAAGCCGACGGTCAGGTCGTCGGCAGCGGCAGGAGGCGCGTCGTCGGCGGGCGTCTCGTCGTCGAACGGCAGCGGCTCCGCGCTCACCGACGAGGTCGGCTCGGGGAAGTCGGACGCGTCGAAGTCGTCCAGCGCCGTGGCGAGCTGCACGACGGCGACGATCGTGACGACGATCGCGATCAGGAAGCCGAGCACGCTCAGCGCGAGCCCCGCGATCGAGAAGCCGCGCGGCGCCTTGCGGCGCACCAGCGCGATGATGCCGACGACAACTCCGGCGATCGCGACCGGGAAGGCCAGACCGAAGACGAACGGCAGGACGGCGAGCACGACGGCGACGACGCCCAGCACCAGCGCGGTGATCGCGAGGCCGCTGCGCGTCGGTGCCGGCGGCGATCCGTACGGCGGGAGCGGCGCGTCGTTCGGCTCGGGAGCGGGCTGGACGGGTGGGACGGGGGGCGGCGGCATCGTCATGCCAGCAGTATGCCAGGGCTGGGAAAGGCCTGAGAGGGTCGCGTGCGGGGCTGATCAGAGCCCGGCCGCGCCCGCATCGACGGGCGCGGCCGCGGGTCAGCTCGGCGACGGAACGGCGGGCATCTCCTCGGGATCGTCGTCGGCGGGAACCGAGCCCGGAGCCCCGGTCTCGTCGATCTCGGCCGGGTCCTCCGGGGGCACCGGCAGGGAGTCGCCGTCGGGACGGGTCGTGTCGGTGACGTCCTCAGGGGCGTCGAATCCGAAGCTGCTCATGATCGCCTCTCCGCAGCGCACCGGGGAGGCGTCGCCGCTGTCGGCAGCCTAGGTCGCGCCTCCGACCCGGTCACGCCCTTGACGCGGCCGCCCCCGACCGGGGCCCGGCGCCCCTCCGCCGCTCGCGAGGGAACCAGTTCTCCGCGGGACACCGCCGAGTGCGCGGTGTCTCGACGAGAACCGGTTCCCTCGGGCGGGGCGTCAGTGCACGTACTCCAGCAGGTCGACGCCCAGCGTCCGCATCCCCTCGAGCACGGCGAGGCGGTAGTGCAGGTTCGTGTCGTCGAACTGCGTGATGACGGCATAGGCGACACCGGCCCGAGGGCCGCGCAGCACGCCGGTCTCGGCGCGGACTCCGACATCGGTGCCGGTCGAGTTGACGAGCAGGACGCCGTGGTCGGGCTGACGGTGCGACTGCGGCTCGAGGCCGAAGGCCGACGCGACCATCGACAGGTCGCTGTTGAGCGAGAGCCAGCCGATCACCCGCGAGCTGACTGCCGCGTCGACCACCTCCCCGTTGGCGAGGGTCGCGAGCAGCCAGGTGAGCTCGCGCGCCGAGCCGATCGAGAGCTGCGGAGCGTCGTCGGGGCCGCGCTCGTCGCGCACCAGATCGAGCAGCGCGGTCCGCGAGAGGCCGAGCGACTCGGCGCGCTCGCGCACGGCGTCGAGACCGACGCGGCGGAGGAGGACGTTGGTCGCGAGGTTGTCGTTCGTGGCTCCCACGAACGCGGCGAGGTCGGCCACCGGCATCGAGGGGATCTGGAGGTGCTGCCAGAGTCCGGCGTCCGCGACCGCGTCGATCGCGGTCCGATCGACGAGGCGCAGGTTCTCCTGGGGGTCGTTCGCGAGCCGTGCGGCGACCTCGATCAGCAGCAGCACCGTGCCGACGCCCGCCGTGGGCATCGAGACGGAGTCGTCGACGGCGAACAGGGTGCGGCCGGTCGCCAGGTCGACCGCGCGGGCCGAGACCACGACTCCGTCGATCGCGAGGCGGCCGAGCGCGTCGAAGCCGCTCTGGAAGTTGTCGTGCTCGTCCGCGCCCTTGTGGCGCCCCCGGCGGGCGCGTCGGTTCTCGCGGCGAGTGTCGTGGGTGGGGATCACCACGGGTACGGCCCCTCTACGGGTCGATGAAGCGGATCGTGCGGAGGGTCGGACGATGGTCCGTCGACGCGTCGGGGCGGCGCGCGTTGAACGGACGAGCCCCTCGGCATCGGTCGGCTCTCGATGCCCGGGGGTCCTCGTCCGCGGTGCGGGACGGCAGTCGCCGGTGACTACCAGATGACGACGCGCTCGCTCGGGGAGAGCCAGAGGGAGTCGCCTTCGGTGACGTCAAAAGTAGCGTAGAAGTCATCGATGTTGCGGACGATCTGGTTGCAGCGGAACTCGGCCGGAGCGTGCGGATCGATGGCGAGGAGGCGGATCGTCTCCTCGTCGCGGGACTTCTGCTGCCAGGCCTGCGCCCACGACAGGAAGAAGCGCTGAGCGCCGGTCAGACCGTCGATCACGGGCGGCTCCTGGCCCTCGAGCGAGAGCAGGTAGGCCTTCCACGCGATGCTCAGCCCGCCGAGGTCGCCGATGTTCTCGCCGATCGTCAGCGCTCCGTTGACGTGGTGGCCGGGGGTCGTGGCGGGGGCGAGCGCGTCGTACTGCGCGATGAGCGCGCCGGTGCGCTCCTCGAAGGCGGCGCGGTCCTCGGCCGTCCACCAGTCGGTCAGGCGGCCGTCGCCGTCGAAGCGCGAGCCCTGGTCGTCGAAGCCGTGTCCGATCTCGTGGCCGATGACGGCTCCGATCGCCCCGTAGTTGGCGGCGGAGTCGCGGCCCTCGTCGAAGAACGGGAACTGCAGGATCGCCGCGGGGAACACGATCTCGTTGAAGCCCGGGTTGTAGTACGCGTTGATCGTCTGCGGGGTCATGAACCACTCGTCGCGGTCGAGCGGGCGGCCGATCTTGCCGAGCTCGCGGTCGAACTCGAACGCGGCGACGCGGCGGGCGTTGCCGACGAGGTCGGCCGGGTCGATCGAGAGGGCGGAGTAGTCGCGCCAGCGGACGGGGTAGCCGATCTTGGGCGTGAACTTCGCGAGCTTCTCGAGCGCGCGCTCGCGGGTCTCGGCGCCCATCCAGTCGAGGTCGACGATCGAGCGGCGGTAGGCCTCGATGAGGTGCGCGACGAGGCCGTCCATCGCCGTCTTGGCGCTCTCGGGGAAGTGGCGCGCGACGTAGATCCGGCCCACCGCCTCGCCGAGGGAGCCCTCGACGAGCGAGACGCCGCGCTTCCAGCGCTCGCGCTTCTGCGGGGTGCCGGTGAGGGTGCGGCCGTAGAAGTCGAAGTTCGCGTCGACGAAGTCGCCCGAGAGGTAGGCGGCCGCGCCGCGGATGACCTGCCAGCTCAGCCAGTCGCGCCAGGCCGGGAGGCGGTCGTCGGTCAGGAGCCCGGCGAGACCCTGGAGGAAGCTCGGCTGGCGGACGACGACCTCGGCGAGCGCCCCCTGCGGAGCCCCCATCGCGGTCAGCCACACGCCGAGGTCGACGCCGGCCGCGAGTTCTTCGACCTCTGCCCAGGAGCGGAGGTTGTAGGTGGCCTGACTGTCGCGGCTGCGCACCTTGTCCCAGTGCACCGACGCGATGTCGGTCTCGAGCTCGACGATCCGCTTCGCGCGGCCCTCGGCGGCGTCGATGCCGGCGAGTTCGAGCATGCGCGCGACGAACGGCAGGTAGGCCTCGCGCACCGAGGCGAACTCGTCCTCGCGGTAGTAGCTCTCGTCCGGCAGGCCGAGGCCGCCCTGGTTCACGAAGACGAGATAGCGCTCGGGGCTGCCCGGGTCGTTGTCGACGAACAGGCCGAACAGCCCGGGGACTCCCGAGCGCTCGAGCTGCCCGACGGTGGCGAGCAGGCCGGCGATCGAGTCGACGCGCTGCACGGCCGCGAGGTCGTCGGCGATCGGAGTCGCGCCCAGCTCTTCAGCGCGGGCCTCGTCCATGAAGGAGGCGTAGAGGTCGCCGAACATGCGCTCCTCGGTGCCCTGGTGGGCGGTCTGCGCCTCGACGATGATGTCGCGGACGGCCTTCTCGGCCTCCTCCTGGAGCACGTGGAAGGACCCGTAGCGCGCCTTGTCGCTCGGGATCTCGGTGCGGTCGATCCAGAGGCCGTTGACGTGCCGGTACAGGTCGTCCTGCGGGCGCGTCGCCGGGTCGAGTTCGGAGAGTTCGATACCGGAGCGAGGCGTCGTCGAGGTCATGCGGACAGCCTACGTCGGGCCTCCGACACCGAGTCGGCCGGCGGCACGTCCGGGGACCTCCGGCTCGCAGAACCGCGTTCGGCTCGCAGGAACGGGGGGATTCCGCGAGCCGAACGGGTTTCTGCGAGCCGGAGGTCGACCCGGAGGTGACCCGGGGCCGCGCCGGAGGGCGGCCAGGGGGCGTCAGCGCGCGGCGAGCTCCTGCTCGACGTAGGCGCGGATCGGCGTCGTCGGGTGGCCGATCAGGCGGGCGAGCGAGCCGTCGGTCTCACCGAGCAGGCCGTCGGCGATGTTCGCGTCGAGGCCGACGACGAAGCCGACGCCGCCCTCGGGAACGCCCGCCTCGGTCAGGATGCGCGCGTGCTCGACCGGGTCGACGTGCGTGATCGACGCCTCGCGCCCCGCGATCTCGGCGACCAGGGCCGCCAGCTCGTCGAAGCTCCACGCGACGTCGCCCGAGAGCTCGTGCACCGAGCCGACCAGCGACGCGTCGGCGAGAGCGACCGCCGCCGCCTCCGCGTAGTCGCTGCGCGCGGCGCTCGAGACGCGGCCCGCGCCGGCGCTCGAGAGGGTGGTACCCGTCGAGGCGAGCTCGGCGATCGTCGAGGCGTAGTTCTCGTTGTACCAGCCGTTGCGGAGGATCACGGCGGGGACTCCCGACGCCGCGATCGCCTCCTCCGTCGCCTTGTGCTCGGGAGCGAGGATCAGCGGGCTGGTCGTCGCCTTCGGTGCGCTCGTGTAGACGAGGCGCGCGCCGGCGCGGGCGACGGCCTCGATGGCGGCGGTGTGCTGTGCGACGCGCTTGCCCACCTCCGAGCCCGAGACCAGGAGGACCGCCTCGGCGCCGGAGAAGGCGGCGTCGAGGGAGGCGGGATCGCCGAAGTCGGCGACGGAGGTGCGGACGCCCAGGTCGGCGGCGAGCGCCTCGAGCTTGGCGGCGTCACGGCCGGTCGCGAGGATGTCGGAGGCGGCGGTGCCGCGGGCGAGCAGGTGCTCGACGGCGAGGCGGCCGAGGTGTCCGGTGGCTCCGGTGACGACGAGGGTCATGGGGTGGTCCTTCCGTTCAGGGCGGCTTCAGGGCCGCACGGAGGAGAGAACCGGGGGCGCCGTGCAGAACTTCCCGGAATGCAGTACCCACTATTTCGTTAGTACATCCATGACCATCGCAGAGAGCCCGCTGCTCGCGGGCGACGTCTACTCCGCCGACTGCCCGAGCCGCGAGATCTTCGGGCACGTCACGAGCAAGTGGGGCGTGCTGGTGCTCGCCGCCCTGGCCGAGCGCGGCCTGCGCTGGGGGGAGCTGCGCCGGCGCATCGGCGGCATCAGCGAGAAGATGCTGGCGCAGACCCTCCGCACCCTGGAGCAGGACGGCTTCGTGCATCGGGAGGCGCACGCCACCATCCCGCCGCGGGTCGACTACCGCCTCACGCCGCTCGGAGCCGAGCTCGCCGAGCGCCTGCTGCCCGTCGTCGAGTGGATCGCGGGCAACATCGGACGCGTCTCGGAGGCGCGGCACCAGGTGAGGTGAGCCTTCCCTTGTTGTGAGAACGTTCACGCGGCATTCAGCAAGCGTCCTCCCCTCGGCGGCATCGACGTCCCCTCGCCCTGGTTGCCTCGATCGCATCACCGCCTGCGACCGAAGGACCCCCATGTCAGACACCGCCCGCCGACCGCTCCTCCTCCCGATGGCAGGGCACGTGCGCGGCAAGCGCAGCCCGGTCACCTGCGCCCTGAAGTGCGCGAACGCGTGCTCGAGCGCGACCTGCAACACCTCGCACAACAGCTACTTCCGCGACATCGTCTCGTCGCAGATCTCGCGTCGCAGCGCGCTCGGGCTCGGCCTGGCCGGTGCGGTCACCGTGGCCGTCGCCTCGGCCGGAGGCGCGCCCACCGCGGAGGCGGCCGTGACAGGCACCGCGTCTCCGCTCGCCTTCACCCCCATCGCGCCCGTGCAGTACGAGATCGACGAGTTCACGGTGCCCGAGGGCTTCGCCTGGCAGCCGATCATCCGCTGGGGCGACCCGCTGTTCGCCGACTCCCCCGCGTTCGACATCCAGAACCAGACGGAGGCGGCACAGGCCGCGCAGTTCGGCTACAACAACGACTACACCGACATCGTCGAGATCCCGGGCTCGAAGCGCCTGCGCGCGCTGCTCGTCGTGAACCACGAGTACACGAACGAGAACATCATGTTCCCGGCCGCGCAGCTCGAGTCGGAGCCCGAGCGCGTGCGCGCCGTGGCCCGCGCCGCTCACGGTCTCACTGTCGTCGAGCTGGTCCGCACCGCCGTCGACCGCCCCTGGGCGTACGTGCGCGGCGGCGAGCACAACCGCCGCTACCTGATCGACACCCCCTACGAGGTGACCGGCGCGGCGGCCGGCTCCGCTCTGCTGACGACGGTCGCCGACCCCGAGGGCCGCACCGTGCTCGGCACGCTCGGCAACTGCTCAGGAGGTACCACCCCGTGGGGCACCATCCTGTCGGGCGAGGAGAACTTCAACGGCTACTTCCGCGCCACCGGCACGAGCGACTCCGAGAAGCGCTACGGCCTCACCGACGCCGAGACGGCCCGTCTGTGGGAGCTCGACGACCCCCGCTTCGACGCGCGCACCCCGGGCTACGAGAACGAGCCCAACCGCTTCGGCTGGATCGTCGAGTTCGACCCCTTCGAGCCGGAGTCGACGCCGAGGAAGCACACTGCGCTCGGCCGTCTCAAGCACGAGGGCGCGAACGTCATCATCGCTCCCGACGGCCGCGTCGTGGCCTACCAGGGCGACGACGAGCGCTTCGACTACCTCTACAAGTTCGTCTCGAAGAAGCGCTACATCGAGGGTGACCGCGCCCACAACAAGACGCTGCTCGAGGAGGGCGACCTGTGGGTCGCGAAGTTCACCGGAGACTCGCCCGTCGCCGAGATCACGGGGACCGGCGCCGTCCCCTCCGACGGCGGCTTCGACGGGATCGGCGAGTGGCTGCCGCTCGTCGTGGGCGGCGCCTCCGCCATCGCCGGGATGAGCATCGAGGAGGTGCTCGTGCACACCCGCCAGGCCGCCGACATCGCCGGCGCGACCAAGATGGACCGCTGCGAGGACGTGCAGCCGAGCCTGATCAGCGGGCGGATCTACGTGGCGTGCACCAACAACTCGAACCGCGGCACCGAGGGCAGGGAGGGGCCGACCGAGGTCAACCCGCGCACCGAGAACCGCGACGGCCACATCGTCGAGATCATCGAGGACGGCGGCGACCAGACCGGCCGCACCTTCACCTGGAACCTGCTGATGCTCTGCGGCGACCAGGCGCAGGGCGACACGGTCTACTTCTCGGGCTTCCCGGCCGAGAAGGTCTCGCCGATCTCGTGCCCCGACAACCTGGCCTTCGACTCCGTCGGCGACCTCTGGATCTCGACCGACGGCGCCCCCAGCGGCATCGGCTACAACGACGGACTGTTCAAGGTGACGCTCGAGGGCGACTCCCGCGGCAACGTCGAGCAGTTCCTCTCGGTCCCGCGCGACGCCGAGACCTGCGGGCCGATCGTGCACGACCTCGACCAGCACGTGTTCGTCGCCGTGCAGCACCCGGGCGAGGAGGGAACCTTCGAGGCGCCCACCTCGTACTTCCCGGACTTCGCGGCTGCGGGTGCACTGAGCGCCGGAGCCGTCGCCGCGCCGCGACCGACGATCGTGCAGATCCTGCCCTCCTCGCAGGTGGTCGGGCCCACCCCGACGCCGACGGCGGGTCCGACCACGGCGCCGACTCCGACCGCGGCGCCGACTGCGACTCCCACCGCCGGGCCGACCGCCGCTCCGTCGCCGACCACGACGCCGACGGGTGCTCCCACGGTCGCTCCCACCGCGACTCCGACGGGCACGGCCGTGCCGCTGCCCACGGGCGGCACGGGAGGCGGACTCGCGTCGACCGGCGTCGAGAGCGCCGGCCTGATCGCCGGGGCGACCGCGCTGCTCGCCGCAGGAGCCGCGGCCGTCGGGATCGCCGCGCGCCGCCGCTCCGCCGGCACCGAGGACGCGCCGGAGGCGTGACGCGACGGAGGCGGCGGGACGATCTCCCGCCGCCCCGCCGTGCGCTAGGTTGGGCCCGATGTCGACCCTCCGGAGCCGCGAGTCCGCGGCCATCGTCGCCGTGCAGCGCGCACCGCTGACGCGCCCCCTCCTCCCCGTCGCCCGCGGGCTCAGCCTGATCGGCGAGCACGCCGCGGGCTGGCTGATCCTCGGCGTCATCGGCGCGTTCGTCGATCCGTCGCGGTTCTGGGCCTGGGCCCTCTGCTGCGTCGCGATCGTGTTCGCGCACGGCCTGTCGATCGTGCTGAAGCGCGTCGTGCGCCGCCCGCGTCCGCTGGGCGAGGGCGTGGAGGTGCGCGGCTCGGCGCCGAGCAAGCTCAGCTTCCCGAGCTCGCACGCCTCGTCGACCACCGCCGCCGCGATCGTGTTCGCCGTGATGCTGCCCGCCCTCTGGCCGCTCGCGGTGCTCGTCGTCGCCGCGATGCTCCTGTCGCGGATGGCGCTCGGGATGCACTTCCCGACCGACCTGCTCGCCGGTGTGGTGCTCGGCACGCTGTCGGCGCTGGCCGTGCTGCCGTTCCTGCCGCTGGTGTCGTTCTAGCGGGTCCTGCAGCCCCGGGCCTCTCGCAGGCGGCGCTCACCAGACTGGATCGCATGAGCATCCTCGTCGTCACCGCCCACCCCGACCCGGAGTCGCTCACCCACCACGCCGCCCGCCGCCTCGGCGAGCAGACCGGTGCGACGCTCGCCCACCTCGCTCAGGAGGGCTTCGATCCGCGCTTCACGCTGGACGACCGGCGGCTCTACCTCGGCGAGGGCGAGGCCTCCGACGACGTCGCGGCCGAGCAGCGGCGGATCGACGCGCACGAGCACCTCGTCCTGGTGTTCCCCGTCTACTGGTGGTCGATGCCCGCGCTGCTGAAGGGATGGATCGACCGGGTCTTCGTCGCGGGCTGGGCATTCGGCATCGACGAGGAGGGCGGAGTCGTCCCGCGACTCGACCGCCTCACCGTCCACCTGATCCCGGTGTCGGGCACCTCGGAGCGGTCGTTCGCGCGGCACGGGTACACGGAGTCGTTCCGCACCCAGATCGAGCGCGGCGTGATCGGCTACTGCGGCGCCCGGCACGGCGTGACGGCGTTCGTCCACGACTCCGAGTCGGAGGATCGCGCGGCGACAGCGCGCGCCGTCGACTCCGCGGTCGCGACGGTCGCCGCCGCCCTGGCCTGAGCCGGCGCGATCTGCAGGAGCCGGCGCGGCCAGCGGGAGATGCGCGTGCGGTCTGCAGGAGTCAGTGCGGTCTGCAGGAGTCAGTGCGATCTGCAGGAGATGCGGCCCATGCGTCAGGATTCCCGCGCTGGGAAGCGTCTTCCTGCCCCGAGCTCCTGCAGATCGCGCGAACTCCTGCAGATCGCACGAGCTCCCGCAGACCGCACGAACTCCCGCAGACCGCGCGCCCGCCGCCCGGCCCGCACCCCTCAGAGCAGCCGCCGCGCCGACGCCCACGCCGTCAGCTCGTACCGCGACGACAACTGCAGCTTCCGCAGCACCGCCGACACGTGCGACTCCACCGTCTTGACCGAGATGTACAGCTCGGCGGCCGCCTCCTTGTAGGCGTAGCCGCGCGCGATCAGCCGCATCACCTCGCGCTCGCGGGCCGACAGCCGGTCGAGCTCGTCCGACGACTCCGCCTGCTCGCCTGAGAGCGCACCGAAGGCGTCGAGCACGAACCCGGCGAGCCGCGGAGAGAACACCGCGTCACCGCCGGCGACCGCCAGCACGGCGCGACTCACCTCGGCTCCCGAGCTCGCCTTGGTGATGTAGCCGCGAGCACCGGCGCGGATCACGCCCACGACGTCCTCGGCCGCGTCCGAGACGCTCAGCGCCAGGAACCGGACCGACTCGAGGAGCCCGGCGCTCCTGCGCAGGACCTCGGCACCGCCTCCGCCCGCGCCGCCCGGCAGGTGCACATCGAGCAGCACCACGTCGGGGCTCGTGGCCGCCACCAGCGCCACCGCCGCGTCGACGTCGGCCGCCTCACCCAGGACCTCGAGCTCGGGCGCCAGATCGGCGCGCAGGCCGGAGCGGAAGATCGAGTGGTCGTCGACCAGCACCACCCGCGTCATCGCTCGACCTCCGCCGGGAGCCGCAGATGCACCTCGGTGCCCGTGCCGCCGGCTCCCGGCGTCACGGTCGCGATGCCGCCCGCGCGCGCCATACGCCCGACGATCGACTCGCGGATGCCCAGCCGGTCGCCCGGGAGCGCGCCCAGGTCGACACCCGGCCCGCGGTCGCGGACGAAGACGTCGACTCCGGCGGCGGTGCACTCGAGGTAGACCGAGACCTCGCCGCCCGCGTGCCGCGCGGCGTTGAGCATCGCCTCCCGGGTCGCGGCGAGCACCGAGGCGGCACCCGGCACGGAGGCGCCCACCGCCACCACCTCGAGCTGCACCGGGTAGTCGAGCTCGATGGCCGCGGCGATCGCGCGGATCTCGGCCGCGAGATCGTTGGCGACCGGCACGTCGCGCTCGAACAGCCAGTCGCGCAGCTCCCGCTCCTGCGCGCGCGCAATGCGGGCCACCTCGCTCGAGGCTCCCGCGCGGTTCTGGATCAGCGCGAGCGTCTGCAGCACCGAGTCGTGCAGGTGCGCGGCGATCTCGGCGCGCTGCTCCTCGCGCACGCGGGCCGCGCGCTCGCCCATCAGCTCTGTCCACAGCGTCACGATCCGCGGGGCGGCGAGCACCCCGGCGGCCACCAGCAGCACGCCCACAGCGAGCACGGCGTTGACGGCGCTCGGTCGGGCGGCGAGCACCGCGACTCCGGCGACGACGAGCACCGCACAGGAGGCGAGTCGCACCGCGGAGGAGGAGCGCGCGGACCGCGACGGGTCGACGCGGTCCGGGCCGAGACTCCAGCCGACGGCGCCCCCGGCCAGCGCGGCGACCGCGGCGAGCGCCCGGGTGACCTCGGTGTCGTCGCCCGCGCCGAGCGCGACGGCCACGGCGACCGCCGCGACTCCGGCGGCGACGGCGAGGAGCCCTGCGACGGGGACCGAGCGCCGCACGCCCGCGTCGTCGGAGTCGGCGAGCGGTACGAGCGCCCACAGCCACAGGTAGAGGAGCGCGCCGCCCCCGCCGAGCAGAGCGGCGACGACGAACAGGAACCGCACCGACCGCGTGCTCCGGCCCAGGTGCTCGGCCAGCCCGGCGCTGACGCCGCCGAGGACCGCCCGGCGCGGTCGACGCAGCGGCGGACGGACCGCGACGCGGGTCAGGGTGGGGATGCTCACCCCTGCATCCAAACAGACGGGCGCGTCGGCCGGGGTCGGCGTCAGGGTCCGGTCAGGGGTTCCCCCGATGGCCCGGCACCGGCGGCCCACGGGACACTCGAGCCATGACAGCAGCGAGCACGACCCCGCCGACCGGCGGACCGGACGATCCGGGAGACACGACCACCGCGACCACCCAGACCACCGAACCCGCCGACGGCGCGACCCCGCCGAAGGAGAACCGCTTCTTCCTCTGGCTGCGCGGCCTCGATCTCCCGCGCCGGCCCGGCTGGATCGGCGGCGTCTGCTCCGGGATCGCCGAGCGGCTCGGCATCGACCCGCTGATCGTCCGCGGCGTCTTCGTCGTCGTGGCCGTCCTGGGCGGCCCCGCCTTCCTCTTCTACGCGGCGGCGTGGCTGCTGCTGCCCGACGAGAACGACTCGCTGCCGGTCGAGCGCCTCGTCCGCGGCGACGTCGACCGCGTCCACGCCGGGATCGGCGTGCTCGTCCTGGCCTCGATGCTCCCCGTCGCACAGGGCTTCTGGTCGATCGGCGGCGCCTACACGGGTGCCACCGCCTGGGGCGCCTCCGCGGGCCGAGCACTGTGGACCGCCGTCGTCATCGCGGCGGTGATCGGCCTCGTCGTCTGGATCGTGCGCCGCTCCGGTCGCGCATCGGCGCCCGCCGTTGTTCCGGAGGTGGTGCCGGCGACGACCGACGGGCGCCCCGAGAGCATCCCTTACCCCGAGCGGCCGACCGATGCCAGGCCGGAGGCGCCGGAGGAGCTCGCCGCGTGGCGCGAGCGCCAGGAGCAGTGGAAGGCCGAGCGCGAGGCGTTCCGTGCGCAGGAGGCGGCGACCGCCCGCGAGACCGCGCGGCAGCGAGCGGAGGAGGCGCGCCTCCGAGCCGCTGCGGTCACCGCCGCGCGCCTCGAGCGGCAGCGTCTGCGCCGAGCCGCCAACCCGCGTCTGCGCTCCAGTGCGACGCTGCTGGCCCTCGGCGCGGCGGCACTGCTCGGCTCGCTCGTCTCCCTCTCGGCGACCGGATCGACCGCGACCGTCGTCGGATTCGCCACCGCCACGCTCGTGCTCGCCCTCGCGATCGTTCTCGCCGGGCTCCTCCGCCGACGCGCGATCCTCCTCGTGGCGATCTCGCTGGTGACGGTGCTGACGGCGGCGACGGCCGCACTGCTGCCGCCCGACCGCACGGTGCTGGGCACGGTCGGCTCCTTCAGCCTCTCGAACTCGGCCCCCGGCGACTACGCGGTCCTCGCGGGCGACGTGCAGGTCACGGTCTCGCCCGACTTCGACGTCGCGGGCGGGGTCCTCGACCTCTGGCAGGGCGCGGGCTCGGTTCAGATCGCGGCCATGGAGGGGACGGCGGTCCGCCTCGAGTCGTCGTCGGCCGATCCGAGCATCTGGATCACCCGGGTCTCGGGCGAGGACTACCTCTCGGAGGAGCCGGAGGATCTGCGCTTCGTCGACGGGCGCTGGCGGTGGACCCAGACCTTCGGCGACCCCGACGCGGTGCCCTTCGTCGTGCGCCTCGAGCAGGGCGGCGGATCGATCAGCGTCTTCGACGAGACGGGCGCGAGCCGGGAGCCCGCCGCCGGCAGCACCACCGACACGACCACCACCGAGCCGTCAGGGGCAGCACGATGAGCACCGAATCCACCGCAGCGACGACCACCACCGCCCAGCGCCCCCGCATCCGCGCCGGCGCGATCGTCTGGGGGCTCGTCGTCGCCGCCCTCTCCGTCTTCCTGCTGCTGGTCGCCTCCGACACCGCTCTGCGCGCCGACGTGGTCGACCGGGCGCTCGCTCTCGGCCAGGGCGGTGCGACCGCCCTGACGATCGCCGTCCTCGGCGGCATCGCCCTGCTCGTCGGCCTGGTGCGGGTGCTCGACCGGAGGTAGCGGCGCACAACGTCAGCTGAGAGACCTCGTCATCGACCATCGTGCGCGACGAGGCCTCTCAGCTGACGTTGTGCGCGGCAACCCCCTGCCCGCCCGGAGCACCGGCGCGCAGACTCATCGGTGTCCCCGCGCGCCCTCCCTCCTGTGCGCTCGGAGGCCCGAGGAGACGAGCCCATGCCGCACAGCCACCCGCACGCCCCGCAGCGCTGATGGAGCTCGGCATCACGGCGATCCTCGCCGTCTCGGTCCTCGTCGCCGTCGCCGTCTTCGCCAAGCGCCTGGGAGTCGCCGCCCCCATCGTCCTGGTGCTGGCCGGAGTCGGGCTCTCGTTCCTCCCCGGTGTGCCCGAGGTGGTCGTGCCGCACGAGTGGGTGCTCGACGGGGTGCTGCCTCCGCTGCTGTACGCGGCGGCGATCAGCGTCCCGTTCATCGACTTCCGCCGCAATCTGGCCACGATCACCGGGCTCTCGGTCGTCCTCGTCGTCCTCTCGGCCGCGGGTGTCGGCGCTCTGCTCTTCGCCCTGCTGCCCGCACTCGGCCTCCCGCTCGCGATCGCCGTCGGCGCGATCATCAGCCCCCCGGATGCGGTGGCCGCCACCTCGGTCGGCCGCCGGCTCGGCCTCCCGCCGCGCCTGCTCACCCTGCTCGAGGGCGAGGGGCTGATCAACGACGCGACAGCCCTGGTCCTGCTCCGTTCGGCTCTCGCCGCGGCCGCCGGCACCCTGGCCACCCCGTGGGCGGCCGTCGGCGACTTCCTCTACGCCGTGGTCGTGGCGGTGGTCGTCGGCCTCGTCGCGAGCGTCGTCACCGTCTTCGTGCGCTCGCGCCTCGAAGATCCGGTGCTGAACACCGTGATCTCGTTCATCGTGCCGTTCGTCGCGTTCATCCCGGCCGAGGGGCTCGGCGCCTCCGGTGTGCTCGCGGTCGTCGTCGCCGGCCTGCACACCGGCCACGCCTCCTCGCGCGCGTTCACCGCGCAGTCGAGGGTGAACGACCGCATCAACTGGCGCACGGTGCAGTTCCTCCTCGAGAACGGCGTGTTCCTGCTGATCGGGCTCGAGATCCGCAGCCTGATCCAGGACGCCGACAGTGCCGCGCTCACCGTGCCGGCCGCCGTCGGCATCGGGCTGATCGCGACCCTCGGGCTGATCGTCGTCCGCTTCGCGTGGGTCGGCCCGGTGCTGCTCGGCGAGCGCTGGCAGACGCAGCGGGCCGAGCGCCGGGCGCGCCGGCAGAAGGAGCTGCTCGACTCGACCGGAGGCGTGCGGCTGCCCCGCGAGAAGCGGCGCAAGGCCCGCGAGCGCTTCGAGCTGCGCAAGAACGACTACAGGCACTTCAGCCGCAACGACATCGGCTGGCGCGGCGGAGTCGTGCTCGGCTGGTCGGGAATGCGCGGAGTGGTGACGCTCGCCGCCGCCCAGTCGCTCCCCGAGGACACCCCCTACCGCCCGCAGCTCGTGCTGATTGCCTTCACCGTGGCCGTCACGACCCTGCTCGTGCAGGGCAGCACGCTGCCGCTGCTCATCCGGGCGACGGGGATCCGCGGAGTCGACGTGCCGGAGGATCAGCGCGCTCTCGCCGGGCTCCTCGACGAGATCACCGAGAAGGGGCTCTCGATCCTGGAGTCGCCCGGCGACGTGGTCGAGGGGGTCGCCGAGGTCGACCCCGACGTCCTCGAGCGGGTCCGGCAGACCTCGTTCCTGCGGTCGGAGGCGGCATGGGAGCGGTCCCGCGGCGCGCGACGCGACGTGGCCGACACTCCGCACCGCCTCTACCGCGCGCTGCGGCTCGCCGTGGTCACGGCCGAGCGGGAGGCGCTTCTCGACGCGCGCTCGCGCCGGGCGTATCCGCAGCGCATCCTCGCCCAGGCGCAGTCGATGCTCGACCTCGAGGAGACGCGGCTGCGGCTCCGGCGCGGCACCACGACCTGACGGGCAGGCACGACCTGCGCGATCGCAGGAACGGACCCGGGAGACCGGAGCGGAGTCGACCCGAACGACTCCGCCCCGATGGCAGTCACTGTAGGCGCGTCGAACCCGCGGGGTGGGGGCGTTGACTTCCGGACCCGGTGTCCCGTCAGAGCGCGGCCGGCGGCACCGGCGGCTCGTCGGGAACGCCGGCGACGGCCGACCGCGGGAACATCAGCGTCGGCATCCGCTGCCGCAGCTCCAGCAGCTCACGGGCGTCGTCGAGCACCCGGGCGGCGAGCCCGCAGTGCACGGCTCCCGGCACGGTGAAGGCCGCGATCAGCGCGCGCAGCACCGGGCGCGACGGATCCTCGCGGAGGGGCGGCATGACGGCTCGGCTCGTTCGGCGGGTCCGCGGCGGGCGCGGACGGGAGAAGGAGGTTCGGGCGAGCCCCCCGCGGCGTTCCAGGTCTGACGACGCTACCGAGAGGGGGATCGGCTCAGCCACCCGGTTGACAGCGGCCGACAGCACCGGGATCGGGCCGGAGGCGACGCTCCGGAGGCGGGCGGGCCTCAGACGGTGGGCGTCCGCGTCACGATCGCGATGACGAACAGCGCCGCCCACAGCGCCCCGCAGATCAGCAGCCGCATGTTGCCCAGGACGATGTCCTCCGGAGCCGAAGCGCGGCCCCTCTCGATGTCGAGCGCGTAGAGGAACAGCGCGGCGCCGAACGGCACCACGGACGCCATCGACCACAGCGAGTTCTCGCCGTTGAGGAACAGGGCCCAGAGCGCGTACGAGATCATCGTCAGCGACGCCGCGACCGACCAGATGAAGCGCAGGTATCCCGCCGTGTAGACCTTGAGGGTCGTCCGCGTGTGACTCTCCTCCTTGCCCTCGCTCTGCAGCTTCTCGGAGTAGCGCTTGCCCGCCACCATGAACAGCGAGCCCGACGACACGGCCAGCAGGAACCACTGCGTGAGCGGGATGTCGGCCACGGCGGCGCCCGAGATCGCGCGCAGCACGAATCCGCCCGCCACGATCAGGATGTCGATCACCGGCTCGTGCTTGAGCCAGATGCAGTACGAGATCTGCATGACCAGGTAGCCGGCGAGCGTCGCGGCGAACCAGGTGAACCCGGCGAGGAACGTGACCAGCGGAGGCACGATCATCAGCACGAACGCCGCCACCCACGCCACGCGCACGGGCAGGGCGCCCGACGCGATCGCACGGAAGCGCTTCTTGGGGTGGGCGCGGTCCGACTCGATGTCGAGCAGGTCGTTGAGCATGTAGCCGCCCGAGGAGGCGAGGCTGAACGCGATCGCGGCGACGACGGCGGCCACCAGGACCCCGGGTTCGAGGATCCGCGCCGAGGCGATCGGAGCGGCGAGGACCAGGACGTTCTTCAGCCACTGGCGGGGGCGCATGGCGGCGACGAGTGCACGAGCGGTACTCACGGCGTCTTCCTCTACTGGTGTCGGGGGCGGACGCTGAGTGCGAGCCGTTGGGGATTCTCCCGGGGAGCGGTGCTCAATCTACAATCTCCACTGGTCGCGACTCCCCTCGGGCGCGATCCCCCGGACGGACGACGATCAGCACCAGGAGACGGCGCATGCGGACCACCGTGCTGTACATCGCCTTCGCCGCACTGGCCACCGCGGTGAATCTGGGCACCCAGATGCTCGTCGAGCTCGTGATGACGGGTGAGTGGGCGACGATCGTCGCCGTCCTCGCGGGCACCCTTACGGGGGTGATCGCCAAGTACGTCCTCGACAAGCGCTACATCTTCAAGCACGAGACGATGAATGCGGCGCACGGAGTGAGGACGTTCTTCCTCTACGGCGTGATGAGCGGCGTGACCACCCTGATCTTCTGGGGCTTCGAGTTCGGCTTCGACTACCTCTTCGGCACCGATCTCGCCCGCTACACCGGAGCCGTCATCGGCCTGGCCATCGGCTACATCGCCAAGTACCACCTCGACAAGAACGTCACCTTCCAGGGCCCGCGTGAGGAGCCAGCATGACCGCCGCCGTCTCCTCCTGGGGCCTGCTCTCGCGCGACCAGCACCAGGTCGTCGCGATCACGAGCGCCGAGCAGGCGCAGGACGCTCTCGCGCGCGGCGACGGCGGCATCGCCTACGGTGTCGGCCGCAGCTACGGCGACGTCGCGCTCAACGGCGGCGGAGTGCTCTGGGACTTCAGCGGCTTCGACCGGCTGCTGGCCTTCGACGACGAGACCGGCGTGCTGCGGGCCGAGCCCGGCGTGCTGCTGAAGGACGTGCAGGCCGTCTTCTCGCTGCGCGGCTGGATGCTCCCCGTCACCCCCGGCACCAAGAACGTGACCCTGGCGGGCGCGATCGCGAACGACGTGCACGGCAAGAACCACGCCTCGGCCGGCACGATCGGGCGCCACGTCGTCTCGTTCACGCTGCTCCGGAGCGACGGCTCGTCGTCGCGCTGCAGCCCGACCGAGAACGTCGAGCTGTTCGGGGCGACCATCGGCGGGCTGGGGCTCACCGGCCTCATCGTCGAGGTCGAGCTGCGGCTCAAGCGCGTACCGGGCCCCTGGCTCGTGACCGAGGACAGGCCGTTCCAGAGCCTCGAGTCGTACCTCGACCTCGTGCACGAGTCGATGGACTCGTTCGAGCACACCGTGGCGTGGATCGATGTGACCACGGGAGGCGGCCGCCGCGGCGTCTACTCCCGCGGCGACACGACCGCGGCTCCCGAACTGCCGTCCTCCCGGGCGGGCTCGCTGCGGGTGCCGTTCCCGTTCCCGCTGTCGGTCGTGAACCGCGCGACACTGCCGCTGCTGAATCGCGCCTACTACCGCCTCAAGGCGACCGGTGCCGGCCGCTCGGTCCAGCACTACGAGCAGTTCTACTACCCGCTCGACGCGATCCAGGGCTGGAACACCATGTACGGCCCCCGCGGCTTCTACCAGTACCAGAGCACCGTGCCGTGGGAGGGGGCGCTCGACGTCACCCGCGAGATGCTCGCGCTGATCGCGGCGTCGGGCACCGGCTCGTTCCTCGGCGTGCTGAAGACCTTCGGGTCGCTCGAGTCGCCCGGGATGCTGAGCTTCCCCGCGCCGGGCGTCTGCTTCGCTCTCGACTTCCCGAACACGCCGGCCGCGCTGCCGCTGTTCGACCGGCTCGACGCCCTCGTGACGTCGGTGGGCGGGCGGCTCTACCCCGCCAAGGACGCGCGCATGCCGCGCGAGATGTTCGAGGCCGGCTATCCGCGCCTCGCCGAATTCATGGAACAGCGCGACCCGGGGATCTCCTCCGGATTCTCGCGCCGAGTGCTCGGGAGCTGACGTGACCACTGGAACCCCTTCGAAGATCGTCGTCGTCGGAGCGACCTCGGCCATCGCCGAGCACACGCTGCGCCTCTGGCTCGGCACCGGCGCCCGTTCGGCGCTGCTGGTCGGCCGCGACTCCGCCCGCCTCGAGAAGCTCGCGGCGGATCTGCGCGTGCGCTTCCCGACGGCGGCGCTGTCGGTGTCCGCTGTCGACCTGACCGACCCCGCCGACATCTCCTCCGTCGTGGAGTCGTCGCTCGAGGGCGGCGCCCCCGACACCGTGCTGATCGCGCACGGCGCGATGACGACCCAGGAGGAGGCGTCGGCCGACCTCGCCGTCGCCCGCGACGTGCTCGTGGTCACCGGCGTCTCGGTCGCCCTGTGGATGGAGGCGTACGCGAACGCGCTCACCTCCGGCACGATCGGCGTGATCGGCTCCGTCGCCGGCGACCGCGGCCGCAAGACCAACTACGTCTACGGCTCGGCGAAGGGCCTCGTGGAGCGCTTCGCGCAGGGCCTGCAGCACCGGCTCGCGGGCTCGCGCCTCTCGGTCGTGCTGATCAAGCCGGGCCCGACCGACACCCCGATGACCGCGTCGATGAAGCAGAGCGGAGCGTCGCTCGCCTCCGTCGAGTCGGTCGCGAAGGACGTCGCCGCCGCGATGTCCGCCGGCCGCGCCGTCGCCTACGCACCGGTGAAGTGGCGCGTCATCATGACCGTGATCAAGGCGCTGCCGGCGCCGATCTTCAACAGGCTCAACATCTAGACGCTTCGGGTCGCCGGCCCCGACCGGTCCGTCGACGTCCGGGCGTGGAGTCGAGCAGACGTCATCCGCCTGGTAGGAAAGTCGGGTGATCGGGGCACGGAGACGATGGACGGGAGCGTTGGGGGTCGCCGCCGCCGCGCTCCTCGCGTTGAGCGCCTGCACCGCGGGCCCGGCGGGCTCGACACGGACGACACCGGCAGCGGAGCCCGCCCCCACGGCGACGGCGGCCACCACGGCGACGCCTGATGCGGCTCCGGCGGCGGAGCAGCAGAGCGCGGAGGACGGCTTCCGCGAGTGGCTGGACGCCTCCCGCGCGCCGGATGCGGCCCTGGCGTGCGCCCGGCTCTCCCCGGAACTCGCGGCGCGCATGGTCGCCGAGATGAAGGCCACGGGGCCGGTCCAGGTGGCGAGCTGCGAGGACATGATCACCGCGACCGCCGAGCTCTACCGCGCGACCGGCCGGAGCGCCGAGGTCGACATCGACGTGCGCGAGGAGACCGCGACCGACGCCACGCTCTTCGTCACGTACGCCTCGGGTGACTGCGGCACCGTGGTGATGACCCGCTCCGGCACCACGTGGATCATCACCGAGCAGTCGCAGGAGTGCGCCGCCTGAGCCACCCCGCTGACCCGGTCGATCCGTCGCGAACGGCTCCCTCGACTCGGATCGCACGACCGTCCGTGACGGAGGGACCTGCGGCAGGTGCGGAAGGCCCTACGCCGGCGCCGCGATCGTCGAGTCCTCGTAGTCCTCCGTGAGCCCGTGAGGCGTCTTCTCCCACTTGTGCGGGCTGAAGACGATCTGCCAGGCCGCGCGCCACGCCGAGATCGAGTGCAGCACCCAGTAGACGGGGTTCAGCACCGCGAAGGCCGCGACCCGCCAGTTGTAGCGCTTCCATGCGGCGATCCCCGACACCACGATCATCAGCGCGTTCGAGAACAGCATGTTCGTCGTGCCCGCCACGATCAGCCACTCCGGGATGTCGAGCCCGAGGAACTGCACGCCGATGTAGGTGACGACCGTGAAGCCCAGCACGAGCGGGTACAGGAGGAACGCCACCGGCGTCCCCATGATCAGCGCGACGAGGCTCAGCGTCCCGAGGATCCCGTTGACGCGGAACCAGCGAACGGGGTGCCGCGTGTTCACGCCCGCGGTCATCATGTAGCCCTTGATCCAGCGGGTGCGCTGCTTGATCCACGCGGGGACCTCGGCGCACGCCTCCTCCCACGTGTTCGAGTCGACGACGCCGACGCGGTAGCCGTGCGCGGCCACGCGGAGGCCGAGGTCGGCGTCCTCCGTGACGTTGTACGGGTCCCAGGCGCCGAGCTCGCGCAGCACGCGGGTCTCGAAGTGGTTGGAGGTGCCGCCGAGCGGGATCGGCAGGTGCGACTGGTCGAGGCCGGGGAGCATCGCGCCGAACCAGTGGGCGTACTCGACCGCGAACATCCGGGTCAGCACGTTGTAGTCGGCGTTGAAGTAGCTCAGCGCGCCCTGCAGGCACACGAGCTGCTTCTGCTCGGGATCCACGTGGCGGCGCTCGAACTCGTCCTCGCGGAACAGCCGCACGCACTTGCGCAGCTGGTCGGGGTCGGGCCGGTCCTCGGCGTCGTAGATCACGACGAACTCGCCGCGGGCGAAGCTCAGGCCGTAGTTGCAGGCGCGCGGCTTGGTCTGCGGGCCTCCCGGCGGCACGATCACCATGCGCACGTACTCGGGCGGGTTCATCCGCCGCACCGCGCCGATCGTCTCGTCGTCGTCGGCCTCGAGCAGCACGAGCACCTCGAGCTTGGCCTTGGGGTAGTCGAGCGCGCCGAGGTTCACCAGCAGCTTGCTGATGATGTTGGCCTCCTTGTAGGCCGGGACGAGGATCGTGTAGATCGGCAGCTCGTCGTCGGTCATGCGCG
The DNA here is from genome assembly GCF_001423885.1 of Rathayibacter sp. Leaf185. Taxonomy (GTDB): domain Bacteria; phylum Actinomycetota; class Actinomycetes; order Actinomycetales; family Microbacteriaceae; genus Rathayibacter. Next base: position 1,358,888 of record NZ_LMPP01000001.1, on the reverse strand, counting down.
GAGGCGATACCGCGAGACCGCGCCGGCCGCGCTCGATCGCGACCTCCTCCTCCCACGCCGTGACCGAGCTCTTGTTGAGCGGCGCACGCAGGCCGGCCAGGGCCTTGAAGGCGATGTTCATCAGGAACAGAAGGTTCGCGGCGGCGAGCACGATCACGAAGGTGATGCTCGGCGCGATCACGACACCCGCGACCACCACGGCCGCCAGCACGAGCGGAGTGACGACCTGCCAGCGCCGGAGCCCCGACTTCGCCGACTCGTCGCCGCTCTCGACCGCGAGCGCGTCGGCGGCGCCGAACAGCAGCGCGGAACGGCACGCGTTCTCGACCGCCATGAAGATGTCCCAGTCGGTGGTCGTCCGCACCGCGATCCGCGAGACGCCCATCAGCTCGCGGGCCCGCGCCAGCACCGCCTCGGTCGGCGGCACGGAGGTGGCGATCACGCCGGTGCCGTCCTCGAGCCTGCGCCACGGCACCCAGCCCTCGTCGACGAGGGTGATCGGGCCGATGCGGGCGAGCGTCTGCGCCTCCGGCGGCTCCTCGACGAGGTCGACCATCGGGGCGTCCCACTGCTCGGCGAGTGCCGCGTACATCTCGCGCCGGGTGACGGCTCCGTCGATGATCAGGTGCCGGCCGAGCAGGCCGCCCTCGCGGGCCTGGCGGCGCAGGGCCTCGTCGAGCTGCTCCTGGCTGATGAGTCCCCGGTCGAGGAGGATCTCGCCCACGCGGGCCGTCGTCGTCGCCATGCTCAGCCTCCGAGCCGCTCGTAGATCACGTAGATGCCCTGGGAGAAGACCGGCCGGTAGCGGGTGTCGAACGACGAGTCGCGGGTGATCGCGTCGTAGACCAGGTCGGCGACTCCGGTCTCGCTCAGCTCGGGGGCGTCGGCGGTGGTCACGAACACCCACTTCGCGTGAGTGTACGGAGCCGCGAGGGCCTCGTCGAAGAGCTCGCCGGCCGAGCGGTTGTAGTACTCGGCGAGCGGGATGCCGATCTCGGGCAGGAGCGCGTTGCCCGCGGCGCTCTCGTCGATCAGCACGCCCCCGCCGTCGTAGTGCTCGCCCAGGTAGCGGGCGGCGGCGGTCGCGCCGGACGCCTCCTTCAGGCCCACGTAGCCGGTCGCCTCGGCGATCACAGCGTTGCGGTCGAGGTCCTGCGCCCACCACACCGTCTGGGCGCCGAGCAGGAGCAGCACCAGGCCGAGCGCGCCCGCTCCGACCCGCGGGAGGCGCCGCAGCGCGTCGACGAGCACCGCCGCCAGCACCGCGAGGAACGGCAGCACCGACAGCGCGTAGCGGTTGTTCCACCAGTTCGTCGGCAGGGTCTGGTCGTTGTTCATGTGCGTCTGGCCGAGGTAGAGGCTCAGGAGCGAGAACGCGTACGAGACGATCATCAGCCAGATCACGAGGGCGTCGTCCGAGATCCCGCGGCGCCACGCGAGCACGAGAGCGCCGGCGATGCCGAGGGCGACCGTGACGAGGCCCGAGGTCTCGAGCACCGCCCAGTTGTACGACCAGAGCGTCAGACCCGCGTTGCCCTGGTAGGCCAGCAGTCCCGCGTCGGCGACGGCCTTCTGCAGGTTCGCGGCCGAGTACTGCCCGTTCATGAACTCGAGCGGGTTGGAGTAGACGGTGAAGTTGTAGACCAGCCACCAGACGATCGAGATCAGCGGCAGGATCCCGAAGGCGCAGGCCATCTTCACGGCGTAGAAGAGCGACTTCTTGCGGCGCCAGGCGACGATCAGCACGACGAGCGTGCCGCCGACCACGAGGACCCAGCCCTCGTACCGCGAGAGCGTCGCGGCCGCCGCGGGCAGGCCGCAGAAGACCATCATCTCGCCGGCCATCAGAGTGCGGCGGCTGGTGACCCAGTGCGAGAGCCCCGCGAAGCAGCCGACCATGGTGACGATGAGCACCGGCTCCGTCATCGCGGTCGAGAACGCGTAGAGCACCCCGGGGTTCGCCAGCACCAGCAGCACGGCGGTGATGCGGCCGGCGCGGAGGTGGCCCACCCGCGCCGAGATCCGGTAGACCCCGCAGGCGGTCCCGGCGAGGCAGATCATGCCGAGCAGGCCCGCGGCCCAGCCGGTGTGCCAGAGCCACAGCGACTGCACGAACGGGATCAGGATGAGGCTCGGGACCGGCAGCCACACCGTGCCGAGCTGCGTGAATCCGGGCGCCTTCGAGTCGAAGATGCGCCGCGAGATCGCGAGGTGGCTCTGCGTGTCGGCGTAGGCGAGGTTGATGCCGGAGGACGTCGTCACCAGGCACGCGGCGAAGCCGACCAGGAGCGAGACGACCAGGACGACGACCGTGCCCGGCACCTGTCGGCCGGTCACGGGCTGCCCGAGCCGGTCCCAGGCGCCCAGCCACCACGGGCGGGCCGCGGGCGGCGCGGCCGGCGGTGCGGCGATCGTGCTGGTCACGGCGTGCTCAGTCGGAGGAGTCGGGGCGCGCGGGGTCGGCGGCGTGCTGGCCGTGGGGGGCCGTCCCGGTCGTGGCATCCGGCTCCACGGCGGCGCGCTCCTGCGCGTCGACGTACGCCGCGACCTTGCGCGCCCGGCGGCGGCGGGCGAGCCAGCCGAGCAGGATCAGCAGGCCGATGACGACGACCGCGACGACGAACCAGATCCCGTACGCCGAGTAGTCGTCCTTGACCTCGTCCTGCGGCGTGATCTCGTTGCTGTCGATCTGCACCGGTTCCGACGCCTCCGAGCCGGTCACTGCCAGGTTGCCCGAGAGCGAGGTCCAGCCCTCCTCGGCGGCGTAGGCGCCGATCGACGCCTGCAGCGCGGAGGAGGCGGTCGCGTCGCCGTCGGGGCTCCAGCCGCCGAGCAGCACCAGGTCGCGACCCTCGGTGGTGAAGGCCTCGAGAGCCGCGTAGGGCGCCTCGGTGCCGACTCCGTAGCTCAGGCTCGACGCGTCGATGGCGGTGAACTCGGCGAGGCGCAGCGGAGTCTTGAGCGCCTCCGCGTCGGCCGAGCCGGCGCCGACCACCAGGCCCGAGCGGTCGGAGTCGACGAAGTCGTCGAGGCCGACGACCGACACCGCGAGCGGCGAGGAGTCGACCCGCTGCAGCGCCGCGACGAGGTCGCCCGCGCTGCGCAGAGCGTCGGCACCGGTCGCCGAGTCGCCGAACGCCACGGCGAGCTCGCCGCCGAAGGCCTGCGGGAAGCGGCCGAAGCCGGGCGCAGCGGACTCGCCGCGGACACCGGTGACGGTGGAGGAGGCTCCGTCGACGAAGAACTCGATCGGCACGGAGTCGGCCGAGCCGATGCAGAGGCCGTCGCCGTCGCGCACTGCCGAGAGGCGCACCGAGAGTCCGTTCGAGGAGCCGAGCTGGCCGGTCGGGACCGACAGCTCCATGTCGACGGCGGTGTCGGTGCCGAGCACGCTCGAGCCGATCAGGAAGTCGTTCCAGTAGACGTTGGCCGTGGCCGTGACGCCCTCGGGGATCGCGGAGTGCGTGCCGACCAGCTGGAGGTCGACCGCCGAGACCGGTCCGCCGAACGCGGACTGCGTGATGGTCGTGTAGCTGGCCGCGGCACCGGTGCTGCCGAGGGCGATCCGGTCGGCGCCGAAGTCGGCGAGGGTGTGCTCGAGCGAGCTCGACGGCACCACCTTCTGCGCGAGGCCGGTGGTCGTCGCGCTCGAGGCGAGACCGCGGTACTCGCTGCCGAGTGCGGCTCCGGCGGCGGCGAGGTCTCCGGAGGCGCCGCTGAGCGTGAGCGCGGGCACGCCGTTCTCGTCGCTGATCGACGTGACGACGTCGCCGTCGGCCGCGGCGAAGGTCACGAGGCGGCCCTGCGCGGGGTCGAGCTCGGGGCGGCCGTCGGTGTCGCTCGCCTCCGAGACGGTGATCACGGTTCCGGAGGAGTAGCGCGCGGCCAGCGAGGCGGCGGCCGAGAGCCCCGCGGCGCGCAGGGCGTCGTCGGCGCCGTCGGGCACCACGATCGAGACGGCCGTGACGGAGTCGCCGAAGAAGTCGCCGACGGTGGTGGGCGCCGCGGGCACGCCGTCGCCGACGATCCCGATGTCCGAGACCGTGAGCGAGCGCCCCTGCACCTCGCAGAGCGCGCCGGCCGAGCCGGTCGCTCCGGTCAGCTGGAAGCCGATCGCGAGGACGCCGTCGACGACGTCGCCCGGCTGGAGCGCGAGGTCGAGCCGGGTCGCGGTCGCCGCGTCGACGGTCTGCACGGTGCGGCCCGAGACGATGACGGCGAGCGAGCCGGTCAGCGGTTCGGCGGCCTGCAGGGAGGCGAGCACGCGGGTCGGAGTGACGCCGTCGGCGACCGGGAGGGTGAGGTACTGGAACGCCGCGCCCGCGGTGACGGTGAGGGTCGCGGCGCTGGCGGAGGCCTGCACGACCGATCCGGTCGCCGGGTCGACGAACTCGGCGGCGGAGGCGCTCGAGGCGGCCCCGAAGACCAGGACGGCGCAGAGAGCGGGTGCGGCGACCGCCGCGAGAGCACGCCGGTGCAGGGCTGGTGAAGGCATGAACGACGATCCGATCGGCATACGGGAGCGCGGACCGGCCGACGCTCGAGGATGGAGTCGAACGGTCGTTCCCGGGCCTCGGCGCGAGCCGTGGAATTCGGCTCCGACGCCCCGTTCTCGCGTCAGTCTAGGGAGTGCACGGCGACCGATCCGGTGGTCAGCAATCGGTGCTCCGCCCCCGTACGGGTGACGGGGCGACCGAAGACGTACCCTTGCACGTCGGTCACTCCGAGCTCGCGGAGGAGGTCGATCGTCTCGAGGTCCTCCGCACCCTCGACGATCACGCGCACCCCCGTCGCCACCGAGTACGACTGCAGGGCCCGCACGATCTCGCGCTTGCGGACCTCGGTCGCGAGATCGGTGATCAGCACCCGGTCGAGCTTCACGATGTCGAGTGGGAAGGTCGCCAGCGACGCCGCGGAGGAGCCCTGCGCGCCGTAGTCGTCGAGCGCGATCAGCACTCCCCTGTCGCGCAGCCGCTGGGCGTCCTGGCGGAGGGCGTCGGTCGCGCCGTCGAGAGTGCGCTCGTTGAGCTCGATGCACAGGCGCACGCCGGGGAACCGTGCCGGCACCTCGGCCAGGTGATCGCCGAGCCGGCCCGGCGCCAGCTGCTCGAGATCGACGTTGACCGTCATGCACTCGATGCCCACCCCGGTGCCGCGGAAGCTCTCGGCCGCCGACATCGCCTTGTCGACGACCTGCACGGTGAGATCGTCGAGCAGGTCGAGCTCGCGCACCTTCTCGATGAGGTCGACCGGGTCGATGCGGCCGACGATCGGATCCTCGAGGCGCACCAGCGCCTCGAACGCCCAGATGCGGTTGGTCGCGAGCTCGACGATGGGCTGGAAGGCGACGTCGAGGGTGCGGTCGCGGACGGCTCGGGACGCCGCCTCCCGCACCGGATCCGCGAGCACAGAGGTGACGTCGATCGCGCTCGAGCGCTCGCGCCCGGCCCGGCCCCTCCCGCGCTTGAGGGCGAGCATGCTGCGGTCGGCCTCGATGACGATGGTCGACGGATCCGACTCCTCGTGCGCCGAGAACGCGACTCCGACGCTCACGACCGGGGCGAGAGTGTCGCCCTCGACCGTCGCCGTGGCACTGACGGTCTCGACGAGCGCCTCGGCGCGCCTGCGCGCGTCGTCGGCCGAGCGCAGGCCGCGGAGGATCAGCACGAACTCGTCGCCGCCGACGCGCGCCGCGAAGCCGCCCTCGGCCGTGACCTCGGCCAGCCGCTGCCCCACCAGCCGGAGCATCTTGTCGCCGACGTGGTGACCGCGACCGTCGTTCAGATCCTTGAAGTCGTCGAGGTCGAGGAAGAGCACCGCGATGCCCTCGAACGGCCGGCGGTCGCGGTTGTAGGTCGCGAGCGCCGACTGGAACGCGCGCTGGTTCGGCAGACCTGTGAGCGGGTCGCGGTCGACGTAGCGGCGCAGCGACTCCACATCGTCGCGCGCGCCGAGCGTGTCGGTGCCCATGTGCGCCAGGGCGTCGAGGATCTGCTCGTCCTCGGTGCTGAACGGGGTGGGGCTGAGCCGCTTCGACGCGACGACGAAGCGGGTCCGGCCGCCGGGGAGCAGCATCACCGAGCCGATCTCGCTGCCCGAGGCGGGCTCGTCGCGCACCTCGATCCGGTCGGCCTCGATCGAGGTCCGCGCGTGCGCGATGATCGCGCCCTCGGCCTGCGAGACTCCGCCCCACGGCAGCTCGAGCGCCGCGTCGAGGACCCCGGCGAGGCGCCTGCGCACCCGGCGCACCTCGATCCGCTTCGCCACGCTGAAGACGACGGCGCCGACCACGAGCAGCAGCAGCGGGCTCTGCTCGATCGCCGGGTCGCCCGCCATCGCCGGCACGACGATGCTGTCGAGGAACCAGATGCCGGTGCCGAACGCCCAGAGCAGCAGGGCCATCAGCCCGACCCGCTTCGGCACGAGCGCGCTGAAGCCCCGCTCCCAGTCCAGGCCCCAGCGCCCCCGCTGGCGGAGCAGGTCGACGAGCAGGATGACCAGCAGCAGGACGACGGTCGCCGCCAGGAGGGCGAGAGGGGCGCCGAAGGGGCCGCGCAGCAGATCGAACACGGTCAGGTAGGCCAGGCCGGAGAACGCCCCCAGCCCCGTGATGTACGCCGCGATCGGGACGCTGCGGGTCTGCACGAGCTGGGCGAGGAGGGTCGCCGCCGTCCACACGCCGAGCAGGCGCAGCGGGTCCACCCCCGGCTGCAGGACGACCAGGAGCGACACGGTCAGCCCCATCACCGGCATGCCGGAGCGGCGGCCGAGCGGGATCCGCAGCGCGGCGGTGAGGCCCACGGCGAGGCCGAACGCGACCACGAACGCCCAGCTCAGCGGAGGCGTGATGATGAGCAGGCGCACCGAGTTGGCGATCAGCCCCAGCGCGAAGACGCCGAGCAGCACGCTGATCACGACGTCGAGGGCCCTGAGCCCGTGGGTGCGCTGCATGGGGGCATGCTAGACGGCGGCGCTGTCCCCGGCCGCGTCGAGATTCTGTGCAGCGCCATCGCCCCTGTTCTAGGGTCTGTACGCCTCGGGTCCGGATCCATAGTGAGCGCATGCCCCTTCTCTCCGTCGCTGCCGCCGAGCTCACCCGCCGCGGACTCTTCGCCGCCCCCCTCGGCGCCACTCTCGCGACCGCCGACCCCGACTCGCCCGTGCTGCACTCCGAGGTCGCCGCGCCCGGTGGAGTGGCGGGGCTGGACGCCTCCGGAGCGGTGCCCCTCGCGCAGCTCCCGGCCGCGGTGCTCACCGACTCCGGCGAGCGCCCCGTGGCCAAGGGCGAGCTCGTCTACAACGTGCACGACTACGGCGCGACCGGCGACGGCAGCACCGACGACCTCCCCGCCGTCGACGCCGCGATCGATGCGGCCCTCGCGACCTACGGAGGCGTCGTCTACTTCCCCCGCGGCATCTACCGCATCGCCGGGTCGATCGGACGCGCGAGCGGGCTGGCGAGCATCGCGTTCCGCGGGGCGGGCGAGCTGTCCACGCGCATCCGCTCGCTCACGGATGCGCCCGTGGTCACCGGCGCCTTCTCGGCCTGCCGCTTCGACAACCTGATCCTCGACGCGAACGACCTCGGCTCTCCGTGCATCTCGGCCCACCTCGACAAGACCGTGCTCGACTCGCTGCAGCTGTACGGCTGGACCGACTACGGGATGCGCCTGAACGACGGCACCTTCGGCGACCTGGGGCTGCTCAACCGCATCCAGCGCTGCAGCATCGACCAGTGCACCGGCACCGGCATCTGGACGGGCTACCGGATGATCGACTCCTGGATCGTCGAGAACAACATCGGCGCCTCCTACGCCGACCTCTCGATCGAGGGCGGGCCGGTCCGCATCCTGGGCAACCACCTCGACGGCTCGCCGCAGATCAACATCGAGCTGCGCGGCAACCGGCGGGTGACGATCGCGAACAACATCATGGAGGGGGCGCGGCGCCAGTCGCTCGTCTACACGATGCCGCCGTGGCTGACCGAGGATCTGGCGCAGATCCAGATCGTCGGCAACGCGATCAGCAACGGAGGCAAGGCCGCGGCGAACACCTACCCCGCGATCGCGATCACGGGCGTCTCGCCGACCGCCCGCACCGTGGGCTTCAACATCACCGGCAACATCTTCGCCTGCGAGGACGCGGGCGCCGGCTGGACGCACTGCGTCGAGGCCCTGAACGCGCGCGCCGTCTCGGTGCTGGGCAACCAGTGGGCGACCGGGCACATGAACACGAAGCCGGTGCGCGCGGTCGGCAGCACGGCGTACGAAGTGATCGGCAACCACGGCGACAACGCGGTGAAGACGACCTGACGCGTCCGCGGCTCGATGCGCCGAGCGGGAGGATGAGCCGGTGCGCCCCTTCGTGACACCCGCCATCGCCTCGCTCGAGCGGCACCAGGTCGCCTGGTACCTCGGCGCGATCGTCGTGGGACTGGCCGGCGGTCTGCTCCTGCCGGCGGCCGCGCGGCTCGACGTCGCCATCACTCCGGTGCTGGGGCTGCTGCTGTTCGCGACGTTCCTCGGCGTGCCGTTCGGCTCTGTACTCCGCTCCTTCGGCGACGGTCGGTTCCTCGGCGCGGTGCTGATCGTCAACTTCGTCGTGGTGCCGGCGGTCGCCTTCGGCCTCTCGCGGTTCGTCGCCGGCGATCCGGCCCTGGTCTTCGGCGTGCTGCTGGTGCTGCTGACCCCGTGCGTCGACTACGTGATCGTCTTCAGCGGTCTGGCGGGTGGTGCCTCCGCACGGCTGCTCGCGGCCGCTCCCCTGCTGATGCTCGTGCAGATCCTGCTGCTGCCGGTCCTCCTCCGCGTGATCCTCGGCGCGGAGGCGGTGGCCGCGGTCGACATCGGGCCGTTCGCCGAGGCGTTCCTGCTGCTCATCGTCGTGCCGCTCGTCGCCGCGGCGGCTCTCCAGGCGCTCGCGGCGCGCTCGGCGGCGGGGCGGCGGGTCGAGCGCGCGGTGCAGGCGGCGATGGTGCCGCTGATGGTCGCGACGCTGCTCACGGTGGTCGCGTCGCAGGCGGGCGCGGTGGGAGCCGCGCTGCCGCGACTCGGCGCAGTAGCGCTCGTCTTCGCCGCCTTCGTCGTCGTGATGACGGTGATCGGAGGCACGGCGGGCAGGGTCGCGCGCCTCGACACCCCGGGGCGGCGGGCCCTGCTGTTCAGCGGAGTGACCCGCAACTCCCTCGTGGTGCTCCCGCTCGCGCTGGCCCTGCCGCCGGCGCTGTCGCTCGTTCCTGTGGTCGTGGTGACGCAGACCCTCGTCGAGCTCGTCGCGATGGTGCTGCTGGTGCGCCTCGTCCCCCGCCTCGTCCCCTGACCGCCGGCGAGAAGCGGTTCCCTCGCGCGCTCAGCGGACGGCGCGACCGCCCGCCGCGACGAGCAGCAGCAGCCCGGCCACGGCCGTCGAGGCGGCGACCACCCCCTCCGTCCACGGCGTCGTGTCGTACGACTGGTAGCCCATGACCATCGGAGCGATCGCGAACGCCGCGAACAGGTAGCCCGGCAGCGTCGCTCCGAGCAGGAGCACGGCCGCCACCGCCGCCGCCCACGACACGGTCGCCCACAGCAGCGCCAGCGCGACGAGGGCGACGGCCGAGACGAGGCCCAGCACCAGCTGAATCCCTACGTTCTGCAGCGGCGACGGCGCATCGATCACGCCCGAGACGAGGGCGTGCAGGCCCAGAAGCCCGAACGATGCCGCGATGAGGATCACCAGCAGTCCGCCGACGCGGCCCGGCGGCGTGAGCGCTCGACCGGCGGCGAGGACTCCGAGCGCCAGCAGGATCGTGCCGATCCCGTGGAGCTGTGCCGCGGCTCCGACGTTCTCCCACGGATCGGCGGGGAACGCGTAGTCGAAGAGGTGGTCCTCGATCGTGCGGTCCTCCCGCGTCCAGCCGTCGGCCGCGACGACCCAGCGCTCGACGGCGGCGAGCGCCTGCAGCACGGCCGAGGCCAGCACGAGCACGGCCGCCCCGAGCACGGTCCTCCACCGCGAGAGGGGTCGGACGGAGGCGCTCGTCATGCCTCCAGGCTAGGCACGCGCCTCCCCGTCCGAGACGAACAGCGGGCGAACGACGCCCGCGGTGTGCGACGGTGTCCGCATGACCCGACTCGACGCCTCCGCGACCGCTCACGTCGACGCGATGGCGCACCCCCGACGCGAGCAGATCGAGGGGGCGCGGGAGGCGGTGCTCGCCGCCGACGACCGCCTCGTCGAGTCGGTCAAGTGGAACGCGCCGAGCTACGCGCTCGGCGAGCACCTGGTGACCCTGCGCCTGCGGCCGGGCGACCGCGTCGAGGTGATCCTGCACCGCGGAGTCGCGGCACGCGCCGACTCCGTCGCCCCGGTCCTCGAGGACCCGCGTCTCGACTGGCGCGCCCCCGACCGGGCCGTGCGCACCCTCGACCACGACGAGGATCCGCACCTGCTGACCCCGCTCGTGCGCCAGTGGCTGGCGGCGGTCGCTCCGCGCGGCGAGGGGACCCCCGAGCGTCGAGGCGACCCGGAGTAGAGGGCGCGGTCGACGGTCCGACGTCGCCCGACGACGGCGCCGGGCCCGCTAGCGTCGAGCGGTGAGCACCCGCACCCTCGACCGCAGCATCCTGCGGCTCGCCGTGCCCGCGCTCGGCTCGCTGATCGCCGAGCCGCTCTTCCTGCTCACCGACTCCGCCCTCGTCGGCCACCTCGGCGCGGTGCCGCTCGCGGGCCTCGCCCTCGGCGGCGCGGTGCTCCAGACGATCGTCGGCCTGATGGTGTTCCTCGCCTACAGCACGACGCCCCGCGTCGGCCGCGCGCTCGGCGAGGGCGACGAGCGCCGCGCGGTGGCTGCCGGGATCGACGGCGGCTGGCTCGCCCTCGCCCTCGGCGCCGCGATCGCCGTGGCCGGCGCGATCCTCAGCCCGGTGCTGATCGGCCTCTTCGGCGCGGAGCCGGCGGTGGCGGACGCCGGTGTCCGCTACCTCTCGGTCAGCATGGCGGGCATCCCCGCGATGCTGGGCGTCTTCGCCCTCACCGGACTCCTCCGCGGCTTCCAGGACACCCGCACTCCGCTGGTCATCGCGGCGGGCGGATTCGCGCTCAACGCGGCCCTCAACGCGGTGCTGATCTACCCCGTCGGCCTGGGGATAACCGGGTCGGCTCTGGGGACGGTGGTGGCCCAGTGGGCGATGTTCGCGGCCTACGCGGGAGTCGCCGTGCGGCTCGCCCGGCGGGTCCGCGCGCCGCTCCGACCCCACCTCGCGGGGCTCCGCTCCTCCGCCGGATCGGGTGGCTGGATGCTGCTGCGCACGGCGAGCCTGCGGGCGGCGATCCTGCTCGCGGTCGCCGTCGCATCGGCGCTCGGGGCGGAGGAGCTCGGTGCGTTCCAGGTCGCGATGACCGTCTTCTCGACGGTCGCCTTCGCGCTCGATGCGGTGGCGATCGCCGCGCAGGCCCTGCTCGGCCGACTCCTCGGTGCCGGTGCCCGAGCGGAGGCGCGCGCGGTCACGAAACGGTGTGTGACCTGGGGAATCGGCTCGGGAATCGCACTCGGAGCACTCGTAACCCTGTCGAGCGGTTACCTGCCGTACGTCTTCTCGAGCGATCCGGAGGTGCTCCGCCTGCTGCCCGCTGTCCTCGCGATCGTCGGCCTCACGGCACCGCTCGGAGGCTACGTGTTCGTTCTCGACGGCGTCCTGATCGGCGCGGGAGACGGCCGCTACCTCGCTCTGAGCGGCCTGGTGAACCTCGCGATCTTCACTCCTCTGGCCCTTCTCGCGCCCGCCGCGCCCGCGGAATGGCGCCTCCTGGCCCTCTGGATCGCCTTCGCGCTGGGCTACCTGGGCGCCCGCGCACTCACGCTCGGACTCCGCGTCCGCAGCGACGCCTGGCTCCGCTGACCCCTCGAACAGAGTTTCGAACAGGCTGTGGACAAGCCTGTGGACAACTCGACCGGCCTGGCAGCGCTCGACCGCCGGCAGCAGGCGTGCGATGTGCAGGAGCCCGCGGCGAGATCGGCTGTTTCTCCGCTTGTTCCTGCCGCGGGAGACGCGAACACCTGCAGACCGCACCGACCCCGGGCATCGAGGTGCGATCTGCAGGAGGACGTGCGGTCTGCAGGCCGGTGCGGCGGAATCCGGGATCGTTCCGCGTGATCCAGCCAGGCGGGGCGCCATCTCCTGCGAATCGCACGGAGGCGGCTCGGACCGAGCCAGGACGTGGCGCCCGGGGCCCCGGCCACCGCCTCCCGAGCGAGGCTCGCCCGCGAAGGGACGCACATCGAGTCGGACAGCCCCCCGCAGGACCCGACACGCGTCCGCTCGAGGGTCCACGCACCCGCACCGCACACGAACAGACGCCTATCGGGTCGCACGGCGTGCGCAGACCCCAGCACGCGTCCACTCGAGGGCCCTCCCGCAACCGGCACCGCACGCGAACGGACGCGCATGGGGGTCGGACGCCCCGCAAGACCCCGCGCGCGTCCACTCACGGCGCGCATTCTGCACGAACGGACCCGAACCGGGCGCAACGCGCGCGACGAAGCCCGGGAAGCGTCCGGTCGAGCCGTCAGCGAGGCGGCGCGCTCGTGCTCCCGCGGTGGAACACCGCGCTGAAGCAGACCTCGTCAGCTGGCTCGCCCGCGAGCATCGCCACCACCGCGCGTGCCGCGGCGCGACCCTTGTCGACGGCCGGCTGCACCATCGTCGTCAGGTCGTACTCGGCCGCGAGCCCGGGCACCTGGACTCCGTCGAAGCCGAGCACTGAGACGTCGGCCGGCACCCGGAGTCCGAGCTGCTCGGCGGCGAGGATGACGCCCGCCGCGAGCATGTCGCTCTGCGCGATCACCGCGGTGGGCGGCTCCGCGACATCGAGCAGCGCGCGCCCCGCTGCGACGCCCTCGTCGACCGTGCTCGCCGCGACGGCCACCGCCTCGACGTCGGCGAAGACGTCGAGCACGCCCGCCAGACGATCGACCGCCGTGATGCTCGAGCTCGAGCGCCAGTCCTCCGGGATCGGGCCGCGACGGCGGTCCTTCGCGAACGGGAGGGCGACGGAGGCGACGCGCTCGTGCCCCAGCTCCCGCACGTGCTCGGCGAGGGTGCGACTCGCCTCGCGGTTGTCGAGCGAGACCACCACCGCGCCGAGCTCCGAGAAGCCCTCGACCACGACGACCGGCACCCCGCGCCTCCGCAGGATCGCCAGCGAGTCGTCGACCGAGGGGCTGCAGCCGACCAGGATCATCGCGTCCACCGGCGCGGTCGCGAGCAGGCCCGCGCCGTCCTCGGTCTCGGTCAGCAGCAGGATGCCCGCGCCCGCCGCTCCGAGGACGTCGGCGATGCCGTCGAGCATCGCGATCTTGATCGGGTCGCGGAACGCGTGCAGCAGCCGCTCATCGACGACGACTCCCACGATGCCCGAGCTGCCCTTGCGGAGCGAGCGCGCCCGCGGATCCGGTCCTCCGTAGTCGAGCTCGGCCGCCGCCGCCAGCACCCGCTCCTTGGTGGCCGCCGACACCGGTCCGGCCCCGCTGAAGACGAGCGACGCGGTCGACGCCGAGACTCCGGCGTGGGCGGCGACGCTCGCGAGCGTCGGGCGTGCGACGCGGGGCTTCGGCGACCCCGCGGTCGACGACTCCACGGTGCTCGACTCCACGGTGCTCGACTCCACGGTGCTCCTCGACGGGTAGGCGACCCGCGGCTCCTTGACCGGCCGGGGGGTTCCGGATAGCTTAGACCGACCCGCTGTCGAATCGATTCGACAGCGGCCAACCCCGTTCCGCGGGGTCCGGACGAACCGGACCCGGCCCGCTCCAGGAATCCCCGTCATGACCACCGCCGCATCCCCCGCCCTCACCCGCTCCCAGCTGGTCTCCTGGCGCAACGCCGTCTTCACGATCTTCGTGCTGAGCGGCGTCTCGATCGCGACCTGGGTCTCGCGCACGCCCGCCATCCGCGACGATCTCGAGCTGTCGACGGCCGGCGTCGGGCTGCTGATCCTCGCGATGTCGATCGGTGCGATCATCGGCCTCACCCTGTCGACCACGATCATGTCGCTGGTCGGCGCCCGCCACGGCATGGTCGCGGGCCTCACGATCTGCGCCTCCGGACTCGCGATCCTCGGCGTCGCCGCCGACTCCCTCGGCGCACTCCCGATCGCCTTCGCCGGCATGGCGCTGCTCGGCTTCGGCAACGGCGCGGTCGACGTGATGATGAACGTCGAGGGCGCCGCGAACGAGGCCGCCTTCGGCAAGACACTGCTGCCCCTGTTCCACGCCTTCTTCAGCCTCGGGACGGTGCTGGGCGCGCTCCTCGGCGCCGCCGCCTCCGCCCTCGCTGTGCCGGTCGCCGTGCACCTCGTCGTGATCGCGGCCGTGGTCGTGGCGACCGCGTTCGTCGCGATCCGCTTCGTCCCGGTCCGCGATGTCGACGCGGCGACCGCCGTCAAGGCCCCGGTGCGAGAGCGCGTCGCCGACTCGATCGGCGTCTGGCGCGACACCCGCCTCGTCTTCATCGGCCTGATCATGCTCGGCATGGCGTTCGCGGAGGGGTCGGCGAACGACTGGCTGACCCTCGCGATGGTCGACGGCCACGGGGCCGACATGACCTCCGCCGCCATCGTGTTCGGCGTCTTCGTCGGCGCGATGACCGTGGGCCGGGTGATCGGCGGCCCCGTGCTCGACCGTTTCGGCCGCGTGCCCGTGCTGCGCGGCTCCGCGGTCCTCGCCGTCGTCGGCATCCTGCTCTTCATCCTCGCGCCGATCGACGCCCTCGTCATCGTCGGAGCCGTCGCCTGGGGTCTGGGCTGCTCGCTCGGCTTCCCGGTCGGCATGTCGGCGGCAGCGGAGGGGCCGCACTCGGCCGCACGGGTCAGCGCCGTCGCGACGCTCGGCTACGTCGCCTTCCTCGTCGGGCCCCCCGCGCTCGGGTTCCTCGGCGAGCACTTCGGCATCCTCAACGCGCTGTTCCTGGTGCTCGCGCTCGTCGTCGTGGCGGGGCTCGCGTCGCCCGCCGCGCGCAGCCGCCGCGAGGCGGTGTCCGCATGAGCGGGCCCGGCCTCGAGCCCTGCCGCGTCGCCCTCGTCACCGGCGCCAACCACGGCATCGGCGCCGCGATCGCCGAGCGCCTGGCGACCGACGGGCTCGCCGTGCTCGTGGCCTACCTCGCCGAGGAGATCCCCGAGTACGAGCCCGAGCGCCAGCGCGTCGCGCACCGGACCGACGGCGAGCAGGTCGCCGAGCGGATCCGCGCCGCCGGTGGTCGCGCACGGGCCGTGTCGGCCGACCTCCGCGACGCCGCCTCCGCCGCCCTGCTCTTCGACGCCGCGGAGGAGTCGCTCGGCCCCGTCGACGTGCTCGTCCACAACGCCACCGCCTCCCTGATCGACACCTTCCGCGCCCGCGACGCCGACTGGATGGGCCGGCCGCAGCGCCGGCTCACCGCCGACACCTTCGACCGCCAGTTCTCGGTCGACGCCCGCGCGGGCGCCCTGCTGATCGCCGAGTTCGCCGAGCGCTTCGAGCGCCGCGGCGCCCACGGCGGGCGCATCGTGTCACTGACCTCCGGAGGCGAGCGGGGCTTCCCCGGCGAGGTCTCGTACGGCGCCGCGAAGGCCGCCCTCGTCGACTACACGATCTCGGCCTCGCTCGAGCTCGGCCCGCTCGGCGTCACCGCGAACGCCCTGCACCCGCCCGTCACCGACACCGGCTGGGTGACCGACGACGTCCGCACCGCCGTCGACGCCGACGACCGCTTCTTCGACGTCGCCCGCCCCGACGAGGTCGCCGACCTCGCCTCCTTCCTCGTCTCGCCCGCCGGCCGGCGCGTGACCGGCAACGTCATCCGCATGGCCTGACGCCCGCCCCCCACGCTCGCAGACGACCGTTCGGCTCGCAGAATCACGTTCGGCTCGCAGAATGCGGCGATTCCCGCGAGCCGACCACGATTCCACGAGCCGGAGGTGCACCCACCCACCGCCGAGCCGACGCGAATAGGCTCCTGAGCACGGCGGAGGGGGCTGCAGTGCGATTCGCAGCGCGTGATGGAGCGGTGATCCACGTCGACGAGCTCGGTGCGGCCGGCGGGCCGGCTCTCGTCGCCGTTCCCGGCGGGCCCGGGCGGCACCCCGACTACCTCGACTGCTTCGACTCGATCGCGGGCACCCGCCGGATCCTCGTGCTGCATCCCCGCGGGGTCGGCGGGTCGGCCTCGGTCCCCGCTCGCTCGTTCGTCGACCTCGCCGACGATCTCGAGGACCTCCGACTCCACCTCGGCGTCGACGCCCTCGACCTGGTCGCCCACTCGGCCGGATGCCGCACCGCTCTGGTCTACGCCGCGCGTGCGCCCGGACGTCTCGAGCACCTGCTCCTGATCGCTCCGGGCACCGCCTGGCTCGGCCTCCACGGCGACGACCGCGCCGCCCTCGCGCACCGCCGTCGCGGCGAGGAGTGGTTCGACGTCGTGATCGCGGCGGCCGCGGCCTACCCGCACGAGCAGGATCCGCTCCGCCGCCTCGCGCAGGTCCGGCGCGCCGCTCCCCTCGGCTGGTCGACCTGGGATGAACGCGCTCGCGCCCACGAGAGCGCGGCGCAGTGGTCTCCGGAGGCGTTCGCGGCCTTCTCGGCCCCGATCGATGCGGAGGCGCTGCGCGGCGCACTGAGCCGGGTCGCCTGCCCCGTCGTGGTCGTCGGCGGCGAGGACGACGCGCTGGCCGGCTTCGAGCCGCTCGCAGAGCTCGCCGCCCTGTTCCCGCTCGGCAGTCTCGCCGCCATCGAGGCGTGCGGGCACTACCCGTGGGTCGAGTCGCCGGCGGAGTTCGCGGTCGCCCTCCGCGCCTCCCTGATGACCGCGCCGGCCGTGCCGCCGATCGGCCGTCGCCGCTCAGCACCCGACTCGGACTGACGCGGCGTCTATCCTCGACGGGTGCGTCTCGTCATCGCGCGCTGCTCGGTCGACTACACCGGCCGCCTCAGCGCCCACCTCCCCCTCGCCACCCGTCTGCTGCTGGTCAAGGCCGACGGCAGCGTCCTCGTGCACTCCGACGGCGGCTCGTACAAGCCGCTCAACTGGATGAGCCCGCCGTGCACCCTCACGACCGGCCTGCCCGACGACGAGGCGAGGGAGGCGGGAGTCCTCGAGCAGTGGACGGTCGCGCACAAGAAGACCGGCGATGCACTCGTGGTCTCGATCCACGAAGTCCTGCACGATTCGGCGCACGAACTCGGTATCGATCCGGGTCTCGTGAAAGACGGAGTGGAGGCTCATCTGCAGCGACTGCTCGCCGAGCAGATCGATCTGCTCGGCGAAGGCCACACTCTCGTCCGCCGCGAATACATGACCGCGATCGGACCCGTCGACATCCTCGCCCGCGATTCTCATGGCGCCGCTGTCGCCGTCGAGATCAAGCGCCGCGGAGAGATCGACGGAGTCGAGCAGCTCACCCGCTATCTCGAGTTGATGAACAGGGATCCGCATCTCTCGCCGGTGACCGGAGTCTTCGCGGCCCAGGAGATCAAGCCGCAGGCGAGGACTCTCGCGCAGGACCGCGGTATCCGCTGCGTCGTGCTCGACTACGAGACCATGCGCGGAGTCGACGACTCGCACACCCGCCTCTTCTGACCAGTCCGTCGGCCGTCCGGCCCGATGACTGGGCTCGATTCCCGCGAGCATCGATAAGCGGTACCCGACCCTGCTCCGTTTCCGTTCGAGCAGTGAGGCGCAAGGACTCCTGGCCGCAACCCCGCTGGTCGAGCAGCCGCCGCAGGGGCGTATCGAGACCCACCTCACTCAGAGGTTCCCGACTCCGCACAGACCGAAGGCCCCCGCGAGCGGACTCGACGGGGGCCTTCGGTGCGGTGCCGGAGCGGCTTACTTGTGCGCCGCCTGGTACGCGGCCTGGACCTCGGCGGGGATGCGTCCGCGGTCGGAGACCTGGTGGCCGTTGGCGTTCGCCCACTCGCGGATCGCCTTGAGCTGCTTGGGGTCGCTCTTCGACGCGGTCGCGACGGAGGTGGCGGCCGCGGGCCGCGATCCGACGCGGCGGGCGCTCGAGACGAACTTCTCGAGGGCCGAGTGGAGGCCGGCGATGTTGTCGGGGCCGAGATCGATCTCGTAGTTGGCGCCGTCGATGCTGAATCGGACGGTTCCGCCGTCTCCGGAGTCGATAGGGGTGCCATCGATATCGTCGACGAGCGTGATCTTCTGTGCCACTTTTTCCTCCAGTGTTGTCCGGACCGATGGTCGGAACCGATCGGATCTCGGATGCTTCTTCAGACCAGGTGTGTTCTCGGGCCTGGCGTTCTCGAGCCCGAATGTTCTCGGACCCGCGTAGTCGGCTCGCTGTACTTCCGGGACTCGTCGGATACTCCCGGGACTCGTCGGATAACGGCCCGGATGCGAATCGGGCCCGCCTCGATCGGATCCGACGGGGTCGGACCCCGAGGCTCGACCGCTACGGATCCGACTGTGTCGTGTTGTCGAACCGAAGAAGACATTACCCCTTCTCCTAGCATCTGGCACACTTATCGGCATTCTTTGACGTCATTCGGCGCGATCAGAGGGGCGATTAGCGGCTGGAATGCCGTGCTGACACCGTCCGATTCTCTGAAGTCACCATCAATCGTCGATTACTCCACTCATTCGGGCGACAAGAGAGGTCACCCGATAGCGTGAGGTCATGACCCCGAGAGGCGGACCCCCCGCGCGACCACTGAAGCCGGGCCCGGCCCGCAACGCACCCGCCCGAGAAGCACTCGAGGCGCTGGTCGCCGAGCCGACTCGGGAAGGAGTGACGCGCCTCCTCGACGCCTGCCTCGCCGGTTCGCTGGTCGTCGACGTCACGGGTTCGCAGCCGGGAGGCGTCCCGCACGTCCGCACCGTCGCCACCACCACGGGCGAGCAGGTCCTGCCGCTGTTCACGTCGACCGACGAGGTGCGCGCGGCCGTTCCCCGCCAGCAGCACCCGCGCGTGCAGATGCTGGTGCTGCCCGGCCGCGAGGCCTTCGCCCTCATCGGCACCGCCGACTTCGTCGCCGTCCAGCTCGATCCCGGCTCGATCGCCCAGGTGATCGCGCGGTCCTTCATCGAGGACGCGCTCGGCACCTGACCGCGGACACGCCGCCGACATCGTTCGGCCGTAGAGTGTCAGGCCCGGCGGGGCAGCGCCGGTGTCATCGAGCCACTCGAGTTCAGGAGCCCGCCATGTCCGACACCACTCTCGCGCACGCCGGTCACGGCGCACTCGGTTCGAGGACCTGGTCGTGCATCCTCTTCGACCTCGACGGCACCATCACGGATTCGGCGCCCGGCATCACCGGCACGCTCGTCGACACCTTCGTCGAGCTCGGCCGTCCGGTGCCCCTGCCCGTCGAGCTCCTCGCCTACGTCGGCCCCCCGCTGCTCGACGCCTTCCGCGAGCTCGGCGGCATGAGCGTCGACGAGGCGCAGGGTGCGCTCGCCGTCTACCGCCGCCGGTACAACGCGGGAGGCCTCTTCGACTCGAGCGTCTACGCCGGCGTCCCCGAGATCCTCGCGCGCATCGCCGAGGCGGGCATTCCGCTCTCGCTGGCGACGTCGAAGCCGGAGTCGGCCGCGACCCGCGTCCTCGAGCACTACGGGCTCGCGCAGTACTTCACGGTGATCTGCGGAGCCTCCGAGGACGAGGTCCGCAGCGCGAAGGCCGATGTCGTCGAGGAGGCGCTGCGCCGCCTCCGTGCGCTCGGCGTCGACCTCTCGTCGCCCGTGATGGTCGGCGACCGCGAGCACGACGTGCACGGAGCCGCCGCGCACGGCATCCCGACGATCATGGTCGAGTGGGGCTACGGCTCCCCGGTCGAGGCCGTCGGCACCATCGCGCTCGTGTCCGAGCCGCACGAGCTCGAGGCGCTCCTGCTGCCCTGAGCCCCGTACGATGAGGGCATGACTGGTCTGGGCGTCGTCCTCTCGTTCGTGCTGTTCGTCGGCGGGATCCTCGTGCTGGGCAACTCGTTCCTGCTGCCCGACATCGCCGGCTTCCTCTTCTTCGGCGGCATCGTGATGATCTCGGCCTCGCTCGGGCTCGCCTTCCACGTCCTGCCGAAGTCGCAGTAGCTCCTCGGCTCAGCCGAGCGTGCTCGCGTCGAGGTTGATGACCGAGCCGATGTACACGGCCGTGCCCGCCCCCGCGATCGTCGGGTTCATCCGCAGCAGCTGCTGCACCGGGATGCCGAAGCGCTGGGCGATGTCGAAGAACGTGTCGCCCTGCACCACGGTGTAGCTGACGATGTCACCGGCCGCGTCGCGCGTCGGCTCGCCGTTCGCCCCCGGAACCGCGCCGTTGTCGACCGCGAAGGCCGTCTCGGGGATGTCGGGCACGGGATTGGGCGTGAGGGTGACCGTCACCTCCGGGAGGGGCACGAACACGGTGGCGGTCGTCTGCGGCAGCGCGGCGGTCACGGTGGGGTCGGGCGTGGGAGTCGCGGTGGCGAAGACCGTCACCGTCACCGTCGGAGTCGGCATGGGCGCTGCGCAGCCGGCGAGGCCCGCGGTGACGGCGAGGGCGATCGCGGCGCCTCCGAGTGCTCTGGTGCGCATGGCGTGCCTCTCGCGGCGCCGACCCCCGGCGCACGCGTCCACCCTAGGAGATCGGCGCGGGTCTATCGTCGGACGCGTGATGCCGCAGGAGCTCGAGAACCTCGCGCACCTCCGCCGTGCCCGGGACCTGATCGACCGCGACTACGCGAGTCCGCTCGATGTCCCGACGATGGCGGCACGGGCCCTGATGTCGCCGTCGCACTTCTCGCGCCGCTTCCGCGCGGCGTACGGCGAGACTCCGTACAGCTACCTGATGACCCGGCGGATCGAGCGGGCGATGGCACTGCTGCGCGGCGGGGCGAGCGTCACGGAGGCGTGCCTGGCCGTCGGCTGCACCTCGCTCGGCTCGTTCAGTGCGCGCTTCACCGAGATCATCGGCCGCACCCCCTCCGCGTATCGCGACGGCCCGCACGACGCGGTCGAGGCGATGCCCGCCTGCATCGCGCGCTTCCAGACCCGCCCGCTGCACCCCGCGCCCGCCGCCGTCGCGCACAACATCAGCTGAGAGCACCGCTCGTGCGCCATGGCCGATGAGCGGCACTCCTGGCGGACGTCGTGATGCCGGCATCGAGCACGATCGGAGAAGCGGTGCCCCGGACCCCCGGCATAGAGTCGCCGCCATGAGCATCGAACTGCAGTACGTGAACATCACCGTCACCGACGTCGACGAGTCGATCGCCTTCTACGGCGACGCCCTCGGCCTGGACGTCGTCATGGACGTGGCGAACGGAGGCTTCCGCTGGGTCACTCTCGGCAGCGACGCGCAGCCGGGCATGGGCCTCGTCCTCTCGGTGCCGCACGCCGGCCGATCGCAGGCCGACGGCGACACTCTTCAGGAGCTGCTGACCAAGGGGGTGCTGCCGATGCTCGTCTTCCGCGCGAGCGATCTCGACGCGACCTTCGAGTCGCTGCGCGCCTCCGGGGCCGAGGTCCTGCAGGAGCCGATCGAGCAGAGCTGGGGCCCGCGCGACTGCGCGTTCCGCGACCCCTCCGGCAACATGGTGCGGATCTCTCAGGCCTGATGAATCAGGCCCCGAGTGATCAGGCGTGCGGCTCCGGCAGCAGGCGCAGCCCGCCGCCGCCGTTCGCCGCATCCATCAGCGCCTCCACCCACGAGGGGTTGATGGTCGGCTGGCGGCTCCCGGCGAAGTGGAACTGCAGAGCGATGTTCGGATTCATCCAGAACGAGTGGCGACCCCGCGCTCCCTCGGGCATCGAGTCGAGGGTGAGGCTGAAGCGCTCGTCGCGCCGGAACTTCGCGTAGATGACGATCTGGAGATGGGCGAGGGTCCGGTCCTCGATCTCGATCACAGCCGGCGGGGTGCCGTAGAGGAATTGACCCATGACGCCAGCCTATCTCTAGCCCGGCTCTTTACTAGGTTGTCTAGCTAATTCTCGGCGTCCGGCTCTGCCGCGTCGATCTCGTCGACGGCCGAGCTCATCCGCCGGAGGAAGTTCACGACGACCTCGGCCTCGTGGGCGTCCAGATCCTCGGCGATCTCGAGCATCCTGCGGTGCATCTCCTTGAGCGTCGCGCGCACCTCCTCGTCGCTGTCGACGGTCGCCTCCACGACGATGCCGCGGCGGTCGGTCGGGTGCGGCTTGCGGACGAGGTGCCCGCTGCGGACGAGCCGATCGATCAGCACGGTCGTCGACGCGGACGAGATCGACAGGTGGCCGGCGAGGTCCTTCGCGCCGACGATGACTCCGCTTCGCTGCTGGCGGAGCAGGAACTGGATCGCGATCAGGTCGGTCTCGCCCATCGCCATCTTCTCGCGCGTGCGGCGGCGCATCGAGACCTCGGACACCCGGTAGGAGCGCATGGCGCTCAACACCTCGACGGCGCGCCGCGTCGAGGACTCGTCGGGGTACCAGTACCCCGCACCGCTCCTGACCGTGGTCTCGCTCATCCGCTCATCCTAGACGCGCGTGCAATCAGGCGGTCTAGCGAGGCGCGCCGCCTACCCTGGAGCGGTGTCTGCCACTCTCGTCGCCAAGGGCCTCTCCGGAGGCTACGCGCACCGCACCCTGTTCGACGGACTCGATCTCACGGTCGCCCCGGGAGACGTGATCGGCGTGGTCGGGGCCAACGGAGCAGGCAAGTCGACGCTCCTGCGCATCCTCGCCGGCGAGATCCCTCCGCTCGAGGGCACCGTCGTGCTCGCGCCCGGCGACGCCTTCGTCGGCTGGCTTCCGCAGGAGCACGAGCGCCGCGACGGCGAGACCGTCGCCGGCTACATCGCCCGCCGCACCGGCTGCGCGGAGGCGTCGGCCGAGCTCGACACCGCCGCCTCCGCCCTCGCAGAAGCCGACCCCGACGGCAGCATCGCCGACCGCTACGCGCTCGCTCTCGATCGCTGGCTCGCGAGCGGCGCGGCCGACCTCGACGAGCGGACCCCGGTCGTGCTGGCCGACCTGGGCCTCGCCCTCGGCGAACCGGGCGTCTCCGCCTCCTCGACCATGACCTCGCTCTCGGGCGGACAGGCGGCACGGGTCGGACTCGCGGCGCTGCTGCTCTCGCGCTTCGACATCGTGCTGCTCGACGAGCCGACCAACGACCTCGACCTCGACGGCCTCGAGCGGCTCGAGGCGTTCGTCAGGGGCCTGCGCGGCGGAGTCGTTCTCGTCAGCCACGACCGTGAGTTCCTGGCGCGCAGTGTGACCCGGGTGCTCGAGCTCGATCTCGCGCAGGGCACGAACTCGGTCTACGGAGGCGGCTACGACGCGTTCCTCGAGGAGCGCGAGACCGCCCGGCGCCAGCGTCGCGAGAAGTACGAGGAGTTCGCCGACACCAAGGCCGACCTCGTCTCGCGTGCTCGGACCCAGCGCGAGTGGTCGAGCCAGGGCGTGCGCAACGCGATGAAGAAGTCGCCCGACAACGACAAGATCCGGCGCAAGGCGTCGATGGAGTCGAGCGAGAAGCAGGGCCAGAAGGTGCGCCAGATGGAGAGCCGCATCGCGCGCCTCGAGGAGGTGGAGGAGCCGCGCAAGGAGTGGCAGCTCGCCTTCACGATCGGCACGGCGCCGCGCTCGAGCTCGGTGGTGTCGACGCTGAACGGAGCCGTCGCGCGGCGCGGGTCGTTCACCCTCGGCCCGGTGTCGCTGCAGGTCGACGCGGGCGACCGCATCGGCATCACGGGGCCCAACGGCGCGGGCAAGTCGACGCTGCTCTCCCTGCTGCTGGGGCGGTCGGTGCCGGAGGAGGGTGGCGCGTCGCTCGGCGCGAGTGTCGCGATCGGCGAGATCGACCAGGCCCGCGCGATGCTCGCCTCCGACGTCCCGCTCGCCGACGCGTTCGAGGCGCTGGTGCCCGAGTGGCCGACCGCCGAGGTGCGGACGCTGCTGGCGAAGTTCGGGCTCAAGGCCGATCACGTGTCGCGCCGCGTCGGCGAGCTGTCACCCGGCGAGCGGACCCGCGCGGCGCTGGCACTGCTGCAGGCGCGCGGCACGAACCTCCTGGTGCTGGACGAGCCGACGAACCACCTCGACCTGGCCGCGATCGAGCAGCTCGAGCAGGCGCTCGAGGCGTACGAGGGCACACTGCTGCTGGTCACCCACGACCGGCGCATGCTCGAGACGGTGCAGCTCACCCGCCAGTGGCGCGTGGCCGACGGCCTCGTGACGGAGGCGTAGGCGCGCGTGCGGTCTGCAGGCGATGGTGCGATCTGCAGGAGTTGACTGCGGAAAATGCGTTCTCCACGCATGCCAGGGGCGCGCCAGGGGCTGAACTCCTGCAGATCGCACCAGCTCCTGCAGATCGCGCACGCACGTCAGAGCCCGGCGGCGCGCGACTCCAGCAGGGCGCGCGTGCGGTCGTTCCCCGCGAGCGAGGCGGCCGTCGCGAACTCGGCGCGCGCCTCCGACCGCCTGCCGAGACGGAGCAGCAGCTCGCCCCGCACGCTCGGCAGCAGGTGCGAACCGCGCAGCGCACCCTCCGACCCCAATCGGTCGACGATCAGCAGCGCGGAGGCGGGGCCGGTCGCCATCGAGACGGCCACGGCGCGGTTGAGCTCGACGACCGGGCTCGGCGCCACCCTCCCGAGGATCTCGTAGAGCAGCACGATCCGATCCCAGTCGGTGTCGGCGACGCTCGGCGCGATCGCGTGGCACTCGGCGATCGCCGCCTGCAGTCCGTAGGCGCCGCGCCCCCTCCCCACCCGGTCGGCACGGAGGAGCGCCTCGCGTCCCCGCGAGATCTGCGCGCGGTCCCAGCGGGTGCGGTCCTGATCCTCCAGCAGCACGGGCGACCCGTCGGCCGCCGTGCGCGCCGCGAAGCGCGACGCCTGCAGCTCCATCAGCGCGACGAGCCCGAGCACCTCGGGCTCGCGCGGCAGGAGCCCAGCGAGCACGCGTCCCAGCCGCAGCGCCTCGTGCGCGACCTCGGTGCGCAGCCAGCGGTCACCGGAGGTGGCGGCGTACCCCTCCGTGAAGATCAGGTAGACGACGCCGAGGACCGCATCGAGCCGCGCCCTCCACTCCGACGGCTCCGGCACCTCGAACGGCACGCCCGCAGCCGCGAGCGACTTCTTGGCGCGGACGATCCGCTGCTGCACCGTCGCGACCGGGACGAGGAACATCCGCGCGATCACGTCCGTCCCGAGCCCGCCGACGAGGCGGAGCGTGAGGGCGATGCTCGCCTCCCGCGACAGCACCGGGTGGCAGGCCGTGAAGACCAGCCGCAGCACGTCGTCGTCGATCGGCTCCCAGGTGTCGTCCACGCCCTCCTCGAGATCGCGGGCGAGGAGGCGGTAGCGGTCGTCCAGCGCGGCCCGGCGGCGCCAGCCGTCGATCGCACGGCGCTGGGCGACCACGGTCAGCCACGCGCCGGGGTTCCGCGGAATTCCCGACTCCGGCCACTGCTGAAGCGCCTCGACCAGCGCCTCCTGGGCGAGATCCTCGGCCTGGCCCACATCGCCCGTCGCCCTGGCGAGCGTCGCCACGATGCGCGCGCTCTCGATGCGCCACACCGCGGCGACGCTCGCCCGGATGTCGTCCATCTCAGTCGCGAGCGGCCTGCTCCTCGCGCCAGCCCGCCTCCTTCTGCACGAACTCGTTGTCGGCGAAGTCGGCGAAGTCGCTCTCGTCGGTCACCCGGCGCACCTCGAGCTTGTTGCCGGGGACGAGAGGGCAGCGCAGCGCCCACTCCTTCGCCTCCTCCTTCGAGGAGACCTGGATCATCCAGAAGCCGTTGAACAGCTCGTGGGTCTCGCCGTAGGGGCCGTCGGTGACGGCGGGCGGCTCGGAGGCGAAGTCGACGACGAAGCCGGTGGTCGCGACGTCGTCGGCGAGTCCGTCGCCCGCGAGCAGGATGCCGGCGTTCATCATCGACTCGTTGTACTGCCCCATCTTCGTGATGATCTCGTCGAAGGGGATGGCGGCGTACGCCTCTTTCGCAGCGTCGGTCGCGCGCATGATCAGCATGTACTTCATGGGGTTCTCCGTCTGGTCGGTGGGGCGCTCGGTGCGCCCTCCTACTCTGGCGTCGAACGGCGGAAGCGGATATCGACACCTCCGCGGATATTCGCTCGCGGGTGCACGCCCGCTGCCTCCGTGCACGCCCGTTCCGCCATTCCCGCGTGCATGCCGGCATCACGCGTGCACGGCGGCACCGACAGGGCGCGGCTACTTCTTGGCGCGGGCGGCGCGGGCGGCGCGGGCCGGGCGGGCGGCACGCGCGGCGCGGTTGCGCTCGACGGCGGCGCGGACGAGGGCGGTGAGCGCCTCCTCCGGCAGCTCGTCGCCCTCGGCGAACTCGACCGAGCGGCGCTGGTTGCCGCCGAGCTCGCCGTTGAAGATCCCCGACGGGTCCTCCAGGGACGCTCCATACATGAACCCGAGCTTCACCTTCGTCGTGAAGATGTTGCCCACCACGAGGATCCCGTCGAGCTCCCAGACGGGCGCGCCCATCCACTTCCACTCCTCGACGATGCCGGGCTCGGCCGCGAGGATCACACGCCGCGCCTCGGCGAGCAGCGCCCCGCGCCAGTCGGGGTGCTTCGCGATCAGCGCGTCGATCTGCTCGGGAGGCGTCAGCGCGGCGGGAGGCTCGTCGGAGGTCATGGGCTCGTGTCTACCGCACTCGCGCCGCGACCCGCCGTCGCGCTGTCGGATCCGGCGACGGCATCCCTCGCCGCCGCCCCGAACGACGACCGCCGCACCTTGCCCGCGTCACTGCGCAGCGGCTCCCGCACCCGTCGCAGCGCCCGGAGGCGGCGCTCGCGCCCCAGCCGCGCGTTCGCCCACGCGAGCAACTCGCCCGCATCGACCCCCGCGTCCCCGATGTCCACCACCGCCTCGATCGCGCTCCCCAGGTCGTCGTCAGGCACCCCGAACGCGACCGCTCCGCGCACAGACGGGTGCGACTCCAGCACCCGCTCGACCTCGATCGGGTACACGTTCACCCCGCCCCGCAGGATCAGGTCGTCGGCGCGGTCGAGCACCCAGAGGTACCCGTCCGCATCGAGGCGGCCGACGTCTCCGAGCGTGTCCCAGCCGTCGGAGGTGCGGGACGAGGTCCCCCCGAGGTACCGGTAGGCGGGCTCGTCGCCGCGGTGCATCCAGATCCGCCCCGTCTCGCCGGCCAGAGCCTGCGTCCCGTCCTCGCGCAGGATCCGCAGCGTCGTGCCGCCGATCGGCCGCCCCACACTGCCGGGATGCTCGAGCCACTCGTCGCCGCTGATCATCGTGAGCCCGTTCGACTCGCTCCCCGCGTACACCTCGACCACCCGAGACGACCCGAGCCAGTCGATCAGCGCCCGCTTGTCGTCGGGCGGGCACGGGGCGCCCAGGTGCAGCACGACCTCGAGCGACGAGACGTCGACCTCCGATCGATCGCAGAGCAGCAGCCGCCGGATCGTCGTCGGCACCAGCAGCATCCACGTCACCCGGTGCCGAGCGACCGCCTCGAGCACGCGCCGCTCGTCGAAGCGCGGCAGGATCACGAGCGTCTGCCCCGTCATCAGCCCGCGGAACGCATAGGTGAAGGTCGCCGAGTGCATCATCGGCCCCGCGACCAGCTGCACGCCTGCGAGCGGCAGGAACGCGGCGACCGGCACCTCCGGGTCGAGCAGCGCCGGCCCGCTCGCGAGCACGACCTTCGGCCGCCCGGTGCTGCCGGAGGAGGTGGGCGCCTTCCACGACGAGGCCCAGCGGTCCTCGAGCGGCTCCTCCGAGCCGGCCGGCCGCCAGTCGCCCGGGCGCCAGGGCGCCGTCGCGGAGGCGGCGCCGATGACCAGTGCCGGGGCGGCGACCCGCTGCACCGCGGCGCGCTCCTCCGGCGACAGCTCGGTCGAGACGGGCTGCGGAGTCGCGCCCGCCTTCCAGATCGCGGCGCAGACGACGATCGCGTCGAGCGAGTTGGGCAGCGACACCGTGACGAGGTCGTCGGTGTCGACCCCGAGCTCGCGGTAGGCGCGGGCGAGGCGGTTGCTGACGCGGTCGAGCTCGCCTGCGGTGAGCACTCCCTCGTCGGCGATCGCGACGACGCGATCGGGGTCCGCCGTGGCGAGACCCGAGAGGATGCGGGAGATCGACCGGCGCGTCATACCGGCACGTTCGCAACGTAGGACGAACGCTCGATCGACGACGCCGTCATGCGGATCCGCGAACGCCGGAGGAGATCCGTCCTACGTTCTGAACACAGTCGACACCGAGCAGCTCCTCGTAGAACCGCACGTGCGCCTCCGCGACGTCGTCCCACGAGTGCGAGAACGCCAGCTCCCGCCCCGCAGCGGAGCCGCCCCCACCGTCCAGTGCCGCCTCGAGCGCGCGAGCGAACGACTCCGGATCGCTCCCGTAGCGCACCGTGTCGCCGAACACCTCCCGGATCACCGGCAGCTCCCGCGCCACCACCGGCACCCCCGCGGCGAGCGCCTCCATCGCCGCGAGTCCGAAGCCCTCCTTGACCGACACGAAGCCCAGGGCCGAGGCGCCGGCCACGAGCGGCGCGAGCCGCTCCTCCGCGACGGCCCCGAGGATCACCGGCTCCACCCCCAGCGCGGCGACCCGCCGGTCGAACTCCGCGCGGTACGGCCGGTAGTCGAACAGCGTCTCTCCGCCGCCGAACACCAGGGCGACTCCGCGCGAGCGCAGCAGCGCCCACGCCTCCAGCAGCTCGATGCTGCCCTTGCGCGGCTCGATGCCGCCCAGCGCCAGCATGTACGGCCCGAGCTCGGCCCGCCATTCAGCGGTCGCAGGGTCGGAGGCGGCCGCCGCGAACCGGGCCGCGTCCACTCCGTTCGGGATCACCGTCGCGCGACGTCCCCACCCCGCCCGCACCTCGCCGGCCACCGCTGCCGAGACGCACAGCAGCGCCCGCGGCAGCCGTACCGCGCGGTCGTGGCAGGCCCGCAGCTCCGGCGTCGTGAACTCGTCGAGGTGGTGCACCGTGCGCACCGGCACGAGCCCCGCGGCGAGCGCCGCGTTCGCCGAGATGCAGTCCTGCGCGTGCACGAGCCCCGTCTCCCCGCGCAGAGCCGCAGCCATCGCGTCGATCGAGCGCACGATCCGGGAACCCACGGACTCTGCGTCGACGGAGGAGAACGGAATCACGCGCACCGTCACCGCCGGATCCACAGGGCGGAAGAAGGAGTCGTCACCGCCCCGCGCCAGCGTCCACACCGTCACGTCGTGGCCAGCCCGCGCGAGCGCCTCGGCCAGCGCGAGCGTGTGCACGACCCCGCCGCGCGGGCGGGTCGAGTAGGTGAGCAGGGCGATGCGCATCAGATCCGGTACGCGTGCTCCGCGCGATCGCGCAGGTGGTTCATCGTGCGTCGAGCGCGGGCGACGGAGGCGGAGACGTCGGCCGAGGCCAGAGCCAGCCCGCCCTTCGCCCAGGTCTTCGCGATGATCTCGCCCGCCGGATCCACGACCTTCGCCTGCCCGAGGAAGCGCAGCCCGCCGAGCACCCCGGTCTGGTTCGACGACACGAGGTACACCTGGTTCTCGGCGGCCCGCGCGCAGTCGTAGAGGTCGAACAGGTGCGCCTGCCGGTCGTTGCGGATCCGGTCGGAGCGGTCGGTGACGCTCGCCGGCCAGGCGCTCAGGCAGGCCAGCACCTCGGCCCCGTCGAGGGCGAGCGAGCGCGCCGACTCGGGGAAGGTCTTGTCGAAGTCGATCAGCATGCCCAGACGCCCGATCGGCGAGTCGAAGGCGGCGAACGACGAGCCCGGCAGGTACGCCTCCGATTCGCCCAGCGGCAGGTGCACCTTGCGGTGCGTACCGATCACGCGGCCGCCCTGCACGCAGACCGCGGTGTTGTAGCGGAGGTCGCGCCCGCCCTCGAGGGCCCGCTCCGAGATGCCGAAGCAGACCGTCATGTCGCCCGCGAGCTCGGCGACCCGCGCGACCTCCGGCCCGTCGAGCTCCACGCTGGGCGGGAGGTCGGACGGCCCCGGGTGGTGCATGTCGAGCAGGTACCCGCCCAGGGTCGCGTCGGGCAGCACGAGCAGGTCGACGGAGCGCTCCCTGGCCTGCGCGATCATCCCGGGGAGCTTGGCGAGGGTGCGGTCGAGGTTGCGACCGAAGTGCGCCGCGACCGCCGCCATCACCGTCTCCGTCATGCGCCGAGGCTACCCGGCGAGGTCCGACTCGAGCCGCCGGCTGCCGCGGACGCGACGGATCTCCGACGCCAGGTGCTCCGCATCCCGCGCGATCGCCTCGAAGCGCCCGGAGCCCCAGGTGTGCAGCCAGGGCAGCCCGAGGAACGACAGCCCCGGCGTGCTCGTGACACCGCGCTGATGGGTCGGGTGCCCGGAGCCGTCGAAGACTCCGACTTCGACCCAGCGGTAGTCGGAGCGGAAGCCGACCGCCCAGATCACGCTCGTGATGCCCGCGGCGGCGAGGTCCACCGACTCCACCTCGACCGACGGGCGCCAGACCGGCTCGTACCGCGCCTCCACCGGAGCGTCGATGCCGCGCGCCGCGATGAAGCGGTCGATGTCGTCCTTGATCGACTCCGCGACCGAGTCCGCGTAGTCGAGCGATGCCTCCGCGGTGGGAGCGAAGCGGAGGCTCGAGCCCTCGACCGACGCGAGCCGCCCGTAGAGGTGCATGCCGTCGCGGGCGAACGCGCGCAGGTCGATGTCGCGACCGCCTCCGCGCCCCGTGACGTAGTGGTTGGTCGACTCGCGCTTGGTCAGCCCGCCGACCTGCGCGTGCACGGGGATGTCGTACACGCCCATGTCCTGCAGCCACGCGACGCAGTCCCGCCCCCGATAGAAGCGGGCGACCCGCGGTGCGCTGCCGAGAGCGAGATGCACGTCGCGCCCGGCGAGGAAGAGGTCCTCCGCGATCTGCGCGCCCGACTGGCCGGAGCCGACGACGAGGACGCCTCCGGGAGGCAGCGCTCCGGCCGAGCGGTAGTCGGCCGAGTGCAGCTGCACGACGTCGAGCGGGAGGCGCGAGGTGATCGCCGGCAGGACGGGCCGGTGGTAGCCGCCGGTCGCGATGACGACCTGGTCGGCGGTGATCGAACCCGCGCTGGTGACCAGCTCGAAGCCCCCGCCCGCGCGCTCGCGCAGCCGCGAGACCTCGGTGTGCTCGAGCACCGGAGCGTCGAACGACGCGGCGTAGCGCCGCACCCAGGCGTGCACCTCGTCGCGCGTCATGAAACCGTCGGGGTCGGGCCCGTCGTAGGGGTAGCCGGGCAGCCGGCACTGCCAGTTCGGAGTGACGAGGGTGAACGCGTCCCAGCGGCGGTCGATCCAGTCGTGGCCGATGGTGTCGCGCTCGAGGACGACGTGGTCGATCCCGTCGTCCGAGAGGTGGCGGCTGAGCGAGAGTCCGGCCTGGCCGCCTCCGACGACGGCGACCTCGACGTGCGTGCCGGGCGCGATCACGGTCGCCCCGGATCCATCGCCAGCACCCGCACGGTGCCGCCGTCGAAGCGGCGCGCGGTCTCGACGATCTCGCTCCGCTGCTGCATCGCCGAGGTGCACGCGAAGCCGAACTTCTCGCGCACCCTGTCGGAGGCGATGTCGAGGGCCTCGCTCGAGCGGGCCACGAAGTCCTCGACCGGGTACTGGCCGCCCGCGGCGAGGTAGTCGTGCATCACCAGGCTCGGCGAGTAGCAGCGCTCCTCGGTGCCGTCGGGCCAGCGGACGTGGAAGGTCATCTCAGGCATCGATCAGCCCTCCGCTCCACACGCGGTCGAGGTCACCGTAGGCATCGGGCCGGCGGTCGCGGAGGTGGAACATCCCGCCCCGCATCGACTCGAACGTGCCGCGCACATCGATGTCGGCGACGGCCATGCCCGCCCCGAGCAGCGTGGTGGCCAGGATGTTGCCACCCGGGTCGACGACCTTCGCGTTGCCGACGTAGCGGAGCGACCCGAAGGTGCCCGACTGGTTCGACGCCAGCCAGAACACCTGGTTGTCGAGGGCCCGCGCGATGTCGAACTGGTTGAAGCGGTAGGTCCAGCGGTCCTCCTGCAGGTTCTCGGCCGTCGCCGTGCGCGCCGCCGGCCAGGCCGAGAGCGAGGCGATGATCTCGGCGCCGTCCAGTGCCATCGAGCGCGCCGCCTCCGGGAACGCCTTGTCGTAGCAGATCTGCAGCCCGACCCGGCCGACCGGAGTGTCGAAGGTGCTGTAGCCGGGGCCCGCCGAGTACGACATGTGCTCGCCGAGCGGCTGGTGCACCTTGCGGTAGCTGCCGTAGACCTGCCCGCCGTCGAGCAGAGCGGCCGCGTTGTAGCGCGTCTCGCCGTCGTCGTCGAGCTCGCAGAAGCCGATCGCGACCATCAGGTCGCCCACGATCTCCTGCACGCGCCGCAGTTCGGGGCCGTTCACGTGGATCGCCGGCGGCAGCGAGCGTGACGTGGTCTTCACCGTGTCGCCGTGGTTGCCGAGGGAGGAGAGATAGCCGCCGATCGCGGCCTCGGGGAGGACGAGGAACTCGACTCCCCGCTCGCGCGCCTCCTCGGCGAGCGACGCGATGAGCGCGTAGTTCTGATCGAGGTCGCGGGTGAAGTTCGCCGCGACCGAGCCGACGCGAGTCATCGGGCTACAGGTTGTAGGTCGAGTTGATGATCGCGCCCTTGCGGGCGTAGTGGATGAGCGCGTCCTGCACGTCGAGCGGGTGGCAGGGGATGCAGCCCTCGATCAGGTCCTCCTCGCGCAGGCCGTGCAGCGCCATGCCGAAGCGGCAGACGAAGACGCGGTTGCCCTCGTTGATGAACGTCTCGATGGCGTTGTTGAGGTTCTGCTCGCCCGGGAATCCGGAGTCGCCCACCGTCGGGAACCCGCGGGTCGCCATCGCGTTGATGGTGCCGGGGCCGTAGAAGTACAGCGCCGACTCGTAGCCCTTGCGGGCCGCGCGGGTGGCCTGCAGCACGGCGACGAAGCTGACCGAGGACTCGTGGGCGATGCCGTGCACGAGGGTGAGGTACGACTCCCCCTCCTCGGCCTGGTAGTCGGGGAACACCTTCGTCGAGCCGTAGAGGTTGCTGCCCTTGGGGAGCGACGGGTGCGCGATCTCGCCGCGCGACTTCTCGATGTTGGCGCTGACCTGGTCTTCGATCTCCTGCGAGACGGACATGTGGTTCCTCCTGGGGTGCGGGTACGCCGAAAGAGCTCGGCGAGCGGTGTGCTGGAGCTTCCGGCGGGAGCGTGTGAGACGACGCGGGATGACGTCCGCCGGATGGAGCGGTGGTGCCGAGTGGAACGACTCCAGTCAAGCCGATGACGTGTTTCGGATTGGTTTCGAGCGGAAGAAGCCTGTGTGACGGCGATTCCGTAACCAGACCGCGTTCCGCCCGTCATCGACTCGAAACACGGCCGACGTTGACTGGGGAGCGAGACGAACGCATCGACATCCCGGCCGCGTGCTGCGCGGCCCGGCAGGCCCGCCCTCGGCGAGCCACGAAGGAGTCATCCGTGACCGATCTCGGTATCCCCACGCTCCGCACCCGCGTCGACATCGCCCTGCAGGGCATCCGCGTCGAGGCCCCTGTCCACCGCGAGGCCGGCGCCGGCCCGAGCGACGACGGGCACGTCGTGCTCGGCGGCCTCGGCGCCGCCATCCCGATCAATCCGAAGAGCCCCTACGTCGTGCGCGGCGACCGCCTGCTGCTCGAGGGCGCCGACATCGGCCTCGACGTCACTCCGGTGCGCCGCCCCCGCTTCTACGACCTCGAGACCGCCGACGGCGTCTCGTACGAGAAGATCGCCCGGCTGCACGGCCGCGACATCCTGGCGACGACCGTCGTGCAGACCTGCATGCGCTACGACGAGGCCGAGCGCTGCCGGTTCTGCGCCATCGAGGCCTCGCTCGAGGCGGGCTCGACCATCGCGGTGAAGACTCCTGCGCAGCTGGCCGAGGTCGCGGAGGCGGCGGCCCGACTCGACGGGATCAGCCAGATGGTGATGACCACCGGCACCTCCAAGGGGCGCGACCGCGGCGCCACCCACCTCGCGCGCTGCGTGCGCGCGGTGCTCGAGGCGGTGCCGGGCCTGCCGATCCAGGTGCAGTGCGAGCCTCCGTCGGACGTGTCGGCGCTGCAGGCGCTGAAGGACGCGGGCGCGGTGTCGATCGGCATCCACGTCGAGTCGATGGACGACGAGGTGCGCCGGCGCTGGACCCCCGGCAAGGCGCGCGTCACCCTCGACGAGTACCGCTGGGCGTGGCGCGAGGCGGTGCGGATCTTCGGCCGCAACCAGGTCTCGACCTACCTCCTGGTCGGCCTCGGCGAGGATCCCGACGAGCTCGTCGCCAGTGCGCAGGAGCTGATCGAGATGGGCGTGTACCCGTTCGTGGTCCCGTTCCGGCCGCTGCGCGGGACGCTCGCGACCGAGGTCGACCACGTGCTGCCGCCGGCGGGCTCGCTGCTCGAGAAGGTGAGCGCGCAGGTCGCCTCGCTGCTGATCGCCGCGGGGATGCTGAGCACCGGGCAGTCGGCGGGCTGTGCGGCGTGCGGGGCATGCGGAGTGCTCAAGACGGCCGGCGCCTGATGCAGCTGTCGATCCTCGAGGGAGTGCGCCGGGCTCCGGCGTTCACGGTGCTGCGGGCCGAGGAGCGTGAGCTCGCGGCCTACCACGCCCTGCGCCGCGAGGTCTTCGTGGCCGAGCAGGGGCTCTTCGCGGGGAGCGACGCCGACGACGTCGACGACGACCCGCGCTGCATCGTTCTCGTCGCGGTGACCGGCGAGGGCGCGGTGCTCGGAGGCGTGCGGCTCGCGCCGGTCGCACCCGGCCGCGATCTGGGCTGGTGGACCGGCAGCCGGCTCGTCGTGTCCCGCGAGGCGCGCGGCGGCGCGGGAATCGGTGCGGCTCTCGTGCGTGCGGCGTGCGCCGAGGCGGAGGCGCGCGGTGTGCTGCGCTTCGAGGCCTCGGTGCAGGAGCGCAACGAGGTGCTCTTCCGCCGCCTCGGCTGGGAGCGGATCGGTGCGCTGACCGTCGCCGGCACGCCGCACGTGCAGATGCGCTGGCCGCTCGACCGCCTCGATCGCGCGGCCCGGGCGGCCAAGTCGGCGCTCGGCTCCCTCCTCGCCCCCTTCGCCGCCTCGGGCGGACTCGGCGGCCCGGGCTTCGTCGGCGACGACGGCGCCCCGGTTCCCGGGACCGACCTGGTGGCGGTGTGCGACGCGATCATCCCCTCGATGGTCGAGCGGCATCCGGAGTGGGCGGGCTGGTGCTCGGTGCTGGTCAACGTGAACGACCTGACCGCGATGGGCGCGACCGGAGTCGGGCTGCTCGACGCGATCGGCGCCCGCGACGCCGCCTTCGCCGCGCGGATCGTCGGCGGTCTGCGGGACGCCGCCGAGGCGTGGGGTCTGCCCGTGCTCGGCGGGCACACGCAGCTCGGGGTGCCGGCGGCCCTGAGCGTCACCGGACTCGGGCGCACCGCGTCGCCGGTACCGGGTGCCGCGTCGATCGGCGACGAGCTCTCGGTGACGGCCGATCTCTCCGGAGCCTGGCGGCCCGGCTTCGCGGGCGCCCAGTGGGACTCGACCTCGGAGCGGCGCGGCGACGAGCTGCGGGCGATGGCCGCCTCCGTGGGTCTCGCGCGGCCGCGCGCCGCGAAGGACGTCAGCATGGCCGGCTTCGTCGGCACCGTCGGCATGCTCGCCGAGGCATCGGGCGGAGGCGCGGTGCTCGACATCGCGGCGATCCCGGCCCCGCAGTCGGCCGGCCTGGGCGACTGGCTCGCCTGCTTCCCCGGCTTCGCGATGATCACCGCCGACCGCCCCGGCACCGGCCGGATGCACACGGCGCACACGACGACGGCCGCCGTCGGCCGCGTCGTCGCCGCGCCGGGCGTCCGCCTCCGCTGGCCCGACGGCGCCGAGACGGTCGCCGTCGCCGGCCCCGTCACCGGCCTCGGCGCCGCGCAGACCCCAACCCCCGAGGGAACCAGTTCTCGCCGAGACACCGCCTACTGAGCGGTGCCTCGCGCAGAACTGGTTCCCCCGGCGTGATCGGCTACGCCGCCAGCGCGTCCAGCAGCGCCAGCACCACCAGAGCCGAGCGGTCCGCCGCGTCGTCGACGTGCGCCTCGAACTCGCCCGGCGCGCACAGATCCGAGATGCCCCGCACCGACACGAACGGCAGCCCGTGCACGAACGCGGTCTGCGCGAGCGACACCGACTCCATGTCGGTCGCGAGCGCGCCCGAGAAGTGGCCGCGCACCCGCTCGACGTGGTCTCCCGAGACGAAGGTGTCGCTCGACACGATCAGTCCGCGGCGCACCACGACGTCGGGTACCGACACCTCTGCGGCGAGCGCCGCGGCATCGCCGGAGTAGCGCTCGGGCATCCCCGGCACCTGCCCCATCGCGTAGCCGAACGCGCGCGCGTCCGCATCCGTCTGCACGTACTCGTCGCCGATGACGACGTCGCCGACGCGCACCTCGGCGCCCAGCCCGCCCGCCGATCCGGCGCTGATCACCAGCGGCTCGTCACCGAGCGTGCGGAGGATCGCGGCCGTCACTCCGCCCGCCGCGTTGACGAGGCCGACCCCCGTGCGCACGAGCAGCACATCGTGTCCGGCCAGCTCGAGGTCCCACTGCAGCGCGTTGCCGACGGCCCGCGGCTCGGAGGCGGCACTCGCCTTCGCGACGAACGGCTCCGCCTCCTCGTCCATCGCCACCAGGACGATCGCGTCGGTCACGCGGTCACCGTCTCCCACTCGTCGCGGCGCGAGAGGAACGTGCGCGCCGCCTCCTGCGCCCCCTCGAGCGAGTGGTTCGCGCCCCAGCCGCACTGGGTGTCGTTGGCGGCGGGCACCTCGTCGGCCTCGGTGATGTCGCGGAGCGTGTCCTCGACCAGCGAGAGCACCTCGGCGAGCTCGGGCTCGCCCTGCAGGATCAGGTAGAAGCCGGTCTGGCAGCCCATCGGCGAGAAGTCGATGACCTTGTCGGAGTGGTTGCGGGACTTCTCGGCGAACAGGTGCTCGAGCGAGTGCACGGTCGGCATCTCGAGGTGGGAGGCGTTGGGCTGGGTGAAGCGCACGTCGTACTTGACGAGGTGGTCACCTGCCGGAAGCGTCTTCGCGTCGGCGAGGCGCACGTACGGTGCGGCGACGGTGCGGTGATCGAGGTTGAACGACTCGACGTTCATGCGCGGCTGATCCACGGTGCTCTCCTTGTTCGGCGGTGCTCCCATTCTCCTCCGGTGCGCACACCCGGGAGCGGACCCCGCACGACATCAGCTGAGAGCGCCCCCCCGAGCACCAGAAGGCGAGAACGCCCTCGTCACTCCCCCGAGATCGACGCCGGGCGTGCCGGGTCGAGCACCGACTCCGGATCGAAGAACGCCCGCAGCGTGTCGTTGCGCCCCTCGATGGCCGCTCGCAGGCTGATGCCGTCCACGTTGATCCGCGCCTCCCGCACGTATCCTGCGCCCCACTGCCCCCACGCCGGCCGCGACGCGTCGACGTTGAAGAACGCGGTGAACCCCTCCTCCGAGAGCAGGTCGTACGTCGGCCCGGAGTACGCGCCCACCCCCGCGATGTCGGCACCGAACGGGTACACGAACAGATCGGTCGCGCCCACGATCGGCTGCACCTCGTCGCGCCACTTCCCCGCATCGGCCGCGATCCGCTCCATCGACGACTCCCGCATGTCGATGTGGCCCCAGCTGTGCGACGCGAACTCCCAGCCGTCCGCCGTCATCGCGGCGGCCACGGCGGTCGCGTCGGCGGTGTCCTGCGCGATCCGCGCGTTCGTCGCTCCGTAGGTGATCTCCGAGGTCCGGTACCCGAGCACCCCGTTGTACCCGGTCAGCGCGATCACGCCCTTCGCGCCCCCGTGCGAGAAGTCGGGGTGCGCGGCCACGAAGTCGTCGACGATGGGCACCAGGTCATCGGCGCCGATGCGGGTGCGTCCGGAGGCGTCGGTGTAGCTCGTCCGCACGTCGCCGTCCTCGAGCACCAGGGCGTCCGCGAATCCGTCGCCCGCCATGTACTCGTAGTAGTCGACGTCGTCCTGCGAGAGAACGAGCGGCTTCTTGCCGAGCGGCAGCGCGAGGGGCGTCGGAGTCACGGTGCCGTCGTCGGCCCGGGTGTACAGGTCGTGCGGGCTCACGAGCACGTAGCCGTTCGCGTAGACCTGCTCGAGGACCGCCGTGAACTCGTCCTTCGTGACCATGTAGTCGAGGTACCCGGCGCCGTCCTCGGGCGAGGCGAACGCGCGCTCCGGATCCACGATCAGCGAGTGGAAGAAGAGGTGCGACACCTGCGAGTTGTCGGGCCAGACGGCTGTCGCGGCAGGTGGCACGGCCGCCGACGTCGGAGTCACGGTCGGCGTGGGCCTGGCCGTCGGGGTGAAGGTCGGAGTCGCTGTCGGCGTCGGCAGTGCCGCTGCAGCCGAGCCGGTCGGCCTGTCGACCGCCTCGGGCGCGCACCCCGTCAGCAGCAGCGCGGTCACGGCCGCGGCCGCTCCCCAGCGCACCCTCGCACCTCGTGTCCACCCTTGCACGGCGCGATTCTCGCACGGGCCGGGGACACCACGGCGTCCCCACTTCGGCCCGGTGGTCGAGCCCCGCCGCCCCCTCGTCGGTGGAGTAGCCGCCGAGACCCCGTCAGCAGCCCGACCGGCCGTTCACTCCCCCGGCACGAACCGGTACCCCATCCCCGCCTCCGTCAGCAGGAACCGCGGGTGCGCCGGGTCGGGCTCGAGCTTCTTGCGCAGCTGCGCCAGATACAGGCGCAGATACCCCGTGTCGGTGACGTGCGCCGGGCCCCAGATCTCGTCGAGCAGCGAGCGCCGCGTCACGAGCTTGCCCGCGTTGCGCACCAGGATCTCGAGCACCTGCCACTCCGTCGGCGTGAGCCGCACGGAGGCGCCGGCCCGGGTCGCGCTCTTCGCCACGAGGTCGACGGTCACCTCCCCGATCACCACGAGCGGCTCGCCGTCGGCCGGCTGCACCCGCCGCGACAGCGCCCGGATCCGCGCGAGCACCTCGTCCATCGAGAACGGCTTGGTCACGTAGTCGTCGGCCCCCGCGTCGAGCGCGCCGACCTTGTCGGCCGCGCCCGTCCGCCCCGACACCACCAGGATCGGCGCACTCGTCCAGCCGCGCAGCGCGTGGATCACCTCGACCCCGTCGAGCCGCGGCATACCCAGATCGATCATGTAGAGATCGGGGTGCTCGTCGATCGCGCGGTTGATCGCCTCCGTGCCGTCACCGGCCGTCACCACGTCGTAGCCGCGCGCCGTCAGCGTGATCCGCAGCGCGCGGAGGATCTGCGGGTCGTCGTCCGCGATCAGGATCTTCATGCGGCTCCTCCCGAAGCATCAGCGGAGTCGGTCACATCAGCGGAATCCGAAGCGTCAGCGGAATCAGAGGCAGCACCGGTGCCCGCCGCGATCGGCAGCCCCACCACCATCGTCAGCCCGCCCCCCGGAGTGTCCTCCGTCTCGAGCGTCCCGCCCATGCCCTCGGTGAACCCCTTCGACAGCGCGAGCCCCAGCCCCAGCCCCGTCGTGTTGTCGTCGTCTCCGAGCCGCTGGAACGGCACGAAGATCTCCTCCCGCCGAGCCGCAGCGACGCCCGGCCCGTGGTCCACGATCCGGATCTGCGCCGTGCCGCCGAACGCACTGGTCGACACCCGCACCCGCGTGCCGTCGGGCGAGTAGCGCACCGCGTTCGCCAGCAGGTTCACCACGACCCGCTGCAGCAGCACCGCGTCGGCGAGCACCGCGGGCCCGTCGAGGTCGAGGTCCAGGTCGACCTCCGCCGGCCCGAGCCCCAGCTCGTCGAGCGCGGGCAGCACCACGTCGGCCGCGTCCAGCGGAGCGAGCGCCACAGCGAGCGCCCCCGCCTCCAGCCGCGTCACATCGAGCAGATCCGTGACGAGCGCCGCGAGGGTCGTGAGGCTCTCGTCGGCCGTCGCGAGCAGCTCCTCCCGGTCGCGCTCGCTCCACTCCACGTCGCGCGAACGCAGCCCGCTGACCGCCGCCGTGGCCGCCGCGAGCGGCCGGCGCAGATCGTGGCTCACCGCCGACAGCAGGGCGCTGCGCACCCGGTCGGTCTCGGCGAGCGGAGCCAGCGAGCTCGCCGTCTCGCTCAGCGCCGCGTTCTCGAGCACCGAGTCGAGCTGCGCCGCGACCACCTGCAGCAGGCGCCGCTCGCTGCCCTCGAGCTCGCGCCCGTGCAGCTCGAGCATCGCGTGCGTGCCGACCGCGATCCGCACCGGCTCCGCCTCCGGAACCGGCTCGCCGTCGACCGCGACCACCGCGTCGTCGCGCAGCAGCCGCACCCCCGTCAGCCCGAACGCCTCGCGCGAGATCTCGAGGATCGCCTGCAGCGCCCCCTGCCCACGGATCACGCCGCCCGCGATCGTCGCGAGCATCTCCGACTCCGCCGCCGAGCGCTTGGCCGCGCGCGATCGCCGCGCCGCGCGGTCGACCACCGCGCTGACCAGCGCCGCGTTCAGAACGTAGAGCACGAGGGCGAGCGCGTGCAGCGGCTCGTCGACCGTGATCGTGTAGAGCGGATCCACGAAGAAGAAGTCGAGCGTCAGCCCCGAGAGCACGGCCGCGAACAGCGCCGGCCACACGCCTCCGACCAGCGCCACGAGCACGACCAGCAGCTGGTACGAGAGCACGTCGCTCGTGATCGACTCGTCGCTGCGGAGGCTCGACAGCAGCCAGGTGACCAGGGGGCCGCCCACGAGCGCGAGCGCCGCGCCGGCGAGCTTGCGCCGCAGGGTCAGCGCCCCGTCGAGCCGCGGCAGCACCGCGCTGCGCCCGGCCGCCGAGTGGCTGACGATGTGCACGTCGATGTTGCCCGACTCGCGGATCACCGTCGCCCCGATGCCCGGCGTGAGCGCCGCGGCGAGGCGGCTGCGCCGGCTCACCCCCAGCACGAGCTGCGTCGCGTTGACCGAGCGCGCGAACTCGACGAGCGTGCGCGGCACGTCCTCGCCGACAACCTGGTGGTAGCTGCCGCCCAGCGATTCGACGAGCGCGCGCTGCGCCTCCAGAACGTGCGGGCGCGGTGTCCGCAGCCCGTCGGGCGTCACCACGTGCACGGCGAGCAGGTCGCCACCGGAGGCTCGCGCGGCGATCCGTGCACCGCGGCGCAGCAGGGTCTCGCCCTCGGGCCCTCCCGTGAGCGTCACGACGACGCGCTCGCGTGCCTCCCAGGTGCTGTCGATCCCGTGCTCGACGCGGTAGTCCCGGAGCGCGCTGTCGACCTCGTCGGCGAGCCACAGCAGGGCGAGCTCGCGCAGTGCCGTGAGGTTGCCGAGGCGGAAGTAGTTGGAGAGCGCCGCGTCGATCCGCTCGGGCGGGTAGACCCGGCCGTCGGCGAGCCGGTCTCGGAGCGCCTGCGGGGCGAGGTCGACGACCTCGATCTGGTCGGCCGCGCGCAGCACCGCATCCGGGATCGTCTCGCGCTGCGGGGCCCCGGTGATCGCCTGCACGACGTCGTTGAGCGACTCGATGTGCTGGATGTTGACGGTCGAGAACACCGTGATGCCGGCGTCGAGCAGAGCCCGCACGTCCTCCCAGCGCTTCGCGTGGCGCGAGCCCGGGGCGTTGGTGTGGGCGAGCTCGTCGACCAGAGCGACCTCGGGGCGGCGGGCGAGCGTCGCCTCCAGATCCATCTCGTCGAGCAGCACACCGCGGTGCTCGACCGCGCGCCGCGGGATCACCTCGAGGCCCTCGACCATGGCGGCGGTGGCCGCGCGCCCGTGCGTCTCGACGACGGCGACGACGACGTCCCGGCCCTCGGCGGCGAGCCGGCGGCCCTCCTCGAGCATCGTGTAGGTCTTGCCCACACCCGGTGCGGCGCCCAGCAGCACGCGCAGGCGGCCCTTCGTCATGCTCCGGCCCCCACCTTCGGCTCGCAGGATCGGCTCCGGCTCGCAGGATCGCGGTGTTCCGACGAGCCGAACGCGATTCTACGAGCCGGAGGTGCGCCGAGGCCTGCGCTCACAGCCGCGAGAGCGCGAGGTTCAGCTCGAGCACGTTCACGGTCTCGTCGCCGAGGAACCCGAGGTCGCGCCCCTGCACCGAGCCGTCGACGAGCGCGCGCACGCTCTCCTCCGGCAGCCCGCGCGCCTCGGCGACCCGCGCGACCTGCAGCTCGGCGTAGGCCGGGCTGATCTGCGGGTCGAGCCCCGAGGCGGAGGCGGTCAGCGCGTCGGCGGGCACCGCGGCCCTGTCGACCCCGTCGAATGCCGCGATCGCCGACCGGCGCTCCTCGATCGACGCGACGAGATCGGGGTTCGACGGCCCGAGGTTCGAGCCGCTCGAGGCGCTCGCGTCGTAGCCGTCGCCGGCAGCGGAGGGCCGCGACTGGAACCATTCGGGCAGCGGGTTCCCGTCGGCATCGGTGAACGACTGCCCGATCAGCGAGGATCCGACCTGCGAGCCGCTCGAGGTGAGCATCGAGCCGTTGGCCTGCGCGGCGAACGCGGCCTGCCCGATCCCGGTGATGGCGAGCGGATAGACGATTCCGAGGGCGACGGTGAGAAGGAGCAGGGCGCGGAGCGCGACTCCGTACTGGCGGAGGCCCGAGCGGGTGGAGTTCATGATTCTTTCTTCTCTCAAGTAGTGGAGTGCTGCGCGAGATGCCTCTTCGGTACGCGACACGCCGAGGAACG
The DNA here is from genome assembly GCF_001423885.1 of Rathayibacter sp. Leaf185. Taxonomy (GTDB): domain Bacteria; phylum Actinomycetota; class Actinomycetes; order Actinomycetales; family Microbacteriaceae; genus Rathayibacter. The sequence goes on along the minus strand of NZ_LMPP01000001.1, from coordinate 1,316,296 downwards.
CGTACCCGAGTGGCATCTCGCACAAGGGGGTCAGAAGCCGGGCAGGAGCGAGACGACGAGGTCGATCAGCTTGATCCCGATGAAGGGGGCGATCACGCCTCCCAGCCCGTAGACGAGAAGGTTGCGGCTGAGGATCTTCGACGCGCTGAGCGCCCGGTAGGCCACGCCGCGCAGCGCCAGCGGGATGAGCACGACGATCACCAGCGCGTTGAACACGATCGCCGAGAGGATCGCCGAGGACGGCGAGTTCAGCTGCATCACGTTCAGCACCGCGAGCCCCGGGAACACGCCGGCGAACATCGCCGGGATGATCGCGAAGTACTTCGCCACGTCGTTCGCGATCGAGAACGTGGTGAGCGCACCGCGGGTGATCAGCAGCTGCTTGCCGATCCGCACGATGTCGATGAGCTTGGTCGGGTCGGAGTCGAGGTCGACCATGTTGCCGGCCTCCTTCGCCGCCGACGTGCCCGTGTTCATCGCGACGCCCACGTCGGCCTGCGCGAGCGCGGGGGCGTCGTTCGTGCCGTCACCGGTCATCGCGACGAGGTTGCCGCCCTCCTGCTCCTTCCGGATGTAGGCGAGCTTCTGCTCGGGCGTGGCCTCGGCGAGGTAGTCGTCGACCCCCGCCTCCGCCGCGATCGCGCGGGCTGTGAGCGGGTTGTCGCCCGTGATCATCACCGTCCGGATGCCCATCGCGCGCAGGTCGGCGAAGCGCTCCTTGAGCCCCTCCTTCACCACGTCCTTCAGGTGCACGACGCCCAGGATCCGTCCGACCCCGCGAGCGTCCTTCACGGCGACGACCAGCGGCGTGCCTCCGCTCTCGGAGATGCGGTGCACCTGCTCGTCGAGCTCGACCGTCGCGAGCGCGTCGGCCTGGAGCCAGGCGGTCACGGCCGAGCCGGCCCCCTTGCGGATCATCGAGCCGTCCGCGAGGTCGAGCCCGCTCATCCGGGTCTGCGCGGTGAACGGCACGACGGCCGCGTCCTGGATCTCGGGCCGCAGCCCCGCGAGGTCCACGATCGACTTCCCCTCGGGGGTCGGGTCGCTGAGCGAGGAGGCGGCGGCCGCCCGCAGCAGCTCGTCGCGGTCGGTTCCGCCCACCGTCACGAACTCGGTGGCGCGCCGGTTGCCGTAGGTGATCGTGCCGGTCTTGTCGAGCAGCAGCGTGGTCACGTCGCCGGCCGCCTCGACCGCGCGGCCCGACATCGCGAGCACGTTGCGCTGCACGAGGCGGTCCATCCCGGCGATGCCGATCGCCGAGAGCAGGGCGCCGATGGTGGTCGGGATGAGGCAGACGAGCAGAGCGACCAGCACCGGCACACTGACCGGAGCCGCCGCGTACGAGGCGATCGGGTTCAGCGTCAGCACGACCACCACGAATACGATCGAGAGGCTCGCGAGCAGGATGTTCAGCGCGATCTCGTTCGGCGTCTTCTGCCGCGAGGCGCCCTCGACCAGCCCGATCATCCGGTCGACGAAGGTCTCGCCCGGCTTCGACGTGATCGTCACGATGATGCGGTCCGACAGCACCCGGGTGCCGCCGGTGACGGCACTGCGGTCGCCGCCCGATTCGCGCACGACCGGCGCCGATTCTCCGGTGATCGCCGACTCGTCGACGGAGGCGATGCCCCAGACGATGTCGCCGTCACCGGGCACCAGGTCGCCGGCCTCGACGACCACGTGGTCGCCCAGCTGCAGATCGGCGGAGGAGACCTCGCGGATCTGCGCGTGCATCGCGGCTCCGTCGCCGGCCCGGTACTCGAGCAGGCGGCGGGCCATGGTGCTGGTGCGGGTCTGCCGCAGGCTGTCGGCCTGCGCCTTGCCGCGCCCCTCCGCGACGGATTCGGCGAGGTTGGCGAACAGCACGGTCAGCCAGAGCCAGACCGCGATGCCCCAGGTGAACGAGCCGGGAACGGGCGCGCCGCCCGACTCCTGGGCGCCGCCGAGGAACGGCTCCGCGATCGCGAGCAGCGTGGTGAGCGCAGCGCCGACCTCGACGAGGAACATCACCGGGTTCCGCACCATCAGGCGCGGGTCGAGCTTGCGGAACGCTCCGGGGAGCGCCGCGGTGACCTGCTCGAGGCTGAACGCGGAGGCACCGCGCCTCGGGGCCCGCACGGGAGCCGGGCTTTCGAGTGTGCTGGTCATGGGGGTTACTGGAGTCCTTCTGCGAGGGGTCCGAGTGCGAGCACGGGGAAGTAGGTGAGTGCGGTGACGATGACGGTGACGCCGACGAGCAGGCCGACGAACTGCGGCCGGTGGGTGGGCAGGGTGCCCGCGGTCGACGGGGTGGCGCCCTGCTTCGCGAGGGAGCCGGCGAGCGCCAGCACCATCACGATCGGCAGGAACCGGCCGAGCAGCATCGCGACGCCCAGGGCCGTGGTGAACCACGGAGTGTTCGCCGTGAGCCCCGCGAAGGCCGAGCCGTTGTTGTTGGCCGCCGAGGTGAAGGCGTAGAGCACCTCCGAGAGGCCGTGCAGCCCCGGGTTCCAGATCGAGGTGCTCTCGACATCGGCGCGCACCGCGGGGATCGCGAAGCTCAGCGCCGTGCCGGCCAGCACGAGGGTCGGCGTGATCAGGATGTAGATGCTCGCGAGCTTGATCTCGTAGGGGCCGAGCTTCTTGCCCAGGTACTCCGGAGTGCGGCCGACGAGCAGTCCGCCGATGAAGACGGCGAGGATCGCGAGCACGAGCATCCCGTAGAGGCCGGAGCCGACGCCGCCCGGGGCGACCTCGCCGAGCATCATGTTCAGCATCGGCAGCATGCCGCCGAGCGCGGTGTAGGAGTCGTGCATCGAGTTGACCGCGCCGGTCGAGGTCAGCGTGCTGGTCGCCCCGAACAGAGCGGAGCCGGCGATGCCGAATCGCGTCTCCTTGCCCTCCATCGCACCACCGGCGGCCTGCGGAGCCGCGCCGTTGCCCGCGAGCTCGAGCAGCGTGAGTGCCGTGAGGGAGAACAGGAAGATCGTGGCCATCGCCGCGACGATCGCGTAGCCCTGCTTCGCGTTGCCGACCATGCGGCCGAAGGTGCGCGGCAGCGAGAACGGGATCGCGAGCATCAGGATCACCTGCAGCGCGCTGGTCCAGGCGGTGGGGTTCTCGAACGGATGCGCCGAGTTCGCGTTGAAGAAGCCGCCGCCGTTGGTGCCGACCATCTTGATCGCCTCCTGCGACGCGACCGGCCCGCCCGGGATGCTCTGCGTGCCGCCGGTGATCGTGGTGACGTCGGTGAACCCGGTGAGGTTCTGGATCACTCCGCCCGCGAGCAGCAGGACCGCCGCGATCACCGAGACGGGGAGCAGGAGGCGGAGGGTCCCGCGGGTGAGGTCGACCCAGAAGTTGCCGATCGAGTCGCTGTTGCGGCGCGCGAAGCCGCGCACCAGCGCGATGGCGACGGCGATGCCGACTCCCGCCGAGAGGAAGTTCTGCACAGCGAGGCCGAGCAGCTGCACCGAGTAGCCCATGGTCACGTCGGGCGAGTACGACTGCCAGTTGGTGTTGGTGACGAACGAGACCGCCGTGTTGAACGAGAGCCCCTCCGGGATCGCCGGGAACCCGAGGGAGTAGGGCAGGAGGGCCTGCGCCCGCTGCAGCCCGTAGACGAGCAGCACCCCGATCAGCGAGAACGCGAGCACCCCGCGGAGGTAGGCGCTCCAGCTCTGCTCGGAGCGAGAGTCGACGCCGATGAGGCGGTAGAAGCCGCGCTCGACGGCGAGGTCTCTCTTCGAGGTGTAGATGTGCGCCATGTAGTCGCCGAGGGGGCGGTACAGGAGGACGAGGATCAGGGCGACGGAGGCGACCTGCAGGATCGCGAGGAAGGTGTCCATCAGAAGCGCTCCGGCTTCACGAGCGCGAAGACGAGGTACCCGATCGAGGCGATCGCGAGGATCGCGGCGAGGGAGTCGAAGACGATCATGCGTCGACCTCGCTTGTCGCCGCGCGACGGCCGGAGGTGCCGCGCGGCGTGGGAGCGAGCTTCTCGACCCCCTTGGCGATGACGCCGACGAGCGCGAAGACGGCGAGGACGCCGATCACGTAGATGATGTCGAGCACGAGAACTCCATCCGGAGGCGGAGGGCCGCCCCCGAATGCGGAGGCGCCCGCGCCGGCCCGCGATGAGTGCGGGGCCGGCACGAGTCCTGATGCAACACCCGGTGGGGTGCGGGTTCGGGCGTCCTCACGCCTTCCATACGCGTGGACGCGCGAACCGTACGGTCTGCTCACGGAAGAGGCCTTCGCGCGCGCGTCGATCGACGTGCGGTGAACCCGCCCCCGGTGCGGCCCGCGGCGACCGTGGAGGCGCCGCCTGCCCGACCTCGTCCGCTTCACCGAGGACGGCGGCACCGACCAGCCGCGATCCCGCCGCGCAACGTGCCAGGCGGGCCGGGCATCGCGCAACGCGACCCTCCAGCGCTGCGCGCCACCTAGCCTTCCCCCATGATCGAGACCTCCGCGCGTCCCGCTCCTCGCCTCCACCCCGATCGACTCCTCGTCCCCGACGCGCTGCGCGGCATCGCGATCGTCGCGATGCTCGTCGCGCACGCGATGCCCCTGCTCCCGAGCCAGCGGACGGGCGCGATCGGCTTCGTCACGAGCAACCTGAGCGACCTCGCCTCCCCCCTGTTCGCTCTGGTGATGGGGATGTCGGCCGCGCTGGTGCTCGCGCGCCCCGGCGCCTCCGGAGGCCGAGTGGTGCTGCAGAACGCGATCCGCGCGGTGATCCTCATCGCCCTCGGGCTGTGGCTCAGCACCTGGGGCACCTGGATCGCGATCGTGCTGGCGTTCCTCGGAGTCGTGCTCGCGGTCGGGACACCGATCCTGCTCCTGCGCTCCCGCCTCGTCGCAGCGATCGCCGTGGTGGTCGTCGTCGTCGGCGCGCCACTGAACGCCGCCGTCGCCGCCGCCGCCGATCCGCTCGTCCGCTACTCCCAGACACCCGCGGGCTACGCGCTCAACTGGGTCTTCGTCGGGCCGACGTACCGCGCGACCAGCCTCCTGCCCTTCTTCCTGCTCGGCGCGCTGCTGCTCCGCCACGGCTTCCGCCGCGACCGCCTCCTCGCCGTGCTCGCGGTCGTCGCCGTGCTCGCCTACCCGGCACGCCCGCTGCTGAAGCGCGCAACAGGCCTCGAGTTCGTGTCGGGCAGCTACCCCGACACCCTGCACGACCTCGGGCTCGTCCTCGCCGTCTACGTGGTCGTCGTCCTGATCGCCACCGCGAAGACGGCACAGACGGTCTTCCTCCCCTTCCGCGCCGTCGGCTCGCTCGCCCTCTCGGTCTACGTCCTCCAGGTCGGAGTCGTCGCGGCACTCGCGGCCGCCGGCTACGGCTACACGAACGACACGCCCTGGGCCTTCGCCCTGCTGCTGCTCGGAGTCTGGGCCGCCGGCGTGCTCTGGTGGCGCTTCTGCGGCACCGGCCCGATCGAGTGGGCGACGGGCCGGGTCACGCGGCTCCTCCTCCGATGAGCGCGCCGAGAGCCGCCACCCGATACTGAGAGCGCTCTCCCCCGCGCCACATCACGGTTCGGCAACACCCGGAACCGATCCCGATCCGTCCTTGCCACCCGCACACCCAGGCAATATGTTGTCTCCGTGGACAAAGCCCCTCGGGGCTCCCCCGCCCTCCCGGGCGACGACACGACGGCGTGCTCCACAGTGCACGCTCTCGCGCCGTCCTCCCACCAGGACACTGCTTTCAGAGAGGAATGCACTCCATGAAGTTCTCCCGCAGCATCACCACGCTGGCCGCCGCCGGCATCATCTCCCTCGGTCTCGCCGCCTGTTCGGCGAGCCCCGCCAACTCCGGTGGTGCCGGAGGCGAGAGCGCAGAAGGCGACTGCAACGTCGGCATCTCGATGCCCACGCGCAGCCTCGAGCGCTGGATCAACGACGGCGAAGGCCTGCAGAAGCAGCTGGAGGGCGAGGACTGCACCGTCGACCTCCAGTACGCCGACAACAAGACCGACCAGCAGATCTCGCAGATCCAGAACCAGATCGCCGGAGGATCGAAGATCCTCGTCATCGCGGCCATCGACGGCGAGGCGCTCGCCCCGGTCCTCGCCGAGGCGAAGAAGCAGAACGCCACCGTCATCGCCTACGACCGCCTGATCAACGGCACCCCCGACGTCGACTACTACGCGACGTTCGACAACTACAAGGTCGGCCAGCTCCAGGGCCAGTACATCGAGGACACCCTCGACCTCGCCAACGCCGCGGGACCCTTCACCCTCGAGCCCTTCGCCGGCAGCCCCGACGACAACAACGCCAAGTTCTTCTTCTCGGGAGCCTGGGACGTCCTCCAGCCCTACGTCGAGAGCGGCAAGCTCGTCGTCCCCTCGGGCAAGTCGCCCGCGTCCAACGACGACTGGGCGTCGATCGGCATCCAGGGCTGGGCCTCCGACAAGGCGCAGTCCGAGATGGACAACCGCCTCTCCTCCTTCTACACCGGAGACCAGAAGGTCGACGTCGTGCTCTCGCCCAACGACAGCCTGGCCATCGGCATCGAGGCCTCGCTCAAGTCGGCCGGCTACGCCCCCGGCGCCGACTACCCGGTGATCACCGGTCAGGACGCCGACAAGGCGAACGTCAAGGCGATCCTCGCCGACGAGCAGTCGATGACCGTCTGGAAGGACACCCGCACCCTCGGTGACCGCGTGTTCCAGATGGTGCAGTCGATCGTGGCGGGCGAGGAGCCCGAGGTGAACGACACCGAGACGTACGACAACGGCGAGAAGGTCGTCCCGTCCTTCCTCCTCGAGCCGCAGGTCGTCACCAAGGACGACGTGCAGTCGGTCCTCGTCGACTCCGGCTTCCTCAAGGCCGGCGACGTCGGCCTCTGATCGGTCGGGCGGGGGAGGGGAGGAGTGATTCTCCCCTCCCCCGCCCTTCTCCCCCTTCCTCCCCTCGAAGCCCATCCCTGCACAACGAAGCGAGGCCCTGTTGGCCAGTCCCATCCTCATCATGCGCGACATCGTCAAGGAGTTCGGCGGCGGCGTCCGCGCCCTCGACGGGGTCTCGATCTCGGTCCAGCCGGGCGAGGTCCACGCCATCTGCGGCGAGAACGGCGCCGGCAAGTCGACGCTCATGAAGGTCCTCTCGGGCGTCTACCCCGTCGGCAGCTTCGAGGGCTCCATCGAGTTCGAGGGGAAGGAGGCGCAGTTCCGCTCGATCAACGACAGCGAGGCCGACGGCATCGTCATCATCCATCAGGAGCTCGCGCTCAGCCCCTACCTCTCGATCGCCGAGAACATCTTCCTCGGCAACGAGAAGTCCAAGCGCGGGGTCATCGACTGGAACGCCACCAACGCGGAGGCGGCGAAGCTGCTCGCCCGCGTGGGCCTGGCCGAGGGCCCCGCGACCAAGATCCTCGAGCTCGGAGTCGGCAAGCAGCAGCTCGTCGAGATCGCCAAGGCCCTCGCCAAGGAGGTCAAGCTCCTCATCCTCGACGAGCCGACGGCCGCCCTGAACGACGAGGACAGCGATCACCTGCTCGGCCTCATCGACCAGCTGCGCCAGCAGGGCATCACCTGCATCATCATCAGCCACAAGCTGAAGGAGATCCGGGCCATCGCCGACACGGTGACGATCATCCGCGACGGCCGCACGATCGAGAGCTTCGCGATGGCCGGGGAGGACGCCTCCGAGAGCCGGATCATCCGCGCGATGGTCGGCCGCGATCTCAACAGCATGTTCCCGCCGCGCGATCCGCAGATCGGCGAGGAGAAGCTGCGCGTCGAGCACTGGACCGTCCACCACCCCGTCGACATCAACCGCGTCGTGGTCGAGGACGCCTCCTTCACCGTGCGCGCCGGCGAGATCGTCGGCTTCGCGGGGCTGATGGGCGCCGGGCGCACCGAGCTCGCGATGAGCATCTTCGGGAGGAGCTACGGGACCGGCATCTCGGGCCGCGTCTTCAAGGACGGCAAGGAGATCCAGACCCGCACCGTCGACGAGGCGATCCGCAACGGGCTCGCCTACGCGACCGAGGACCGCAAGCGCTACGGCCTCAACCTGATCGGCGACATCACCGTCAACGTGTCGGCCGCGGCCCTGTCGCGGCTCGCCCGCCTCGGAGTCGTCGACAAGCACCGCGAGTACAAGGTCGCCGACTCGTACCGATCGAAGATGAACATCAAGGCCCCGAGCGTCTCGGCCGTCACCGGCAAGCTCTCGGGCGGCAACCAGCAGAAGGTCGTCCTCTCGAAGTGGATCTTCTCGGGCCCCGATGTGCTGATCCTCGACGAGCCCACCCGCGGCATCGACGTGGGAGCCAAGTACGAGATCTACGGGATCATCAACGAGCTCGCGGCCCAGGGCAAGGCGGTCGTCGTCATCTCGTCCGAACTGCCCGAGCTGATCGGGCTCGCCGACCGCATCTACACCATCTCCGAGGGGCGCATCACGGGCGAGATCGACCGTGCCGACGCCACCCAGGAGCACCTCATGCACTACATGACCGCCGGAAGGGACCAGGCCCGATGAGCGCCACGACCACCACAGCGCCGGCCGGCACGCCGGCGAGCACGCCGTCGACACCGCCCAAGCGCGCCCGTCGACTGAACATCAACCTCCGGCAGTACGGCATCCTCGCCGCGCTGGCGATCATCATCCTGCTGTTCCAGGTGCTGACGAACGGCCGCCTCCTGCTGCCGGGCAACGTCAACAACCTGATCCAGCAGAACGCCTACGTCCTGATCCTCGCCATCGGCATGGTGATGGTGATCATCGCCGGCCACATCGACCTCTCGGTCGGCTCGGTCGTCGCCATGGTCGGAGCGATCTCGGCGATCGCGATGAACAACTGGGGCCTGCCCTGGTGGGCCGCGGTCGTCGTCGCCCTCGTGACCGGCGCGCTCGTCGGCGCGTGGCAGGGCTTCTGGGTCGCCTTCGTGGGCATACCCGCGTTCATCGTGACCCTCGCGGGCATGCTGATCTTCCGCGGATTCACCCTCGTGCTGCTCACCGGCGGCACGATCAACGGCCTCCCGACCGAGTTCACCGCCATCGGCGCGGGCTGGCTGCCGGGCGTCCTCGGCGGCATCGCCGGCCGCGACGCCCTCACGCTGCTGCTCGGGCTCCTGGTCTGCGTCGCCCTCGTGGTGCAGCAGGTGCGCACCCGCGCGACGCTGCGCCGACTCGAGCTCCCGCGCGAGCCGATCGCGTCCTTCTCCGTGAAGGCGGTCGTCGCTGTCGTCGCGATCATGGCCCTCGCCTGGCTGCTCGCGGGCTACAGCGGCACGCCGATCATCCTGATCGTGCTCGCCGTGCTGATCCTCGCCTACAGCTTCGTGCTCGGCCGCACGGTGTTCGGCCGCCACATCTACGCGATGGGCGGCAACCTGTTCGCCGCGATGATGTCGGGCGTCAAGACGAAGTGGGTCAACTTCTTCATCTTCGTCAACATGGGCGCCCTGGCCGGAGTCGCGGGCATCGTCAGCACCGCGCGCGCCGGTGGTGCGGTCGCCTCGGCCGGTCAGAACTACGAGCTCGACGCGATCGCGGCGGTCTTCATCGGAGGCGCGGCCGTGCAGGGAGGCGTCGGCACGGTCGTCGGAGCCGTGATCGGCGGTCTCGTGATGGGCGTGCTCAACATGGGCCTGTCGATCCTGTCGGTCGACGCCGCCTGGCAGATGGCGATCAAGGGCTTCGTGCTGCTGCTCGCCGTGGCGTTCGACATCTTCAACAAGCGGAGGGCGGGCGGGCGCTAGACGCTCAGCGAGTACGCCGGGGCGACCTCCGGCTCCTCCTTATACAGTTCTCGGGCGCGGCGCTCTCCTCCAGGGGGCCGCGCCCGAGTGCATCCGCGGCCCTCCTCGGGCCGACCCGACGAGAGACGGACGAGCATGGCAGGAGCAGTCGGTCCGTCGAGCAACGCCCTGCTCCGCCGCCACAACCTCGCCGCGATCGCGACCCTGGTGCACCGCAGCGGCCCCACCAGCCGCGCCGACCTCGGCCGCCTCACCGGCCTCAACCGCTCCGCCGTCGCGAACCTCGTCGGCGAGCTGACCGAGCTCGGCTGGGTCGAGGAGGAGACGACGGCTCCCGACGGACGCATCGGCCGCCCGAGCGCCACCGTCGTTCCCGGCCGCACCTTCGCCGTGGTCGGCGTGCACCTCGACACCGACGCGATCATCGTCGGTCTCGTGGGCCTCAACGGCGACCTGCTGCGCCGCGTCCGCTTCGACACCCCGAAGCCGGCGTCGCCCGACACGGTCGTGCGCGTGGTCACGGGCATCGTCGAGGGCTTCCGGGCCGAGCGCGAGTCGCGCCGCATCCTCCTCGGCGCCGGCGTCGCGGTCCCGGGCCTGGTCCAGATCGACTCCGGCTTCGTCCACCTCGCGCCCCACCTCGGCTGGCGCAACGTCGACCTGTCCTCACTCCTGTCCCGGGCACTCGGCCTCCCGGTCTCGGTCGGCAACGACGCGAGCCTCGGCGCGATCGGCGAGTCGCTCTTCGGAGCCGCGCGCGGCGTCGCCGACGTCGTCTACGTCACCGGCGGCGCGGGGGGCATCGGCGGAGGCGTCATCATCGGCGGGATCCCGCTGCAGGGCTCCTCGGGGTTCGCCGCCGAGCTCGGCCACACCCTAGTCGCCGCGGGCGGCCGGCGCTGCAGCTGCGGTCGCCACGGCTGCCTCGAGGCCGAGGTGCGGATGCGCTCCCTCCTCGACGTCCTCGGCGCTCGGGTCCTCGACCAGGACGAGCTCGACATCGCGCTCGGCACCTCCCGCGACCCGGCGGTCCTCGCCGAGGTCGCCCGCCAGGTCGACCTGCTGTCCGAGGGACTCTCGACGTACATCAACCTCTTCAACCCCACGGCCGTCGTCCTCGGCGGCTTCCTCGGCTCCCTGCTCACCGTCGACCGCGAGCGCCTCGCCGCCCGCGTCTCGGCGCGCGCCCTGAGCGACCTCGCCCGCGGGGTGCGGATCGAGCGGGCCGCACTGCGGTCGAGGCTGGAGCTGGTGGGTGCTGCGGAGCTACCCTGGCGGCGTGCGCTCGCGGATCCCGCCGCGGCCGCCGGAGACTCCGACCCGCCCCCCGACGCGATCGCGTCCGTCGACGCTCTCGGCGCCTCCGCCTGACCCTCGCGAACGGAAGAAGCGCATGGCCGACTTCAACGAGATCATCATCGACGAGTTCCGCGCGAACGGCGGAACCGTCACGACCGCCGGCTTCGGCCGCAGCCTCGTCCTGGTGCACCACACCGGTGCCCGATCGGGCGAGGAGCGCGTCGCCCCGCTGATGGCGATCCGCACCGCCGACGACGTCTGGCTGATCGCCGCCTCCGCCGCCGGAGCCCCGAAGCACCCGGCCTGGTTCCACAACCTGATCGCGCACCCCGACACCGAGATCGAGACCCCCGACGACGGCACCGTGCCGGTCACCGCCCGCGTCCTCGAGGGCTCCGAGCGCGACGAGGGCTGGGCCCGCTTCACCTCCGCCTCCGACGGCTTCAAGGAGTACGAGCGCAAGACCACCCGCGTGATCCCCGTGGTCGAGCTCACCCGCCGCTGACTCAGCGGAACGGGACCGGCACCGCGTCCGGGGTCGACCAGCGCAGCGCGATCCGCTCGCGGAACCCGTCGCGCCGCAACTCCGTCTCGAGCGCATCGATGACGATCGGGACGAGCGCCCGATGCTCCACCAGCACGTCGAGCACGATCGCTGCGCCATCGGTGACCAGCACCGAGCCCACCTCGGGCACGACCGCGATCCACTGGCGTGCGCCGACCTGCGCATTCCTGTGCCCGCGGAGGCGCCGCAGCAGCTCGGAGGAGACACGCGCGTCGAGCGCAGACACATCGGCACGCAGAGCGATCATGCGCCGATGATGCTCGCCACCGGCGTCCATCCGGTGAACGCGTGCCCCTCGTCCCGTGACCGCCGGGCGTCGTCCCCGCTCAGCGCCAGCCGTCGGGGAGGAGGGCGAGGACCTTGGGCTCCACCTCCAGCGCCAGAGCGGTCTCGATCGTGAGCCGCCTGCTCCACAGGTTCACGAGCATCCGGGTGTGCCCGTCGAAGAAGAAGGACTCGATGAGACCCCTCGCCTGCTGATCGACCTCGGCATCGACGACCACGCCCGACTCGAACCCCACGAAGGCGATCGAGTCCCTGCCGACTCCCGCGTCGCTCCTCGCCGCCTCGATCGTCAGGCTCCGCACGACTCCCACGGAATCGACGATCAGCGGGTGCAGCGCCTGGTGCACGTACTCGTCGAGCTCCAGGAACTCCGCGTAGCGGGGGCAGTGCGGGCACAGTCCCGTTCCTCCCTCGGCGAGACCGACCTCGGGGAACGCCAGCCACACCTGCCACCGCTCGACCGTCTCTGCGATCATCCGGTCGACTGCACTGACTCTCATCGAAGCTCCTCCGTCGCGCCTGGCGTGGTCAGCACCGGCGACCGCCTCCGCGGGCTGCGAGGGCGGCGTCGATGTCCACACCGCGAGTACCGGTCCCGCTCCGCCGACCGCGGATTCGATCAGCCGGACCTCCCGAGGGCGGCGACCCGAGCCTCGGCTCCCGGTGGATCCCCTCCCCTCACCGGCGCCGAGCGACTCAGTACTGCGCGCCTCCGTAGATCACGAGACGGCCCCACGCGGCCACCTCGTCACGCCGCGTCGGATTCTCGCCGAGCCATCGGAGCCGCGCCGTGCGCAGGGCGACGACGGGGTTGCCGCTCTCGTGCAGGTGCGCGTAGAAGCGGCTCATGATGAGAGCGGTGGGCAGGGAGTAGATGCCGCCCACGCTGCCGATCACCGTCCGGGCGCCGCGCGCGAACAGCGCGGTCGGGAACCCGGAGAGGTCGACGCCGCCGCCGAGCCGCATCTGCGAGTTGCACGACGCGAGCACGCACAGCGCCGGGTACCGGTAGTTCAGCGCCTCGGCGGCTGTCATCGACTCTCCGCTGGGCAGGGTCTTCACCTGGTGCCAGCCGTTCGCGTCGTCACCACCGTGCACTCCCATGACGAAGACCGAGGATTTCTCGATGTCGAGATAGGGGTTGTCGAGCTCGGAGCGGGATCCGACCCCTCTGGTGACCGGGAACCAGCGCTCGAGCGACTCCTTCTCGTGCGCGGTGTCCTTGAAGGCGCGATCGTCGAGGATGGCGACACTGCCCTCCCCGGCGGAGCGCGGGTTGGCGAGCATGTAGCGGACCCCGGCGAGCGAGGTGTGCACGGTGGTCAGCGCCCGGTCGATGAGCCGCAGACCACCGCCGATCTCGAGCGCATCGAAGCAGATGTGGAACAGGCCGCTCGCGACGACCAGCAGCCGGATCGGCGCGGCGGCGGTGGCCGTCTCGAGCGCCTCGACCAGAGGGTCGGGGAGCAGCGGCGTCCCGTCGAGCCAGTCGTCCTCGCCCGTGAGCGCGGGGTCGGTGAGGAGCCCCGGCCAGAGCCGCACGTGATCGAGGTACTCGGCGGGCTCGCCGTCCTCGATCCACGTGAGCCGCCGGTAGAGGCGCGCGGTCTGGTCGTGCCCGACCATCGCGAGGGTGGAGGGCAGCAGCTGCAGGATGAAGGTGGGCTGCGTCTTCGGCAGCTCGCCGAGGAGATCGGTGGCGCCCGCCTCGTAGAGGGTGCGGGGGTCCATGAGGCTGCCGATGGGTCCGAGCAGCCGCTCGGCCGACGCGTAGGCGGCCCTGGCCTTGACCACGACCCGCGCGTCGATCCCGCTGCGCAGGAGCTCGTCGGCCTCGGGGTCGACGGGCTCGGCCTCGGCCGATGCGTCCTGCTGGTCGTCGACGTCTCCCGCCCGGCCGGCCGTCTGCACGGCGAGCGCCGCATCGACCACCTCCGCAGGAGCGCCGGCCTCGGAGGAGGCATTGGCCAGCAGCACTCCGACGCTGTCGCGGCGGGCGACCTCGGCGGCGAGATCGGCGAGGGCGGCGTCGTCGTTCTCGCGCGCGAAGTCGAGCGCGCGGCGGATGACCACCGACCAGTCCCCGGCGAGGATGCTGCGCTGCGAGAACGTCGTGGCGTTGAGCACCAGCCGGCCGGCCGCGATCACGGCCTCCTCGAGCGCGACGCGCTCGGCCTCGGGATCGTCGTCGTCGCGCGCGCAGAGCGCCAGCACCCAGGCGGCCCTCGCGATGGTGCGCAGCCTGGACGCAGGACGGGCCGGCATCAGGCCGAGCGCCTCCGCGGCGTCGAGGGTCGACTGCGGACTCGCGATCCGCTCGTCCGGTCGGGTGAGCCAGGACCGCGCGGTGAGCAATCGGGCGCGCTCGAGCGAGGTGAACTGCTCGTCGAGCATCTCCGTGAGTCGCGCGACTACCTGCACGAGCCGCGACTCCCCGTGCAGGGCGGCGTATTCGACAGCGCTCACCCGCAGACCGGGACGACCGGCGGTTCGCGAGATGTCGAGCAGATCGGCGACCGCGGCGCTCGAGAGACCGGGCGACAGGCGGTGCCGGTTGAAGCGCACGGCCATCAGCCCGTTCTTCCCCCACCCGTCCCAGAGGACGTCGGCCAGGTCGAGCCATTCGACGGCCGCCTTCGCGTCCGCACCGACGAGGACCGTACGGCCCGACTGGATGAGGCTCGACGACATCTCGAACGCAGGGTTCGCGACCGCGTTCAAGCGTCGACGATCCGACTCGCTGAGATCGCGGAACGCTGCGGTCAGCACCGGTGCAGAAGCACCCACCAGATCCGGGCGGAGAGGTGCGAGGCGGGAGTCGATCCGGCGGCGGTGCCACCCCAGCGCTGCGTCGTAGTCGCCGCGAGCGTCGGCGTTGGCGGCCTCGTGCTGGAAGTACTTCCCCAGGAGGAGCGGGTTCCGCTCGCCGAGCTCGCGCAGCTCTGAGAGGTCGGCCTGGTCCCCAGTGGTCCGCTCGAAGAGAGCGCGCTGACCGAGCGCCAGGGCGAGCAGCGTCGGACGCTCCTTCACGAGGCGCACCGCGACCGCCTTCATGGAATCGATCGCGGAATCCCAGTCCCCCACCCGACCCGTCGTGCGCCGGTTCGCCCGCACCTCCCCATCGCGAGTGAACAGCTCGATCACGGTCCGGATCGAGTCGGGTGTCGTCAGGCCCGGCCAGACATGATCCGACGCAGCTGTCGGGCCGAGGCCCGGGACGGAGTCCTCGAACATCGCGACCGCGCGGATCGCGTACCGGTCGGCCGTCGCGGTGCGCTGTGTCCGGACGTACTCGGTCGTCGCGACGAGAAGCACCCACGTCGCAGTGAGACGATCGCCCGTCTCCCGGGCGATCTCGGCGGCACGCTCGAAGTCGGCGCAGCGCTCTGCGTCGTCCGGGTCCTCCCGCTCGATCTTCCAGTGCCGGCCCACGAGACCGAGAACCGTGTCGAGCGGTCCGCGGGCCGTTCGCAGCAGTTCGGCGGCCGCCGCCCGGACGACGGTCGAGGCGGGTCGCGCCGGCGGCAGGCCGACGTCGTCCGTCGACGCCGCCCGCACGATGACCGACGCCGCGATGCACACGGTGGCGAGGCGCGGGGCCCGGCGGGCGTCGTCGACCGACAGCGACACGGTGTCCTCGAGGTAGGCGACCCAGGCGTCCGGTTCGATGTGCTCTGGCAAAGGTGCCCCTCTTCTTCTTGGACATCGGGTCCTCTGATCGTGGCTGTCGCATCCGGTCGCCGCAAGAGCGGTGGTACCCCGATCCACCCGCCGGGTCGGGATCGGTAGGCGGGGCAGGACAACCCGTCACCCCACCCTCTGGAGGATCCCCGTGTTCAGCATCCGCACCGTCCCGATCACCGTCGGCGCCGACGAGTACCGCTTCACCGCCTCGATGCCGTCGACAGAGCTGACGCTGTGGCGACGCAGCCGTGTGCGCTGGACGGGTCGGATCGACCGCATCCGTCAGCGGCAGGTCGACGACACCGAGCCCACCCACTACCTGCTCATGCTGCACGCCGCCGTGCGCCGCTTCGACGACGACCTGTCGCTGAAGTCGGAGGCCGCCCTCACCGCCCTCGACATGCGGCTCGCCGCTCTGGCCTCGGAGGCGCACGCCCACCCCGGCGCGTCGCAGGACGAGCCGTCCGAGCACGAGCTGGCTCAGCTCGAGGGCCGCCGGCGTCAGGAGTGGGCGGCGCAGGTCAGAGCCTCCCGCCGGGCGAACGCGGAGCGGGCATCGGCACTCGGCCGCTCGCACGCGGCGTCGGCCGAGCGTGATCGCCTGTCGGCGCTCCGGACCGGATTGCTCGCCGAGGTCGCGACGGCCCGGCGCCTCTGCGCCGACGCGTACGAGGCGTACGCCGCCCTGTACACCAAGTCGCGCTCGGGTCTGCTCGGCCGGCGCCCGTCGGCCGCCCCGAGCATCCCGCGCTACCGGCCGGCGCCGGAGCTCCCCACCACCCGCTCCGGAGCGCAGGACGTCGGCCAGGTGGCCGAGCGCGGGACCGGCAGCCCCGGCACGGCGCTGTCCGACCGCGACGCCGGGTGATCGGGACCAGTACGCGCCACACGGGGTCGGCGTACCCAGGAGCCGGCCCCGCCCACCACACGAGAGGAACGACAGGATCATGAAGCTCTTCCCCCGCCGCCCCGCCCCCGGAGACGAACCCGAGCGGTTCGTGCCCGAGACGCGTCCGATCCACACGGCGCGCGTGCCCGACTTCGAGCCGACGGTCGACACCGGCACTCTCGTCCGCCGCGCCCAGCAGAGCGCGGTCAACGAGGTGCACGGATCGTCGCAGGCGCCCGAGCAGGTCCTCGCCGGCCAGGGCCCGCTGCTGAACGACTCCACTGTCGAGGCCGAGACGCGGCTGCGCTCCGTCGAGTCGGTGAAGCGCCGCACCGACGAGCGGAGACAGGGCCTCGTGCACATCCTCGACGCGATCGGCGGGCGCCTCACCGCGCCCGTCGGTGACGCGACGGGCGGGCTCGACCGCCTGCGCGAGCGCGAGAGCGTCCTCTCGGAGCGGCTCGGCACCGCTCGGGACGACGCCGACAAGTGGGACGAGGTGCTCGAGGGAATCCGCGAGGACGACGACGGCGCGATCCGGACGGGATCTCCGATCGACGCGACGGCCCGCAACTACCGCCGGGTGCTGCTGCGGCTGGCGATCATCGACGCCGCCGTGGTGCTGGGGGTGGCCGCGATCGAGTTCGCCGCGGCGAGCGATTCGCTCGACCAGATCCTGCGCCCCGAGAATCCGTGGATCCCTGTGCTGTTCGCCGGAGCCGTCGTCGTCGCGTTGACCGTCCTTCCCCATCAGGTGGGCCGCGCGGTCGCCGACCTCGCTGCGCTGCGGCGTGCGACCCGCGCAGCGACGGCCGCCACGGCCGACGGCACGCCCCCCGCTGCTGCACCGCTGCGCCGCGGGCGGGCGCTCGCGGCCCGCTCCGTCCTCACGGTGGTGCTCGGAGGAGCGACCTGGCTCAGCGCCGGCGTCCTGCTCGGCACCCTCCGCGGGGCCGCCGAGGCGGCGCACGCACTGAGCGAGTACGAACGGGCGCAGCAGGAGCTGCAGGCGGTCACCGGCAGCGGCAGCCTCGCCGAGGGCAGCCTGCCGTTCATCGTCGAGTACCAGGGGCTGACGACGGCGATGTGGGTGTTCTTCCTCCTGGGGATGGGCATGACCGTCCTGGTGATGAGCCTCCGCCACAACCCGGCGCGAGAGCGGGAGCTGCACGCCCGGGTGACGGTGGAGCAGCTCGAGGCCGACCTCGCCGACGTGAAGGAGCGAGCAGGGGACGTCGAGCGGCAGATCGACTACCAGATCTCGGACGCCGAGATCACCGACGGCATCTGGGCGATCGAGCCGACGAAGCTCGCCGCGCAGGCCGACGTGATCAAGGCGGAGTACTCGCAGGAGCTCGCACTCGCGCACGGGACTCCGGAGATGACCGGGGCGGTCGAGGTGCGGGTCGAGGAGACCCGCCCGGCACCCACGGCCGTGTGGATCCCCGGGCGGGAGACGGACGACCTCGGCCCGCTCGAGCTGCCGGACTGGGCGACGTCCTGGCGGCGGAAGCCCGCCTCCGGGACCGCCGCCGAGCCGCTGTACCTCGTCGTCCCCGGCGTCGCGGCCACCGGGACGGCGCGCGACCAGGGCGACGACGACGCGGTGGTCACCCGATGAACCGCCTGCTGCGCTGGATGTTCGTGCGCTCCCGCGTCGACGAGCGCGATCACGGCGCCTGCGCCTGGTGCTCGTCGCCCCTGCAGCTGTGCCCGGCCTGCCTCGGCGGCTGGCGCGGCCGCCGCTGCGACTGCGGCACCGGCCTCGTCTGCGCGCAGCACGCGAAGCGCTGGATGTGACGCCCCCTGATCGGGACCGGTACTCGCACTGAGGGGGCGGCCACCCGACCGCCCCGCAGCCCCACCCGAAGAGAGAAGGACACGGACATGATCGTCACCACCCCCCTCCGCGCCGGCCGCGCCGCCCGCACCCGCCTGGCACTGCTCGTCGCCGCAGCCCTGGGAGCGTCCGTGCTCGCGGGCTGCGGCCCGGTCGAGGACACGGGCGGTGACGAGGTCGTGATCGTCGCGGGCACCCGTGCGAACTCGCCGGCCGTCTCGACCGCCACGGTCCTCGAGGCGCTCGACCGGATCGACGCGGTCGGCGACCGGCTGGTCGTCGTCGGCGTCGAGGGGTCGCCCCGCGTGCTCTTCGACCTCACCCTCGACGATCTGCCCGGGAACGGCCGGTCCCGCTCCGATCGGCTCGACCAGATCAAGAACACCGCAGCGGCAGCGGTGGTCGCGGCCCGCCCGGAGTCGGCGGAAGCCGACCTCACGGAGGCGATCGCGCTCGGATCCGCTCCCTTCTCCCCCGACGCTCGATCGCGGACGATGGTGATCCTCGACAGCATGCTGCAGACGGCGGGCGGCCTCGCGATGCTGGACGGCGCTCTCTACCGCGACCCGGCCGACAGGATCGCGGCCCTCGAGGAGAGCGGCGGCGTGCCCGATCTCCGGGGAGTCGCCGTGTCGGCTCCGCGGCTCGGAGTGGTGGTGAGCCCGCAGAGCGAGTTGACCAGCTCGGCCCGCGCCGCGCTCCAGTCGCAGTGGCAGGCGTTCTTCGAGGCATCCGGTGCCGAGGTCGACTGGAGCAGCTCCTCGCTGGTCGCTCAAGCGCAGCCGACCGCCGATCTGCCCGCCGTCACACCGATCGACGTCGCGCGCCCGACGGTGGAGGCCGGCGGCTGCCGGGGTGTCCTGCCCGACGCCGCCATCGGCTACCGGAGCGACACGGCCGAGTTCGTCGACGAGGCAGCGGCTCTGGCGACCATCGCCGAGATCGCGGAGGCGCTCGCCGGCTGCGAGGGCGAGGTGCTGATCGAGGCGTCGACGAGCTCCGTCGGCGACGAGTCGGTCAACGTGCCCCTCTCCGAGGAGCGCGGCCGCGCAGCCGCGGAGCCCCTCGCGACGGCCCTCGGCATCGACGTGTCGGCCGTGCGCATCGTGGGCTACGGATCGTCGTGGCCGTGCCGCGTCTCCGATCGTGACGCCGAGGGACGGCTGATCGAGCGGGCCGCGGCGCAGAACAGGACGGTCGTCGTCTCGCGGGGTGACGCCTCCGGCACGTGTCCGTGACCGGGGCGCAGCAGGTCTCGACGGGGGCGACGCGGGCGACGGGGTGTGCCGCTAGATTGACACCAGTCGACCACTCCATCGTCGGGATCACCGCTGTGCTGCTCACATCTCTCCTTGCCGAGGTCTGGCCCGACTCGGCGCCCGAGGTGCTGCAGCTGCGCGCGTTCACCCGCGCTCTGGGACCGACGAAGAGCGCGAGGGAGTACGTGCTGCCGCCGGTACTCGCCGGACTGCTGAGCAAGAACGCCCTCGGCTCGCCGACCACCGTGCTGTCCGACGCCACTGCCGATCAGGTGCGCGGGCGCCTGATCGAGGCGCGCGACTCCCTCCGGGCCTCGGCGATCTGGTGGGCGGCCCTGATCGAGAGCAACACGGCGGAGCGGGTGATCCGCTCCGATGCGGCCGCCGTCACCGCCCCGACCGCCGTCGCTCTGGCCGGCGAGCTCCCCGAGCCCTGGACGCTGGAGCCCGCGGCTCTGGAACGACGGGCGTCGGAGGCTCTGGCGATCAGGGGCCGCGCGCTGGCGCGGCACGGCATCCGCAGCACCGATCTCGCCCAGGCGCTGAAGCATCACGGCAGGGAGCTGGCGACGCTCCTCGAGGAGGCATGGGCCGGCGGGTCCACCGACGGCCTGCCCGCCGGCCGCGTGGCGGAGGACGGCCGGGTCCGCGACGCGACATCCGCAGAGAGGGAAGGGCGCGCTCGCTCGGACAGGGAATGGCGATCCTCCATGGAGCGGTTCGTGAACCAGTGCACCCTCGCCCTCGAGGACGGGGGCGACCGGGTGGTCACCGTGGTGTCCGACGCGGGCGAGCAGCACTGGCAGGCTCTCGTCGCGGCGGCCGATCTCCGGCAGTGGTCACCGGCGGCGGCTCTGTCGCTGACCCGCGGATCCGCACCGGTCCGGCCGCCGCTCACCGGAGCGCTTCCCGGAGTCGCCGGCGGGACCGGCAAGGCGGGCGACGACCTGCGCGGAACGCCCGCGCACCCGCTCGACGAGAGCATCCACGCCCGTCTCTTCCGCGTCGTCAAGGACAACGGCGCCGCCTTCCCGTCCGACCTCACGGCCGACGGAGCGTTCCGCAGGGTGATCGAGGCGTCGACGGGGATCTACGGCGTCGCCGAGGCGTGGGCTCGTGTGATTCTCGCCGCGGGCGTGTCGGCGATGTCGGGCGCCACCTGGGACGACGGTGGCGGGACGCTCGCGAAGCCCTCGGAGGCGGTCGACCCCGCCGATCGGCTGGCCGGCGGCTACCGGCAGATGGTGGTGTCGTGGCGAGCAGTGGTGTCCCGGGCGTTCGGGACCTACGGCGATCAGGCGCGCAACCCGATCGCGCGCGCCTACCTCCGCGATGCCGGGCCGTACTACGCGGGCCGGCTGTGGACCCACGTCCTGCGGCTCGGTCTGACGTCCTCGACCCCGCCGAGCGGCGATGTCGCGTGGTCCCGCATCCACACCGCCTTCGTCTCGACGAAGAAGCGGACCGACGACGTCCTCGCACAGGCAGTCAACCTGGTGGGGATCGTCGACGGCCCATCGGACGGCTCGGACCCGGGCAGCAGGATCAGACCCGGCCACCCGCCGGGCGCGTCGGAGGCGTCCAACGACCCGGCCCACCTCCTCGAGGATCCCCGTCCCGACCTGCCGATCATCTCGGCGACGGCCGAGACGCTCGGGGTCGCGCGGGCGACGGTCGGCGACGACGAGGTCGACCGCTTCATCCAGGTGGTGGGGTCGCCGTCAGTCGACTCGGCGGCGCGATCCGGCGCATCGGAGCAGTGGGCGATCTGGTCTCGCGAGGCCGAGCGGTCGGGGTGCCCGACCGTGCCCTTCGCACTGGCAGCACTGCAGATACGCACGGCGATCGGCCGCGGCACACCCCCAGGAATCGGGAACGGATCATGACAGAACTCCTCATCAGCCGTGACGGCGACATCGTGGTCGTCGCGCCGATCGGCTTTCCCGCCTCGCTCGAGCGCCGTCACACGCTCGTCGCCCTGAGCGGCGGTCATGTCGCCTTCGCGGTCGACGAGCGCGATCCCGCCCTGCGTGCCGTGATCCACGACCTCGACGCGGCGATGTGGTGGCTCCCGCTCGTGCTCGGCGCCGAGGTCGCCGACGCCGCGCGTCGTGCGAGCGTCGACTCCGAGCCGATCACTCGATCCGCGGAGGAGGCGGCTCACCCTCTGCGTGCGACCCTGCTCCGCCTCGGCCTCGCCCTGTGGCTCCGCCGCTGGTGGCCGACCCGGACCGACACCATCCCGAAGCTGCCCGCCTGGCTGCTCGACATCGAGGCGGGAGACACGGCCTTCGACTGCGAGGTGGCGCTGGGTGATGACGACGCGCTCGCCCGTCTCCTGCTCGAGCCGCACGTCGTGCCGCTGGCTGCACTGCGTCGTCGGCACCAGTCGCTCCTGGGTGGCCGGCCGCTGCTGGGGTATGCGGATTCGATCCTGCAGCGGGCGGCGCACTCGCTCCTCGAGAGCAGCGATCCCGACTCCGACGGCTACTCCGAGCTGGCCGAGGCCGAGGTGCGCGCCGGTCGCGAGGACGCGCTGGTGGCGCGCGAACTCGAGGATCTCGACCTCGAGCTGCTCACGATCCAGGTGGACGAGCGCACGATGCGCACCTCGTCCGGCTCGCCCGCCGACCGGTTCGGGTCTGCGAGTGGTGCGGACCTCAGCGGCTCAGCGTCGGTGGATCCGCTCGCGGTCCCGCCTCGGGTCGTCTCGGCGGAGGACGACGCTGTGCGCTGGCAGATCTTCGAGTTCGACGGCCGGCGCCAGTTCCGGGTCATGGTCGACGCCGACGAGGGCGCAGTGGAGCGGCGCCTCCCGCTCGGTGGTCTTTTCGCGCGCGTGGACTACGGTGACGGCCTGGTGGCCGGTGTCGCGCTGGCTGCAGTCGAGGGCGGGTACGACGGCGAGACCGATCTCGACGCGACGGTCCCGGTGTCCGAGGTGCTGGTCACGGTCTACAGCGATGCGGTGGGTGCCGACGGATTCCAGCCCCGCAGCGAGGCGGAGCGCAGTGCCGACAGGGCCGCGATCGCCGCCGTCGTCGACGCTCGCGTCGATGAGGCGCGTCGGACCGTCTCGCGGGGCACTGTGCCCGCGGGGGCCTGGGCCGACCCCTTCCTCGCCGAGCTCCGGGGTGCGGGCCTCGACCTCGGCGGGGAGCGATGACGGGCCTCTCCGAGCTGCTCCTCGATACCGAGAACATCTTCCGCGGCTTCCGCGCGACTCCTCCGGCCGATGAGCCGGAGCTGGAGGCCGGCGCCGGACCGGAGGCGGTGGAGGAGTGGGAGAAGCGCTCGAAGCGGCTCGCCAGGATCAGGGCCGACATCAGGTCGGTGCAGTCCCAGTTCTACGGTCTCGGCGAGGCCGATCACGTGCGCGGTGCGAGCGCCCGGCTGGCTCGCCTCCTCGCCGATCTCATCGAGTGGACGGCCCTGACGACCGAGCTGCCCGTCGGAGCGGTGCGCAGCTACGGCAAGCCCGAGGACCAGGCGGTCAGGGCGCTCTACGCGGGGCTCGCTTCGCAGGAGGCGGACGGGCGGACGACCTTCGCGCGCGCGTCGAGGGAGGAGTTGTCCCTGTCGATCGTCCCCCCGAAGCCGGAGAGAGTGCTGCTGCTGTGGTCGGGCACCACGAAGGTGTTCCATCAGAACGTGCCGGGCGGTGCTGATCAGGGCGAGCTGGCGATGGTCGCCGGTTTCCGCAGCCGTTCCCCGTCGGTGCCGTCCTTCGCCGTCGCGTGCGGCGACCGCAGGGGGCTGCGGTTGATCGACGCCGAACTGGCCGGGCGGCCACGGGAGGTGTGGGTGGTTCTGCCGTCGTTCGCCGCCGACCTGGTGGAGCGGTTCGGGGCGGGAGGCGAGGTCACCCGCGTTCCGCCGGAACGAGTCATCACGCTGCCGCAGATGCTGCTCGAGATCCGCCGCCATCGGCGGACGAGCGTCGACGCGACGGACGAGCGCCTCGAGCGCATGCTGACCCGGGCCTCGGAGCGGCGCCGCGGACGCGAGGCGGCCCGCCGTGAGGCCCGGGACGCGACGCTGCGCGGCCCGCGGATCGAGGCGCGCCTGGTCGCACTCGACGGCGTGGACTGGGACGCGCTGACCTCCGACGGCCTCGAAGGAGCGGGCGCCCCTCTCGGCGATCCGTGGCTGACCGACGCCGTGGTCCTCTGGCTGCCGCGCGCGAGCCGCGACGAGGAGGCCCTCCTGCTGACATCGGGTCGGCTGGGGCGTGATCGCTGCCGGCAGCTGGTCACGACGTGCCTGCTCCTGCAGCTGATCACCGAGGTCGGATCTCTCACGTCGGGCGACCTGGGCGATCAGCCCCCCGCCGTCTTCTCGGCGTGGGCCACCGCCGTCCTGCTCCTCGGCGGCTGACCTCGGCGGGGGCGGAGGAAGGCGACGGGTGAGCGACGTCGCGGTCAGAGCTCCGATGGCCGGCCTCGCATCGCGCCGAGGGCGCCGCCGGACGACGAAGCCCCCGACCGGACATCCGGTCGGGGGCTTCTCGTACTGCTGGTTCTGATGAACCCTGGTGCGCGAGGGGGGAGTTGAACCCCCACGCCCTTTCGGGCACACGGACCTGAACCGTGCGCGTCTGCCTATTCCGCCACTCGCGCTCACCACGGCACCGAAGCACCGACGAGAAAGACTAGCACCCCGACGCGCTTCGCCTCGAATCGCCGGCTCGCAGAACCGCATCCGGCTCGTCGACACCGCGGATTCCCGCGGGCCGGACCGGATTCCGCGAGCCCGACGCCGGAATCCGACACCCGTTGCACGCCCGATGCAGCCCTGCACGCCCGATGCCGCCCTGCACGCCGGAAACGCAGAAGCAGCGTGCACCCCTGCATCCGGCGTGCACCCGCCGTCCCGTCGAGCACCCCCGCAGCACCCCCGAATCCACCCCGAGGAGCCCGCATCCAGAGCATCCCAGTAACATGCCCGTAGCCGTGCGCGGCGCAGACCAGAGGGGCGCACCGACTCCCCGATCCGATCGTGACCGCCGCGAGGCGATGAACCGGAAGAAGACCGTGGGAATACTGGACAACTTCGAGAAGGGACTCGAGCGCGTCGTCAACGGCGCTTTCGCGAGGACCTTCAAGTCGGGGCTGCAGCCGGTCGAGCTCGCGTCGGCCCTCCGGAGGGAGCTCGACACCACCGCCGCGATCGTCAGCCGCGATCGCATCCTGGTCCCCAACAGCATCACCCTGCGCATGTCCGCCTCCGACCTCGATCGCATGGAGCGGATGGGCTCGACCCTCATCGACGAGCTGACCACGGTCGCGACCGAGCACGCGAAGAAGCAGGGCTTCCGCTTCTCCGGCCCCATCGCCATCTCGCTGGCCGCCGACGAGTCGCTCAGCGACGGGATGGTCGAGGTCGACTCCCGGAGCGTCAAGGGCACCGTCGCCTACTCCCCCGTCCTCGACATCGATGGCAAGCGCCACCCGATCATCAAGGCGCGCACGGTGATCGGCCGCGGCAGCGACGCCGACATCACCGTCGACGACTCCGGCACCTCGCGCAAGCACGTCGAGATCCTGTGGGACGGCTCGCGCGCCCAGGTGCACGACCTCGGCTCGACCAACGGCTCCAAGCTCGACGGCAAGCCCGTCACCCAGGCCCCCCTCTCCCCCGAGCAGACCATCTCGATCGGGCGCACGCGCATCGTCTACCGCCTCGTCCAGGGCAGCGCGCCCGCGCGAGCCCCCCGCGCGTCCGGCAGAGCCGGGCGCTCCTCCGATGGATTCTGGGACGACCGGCTATGAGCGAGCTCACCCTGTTCGTGCTGCGCATCGCGTTCCTCGCGCTGCTGTGGTTCTTCGTGTTCGGCATCGTCTACGCCCTGCGCTCCGACCTGTTCGGGCAGCGGGTCCGCAAGCTGCCCGCCGGCGCGGCTCAGCCGGCGCAGAACGACGCCCCGTTCGTCACGGCGGCCCAGCCCGTCGTCGCGCAGTCGGCAGCAGCACCGGCGCAGCAGGCGCCCGCACCCTCCGCACCCTCCGCCCGGCGCACCCGCGAGGCCCAGGCCGAGCGCACCGATTCCGGAGGCGTCGCCACGGTCCACACGGCCCAGCGCCTCGTGATCACCTCGGGTCCCAAGCGCGGCACCGAGCTCGAGCTCAACGGCGAGCCGCTCACGATCGGGCGCTCCTCCGAGTCGACCCTCGTGATCCGCGACGACTACACGTCGACCCACCACGCGCGCCTCCTGATCTGGAACGACGAGTGGATGATCCAGGATCTCGACTCGACCAACGGCACCTTCCTCGACGGCCGTCGCGTGGGCGCGCCCACCAAGGTGCCGCTGAACACCCCGGTCAAGGTCGGCACGACGACCTTCGAGCTGCGGCGGTCGTAGCGCGTGTCTTCCCCCCGTGAGGGCACCGCGGCCGGCGGTGCGGCGCGCGAGAGCGCCGCCGTCTCGCACGTCGGCCGCATCCGCTCCAACAACCAGGACTCGGGCTACGCGGGCCGCGAGCTCTTCGTCGTCGCCGACGGAATGGGCGGTCACGCGGGCGGCGACGTCGCCTCCTCCATCGCGATCAAGCGCATCGCCGAGGCCGACCGGCGCTACGCCTCGACCTACGAGGCCGAGGACGAGCTCAAGCGCACCCTCCTCGCCGCCAACACCCTCCTGGCCGAGGCCGTCATCGACCATCCCGAGCTCACCGGCATGGGCACCACCGTCAGCGCGATCGTCCGCGTCGGCGAGTCCGTCGCCATCGCCCACATCGGCGACTCCCGCATCTACGTCCTCCGCGACGGCAAGCTCGAGCAGGTCACCACCGACCACACCTTCGTGCAGCGCCTGGTCGACTCGGGCCGCATCACCGAGGAGGAGGCGATGACGCACCCGCGCCGCTCGGTCCTCATGCGGGTGCTCGGCGACGTGCACACGAACCCCGAGATCGACACGCTGACCCTCGAGACCGAGCCGGGCGACCGCTGGCTGATCTGCTCCGACGGCCTCTCGGGCGTCGTCCCCCACGACGAGATCCAGAAGGAGCTCGCGCGGGACGAGTCCGCTCAGCAGGTCGCCGACCGGCTGATCCGCGACAGCCTGTCGCACGGCGCTCCCGACAACGTGACCGTCGTGATCCTCGATGTCCCGGGCGCGAACGACACCGCGCAGGTGCTCGAGCCGAGCTCCGAGCCCGTCATCGTCGGCTCGGCGGCGGCCCCGACCCCCCTCAGCACCGACGACTCGCAGAACCGGATCCGCATCCCCGGACTCCGCCTGCACACCCGCGCCCCCGCCGCGCAGGGCCCCACCCACTTCGAGCCCGCCTCCGAGGACTACCTCGACGAGCTCATCGAGGAGGACCGCCGCCGGCACCTCCGCCGCCGCATCACCTGGCTGGTCGGGCTCTCGCTCGTGCTGATCGCCGGCTTCCTCGGCGTCCTGCTCGCCTACGACTGGACCCAGTCGCGCTTCTACGTCGGCACCGACGGCGACACCGTGATCATCTACCAGGGCATCCAGCAGACGGTCGGCCCGCTCTCGCTCTCCTCGGTCAAGGAGGACACCGGCATCCCGGTCGACTCCCTCCGCGAGTACGACGTCGAGCAGCTCGAGCAGACCATCAGCGCCGACTCCTACGCCGGCGCCGTCGACGTCGTCGAGCGCCTCACGGACGCGAACGGAGCACCGTGACCGCCGCCGTGACGACCGCCGCCCCGAAGCGCGAGCGCCCCCGCTTCCTCCGGCAGCGCCTGCGCAACCTCGAGCTGCTGCTCCTGATCGGCGCCTGCCTGATCGACGCGTCCGCGATCCTCTTGGTGCAGCTCGGCGCCCTCGGCGCGATCGACACCACGCTCGTCTCGCTCGGCGCCGGCCTGTCGGCGCTGGTGCTGATCGTGCACGTGGTGCTGCGGTTCGCTGCTCCGGAGGCGGATCCCTTCCTCCTCCCGATCGCCACGGTGCTCAACGGCCTCGGCGTCGCCGAGATCTACCGCATCGACATCGCCGACGGAGCGACCGGCTGGGAGTCGACCGCGGTGCGCCAGATCATCTGGAGCGCCCTGGCGATCGTCGCCGCGGTCACCGTGCTGCTCGTCATCCGCAATCACCGGATCCTGTTCCGCTACACGTACGTCGCGGGCTTCGTGGCGATCGTGCTGCTCCTGCTGCCGCTCCTGCCCTTCATCGGCAAGGAGGTCAGCGGCGCCCGCGTCTGGATCGGCATCGGCGACTTCTTCAGCTTCCAGCCCGGCGAGATCGCGAAGATCGCGCTCGCGGTGTTCTTCGCGGGCTATCTCGTGCGCAACCGCGACTCGCTCTCGATGGTCGGCAAGACGTTCCTCAGGATGCGCTTCCCGCGACTGCGCGACCTCGGACCGATCCTCGTGATCTGGGCCGTCTCGATGGCCGTCATCGTGTTCCAGCGCGACCTCGGCACGGCGCTGCTCTACTTCGGCCTGTTCCTGGTGATGATCTACGTCGCCACCGGGCGCACCAGCTGGGTCCTGATCGGCGTCGGCCTGTTCCTCGGTGGCGCGATCCTCGCGAGCCAGACGCTCGACTACGTCGGCAACCGCTTCGCCAACTGGCTCGACGCCTTCTCCCCCGACCGCTACGGCGCCGATCCCGGAGGCAGCTATCAGCTCGTGCAGGGCCTGTTCGGCCTCGCGCACGGCGGTCTGCTGGGCACCGGACTCGGTCAGGGCATGCCCGACATCACGCCGGTCCCCCAGTCGGACTACATCATCGCGAGCCTCGGCGAGGAGCTCGGCCTCGCCGGCCTCTTCGCGATCTTCGGCCTCTACCTCCTGCTCGTGTCGCGCGGCTTCCGCATCGGGTTCGCGGGGCAGGACGACTTCGGCCGCCTCCTGGGCGTCGGGCTCTCGTTCGTCATCGCCCTGCAGTGCTTCATCGTCATCGGAGGCGTCACCCGCGTCATCCCGCTCACCGGCCTGACCACCCCGTTCCTCGCCGCGGGCGGCTCGTCCCTCGTCGCCAACTGGATGATCGTGGCCGTGCTGCTGCGCCTGTCCGACACAGTGCGCAATCAGCCCCGTCTGGTGGTCTGACCCACCATGAATCGGGAGCCCGCATGAACAGAGAACTCAAGCGCGTGAGCCTCGTCGTCCTGACGATGTTCGTGGCCCTCTTCCTGTCGACGACGACGATCCAGATGCTGCAGGCCGACACCCTGTCCGAGGATTCGCGCAACACGCGCACCCTCTACGAGAGCTTCTCGACCGAGCGGGGCGCGATCCTCGCGGGCGGCCAGCCGATCGCCTCGTCGACGCCGTCCGACGACGTGTACAAGTTCCAGCGGCAGTACGCGAACGGGCCGCTGTACTCGGCCGTCACCGGCTACTTCACGCTCAACCAGGGCACGACGGGCATCGAGCGCTCGCTCAACGACTACCTCTCGGGCACCTCGAACTCGCAGTTCTTCGACGAGATCGACAATCTCGTCTCGGGGCAGGACCCGAAGGGCGCCTCCGTCGAGCTCTCGATCGACCCGGTCGCGCAGCAGGCCGCGTTCGACGCCCTCGGCGACTACACCGGAGCCGTCGTCGTCACCGAGCCCGCGACCGGCCGCATCCTCGCGATGGTCTCCAAGCCCACCTTCGATCCGACCGCGCTGGCCTCGCACGACACCGACGACGTCCTCGCCGCCTACGCCGCGCTGAACGACGACGCGACGGAGCCCCTCGTGAATCGCGCCATCGGCGGCTCGCTCAATCCGCCCGGCTCCGTCTTCAAGCTCGTCGTCGCCTCGGCGGCCCTCGAGTCCGGCCGGTTCACCCCCGACTCGAGCTTCCCGAACCAGCAGGCCTACACGCTGCCCGGCACGAGCACGCAGGTCACGAATTCCGGAGGCGGTCTCTGCGGTTCGGGAGACACGGTCACGCTCGCCACGGCCGTCTCGCTCTCGTGCAACGTCCCGATGGCCGAGATGGGCGTGCAGCTCGGCGCCGATGCGATCCGCGGGCAGGCCGAGAAGTTCGGCTTCGACACCGAGATCGAGATCCCGATGTCGGTCGAGGCGAGCACCTACCCCCAGACCACCGACGACGCCCAGACAGCGCTCACGGCCTTCGGACAGTACGAGGTGCGGGCGACTCCGCTGCAGATCGCCATGGTCTCCGCGGCCATCGCCAACGGAGGAGAAGTGATGCAGCCGAACCTGGTCGACGTCATCCGCTCGCAGGATCTCAGCGTGCTGCAGAAGTTCGAGGAGCGCTCGCTCGGGCGGGCCGTGAGCCAGCAGACGGCGGACGCCGTGAAGGCCATGATGGTCGCCAGCGTCCAAGGCGGCGCTGCGACGAATGCAACAATAGGTGGCGTCACCGTGGCCGGTAAGACCGGTACCGCCGAGAACGGCGGGGACGACCCTTACACCCTCTGGTTCACCGGATTCGCGCCTGCGGACGACCCGCAGTACGCCATCACCGTCCTCGTGGAGGACGGTGGGGGGCTCGGCCAGACCGGGTACGGCAACCTGATCGCCGCACCCATCGCACAACAGGTACTAGAGGCGGTGCTGAACAAATGAGACCCACTACAGGGCTCACCTTCGGGGGACGCTACGAGCTGCAGTCCCGGATCGCCATCGGCGGCATGGGAGAGGTGTGGCAGGCGACCGATCTGGTGATCGGCCGCACCATCGCGATCAAGATCCTGAAGGACGAGTACCTCGGCGACCCCGGCTTCCTCGAGCGCTTCCGCGCCGAGGCCCGTCATGCCGCGCTGGTCAACCACGAGGGCATCGCCAACGTCTACGACTACGGCGAGGAGGACGGCTCGGCCTACCTCGTGATGGAGCTGGTGCCCGGCGAGGCGCTGTCGACCGTCCTCGAGCGCGAGCGCGTGCTCTCGACCGACAAGGTGCTCGACATCGTCGCGCAGACCGCGCTGGCGCTGCACGCCGCGCACGCCGCCGGTCTGGTGCACCGCGACGTGAAGCCGGGCAACCTGCTGATCACTCCCGACGGTCGCGTCAAGATCACCGACTTCGGCATCGCCCGCATCGCCGACCAGGTCCCGCTGACGGCGACCGGCCAGGTCATGGGCACGGTCCAGTACCTCTCGCCCGAGCAGGCGAGCGGCCAGCCCGCCTCCCCCGCCACCGACATCTACTCGCTGGGCATCGTCGCGTACGAGTGCCTGGCCGGGCGCCGCCCCTTCACGGGCGAGTCGCAGGTCGCCATCGCCATGGCGCAGATCAACGACACCCCGCCCGAGCTGCCGGTGACGGTCGCCGAGCCGGTGCGCAACCTCGTCTACTCCTGCATCGCCAAGAAGCCGGCCGACCGCCCCGCAACCGCCGCTCACCTCGCGCGCGCCGCGCAGGCCCTCCGCTCGGGCGACGTCCGCGGTGCGGCCGTCGCCGTGCCCGCGGTACTCGGCGACCTGCCCGCCACCCAGGCCACGACGGTCCTCCCGTCGTCGGGCGGCACGACGCAGGCGACGACGGTGCTCCCCTCGAACGCAACGGCGGCTCTGGGTGCCGCGGGCGCAGGCGCCCTCATCGGAGTCGATGAGGCGCAGGACGTCGTCGACGAGCCGCGCAAGCGCAGCCCCTGGACCTGGCCGCTGATCGCCCTGATCGTCATCCTCGCTGTGGTGATCGCCGGCACGATCTTCGCGCTGACCACCGGTGACGATACGGAGGCCCAGCCGACGCCGAGCGTCTCGCAGAGCACTGCTCCGCCGACGACCCCGACACCGTCGCAGACCCCCACGCCGACGCAGACCTCGAACACCGAGGTCATCGAGCGGGCGGCCTACATCAACCGTCCGTTCGACGAGGTGCAGGCCGAGCTCACCGAGCTCGGGATGGGCGTCTCGAAGGAGGACGGCCCGAGCGCCCCCTCCGCCGACCAGGTCGGCTACGTGCAGGACGTGAACCCGACGGCCAACGTCGTCAAGGGCACCACGATCGTCGTCACCGTCTACACCGAGGTCGCGGTCCCGGATGCGCCCAGCGCCGTGCCGACCGTCACGCCCGCCGCGTCGTCCGTCGAGACCGGCGCCACGTTCAACGTCACGTGGAGCAACTACAACCAGTGCCCGAGCGGTACCTCGGTGACCGGCTACCGCGTCTCCGCCGCGGGTGACGGCGCGTCGGTGACGAGCACGAACCCGTCGACCTCGACGACCGCCACCATCCAGGCCGGAGCCGCGGCCGGCACGATCGACGTCACCTACACCGTCCTCTGCGGCGAGACGGAGTCGGCGGCCTCGCCCACCCTCACCGTCACCGTCGCGGCGCCGGCACCGGAGCCCACCGAGACTCCCTCCGCGACTCCCGGTGCCGGCTCCACCCCGAGGCCCACCGCCACCGACTGACGCCGGGCGCCGCGCCCCCGCAGGAACTCGCGGGGCCCGAATGTACACTTGCCGTGGCTCCCCGGGGGGTCGAGCCGAACGGATGGACAGGGGAGCGTGCGCGTGACGGATGAGGGTCGCCTGATCGCTGGTCGGTATCAGGTCGGACCCCGGCTGGGTCGCGGCGGGATGTCCGAGGTGTACCTCGGCACCGACAACCGCCTGGGTCGCACGGTCGCCATCAAGGAGCTGAAGCTCTCCCTCTCCTCCGATTCCGCGTTCCGCCTCCGGTTCCGCCAGGAGGCGCAGGCCGCCTCGCGCATGTCGCACCCGACGATCGTCCGCGTGTTCGACGCCGGCGAAGAGGTCACACTCGACGAGAGCGGCGCCGAGAGCCGCCGTCCGTTCATCGTGATGGAGCACATCGAGGGGCGCCTGCTCAAGGACGTCATCTCGGAGGGCCCCGTCGACCTCGACGAGGCCGTCCGCATCACCGAGGGCATCCTCACCGCCCTCGAGTACTCGCACCGCGCAGGAGTCGTGCACCGCGACATCAAGCCCGGCAACATCATGATCACCCCGGCGGGGCAGGTGAAGGTGATGGACTTCGGCATCGCCCGCGCCGTCTCCGATTCTGCCGCCACCGTCGCCCAGACGACGGCCATCCTCGGCACCGCGGCCTACTTCTCCCCCGAGCAGGCGAAGGGCGAGCAGGTCGACGCCCGCAGCGACCTCTACTCGGCGGGCATCGTCCTCTTCGAGCTCCTCACCGGCCGTGCTCCCTTCCGCGGAGCCACGCCCGTCGCGGTCGCGTACCAGCACGTCAGCGAGACCCCGCCGGCCCCCAGCTCGATCAACCCCGCCGTCACGCCCGCGCTCGACGCCGTCGTCGCCCGCGCCCTGTCGAAGGACCGCTACGAGCGGTTCCAGGGTGCTGCGGAGTTCCGCGACGATCTCCGCGACGCCGCGGCCGGCCGCCTCCCGGATCACCGCCCGATCGACGAGCTGACGACCTCGCTCTTCGCCGCGCGCAGCCAGGGTGGGATGAACGACTCAGAGCTCGCCCTGCGCCAGCTCGCCGAGGACAACTCGATCGTGCGCACTCAGCGCAGGCCCCCGGTGCTCTGGATCTGGTCGTCGATCGTGGTGCTCGCCGTGATCGTCGCCGCTCTGGTCATCTGGGTGCTGACGCTGCAGCCGACCACGACGCTCCCCTCGCAGTCGCGCGAGGTGCCCGCGCTGGTCGACACGAGCTACGACAGCGCCCAGTCGACGCTCACCGCCCTCGATCTCGTGCCCAGCCAGCTCACCGAGTACAGCGACTCCGTGCCCGCGGGCCAGGTGACGCGCACCGATCCCGGCTCGGGCACGATCGTCGCCCCCGACACGGTGATCCGGGTCTACGTCTCGCAGGGCCCCCAGCCCGTCGCCGTCCCCGCGACCGCCGGGACCGCTCTGGCCGATGCGGTCGCCGCCCTCACGGGCGCCGGGCTCGTCGAGGGCTCGCAGACCCGCCAGAACTCCCCGACCGTGCCCGCCGACGTCGTGATCTCGAGCACCCCCGCCGCCGCCCAGGAGGCCGCTCCCGGGACTCCGGTCGACCTCGTTGTCTCCTCGGGCAACGTCACGCTCCCCGATCTGGTCGGTCAGTCGCTGAGCACCGCGCTCGCGACCCTCGCGGGCGAGCAGCTCCAGCTCGTGGGCGAGGAGGCACCCGACGAGACCTGCGACTCGGTCCGCGCCAACCCGCCGATCACCACGCAGTCCGTCGCACCCGGAGACGTTCCCCAGGGCTCGACGATCGTCCTCGGCTACTGCGCGGGCTGACCGCCGAGCGGCAAGTCACCCGTCCGCCGGCCTGACGGCGGCTCCCGGGCCCGCTGGTCGAGCAGCCCCGCAAAGGCAGATCGAGACCCACCTCCCCACGGACGTGGACTCGTCCCCGGAACCAGCCTCCGCCGGCGGTGACCGACCGCTCTCAGGCGCGCTTCGCGTCGGACAGCGCCGGTGAGAGCCGCAGCACGTTGTCCTGCGCGCTGTGCTCGCCCGGCAGGGCCGTCCGGCCGCGGATGTCGCTCGGGGTGAGGCCCTCGCGGCGCTTCAGGGCCCGGCGCAGGTGGTCGGCCGAGGAGAAGCCGGACGCCGCCGCGATCGTCTCCAGCGAGATCTCCCGCGGCCGCCGACGCAGCAGCTCGACCGCGCTCGCCACCCGGGCGCGCTCGATCTCGCTCGCCACGGTCGTCCCCGCATCCTCGAACAATCGCTGCAGCGAGCGCGTCGACACGTTGACCGCGTCGGCCACCGCCTCCGGGGTGCACCGAGGAGTGCGGTGCGTCCGATCGATCACTGTCCGGGCTCGGCCGAGTGTCGCTGCGCGCACGCTCGTCGTGCCGGGCTGCGTACCCACTGCCGAGAGGAAGGCACCGACGAGCAGCTGCTTGACGACGTGCGCGAAGCCGCCGACCTCGCTGTCGCTGGGAAGCCCCGCTCCCGCATCGGCCGCCAGCGCGAAGGCGGTGGTGAAGGCGAAGGCGGCGCGGGTCGAGCGCGCGTCCGGATCGAGCGCGTACAGACCGGCCTCGGTGTCGAATCCGTAGCGGCGCATCTCCTCCCGCCGGAGCGAGAGCTGCAGCAGGGTCGCCGGAGTCGTCGACTCCGTCGTGAAGGTCGTCATGCCCGCCTGATACGAGATAGACCCCGGCCGCAGCAGGACCGTCCGCTCCGGTCCGACCATCCGCACGAAGCCGTCGATGAGGAAGCAGAAGTTCAGGACGGAGCAGTCGTCAGCACCCCAGGTCCCGCGGAGCACGCGCAGCGGGGAGGTGGAGATCAGGGTGGCGGTGAGGTCGCTCGACGAGAATCCGGCGCCCGACAGACGGGGGACAGTGCCTGGCTTCACGACGACGCGCGGCCCGAGAGTCTCGAGCTCTCTTATTCCCGAATAGGACCAGGAAATCGAGTCCACCATGCGATCTCCCGAAGAGTCTGTGTGCGCTCGACCCCCTGTCGACGCCCTTTGATTATGCATGGAGAGAGCGCTCTACTCTCCGCCAACTGTCCGTCATATCGCGACACCACCTTGGGGGGCTTCACTCGGGAGCAAATGTGTGTAGCCCCGTCACGGCGCCGATCCATCTCGGTTGCACCACCTGCATAGCGCTTTTCTGGCGCAATCCGCATCTACCCTGACGCGGATATCCTACCCCCGTTCGCGGTACAACGTGCGGGCGGACGACTCGTTGCTCTCGTCGGAAAAGGCCGGATGAGAATCGAAAGGATTAGCCGACGAGTCATCGGATGATAAGCAGAATCCCTCCTCCTCGGACATTGAGGGGAAGAGATCATGTGATGTTCTCGCCCACCTCGACGAGCCAGTTCGTGATGAGCCGGCGCCCGTTGTCGGTGAGCACCGACTCGGGGTGGAACTGCACGCCGAGGACCGGTGCGGTGCGGTGCCGGAGCCCCATCACCACGCCGTCCGCCGTGGCCGCGGTGACCACGAGCGCTTCGGGCAACGACGCCCGCTCGACGGCGAGCGAGTGGTAGCGCATGGCCGAGAAGCCCGAGGGGAGGCCGGTGAAGAGCGGATCTCCCTGGTGCAGGACGGCCGACGTGCGTCCGTGGACCAGTTCCGGCGCCTCCGACACTCTGCCGCCGAGCGCCTGCGCGATCACCTGATGACCGAGGCACACTCCGAGCAGCGGGCGACCGGTGGCGACAGCGTGGTGGACGAGCGCGATCGACGCTGCGACATCGCCCGGCCGCCCCGGACCCGGCGAGAGGAGCACGCCGTCGACCCCGTCGAGCACCTCGACATCGCCCACGACGAGGTCTGCCGCCTCGACGAGCTCCACCTCGGCGCCGAGCTCACGCAGATACGCGACCAGAGTGAAGACGAAGCTGTCGTAGTGATCGATCACGAGGATCCGGGTCATCCCGATCGACCCCCGATCACGCTCACTCCTGAACGGTGACGTTCTGATCGAGCACGATCGACTGCACCCACGGGAACACCCACTCGGCCAGTGCGGCGAGCACGAGAACGAGGAGCACCAGCAGGAGGATCAGCCGGACCCACCAGGGTCCGGGGAGGACACGCCACAGCGCCGCGTACACGATCAGCCCTCCTGTGCCAGCGAGGCCGCGATCTCAGCGGGAGGACCGGCCGATCGGGGCTGCCACGAGTCGAAGACGCCGTACGCGATGATGCGCTCGGCCGTCGAGTAGAGCGGATTGCAGCTCGTCAGGGTGATGAGCCGATCCGTGGGCACCACGTCCGTCGTCCACGGCACCGGGTCGATCACCTGCACGTCGGACGGCTGCACGTATTCGAGGTTGCGGAACCGGTAGGTGTACCAGCCGTCGGCCGTCTCGATGTAGATCGCGTCGCCCAGCTGCAGCTCGTCGATGAGGTGCATCCCGCCCCCGTACGCGCTCCGATGGGCGGCGAGCGCGAAGTTGCCGGCCTCGCCGGGCATCTGCGTGCCGGGGTAGTGGCCGATGCTGCCCTCGTCGAGGACGTTCGCGGCGTCGATCCCCTCGGCGATCGTCCGCACCCAGCCCTCGCCGTAGCGGGGGATGTAGAGGTTGCCGAAGGAGGTGTCGAGAGCGGCGGCCGAGGCGACCACCGGGGTGCCGAAGTCGGCCGGCGCCGCCTCGGCGGCCTCGGTCGGCGCGGGGACCGGATCGGAGGGGCCCCAGCTGTCGCGCAGCTCTGCCGCCTCCGAGGTCTGCTGCCCCGCGATCACCGCGTCGTTCCACCACAGCTGCCAGCCGAGGAAGAGCAGGACCAGAACGCCCGCCGTCGTGAGCAGCTCGCCGAGAACACCGAAGAACGAGAGTCGGGTTCGCGGACGCACGCGCCTGCGCGTCGAGCGCGGGCGGAGGGGAGCTGCCCCGGGCGGCTGGTCGGACATGCCCCGAGTCTAAGCGGGGGCCGTGAACCGCGGACCCGGCTGTGAAGGCTTGTGGACAGCTCTCCACAGGTCCCCCTCAGGCCGCGCGCTCCCGGTCCTCCGCCCTAGCCCGGTACAGTGGTCGGCATGGCACGAGCGACGAAGAGCCCGAAGCCCGAGCGCGAAGAAGCCCGTGCCGGTGAGCCCACTCCCAACCCGGTCTGGTTCAAGCCGGTGATGTTCGGCTTCATGCTGCTCGGACTCGCCTGGATCATCGTCTTCTACGTGAGCCAGGGAGTCCTGCCGATCCCCGATCTCGGCAACCTCAACATCCTGATCGGGTTCGGCATCGCGTTCATCGGCTTCCTGATGACGACCCGCTGGCGCTGATCCCCTCTCGTTCATGAACGACGCCCCGTCCGGCCCGCCGACGGGGCGTTCGTCGTCGGTGGCGAGGCTGCGCGCCGTCGGCTGCGTCTTCGCGGAGGAGGAGGCCGGCCTCCTCGAGGAGGCCGCCGTCGATGACGAGCCACTCGAGGCGCTCCTGCGCCGGCGCGAGGCCGGCGAGCCGCTCGAGCAGATCCTCGGCTGGGTCGCCTTCCGCGGGCTGCGCATTCCTGTGATGCCCAGTGTCTTCGTGCCGCGGGTGCGCACCGAGTTCGTCGTCGACGCGGCCCTCCCGCTCCTCCCCTCCCCCACCGCCGTCGTTCTCGACCTCTGCTGCGGAGCCGGCGCGATCGGCCGCTCCCTGCTCGAGGAGCGCCCGCGACTCCGGCTGCTCGCCGCCGACGTCTCCCCTGCGGCCGTCGCCTGCGCGCGCCGCACTCTCGACGGCCTCGCCCCCGTCTACGAGGGCGACCTCTTCTCCGCGCTGCCCGACTCGTTCCGGCACCGCATCGACTTCGTCGTCGTGAACGCCCCCTACGTGCCCACCGAGGCGATCGCTCTGATGCCTCCCGAGGCCCGGCTGCACGAGCCCGTCGAGTCGCTCGACGGCGGCGCCGACGGCCTCGAGCTGCACAGGAGGATCGCGCTCGAGTCGCGCGACTGGCTGGCTCCTCGGGGCGGAGTCGTCATCGAGTCGAGCCGTGAGCAGGCGGAGGCGAGCGGTGCAGCCTTCACCACCGCAGGCTTCGAGACCCGGATCCGCTACGACGACGAGCGGGAGGCGACGGTCGTGATCGCGCTCCTCGCGGGAACTACACGCGTGTAATTATCCCCAGGTGTGGAAACTCCTGTGGAGAACTCCCGAGCCGTCCCAGAACGGAGACTCGCAGCGGCCGCAGCGCCGCATCGGCGCCACGACTGCCGATCGGCAGCCCGGATCGTCCTGCTCCCGCGCGGCGTCCGAATCACACTGGCGTAGTTCTCCCCAGTGTTAACAACTCTGTGGATAACTCCGTCCACAGCTGTGAAGAGCCGTTGTGGACGGGGCAGCCGCCCCGGTGACGAGTAACCGAATCAGGAGGTGTCGGGAGTTGCGGCGCGTCTACGCGAGGACGTACGCCGCCGCGGTGACCGCGACGAGACCTGCGCCGATCAGCCCGACGAGGAGATTCTGGGTGCGGCGCTGCGACCTCTGCCGCGTGCGCGTGTAGACCAGCCCGATCAGCGCCCCGGCGACCAGGCCGCCGACGTGCGCCTGCCAGGCGACGTTCATGCCGGGCAGGAAGCCGATGACGAGGTTGAGCCCGACCAGCACGAGCAGCTGCGAGGCCTGACCGCCCAGGTGGCGCAGGATCACGAGGTACGCGCCCATCAGGCCGAAGATCGCTCCGGAGGCGCCGAGCACCGGGGTCAGCGGGTTCGACAGCAGTAGCACCCCGACCGATCCCGCGAAGCCGCTCAGGAGGAAGAGGGTGAGGTACCGCCCACGGCCGAGCATCCGCTCGAGAGCCATGCCGAACACCCACAGCGTGTACATGTTCAGCACGAGGTGGAACGGGATGACGAAGAAGAGGGACGTGCTGTGCAGGAACACCGAGGTCAGCATCCGCCACGGCTCGAACCCGGCACCGAAGCCGGGGAGCGTGTAGGCGGGGGCGTAGAGCAGCCCGCCGATGACGGTGTTGCCCACGAACGGGAGGATCTCGAGGATCCATACGACGATGCAGAGGGCGATGATCGCGTAGGTGACCGTCGGCTGGTCGGCCCGGGTCATCGCACGCACACGCGAGAGCAGTGGTCCGCGGGTGCGCGGGGCGGAGGCGCGCTGCTGCGCCATGTCGTCGGGGCAGATCACGCCGACAGGGGCCGGAGTCTGGCACTCGCCGCAGATGGTTCGGCCGCAGCGCTGGCAGCGCACGAAGCTCTGCCGGTCGGGGTGGCGGTAGCAGGCGTACGCGCTGCTCGGCGGGACCTGGGTCACGGACGTGCCTCCGGTGAGAACGAGGGCCGGGCCCTTCCGGACCCGGCCCTCGAGAGGATGGTGATGGACGAGGCGATCAGGCCTCGGTGATCTCGACGCTGTCGATCACGACGTCGTCGAGCGGCTTGTCGCGACCGTCGGTCGCCACGGTCGAGAGCGACTGCACGAGTTTCTTCGACTCCTCGTCGGCGACGGCACCGAAGATGGTGTGCTTGCCCTGCAGCCACGTCGTCGGAGCGACAGTGATGAAGAACTGCGAGCCGTTCGTGCCACGGCCCGCCTGCTTGCCGGCGTTGGCCATCGCGAGGATGTAGGGCTCGGTGAAGTCCAGCTCAGGGCTGATCTCGTCGTCGAACTGGAAGCCGGGGCCGCCGATGCCCTGGCCGAGCGGGTCGCCGCCCTGGAGCATGAAGTCGGGGATGACGCGGTGGAACACGGTGCCGTTGTAGAGCGGCTCGGTGGTCTTGGCGCCGGTGGCGGGGTGGGTCCACTCGATCTCGCCGGTCGCGAGACCGACGAAGTTGCGGACCGTCTTGGGAGCGTGATTCCCGTAGAGGTTGACGACGATGTCGCCCTTGTTGGTGTGGAACGTCGCAACTGCGGTGTGCAAAGGCATGGGTGGATTCTCGCACAGCGCGTATGTAGGGCTCCGCAACGCCCGGTGTCAATGCGCTGGGTGCGCGATGCGGACGCCTCGCGATGAGTGGCAGTATTGACGCGTTCGCTGCTCGTAGCCGATGGAGGACCAAGTGGGTCTGTCACGTAAGCACAAGAAGGATCTCAAGCGTCTCCGCAAGAACGCCGAGGCGGTCTGGAGCGAGCAGCAGGAAGTGCTGGCGCACGCCGCCTCTGTTCTCGAGAAGAGCCGCCGTCACGCGACCAAGTACGCGAAGAAGGAGGTCGTGCCCCTCGTCAAGGACACGTACCAGTCCCGCGTGCGGCCGGTCTACGACAACGGCGTCTCGGCGGTCGAGGGCACGTACTCCTCGGCTCGCGACGCCTACAAGCACAAGGTCCTGCCGACCTTCGCCGCTGTCGGCGGCACCGCCGCGGCCGCGTTCGAGGCCGCGAAGGACTCGAAGAACCGCGCGAAGCTCGCCGAGATCTCGAAGGCGCGCTGGGAGGAGCTGACCACTCCCCCGAAGAAGAAGAACAAGGCCGGCACGGTCTTCGCGATCGGCGCCGCTCTCGTCGCCGTCGGCGGGATCGGCTACGCCGTCTGGCAGACGTTCCGCGCCGACGACGAGCTGTGGGTCGCCGAGGACGAGCCGGCCAGCGCCGCGCAGTCCCCCGCGTCGACCGCCTCCTGATCGACGGACTCCCGGACCGGATCTCGCCCCGCGAGGTCCGGTCCTTCCGTCTGTCCGGAACCTCGCGGCTCCGGGGTTAGGCTTCTCCGATGGACATCCGGGTCGCCGCGTACGGCGTGATCATCGACGGCGACCGCATGCTCCTCGCTCACTGGAGCCAGGGACCGTGGGAGGCGTGGACGCTTCCCGGCGGCGGGATCGACGAGGGCGAGTCGCCCGCCGACGCCGCCGTCCGCGAGATCTTCGAGGAGACGGGCTTCCACGCCGAGCTCGAGGCCCTGATCGGGGTCGACTCGCACGTGATCCCCGCGCACCGCCGCAGCGTGCCCGAGGCCGGGCCCCTGCACGCGATCCGCGTCGTCTACCGCGCCCGTATCGTCGGCGGCGAGCTCACCCACGAGGTCGACGGCTCCACCGACGCGGCCGCCTGGTTCCCACTCGCCGAGGTCGAGGGTCTCGAGCGCGTCGAACTGGTCGACGTGGCGCTCGGGATGAACGAGGCGTGGCTCCTCCGCTGACCGTCCCGGGAATCACCGGGTCGCGCACGGCGTTGGCCCTCCCATGATCATCGAGCTGTACACCTCCGCCTTCTGCGGCGCCTGCAACGCCGCGCGCTCGGTGCTCGAGCGTGCAGCCGAGCTCGTCCCGTCGGCCGAGATCCGCGAGTCGGACGTCGCGTTCCACCCCGCCGAGGCCGAGGTCGCCGACATCCGCTCCACCCCGACCGTGATCGTGCGCAACGCGGAGGGAACGGCCGTGTTCCGGGCCGAGGGAGCGCCGTCGCTCCCCCAGGCACTCTCCGCCCTGGCTCTCGCCCTCCCGGCCGTAGGGTGACCTCGGGAGGTCCCATGCGCAACGGCATCGCTGCCACCGGAGTCGCGCTCGCGACGCTCGCCTCCCTCGCCCTGTCCGGATGCGCGACCGAGCCCGTCTCGAGCGCCGTCGTCGGCATCGGACGGGGCGGCCAGTACGGCCAGGTCCTCGGGGTCGTCGTGGTCTGCTCGGGGAGCGTGGACGGACTCGACCTCGCCACCGAGGACCGTGCTCCTCTGATCATCGGCGACGGGCAGCGGAGGATCACCCGCTGGGTCTCCCCCGAGGCCGTCACCGAGCTCGGTGCCACGGATCTGGTGGGCCGCACCGTGTGGCCGGCCGACACCGTGATCGACCGCTTCGCTCCGGGAATCGACTACTCGCTCGGCGCCTACGCCGACGGCCGCTCGATGTCGGTGCGTCCGGTGGTCTTCACCTCGGACCAGTTCGACACCCTCTCGGTCGGCGAGATCATCGTCGGCGACATCCGCGACGGCACATCCGAGACCCTCTCCGTCGAGAACTTCCTCGGCCTCGCCTGCCAGCCGGCCTGACGCCGAGCCATTCCAAGATCGTTCCGCGCCTTATTAAAGCTTAGATCTTCAAGCTTGAGTAACATGGCCGCATGGTGATGGAAGGCAAGGGGGAGCAGCGACAGCCTGCGTGGCCGCGCACGACCTTCGAGTCACGACCCTGGCAGCGAAGCGGAGACGAGGTCGCCTCCCGCCGGAGGATCCTCGCTGCCGCCGGACCGTACGAGGCGGCCGTCCCGGCCTTCATCGCGGAGCTCGATCTCTCACTGCCGGATGAACTCGTCGCACTCAGCGAGGACGCAGGACGGGAGCTCACCCGGTTCGACGCCGAAGTCGGCTCTCTGGCCGCTCCGTTCGCCTCGATCCTGCTCCGCACCGAGAGCGCCTCGAGCTCCGAGGTCGAGCACCTCACGTCCTCGGCCAAGCAGGTGGCGCTCGCGGAGCTCGGCGACTCGACTTCGGCGAATGCGAAGCTGGTGGTCCGCAACGTCGCAGCGATGGAGGCGGCGGTCGCGCTGTCTCACGACCTCGACACGGCCGCTGTCCTGACGATGCACAAGGCCCTTCTCGAGGAGTCGAACCCCGACATCGTCGGGCAGTGGCGTGACGATCAGGTCTGGATCGGCGGTGGCGGGCTCTCGCCCCACGCCGCCGCCTTCGTCCCACCCCACCACGATCGTGTTCCGGCTCTGATGGACGACGTGATGGCCTTCGCGCGACGAGTCGATCTGCCGCTGATGGCCCAGCTCGCCGTCGCGCACGCGCAGTTCGAGACGATCCACCCCTTCCCGGACGGGAACGGTCGCACCGGGAGAGCACTTGTGCAGGGCATGCTGCGCGCGAGCGGCGTGACGAGGAATGTCACCGTCCCCGTCTCCGCGGGTCTCCTCGGGGACACGGAGCGGTACTTCCGCGCTCTGAGCTCCTACCGGGAGGGAGACGTCCGGCCGATCGTCGAGACGATGTCGGAGGCGGCGTTCGCCGCTGTCTCGAACGGGCGCATCCTCGAGCAGGACATCACACGGATCGGATCCCGATGGGACGACGTGATCCACGCGCGCAGTGACTCCTCAGCACACCGACTGAAGCGGATGCTGCTGCGACAGCCCATCGTGACGGTGCCGATAGTCGCCCGCGAACTCGGGGTCAGCTTCCCCGCTGCTGACGCCTCCGTCCGGACTCTCGTTGAGGCGGAGGTACTGTCGCGCTGGGGTACGGGCCGCCGCAACCGCTACTTCCAGGCGACGGAGGTCCTGGTGGCACTCGACGCCTTCGGTGCACGTGCGAGGCGACGCAGCCCGAGACGCTGACGGCCGGCGTTCACCGATCAGCCGGCACGACGGCAGCCGCGGAGCGCTGCTGGACTATGTGGAGCCTGGGAGAATCGAACTCCCGACATCCTGCTTGCAAAGCAGGCGCTCTACCAACTGAGCTAAGGCCCCGGATCAGCGAGCCGATCAGGAGGGTTCTACCGCCGGATGAAGGCGGGAGGCGAGAATCGCGTTCCAGCGATTCTCGGCAGCCGACGCGACCCGCTCCATGGGAACGGGCCACCTCGACAAGCCGACCGCGGATCGCCGCGCGAGGAGCGGCGATCACAATCGGCACAGTGGGGGTACCAGGACTTGAACCTGGGACCTCTTCATTATCAGTGAAGCGCTCTAACCGCCTGAGCTATACCCCCGAAATGGCCAGAGGAGACGTTACCTGATCTTGCGTCAGAATCCCAATCGGCCGCTCCGTGCCGCCCTACTGGTTGGTGAAGCCGACCAGCAGACCGCCGGTGATCTTGACGCTGAGGTTGTACAGCAGCGCCACGATCGCTCCGAGGGCGGTGGTGACGATCGTGTTCAGCACCGCCACGACGACCGCGAAGCCCATGATCTGGGGCAGCGAGATGATCGTGTTGAGGTCGAACGCCTCTGCGCCGGCGATGTCCTGCACCAGGCCATTGACCTGGTCGAACACGCCCGTCTGCGCGAGCACCGTGTAGACGAGGTAGACGACCACGATCGTGATGATCGCGAGCGTCAGCCCCAGCAGGAACGACAGCTTCACGGACGACCAGAAGTCGACGTACACGAGCTTGAGTCGGACCTGCTTCGCCGCCGGGCTCTTCGCGGACTTCTTGGCGAGCTTCTCGGCGACGCTGCTACTCATCTACGGACCCATCCTCCTCCGACACCGGGCCGGATTCGGAGGACGCCGCTGCGGCGTCGGGATCCTCGTCCGGGGCGTCGAGATTGCGTTCGGTGTTCTTGGCGAGTGCGATGATGCGGTCGTCCTCTGCGAATCGTGCGAAGACGACTCCCATGGTGTCGCGACCCTTGGCCGGTACCTCGGCCACGGCAGAGCGTACCACCTTGCCGCTGGCGAGGACGACGAGGACCTCGTCGTCCTCTCCCGTGATGATCGCACCGACCAGGTCGCCGCGCTTCTCCTCGAGCTTGGCCACCTTGATGCCGAGCCCGCCGCGGCCCTGGAGGCGGTACTGGTCGACCGCGGTGCGCTTGGCGTAGCCGCCCTCGGTGACCACGAACACGTAGCCCTCGTCGCTGACGACGTTGGCGTCGAGCAGTCGGTCGTCGCCGCGGAACGACATGCCCATGACTCCGGAGGTCGACCGGCCCATCGGGCGCAGCGCCGCATCGGAGGCGGTGAAGCGGATCGACATGCCCTTGCGGGAGACGA
This sequence comes from Rathayibacter sp. Leaf185, assembly GCF_001423885.1. Taxonomy (GTDB): domain Bacteria; phylum Actinomycetota; class Actinomycetes; order Actinomycetales; family Microbacteriaceae; genus Rathayibacter. The sequence goes on along the minus strand of NZ_LMPP01000001.1, from coordinate 1,271,869 downwards.
GCAGCACGTCGCTGTCGTCCTCGACCAGCATCGCCGAGACCAGCTCGTCGCCCTCGCGGAGCTTGATCGCGATGATGCCGCCGGTGCGGTTGGTGTCGTACTCGAGCAGGGCCGTCTTCTTCACCAGTCCGTCGCGGGTGGCGAGCACGAGGTAGCGGGCCGCCTCGTAGTCGCGGATGTCGAGGATCTGCGCGATCTGCTCGCCGGGCTCGAGGGCGAGCAGGTTCGCGATGTGCTGGCCCTTCGCGTCGCGGCCGGCCTCCTGCAGCTCATAGGTCTTGGCGCGGTACACGCGTCCGGTGTTCGTGAAGAACAGCAGCCAGTGGTGCGTGGTGGTGACGAAGAAGTGCTCGACGATGTCGTCGGCCTTCAGCTGCGCACCGCGCACTCCCCGGCCGCCGCGGTGCTGCGCGCGGTAGGAGTCGCTCTTGGTGCGCTTGAGGTAGCCGCCGCGGGTGACGGTGACGACCATCTCCTCCTCGGGGATGAGGTCCTCGACGCTCATGTCGCCGTCGAACCCGAACAGGATCTCGGTGCGGCGGTCGTCACCGAAGCGCTCGACGATCTCGTCGAGCTCGTCGGAGATGATGGTGCGCTGGCGCTCCGGGCTCGCGAGGATCGACTTGTAGTCCTCGATCTCGGCCTGGATGCGGTCGTGCTCGTCGATGATCTTCTGGCGCTCGAGCGCGGCCAGGCGACGCAGCTGCATGTCGAGGATCGCGCGAGCCTGGACCTCGTCGATCTCGAGGAGCTCCATCAGGCCGTCGCGCGCCTCCTCGACGGTGGGGGAGCGGCGGATGAGGGCGATGACCTCGTCGAGCGCGTCGAGCGCCTTGAGGTAGCCGCGCAGGATGTGGATGCGCGCCTCGGCCTCGTCGAGGAGGTACTGGGTGCGGCGGACGATGACCTCGACCTGGTGGTCGACCCACGCGCGGATGAAGCCGTCGAGGGAGAGCGTGCGCGGGATGCCGTCGACGATCGCGAGCATGTTCGCGCCGAAGTTCTCCTGCAGCGGGGTGTGCTTGTAGAGGTTGTTCAGCACGACCTTGGCGACGGCGTCGCGCTTGAGCACGACGACGAGGCGCTGACCCGTGCGGCCGGAGGTCTCGTCGCGGATGTCGGCGATGCCCGAGACACGGCCGTCCTTCACGAGCTCGGCGATCTTGATCGCGAGGTTGTCGGGGTTCACCTGGTACGGCAGCTCGGTGACGACGAGGCAGGTGCGACCCTGGATCTCCTCGATCGAGACGACGGCGCGCATCGTGATCGAGCCGCGACCGGTGCGGTAGGCGTCCTGGATGCCGCGGACCCCGAGGATCTGCGCGCCGGTGGGGAAGTCGGGGCCCTTGATGCGCTGCAGCAGCGCGTCGAGGAGCTCCTCGCGCGACGCCTCCGGGTTCTCGAGCGCCCACTTGGCCCCGGCCGCCACCTCGCGCAGGTTGTGCGGCGGGATGTTCGTCGCCATGCCCACGGCGATGCCGACCGAGCCGTTGACGAGGAGATTGGGGAAGCGCGCGGGGAGGATCGCCGGCTCGCGGGTGCGGCCGTCGTAGTTGTCCTGGAAGTCGACAGTGTTCTTGTCGATGTCCTTGACCATCTCGAGGGCCAGGGGGGACATCTTCGTCTCGGTGTACCGGGGGGCCGCCGCGCCGTCGTTGCCGGGGGAGCCGAAGTTGCCCTGACCGAGCGCGAGCGGGTAGCGGAGGCTCCACGGCTGCACGAGACGCACGAGGGCGTCGTAGATGGCGGAGTCGCCGTGCGGGTGGAACTGGCCCATGACGTCGCCGACGACGCGCGAGCACTTCGAGAACGCCTTGTCGGGGCGGTAGCCGCCGTCGTACATGGCGTAGATCACGCGGCGGTGCACGGGCTTGAGCCCGTCGCGCACCTCGGGGAGGGCGCGGCCGACGATGACGCTCATCGCGTAGTCGAGGTACGAGCGCTGCATCTCGAGCTGCAGGTCGACGGGCTCGATCTTGTCGTGCCCGTGGATCACGACACCGGTCTCGGTGACGATGTCCTCGCCCTCGTCGGGTCCGGTGGGGGTGGTGGGTTCGTCTGCCATGAGTCTCTGTCTTCTCAGGTGGGCCAGGGCCTCGGGTGGTCATCGAGGGCGAGTGCGCTGGGTGTCAGTCGTTGTGGTGGACGGCGGGCCGGTGTCGGTGTTCTTGTCGGTGGTGCGGCCCATTGAGGGCCGCCGTCACGTTGTCGAAGTGGTTGCTTTCCGCGGCCGTGTGCCGCGGGGCTGCCGCCTTTCTCGACATCCGAGATCGCGATGCGATCTCAAATATCGAGGAACCTCACGTCCTTCGCATTCTTCTGGATGAAGGAGCGGCGGGATTCGACGTCCTCGCCCATCAGGGTCGAGAAGATCTCGTCTGCCGCGGCCGCATCGTCGAGCGTGACCTGGAGGAGGGTCCGCGTCGCGGGGTCCATCGTGGTCTCCCACAGCTCCTTGTAGTCCATCTCGCCGAGACCCTTGTAGCGCTGGATCCCGTTGTCCTTCGGCATCCGCTTGTTGGTCGCCGAGCCGTGCGCGAGCAGAGCGTCGCGCTCGCGGTCGCTGTAGACGTACTCGTGCGGCGAGTTCGACCACTTGAGGCGGTAGAGCGGCGGCTGTGCGAGGTAGACGTAGCCGAGATCGATCAGCGGACGCATGTAGCGGAAGAGCAGCGTCAGCAGCAGCGTCGTGATGTGCTGGCCGTCGACGTCGGCGTCGGCCATCAGGATGATCTTGTGGTACCGCGCCTTGTCGGGGTTGAAGTCCTCGCCGATGCCGGCTCCGAAGGCCGTGATCATCGCCTGGACCTCGTTGTTGCCGAGAGCCCTGTCGAGACGGGCCTTCTCGACGTTGAGGATCTTGCCGCGGAGGGGGAGGATCGCCTGCGTCTCGGGGTTGCGGCCCTGGACGGCCGAGCCGCCCGCCGAGTCGCCCTCGACGATGAAGATCTCGGAGATCGACGGGTCCTTCGACTGGCAGTCCTTGAGCTTGCCCGGCATGCCGCCGCCCTCGAGCAGCCCCTTGCGACGGGCGGTCTCGCGGGCCTTGCGGGCGGCCATCCGCGCGGACGCGGCCTGGATCGCCTTGCGGATGATGTCCTTGGCCTGGTTGGGGTTGCGATCGAACCAGTCGGCGAGCTGCTCGCCGGCCACCCGCTGCACGAACGCCTTGGCCTCGGTGTTGCCGAGCTTGGTCTTCGTCTGGCCCTCGAACTGCGGCTCTCCGAGCTTGATCGACACGACGGCGGTGAGGCCCTCGCGGATGTCGTCGCCGGAGAGGTTCTCGTCCTTCTCCTTCAGGAGGTTGTTCGCGCGGGCGTACTTGTTCACGAGGGTCGTGAGTGCCGCGCGGAAGCCCTCCTCGTGAGTGCCGCCCTCGTGGGTGTTGATGGTGTTTGCGTAGGTGTGCACGCTCTCCGTGTAGGCCGTGGTCCACTGCATCGCGACCTCGAGCGAGATGCGGCGCTCGGTGTCCTCGGACTCGAAGTCGATGATCTCGGAGTGCACGAGATCCGACTTCTTCAGTGAGTTGATGTACTCGACGTAGTCGACGAGACCCTTCTCGTAGAGGAACACGTCACTGCGCGGGCCGGACGTCTCGTCCTCGCCGACGCCGTCGAACTCGACCTCGTTCTCGTCGGTGAGCGCGATGCGCAGGCCCTTGTTGAGGAACGCCATCTGCTGGAACCGGGCGCGCAGCGTCTCGTAGTCGAACTCGACGGTCTCGAAGATCTCGGCGTTGGGCCAGAACGTGATGGTGGTGCCGGTCTCGTCGCTCGCCTCGTCCTGGCTGAGCGGCGCCTCCGGGACGCCGTCGGCGAAGGTCATGCGGTACACCGCGCCCTGGCGCTTGACCTCGACCTCGAGTCTGCTCGAGAGGGCGTTGACGACGGAGGAGCCGACGCCGTGGAGACCGCCCGAGACGGCGTAGCCGCCGCCGCCGAACTTGCCGCCGGCGTGCAGCACGGTGAGGACGAGCTCGACGGTCGAGATGCCCTCGGTCGGGTGCATGTCGACGGGGATGCCGCGGCCGTTGTCGGTGACCCGCACGCCTCCGTCGGCGCGCATGACGACCTCGATGTCGTCGCAGTAGCCCGCGAGCGCCTCGTCGACGGCGTTGTCGACGATCTCGTATACGAGGTGGTGCAGACCGCGCGGGCCCGTCGATCCGATGTACATGCCGGGGCGCTTGCGCACCGCCTCGAGGCCCTCGAGGACCTGGATCTGGTTGGCGCCGTAATCGCCGGAGGACTTCGTCGACATGCTCTCGTGGGGAGCGGTCTGTTCACCGGCACCGGGCTCGACGGCACCGGGCTCGACGGCACCGGGGCCCGAGGAGCCGGTCGCGTCCAGGTCGTTCGTGGCGGGTGACGTGGAGTCGGTCGGCTCGGGGGTCATAGCTGTGGAGTTCTCCTCTGACGGTCCGACACGACGCATCGATAGTCGGAAGATCTCGGCGCGCAAGATCTTGCGGACGGGGCGTCCCTAACGGTTCGGCGGCCCTCCATTCTACCTCGGAACCGGGTCGGCTCGAGGCGCTGAGCGGCGATCTGACGGCCGAACATCTCGTGGTCGACCTAAAATGCGTCCTCAGCCGTAGGTATCGCGCGGACCACGCCCTGGAATCGACCTGGGGCCCTTTTTCCAGTTCGGGACGTCGGGGCCCTGGAAACGGATCGCGGAGATGCCCGCGTCGGAGTAGTTGACCGCGATGTGATTCATGATCTCGATCCTCATCAGCCGCAGCTGCGTCGACCAGGCCGTCGACTCGCACGCGACGGTGAGCACGCCGTCGACGACACCGAGCGGAGTCGAGTGCTTGGCCGTCTCCTCGCCCGCGATCGCGGTCCACGACGAGATCAGGTCGCCCTGCGCCAGAGGAGCGGTCCAGCCGAGCTTCTTGGTGAGCCCGTCGAGGACGTCCCCGAGATCGTGCGGGTCGCGGCCCTTGCCGAACGGGATGGCATCGCCCCGGGGCTCCGCGCGCTCGACGGTCCTGCGGACGCGGCGCGGGCCGTCGCCTCCGAAGACCTCCTTGAGGTGCCGGTAGACGCGGGATGCCTCGGAGTCGGGGGCCGGGGCGCCGCGACGCGCGGAGTCAGCCACGGTCGGGCTCCTCGGCGGGGGACTCCGGCTCCTCGGCGTCGGGCTCGGTCTTCTCGGTCCGCCCGGTCTGCTCCTCGGGGACCACGATGCTGCCCGCCTCGATGCGCACGGTGTGCGCCGCCAGGTCGGCCGGCACGTCGTCGAGCACCGCGGCCGTGATCAGCACCTGCTCGTAGTCGGCGACCACGGAGGCGAGACGCTCGCGCCGGCGCGCATCCAGCTCGGCGAAGACGTCGTCGAGCATCAGCACCGGATCCCCCATGGGGGAGTCGCGGCGGAGCAGCTCGGCGGCCCCGAGCTTGAGCGCGAGCGCGAACGACCAGCTCTCGCCGTGGCTCGCGTAGCCCTTGGCGGGCAGGTCGTTGAGCTCGAACTGCACGTCGTCCCGGTGCGGGCCGACGAGCGAGACGCCGCGGTCGAGCTCGCGGCGGCGCACCGAGGCCAGCGCCGTCGCGAAACCGTCGGCGAGTGCCCGCCCGTCGGGTGCAGCGGGGGAGTCGGCGGCCTCGAGCGGCTCGCCGTCGTCGTCGACGGCCCCCTCGATGCTGAGCCGGGAGCGGAGGAGGGGCCGCTGGTCGGCGCCGGCCACCGCCTCGTAGGCTCCGCGGACCGGACCGCTGAGCTCGTCGACGAGCGTCAGACGCGACTGCATGATCTCGGAGCCGAGCGCGATCAGGCGCTCGTCCCAGATGTCGAGCGTGCCGAGCTTCGAGGTGTCGCGGATCCCGCTCGCCCGAGCCGACTTGAGCAGCGAGTTGCGCTGCCGGAGCACGCGCTCGTAGTCGGCCTGCACCGCGCTCATCCGCGGGGAGCGGAGGACGACGAGCTGATCGAGGAAGCGGCGGCGGGCGGAGGGATCGCCGCGGATCAGGAGGAGATCCTCCGGTGCGAAGAGCACGCTCGAGAAGAAGCGGGGCAGCTCGCGCGGCTTGATGCCGCCGCGGTTGATCTGCGCGCGGTTGGGGGAGGAGCGGTTGATCTGCACCTCGGCGAGCAGCTCGCGCTCGGCGTTGCGGAGCCGAGCCCGGATCACCGCGCTGTCGCGGCCCGCGCGGATGAGCGCCTGATCGGTCGAGACCCGGTGCGACCCGAGGGTGGAGAGGTAGCCGAGCGACTCGACGAGGTTCGTCTTGCCCTGCCCGTTGCGCCCGACGAACAGGTTCGGCCCCGGCACCAGCTCCACATCCACGGAGGCGTAGTTCCGGAAGTCGCTCAGCGCCAGCTGCACCACCTGCACGCCGCCACCTCCTCCACTCCTCCGCCGCCCGGCGACCTGCTGACTCCGGTGGGTCTCGATGTGCCCTCTGCGCGGCCTGCTCGACCAGCATGCAGTGCAAACGAGCCACCCCCGCGGAACTTTCCTGCCCGGTTCCAGCACTGAAGATGCGGCAGCCTCCTCAGAAGCTGGCGGCCGCAGGCTCACCACCGGAAGAAGTCGCGGCAGCCGCCGTAGGGAGCAGGCGGCCGTAGGCCCGCCGCCACCGTGAGAGCATCCTGTGCCTCACGGTGGCGGCGGGCCGCAGGTCGCCGTTCGCAACCGGCTCTACACGGCGCTACCGCTTCGAGAAGCCGACCGCCGCGAGGCCGGGCAGGGACCGGCCGAGCCCGTCGATTGAGCGCAGCTCAATCGACGGCTTTGACACTGTGCCCGCCGAACTGGTTGCGGAGCGCTGCGACCGCCTTCATCGCGGGGGAGTCCTCCTGACGCGACACGAAGCGGGCGAAGATCGACGCGCTGATCGTGGGCACCGGGACGGCGTTGTTGATCGCCTCCTCGATGGTCCAGCGGCCCTCTCCGGAGTCCTGGACGAAGCCCTCGATGTTCTTGAACTCCGGGTCCTGCTCGAGAGCGCGGACGAGGAGCTCCAGGAGCCAGGATCGGACGACCGTGCCGCGCTGCCACGCCTTGAAGGTGCCGGTGACGTCCTTGATGATGTCGTCGCGGGTCTCGAGCAGCTCGTAGCCTTCGGCGAACGCCTGCATCAGCGCGTACTCGATGCCGTTGTGGACCATCTTCGCGTAGTGGCCGGCTCCGACCTCTCCGACGTGGACGAAGCCCTCCTCGCGGGGGCCCTCGGGGCGCAGCGCGTCGAAGACGGGCATCGCGTACTCGACGAGCTCCTTCGGGCCGCCCACCATCAGGCCGTAGCCGTTCTGCAGGCCCCACACGCCACCGGAGACGCCGGCGTCGATGTAGTGGATGCCCTTGGGCTTGAGCAGGGCGTCGTGCTTGAAGTCCTCGGTGAAGCGGGAGTTGCCGCCGTCGATGACGAGGTCGCCCTCGCTGAGCTTCTCGGAGAGGTCCTTGACGACCGCATCCGTGATGTCGCCGGCGGGGACCATCACCCAGACCACGCGGGGCGCGGGGATCGCGGCGATCATCTCGTCGAGGGAGGCGGCGTCCGACACGTCCGGGTTGCGGTCGTAGCCGGTCACCTCCACTCCCTTCTCACGGAGGCGGGAGCGCATGTTGTCGCCCATCTTGCCGAGTCCGACGAGTCCGATGTGCATGGTGAACCTTCCTGGAGTTCGATCTCCGGCGGGCGGGCGCTCGTCGGCAGCGGTGCGGTCGCGACGGTGCGAGGGAGGGGTGGCCGGCGCCGGTCAGCGCAGCAGCAGGTTGGGCTGGAGCAGGTAGCGGTAGCTGTCCGTGCCCGGCTGGTCGCGCGACGTCTGCGCGGTGATCAGCACGGGGCCGGGCTTGTTGGGGTTCTCGGTCTTCGTGAAGGCGATGCGCACGAACTCCGAGTGCACGGCGGCGAGCCCGTCGAGCAGGAACTGCGGCTTCAGCGACACGACCACGTCGGTCCCGGTGACGATCGCGTCGATCGTCTCGGACGCCTGCGCCTGCTCCGACCCGATGGCCTCGAGGGTGAGGCCGTCGCTGCTGAAGCTGAAGCGCAGAGCGGCCTCGCGCTCGAGCACGAGCGATACGCGACGAGTGGCCTCGATGAGGTCGCTCGTCGACATGACCGCGTAGTTCTCGACGGAGGCGGGGAAGAGGCGCTTCACGGGAGGGAAGTTGCCCTTGATCAGCAGTGACGTCACCGTCTTGCGGTCGGCGGTGAAGGCGATCAGCTCGCGCTCGTCGCGGTTCGTGATCGAGACCGACACCGTGCCCGAGTGGCCGAAGGTCTTGCCGACCTCCTGCAGTGTGCGCGCGGGAACGAGAGCGGTCAGGGGCTGACTGGGTGCGGGGTTGTCGCCGTTGTCCCAGTCGATCTCGCGGACGGCGACGCGGTAGCGGTCGGTCGCGACGAGTCCGATCGTGTTGTCGGTGATCTCGAGCTGCACGCCGGTGATGACCGGAGTGACGTCGTCGCGCGAGGCGGCGACGGCGACCTGCGAGATCGCTGCAGAGAACGCGTCCGCCGGCACGAGACCGGTGGAAGCGTCGATCTCGGGGATGCTCGGATACTCCTCGACAGGCATCTGCAGCAGCGTGAAGTGAGCCGAACCCGCCGAGACGGAGACGCGCGACTCGTCGGTCGAGATGCGGACGGGCGCGTTGGGCAGACGGTTCGCGATGTCGGCGAGGAGCCGGCCCGAGACGAGGACAGTGCCGGTCTCCTCGACGTCGGCGGCGATCTTCGTCTGCGCCGAGACCTCGTAGTCGAACGACGAGAGGGTGAGGCCCTCGGTCGTGGCCTCGATGAGGACGCCCGAGAGGATCGGCAGTGTCGTCCGCTGCGGAAGCAGCTTGACCGCGAAGGACACCGCCTCGCTGAAGACATCGCGGTTGGCTTGGAACCTCACGAGTTACACCCCTGACGAGTCGTGGACGAAGACCGACGCCCATCGTACTCGTCAGCCTCGCCGTGCCCGGATGCGGGAACGGGCCGCCGTCCGATCCGAGCCCTGTGGAGAGGTTGTCGTTCGCCCCTCATTAAAGAGAGAACTGCGTTAACAGTGTTAACACGTGTGGAAACTGTGGAAAACCCTCGAGGCCCCTACTCCGGCCTGCGATGCGGACCTCCTCGCTCTGTGGAGGAGGTGTGAGCGCGTCGGTGGACGCCCTGGGGATGGATCGGCGCGACCCCTCGTCATTCCACAGGGGAGGCCGACGGGCGCACAGATCGGAGGCGGTTGTCCACAGTTATCCACAGGTTGCTCACACGTGTGGAAATCGTCCGGAATCGTTCGATCCGTCGAACGCGCGCGGCGCGGCGAAGCCTTCTGAGCGGGGGGATGTCGATACGCCCGCTGCGCGGGCCACTCGATCAGCACGGTGGGCTGCGGCGGGCAGCCCGACGCCCTAGCGGTTCGTCTTGATGCGGGTGGTCAGCTCGGTGACCTGGTTGTAGATGCTGCGGCGCTCCTTCATGAGCTCCGAGATCTTCTTGTTGGCGTACATCACGGTGGTGTGGTCGCGGTTGCCGAACAGCTGGCCGATCTTGGGCAGCGACAGGTTCGTCAGCTCGCGGCACAGGTACATCGCGATCTGGCGCGCCGTGGCCACCGCCTGCGAGCGCGAGGAGCCGTAGAGGTCGTCGACCGTCAGCTTGAAGTAGTCGGCGGTGTGGTTGATGATCTCGACCGGCGAGATGACGTTGTCCTCGTCGAGCGTGATCAGGTCCTTCAGCACCGTCTGCACCAGCGACATGTCGACCGGCGTGCGGTTCAGGCTCGCGAAGGCGGTGACGCGGATGAGCGTCCCCTCGAGCTCGCGGATGTTGCTCGACACCTTCGACGCCATGAACTCGAGGATGTCGTCGGGCACCAGCAGCTTCTCGCTCACGGCCTTCTTGCGGAGGATCGCGATGCGGGTCTCCAGGTCGGGTGCCTGCACATCCGTGATCAGGCCCCATTCGAATCGCGAGCGCATGCGGTCCTCGAAGCCGGTGAGGGCCTTGGGCGGCAGATCCGACGTGATCACGACCTGCTTGTTGTGGTCGTGCAGCTGGTTGAAGGTGTGGAAGAACGCCTCCTGCGTCTCGGCCTTGCCCTGCAGGAACTGGATGTCGTCGATGAGGAGGATGTCGACGTTGCGGTACCGCCCGTGGAAGGCGTTGCCGCGGTTGTTCGCGATCGAGTTGATGAAGTCGTTCGTGAACTCCTCGGAGGAGACGTAGCGCACCCGGATCCCGGGGTAGAGGCTCATCGCGTAGTGGCCGATGGCATGCAGGAGGTGTGTCTTGCCGAGTCCGGAGTCGCCGTAGACGAACAGCGGGTTGTAGGCCTTCGCGGGGGCCTCGGCCACGGCGACCGCGGCGGCGTGCGCGAAGCGGTTGGAGCCTCCGATGACGAAGTTGTCGAAGCTGTACTTGGGGTTGAGGCGGGTGTCGGTCGCGGGGACCGTCCGCAGCTCCTCGACGACGCGCGTCGGGGTGATCGCCGCGGAGGCGCCGGTGATCGGCTCGAACGGGTTCATCGACTCCGACTGCGAGGGCGAGGTCATCGGCTCGTGCTCGATGTCGGGGTTGACCACGAAGGCGAACGTCGTGACGCCGAACGAGTCGTCGAGAGTGCCGATCGCGCTCAGGAGCGGGACGCGGACACGCTGCTCGAGCATCCCGCGAGTGAACTCGTTGGGGACCTCGAGATAGAAGGTGCCGGCCATGATGCCCTTGGGCTCGACCAGCGAGACGAAGCCGTACAGGGGAGCGGTGATCCGCTCGTCCTGCGACAGAGCCCCGAGGATCACGTTCCACGCGTCGACCATCGACGTGTCGTCTGCCATCTGTCCTCGGTCCTCGTCGCTGTCTGCATCCCGGGTCTCGCCCGGTTCGTGGTGTCGCGGTGCCTGTCGTCGCCGTGCTCGATGTCGCCGTGCCTGCTGCCGCGGCGGGAGTCCTCGACGCCCGAGCGGTCGTCGGCCGCGGAGCTCCCGATCGGATCTCGTGCTCGACGCGGGCGGGCGCAGGGCTGCGCATCGTCGTGCTGACCGACCGGTTCGGGGCTCGATCCATGCACAGGGTTATCCACGGGCCTGAGCCGATACCAGCGCGGACGCGGGTCGTGGCCGTTCGTGCCTGTGGATAACTGCGGCTCAACACGGTAACGAACGGAGCCGATGGGAGACAAATCCACCACAGCGACACCCGCGTGTCAATGCGCGGAAGGCGCGGTGACGCGTGCAGAATCGAGGTTTCGCCCGCGCCACATTTGACCGACGGGAGTGCAGGCCGTAGTTTTAATCAGTTGACGCCTGCCCGGGGTCGCGCGCCCGGTCCTCGCGGATCGTGCCGAATCGGATTCGGGCACCCCCCTCTTCCCGGGAGACCGGAGCCCAGCGAGGCTCCGACTCACTCGCGGAACACGTACGTGGAGATTGAACTATGAGCAAGCGCACCTTCCAGCCGAACAACCGTCGTCGTGCCAAGAAGCACGGCTTCCGTCTGCGCATGCGCACGCGTGCCGGTCGCGGCATCCTGAGCGCTCGTCGCGCCAAGGGCCGCACCGAGCTCTCGGCGTAGAGCGCGCGATACCGTCCAGCGGTGCTGGCCAGAGCGAATCGCATCGTCCACGGAGGCGAGTACCGGACAGTCGTCCGTCGCGGTGTGCGGTCCACAGGACCGCACACCGTCACGTATGTCCGGAAGACCTCAGGGTCCTCTCCTGCGCGGTTCGGATTCATCGTGGCCAAGACCGTGGGATCGGCTGTCACCCGCAACACCGTTCGTCGCCGCCTCAAAGCGGTGGCGTTCGAGATGGTCGGAACCACCGCGCCGGGGACCGAGATCGTGATCCGCGCGCTGCCGAGCAGCGCCGATGCACCGTGGCCGGCGCTCCGCGAGGAGGTCGTGGCTGCGATGGCCCGGACCTCGCGCTCGGCGAAGGACCGATCATGACCACGGCCGCTGCTGCAGTGCAGTCCGCGTCGTGGCCCTCGCGCCTCGGCTGGGGCGTCCTCCTGATTCCCCGCAACGTCGGGATCGCGCTCCTCCTCGTGTACCGCGCCGTCGTGTCGCCTCTCTACGGTGACGTCTGCCGCTACTACCCCTCGTGCTCCGCGTACGCGCTGCAGGCGGTCCAGCTCCACGGGCTCGTCCTCGGCATCGTCCTCGCGGCCCGCCGGCTCCTCCGCTGCCACCCCTGGGCGGCCGGCGGCGTCGATGACGTACCGACCTCGATCCCCCTGCACCGACCGGCCCCCGGCCGAAACCGCTTCGCTGTGACGCGACTCGGATTCGTCGTCGGCCCTCGAAAGGACTGACCCCCTCCTATGGACCTCCTCGGCACGATTCTCTGGCCCCTCAAATGGGCGGTCGAGCTGATCCTCGTCGCCTTCCATCAGGTGCTCACCTTCACCGGCCTCGACGCGGCGGCGGGCATCACCTGGGTGCTGTCGATCGTCGGGCTCGTGCTGGTGATCCGTGCGGCTCTGATCCCGATCTTCGTCAAGCAGATCAAGAGCCAGCGCCGGATGATGGAGGTCGCTCCGCAGCTGAAGAAGATCCAGGACAAGTACAAGGGCAAGCGCGATCAGCTCTCCCGCGAGGCGATGTCCCGCGAGACCATGGAGCTCTACAAGCGGACGGGCACCAATCCGCTCGCCTCGTGCCTGCCTCTGCTGATCCAGATGCCGATCTTCTTCAGCCTCTTCTCGGTGCTGAACGACGCGCAGCGCAGCGAGCGCGGCGTCGGACCTCTCGATGCGAACCTCGCGCGCCAGTTCGGTGAGGCCAACCTCTTCGGCATCGCCCCGCTGCACCAGTCGATCCAGGGCGCGCTCCAGGAGGGCGGCCAGGAGCTCGTCGTGGTGATCGCCGTCATCATGGTGGTCCTGATGACCGCGTCGCAGTTCATCACTCAGCTGCAGATCGTCTCGAAGAACATGTCCCCCGAGGCGAAGGCCTCGCCGACGTTCAAGCAGCAGCGCATCCTGCTCTACATCCTCCCGCTGGTGTTCGCCTTCTCCGGCTTCGCCTTCCCGCTCGGCGTGATGTTCTACTGGCTCACCTCGAACGTCTGGACGATGGTCCAGCAGTTCATCGTCATCAGGAACATGCCCACCCCGGGCAGCGAGGCCGCCAAGGCCCGCGAGGAGCGCCTGCGCCGCAAGGGGAAGCTCGTCGAGGAGACCAATGTCGCCGGCGAGACCACCCTCGTCGAGAAGAAGGCGATACAGCGTCAGCAGCCCGTCAGCAAGAGCCGCGCCAAGAAGCAAGCCGGAAAGTAGAAGCACCGACATGACCGATCCGACGCAGACCTTCACCGACGAGTCCGAGCTCGCAGCAGTGCCCGCCGAGCAGCCCGAGGGCGCTCCCGAGTCGACTCTTTCGCAGCTCGAGGACGAGGGCGACGTCGCGGCCGACTACATCGAGGAGTTCCTCGACATCTGCGATCTCGACGGCGACATCGACATCGAGGTGCGCAACGGCCGCGTGTACCTGTCGGTCACGGCGTCGGGCGACACCAACCTCCGTGTGCTCTCGCGCCCCGACGCCGTGCAGGCTCTGCAGGAGCTCACGCGCCTCGCGGTGCAGACGAAGACGGGTGCTTTCTCGCGCCTCATCCTCGACATCGGCGGTTCGCGTGACGCGCGTGAAGCCGAGCTGGCGCAGCTGGTCGACCGCGCGATCGAGCGCATCGAGGAGGGCGCCACGTCGGCGTCCCTGCCTCCGATGTCGTCCTACGAGCGCAAGCTCGTGCACGACATGGTGGGCGAGCGCGGCTTCGTGTCGGAGTCGCGTGGCGAAGCCCGCGAGCGGCACACCGTCATCACGCGCGGCTGACTGTCGTGGAGCCGACTCTCGAGCCGGAACCCGCGGCCGCGGAGACGATCGCAGGCGACCGCCTCGAGGTTCTTCGGCGCTTCACGGCGTCACTGGCCGAGCAGGGCGAGGAGCGCGGTCTCATCGGGCCCCTCGAGCTGCCGCGCCTGTGGACCAGGCACGTGCTCAACAGCGCCCTGGTCGCCCCTCTGCTGCGCCCTGGGCTCGTCGGCGACGTGGGAAGCGGTGCGGGCCTCCCCGGGGTCGTCCTGGGCATCCTGCGGCCCGACGTGCGCTTCGTGCTGATCGAGCCGATGGAGCGCCGGGTCGTCTGGCTGCAGGAGCAGGTCGACGAGCTGGAACTCGACAATGTCTCAGTTCTCCGCGCTCGGGCGGAGGAGGCGAAGCTCGACGAGCCGCTCGATCAGGTCACGGCACGAGCGGTGAGCGCTCTGTCGAAACTGATCCCATTGACCGCGCCGCTGGTGCGCCGCGGGGGCGAGCTCGTGCTCCTGAAGGGGATCAACGCGGAGAAGGAGATCGGGGCTGCGGAGAAGCAGATCCGGCGCTTCCGGCTGTCGCCGCCGGAGGTCATCGTCCTGGGTGACGGCGTGCTCTCCGAGGTGACGAGAGTGGTCCGAGCTACAGTGGGTTGATCGCCTCGGCAGCCGTAGAGATCATCTGGATTCCTGGCGCCGGTCGTCGCGGTACTCCCTCTGACTGAACTGCCGAGCGAAGGTTTCACGTGAAACATCCCGATCCTGCTGGACTGCCCGGCGGATTCGACTCCTCGACTCCCCTCGCTCGCGAGATCGCCGAAATGACCCGTCGCCGCGCGTTGCTGAACGCACAGCCGCTGCCGAAGCCGGAGTCGACGCGCGTGATCACGATCTCGAACCAGAAGGGTGGGGTCGGCAAGACGACGACCACGGTCAACCTGGCGGCCGGGCTCGCGCGCGGCGCGGCGAAGGTGCTGGTGATCGATCTGGATCCCCAGGGCAATGCCTCCACCGCGCTCGGTATCGAACACCGCGCTGAAACGACGAGTGTCTACGACGTGATCGTCAACGACACCCCACTCGCCGACGTCGTGCAGAAGAGCCCGGAGTTCGACACGCTCTACGGGGTACCGGCAACGATCCATCTCGCCGGCGCCGAGATCGAGCTGGTGTCGCTCGTCGCTCGCGAGCAGCGGCTCCGTCGCGCACTCGACCGCATGCTTGAGGCGATGGACGAGCCGTTCGACTACGTGTTCATCGACTGCCCGCCGTCGCTCGGCCTTCTGACGATCAATGCCTTCGTCGCCGCGCGTGAAGTGCTGATCCCGATTCAGTGCGAGTACTACGCGCTGGAGGGGCTGAGTCAGCTGTTGAAGAACATCGATCTGATCGAGCGGCACCTCAACCCGAATCTCGGGGTCTCGACGATCCTCCTGACGATGTTCGACGGACGCACGAACCTGTCGCACCAGGTCGCAGCGGAGGTGCGCGAGCACTTCCCGAAGGAGGTGCTCAAGGCCGTGATCCCGCGTAATGTGCGCATCTCGGAGGCGCCGAGCTACGGGCAGAGCGTCATCAGCTACGACCCGCAGTCGTCGGGCTCGCTGGCCTATCTGGAGGCGGCTGCCGAGATCGCCCGACGAGGTGCACGATCGACAACAGAGACCGCGACCGAAGGGGAGGCCCGCTGATGGCTGCCAAGCGAACCGGACTGGGCCGAGGCATCGGCGCACTGATCCCCACCGGAGACGACACCCGTGCCCGGCCGGTAGACGTGTTCTTCCCCGACCAGAACGCAGGTACGTCGGAGTCGGACGCACTGCTCGAGGTTCCCGGAGCGCGGCTCGCCCGCCTGCCCCTCGGCGAGATCATCCCGAACGCTGCACAGCCGCGCTCGGTGTTCGATCAGGACGATCTGGCCGAACTGATCCACAGCATCAGCGAGTACGGAGTGCTGCAGCCGATCGTGGTGCGCCCGATCCAGGGCCGCGGCGCTGCGAAGTACGAGCTGGTGATGGGGGAGCGTCGGTTCCGAGCCTCCAAGGCCGCTGGTCTGGACACGATTCCTGCGGTCGTCAAGGACACCGCCGACGAGAACATGCTGCGGGATGCGCTCCTCGAGAATCTGCACCGCGCGGAGCTCAACCCGCTCGAAGAGGCGTCCGCGTATCAACAGCTCCTGAGCGACTTCGGCATCACGCAGGAAGCACTGGCGGCACGTCTCGGGCGGTCGCGTCCGCAGATCTCGAATACGCTCCGTCTGCTGAGACTTCCGGCTGATGTGCAGGCGCGCGTCGCTGCGGGCGTTCTCAGTGCTGGTCATGCGCGTGCAGTGCTCTCGCTCGAGAACGTCGATGCGATGCGGCGTCTCGCCGACAAGATCGTGAACGAGGACCTGTCGGTGCGGGCTGCGGAGGCGGCCGCGGCGCAGATGAAGGCACCGCGCGCGACGAAGCGAGACGCACCGGAGGAGCAGGGGGGACACGTCGGGCACCTGAGCTCGGTCGCGGATCATCTCGGAGACCGTCTCAATACCCGCGTGAAGGTGACCCTCGGCGCCCGGAAGGGGCAGATGGTCATCGATTTCGCCAGCATTCAGGACCTCAATCGCATCCTTGCGGAGATCGGCGAGCCTACCGAGGTCTCGCTGGCCCCGTAGCCTCGATGTTTCACGTGAAACATCACAAGCGTATCCAGTGCTCCGGTCCGGTCACCAGCTCGCTCTTCTGCGCGCGGAGCCGCCAGCGTTGATCGAGTTGCCCGCGAAGCGTTTCGCGATCGGCCGCTCCTACAACAGCCGATCAGCGCCATGATTCACTGAACGCGGTCGGTCTGGATACGCCGATGCATGGTGATTCGATCAGCAGGGGATGCGGCCGCAATCAGCCCGCGCCGAGTCTTCCGATACGCCGGATCCTGCTCGGCGGAGGCGAACGCCGATGATGGCCTGGTCTGTCGAGAACGTCCCTCGCAGTCGACATACGACAGCACGCCGGTCCGTTCGCCAGCGCGTGTGCAGTTCACGGGTAGCTCTACGCCCCTGCACGCTCAGTGACAGCGAAGGACTGCCGCGAGCGAGACGCTCCTTCGACGAACAGCGGCTTCCCGCCCACGGAATCGAGGGCGCGATGCCTCCGACGCGGCGATACCTCGCGGAACGCGACGGGACAACCGATCGCGCCACGTGCTGCGTCCTACTCGATGTTTCACGTGAAACATCGGCAGGAGGTCAGTGGGAGGAGGCAGCGAGCTTGGCGAGGTTGGAGTAGACATCGCCGAGGTAGCGGCCGGACGCCTCGATCGCCTGGGGGACCGTGGAGGTCTCGGTCATCCCGGGAAGCACGTTCGCGTCGAAGAACCAGGGGAGGCCGGCGGCGTCCACGATGAAGTCGATCCGCGAGAGGTGACGGAGTCCGAGGAGTTCGTGAACGGCCACAGCGACACGGGAGACCTCCGCGAGAACAGCCTCGTCCAGACGTGCCGGGGTGTAGAAGCGCGTCTCGCCTGCGTTGTAGCGTGCCTCGAAGGTGTATCGGCCCTCGACGGGCTCGATCTCGACCGGAGGCAGGGCGAAGGCGCCGTCACCCAGGTCGAGGACTCCTACGGCGACCTCGGTACCGACGATGAACTGCTCGATGAGCACGACCTCACCGTAGGTGTAGGCCTCGACCATCGCGCGGGGGAGCTGGTCGGACTCCGACACGATACTGACGCCCTGCGCAGATCCGCCCTGCGCCGGCTTCACCACGAGGGGACCCGGGAGGTGTGCCTCGACCTGACCGAGGATGCCTGCCGCACCGAGCTCACGGAATGTCTCTCGGGGGAGGGTCACTGACCGCGGGGTCGACAAGCCGGCACGGCCGACGAGTGTCTTGGCCGTCGGCTTGAACCAGGCGAGCCGCGCCGCATCCGTGCGCGAACCGACGTAGTCGAAACCCGCAGCCTCGAGGAGTCCGAGCAGAGCGCCGTCCTCGCCACTGGCCCCGTGTACCGCCGGCCAGACGACGTCGGGTCGGTGCTCGAGGAGGAAGGAGAGGAGCCCGGCGTCGGGCTCGCGCATCGAGACCCGGTGACCCATCGCCGAGAGTCGATCGGCCACGCGGCGGCCCGACCGGAGCGACACGTCGCGCTCGTGGCTGATCCCTCCGCTGATCACGACGATGTCGAGAGTGCGATCGAGGACAGAGAAATCAGTCATGACCAGGCCTTTTGTGAATCGAGCTTAGCGGAGGCGGGCAGGTCAGGCGATGTTCGGCGGAAGGGCGCTGTCGCGCTGCTCCACGTCGATGGAGGCCATGGACCCGGTGCCGGCGAAAGTCGACAGGAGGTCGAGCTCGCCGTTGATCACCGTGGCGAGGCGACGGATGCCGTCGCCGATCCGCTCGGGCGTCGGGTAGCAGAACGAGAGCCGGATGTTCTGGCGCCCATCGCCGTTGCCGTAGAAGGCCGTGCCGGGCGTGTAGGCGACGAGCTCTTTGACGGCGCGCGGGAGCATCGCCTTCGAGTCGAGGTTGTCGGGAAGCGTGAGCCAGACGTAGAAGCCGCCGTTGGGGTTGGTCCACGAGAGCGACGGGAGGTGGGTCTGCAGCCCGCGGATCATCGCCTCCTTGCGCTCGCGATAGACGCCGCGGAAGGTGTCGATCTGACCGCGCCAGTCGGCCGTCTCGAGGTACTTCGAGATGACCAGCTGACTGAACGAGGACGGGCTCAGCACAGCGGCCTCGTTGGCAAGGATCAGACGTTCACGTATCGCGTGGGGTGCGAGTGCCCAGCCGACCCGGAATCCGGGCGCCAGCGTCTTGGAGAACGTCCCGAGGTAGATGACGCCGTCCTCCTCGAGGGAGCGCATCGCCTTCGGCGGGACCTCCTCGAAGTACAGGAGACCGTACGGGTTGTCCTCGAGGACGAGGATCCCCTCGGACTTGCAGATCTCGAGGATCTCGACGCGGCGCTCCCAGGAGAGCGTCACTCCGGCCGGGTTGTGGAAGGTGGGGATCGTGTACAGGAACTTGATCGTCTTGCCGGCGGCGCGCACGCGAGTGATGTGCTCGCGGAGGGCGGCGGGGATCAGTCCGTGCTCGTCCATGGCGATGTGCTCGATCTGCGCCTGGTACGAGCGGAAGATGACCATCGCCGTGACATAGCTCGGCCCCTCCGACAGCACCACGTCGCCGGGGTCGAGGAACAGCTTGGAGACGAGCTCGAGAGCGTGCTGCGAGCCGGTGGTGACGACGACGTCGTCGGCGCTGGCCGAGATCCCCTCGAGCGCCATGACCTCGAGGATCTGCTCGCGCAGGACGGGGACTCCCTGACCGGAGCCGTACTGGAGGGCAACAGGGCCCTGCTCGCGCATGACCGACTCGATGGCGCCGGTCACGAGGTCCTGAGGGAGTGCGGCGACGAAGGGCATTCCTCCGGCCAGAGAGACGACCTCGGGGCGTGACGCTACGGCGAACAGGGCTCGGACCTCGCTGGCGGCCAGGCCGGCCGTGCGCTCCGCGTAGGAGTCGTACCAGGGGTCGAGATTGGTTCCGCGGTTGGTCACGATGGGGTCGCTTCGCTCGGAGGACGGGGAGGCCGGGAGGAAGGCCCGGGTCTGTCCACTGTACCGGCCGGGTCGGGGAGTGGGCGGGGAAGGGGGAGCCAGTCGGTGGTGGGTGGATCGGGCAGCGCGTAAGGGGGTGCGGGAATCTCCATACGCGCTGCGCGCTGCTCCCTCAGCGAGGGCGGAGGGGGAGCCGCGAGTGGTACGAGCCTCCACCGTTTCACGTGAAACGCCGCCGGATGCACGAAGCCCCCGCGACCCGGAGGGCGCAGGGGCTTCGTGTGCTGATCAGAGGATCAGAGGAAGGCGGCGAGGTCGGCCTCGAGAGCCGGCTTCGGCTTGGCGCCGATGACGGTCTTGACGACCTCACCCTTCTGGTAGACCTTCATCGCCGGGATCGAGGTGATCTGGTACTTGGCGGCGGTCTGCGGGTTCTCGTCGACGTTGAGCTTGACGATCTCGATCTTCTCGCCGTGCTCGGCCGAGATCTGGTCGAGGATCGGCGAGACCATGCGGCAGGGGCCGCACCACTCGGCCCAGAAGTCGACCAGGACGGTCTTCTCGGAGTCGAGGACGTCGGCCTGGAACGACGCGTCGGTGACGCTCTTCGCGGTGGACATGGCGATATTCTCCTTCGTGGGCCGGTCGTGCCGGCTCCAGTGGTGGGTGACTAGACGATCAGAGGGCGAGTAACTCGGCGTGTGGCGTGCCCTCGGTCGACGCGGTGCCGTCGGCGAGCGCGGCGAGGTAGTGCTCCGCGTCGAGGGCGGCGACCGTCCCGGAGGCGGCTGCGGTGACGGCCTGACGGTAGGTCGGGTCGATCACGTCGCCTGCCGCGAAGACGCCGGCCACAGAGGTCTGCGAGGAGCGGCCGACGACCGAGATGTTGCCCTCGGTGGTGAGGTCGAGCTTGCCGTGCACGATGTGCGTGCGCGGGTCGTTGCCGATCGCGATGAAGAGGCCGTCGAGCTCGAGGCGCGACTCGGTGCCGTCGACCGTGTCGCGCAGCTTCACTCCGTTGACGTGGCTCTCACCGGTGATTCCGATGACCTCGGAGTTGTAGACGAACTCGATCTTCTCGTTGTCGAAGGCGCGCTTCTGCATGACCTTCGAGGCGCGGAGCGTGTCCTTGCGGTGGATGATGTAGACCTTCGCCGCGTGCTTGGTGAGGAAGGTCGCCTCCTCCATCGCGGAGTCGCCGCCGCCCACCACGGCGATGGTCTTGCCCTTGAAGAAGAAGCCGTCGCAGGTGGCACACCATGAGACACCGTGTCCCGACAGGCGCTCCTCGTCGTGCAGACCGAGCTTGCGGTACGCGGAGCCGGTCGCGACCACGACGGTCTTGGCCTCGATGCTCTCGCCGGACCCGAGGTGGACCGTCTTGACCTCGCCCTCGAGATCGAGCGAGGTGACGTCGTCGTAGAACGTCTCGGCACCGAACTTCTCGGCCTGCGCCTGCATCGCCATCATCAGCTCGGGACCCATGATGCCGTCGGCGAAACCGGGGAAGTTCTCGACGTCGGTGGTGTTCATCAGGTCGCCGCCGATCTCGACGGAGGACGCCACGACCACCGGGTGCAGCTCGGCGCGTGCCGCGTAGATGGCGGCGGTCCAGCCGGCGGGGCCGGATCCGATGATGACGATGTCGCGCACGGCAACTCCTCGAGGTCTGTGCTGAGCGGTGGTGGGACGGTGTCGGACCACCTGTGGGTGATCTGCGGGGCGCGGACCGGTCGCTCGGTCCGTCCGCGGCTCCGAGGTCTACAACACATCCTAGGTGGGGGCTATTCCGCACGGCCCCGCGCACTCGGGTGGCGATCAGGGTCGGGAGGACGAGCCGGTGGCCGACTCGCCGAAAGATCCTCTGACCTGGGCTTCTTATCGAGTAGCGCCGAAGCGGCGTCTGCGCCGCGACACCCACACCGTCGCTGCGGCGACCGCGCCGAACACGGCGGTCAACCCGACGACGTAGAACACGACGGCGACCGTCCCCCCGGGGATGAGCGGCGGGTCGGCGAGGCGCGGGTCGAGGAAGGGGTACGGGTACCAGACCTGCTCGTGCTTCATCTGGTCGTAGACCAGCGGCGCGCGCACCGTCGTGTAGACGAACCAGGCGACCGGGAACACCAGGATCCCGGGGACCACCGCCCAGGAGAGTCGCCGACGGCCCGGCGCGAACAGCCAGTCGAGGATCAGGGCGAGTGGGGCGACGACGTGCATGACCTCGTTCGTCCACTCCTGGGGGGCGCCGGCGCCGGTGACCACGGTCCCGCGCAGGAGGAGGTTGTAGACGACTCCGATGACCACCATGCTGCTGACGGTGCCGGCACGCAGCCAGGCGTACCAGCGGGGCTCGGGGATCGCGCCCCGAGCGAGCACGACCGCGCCGATCAGCAGCACGATCGCGGCGATCAGACAGGTCTCGACGGTGATGTAGCTGAAGAAGTTCACCACCAGCGTCGTGCGGTCGCGGAAGCGGGCCTCGACCCAGAAGGCGTAGGAGTCGGCGAAGCTCGTGACGGTCGCCGCCAGCACGGCGATCGCGACGATCACGCGGAGCAGGATGAAGGTGGTGCGCATCATGCCTTCCGGTCGGCGGGTGGAGGGCGGCTCTGCCGGAGGACGCCCCCACCCTTCCACGTCGACCCGGCATTCGCACCTCGCTTCGGCGACGTCTCAGAGGCGCGCCACCGAGCGCTCAGGAACGCGCGGGCGACTCAGCGACCGAGACGGCGGAGGAGCGGGGCGGCCATCCTCCGCAGCTCCGGAACCCGGAGCAGCCAGAGTGCGCCGAAGTAGACGACCGCCATGACGACCCCGGTGAGCACCATCGAACCGAGCGCCACCGCCAGGATCGCGAAACGGTCCGCCGTGGCGTCGGGTCGGTACGGCGCCAGGAAGAACATCACGAGCACTCCGGCGCCGATCGCGGGAAGAGTCGCGGCAGCGTAGGTCGCGAAGCGGAACACGATGCGCGTCCCACCCCAGCCGCCGAGCTTGCGTCGGAGCATCAGGCAGGCCAGGAGCGCCTGCACGGCGACTCCGGCCGAGATCGACAACGCCACGAAGAACGTGGTCGAGTCCTCGGGCAGGAGGAAGGCGATACCGCAGCCCGAGACGATGATCACCGTCTGAACGACGGTGTAGAGGAACGGTGAGCGCCCGTCGTCGAGCGAGTAGAACGCGCGCTGCACGATCGACAGCGTCGAGAAGAGGGGCAGCACGATCACGTGCGCGATGATGATCATCGCCATCTGCTGGGCGGCGACCGGGTCGGTGGGGGCGAAGATCGTCGCGAACGACTCAGCGCAGACGACGAGCGCCGCGGCCGCGAAGAAGAGGAACAGGCCGACGATGCGGATGGACGTGGAGATGTCGCTCCGGAAGTCCTTCATCTCGTTGCGCGAGGCGTGACCGCTCATCTTCGTGTAGTAGGCGGTGGCGATCGAGACCGCGATCACCGAGTGCGGGAGCATGAAGACGAGCCAGGCCTTCTGCAGTGCCGTCGCCGACGCGTTGTCACCGGACGGCCCGCTCACCGTGCTGTTCTCGATGAAGCCGGCGGCGACCGTCAGCAGCAGCGTCGCGAAGGTCCATCCGGCGATACGGCCGGCTCGGCCGAGACCGACACCGCGCACCGAGAAGTCGGGGCGGTAGCGCAGGCCCACGCGCCTCCAGAAGAAGACGAGCAGGATCGCCTGCAGCGCGACTCCGAGCGTCGCGGATCCGGCGAGGACGGCGATCATCTCGGGCGTCCACGCCGTCGCCAGGCGCTCACCGCGGCCGTCCGAGCCGAAGAGCGCCTGGAAGGCGAAGAGGCCGCCGATCGTCACGACGTTGTTGACGACGGGGGTCCAGGTGAACGGTCCGAAGGAACCTCGGGCGTTGAGGACCTCGCCGAGGATGGTGTAGAGCCCGTAGAAGAAGACCTGGGGGAGGCACCAGTACGCGAAGGTGACCGCGAGTCGCGTCTGCTCGGGGCCGTACTGAGCGGCGTTCAGCTGCACCAGAAGGGGAGCCGCGAGCGTGGCGACGACCGTCGCGCCGAGGAGGACCAGGAGGGCGAGGGTCAGCAGCTTGTTGATGTAGCGCTGCCCGCCGTCCGCCTGCAGGCCGGCGCGGACGATCTGCGGCACGAGGACCGCGTTGAGCGCGCCTCCCGCGATGATCGCGTAGATCGTGTTCGGGAGGCCGTTCGCGACGGTGAACGCGTCCGCGCCCTGGCCCACGAGACCGATCGTCTGCGTGAAGACCAGCGACATCACGAATCCGAGGACTCGCGAGACCATCGTGCCGGAGGCGAGGACGGCGCTCGCGCGTCCCAGGGAGAAGCTAGCCACGCGGGTCCGTTCGTTCGTCGTCGAGGCCGGGCTGGACCGCGAGCGGTGCGTTCGGGTCCTCCTCCTCCTCGACAGGGTCACCGCGGCGGCGGCGCCGGATGTTGCGGAGGATGCCGGCGCCGAAGACGACGACGAGCACGATGCCGAGCAGGAGGGTCCCGACCGTCTCCCAGTCGGCGCGGACGCTCGTGAGCACGCTCGTCGGCGTGCCGATGGCCGTGCCGTCGAGGGAGGTGAGCTGCATCCGGAGGCTGGTCTCGCCGTTGCCGACGCGGGCCTTCACCGGGATGAGGACGCGGCCCTGCGAGCGGGCGTCGATCATGGTGGGCTCGACCGAGGCCTCGTCGATGTCGAGCACCGCGTTCGAGGTCGAGGCCTGGATGCGCACGGACACCGGCCACGGCAGGTCGTTGCGCACGTAGACCGGGATGCTCGAGTCGTGCGAGAGCTGCAGGATGCTGTCCGATGCCTCGATCGAGACGGAGGAGAGCGTCGAGACGGTGAGGTCCGCGCTCGCCGCGACGGCCTCGCCCCAGCCCGCCTCGTCCTCGCGCCAGGTGACGGCGAGCAGCGCCATGAGGTCGTTGCGCCGCTTGCCGCTCAGCAGCTCGGGCTCGGTCAGGACCGCCGAGAACGCCTCGACCCGGGCGGCGGCTGTGAGCAGGTCGGAGACGCTCCCCAGCCGCTGCTCCGACTCCGGTGCGTCGACGACGGTGACGCCCGGGGTCTGGGGGACGGTCAGCGCGACGGCGAGGGAGGTGCCCTCGGCCCAGGGCAGGGCGTCGATCGCGTCGAGGGTCTGCGAGAGCCGCGCGCCGTCGATCGCCGCGCCGCGGTCGAGCGCGAGGACGATGTCGGGAGTCTCGCCGTCGCGCTGCACCGCGGCGAGCCCGGCGGTGACAGTGGTCATCCGGGCGCGCCACTCGGAGTCGGTCGGCGATCCCACCGCGTCGTCGAGAGCGCTCGAGAGCGCGCTGTCGGCGACCACCACGTCGCGGCCGTCGATGCTCGCGGTCGTCGCGGTCGAGACGGAGGTGGGGAGCGCGAGGTTCGCTGACGAGATCACGGTGCGGTTCATACCGCTCGCGGCATAGACGGCGAGGTCGGCACCCCGCACGGTGAGGTCGTCGGGCCAGGCGAGCGAGCCGACGGTGGGCGACCAGTCGAAGGCGGTGAGCGACTCCGTCGTCGGCCGGGTCGGCAGCTCGTCGCCCTGCTCGGGTGCTGGGGCCGAGGTCGCCGGGCTCGGAGTCCCGGTGCTCGCCGGCTCGGCGAAGAGGGTGCTGTCGATCGCGTAGTCGAACGACGTCGGCGTCAGGAGCGTGGAGAGTCCCGACTGCGCCTGCGCGGCGACGTCGGCATCGGCGTAGGGCAGGGCGAAGACCTCGTTCGGCGCGGACTCGAGCCGGTCGAGCCACGCCAGGGCGGAGTCGGGAGCCGAGTCGCCGAGGATCCGGATCGACGCGAGGATGCGCGGATCGACTCCGATGGTCACGGCGCGGCCGATGACGGAGTCGAGCTGACGCGAGAGCGTGCCCGTGCTCTGCGTGTAGTCCTGCAGTGTCTCGACGGGGATGAGGCCGTCGGAGGTGTCGGGCACGGTGAGCGGGACGAGCACGCTGACGCCGGTCTCGCGCTCCTCGGGGACGCCGTCGGTGAGCTCGACGGCATTGCGGGCGGTGGCGATCGTGCCGCCGGGGCTCGTCACGGTGACGGCGACGGCGTGCGATCCGAGTGCGGAGGGGTCGGCCGAGAAGGGGATGGCGGCCGCGGGGATCGTCAGCGTGACCTGGGCTGAGCCGGAGGGGAGGAGGCGGAGGTCGGCGCCGTCGCCGGCCGGAGAGCCCTCGTCCTCGGACTCGCCGTCGAGCCAGTCGTCGAGCTCGTCGCGCGAGTCGAGGGTGCCGGAGTCGAGCGTGACCTCGACGCGGGCGCCGTCGATCGACTCCGTGGTGCCGTTGCGGACCGAGATCGAGAGCTGGAGGTCCTGCCCGGGGAGGAGGACGCCGTCGTTCGCGGCACCGACGGTGGCCGTGACGCTGCTGCTCGAGGCCTGAGGAGTCGCCTCAGGAGTCTCTGCGTGGGCGGGAGTCGCGAGGGCGATCAGAGCGATCGACAGAGCGGCAGCGCCGGTGGAGCGGAGGAGCTGCGGAACTGCGCGCCGTCGTCGCGGGCGTTCAGGAGGAGTGAGGACGCGCCGATGCATCGAACTCACTCGGCCTCCATGCGGGTGATTCTACGGGCAGGCCCCCGTCGGCCGAGGGGCGGGTCCTCCGAGGGTGTGCACCGAGTCGTAACTGCCGGATATGGTTACCGCGCCGTTCCGCGGATCGGAGCCGGTCGCGCGTCATGGGCGCCGACTAGGATCGTGCGAATGCACAGCGTCCAGACCGCTCTCGAGACCCTCCGCGCCCTCGCCGCGACGCCGACGGTCTCCCGCCTCGCGGAGGCGTTCGCCGCCCGGGGACACGAGCTCGCCCTGGTGGGTGGACCGGTGCGCGACGCCTTCCTCGGCCACGGGGTGCACGATCTCGACTTCACGACGTCGGCGCGTCCGGACGACATCGTGAGCATCGTCGCGCCGATCGCCGAGGCGCACTGGGACATCGGCCGCGCATTCGGGACGATCGGCGCCCGTCTCGCCGGCGAGACCGTCGAGATCACCACCTACCGCAGCGACAGCTACGACGGAGTGAGCAGGAAGCCGGAGGTGGAGTTCGGCGATTCGCTCGAGGGCGATCTCGTGCGCCGCGACTTCACGGTCAACGCCATGGCGCTCCGGCTGCCCGAGGTGGTGCTCGTGGATCCGTCGGGGGGAGTGGAGGACCTGCTGGCGGGTCGCCTGCGCACCCCCTCCTCGGCCGATCTGTCGTTCGGGGACGACCCGCTGAGGATGCTGCGCGCCGCGCGGTTCACCTCGCAGCTCGGCTTCCGGACGACCGACGAGGTCGAGTGGGCCATGGCCGAGCTCGCGGTCCGCATCCGGGACGTCTCGGCCGAGCGGGTGCAGGAGGAGCTGCGGAAGCTCCTCGCGACCCGGGCACCGCGGGCCGGGCTCGAGCTGCTGGTCGACACCGGTCTGGCCGGTTACTTCCTCCCCGAGCTGCCCGCCCTGCGGCTCGAGCAGGACGAGCACCACCATCACAAGGACGTCTACGTGCACAGCCTGACGGTGCTCGAGCAGGCGATCGCGCTCGAGGAGTCCCGCCACCCCGGCGCCGCACCGGACGTGGTGCTGCGCCTGGCCGCGCTGCTGCACGACATCGGCAAGCCGGCGACGCGGCGCCTGGAGCCGGGCGGCGCGGTCAGCTTCTACCACCACGACATCGTCGGCTCGAAGCTCGCGGTGCGGAGGCTGCGCGAGCTCAAGCTCGACAAGCAGACGATCACCGAGGTGGCTCGGCTGATCGAGCTCCACCTGCGGTTCTTCGGCTACACGGAGGGGGCGTGGACAGACTCCGCCGTGCGCCGCTACGTCACGGACGCGGGGCCGCTGCTGGAGCGGCTGCACATCCTTACCCGCGCCGACGTCACCACGCGCAACCGGCGCAAGGCCGACAGGCTGGCGCACGCCTACGACGACCTCGAGCACCGGATCGGGGAGCTCGCCTCGAGGGAGGAGCTCGCCTCGAAGCGGCCCGACCTCGACGGGACCCGGATCATGGAGATCCTGTCGCTGCCCCCCGGACCCGAGGTGGGACAGGCGTACCGGTTCCTGCTGGAGCTGCGGCTCGAGGAGGGCCCGCTCGGCGAGGAGGAGGCCGCGCGGCGGCTCCGGGAGTGGTGGGCCTCGCGCGCCTGATCTCGGTGGATCCCGGCGCGTCGAAGCCCTCGAATGGTAGGGTCGTCAGGTTGTCCACGACCAGACGCACTCGCGTCCGCGGGAGTGGGCAGATGCTACATACCCTCCTGTCACGGAAATACCGTGGCCGTTCAGTCCGAAGGAGGTGGGTTAGTGACGCATCAGTACGAACTCATGGTCATCCTGGATCCCGAGATCGATGAGCGCACCGTCGCTCCGAGTCTCGACAAGTTCCTCAACGTCATCCGCACCGATGGTGGATCCATCGACAAGGTCGACGTCTGGGGCCGCCGTCGTCTGGCGTACGAGATCAACAAGAAGTCCGAGGGCATCTACGCCGTCGTCGACTTCACGTCGACCTCGGCCGCCGCGAACGAGCTCGACCGTCAGCTGAAGCTGTCGGAGGCCGTCATGCGCACCAAGGTGCTGCGTGCCGAAGAGGGCATCGCCCAGGTCGCCGCCGCCAAGAAGCTCGCCGACGAGAAGGCCGCCCGCAAGGCTGCCAAGGCTCCGGCCGCTCCCAAGGCGTAGCGCTCATGGCCGGCGAGACGATCATCACCGTGGTGGGCAACCTCACGGCCGACCCCGAGCTGCGCTACACGCAGGGCGGGCTCGCGGTCGCGAACTTCACCATCGCCTCAACGCCCCGCACCTTCGACCGTCAGGCGAACGACTGGAAGGACGGCGAAGCGCTGTTCCTCCGGGCCTCCGTCTGGCGCGAGTTCGCCGAGAACGTCGCCGGAACGCTGACCAAGGGGAGCCGCGTCGTCGCGACCGGCCGCCTGAAGCAGCGCTCGTATGAGACGAAGGAAGGCGAGAAGCGCACCAGCATCGAGCTCGAGATCGACGAGATCGGCCCCTCGCTGCGCTACGCGACCGCACAGGTCACGCGTGCGAGCGGTGGCGGCGGAGCTGGTGGCGGACGCGGCCAGGTCGGCGGCGGTCAGGGCGCGAGCCAGGGCGGCTTCGGCGGCGGCAACCAGGGAGGCTCCGGCGGCAACGCGGGAGGCAACCGCGGTGGCCAGGCCGAGGAGCCGTGGGCCCCGAGCGCACCCGCCGGTGGCGACGTCTGGAGCACGCCGGGCAGCTACAACGACGAGACGCCGTTCTGAGCCTCAGGCTCGGACGCGCCCTCACCTGAATCACGCCTCGATCGCCCTGCGCTGTAGCGCCGGCCGATCAGGGGGCGAACCAGAATCTCAAAGGAAACCACTATGGCTGGAAAGAGCAGCGGCGACCGCCGCAAGCCGATCCGCGGCAAGGGCGCGAAGAACGCGGCCCCCGCGAAGTCGGTCCGCGTGGGCGTCATCGACTACAAGGACGTCCCGACCCTTCGCAAGTTCATCTCGGAGCGCGGGAAGATCCGTGCCCGTCGCATCACCGGCGTCTCCGTCCAGGAGCAGCGCCTCATCGCCCGTGCCGTCAAGAACGCCCGTGAGATGGCGCTCCTGCCCTACGCCGGCAGCGGAAGGTAGGTAACGGTATGTCCAAGGTCATCCTGACCCACGAGGTCGACGGTCTCGGCTCCGCCGGTGACGTCGTCGACGTCAAGAACGGGTACGCCCGCAACTACCTCATCCCGCAGGGCTTCGGCGTCGCGTGGAGCCGCGGTGGCGAGAAGCAGGTCGAGCAGATCAAGACCGCTCGTGCCGCTCGTGAGCACAAGACCATCGAAGAGGCCCAGCACACCAAGCAGGTCCTCGAGGCCAACCGCGTGAAGCTGACGGTCAAGGCCGGCAAGGACGGCCGTCTCTTCGGCTCGGTCAAGACCTCCGACGTCGCGAACGCGGTGGCGGCGGCCGGCTTCGGCGAGCTCGACAAGCGCAAGATCGTGATCGCCAACGCGATCAAGACGGTCGGCGAGCACGAGGCCGTGGTGCGTCTCCGCGACGACATCCAGGCCACCGTGAAGCTGCAGGTGGTCGCGGCCAAGTAAGGCCGCGAGAACGCCGCGAAGGGCGGTGCAGCAGGGCTTCCGGGCCCTGCCGCACCGCCCTTCGTCGTTCCGTTCTCCACAGCTTCATCCACATACACCCTTTCCGGCGGTCAACCTTCAATGTGGTCTGGAGACTCTTTTCCACACACACCTGTGGAGAGCGGGAAAGGCCTGATCAGGGCTACTAAAAAACTTCTGGAACGACCCCGTTCCCACAGGGTTGTCCACATGTTGCCCACAGTGGATGCGGCGTTTCCCGCGAGTTGTCCACAGCGCTCTCCACAGGCCGGTTTGACCCTGGCTCCCGGCGGTCCGTAGGGTGGCGCAGCGCCCCGCGAGGGGAGCGGGACGGGCGTTCGCGTGCGTTGTCGGAGGTCGCTGGTAGACCGGACCCGACAGCATCGCGGAGGCACTCCTCCGCTCTGCGAGGCACCCGACAGGAGGAGGCGAAGGCATGACTATCGCGCACCTGGCGGTACCCGGCTCGGACGGACGAGACGGTCGGGGCGATGCTCCGCGGACCAACGAGCGGACGCCTCCGCACGACCTGCTCGCCGAGCAGTCGGCCCTCGGCGGCATGCTGCTCTCGAAGGACGCCGTCGCCGATGTCGTCGAGAGCGTCAAGGCCAACGACTTCTACATCCCCAAGCACGAGATCGTCTTCGAGGCGATCCTCGCGCTCTACTCGCACGGCGAGCCCACCGACGTCATCGCCGTCACCGACGAGCTCACCAAGCAGGGCGAGCTGCAGCGCGCGGGCGGCGCCGACTACCTGCACTCGCTGACGGCGATGGTGCCGACGGCGGCGAACGCCGGCTACTACGCGTCGATCGTGGCCGAGCGGGCGCTGCTGCGCCGCCTCGTCGAGGCGGGCACGCGCATCGTGCAGATGGGCTACCAGGGCGAGGGCGAGGTCCTCGACCTGGTCAACACCGCCCAGGCCGAGATCTACAACGTCACCGGGTCCGAGACGGCGGAGGACTACGTCCCCCTGACCGACGCGGTGACCGTGGCCATCGACGAGATCGAGGCCGCCGCGCACAAGGACGGCGCCTTCACCGGAGTGCCCACCGGCTTCGCCGACCTCGACGACCTGACCAACGGTTTCCACCCCGGCCAGATGATCATCGTCGCGGCGCGGCCCGCGCTCGGCAAGTCGACGCTCGCGCTCGACTTCGCCCGAGCAGCCGCGATCAAGCACAACATGGCCACGATCTTCTTCTCGCTCGAGATGGGTCGCAGCGAGATCGCGATGCGCCTGCTGTCGGCCGAGGCCTCGGTGCCGCTGCAGCACATGCGCAAGGGCACGGTCGACCAGCGCGACTGGACGACCATCGCCTCCACCCGCGGTCGGATCAACGACGCGCCGCTCTACATCGACGACTCGCCGAACCTCACGCTCGTCGAGATCCGCGCCAAGTGCCGCCGGCTCAAGCAGCGCATCGGGCTCAAGATGGTCGTCATCGACTACCTGCAGCTGATGACCTCGGGCAAGAAGGTCGAGAGCCGCCAGCAGGAGGTCTCGGAGTTCTCACGTGCGCTGAAGCTGCTGGCGAAGGAGCTGCAGGTTCCGGTCATCGCGCTGTCGCAGCTGAACCGAGGGCCTGAGCAGCGCGCCGACAAGCTCCCCGCGATCTCCGACCTCCGCGAGTCGGGATCGATCGAGCAGGACGCCGACATGGTGATCCTCCTGCACCGCGAGAGCGCCTACGAGAAGGACAACCCGCGCGCGGGCGAGGCCGACCTGATCGTGGCGAAGCACCGCAACGGACCGACCCGCACGGTGACCGTGGGCTTCCACGGGCACTTCTCGCGGTTCGCCGACATCCCGGCGGTGTAGCTCCACGCTCGTTCCGTAAGTTGAGGAGACGAACACGTTTCGATGACGTGTAAAAAGTCCCCGTCTTTTTTGACACGTCGGACGAACCTGTCGTTCTTGTTTACACATCGGTGCGGTGTCACTCGGCAGACCGCCGCGAAGTAGTTGGGAATGCTGGCCCAGCGCGGCGTCGTCAGGGACCTCAAGGTCGGTCGCGAGAGGTTGTTCGTCAACGAGAAGTTCCTCTCCGTCCTGACGAGAGACGAGAAGCCGACCGGGGATGTGACGCTGTTCTAGGCACGGCGGGGGAGGAGGAGAGTGGATCCGTCCCGCCCCGCGACTAGCATTTCAGGATGGCTTCGCAGACTCCGATCGACGACGTCCCGCTCGACGGCGAGTCCATCCGTCTCGGTCAGTTCCTCAAGTTCGCGGGGATCCTCGACTCGGGTGGAGAGGTGAAGGAGGCCGTCGCGGAGGGTCTCGTCACCGTGAACGGCGAGGTCGACGATCGTCGCGGGCGGCAGCTGGTCGTCGGCGACGTCGTGGGGTT
This sequence comes from Rathayibacter sp. Leaf185, assembly GCF_001423885.1. Lineage (GTDB taxonomy): Bacteria > Actinomycetota > Actinomycetes > Actinomycetales > Microbacteriaceae > Rathayibacter. The sequence continues at coordinate 1,240,115 of NZ_LMPP01000001.1, read as the reverse complement.
CCAGGGGCGCAGGTTCCGCGTCTCGGTGTGAGGTGCGCGGTACCGACACGGCGCCTCGTCCCTAGCGGCCGAGGCTCGCCTGCATCATGCCGACGCCGACGCCCCAGATGGCGAGGGCCAGGACGGCACCGAGGAGCGGCATCCACCACGACGTCCTCCTCCGGGCGATGCGGAGGAGCGTCCACACGGTGGCGCCGATGAAGACGACCGGCGGCGCCAGGAGGGCGATGAACCAGCCCACCGTCATGAGCCCGTAGTCGCACTGATCGAAGCAGCCGTCCGAGACCATCGCCAGCAGGAGCGAGACCATCGCGAGCAGCGCGAACCCGATGACGCCCGCCACGAGGAGGACCACCGAGACGGTGACGTCCGCGATCCGCGCACGGGAGGCGGGCGGCCGCATGGGAGCGGCACCCGGCGGTGGAAGGGGCGCCGCAGCATCCGGAGCGGTCATGCTGCGACTGTACCGGCGCGTCGGTTCAGCGGCCGAGCGCATCAACGCTGGATGTTCCGTCGTCCGGACTAGGCCCGGCCGTCGGCAGGGAAAGCTCTCAGGTCGTCGAGTCGCCGTGAGAGCGCGTGACAGGCTCGGAGGACACCGACGTCAGGAGCTCGCATGCAGGTAGGAATCCACTTCATGAACTTCACGCTGCCGGGCGGCAGTGCAGGGATCGCTCCGATCCTCGGGGCCACGGCGAAGACGGCGGAGGACATCGGCTGCGAGTGGTTCACGCTGATGGACCACTACTTCCAGATGGAGCAGTTCGCCACCAGCGAGGACCCGATGCTCGAGGGGTACACCTCGCTCGGCTTCGTCGCGGGGCGCACCGAGCGCCTCCGTCTGGGGCTCCTCGTGACCGGAGTGACGTACCGGCACCCGGGGCTGCTCGCGAAGATCGTCACGACGCTCGACGTGCTGTCGGGCGGGCGGGCGATGCTCGGGATCGGTGCGGCCTGGTACGAGCGCGAGCACCTCGGGCTCGGGGTGCCGTACCCGGCGCTGAAGGAGCGGTTCGAGCGGCTCGAGGAGACGCTGCAGATCTGCCGGCAGATGTGGAGCGAGAACGACGGCCCGTTCGACGGGACGCACTATCAGCTGGCCGAGACGCTGAACCACCCGGAGCCGATCCAGCAGCCCGGCCCGCCGATCCTGATCGGGGGCAGCGGCGAGAAGAAGACGCTGCGGCTGGTCGCCGAGTACGGCGACGCCTGCAACCTGTTCGCGATCGGGGCGGAGGGAATCGCGCACAAGCTCGACGTGCTGCGCGGGCACTGCGACGATCTCGGGCGCGACTACGACTCGATCACGAAGACGATCATCGGCGGCGGCGACCCGATCGGCGACCCCGACGGATTCGTGCGGGCGATGGAGGAGTACGCGGCGCTCGGGATCTCGCTGGTCGAGCTGGCGCCGCAGGGCCCGGACCCCGAGGGGTACGTGGCGCAGCTGGGCGAGAGCGTGATCGGGCGGCTCGCGGCCATCGGCTGACGCGGGGAGCCCATCGGCTGATGCGGGGCGGCCCTGGCGGCGCGGGGAGCGCCTCCGGAACGACCTTCGGCTCGTGAAATCGAGTTCGGCTCGCGGGAATCGGCGGTTTTCGCGAGCCGAACGTGTTTCTGCGAGCCGAAGGTGCCTCGAGTCGGAGGTGCGTCGAGGAGTGGGCAGCGCCGGGGGAACCAGTTCTCGGCGAGGTGCCGCGTTCTGGGCGGTGTCTCGGCGAGAACTGGTTCCGTCGCCGGACGGGTCAGGGGGTGGGTGGGCAGCCGCAGGTCTCGCCGACGACGAGGGTCGTGGGGAGGCGGACGTGGCGCGGAGCCGAGCCGGTGAAGGACTCATCGAGGAGCTCGAAGGCGATGCGGGCCATGTCGCGGACGGGGACGGCGACGGTCGTGACGCGGACGCCTCCGAGGAGCGCCTCGCGGATGCCGTCGAAGCCGACGACCGCCAGCTCGGAGGGGACGTCGATCCGCTCCTGGGACGCGGCACGCAGGAGCGCGAGTGCGTGCTCGTCGGTGGTGGCGAAGACCGCGCGGGGGCGCTCGGTGCGGAGGATGCGGCGCAGCTCCTGCTCGGCGGAGACGCGGTCCATCGGGACGCGGTGCAGGCGGGCGTCGACGGAGCGCCCGGCCTCGGTGACGGCCTCGGCCCAGTAGCGGGCGCGGAGTCCGGACGGGCCGAAGTCATCGGGTCCGGTCACGCAGTGCACGTCGTCGTAGCCGTGCGCGAGCAGGTGCTCGACGGCCGCCCGGGCGCCCTGCGCGTCGTCGAAGACGACACTCGGCTCGGCGTCGGTGGGTGGTGCGGAGTGCATGAAGACGCGGGGGGCGGAGTCGGCGGCGCTCGCCGGGTCGATGGTCACGAGGAGCGTGCCGGCAGTGCGGAGATCGGCGAAGGTGCGCTCGTAGCCGCGCTCCACCTCCGGGTCGTACTCGGTGTTGCCGAGCAGGGTCAGCAGCGAACGGCTGCGCGCCTCGTGCTCGACATGGCGCGCGAGTTCGCCGAAGAAGGCGTTGGAGGAGTCGGGGACGAGCAGGCCCACGAGGCTGGAACGGCCGACACTGAGGGCCTCGGCGAGGGAGTTGCGGCGGTAGCCGAGCTCGGAGATCGCGTCCTCGACGCGGGCGCGCAGTTCGTTCGACACCGGACGCGGGCCGTTGTTGACGACGTAGCTCACGACGGTGGCCGAGGTGCCCGCCGCGCGCGCGACATCGGCGAGGGTCGGGCGCCGGGGCCGGGGGGACATCCGGTCAGCCTAGGACACGGGTCGAGGCGGAGGAGCGGGGTGCGGGAGCATCGCGACAGACCCCCCGAAAGAGTCACTTCTCATCGCGAACCGGCGGAAAGCCGCGGATATCGAACAGGTGTCGGGCTGATGTTCCTGTACCTCGGAACCTGTGGGCGCTTACTCTGCGATCCACTCATCTCGGGTGTACGGGCTCACGCTGACGTGAGCAGATCGCTGGCCTTGCATGCCGCACATGTCCGAACGTCACCCGTCCGATCGCGCCAGTGAGCGCCGGCGGCTAGTGCACCGAGCGAGGGGTGCCGTCGCGGCGACCGCAGGGATCGCCGTCCTCGCCGTCGGCTTCATCGTCGGCTCGCCCGCTCAGGCGGCCACGAAGCCGGACCTCGGCACCGCGGGCGCCTTCTCGGTGCTGGGCGGCTCGACCGTGACCAACACCGGGCAGACCGTGCTGCCGGACGATCTGGGCGTCAGCCCGGGCACGGCCATCACCGGGTTCCCGCCCGGTGTCGTGAACGGGACGACGCACGCCGCGGACGCGGTCGCGATCCAGGCGCAGTCCGACCTCGTCATCGCCTACGACCAGCTCGCCTCCCAGGCGCCCGATGACGACATCGCCGGCGATCTCGTCGGACGGACGTTCCTGCCGGGCGTCTACAAGTCCTCGGGACCGATCGGGATCACCGGAACCGTGACCCTCGATGCGCAGAACGTGCCCGGATCGATCTTCGTCTTCCAGGTGGCGAGCGCTCTGACGACGGCGACCGCCAGCTCGGTCTCGCTCGTCAACGGGGCGCAGGCGTGCAATGTGTTCTGGCAGATCGGCAGCTCGGCGACACTCGGCACCGGCTCGAGCTTCTCGGGCTCGATCCTGGCGCTGGCCTCGATCACCGTGACGACGAGCACCACCGTCGACGGGCGCGCGCTCGCGAGGAACGGTGCGGTGACTCTCGACAACAACCTCTTCCGGACCTCCGCCTGCACGGCGGCGCCGGAGCCGACCGTGACGCCTACCGTGACTCCGACGGTGACGCCGACGGTGACGCCTACTGTCACTCCGACGGTGACGCCGACCGTGACGCCGACGGTCGCTCCGACCGTGACGCCGACGGTCACTCCGACGGTGACGCCTACTGTCACCCCGACCGTGACGCCGACGGTGACGCCTACTGTCACTCCGACGGTGACGCCGACTGTCACGCCGACGGTCACCCCGACGGTCACCCCGACGGTCACCCCGACGGTGACGCCGACGGTCACCCCGACCGTGACGCCGACGGTCACCCCGACGGTGACGCCTACCGTTACCCCGACGGTGACGCCCACGGTCACCCCGACCGTGACGCCTACCGTCACTCCGACGGTGACGCCCACGGTCACCCCGACCGTGACGCCCACTGTCACCCCGACCGTGACGCCTACCGCCACCCCGACGGTGACGCCCACGGTCACCCCGACCGTGACGCCGACGGTCACGCCGACCGTTACTCCGACGGTCACCCCGACGGTGACGCCCACGGTCACCCCGACCGTGACGCCTACCGTCACGCCTACGGTGACGCCTACCGTCACTCCGACCGTGACGCCTACCGTCACGCCGACGGTCACGCCGACCGTGACTCCGACCGTCACGCCCACCGCGACTCCCACGGTCACCCCGACCGCGACGCCCACGGTGACCCCGACGCCGCGGCCCACCGTGACACCGACGGCAACGCCGACGCCGACCGCCACGCCGACCGTGACGCCGACGCCGACCAGCACTCCGACGGCTGTGGCACCCGTGCCGACGACCCGACCCTCCGATTCGCCGTCGCCGACCGTCCCCGTTCGCGGCGGACACGGACCGCAGGGACCGCAGGCGAGTCTCGCCTCGACCGGCACCGACGGCGCGGCGATGGCGATGACGGGCTCGGCCGCTCTCCTGGTCCTGCTCGCCGGCGCGGGGATGCTGCTCCTCGCCCAGCACCGAGGACGTGAGAAGCACCTGAAGAGCTGATCGCAGATCCGACGGAGGCGATGCGCCGGCTCCCCGAGAGGGGGTCCGGCGCATCGCTGCGTGAGGGGGTCCCGTCGAGCGGAAGACCGACGTCCGCAGTGAGGTGGGTCTCGATGCGCCCCTACGGGGCTGCTCGACCAGAAGGTCGGTGCCGGGCCGCTCCCTGCCCTCGCCGAATGTTTCACGTCGTCGTAATAAACGAGCGTGCCACCGAAATACGACGCGACTATGGTCACACGCTAACCGCTTAGACCATCGCGCCGACCACGAGCGCGGGCCCCGACTCCTGGAGCGCCGATGACCGCCACCCTCACCCCGCCGCGCCGCGAGCGCGAGCGCGCGCTCCTGGACGCCGCCCCGCTCGCGGACGCCTCCGTCTCGCGCGTGGTCACGGCCGTCTCGCGCACCGCCTGGGCGCAGGCCGTCGTGCGGGCGACCGCGAGCGCGAGCAACCTCTCGTTCGCGCAGACCCGCATCGCGGTCCTCGGCACCGGACCCCTCGCCTCCGAGCTCGCCACCCGTCTCGGGGCGGTGGGCGCACGCGTGGTCGTCGTCGGCGACGATCCGGTGGCGCTGGTCGAGTTCGCGCAGCGCGGCGTGGCCATCGCGAGCACGGAGGCGCCTCGCCTCGGCGACGCGGTCCTCGCCTTCGCGACGGGGGAGCTCGCCGAGCCCATCACCGCGCGTGCCCTCGGCACCGGCGGTCCCCTCCTCCTCGTCGACGCGGCCGAGACCGAACCGGCGGTCGTCGCGCTCACCGATCCCTCCTCCGGACGCCCCGGTATCGCGCGGCTGACCGAGGCCGACCGCGAGGCCTTCGTGCTCGTCGCGCGCGAGATCGCCGACGGGTCGGCCCGCCGCACCCGCGAGGCCCTCACCGCGAGATTCGCGCGAGCCCTGCACCGGGCCACCGCGGAGGACCCGGCGGCATCGCCCGACGATCTGCACCGCCGCGCCGACCGCGCCCTCGCCGAGGAGCTCCTCCGATGAGCATCCGCGACGCGTCGCTCTGGCAGCAGGGCCGGGACAAGATCGAGTGGGCCTCCCGCTTCATGCCGGTGACCCGCGGAGTCGCCGGGCAGCTGCGCGAGAGCGGCAGCGTGCGGGGTCTGCGCATCGGGCTCGTCCTGGTGCTGGAGCCCAAGACCGCGACCCTGGCGCTGGAGCTCGCCGCGGCGGGCGCCGACGTGAGCGTGATGTGCGGAGCCTCCAACACCCACGACGACACGGCTGCGGCACTGCAGCATGCCGGGATCGCCGTCTTCGCGCGCTCCGACGCGACCGCCGCCGACGACCGCGGTTTCGCGCTCGCGCTGCTCGATCAGCAGCTCGACATCCTCGTCGACGACGGCTCCTCCGTGACCCGGCTCGCGCACACCGACCGGCCCGCCGTGTTCGACAGACTGCGCGGGGCGACGGAGGAGACCACCAGCGGTCTCCGTCCCCTCCGGGTGATGGAGCGCGAGGGCGCGCTGCGCATCCCCGTGCTCGCGGTCAACGACGCGCGCTGCAAGACGCTGTTCGACAACCGGCACGGCACGGGGCAGTCGACGCTCCTCACGATGCTCGATCTCCTGGCGACTCCGCTCGACCGCGCTCACGTCGTCGTCGCGGGCTTCGGGCCGGTGGGCCGCGGAGTCGCGCAGCACGCCCGCGCGCTCGGCGCCCGGGTGACGATCTCGGAGGTCGACTCGGTGCGCGCCCTCGAGGCCGTCTTCGCCGGCTACGACGTCGACACCCTCGAGAGCGCTGCCTCGACGGCGGATCTGCTGATCTCGGCGACCGGGATCGCGCACACGATCGACGTCGAGCACCTCCTGGCGCTGCCCGAGGGTGCGGCCGTGGCCGTCTCGGGCGGCGTCGCTCAGGAGATCGCGATCGACGCGGCGCTCGCCGCGGGCGCGACCCGCGAGAGCATCGGGCACGCGCTCGAGAGCTTCCGGCTGCCGAACGGCCGCTCGATCGTCGTCCTCGACGACGGCGGCTGCATCAACTGCACGGCCGGCGAGGGCAACCCGATCGAGATCATGGATCTGTCGTTCGGGGTGCAGGCCGCCGCGATCGACGTGCTGGCGCGCGAGTCGGGGAGCTTGGCGCCCGCGGTGCACCTGCTGCCTCCCGAGGTCGACGACCGCGTCGCGCGCATCAAGCTGGCGTCGCTCGGCGTCGCGATCGACCGCCCGAGCGTCGCGCAGCAGGAGTTCCTCGGCAGCTGGACGTCGACCGGCCGCCGCGCCGCTCCGCAGCGGGACGGAGCGCGCTCGTGACCGAGCTGCTCCGCCTCGAGGGCGTCGGGGTGACCTACCGCAACGCCCAGCGGCCGTCGCTGGTCGACGCGACGTTCTCGGTGTCGAGCGGCGAGATCGTGCTGGTCGCCGGCCCCTCCGGCTGCGGCAAGAGCACCCTGCTGCGCGTGCTCAACGGTCTGGTCCCGCGCTCGTACCGGGGCGAGGTGACCGGCCGCATCGAGATCGAGGGGCGCGAGGCGACTCCGCTCGCGCTGCGCGACATCTCGGAGGTGGTGGGCACCCTCCTCCAGGACCCGTCGAAGCAGGTGGTGGGCCACAGCGTGCTCGCCGAGATCGCGTTCGGCCTCGAGAACCGCGGGACCGCGCCCGCGGAGATCCGCGAACGCGCCCACCGTGTCGCCGAGCGGCTCGGGCTGACTCCCCTCTTGCAGACTCCGCCGCACGAGCTCTCGGGCGGGCAGCTGCAGCTGGTCGCCTTCGCAGGGATCCTGGTGCTCGAGCCGCGCGTGATCGTGATCGACGAGCCGCTGGCGAACCTCGATCCCGACGCGGCCGACGTGCTGCTGCGGGCGGTGCGCGACTACGTCGACGGAGGCGGTGCCGCCGTGATCGTCGAGCACCGGGTCGACGAGGTGCTCGCGCTCGCTCCCGACCGGGTGGTGTACCTCGAGGAGGGGCGGGTCGTCTTCTCGGGCGACGTCGCCGGGTTCCTCGAGGTGGCGTCTCCGGAGTCGGTGAAGCTGCCGTTCTCGGCGCTCCTCGCGCGCGATCACGGCGCGGAGGAGGCGGTGGGCGAGACCGCGCCGACTCTGCCGGGCGACGTCGCGCGCCTCCACTTCGAGGGCGCGGAGCTCGGCTACGGCGCCCGCACCATCGTCGCCGCCGTCGACCGCCGCTTCGAGGCGGGCGAGCGCGTCGCAATCCTCGGCCGGAACGGCGCGGGCAAGTCGACGCTGATGCGCGCCGCCGTCGGGCTGGTCGCCCCGCGCCGCGGCCGCGTGCTGATCGACGCGCGGCCGGTGCACGAGCTGAGCGCGGCCGAGCTCGTCTCGACCTGCGGCTACCTCTTTCAGAACCCCGGGCAGGCGCTCTTCAGCGAGTCGGTCGAGGCCGAGCTCGCCTTCGGTCCCCGCAATCTCGGGGTCCCGGAGGAGGAGATCCCGGCGATCGCGGCCGCCGCACTGCGTGCCGTCTCGCTCGACGACGTGCCCGACATCCTCACGCGCCCCCCGCGCACGCTCTCGTTCGGGCAGCAGCGCCGGCTCGCCGTTGCACTCGCGCTCACACTGCAGCCGCGGACGCTCATCCTCGACGAGCCGACGGCCGGGCAGGACGAGAGGTCGTCGCGCCACTTCCTCGACGCCGTCTGGGCGATCGACGGGATCGACAGCGTGTACTTCATCACCCACGACATCGACATGGCGCTCGCGCGGGCCGACCGCATCGTGGTCGTCGACGGCGGCGGGATCATCGCGGACGCGACTCCGGCCGAGATCGTGAACGACTCCGGCCTCTGGCACGTGCCGGGCGCCGAGGCGGAGCAGCCCCGTGCGGTGCTCCGCGAGACCGACTTCGTGCGCGCCGCCCGGCGCCACGGACCCCCGAGCGGACGCCTCCCCCGCCCGCTCGACCTCGCTCGGCGCCTCCGCCGTGCCGAGGAGACCCCCCTCGAAAGGACGCACCCGTGACCGCCTCCTCCACGACCGCCTCGAAGACGGGCCCCTGGGCCGTCTCGTCGCGCACCATCGTCTTCGGTGCCGTCGGCGCCGCCCTCTACGGCGCACTCGGCGCCCTGAGCTTCGTGATCCCCGGCACGATGATCTCGATCCGGCCCGCGATCGCGATCATCCCCTTCGTGGGCCTGCGCTTCGGACCGGTCGCCGGCTTCTTCACCGGCGCCGTCGGCAACGCGATCGTCGACCAGATCATGGGATACGGGTTCCTCACCTACTGGAACTGGAGCATCGCGAACGGTCTCGTCGGCCTGCTCGCGGGCCTGATCGGCTACTACGCGAAGGAGCCGCGCACCACCGGCCGTCAGGTCGTCTGGGCCGCCGCGATCGCGGTCAGTGCCGTCGTCGTGGGCCTGCTCTTCACGATCACCGACTGGGTGCTCCTCGGCCAGACCTTCGAGTACTGGTTCTTCGGCTCCTACCTGCTCGCGATCCTCGCGACCGGCATCACCGCGGTGATCCTCGTCCCCGTGCTCGATCGGGTCTGGAAGCCGCTCCAGAACCTCGCCGGACGCTGACGGGCGCGCGAGATGGAGGTATCGCCTCGATATCTCGGCGGTGACTCCTTCCTCGGGCGCCGGGATCCGCGCGTGCTGATCCTGGTCCCGGTGATGTTCGTCATCGCCGCGAGCCAGGTGCGCGATCTGCGGTGGATGGCGGCGCTGCTCGTCGTAGCGCTGGCGTACTACTTCAGCGCGCGGATCCCGTTCCGCGAGGTCCGGACGAACTGGGCGGTCGTCGCCGTGTTCGTCGTGGTCTTCGCGGGGATCAACGGACTGATCGTCGGAGCCACGAGCCCGGGCGATCCCGGCGCGACCCTGCTCACCGTGCCGCTGATCGGGCTGCCGATCACGGAGGGGGCGGTGTCGTACGCGGTGAACCTGCTGCTGCGCTTCATCACCCTGGTCGCGGTCGGCTTCCCGCTGGCGTTCGCGATCCGCCCGGGCGATCTGGCGGTCGCGTTCGCGCGGCTCGGGCTGCCGGCGCGCTTCGCGTACGGCATCGACCTCACCTTCAAGTTCCTGCCGAGCGCGGCGGCGAACCTGCAGGAGACGGCCGCGGCGCAGCGCCTGCGCGGCTACGAGCGGTCGGCGACGCGGAATCCGGTGCGACGCCTCCGCGAGATCGCGCCGCTGATGGTGCCGGTGACGATCACCTCGTTCGTCGATGCCGAGGACACGGTCGACGCGCTCGACCTGCGCGGCTTCGGCACGGCCAAGCGCACGTGGCTGCGCGAGATCCGGTACACCCCGACCGACTGGGTCGTCACCGGAGGCGCGGTGCTGCTGGCCGCGGCCGCGAGCGTCGCGAGCATCGCCGGCGTCATGCCCTCGGCGTGGCTGCCGTGAGCGCGGTGCTGCACCTTGCTCCGTGGGTGGTGCCCGTGCTCGGCGAGCCGATCCACCGCGGAGGCGTGCTCGTGCGCGGAGAGCGGATCGTCGCGGTCGGCACGGGCGACGAGCTGCGCGCGCTCGACCCCGACGCGACGGTGACGGAGTGGGACGGCGCGATCGTGCCGGGCCTCGTCAACGCGCACTCGCACCTCCAGTACACCTGCATGGCGTCGGTGGGCGCCGGGCGCTACGACGGCTTCGAGGACTGGTCGCGCGCGTTCCAGATCGTCTACGAGCAGCCGCACGACTGGGGCGCCTCGGCCGCCGACGGCCTCGAGATCGCGGTCTCGACCGGCACCACGGCCATCGCCGACATCGTCACCGACCTCGGCGCGCTGGGCGTGCTCGAGGCGGGCGGGGTGCACGGGATCGCCTACTGGGAGCTGATGAGCCTCCTCGAGGACGACTGGCGGGGGAGCGGGCGCGCGATCACCGCGGAGCTGGTGCGCACCTCCGGAGTCACCCGCATCGGCCTCTCGCCGCACGCGCCGTACTCGCTCGACACGCCTGTCTTGAGTGACCTGACCCCGCTGTCGCAGGAGCTCGGCGTGCGCCGGCACCTGCACCTCGCCGAGTCGGCGTGGGAGGCGGAGTACACGATGCACGGCCGCGGTGACCTCGCTGAGCAGTGGCGGCGCTGGGGCTACGACGGCTTCCACCTGCTGCGCAACGGCGGCAGCGCCCTGCGGCCGGTCGCCTACGCCGAGACGATCGGTGCGCTGGGCGACGATGTGCACATCGCGCACGGGATCTACGTCGACGCGGACGACCGGGCGACGCTGCGGCGCACCGGCACCTCGGTCGCGCTCTGTCCGCGCTCGAACGCGGTGATCGGCCTCGACGAGGCTCCGGTCGCCGACTACCTGCGCGAGGGCAACGCGATCGCGGTGGGCACGGACTCGCTGTCATCGACTCCGTCACTCGACCTGCTGGGCGACGTGGCGGAGTTGTACCGGATCGCGCGCTCGCAGGGGTACGCAGAGCACGATCTGCACCGGCGGCTGCTGACGGCGGCGACGCTCGGCGGGGCCGTGGCGATGGGGGAGGCGGAGTCGTTCGGCACGCTGGTGCCGGGACTGCTGGCCGACTTCGCGGTGCTGGGTGTCTCCGGTGCTGCTCCTGACGACGTGGTCGCCGCGATCGTCGAATCCGGCGAGGGAACCGCCCTCGCCACGATCATCTCGGGGGAGATCCGATGGCAGAGCTGATGAACGAGCTGGTCGACCGGCTGAGCGTCGACGGACGGGTGCTCGAGCGCGTACGCCGGCCCGAGCTCGCGGTGTCGATGGGGCTGGAGCCGCATCCGGAGGGCGGCTGGTATCGGCGGACGTGGACGTCGCCCGAGCGGGTGACGCTTCGTGACCCGGACGGCTCCTCGCGCGAGCGTCCGGCCGCGACGCTGATCGTCTTCCTGCTGCCGGCGGGAGAGTGCTCGGCCTGGCACCGGGTGTCGTCGGCCGAGACGTGGATCTGGAACGGGCCCGGACGGGTGGCGCTGCAGTACGGCGGCCTCGGAGCGGAGCCGGTGGACGGCGAGACGGTGGTGCTGGGGTCGGCTGTGGAGGGGCTGCCGGTGCAGGCGCTCGTGCCGGCGGACGTGTGGCAGCGGACGCTGCCGTCGGCGGAGGACGCGGTGGTGAGCTGCATGGTGTCGCCGGGGTTCGACTTCGCCGACTTCTCAATGCCGGAGTGACGGCTCAGCTAAACGATGGAACCAGTTCCGACGGTCGATGGGTACGACGCTGTGCAGGTCTCGACCAGTGATCGCATCCGACGCTGTGACCGACTTGATCAGCTAACACGGTGAGGTCGGGAAGGACCTCGGCGGGCAGCTGCAGCCATAACTGGAAGTTTCATCCACAACGCCACACGCCTCAACCCGTCCGCTTAGAACGCACGCAACCTCAGGTGTCGTGGGCCAGGTTTCCCGGCCGGGCCGTCTCAGTCCCGGCTCGATCGTCGATAGGCGCGGCTTTGGCCCGTTCGGGTGTGCCGCAGGCGAAGAGGCGCGAGGGTCAGCATCAACAGCGCCGCGCTTAGGACCAGCCACAGACCGAAGTGCACATTCGGTACTGCGAGACCCCCGACGATGAGAGCGGCGATCGACAGGGCCAAGCGCGAGGAGTTCATGACCAAAAGATGCGGCACGCTCCGACGTACGCGGACGACCGTGTCCGACGGAATGTTGAGCGCCTGCCGGACCGTCGGCGACACCCAGACGCGGAGGTGCGCGGGGGTCCTTAGCCGGGACTCGACGTGCGCCGACGGCGTGGACGCACGCACCTGCTGGCCAGTAGTCTCGGAGAACTGCTCCTCCATCCTGGCTCTGGTGAGTTCACTCTGTAGAAGCACCCGCGCGTGCACGCTTCGCGTCCCCCAGGTGACGACGACGGTCCCGCCCGATTCCACTCCGATGAAGTCGAGAGCTCCGGGATCGACCCGGATAACGGGTCGTCCCTCGTCGCCGACCAAGGCCTCAGTAGCTCGAAGAGCCATAGCCGGAGCGCCGAAGAGCCATTCGCCGGCGGTTCGGAAAGGAGTGAGCAGCCTCTCCGCCCAGTTGGCGGGCGCCGCCCGCATGCTCTGCACCTGAATGTCGCGTGCCTTGTCGTAGGCGAACAGGGTTCGGGCGGCGTAAGCGACCCTTATATTATCATCTGAAACGGACTTTCTGGCGACAACTCGGACAGGACCGACCACTCCCTCACTGATCAGCAGCGCCCACTTCCCGATATCAGTAGCGACGGCTATCGGGACGTGTATGACATCGCTGTCCGGAAGGTCCTCTGAAGCTCCGTTCTCCCGCTTGAAGGGACGGATGTATTCAATCTCGACGGCCAGAGGCCGCTGGGTTGGGTCGAGTTCAGGGTAAAGTTTCTTCAGCCTCCGATATGCCTGCGGACTAATGGTTGCGTCATTCGTATCCTCGAAAAATACCCAGACGGACACTTCGGCAAGACCTGCGTAAAGAGTCCCCTGAGCCATGTTGACGGAGGCCGCCGCGCCGCTGTAACGCTTCGGTATCGTGACGGAAGTGACGCCACGTGATTGCGTCGATGTCGTTAAGAGCCCGCTCCATCTGACGGAGCGCTCGGGTCGTGCATTAATCAGGGACCCGTTCCAACCAAGTCCTAGGGTGAGCGGATCAGGGATGTTATCGGATTGGCTAGGATCCAGCGTCAGTCCGGCTCGCACTCGGTCGAGGTAAGCCGCGGACGGTGGCGACATCTCGAGCAATCGCGAGGTTGTCAGCGTGTAGGCGGGTCGCGAGTCAGGACCGTCGGGCAAGCGCAGAAGCGCATTGTATTTTCCTTTGTATCCGTCGCTGTCCAATCCGACCGGCAATGGGGCCCATGCTCCGATTGAAATATCCAGTGTATTGATTGGATCGGGGATTTGATCGAGGCCGTTCTCGCGCCCGGCGATCTGGAACATTTGACGCACACTGATGAGGTAGGAGCGTCCTCTCGCCCGTTTAGATCCGGTAGCGCCGGTAAGAGACACGAAAGCGACAGGGCCCTTCCATGTCTTCGAGGCGCCGGCAAAATACAGTTCGTGCGGAATGTCGACCCATTCGGATGGAAGGTTCACACCTTCCAATTCCTCGGTGGCGTGCGCCAAGTGGCGTTCGCCGGTCGGATCGGTGAGATAGTGCCGCATCCCGGACAGCTCCATATTCGAGCCGTAGGCGACGTACCAAACTGGATCATCTAGCTGCATGGCGAAAGGGTACCCGCATCACGCAACTCCTCCTGGGTGTGGGGCCAGCTCGAAGGTTTGTGCTGGCCTGGACAGGTGATCATGGGGCGTCCCCACCTCAGCTGACCCGCGATCAGCGTCGGACCTTGCGCACCCTGGGTGGTATCGCCAGCTGAGACGTCGAATAGAACTCGTCCGATGGCGTGGCCGGCGATCTCCTTTGGGTAGCACGGTCGATGCCCTACGAGCGCTGCCGAGCCATGGAGTAAATTACGCGCCGTCACACCCTCCGAGAAGCACTCGGTAGAGCTCGCCGGAGGGGACTTCGAGCCTTAACGGGGGGTCCACGCCGCGCCAGCACCCTGTCACGCTGAGGCCGATACCCCGCGCCCTCGCGCGGGAGCACCTCCCCGGGAGTACACAGTGGCCCTGACGGCGATCCGCGGCACGTTCCTCGACTTCATCGACGACCCGTGGAAGCACGTGGGCGACGAGGAAGCGGCGACCAGGTTCCACGCCGACGGGCTGCTCGTGCTCGAGGACGGCATCATCGTCGACTTCGGCCCGTACGCCGAGCTGGCGAGCAAGCACTCCGGCGTGCCGGTCACCGAGATCCCCGACCGGATCATCGTGCCCGGCTTCATCGACGGCCACATCCACCTGCCGCAGACGCGGGTGCTCGGGGCGTACGGCGAGCAGCTTCTGCCGTGGCTGCAGAAGTGGGTGTTCCCGGAGGAGCACAAGTACGCCGACCGCGACTACGCGCTCGAGGGCACGACGCACTTCTTCGACAATCTGCTCGCCTCCGGAACCACCACCGCTCAGACCTTCACCACGGGCAGCCTCACCTGCAACGAGGTCTTCTTCGAGGAGGCGGCCAAGCGCAACATGCGCATGATCGGCGGTCTCACCGGCATCGACCGCCACGTGCCCGACTACTTCGCGAACACTCCCGAGCAGTTCTACGCCGACAGCACGGCGCTCATCGAGAAGCATCACAGGGTCGGCCGCAGCCTCTACGCCGTCACGCCCCGCTTCGGCTTCGGCGCCTCGGAGGAGCTGCTCGACGCGTGCCGGCGGCTCAAGGAGGAGCACCCCGACGTCTGGATCAACACCCACATCTCCGAGAACCCGGCCGAGATCCACGGCGTGCTCGCGCTGCACGAGGACTGCCACGACTACCTCGCCGTCTACGAGAAGTACGACCTCGTCGGCCCGAAGTTCACCGGCGGCCACGGAGTCTGGCTCTCGAACGACGAGTTCCGGCGCTTCTCGCAGTCGGGCGCGTCCGTCGCGTTCTGCCCGTCGTCGAACCTCTACCTCGGCTCCGGCCTGTTCCGCCTGGGCCGGGCGACCGACCCCGAGCACCGCGTACTGCTCAGCCTCGGAACCGACATGGGCGGCGGCAACCGCTTCAGCCTCCTCAACTCGCTCGAGGACGCCTACAAGGTGGGCATGCTCAACAACACGATCCTCGACGGCAGCATCGTGCCCAGCGAGATGGATCTCGCCGAGTCCGAGCGCAACAAGCTCTCGCCCTACCGCGCCTTCTACTCCGTGACGAAGGGCGGGGCGGAGGCGCTCTACATCGATGATCTCGTCGGCAGCTTCGACATCGGCAAGGAGGCGGACTTCGTCGCGCTGGACTGGACGGCCGGGCCTCCCGCCTCCGCCTGGCACCAGAGCCTCGCGCACGACGGCGGCGAGCTGACGCAGGACGCGGTCCGCGAGCTGCTGTTCGGGATCATGATGGTCGGCGACGAGCGCGCCGTCGACCAGACCTGGGTGATGGGCGAGCTCGCCTACCAGAAGGCCTGACGGTGACGGACGCCATCACCTCGGCTCCCGTCTCGCTGGTCGCGCACCGCCGCCTCGCCGAGGCCGACTACGCCCGGTACGAGGCGTGGCAGGAGTCGGTCGGCGAGCGGCTCGAGGGCCGGCCCGGCTTCCTCGGCCGCGAGGTCCTCCGCCCCGATCCTCCGCACCAGGTCGACTGGATCGTCGTCGAGCGCTTCCGCGACCGCGACGCGGCGCGCAGCTGGCTCCAGAGCCCGGAGCGCGCGGCCCTCCTCGAGGAGATGGACGGGGTGCTCGTCGGCAACGACTCGGTACACCTGTTCACCGAGGAGACGAGGCACTCCTCCGAGGCGGCATCGGTGCTGATCACCAGCCGGGTGGCACCGGAGGACGAGGCCGCGTTCCTGGCGTGGCAGCGCCGCATCTCGGCGGCGGAGTCGCACTTCGAGGGCTTCGTCGGGCACCGGGTCGAGCGTCCGATACCGGGTGTGCAGGACGACTGGGTCGTCGTGCTGAGCTTCGACACCGAGGCCGACCTGAACCGCTGGATCGAGTCGCCGGAGCGCACGGCGCTGCTCGCCGACGGGGCGGCCTACAACCAGCAGCTCTCGCTGACCCGGGCGAGCTACGGCTTCGGCTTCTGGGCCGGCCGCGACAAGCCGGTGCCGGATCCGGTGTTCAAGAGCAATCTGCTGGTGCTGCTGATGCTCTACCCGATCGTGTTCCTCTGGGGCTACTTCATCGCCGACCCTCTGTTCGCCGCGCACGGCGTGCCGTTCTGGCTGTCGCTGTTCATCGGCAACGTCGTGTCGACGCAGCTCCTCGGCTGGATCTTCGTGCCGTGGGCGTTCCGGCGCTTCAGCTGGTGGACCGCGCGGGGCCGCCCTGCACGCGTGTACGTCGCGGGCTACGCGATCATCGCCGGCTGCTACCTGCTGTCGATGGCGCTGTACGCCTGGCTGCTCGCGCTGCGGGGCTGAGCGGGGACGCCCGGACGGTGCGTCAGCGCGACTCCGTGCGCAGTGCCTCGCCGTCACGGGACGGTCGCGTGGTGATCCCCTTGATCCAGCGGGTGAGGCGGCCCCGCCGGACCTCGAGCACGAGGACGACGACGAGGATCAGGCCCTGGACGATCTGGTAGATGTACGGGCTGATCTGCAGGCCGTTGAAGCCGCTCGAGATGCACTGCAGGACCAGGGCGCCGATGCCGACCCCGACGATGGGCGCGCGGCCGCCGGTGGGGTTGGTCCCACCGAGCACGGCGATCGTGATCGCGAGCAGGAGGTAGGAGGATCCGTAGTCGGCGGTGGCGCTGGCCGAGCGCGCCGACATCATCACGCCGGCGATGGCGGCGACGGCGCCGCTCGTCGCGTAGGTGCTGAGCAGCACACGGCTGCGTCGGATGCCGGTGTAGTCGGCCGCCTCGGGGCTCGCTCCGACGAGGATGATCCGCAGGCCGAGACCCGTGCGGTTCATCACCGCCCACAGCAGGGCGACGGCGAGCACGAAGAGCCAGAAGGTGACCGGGACGATGGCGATCGTCGCGATGCCGAGATCGAGGATCGTGTCGGGGAGGCCGTAGACCGGCTCTCCGCGGGTCAGCACGAGTGCGGCCCCCGTGAAGACCGTCATGGTCGCGAGCGTCGCCAGGATCGGCGCGATCCGGAGGCGGGAGACGAGCAGGCCGTTGACGAGACCGCAGACCAGTCCGACGACGACGGCCACGGCGATGCCGGCGACAGCGGCCGTCGGATCGGGAGCTCCGCTCTGCAGGAGCGCGATCGACGTCGTCGCCATCGCGAGAGCCGCGAGGTTGGCGGTGGCGACGATCGACAGGTCGATCCCTCCGCTGGACATCGTGATCGCGACAGCGAGGGCCAGCAGCCCGACCTCGGGGACGGCGTACCCGATCGACTGCAGGTTCAGTGCCGTGGGGAAGATCGACGGGTTCAGGAGGCTGAACACGATGATGACGACGACGAGCAGGATGCCGAGGTTCCCGGTGTGCCCGGCGGAGTCGACCGCGCGGCGGAAGCCTGGTCCGGACAGGCGGCCGGCGGGCCGCTCGACGGTTCGTTCGGTGGTCATGCGACCGCTCCTTCGAGAACGCGGGAGCGCGCCTGCCGCAGTCGGCGGGTCTGCGCTTGGATGGCGACGCCGGCGAGGATCACGAGGCCGACGACGAGGGTGTGCCAGAAGCCCGGGATGCCGAGGCGCACGAGCGAGTTCTGGATGAGGGCGAGCAGGATCACGCCGAGTGCGACGCCCTGCACCGATCCGCGACCGCCGGTGTCGGCGGCTCCGCCGATCACCACCGCGGCGATGACGTTGAGCTCGGTGCCGACCAGTTCGAAGGGCGACGCGTGGCCCACGAGCGAGACGTGCACCATCCCCGCGAATCCGGACAGCGCGCCCGCGACGATGTAGATGATCGTCTGCACGCGACCCACGCGGATCCCCGCGCGACGGGCCGACTCGGGAGCTCCGCCGATCGCGTAGACCGAGCGCCCGAACATGGTCTTCCGCAGCACCAGCGCGAGGCCGACGGCGAGCAGCGCCACGGGGACGATGAGCACGCTGACCGCGGACCCGTCGACGGTCGCGAGCCGTGCGTTCCCGACCGCGGCGAGGGAGCCGGGCAGGGTCGACAGGTAGGTGGCCCCGACGAAGGCGAGCAGGGCGCCGCGCACGATGCCCTGCGTGCCGAGCGTCGCGATGAGGGTCTGCAGATGGAAGCCCGCGACGAGGACGGCGTTGAGGATCCCGACGACCGCGCCCACGGCGGTGGCGCCGGCGAACGCGAGGAGCGCGTTGTCGATCCCGCTCGACTGCATCACGACGACGGTCAGGTAGGCGGCGAAGATCGCGATCGCGGTGAAGGACACGTCGATGCCGCCCGAGACGATCACGAGCAGCAGCCCCAGCGCGAGCGCCATGTTGACGACGGCCCCGCGGAGGATGTCGGCGGCCATGCCGACGCTGAGCGTGCCCGGGCTGATGACGGCGATCACCAGCACGACGAGCACGATGATGCCGAGCAGGATGCCCTCGTTGTTGCGGCCGCGCAGGCGGGCCAGGGCGCTGGGCGCGTGGAAGGTCGTGGCGCTCACGCGATGCTCCGTTCTCGCACGGCCTCGACCGTGACGGTGTCCGAGGTGATCTCGTCGACGAGTCGGCCGCGCCGCACCACGAGGACGCGGTGGCACACGCTCACCAGCTCGGGGATGTCGTCCGAGATGAGGAGGACGGTCATCCCCGCCGCTGCGCGATCGCGCAGGATCTGGAGGATGGCCGACTTCGAGCCGATGTCGACGCCGACGGTGGGGCCGTTGAGGACGAGCACCTTGGGGTCGGTGGCGAGCCACTTCGCCAGGACGACGCGCTGCTGGTTGCCGCCGGAGAGGGTCGAGACGGGATCCGACGGCTGGCCGATCTTGAGCTCGAGGTCGGCCACGAGGCCGTCGACGCGGCGGGCGACCGTCTTCGGGCGGAGCCAGCCGAGGCGGCTGGTCACCCGTGAGATCGACGAGGCGATCATGTTGCGGCTGATCGGCTGCTCGAGGAACACGCCCTGCGTGAGGCGGTCGGCCGGGACGTAGGCGATACCGGCGTCCATCGCGCTGGCGACCGAGCCGCTGCGGACCCGGCGCCCGTCGACCTCGACCGATCCGCGGGTGAAGGGGATGATGCCGAAGACGGCATCGGCCACCTCGCTGCGGCCGGAACCCATGATGCCCGTCAGGCCCACGATCTCGCCGGGCGAGACGTCGAAGGAGACGTCCTCGAAGAGGCCGGGCGCGCTGAGGTTCTGCACGCGGAGTGCCGGACGGACGTCCGCGGGCAGATCGGCGACGATGCGCTCCTCGAGCTCCTGCCGGCCGATGAGCGCCTCGACGAGCGAGTCGCGGTCGAAGTCCGTCGCGTCGCCGGCGGCGACCATCCGCCCGTTGCGGAGGACGGTGATCCGGTCCGAGAGGGCGAAGACCTCCTCGGTCTTGTGACTGACGAAGACGATCGACACCCCGTCGCTCTTGAGGGTCCGCACGACCCCGAACAGCGTCTCGACCTCGTTCCAGGTGAGCGCCGTCGTCGGCTCGTCCATGAAGAGGACCTTCACGTCGTTGGCCAGCGCGCGGCAGATCGCGACGAGCTGGCGCTGGGCGACAGGGAGCTCCTCGAGGAGCGCATCGGGGTCGATCTGCAGTCCGAGACGCGCGGTGACGCGCTCGGTCAGCGCTCGGGCGGCGGAGGCGGAGACGATCTTCCGCCCGCCTGCGACGCGTGTGGTCATCGCCATGTTCTCGGCCACCGTGAGGTTGGGGAAGAGCGAGAGGTCCTGGTAGATGACCTGGATGCCGCGGGAGATGGCGTCGATCACGCTGAGACGACCGACCTCCTCGCCGCCGATCTCGATCACGCCCGCGTCGGCGGTCTCCACTCCGCTCAAGATCTTGATGAGCGTCGACTTGCCGGAGCCGTTGGCCCCGGCGAGGCAGTGCACCTCGCCCGCGCGGATCTCGAGGTCGACTCCGGACAGGGCGTGCACACCGCCGTAGGACTTCTTCACGGCGCTGGCTCTCAGCACCACAGGTGTGTTCGGCATCGTGCATGCCCCTCCTGGTGCGGCCGTCGTCGCGAACGGGACGGCCGCACCTGCTGTGTTCTCGGTGAGGTGGATGGATCAGAACGGGTAGTCGGCCGCGTTCTCCGCGGTCACGTCGACCCAGGCCGTCCCGTAGAACGTCGTGTCCGAGGTGTCGCTCTGGACGAGGGAGTCGTAGCCCTCGATCTCGAGGTCGTCACCCGCGGCGACGGTCTCGCCGTCGACGAGGCGCTGGGCGATGGTCAGCATCGCCTTGCCCGCCAGCGCCGGATCCCAGAACGTGATCGTGTCGATGGCGCCCGTGGTGAGCTGGTCTCCGGCGATCGAGGGCAGCGAGGTGCCGATCACGCAGACCTGGTCCTCCTTACCGGCCTCGGCGATCGCGCGTCCCGCGCCGACCACGTCGGTCGACGCCGAGCCGAGGATCCCGCGCAGGTCGGGGTAGGTGGCGAGGAGCTCCTTGGTGCGCTGGTAGGCCGTGTCCGCGCTCTCGTCCGTCGACAGCGGGTCGCCGATCGGAGTGACACCGGGATACTCGGCGGCGGCGCGTTCGGCCGCTGCCGTCACCCAGGTGTTGTGGCTCGTGACGGTCAGGCCGCCGACGAAGTGGGCGTAGGAGCCGCCCTCGTCGCCCATGCACGAGGCGAGCAGGTCCATCTGGTGCGCGCCGTACTCCTCGTCCTTGAACGCCTCGATGTCGAGGTCGGTGTTCTCGATGCCCGCGGCCTCGTGGGTGACGACGACGATGCCGGCGTCCTGCGCACGCTTGAGAACGGCCTCGATGCTCTCCGGGGCGTTCGGGACGACCGTGATGGCGGCCGGGCGCTGCGGGATCACGTCGCTGATGACGGCGATCTGCTTCTCGGGAGTGGAGTCGTCGCCCGCGGTCTGGGTGACCGTGAAGCCGGAGTCCTCCGCCCACTCCTGGTTGCCCGTCTCCATGCGGTTGAACCAGTCGCCGCCCGCCAGCTTGACGATGTTGACGAACGACGTCGAGGCGCTGCCGCTCGCATCGGCGCCGACGCCCGACCCGCAGCCCGCCAGAACGGCGGCGGCGGTGACGGCGAGGGCGGTCACGGGAAGGACCTTCTTGAGTCTGATCACGGGAGATCTCCTTACAACGTTGTGGGATCGGGGTGGTGGGTGATGCGGAAATGCTCGCGAGCCGTCTCGGCCCGGAGGTTCATTCGAGGTTGGTGTGGCGTGCGCGCATGTCGCCGATGCTCTCGGCGACACCGGCGCGCACGCGGTTGGTGATGAGGTCGACGAGGATGAGCTGCGCGATCTCGAACGCGCTGCCCATGGGGAGCACCGAGACGGAGCCGGAGTCGGACGCCATGGTCTGCGCGTCGATGACGACGACGTCGTCGAACAGGCCCTCCGGCACGAGTTCCGGCTCCGCCGTGAGGCACATCGTCCGCGCACCCGCCTCGTGAGCTATCCGCGCGAGCGTCTCGATCGTCGGCAGGCGTCCGGGGCCGAGGGACAGGATGGCCAGGTCGCCCTCGCCGACAGCGGGACAGGTCATGTCGCCGACGACGTGAGCGCTGACTCCGGCGTGGAACAGCCGCATGACCAGGGCCCGCATCATCAGGCCCTCGCGGCCCGCGCCTGCGCCGATGATCGTCCGGGCCTCCAGGATGCGGCCGGCGATCCGGTCGAGATCATCGTCGCTCACACTGTGGACGGCGACGTCGAGCTCTCGCAGCGCGATCGTCGCCTCCCGCGGTGCGGGCCGATGCTCACCGGCCGGGAGCGGGGCAGTGCTGGCGTTCATGGACGTCCTCCTTGACAAGAAATCACGCTATCACCATATATCGGCAAAAGGTTCGACTGGTGGGTAACCCGTTCGTGGGCGACAATGGGGACGTCCGGTCGGACGGGCTACGGGAGCACGAGGAGAGGCACGCGGTGGGGGAGCGATCGAGGACTCCCGCGGTGACGAACGCTGTCGCGGTGCTGTCGCTCCTCGGGGAGTGGCGGAAGCCGGCGACCGTGACCGCCATCGCCCGAGAACTCGACCTCCCGCGGACGAGCGTCGACCGCATCTGCGAGACGCTGAGCGCCGAACGCCTCCTGTCCCGCGGAGTCGACGGCACCTTCTGGCTGGGCCCCCAGGTCGCGGTCTTCGGAGCGGTCTCCCGCGGAGCCCGACCGCGCTCACTGCGGCTGGGCGTGCTGGTGCCGGACCTCGGCAACGCGTACTACGGCACCTTCATCACCGCGGTGGAAGCCGATGCACGGGCTGCCGGTGACGAGGTCACGGTGCACGATGCCCGGGACGACATCGAACGGCAGCGTCGGCAGTGGCAGGAGCTGCTCGATGACGATGTCGACGTGATCCTGGTCGACTCGGTCGCCACGCACGGCTTCGACGACCTCGTGCGAGCGTCGAGCGAGCAGGGAGTGCCCGTCATCGCCATCGGCACCCGGATCGCGGGCGTCGACGTCTCCGTGACCAGCGACAACACGCAGGCAGGCCTCCTCGCCGGGTTGGAGCTCGCGCAGCACCTCCCGCCGGGGTCGCGGCTCGCGATCGTCGACGGCCTGCAGAAGAACGCGAACGCCGAGCGGATCGCGGGGTTCCTCGACGCCCTGAGCGACTACCCCGAACACCATGTCGTCGCCCGCTACCGAGGCCGAGTGGAGGACGAGGAGTCCGGCCGCGACGCGGTCGAGCGCCTCCTGGCCGAGCACGGCCCCCTCGACGGGGTCTTCGCCGTCTGCGACCCTCTGGCGCTCGGCGTCGCCGACCATGTCAGAAGACTTCCGCACCGGACGGCCATCGCCTCCGTCGACGGACGGTCCCGAGCGGTCGAGCAGATCCTCGCCGGCGGCGCGCTTCTCGCGACCGTCGCGCAGGACCCGGCGAAGCTCGGTACGACCGCTCTGGCGTCCGCGCGCGACGTCTGCGAGGGATTCTGGCCGCACCAGCGGGTCATCTCCCTCCCCGTGCACCTGGTCACCCGGGCCGATGCAGAGAGGTACGAGGCCTGGGGATGACCGATCCGACTCTCGTCCCGGCCATCCGGCGCGCTGTGGCCATCGTCGACTTCGTCGCCTTCGTCGGCGTCGCCACCCCTGCCGCGATATCGGCACATCTCGGGCTCGCCAAGAGCTCCATCGCCGACATCGTCGGCACGATGCTCGACACCGGACTCCTGCAGAAGGTGGGCGAGGGCCTCATCGCCGGGCCGGCCTTCTCGCGACTCAGCGCCGGATTCGTCGGTGGGTCCGCTCCGATCGAGAACCTCCGACGACTGTGGCAGCGCCATCCTGTGCTGCACGAGCACACGATCAGCCTCCAGACCCTCATCGGAACCCGCAACCTCTGCGTCGATGTCAACCTCGGGATCCATCTGCTCCCGTACAACCCCCGGCCGGGGATGCGCACCACCGTCTGGAACGGCTCGGGTGGAGACCCCATCCTCCACAGCCTCAGCGCCGACGAGATCATCAGCGGGGTGGAGCGGTTCCACGCGTACACCTCACTGGCGCCGCAGGCCCGAGCCGATCTCGGCGACTGGGTGCAGGAGCACGCACGAGGAGCGCAGACGGAGCTGCTGCTGTCGCAGACGGGGAACCTCGAGATCAATGTCGCGCTGGCGGGCAGTGGAGCACCACCGCCGTCGGTCCTGACACTTCATCTGCCACGGGAGATGCATGCCGACTTCCCGTCCCTCCGGACCGCCCTGGCACAACTCGCGGGCAGGCTCGCGGAGGCGGCCCGGAACTCCTCCCCGGTAGCGAGGACCGGTCGGCTGGAGGATCCGCATCATCCTGGAGTTCCCGGCAGCGAGTAGCTCCGCCTCGATACGGACCGCGGCCTCCGAGGGACGAGCGAAGCGTCGGAAGACGTCGTCGACCCGGTGCTCGGCGATGCGATCGACGCCGCCGGCAGGAGCCGGACGGTCATCGGTGTGCGGAGACTCCTCCTCGTGGAGCCGCCTCAGCCCGACGACTCCCGCGGCACCAGCCGCACGGGCATCGAGCGGACGCCCGCCGTCGCGCGCCCGTGGATGGCGTGCGACAGCTCCTCCGCGGCGGCGCGGCCCAGCGTCTCGAGCTGCATGTCGATGCTGGTCAGCGGCGGGCGGGCGGCCTCGACGAGCAGGTCCCAGTTGTCGAAGCCGACGACCGCGACGTCGCGGGGGACCGACCGGCCGGTCTCGCGGAGGTGGTCGAGGGCGCCGCGCGCGATCTGGTCGCTCGCGCAGATCAGGGCATCGAGATCCGGATGCGCGTCGAGCAGCGTCTCGGCGCACTGGCGCCCCCAGCTCTCCGACCACTGGCCGTAGAGCACGTCGCCGCCGACGAGCGGCAGGCCCGCCTCGGTCAGCGCCTGCTCCACTCCGCGGGCGCGGTCGTGCGCGGCGGAGTAGCTGGGCTCGCCGTTGATCAGCGCGATGCGCCTCCGCCCCCGCTCGATCAGATGGCGGGCGGCCAGCACCCCGGCGAGCGTGTTGTCGGGGGTGAACGACGAGTCGCGGTCGTCCTCCGACGGCGCGTAGGCGTAGACGACCGGCACGGGGATCGTGGCGGTGATCGAGGGCCGCGGGTTGGTGGTGCGGCCGAGCACGACGATCCCGTCGACGCGCTTGGCCAGCAGGTTCTTGATGTGGTGCTGCTCGCGGATGGAGTCGCCGCGGGCGTCGCAGAGGAACACCGAGGTGGATCCGGCGCCGAACGCGTCCTCGGCGCCGAGCAGGACCGGCAGCACGAAGCGGTTGTCGAGATCGTTGGTGAGCATCCCGATCGTGCCGGTGCGGCGCGAGTTGAGGGCCTGGGCGAACGGGTTGGGCGTGAACGACAGCGCCGCAGCGGCATCGAGCACCCGCTGGCGCGTCTCGGCGCGCACCTGGTCGCGGCCGTTGAGGGCCTTGGAGGCGGTCGCGATCGAGACCCCCGCCTCGCGGGCGACGTCGGTCAGCGTGATCGTGCCCGTCGGCTTGCGTGCGGCGATGACGTCCTCCGGTCCGACGGCACCCTTCGCGCGTCAGTGCTGATCCTGGCACAGGAGTGGAGAGAACCGAAAGTCAACCGAAAATCTGGCTTCTCTTGACGCGAGATCCGCACCATGTCTACTTTGAACCCGCAGAAAGTAGTTTCGGTCCGGTGGACAACCCGGGCTCGGCACCATCACCCGTCAACGACGAAGGGAACATCCGCGATGAAGAGGAAGCACTCACGGGGCCTCGCCGCCGCCGTCCTGCTGGGCACGGCCGCGGCCGCGCTGACCGGCTGCGCGAGCGGTTCCGGAGGCGACTCCACCGACTCCGCCGGCGGCACCTACACGTTCTGGGATCCGTATCCCCAGTTCGACGAGACCTCCGACTGGTCGAAGCTCATCGACTCGTGCGGCACCGAGGCCGGCGTCACCATCGAGCGCACCGGCTACGACACCACCGACCTCACCAACAAGGCGCTGCTCGCCGGGCAGCAGGGCAACTCGCCCGATCTCCTGCTGGTCGACAACCCCGTGGTCTCGACGCTCGCCGAGTCGGGCATCCTGACCACCACCGCCGACAACGGCCTCGACACCGGCGACATCGACGCGAACATCCTCGCGGCGGGCGAGATCGGCGGCGACACCTACGGAGTCCCGATCGGCGCGAACACCCTCGCGCTCTACTACAACAAGACCGTCCTCGCGAAGGCCGGCGTCGACGTCTCGTCGATCACCGACTGGGCGAGCCTCACCGACGCGCTCGCGAAGGTCACCGCCTCCGGAGGCAAGGGGATCACGTTCTCGGGCATCGGGACGGAGGAGGGGAGCTTCCAGTTCCTCCCGTGGTTCTGGGGTTCGGGCGCCGACCTCACCGAGCTCGACTCGGCCGACGCCGTCGACGCGGTCTCGCTGTGGGCCGACTGGCTGAAGCAGGGCTACGCGCCCAACTCCGTCATCGGCAACACCCAGACCACGAGCTGGCAGGAGTTCGAGACCGGCGAGTACGCGTTCGGCGAGAACGGCACCTGGCAGCTCGCCAACGCGAAGGCGTCGGGCATCGACTACGGCATCCTCTCCATCCCCGCGAAGGACGGCGGTTCGGCGCCCGCACCGACCGGAGGCGAGTTCCTCACCCTCCCGGTGCAGAAGGACACGGCGCGCTACGAGACCTCGAAGGCGATCGCCGAGTGCCTCACCTCGACCGACAATCTGGTGACCACCGACAACACGCTGTCCTACATCGCTCCGACCGCCGACGCGCAGGAGGCGCAGGTCGCCGAGAACGCCGACCTCGAGCCGTGGGTCACCGCCGTGCAGGCCGCGAAGGGCCGCACCTCGGACGACCTCGGCACGAAGTACCCGAAGATCTCGGAGCAGCTCTGGGGCGCGGTGCAGAACGCGCTCAGCGGCTCGCAGTCGCCCGAGGACGCCCTGAAGGCCGCGCAATCGGCAGCCGCATCCGCCACGAAGTAGTCCCTGCCGCCTGGTCGGTGCCGAGCGCACCGGCCGGGCGCGACACGATCGCTTGCGCGGTCAGGAGAGACCATGACCACATCCCTCGAGACGCCGCGGCTGCCCCGCCGCGACCCGTCCGCCTCGGCGCCGGCGATCGAGACGCCCCGCAGACGGAGGCGGCCCGAGGCGGGGCAGCTCATCGCGTGGGCCTTCCTCGCCCCGCTCGTCGTCTACCTGCTCGTCTTCTACGCGTTCCCGCTCTACCGCAACCTCGAGCTGAGCCTGAAGGACTACACGGTCCGCTCGTTCGTGCAGGGCGACGCTGCGTTCATCTGGTTCGACAACTACATCCGGGTGTTCCAGGATGCGACGTTCGGCCCGGCGCTGCTGCACACGGCGGTGTTCACCGGGGTGTCGATCGCCTTCCAGTTCACGCTCGGGCTGGCGCTTGCGGTGTTCTTCTACCGCAGGTTCCCGCTCGCGACGACGCTCCGCGCGCTGTTCCTCGTGCCGTGGCTCCTGCCCCTGATCGTGTCGGCGTCGACCTGGTCGTGGATGCTGAACAGCGACTCCGGGATCGTGAACGCTTTTCTCGAATCGTTCGGGATCGGCCAGATCAACTGGCTCACCTCCCCCTCGACCTCCCTGATCGCGGTGCTCATCGCGAACATCTGGATCGGGATCCCGTTCAACCTCGTCATCCTCTACTCCGGTCTGCAGAACATCTCGCAGGAGCTCTACGAGGCCGCCTCGCTCGACGGCGCGACCGGCGCCCAGCAGTTCTGGCGCATCACGCTGCCGCTGCTGCGCCCGGTCTCGGCGATCACGATCCTGCTCGGCCTCGTCTACACGCTGAAGGTGTTCGACATCATCTGGATCATGACGAAGGGCGGTCCGGCCGACTCGTCGACCACGCTCGCGACCTGGACCTACCAGCTCGGCTTCGGCTCGATGCTGCCCGACTTCGGACCGGCGGCGGCGGTCGGCAATCTGCTGATCATCCTCGCGCTGGTCTTCGGCCTCGTGTACATCCGCGTCCAGCGCAAGCAGGCCGACTCGTGACCGCGCGGCGCCCCTGGTGGCTGACCCTCGTGGGCATCGTCCTCACTGCGATCATGCTGTTCCCCGTCTACTGGATGATCAACGTCTCCCTCACGCCGACCGGGTCGATGCGCAAGGATCCGCCCGACTGGTTCCCCTTCTCGCCGACCTTCGCGGGCTACCAGGCCGTCGTCAGCGAGCAGCTGCCCTACCTCGGCACGAGCCTGATCGTGGGCCTGGGCACCGTGCTTCTGACCGTCGCGATCGCGGCGCCGGCCGCCTACTCGCTCGCCAAGCTGCGGCCGCGCGGCGGGCAGGGGCTCTCGTTCGTGCTCCTGATCGCGCAGATGATCCCGGCGATCATCATGGCGATGGGGTTCTACGCGATCTACCTCAACCTCGGGCTGCTCAACTCGATCCCGGGCCTGATCGTCGCCGACTCGACCATCGCGGTGCCGTTCGGCGTGCTGATCTTCACCGCGTTCATGTCGGGGATCCCCGACGAGCTGACCCAGGCCGCGCGGATGGACGGCGCGAGCGCCTGGCGCACCTTCACCTCGGTGATCATGCCGATCAGCCGCAACTCGGTCGTGACGGTGTCGCTGTTCGCGTTCCTCTGGGCCTGGTCGGACTTCATCTTCGCCTCGACCCTCGACAGCGGAGGGAAGCTTCAGCCGATCACGCTCGGCATCTACAAGTACATCGGCAACAACAACCAGGAGTGGAACTCGATCATGGCGACCGCCGTGGTCGCCTCCATCCCGGCCGCCGTCCTCCTCGTCGTCGCCCAGCGGTACGTCTCGGCGGGTGTCACCGCCGGTGCCGTCAAGGACTGACCCCCCTCATTAGGAGACCCCTGTGACCATGACCGTCACCACCGCCCTCGGCGGACCCGTCGCCCCGTCGACGAGCGCCCTCCGGCCGCTGCGGCAGGACGAGATCCGCCTGACCGGCGGATTCTGGAAACACCACCAGGACCTCAACGCGCACGCGGTGATCAGCCACTGCCTCTCGTGGATCGAGCGGGTGGGCTGGGCGGGCAACTTCGACCGCGCCTCCGCCGGCACTCTCTCGACCGAGACGGGAGGCGACCAGCACGTGGGCATCGAGTTCGTCGACTCGGAGGTCTACAAGCTGCTCGAGGCGATGGCGTGGGAGCTCGGCCGCTCGGGCGACCCGGAGCTCTCCGGGCAGTACGAGGCGATCGTCGCGCGCGTCGCCTCCGCCCAGGAGGCGGACGGCTACCTGCACACGAGCTTCGGCCGGCCGGGGCAGCCCGCGCGCTACTCGAACCTCGAGTGGGGGCACGAGCTGTACTGCTTCGGGCACCTCATCCAGGCGGCGGTGGCCCGGCTGCGCACCGGGCACGACGACCTGCTGCCGGCGGTCGCGCGGCGTCTGGCCGACCACGTCTACCGCGAGTTCGGACCGGAGGGGCGCGTCGCGGTCTGCGGGCACCCCGAGATCGAGCCGGCGCTCGCCGAGTTCGCGCGGGCCACGGGGGAGGGGCGGTACCTCGAGCTCGCCCGGCTGTTCGTCGAGCGACGTGGGACCGGCACGCTCGGGCCCGTTCAGTACGGGCCCGAGTACTTCCAGGACGACGTGCCGGTGCGCGACGCGGAGGTGCTGCGCGGGCACGCGGTGCGGGCGCTCTACCTCGCGTCGGGCGCGCTCGACGTGGCGGTCGAGACGGGCGACGCGGCGCTGTCGGAGGCGGTCACCCGGCAGTGGGCGGCGACCGTCGCGCGCCGAACCTACGTCACCGGCGGGATGGGCTCGCACCACCAGGACGAGGCCTTCGGCGCCGACTACGAGCTGCCGCCCGACCGCGCCTACGCCGAGACCTGCGCGGCGATCGCCTCGAACATGCTCAGCTGGCGCCTCCTGCTCGGCTCGAACGATGCGCAGTACGCCGACCTGATCGAGCGGACGCTGCTGAACGCGGTGCTGCCCTCGACCCGCGAGGACGGCCGTGCCTTCTTCTACACGAACACCCTGCAGCAGCGGGTCGACGGAGTCGCGCCCGACGAGTCGGTCGAGACCGATCGCGCGCAGTCGAGCCTCCGGGCGCCGTGGTTCTGGGTGTCGTGCTGCCCGACGAACATGGCGCGCACGCTCGCGAGCGTCGAGCTGGGCTTCGCCACGGCGACGGAGCAGGGCGTGCAGCTGCACCAGTACGGGTCCTACCGCGTGAACGCGAACGGCGTCTCGCTCGAGGTCGAGTCGGAGTATCCGAGCGACGGCGAGATCGTGGTGCGGGTGCTCGAGGGAGCGTTCGACCTCTCGCTGCGGATCCCTCCGTTCGCGCGCGGCGTGGCAGTGCTCGATGGAGCGCCCGTCGACCCGGCGCTGTCGGTGGTGACCGTCGAGGTCGCGGCGGGTGACGTCGTGCGGCTGTCGCTGCCGATGACGGCACGGTTCGTGACTCCGCACCCCCGGATCGACGCGGTGCGCGGCCAGGTCGCGGTGGAGCGCGGGCCGTTCGTGCTGGCGCTGGAGTCGGTCGACCTGCCGGACGGACTCGACACGGAGCACGTCGTGGTCGACGCCTCGGTCGAGCCGGTGGCGACCGTGGAGGGCGCCACGGTGAGGCTGGTGCGCCGCGATGCCTCCGCTGACGGCTGGCCCTACGACGTCCCCGCGCAGGCCGGCGAGCGGTTCGACGCCGAGTTCCGCCCCTACTACCGGTGGGCGAACCGCGGCCCGTCGACGATGCGGATCTGGACGCCGACGAGCTGAGGCGCTCCCTCGTCGTCAAATTACTGTCCTGCAAGACAGTAATCTGCTACTCTCGTCGTGAGGAGACCCGCTCGGGACTGCGGGACCGGACTCGCGGAGGCGCTCGCCGTCCGGCTCCGCCTCCTCTTCGACGAGAGAAGAGACGAACCATGACCACCCTCACCCTGCCCACGGCCGTCGACGCCTTCGTCGCGGCGACCAACGCCCACGACGGCGACGCTCTGTTCGCCGTCTTCGCACGCGACGCCGTCGTCGTCGACGACGGAGCCACCTACTCCACGCCCGACCGGGTGCGCGAGTGGCTCACGGTGCACCAGATCGAGCCGAGGGTCGTCATCACGCCGTCCTCGTTCGAGGACGGACGACTGGTGGCGTCGGTCGACGGCGACTTCCCCGGCGGCCCGCTGGCGTTCGTCTTCCGCTTCGCCACCCGCGACGGCCTCGTCACCGAGCTGACGATCGAGCAGGCATGACCGAGGTGCCGGCGGGCGAGCCGGTCGCGACTCGCGCTCATCCCCTCGCCGGACGCCGCGCGGTCGTCGTCGGAGGCACGAGAGGGCTCGGCGCCGCCGTCGTGACGCGACTCGCCGAGTCCGGGGCCCGCGTCGTGGCGGTCGGGCGATCGACGCCCGAGCACACCGACGCCGCCCGAGTGGTGCTGTCGGACGTGACCCGACCGGAGGCGGCGGGCGTCATCGCGGAGGCGGTGGCGGACGAGGGCGGCATCGACATCCTGGTGCACGTCACCGGCGGATCGTCAGCGCCGGCCGGTGGCCACGCGACGATGACCGATGAGCACTGGGCGGCCGAGCTCGAGCTCAACCTGCTCGCCGCCGTGCGGATCGATCGGGCACTGACTCCGTCGATGCTCGAGCGGGGCCGCGGCGCGATCGTCCACGTGGGGTCGATCCAGAGCCGGATGCCGCTGCACGACGGGACGCTGGGCTACGCGGCGGCGAAGGCCGCGCTCCGCGCCTACGGCAAAGGGCTGGCGAGCGAGCTGGCACCCCGCGGCGTGCGCGTCAACACGGTCTCGCCGGGAGGGATCCGGAGCGAGGGCGCGCTCGGCCTCGCGGCGCGCCTGGCCGAGCGGCACGCTCTGACGCAGGAGGAGGGCATGGAGCGCCTCCTCGACTCGCTCGGCGGTGTCCCACTCGGACGACTCTCCACCGCCCGGGAGGTCGCCGAGGCGATCGCCTTCCTTGTCTCCGACGCGGCGGCGGCGATCGTGGGCTCCGATCTGACCGTCGACGGCGGGACGGTCAGGACGACCTGAGGCTCGTCTCCCCCGTGGTCCGCTCGGGCGGATCCGATCAGAGGGGAATATCTCGGAGGGCGCTGGCCTTCTTCTGCCTGCATGCAATATATTGCATGCAAAGATCGCAACCTCGAGGAGAGACCATGTCCGCTACCGCTTTCGCCCCCACGAGCAATGAACCCACCGTCGTCCTCGTCCACGGCGCCTTCGCCGAGTCGTCCAGCTGGAACGGCGTGATCCCGCGCCTGCTCGCCGAGGGCCTCCCCGTCGTGTCCGTCGCGAACCCGCTGCGCGGGCTCGCTGCCGATGCGGAGTACCTCCGCACGGTGATCGACGCGATCGACGGCCCCGTGGTCGTCGCCGGCCACTCCTACGGCGGCTCCGTCGCGAGCCAGGCCACGGCCGGCGCCGCCGACGTGCGCGCGCTGGTCTATGTCGCGAGCTTCCTCCTCGAGCCGGGTGAGAGCACGGGGGACCTGGCGGGGAAGTTCCCCGGCGGAGAACTCGGCCCCGCCCTCACGCCCGTGCCGTTCACCGCGGGCTCCTTCTCGGGCGACGACCTCTACATCCAGCAGGACCGCTTCCGGGAGGTCTTCGCGGCCGACGTGGATGAGGCGACGGCAGCGCTGATGGCGGCGACGCAGCGGCCGATCGCCGCGGCAGCGCTCGAGGACCAGGCGACCGAGGCCGGCTGGCGGAGCATCCCCTCGTGGACGCTCGTGACCCGCCAGGACCTCGCCGTGCCCGCCGAGTCGCAGCGGTTCATGGCCACCCGTGCCGGCTCGCACGCGGTCGAGATCGACGCGTCGCACGCGGTCACGGTGTCGGAGCCCGACGCCGTGGCCGAGCTGATCCTCGACGCGGTCCGCGCCACCCGCCCGTGAGCAGCGGTCGACCGGCTCGTCGTGAGGCGGCGAGCCGGCCGTCCCACCGGAGGGGCGGCCTCTGATGCCCGTCGGAGTCTTCGGCGTCCCGCTCTGGGCGGAGCTCGCCGCTGCCGGCCTCGGCGGGCTCCAGGGGGCGCTCTTCGCGGCGACGATCCGCGAGCGGCGCATCGACGTCCTCGGCGTGATGATCCTCGGTCTCGCCGTCGCGCTCGGCGGGAGTCTGATGCGCGACGTGATGCTGAACCAGCCGCCGGTCGTCGTCTGGAGCAGCTGGTACCTCGTCGTGGCGGCGCTCGCCGCTCTGCTCGGTATGGCCGTCGAGCCGTTCCTGCGTCATCTCGACAGCGTGGTGCTGGTCCTCGACGCGGTGGTGATCGGCACCTTCGGAGCGATCGGCACGTCGAAGGCCCTCGCCCTGGGGGTCGGCGAGGTCGGCGCCCTCCTGATCGGGATCGTCGGCGGGGTCGGCGGGTCGATCGTGCGCGACCTCCTGCTCGGCCGACCGGTCGAGCTCCTGCACGTCGGGTCGCTCTTCGCGGTCGCCGCGGGTGCAGGCTCCAGTGCCCTGCTGGTCCTCGACGCCCTCGGCGTCCCGGTGATGATCGCGGGCCCGGTCTGCATCGCGGTCACCGCCGCGGTGCGGCTGGGCGCCGTCCGGTTCGGCTGGACGTTCCCGGAGCAGCGCTCGCTGATCCGGCCACGGGTCTGAGGCGTGCCGCACCGGGCTCCGCCGTCCCGTCGTCATCCCCCGCCCACGCCTCCTCCGGAGGAGGAATCATGACTTGCCGCCCCTTGCCGACTGCTGCCCCCGAGCACCCCCTTCGAGGTGTCGGAATCGGGCAGGGTGGCGGTGCTGCAATGGCGACCGTCACTGGGTTTTCATGTATGCAATATATCGCACGGTGGTATCGTCTCCGCATGCCCATCCCCAGGACCACCGCCGTCACCCCTCGTTCCCTACTCCGCGACGACGTCTACCAGGCCCTGCGCGACGCGATCGTCGACGGCACCTTCGAGCCGGGGGAGCGCTTGCGCGACCAGGAGCTGGAGACCTGGCTCGGGGTGAGCAGGACGCCGATCCGCGAGGCTCTGCTCCGGCTCGCGCGGGTGGGCCTCGTCTCGGCCAAGCCGGGGCGGGCCACGATCGTGACGCCGTCGACGAGCAAGAGCGTCAGCGATGCGCAGCAGATCGCGGCATCGATGCACGAGCTCGCGACCCGCCTCGCCGGTCCGTCGATCACTCCCGACGCGCTCGCGGAGATGGAGACCGCCAACGCCGACTTCGCCCGTGCGCTCGACGGCGGAGACGTCGAGCTGGCCCTGCGATCGGACGACGCGTTCCACGG
This sequence comes from Rathayibacter sp. Leaf185, assembly GCF_001423885.1. Classification (GTDB taxonomy): domain Bacteria; phylum Actinomycetota; class Actinomycetes; order Actinomycetales; family Microbacteriaceae; genus Rathayibacter. The sequence goes on along the minus strand of NZ_LMPP01000001.1, from coordinate 1,206,223 downwards.
GGTGCTGACCGGGCTCAGCGGAAACCCGATGATCGACGACGTGCTCGAGCAGGCCACTCCGCTCATCCGCCGCGCGGAGCGGCTTCGCTTCGCCTCGCTGGCCGCCCGCGAGTCGGTGGAGCAGCATCGAGCGATCGTCGCGCGGCTCCGTGACGGCGACGTCGACGGTGCCGCTCGTCTCGGGCGCGAGAACTGGATGACGCTCGACAGGCACCTTCACGTCGAGGAGGACGAGTGACGATCGCCGAGACCCTCGCCGAGCTGCGGACGGCCTCCGTCGTGACCGCGGCGCTCGCGTCGGCGCTCGGCGACTCCTGCGAGCACTCCCTCGGAGGCGCTCCGGATCGACCCCGCTCGGGCGGCAGTCCTCGCCGCCCTGCCCGATCCGGAGTCCGCGCTGCAGGAGCTGTGGGAGACCCGCCGGCCGAGGAGCAGCAGCCTGATCAGCGGTCCGAGTCAGGCCGCCGCCGCGGCGGGCGGGACGATGCGCCCCCGGTCTGACGCTGGTGACGACGCCATGATCGCGCAGGGTCGCTCCTCGGCCCTGATGGCCCGCGTGCTGCTCAGTGCGGTGACACCCGCGTACGGACTCGTGGGAGATGACGCTCCTTCGCAGCTGCTCGACGCACCGGTGTGGAGCGATCGCGACCGCCCTCGCCGAGGCGCCGCCGGCCGCCGTGATCGTCGGGATCGACATCGCAGAGCGCCCGCTCGAGATCGCCGGGGACCTCCTCCTCGAGGCCGATCCGCGGATCGCCGCGCGCATCGTCCTGCGGCGAGGACGTGACCGAGCTCACCGAGCATGACCGCTGCGACCTCGTCTGGTTGCCGCTGCCGTTTCTCCCCGATGAGATCGTCGATCGCGCGCTCGACAGGGTCGTGGCCGCCCTGCGGACCGGGGGCCTGCTGGTCGTGGGGACGAGCCCCGCCGTCGTGGACCTCCTGATCCGGCGCGGGCTGCACCGTCTGGAGAGGTTCGACACGGTGCCGGGAGGTCCGGTCCTGGTGGGAGCCGTGGTCCCGCTGCTCTGAAGGCCCGCTCGCTCCGCGCTCAGGGGAGGAGGCCGCGCTCGCGCATCCGGGCGGCCGAGGCGATCGCGTCGGCGACGAAGCGCTCGGTCAGGCCGGTGTAGCGGCGGACGTCGTCCTCGGACCAGTCCTCGAGAACCTCGGCGATCATCCGGTCGCCGAGCGCGTAGACACCTCGGGCGGCGGACTCGCCGACCTCGGTGAGGCTGATCAGGGTGGCGCGACGGTCGGCCGGGTCGGTCGTCCGGCGGACCAGCCCGTCGCTCTCGAGTCGGCCGACGATCTTGCTGATGTAGGAGGCGCCGGTGCCGAGCGCCTCGGCGAGGGCCGTCGGGCGCAGGGGTCCCCACGCCAGGAGGTGGCGGAGGGTCTGGTGGGACGGCTGATCGAGCGTCTCGCCGCTCCTGGCCAGGATCTGGCCCTGCAGAGTCGGCGACTCCCACAGGAGGATCAGGGCGCTGAGGTTCGCGAGCAGCTCGGAGCGGTAGGGGAAGTCGCCGGGGGAGGGGGTCGTGCCCCCCTGGACTGCGCGCTCCTGATCCACGCGAGAACTCTATTCGGCTCGCCGCGGCCGACCGCTCCGAGAGACCGTCGGAGACGTCCCTGCAGAACGTCCACGAGCGCTGCGTCGATCGAGCCTGATCCCCGCCGCCGCACGCTCTCACGCCGATGTCTCGTCGATCTGACAGCGCTCGATCGCCCCGACGCAGTAGTTCGCTGTTCAGATCTCAACTGAACGAGGAGGGTCCGATGTTGAAGATCACACGCCAACGGCACGGTCTCGGCGTGCGCGAGCTGGCTCGCCGGGCGGGGGTCGCGCCGAGTGCGGTGACGCAGTGGGAGCAGTCGGAGGCGCGAGGCGTTCTGCGTCCAGCGACTCTCGAGAGAGCTCTCGCGGTGATGGGGACCTCGATCGCCGCGGAGGAGTTGTCGCAGCACGCTCCTCGGCGGCTCGAGCGACGCGAGGATCGCGCGGCACAGGAGCTCCATCGCGCGGTGGCCGGGCGCTTGATCGTCGATCCTGATGCCGTGCTCGCTCTCGTCCCCGAGAACGCCCGGCGCCTGCGGGCTCGAGTCCGCGGAGGGGCGACCACGTTGCTCGACGTATGGGAGGAGCTGGCGGCGGAGAGGGAGATCGGTCGACTCGTCGACGTGATGCTGTCCACCTCCGCGCGGGCGATCGAGATGCGTCAGGTCTCTCCGTTCGCGGGTGTGCTGAACGACGAGGAGCGCGTGCGCGCATCGAGCGGGCCGCCGCGTGAACCGCGACGAGCTCGCCAAGCTCGGACGGAACGACATCAAGGACCGCGAGTTCGTCGATGCGCTCATCAAGGCGTCCTTGATAGATCCGAGGCTTCTTCTCGAGCGGTTCGATGCGATCAAGGACGAGAGGCTCGAGGACGCTCGAAGAGTCGCGGTGCGCGCGTTCCTGCGCAGCTGCGGCGCAGGAGACTGATCCTTCCAGTCGGCTCGCCCCGGGCGCACATCAGCGCCGCTCCAGAGAATCTCCAGAGCGGCGCCGGTGTGGCTCGGGCTATGCGTCCGAGCGGGACTCGGCGTCGGCCGGCGTCTCGATCGGCGCGCCCTCGACCGTGGCGCGGTCGGACTTGCCGCGGTCGCCGCGGGTCTTCAGGAGGCTCGCGATGGTCGCGACGGCGATCGTCGAGCCGATGAAGGTCAGCGAGAACCAGATCGGGATCTCGGGGACCCAGAGCAGCGGCTCGCCACCGTTGATGAAGGGGACCTCGTTGACGTGCAGGGCGTGGAACACGAGCTTCACGGCGATGAACGCGAGGATCACGGCCAGGCCCTGGCTGAGGTAGACGAGGCGCTCGAGCAGGCCGCCGATGAGGAAGAACAGCTGGCGCAGACCCATGAGGGCGAACGCGTTGGCGGTGAAGACGATGTACGCCTCGCTCGTCAGACCGTAGATCGCGGGGATCGAGTCGAGCGCGAAGACCAGGTCGATGAAGCCGATGGCGACGATCGTCAGCAGCATCGGGGTGACGAAGCGGCGGCCGTCCTTCTTCACGGTCAGCTTGTCGCCGTGGTACTCGTCGGTGACGGGGAGGATGCGGCGCACGAGGCGCATGAAGGCGTTGTTCGAGGGGTCGCCGTGGTCGCCCTTGATCTGCTGGTACGCGAGCACGAAGAGCAGGGCGCCGAAGAGGTAGAAGACCCACGAGAAGTTCTCGATCAGCGCCGCACCGACGGCGATGAAGGCGCCGCGCATGACCAGGGCGATGACGATGCCGATCATCAGCACCTTCTGCTGGTACTTCTTCGGCACCGCGAAGCCGCTCATGATGATGAGGAAGATGAACAGGTTGTCGAGCGAGAGCGCCTTCTCGGTGAGATAGCCGGCGAAGTACTCGCCGCCGTAGCGCCAGCCGGAGACGATGCCGATCCCGACGCCGAAGAGCAGCGCGAGACCGATGTAGAACGCCGACCAGCGCGCGGATTCGCCGATGGTCGGTTCGTGGGGCTTGCGCACGTGAGCGAAGAACTCGTAGACGAAGAAGGCGATCGTCACGGCGATGGTGATCAGCCAGATGGCGGGGGTGACCTGCACGGGGTGCTCCAAGGGGTGGTCGAGACGGGACCAAGGTCTCCTCCACTCCGGCCGACGACCTCGTGGAGGTGGTGGCGGAGCCGATGGCCCGGGACGCTCTGTCGCATCCGTAATGACGGGCTCACCGCAGACGGGAGTACTCCCCTTGCTGGCTTCGAGTGTACTCAGGCCGGCGAGGGCGCTGCCTGAGAGAGGCCCGAGACTGCTTTCCGGCGAGTGACCACTGCCCCGTGGTTCCCTCGGCGGAGGGACGCGTCACACGGGTACGCACGGCGGCGGTCGCGCGGCGGGCGTGGGTAGCGTGAGGCCATGTCAGTCGACCGCATCCCCACCTCCCACGCCGGCAGCCTGCCGCGCACGCCCGCGCTGATCGCCGCCAACGAGGCCCGCCGCATCGCCGAGGACGGCTTCACGCTCGAGCGCACGCCCGAGTTCGACGAGCTGCTCGCGGGCGCCGTCGACGAGCTCGTGCAGAAGCAGGACGCGGTCGGCATCACGATCCCGGGCGACGGCGAGTTCGGCAAGGCGATGTCGAGCGCGGTCGACTACGGGGCGTGGTGGTCGTACTCGTTCCAGCGCGTCGCCGGCCTCTCGGTCACCGAGGAGTCGATCTTCAGCTCGCAGCCCGTCCGCTCGGAGCCGGGACACGTGCGCCTGACCTCGTTCCCGGACCGCCGCGACTGGACGATCTTCCGCGACGCCTACTCCGACCCCGACAGCGGCATCTCGACGGGGAAGAACGCGACCGCGTTCCCCTCCACCACCGGCCCCCTGAGCTACATCGGCCAGGAGGCGGTGGCGACCGATGCGCAGAACCTCCGCCGAGCGCTGGACGACGCCGGCATCGCCGACGGCTTCATCACCTCGCTCTCGCCCGGCAGCGGCGCGCGCATCCACAACGCGCACTACGCCAGCGAGGAGGAGCACATCTGGGCGTGGGCCGACGTGCTGCGCGAGGAGTACCGCGCGGTGATCGACGCGGGCCTGATCCTGCAGATCGACGACCCCTCGATCGCCGAGAACTGGGACCAGATCAACCCCGAGCCCTCCCTCGAGGACTACCGCGCCTTCACTCGCATCCGCGTCGAGGCGCTCAACCACGCGCTGCGCGGACTGCCGCAGGACCGCATCCGCTTCCACCTCTGCTGGGGCAGCTGGCACGGACCGCACACGACCGACATCGAGTTCCGGCACATCGTCGACCTGATGCTCGAGATCGACGCCGGCTCCTACTCCTTCGAGGCCGCGAACGCGCGCCACGAGCACGAGTGGACGGTCTGGGAGGACGTGGCGCTGCCCGACGGCAAGGTGATCGTGCCCGGAGTCGTGGGGCACGCCACCAACGTGGTGGAGCACCCGGAGCTCGTCGCGCAGCGCCTCGAGCGCTTCGCCTCGGTGGTAGGCCGCGAGCGCGTCGTCGCCGCGACCGACTGCGGACTCGGCGGGCGCATCCATCCGCAGATCGCCTGGGCGAAGCTCGAGTCGCTGGCCCGCGGCGCGGAGATCGCGTCGGCGCGGCTCTGGCGCTGAGCACTGGTTCCCGACGCGCGCCAGGTGCACTGGGCCGTGAGGTTGGTGACGTTCCTGAACGAACGGCGTCGCAGTAGCGGCAGCATCCTCGGCAGTCGGTCAGGCCGCCGTACGGGCGGCCGTCAAGTTCTCGATATTGATGGCCAGCTGGTGGCGGAGTTCCGCAGGAACGTGATCGCCGAACCGCTTGAAGAATTCGTCGACGCGGCGGCTCTCCTCCAGCCAGCTGTCGGGACTGATGGTGAACAGCTCGTCGAGTGCTGAGCGGTCGAGGTTCAGGCCCTCGAGATCGAGGTCGGCGAGATGGGGGATGGATCCGGTCGCCACCGGATCGACGCCGACCGCGTTCTCGACTCGGCGGACGATCCACTCGATGACGCGCGAGTTCTCCGCGAACCCGGGCCAGAGGAAACGGCCATCGGCGTCCTTCCGGAACCAGTTGACCTGGAACATGCGCGGTGCGCGGTCGGCGAGGATCCCGCCCATGTCGAGCCAGTGCGCCCAGTAGTCGGCCATGTTGTAGCCGCAGAAGGGAAGCATCGCGAACGGGTCGTGGCGCAACTCCCCGACAGTGCCCTCGGCGGCTGCTGTCTGCTCGGAGGAGATGGTCGCTCCGATGTACACGCCGTGGTTCCAGTCGCGCGCTTCGAGAACCAGCGGAACGTTGGTCGCGCGGCGCCCGCCGAAGAGGATCGCGTCGATGATGACGCCGTCGGGTGCGTCCCAATCGTCCGCGATGGTGGGGCACTGATCTGCAGCGACGGTGAAACGTGCATTGGGATGAGCAGCGGGTGTGGCGGAGCCGGGGGTCCAGTCATCGCCCTGCCAGTCGATCAGGTGCGCCGGCTTCTCCTCTGTGAGTCCCTCCCACCAGATGTCGTGGTCGTCGGTGAGGGCGACGTTGGTGAAGAGGGTTCTGCCCCAGAGCGTCTGGATCGCGGCGGGATTCGTCTTCTCCCCGGTGCCGGGAGCGACTCCGAAGAAGCCTCGTTCGGGATTGATCGCGCGCAGACGACCGTCTGCGTCAGGACGCATCCAGGCGATGTCGTCCCCGATCGTCTCGACCTTCCATCCGGGGATCGAGGGGGTCATCATCGCGAGGTTGGTCTTGCCGCAGGCGGAGGGGAACGCGGCGGCGAGGTGGTACGCCTGGTCCTCAGGGCTGGTGACCTTGATGAGCAGCATGTGCTCGGCGAGCCAGCCCTCGTCACGGGCCACGGCGGAGGCGATCCGGAGCGAGAAGCACTTCTTCCCCAGGAGCGCGTTGCCGCCGTAGCCGGATCCGAAGGACCAGATCTCGCGAGTGTCGGGGAAGTGGGAGATGTACTTGGTGGGGTTGTGCGGCCAGGCGACATCGGGGCGAGTGGTGTCAGTGCCGACGATGAGGGGGTAGCCGACGCTGTGCACGGCGGGGACCCAGGGCGTGCCGGCGGCGATCTGCTCGAGGGCGGCGGTGCCGCTGCGGGTCATCAGGGCCATGCTGAGCACGACGTAGGGGGAGTCGGTGATCTCGATGCCGAGCTGTGAGATCGCTCCGCCGACGGGGCCCATCGAGAAGGGGACGACGTACATCGTGCGGCCGCGCATGGATCCGTCGAAGAGGTCGCGCAGTTGCGTCTTCATGACGGCCGGATCGCGCCAGTTGTTGGTGGGGCCGGCGTCGCGTTCGTTCTTGGAGCAGATGAAGGTGCGGTCTTCGACGCGGGCGACGTCCTCGGCAGCGGAGCGGGCGAGGAAGCTGTCGGGTCGCTTCTCCTCGTTGAGTCGGATGAGGGTTCCAGCGTCGACCATCTCGGTCGTGATGCGGTCCCATTCCTCGCGGCTGCCATCGGACCAGATGATGCGGTCAGGCCGGGTGAGGGCGGCGATGTCCTCGACCCACGAGCGGACGTCGTCGGGCAGGACGAGTTCACCCAGGCCGAGGGGTGCGTGTGTGGTGGGCGTGGCAGTCATGCGGGTTCCTTTCGGGCGAGCACGTCGCGGTGGAGCCGCTCGAGTCGCAGCGTGCGGGAGGTGCGCTGGAGGGAGTCGGCTGCGCGGCGCCGATCGGTGAGGAGCGGCTGGCTGAGCGAGGGGACGAGGCGGTTCAGCTCGTTCGTGCAGCCGGGACAGCGGGAGGGGAAGCAGGTGCGGAGGACGTCGATCATCGCGGCGACCGCGATCGAGGCGCCGAGGGAGGCGCCGAGAAGCCCGGCGATGCTGCCGTCAGCGGCAGAGACGATCTCGGTACCGAACTGCAGTACGCCGCCGCGCTGGGCGACGGGCTCCATGACCTGACCACGTTGACCGGGCGTGATGAGCTCCCGGTCATCGCTCTCGGCGTCGGGGACGAAGTCGCGCAGCGCGTTGACACGAGAGCGGCGGCCGGCGACGCCTCCTCCGAGGAGGAGGACGTCCGTGCTGACGGACACAGGGGTCCGCCGGGCCTAGAACGCGGTGAGCACGGTGCGCACGTGCTCGACCTGGGGCGTGCCGACGAGGTGTTCGCCGATGAGGGCGCGCCAGGCCTGGAACTGCTCGGATTCCCGGAAGCCGACCATGTGGTCCTCCACGGTCTCCCATCCCACGATGAGGCGGTACCGCAGGGGGAACTCGTCCGAGCGTTCGAGCTGAAAGGTGCGGGCGCCCTTGGCCCGCTGGAACAGCGGGGCTGCCTCGGCAACGGCTTTCTCGAATTGCTCGTCGTGGCCGGGGAGGACGTCGATCTGGGCGATCTCCCGCACGATCCGCACGTCGTGGGCTGCTCCGGCGTGCTCGCCGTCGATCCGACCGTGCTCGCCCGTGGCGACCATCGTCCGGGTGGAGTCGAGCGAGCCGTATGTCCAGAAGATCGCCATCGGCTCGGTGTCGGAGGCGTTGGTGAAGTGGTGCGGGATGTTGGCGGGGACGAAGGTGGTGTCGAAGGTCGAGAGCGGGGTCTCGGCCCCGTCGATGTCGACGATCGCGTGACCTCGGATGACGATGACCGATTCGGCGACGTTGTGGGTGTGGTGGCCGATGGCCGCGCCGGGCTGGAACTGGGTGATGCCGTTGAGGTAGCTGGTTCCGCCACGCGCGGCGGTGACCAGAGGTGTGGTCTTGGCTCCCGCGCCGCGGTCCTTCGAGGGGAGGTCGGCGAGGCGGAGGATGCGCGGAGAGTAGCTGGAGATCGGAGACGTTTCGGGCATGATCAGTCGCCTCCGACGGTGATGAGGTCCGCTTCGGTGTCAGCGTTGGCCGCGCTGAGCGTGGCGGGGGCGACCGCGTAGCCGATGGAGAGGGTCTTCACGTTCACGAACTCTCGGATGCCGTTGACCCCGAGCTCGCGGCCGTAGCCGGACTTCTTGATGCCGCCGAACGGCAGGCGCGGATCGGAGGCGACGATGCTGTTGATGAAGACGGCGCCGGCGTCGACGTCGCGGGCGAGCTGGTCCGCGCGATCGAGGTCGCTCGTCCAGATCGCGGCACCGAGCCCGAAGTCGGTGGTGTTGGCGAGGGCGATCGCTTCGTCGACGTCGGCGACGCGGATGATCGCGGCGACGGGGCCGAAGGTCTCCTCGGTGAACGCGGCGTGCTGAGGGGTGACGTGGTCGAGGATCGTGGGCTGGTAGTAGAAGCCCTCCCCCTCGACCACGTCGCCGCCGATGGTGACGACGGCGCCGGCGGCGATGGAGCGCTCGACCTGATCGTGGAGGGTCGCACGGAGGTTCGCGCGGGCCATCGGGCCGACGGAGGTGCGACGGTCGAAGGGGTCGCCGACGGTGAGCGCGCGCACGTTCTCCGTGAAGGCGGCGACGAACTCGTCCGCGACGCTGTTCTCGACGATGAACCGCTTGGCGTTGACGCAGCTCTGCCCGTTGTTGGTGAAGCGGGCCTTGACGGCGGCGGTCGCGGCGGCGGAGATGTCGGCGTCCGCGAGGACGATGAACGGGTCGGAACCGCCGAGCTCGAGGACCTGCTTCTTCAGGGCCGCTCCGGCCTGTGCGGCGACGATCTCGCCGACCTCGGTGGAGCCGGTGAGGGTCACGGCGGCGATGCGGTCATCGGCGATGAGTCCGGCGACTTCGCTGGAGTTGATCATGACCGTGCGGAACAGGCCCTTCGGGGCGCCGGCTGTGAGGAAGATCTTCTCCACTTCGAGCGCGGATCCGGGGACGTTGTTGGCGTGCTTGAGGATCGCGCCGTTACCGGCTGCGAGGGCGGGTGCTGCGAAGCGGAAGAACTGCCAGAAGGGGTAGTTCCAGGGCATGATCGCCAGCACGACGCCCAGCGGGTCGTACACGATGCGGCTGTCTGCGGCGCCGGAGGGGACGACGGTGTCGGCGAGGAATTCGGCGGCGTGGTCGGCGTAGTAGTCGAGAGTGAGCGCGCACTTCTCGACTTCGGCTTCCGCCTCGACGACGGGCTTGCCCATCTCGCCGGTCATGAGGTGTGCGTACTCCTCGGCACCGGAACGGAGGACGGCGGCGGTGCGGCGCAGCAGTGCGCTGCGCTCGGAGAGGGGGGTCTTTCGCCAGAGCCTCTGTGCTGCCACGGACTCGTCGAGGATGGTCTGCACCTGGTCTGGAGTGTGTGCCTCGTACCGGGCGATTTCGTGACCGTTACGCGGGTCGATCGCTGTGATCATGGGTGGTTCTCCTTGCAGGTCGCAGTGGAAGGGAGGGTCAGAAGAGGGGGTAGGCGAGGGTCAGCCCGCCGACGACGAGCATCACCAGGGCGACGATCGTGCCGCGCCAGATGACCTTTTTGAAGTGGTCTCCGAGGCTCACGTTCGCCAGGCCGATCAGCAGCAGGAAGGACGCCACGAGCGGGCTGGACTGGTGCAGCGACTGGCCGACGAGGGAGGCACGTGCCATCTCGACCGGATCGAGACCGAAGGTCGAGGCGGTCGCGGACAAGATCGGCAGGACTCCGAAGTAGAACGCGTCATTGGTCATCACGAAGGTCAGGGGGATCGAGAGGATTCCGGCGATGACGGCCATGAACGGGCCGAGTTCGCTGGGGATCACGGAGACGAGCCATTCGGCCATCGCTTCCACCATGCCGGTGCCGTTGAGGATGCCGGTGAGGACGGTGGCGGCGAAGACCATGCCGACGACGCTGATGACGCTGTCCGCGTGGGCTTTGATCTGCGCGGACTGCTCCTTGATCTTCGGGAAGTTCACCACCAGAGCGATCGCCGCGGCGGCCATGAAGATCACGGCGGGAAGGACGACGTCCATGACGAGGATCGTCATCACGGCGAGCGTGAGGACGAGGTTGAACCAGATCAGTCGCGGGCGCGCGTTCGGGCGGACGGCGATTCCGCCGGTGAGGGACAGGTCGGGGGTGAAGTTGTTCGTGATGACGACGCTGGAACCGCTGGCGGGGGAGGAGCTGCTGGTGCCGCCTCGCTCACCGTGGCGGGCGGCGCCGGTGGTGTGGGACTGGGCGGCCGCGTTCTCGTTGACGAACGTCTCATGGGACTCGTTGGAGAGGTCCGGGCGCTTCAGGAAGCCCTGCGAAGGACGCAGCTCGAGCGTGCCGATGCGCTTGCGTTCGCCACGGCCGAGGAAGTAGGCCAGCACGATGACTGCGACGAGGCCGGCTGCGATCGCGGGGATCATCGGGACGAAGATGTCGATCGGCGAGACGCCCAGTGCGGCTGCCGCGCGGGCGGTGGATCCACCCCAGGGCACGGTGTTCAGGACGCCGTTGGACATCGCAGCGACCACGGTGAGGGTGACGGGACTCATTCCGAGGCGCAGGTAGAGCGGGAGGAACGCGGACGTGACGATGATGAAGGTCGTCGACCCATCGCCGTCGAGGGAGACGATCGAGGTGAGCAGTGCCGTTCCGACGACGAGCTTCACGGGGTCGTCGCCGACGAAGCGCAGGATCAGCCGGATCAGCGGGTCGAAGAGGCCGACGTCGATCATCGTGCCGAAGAAGATGATGGCGAAGAACAGCAGTGCCGCCGTGGGCGCGAGCTTGAGGATGGACTCCTCGATCATGTCGCCCATGCCCAGGCCGGCGCCGGTGAAGGCGCCGAAGATCAGCGGCACGAGGATGAGGGTGGCGATCGGGGTCGCCTTCTTGGCCATGACGAGATACAAGAACACGGCGATCATGCCGAAGCCGAGAATGACGAGCATCGTTGCTCCCTAAGTTGGGTGGCCGTCACGTTGCAGAGGGCGACGGCGGAGGTCGGTGGCTCTAGTTATACCCGCAGGTATACCTCTTTGCAAACTAAACTGGCGGTATGACGAACCAACGCGCGCAGCTGACCGTGGTGAGGGACCCCTCCGTCCTCGGCAGCAAGCTCGGCAAGACCGAGATCGTGTACCGCCAGATCAAGGCCGACATCGAGAGCGGCGTGTACCAGCCGGGGGAGCAGCTGCCCGAGGTGATGCTCGTCGAGCGAACCGGCGCCTCGCGCACCCCGGTTCGCGAAGCACTGCGCCGTCTCGCCGCCGAGCAGCTGGTCGACATCGCGCCCAGGAAGGCGCCGACGGTGTCGCGGCTCTCTCTGAAGGGAGCTCGTGCGCTGTTCGACTACCGGCGCCTCCTCGAGCCGGCGGCACTGCGCGAGGTCGCTCGCCGCAGCAGTCAGGATCCTGCCGTTTCCGCCACGTTCCGGGCGCTGGCAGAGAGATTCGAGGCGATCAACGGCGTGGAGTACTCCTCCGACTTCGCCACGACCTTCGCTGCTCTGGCGACCGGATTCGATGACGCAGTCGTGGCGACGACTCCGAACGAGTACCTCGCTCGTGCGATCGACGAGCTCCGGCCGCACACCGCACGCCTGCGCCTGATCGCGCACGCCGACGTCGGGCGCCTCGCCGAATCGGTCAGGGAGCACCTCGAGATGTGCCACGCCGTGATCTCCGGCGACGCCGATCGCGCGGCCGTCGCCTGCACGCAGCACCTCTTCCACGTCGACCAGGGGATCTTCAACACCCTGCTCTCCTCGACCCGTGTCAGCAGCGCCCTCGTCGACCTCGCGAACTGACTCACTCGGACCACCCACAGCTCTTGCTCTTTAGGAATACGCTAAGGTATACAGAGATCCGGACGGCCAACGGGGTCACGTCCGCCGAGAGGTTCGAACATGGTTGAGACCACCACCGAGCGCGACCGCATCGCCCCGGCACCGTTGCGCGACTTCGGACGCGAGGTACTCGAGTACTTCGGTGTCCCCACTGACGATGCCGCACTGGTGTCCGACTCGCTCGTCCAGGCCGATCTGTGGGGTCACCAGTCTCACGGCCTGCTGCGACTGCCGTGGTACATCGACCGGCTGCGCACCGGAGCGATGAAGGCGGTCACTGAGCCGACCACTCTGATCGATACCGGCTCGCTCCTCCTGCTGGACGGGCACGACGGAATCGGTCAGGTGCTGACCGACAGGGCTCGATCCGAGGCCGTCCGCCGCGCGCGCCTGCACGGGATCGGCGCGGTGGGAGTGCGCAACTCCAACCACTTCGGAACGGCGATGTACTTCACCCGCCGCGCAGCCGCCGAGGGATGCACAGCGATCCTCACCACCAACGCCTCGCCCGCCATGGCCCCGTGGGGCGGCCGCGAGAAGAGCGTCGGCACCAACCCCTGGTCGATCGCCGCTCCCTACGGCGAGAAGGTCGTCGCACTCGACATCGCGAACACCGCCGTCGCACGAGGCAAGATCTACCTCGCCCGCCAGAGAGGCGTCCCCATCCCTTCGACATGGGCGCTGACCCCGGACGGGCACGAGACCACCGACGCGGAGCAGGCCGTGCACGGAGTGATCCTGCCCATGGCAGGGCACAAGGGCTACGCGATCAGCTTCATGATGGACGTGCTCTCCGGAGCGCTCACCGGATCGCAGGTCGGCCGCGGCGTGCACGGGCCCTATGAAGCCGACAGGCCCAGCGGCGCCGGCCACCTCTTCATCGCCATCGACGTCGCCGCCATGGGCGACCCGGAGGACTTCGCAGGTCGAGTGCACCAGATGGTCGACGAAGTGAAACAGACCCCGCTGGCTCCCGGCTACGACGAGATCTTCTACCCCGGCGAGCTCGAAGATCGCGCAGAGATCGCGAACCGCGCCTCCGGAATCCTGCTGCCGGAGAACACCTGGCTGGATCTGGAGAAGCTCGCCGCCGAGACAGGCCTCGACCTTCCGCGGGAGCGATGATGAACCTGACCGACCACCTCCTGCGCGCCTCGTCCTGGGAGGACCGCCAGGCTGCTGCGGAGATGATGATCCCCCTCATCGGCGAGCTGTACCGCCGCCGCAACGTCATCACCTCGCTGCACGGCCGCAGTCTCATCAATCAGTCCGCCGTCGAGCTGCTCAAGGCTCACCGCTTCGCTCGTCATATCGATGAAGTCGAGCTGCCCCTCGCCGAGACCCTGCCCATCGTCAGAGCCCTCGGCGACCTCGACCTCGCCGCATCGTCCATCGACGTCGGCCATCTCGCCTACCTCTACCGCAGCCACGGTGCCGGTCAGGACCTCGCTGAGTTCCTCCGCACCGAGCTCGCCCCCGTCGTCGGCGCAACACTTCCGCGCCACGCGCCCCGCGACGTCGTCCTCTACGGCTTCGGCCGGATCGGGCGCCTCATCGCCCGCATCCTGATCGAGCACGGCGATACCGCCTCCGGAACGCGGCTGAGCGCCATCGTCGTCCGGAAGGGCTCAGCCAACGACCTCGTCAAGAGGGCGAGCCTGCTGCGCCGCGACTCCGTGCACGGGCCTTTCAACGGCACCATCTCCATCGACGAGGAGCACGACACCATCCTCGCCAACGGCACCCTCATCCAGGTGATCTACTCCGACTCGCCCGCGAGCGTCGACTACACCCAGTACGGCATCACCGACGCCATCGTCATCGACAACACCGGCCGGTGGCGGGACGAGGAGGGCCTGCGACAGCACCTGCACTCACGCGGCGTCGCACGCGTGCTGCTGACCGCTCCCGGCAAGGGAGAGTTGAAGAACGTCGTCTACGGCATCAACCACGACAGCATCACCGACTCCGACCGCATCGTCACCGCCGCCTCGTGCACCACCAACGCCATCACTCCGGTCCTCAAGATGATCGACGACTACTGCGGCGTGGACAGCGGTCACATCGAGACGGTCCACTCCTTCACCAACGACCAGAACCTCATCGACAACTTCCACGCCGGTGACCGCCGAGGACGCGCCGCGACCCTCAACATGGTCATCACCGAGACCGGCGCGGCGAAGGCCGTCGCCAAAGCCCTCCCCGGCATGGCGGGGAAGCTCACCGGCAGCGCCATCCGCGTCCCCACCCCCAACGTGTCCCTCGCGATCCTGAACCTCCGCACCACGAGGCCCGTCACTCGCGAGGAGATCAACCGCCACCTGCGCACCGCATCCCTCGATTCGCCCCTTCGACGCCAGATCGACTACCTCGAATCGCCGGAGATCGTCTCCAGCGACATCCTCGGTTCCCGTCACGCCGGCGTCGTCGACGGCCTCGCGACCATCGCGACCGAGGACCACCTCGTGCTCTACGTCTGGTACGACAACGAAGTCGGATACAGCTGCCAAGTCGTCCGCGTCCTCGAGGAGATGGCCGGCGGACGCCTCCCCGCTTTCCCTACGCCCCGCCACCTCATCGACGCCACTCCCGTTCTCGCCTGACACCCTCGAAAGCAGCGCCATGCTCACCCTCACCGTCGCCCTCGACGTCCGCCCCGGCCACCTCGACGACTTCCTCACCGCGATCACCGAGAACGCCACACGAACCTTCACCGACGAGCCCGGCTGCCTCTACTTCGACGTCTGCCAAGACGTCACCGACGAGCTGCACTTCGTCTTCCACGAGGTCTACACCGACCAGAACGCGATCGACGCGCACCGGAGAGCGCCCCACTTCGCGGCCTGGCGCTCGGCCGCCGACCAGCACGTCGTCCCGGGCAGCCAGATCAACACCATCGCCCGGCGTCTCGCTCACCACAGCTGACCCATCGTGCGCTCCGTCAGCTCGTACCTGCCGCGCAGCAGATCACCGGACGGCGGACCTCCGCTCGAGAGCGTCATCGCGCCAGCCGGCATCAGCGCGCAACGCGTAGGCGAACTCCAACTCTCAGGAGCCGCTTGGACAAACGGATCCGACGCCACTGTTCGTCAGCGCCGGCATCATGACGGTCCTGCTCGTCGCCGTCGCCGTCGCCTCCGCCTCGCAGGTCATCGGATCGGTCGGATCGCGCTTCCCACACTGCTGGGGGCGTGGCCACCGCAGCAGGAGCCGGCGGGGTACTTCTCGGGACCGGCATCGTCGTCGCCTCCACGGTGCTACTGCTGCGCGGGGTCCGCCTGGACTGATGCTGGTGTGCCATCAGCTCCAGACTGCGGCAACCGTCAGCCCGGCCTGCGCCGCGAGCAAGGCGGGCCTTCATGCCCTCGGCCAGTCGCTCGCCGTCGCCCTCGCGCCACACGCCATCTCGGTCACGACCGTCGCACCCGGCTTCGTCGCTACTGAACGCCAGCTCGCCAAGCTCAACAGTGCTGACGGGGATGCCCTCCGCGCGCAAAGCCCGTTCGGTCGAGTCGGTGCCCCCGAGGAGATCGCCGCAGCCGTGTTCTGGCTCGCGTCCACCGAGGCCACCTGGTCGTCTGGAGCGATACTCGACGCCAACGGCGCCTCCTACCTGCGCACCTGACGAACCCTTGGTGCCGCTTCGACAGCGCCGGCGTCCTGCTCGAAGCGGCAGTCATGCCGACCGGGCCTCCAGCGATCGACGAGCCACGACGGAGAGATGTCGGTCGCCCTCAGCGCCCACGGGTGGTCCGTCCGCCACCCGTGGCCGCTCAGCTCGCTCAGGGCCGTTCGCGTCCCGCTCGGAGAGTTCTCGGCAGCTACCGCGACTGTGCCAGCAGCCGTTCCGATACCTCCCAGAGCCGATCTGCCGCGGCAGGATCCAGCGCGTGCGGGAGAACCCCGTGAACTCCTCCCTGGATCGCCGCCACGACCTCCGCCGGGTGGCAGTCCTCGTAGTAGCCGGGAGTCCCGACCCCCAGCACAGCCCGCGTGGCGACGTAGACGCTCGTGGCAGCACCTTGCTCCACGGTCTTCGTCCGGTACCGCCGCTTCATGTCCACGAGCACGGCTGGGTCCCAGTGGCGTTGCAGGTTGGTCCAGATGCCGCCGGGCATGACTGCGGATCCTGCGATCCCATCGTCCTGCCATCGCCGGGTCGCCTCCAGGGCGAAGAGCACGTCGGCCGTTTTGGACTGCCCGTAGGCGAGCCCCGGGTCGTAGGGGTCTCTCTCGAAGAACAGGTCGTCGAAACGGAGAGCCGAGGATGCGTGCCCACTGGAACTCAGCGACACGATCCTCGCGCCACCCGCCGAGCGCATCGCCGGGTGCATGCCGTGCGCGAGCGCGAAATGGCCGAGGTGATTGACGGCAAAATGCAGTTCCCACCCCTCCGGAGTGCGTTGCTCGGGTAGATCCATGACGCCGGCGTTGTTCACCAGCAGATGGAGTGGCCCCGACCACGAGTCGACGAACGATCGGATGGATCCGACATCGGCCAAGTCGACGAACGCAGCATGGACAGCATCGTTGCCCGTGCTCGCTCGAATGTCTGCCGCGACTCGGTTCCCCGTCGTGACGTCGCGGACGGCGAGGGTCACGGCTGCGCCGGCAGCAGCCAGGGCGCGGGCCGTTTCGACGCCGATGCCGGATCCTGCGCCGGTGACGACTGCTGTTCTGTTGCGGAGGTCGATTCCGTCGACGACCTCGAGGGCGGTCGACTCGGCGCCGAACGGTCCTCGCGGGTCGGGCATCAGCCGAGCCGCGTCTGGGCGATTCCGCCGTCGACGTCGACGATCGAGCCGTGCAGGAACAGGGCCTCGTCCGAAACGGCGAACCGGACGGCGTAGGCGACGTCGACGGGCCGTACCGGGCGTCCTGCGACGGTCACGGCGGTCATCGCCGCCAGGACGTCTGCGCTCTCGGCGTTGCCCGGAGTGCTCGTCGCGCCAGGAGCGACCGTGTTCACATGAACCCCTCGAGGGCCGTACTCGGCGGCCCAGGTGCGCGTCATCTGCTCGAGTGCCGCCTTCGACGCTGTGTACATCGCGCCGAAGGGCAGGCCCACGCGAGCCATCCACGACCCGATATTGACGATCGACCCGCGGCCGCGCTCCGCCATGGCCGGTGCGAGGGCCGCCACGAGCACGTGCGGGGCACGGATATTGATGCCGAGAACCGCGTCGAGGTCGTCCTCAGCGAGATCGGCGGTCGCGGTCGCCGGATAGATTCCGGCGTTGTTCACCAGGATGTCGATCCGGCCGCCGGCGAGAGCCACGGCGTCAGCGGCGAACCGGCGGACATCGGAGGCCGATGTCCCGAGATCGGCGACGAGCGGGGAGGCCTTGCCGCCCGCACGCTCGATCATCGTGACGACAGCCTGCGTGCGCTCGGCATCACGACCGTTGACGATGACATGGGCGCCGGACGCGGCGAGCACACGGGCGATGGCTTCGCCGATGCCACTGCTGGAGCCGGTGACGAGCGCGGTCTGACCGGCGAGCCGGTCATCGGACGGGACTGAGACGAGTTCTTCTTCGTTGGACTTCACGGTCCATTCCTAGCACGGAGTGGACCGCGGGGTCCACTGGAGTAGTCTGAATTCATGCAGGCCGCGACAATCACCGAACGTGGTCGAGCCACTCGTCAACGCATCATCGAGGCGACCGGTCGAGAGATTCTCGCCTCCGGCATCGGCGGGACCACTCTCGACACCGTCCGTGCAGCGACGCTCACGAGCAAGAGCCAGCTCTTCCATTACTTCCCCGGCGGCAAAGCGGAGCTCGTCCGTGAAGTCGCCGTCTGGGAGGGCGGCGAGCTTCTCGCCGCTCAGAAGCCGCACATCGACGACCTCTCGAGCTGGGAGTCCTGGCACGCCTGGCGTGATGCCCTGGTCGATTACTACATCGGTCTCGGCAGGTGGGCCTGCCCGATCGGATCGATGGCGACGCAGGCAGCCATGACGGATCCCGAGCTGGCTCGCATCATCACGGACAGCATGACGAGCTGGCGGCTGTCACTCGCGTCGGGGGTCGCCAAGATGCAGAGCGCAGGCAGGGTCGACTCGGATGCCGACCCGCAACGGATCGCCGTCGCCATCCTCGCCGCCCTCCAAGGAGGTCTCATCCTGAGCCAGCCGGAGAAAGCATCCTGGCCCCTGGAAGCCGCGATCGATGCCGCGCTCGACGTCCTTCACAAGGTCGCCCACACGAGCTGACTCTGCGACGTTGCGAGAACAGGGCGAGGCTCGTGATGGTCGAGCGTCCTGATGGCCGATCGGCTGGTGACCGGCGGCGGCGGTGCTGCTCGTGTGCGTTCTCCTCGTGGGCGATGCGGGTGGTGGTGCGCTATCGGGCGAGTTCGTCTTCGACGAGCCTGGGGCTAGGAGGCGAGCGGGTAGCGGGTGGCGTCGGCGGCCGCGAAGGCGAACCAGACGGGGTCGCCGACCGCGAGGTCGAGGGTGGCGACTGCACCCGGAGCGAGGTCGGCGGCGAGCTCGGCCGAGCGCACGCGCACGACGTCGCCGCGGGGCTCGATGTCGGTCACGACTCCGGGCAGCACGTTGTCACCGGAGGGGCGCGTCGTCGCCACGCTCACGCGGCCGGGGCTGACAGCGATCGCCGAGCGGCGACCCTCCGTGATCGGCTCGCCGGATAAGGCGGTCACGAGACCGAATGCGGTGAGCACGCCGGTCGCGCCGTGCGCGGTGCCTCTGAGCAGATCGAGGGCCACCAGGTTCGCGGTGAACGGGGTCGTCGGGCGGTCGAGGACAGCGCGGGTCGGGCCCGAGTCGACGACGCGGCCGCGCTCGAGCACGATGACCCGATCGGCCAGGGTGTAGGCGTCGAGCACGTCGTGGGTGACGATCACGGCGGTGCGGTCGGCGAGGACCTCGCGCAGCAGCCTCCGGAGCGCGGGCGCGACCGAGACGTCGAGGGCGGCCATCGGCTCATCGAGCAGGAGGAGCGCGGGGTCGGCGGCGAGGGCCCGCGCGACCGCGATCCGCTGCGCCTGGCCGCCCGAGAGCTGCGCCGGCCGTCGGGCGGCGAGGTCGGAGGCGCCGACGCGCGCCAGCCAGTCGTCGGCCCGGGCTCCGGCGGTCGTCCGCGACGCTCCGCTGCTCCGAGGTCCGAAGGCGACGTTGTCGCGGGCGCTGAGGTGCGGGAACAGCAGGGCGTCCTGGGCGAGCAGCGCGACTCCGCGGTCGTGCGGCGGACGCCACCGGCTCGGGCCGCGGGCGGCGAGGTCGAAGAGCACCCGGCCGTTCAGCGTCGCGCGCCCGGCATCGGGCACCAGCAGTCCGGCGAGCACGCTCAGGAGGGTCGACTTGCCGGCTCCGTTCGGCCCGAGGACCGCGACGGTCTCGCCCTCGTCGATCGAGAGCTCGACGTCGAAGCCGCGCGCTATCAGGGCCGCGGTGAACTCGAGCATCACGGGTGGATCCGGCTCTCGCCGACCCGGTGGGCGAGGGCGACGACCGCCACGGCGAACACGACGAGCACCAGCGACAGCGCGACCGCGGTGTCGGGGCTGGTCTCGCGCTGCAGGTAGATCTCGAGCGGGAGCGTGCGGGTGACTCCCTGCAGCGAACCGGCGAAGGTGAGGGTCGCGCCGAACTCGCCGAGCGCCCGCGCGAACGACAGCACGGCACCCGAGACGAGGGCCGGCAGCACTAGAGGGAGCGTGACGCGGCGCAACACGGTCGTCGGCCGCGCGCCGAGCGTGGCTCCGACGGCCTCGTACCGGGTGCCGACCGTGCGCAGCGCGCCCTCGAGGCTGAGCACCAGGAACGGAAGCGCGACGAAGGTCTGCGCGAGCACCACCGCGGTGGTCGAGAACGCGATGCTCACGCCGAGCACCTCCAGCGACTGCCCGAGCAGACCGCGGCGGCCGAACGTGTAGAGCAGCGCGATGCCTCCGACGACCGGCGGCAGCACGAGGGGCAGCAGCACGAGCGCGCGCAGGATCCGCTGCCCGCGGAAGCGCGTGCGGGCCAGCACGATCGCCATCGGCACGCCGAGCAGCAGGCAGAGGAGGGTCGCGGTCAGCGAGGTGCGCAGGCTCAGCCCGAACGCGTCGAGCGAGGCCTCGGAGGTGATCAGGGGGAGGAACTCGGCCCAGTTCACCCGGGTGATCATCGCGACGAGCGGCAGCACCACGAAGGCGCCGCCGACGACCGCGACGGCGATCACCCAGCGGGGCACGCCGGGCGTCACGGCGCGCCGAAGCCCGCGGATCCGAGCACGCCCTGCCCGACCTCACCGGTCACGAAGTCGACGAACGCCTGCGCCGTGTCACTGGATCCGGCGAGCGGCGCGATCGGGTAGGTGGTGATCGCCTCCGACGATTCGGCGAACTCGATGCCCTCGACGGCGTCGCCCGCGGCGAGCACATCGGTGACGTAGACGAGACCCGCGTCGGCCTCGCCGCTGGTCACCTTGCCGAGCACGTCGGTGACCGACGACTCCTCGCTCACGGGCGCGATGTCGACTCCGGTCGCCGTCTCGACCGCGGCGGTCGCGGCGCCGCACGGCACCTGGGGTGCGCAGACCACGGTCGTCACGCCCGCTCGGGCGAGGTCGGCGAAGGAGGCGATGCCGGCCGGATTGCCCGGGGGCACCGCGATCTCGAGGGTGTTGGTCGCGAAGTCGACCGGGGCGGAGGCGTCGATCAGGCCGCCGTCGGTCAGCTTCGCCATGTTCTTCTCGTCGGCCGAGGCGAAGACGTCGGCGGGGGCCCCCTCTGTGATCTGGGTGACGAGATCGGAGGAGCCGGCGAAGGTGAGCTCGACGGTTACGCCGGGGTTCGCTGCGTCGAACTCGTCGGCGAGCTCGGTGAACGCGTTCTTCAGCGACGCGGCGGCGAAGACGGTGATCGAGCCGGTGAGAGCGCCGGTCGTGGCTGCGGTGGTCGCCGGGGTGCTCGAGCAGGCGGCCAGTCCGAGTACGGCGGCCCCTGCGAGCAGGGCGGGGGCGAGGCGGCGGGGGGCGCTCATGTCACGCCTTCCCCGCGGGGGTCTCGATCATGACGGTCGTCGCCTTGACGACGGCGATCGCGATCGAGCCGGGTTCGAGGCCGAGCTCGCGGACGGCCTCGCTGCTCATCAGCGAGACGATGCGGTGCGGGCCGCACTGCAGCTCGACCTGCGCCATGACGGTGTCGGTGACGACCCCGGTCACGACTCCGACGAGCCGGTTGCGCGCCGAGCGGCCGATCTCGGACGGGTCGGCGGGGAGGACCGCGTTCTTGCGCGCGAGCTCGGCGACGGCCAGCGCGTCGACGACGCCGCGGCCGGCTCCGTCCTTCTCGCTCCCGAGCAGTCCCGAGTCGATCCAGCGACGGACGGTGTCGTCGCTGACTCCGAGGAAGTGCGCGGCGTCCCGGATCCTCAACTGCGTCATGCGGGAGAGTCTAAGCGCGCATCCGCGGAGTCAGGACGCGTCCAGAGAGCGCTTGAACTTCTCGGCCATCAGCTTCTCCTGGCCGCGCACGCTGAGCTGGGGGTCGTGCGCGACGTCGAAGCGGACCGAGCCGGTCTTCGGGTCGACCTCGACCTTCACGACGGCGCCCGCGTCGGGCGGCCAGAAGTCGGTGACCCAGCGAGGCTCGTCGATCCTGGCTCGCGCCACCGATCCGTCGGCCCGCCTCACGTCGGCCGACCACTCCCGCGTCGGAGTCAGGCCGTCGCTCGAGACCCGTTTGATGTGCACCAGCACGATCGTCGCGACCGCGGGCTCCCAGACTCGTCTCCCGAACACGCTGCACTCCTCCGTCGGATGCGCCATCGTCCCGCGGTATCCCCCGGGCGTCGAGGCCCCGATCGGGAGCATCGCGTGATCGATCCGTCGCGGGGGTCGCCCGGCGGCGTTCGAGGGAGCGACGGATCGGCGCACCGGGCGTTCCCGCACCGGATGCGCCGTGTTCGCCCGGGCCGCCTAGAGTCGGCGGCGTGCAGCAGACGGTGGAGCGCGAGCAGGCCGCAGAGCACGGGACCGTCGCCGTGCCGGTCGCCGCCCTCGTGCTGGCGTGCGGGTCGGCGGTGGCGCTCGGAGTCGCGCCGCGGATCGTGGACGCCGAGCTGCTGTTCTCGCTCGCCTGGCTGATCGGCTGGATGCTCGTGGTCTGGTCGGCCGCACTCGGCGGGGGCTGCGCAGTGCGCCTCCTGCGGTGCGCGTGGACGCGCGAGCCGGTGCTGCGCCTCGAGATCACGATCACCGCGGCCGCACTGGTGCTGGTCGCGGCGGTCGTCGCGGTGCACCCGCTCGCCGGGAGCGGGAGCGGCTCCGCCTAGGGGCGGTGCTAGGCGGCGACGCGCTCGTTCGCGTCGGCGAGCAGCGCGACCGAGCGGAGCCGCGCCTCCGTCACGAGGGACGCGTGGGCGACGATGACCTCGTCGACGTCGGCGGTGCGCGCGAAGTCGGCGACGTAGTCGGCCACCTGCTCGCCCGTGCCGACGCCGGTGTAGGTCGTCATGCTCGCCACGTGCGCACCGATCGGGGCGCTCAGCAGCGCGTCGAGCTCCTCGTCGTCGAAGGTGCGGTCGAGGGGGATCTGCCCGCTCTGGCGCAGCAGCATCATCAGGCGCGCGCGCTTCATCTGCGCGAACTGCTCGTGCGCGTCGTCGACGCTGTCGGAGGCGATCGCGTTCACTCCGGCGATCACGTAGGGCGCATCGAGCTGCTCGGAGGGGCGGAAGCCGCGGCGGTAGGCGGCGACGGCCTGGTGCAGCGCGTCGGGCGCGAAGTGCGAGGCGAAGGCGTAGGGCAGGCCGAGCGCGGCGGCGAGCTGCGCGCCGAAGAGCGAGGAGCCGAGGATGTAGAGGGGCACACGCGTGCCGGCGCCGGGGGTGGCGCTCACGCCGGCGACGCTCGACTGGCCGGCGAGGAACGCCTGGAGCTCGAGGACGTCCTCCGGGAAGCGGTCGGACGACTCCGGGTCGCGGCGCAGCGCACGGAAGGTGGCCTGGTCGCTGCCGGGCGCTCGGCCGAGGCCGAGATCGATGCGGCCCGGGTGCAGGGTCTCGAGGGTGCCGAACTGCTCGGCGATCTGCAGGGGCGAATGGTTCGGCAGCATGATGCCGCCGGACCCGAGCCGGATCGTCGAGGTCTGCGAGGCGACGTGCGCGATCAGCACCGAGGTGGCGCTCGAGGCGATCGAGGCCATGTTGTGGTGCTCCGCGTACCAGACGCGGCGGTAGCCGCTCCGCTCGGCCTGCTGCGCCAGGGCCACGGACGCGGCGAAGCTGTCGCGCGCGGTCTCTCCGGGAGCGATGGGGGCGAGGTCGAGTATCGAGAGGGGAACCGTCATGTCAGAGGCAACGCGCGGGAGGCGCGTCGTGTTCCCCGGCGCGTCGTGGATCTCCGCACTCGGTCGACCTCGACCACTGCGACGTCGGAGGAATCGGGGCTCCGTCGACGGCCGTGTCTCCTGCAGACTGAGCGGGTTCCCGGCCTCGATTCGATGCGAGGGTGACGCGGACGCGAGTGATGAGGAGCCGTCGATGGCTGAGTTCCACCCCGATCTGCGCGTCGCGCGCCTGCTTCCGACGTTCTCGTTCGGCCCGCGGATCGTGCGGCTGATGAACCGGCTGCCCGCCCCCGACCGGCGCGCCCCCGAGGATCTGCGTGTCGACGACCTGCGGGTTCCCGGCCCCGCCGGGGCGCCACCGGTCCGCATCCGGATCTACCGTCCGCGGTCGGTGCGCGGAGCCGCCCCGGCTCTCGTCTGGGTCCACGGCGGCGGCATGGTGAGCGGCCACCACCTCATCGACGAGGCGTCGAGCATCGATTTCGCGCGAACGCTGGGCATCACCGTCGTGACCGTCGACTACCGGCTGTCACCCCAGCACGTGGCCCCGGCGGCGGTGGAGGACGTCCACGCCGTCGTCCTGTGGCTCCTCGCCCACGCGGAGGAGCGCGGCGTGGATCCCGCGCGGATCGCGATCGGCGGGGCGAGCGCGGGAGGCGGGCTGGCGGCGGGAGTCGCGCAGCTCGCGCGCGACCGCGGCGAGAACGTCCTCGTGTTCCAGCTGCTCGTTTACCCGATGCTCGACGACCGCACGGTACTGCGCACCGACCTGTCGACCGACGGCGTCCGGATGTGGACTCCCGGAAGCAACCGGTTCGGCTGGACGTCCTACCTCGGGCACGCACCGGGACCGATCCCCGCGTCGCCGTACGCGGCACCCGCCCGCCGCGACGACCTGACGGGCCTGCCTCCGGCATGGATCGGGGTCGGCAGCCTCGACCTGTTCCTCGACGAGGACGTCCGCTACGCCGAGCGGCTCCGGGAGGCGGGGGTCGCGTGCGAGCTCGAGATCGTCCCGGGCGCCTTCCACGGCTTCGACGCGGTCCTGCGCACCAAGGAGGTCTCGCGGCGGTTCTGGCGGAGTCAGGCCGCCGCCCTCTCGTGCGCGTTCGGTCTCGCTGCGGGCTGAGAACGCGAGAGTTGTCGTACTCGCGGGTCGACTACGACAACTCTCGAGGAGTCGCGGGCGCTCAGCGGCGGTGCAGCAGCTTCGCGCTGATGCCCGCGAGCGCGGCGCCCGCGATCGGCGCCAGGAGGAACACCCACACCTGCCCGAGTGCGTCCGACCCCGCGAAGACGGCCGCCGCGATCGAGCGGGCCGGGTTCACCGAGGTGTTGCTGATCGGGATGCTGATCAGGTGGATCAGCGTGAGGGTGAGCCCGATCGCGAGCGGCGCGATGGCCTTGTACTCGCTCTTCGCGGTCACCGAGAGGATCACTCCGACGAACACGGCCGTCAGCACGACCTCGGCGAGGATCACCGCGCCCAGCCCGAACCCGCCCGGTGAGAACGCGCCGTAGCCGTTCGACGCGAATCCGGAGTCGCGCGCCGCGGCGAGGTAGCCGGCCGGCCCGTCGGCCGCGATCAGCGCGACGGCGCCCGCCCCCGCGACTCCGCCCACGAGCTGCGCGACGATGTAACCCGGGATGTGCCGCCATTCGGTGCGCCCCGCGAGGGCGAAGCCGATCGACACCGCCGGGTTGAAGTGCCCGCCCGAGATGTGGCCGACGGCGTAGATGCCCGTCATGACGGTGAGCCCGAAGGCCAGCGCGACCCCGAGGAACCCGACGCCGAGTGCGTTGGCCGAGTCGGGGAACGCGGAGGCGAAGACCGCGGTGCCGACGCCTCCCGCGACCAGGAGGAACGTGCCGAACGCCTCCGAGGCGTAGCGGGCGGCCGCCGAGTACTGCTCGGCGTGCTCGGTGCGCTGCTCGCTCGTAGTGCGGCTGGCGGGTGTGGCGGGCATGGCTGTTCCTTCGGGAGAGGGGGGCGTCCGGCGACGCGCGCGGGCACCGGGACACTCCAGCACCGCTGCCGACCGCGGTCCCGCGCGCCCAGACGCCTCCCGGCAGGGCCGCGCCGGAGCGTCGCTCTCCGGCCACCCCCCGCTCGCTCATCGGCCAGGTTCGCGGAGGCGGGACCGCCCGAGGGCTCGCACGGGCGTTCGGAGAGAGCGCTCTCACAAAATCCTTGACCTCTGTGCACACCGCTCCGTATGCTCGCAGCACACCGTGTGAGAGCGCTCTCACGGATACGACGCAGCCGTGTGAGAGCGCTCTACGACGTGCCTTGCCACCCATCACGAAGGAGTGACCGTGCCCACATCACGACGCACCAGGATCGCCGCCGCGATCGCCGGCGCCTCGACTCTCGCCCTGCTCGTCACCGGATGCTCGTCCGGATCCGACGCCGCAGAGGGCGGAGACGTCGAACTGACCGTCACCACGTTCAACGCCATGGGGTTCGACGACCTCTACGCCGAGTACGAGGAGGCGAACCCCGGGATCACCATCGTCCCGAACAACATCGACACGGGTGGCAACGCCCGCACCGACGCCTTCACCAAGCTCGCCGCCGGATCCGGCCTCGCCGACGTCGTCGCGATCGAGGAGGGCTGGCTCGGCTCGATCATGGAGGTCTCGGACCAGTTCGTCGATCTGCGCGACCACGGCATCGAGGACCGCAAGGCCGACTGGGTCGACTGGAAGTACGAGCAGGCCACCGACCCCGAGGGCCGCGTCATCGGCTACGGCACCGACATCGGCCCCGAGGGCCTCTGCTACAACACGGCGGCCTTCGAGGCGGCTGGACTCCCCACCGATCGCGCGGCCGTCGCCGAGCTGCTCGGCGGCTCCGACGCCACCTGGGAGGACTACTTCGCGGCCGGCAAGCAGTACCACGACACCACGGGCAAGGCCTGGTACGACCACTCCGGATTCGTCTGGAACGCCATGGTCAATCAGCTGCCCGAGGGCTACTACACGGCCGACGGCGAGCTGAACATCGAGGGCAACCCCGAGCTCGAGGAGCGCTGGGGCCAGCTGACCGACGCCGCCGGATCCGGACTCTCGGCCGCGCAGAAGGCCTGGGACTGGAACAAAGGCAAGTCGTTCACCGACGAGACCTTCGCCACCTTCGTCTGCCCCGCGTGGATGTTCGGGACTCTGAAGAGCAATGTCGAGGCCGGCGGCGGCGACGCCGCGGACACCGGCTGGGATTTCGCCGACGTCTTCCCCGGAGGCGCAGCCAACTGGGGCGGCTCGTTCCTGTCGGTCCCGACCCAGTCGAAGCACCCTGCTGAGGCCGCGGCTCTCGCCTCGTGGCTCAGCGAGCCCGAGCAGCAGCTGAAGGCGTTCGAGGCGGCCGGTCCGTTCCCGAGCACGATCGCCGCACAGGAGGAGCTCGCCTCCGCCGCCACTCCCGACCCGTCGCTGAACGACTCGCCGACCGGCGAGATCCTCGCGAAGCGCGCCGAGGGGGTCGTGGCCCAGTACAAGGGCCCCGACGACTCGCTGATCCAGGAGAACGTGTTCGGCCCGGTCCTGCAGAAGGTCGACCGCGGCGAGCTCGACGGCGACGCCGCGTGGGCCGAGGCGCTCACCCTGCTCGACGAGCTCGTCGACTGACCCACTCCCTCCGCTCAGCGGGCCCCGGTCGCGACACCGACCGGGGCCCGCTGGGTCTCTCCGACTCGAGGAAGGCACCGTCGCCATGACGAGCACTCTCACTCCGCCGGTCACGGCGACACCCCCGGCGGGCAAGCGTCCAGCGCCCCGCCTCCCGCTGACCTTCCGTCAGCGCGCGAGCCGATTCGACGTCAAGGCGTCGCCCTACCTCTACATCTCGCCGTTCTTCCTGCTCTTCGCGATCACGGGGGCGTTCCCGCTCGTCTACACGCTGGTCGTCTCGCTCTACGACTGGCAGCTGCTGCAGGGCCAGGGCGACTTCGTCGGCCTCGGCAACTTCGCGGCCGTGCTGGGCGACCGCTTCTTCTGGAACTCGATCGGCAACACCCTCAGCATCTTCCTGCTGTCCACGATCCCGCAGCTCGCGGTGGCCCTCCTGCTCGCGGCCGCTCTCGACCAGTCGTTGCGCGCCCGCACCTTCTGGCGGATGAGCGTGCTGCTGCCCTACGTCGTCTCGCCCGTGGCCGTCGCGCTGATCTTCTCGAGCATCTTCGGCGATCAGGACGGGCTCGTGAACAACCTCCTCGGCGTCGTCGGGATCGCCCCGATCGAGTGGACGAACGACCGGCTCGCGAGCCACGTCGCGATCGCGTCGATGGTCAACTGGCGCTGGACCGGCTACAACGCCCTCATCCTCCTCGCCGCGATGCAGGCCGTTCCGCGCGACCTGCACGAGTCGGCGGCGCTCGACGGCGCGGGCTCGTTCCGCCGCTTCGTCTCGATCACGATCCCGAACATCCGCCCGACCCTGATCTTCGTGATCATCACCGCCACCATCGGCGGCCTGCAGATCTTCGCCGAGCCGCGCCTCTTCGACGTGTCGAACGCCGGTGGCATCGGAGGCTCCGACCGCCAGTTCCAGACCACCGTCCTCTATCTCTGGGAGATGGCGTTCTTCCGCCAGAACTTCGGCGAGGCCGCGGCCGTCGCCTGGCTCCTCTTCCTCCTGATCGTCCTGATCGGACTCGTCAACTTCGCGATCTCGCGGCGGATCGCCTCCGTCGAGAACCGCGTCGTCTCGAAGCGGAGGCGTCGCACGGCGACCGCGGACGAGATCGCGGCCACCGACCCCCTGCTGACCTCGACCGGCCTCGGCCAGAACGCGAGCGAGCGATGACCGCCCCCGCCACCACCGCGCCCTTCCCCGTCCGACGCGGCCTGCGCCGCCGCGGAGCCGGCCGCGTCGACCGCCCCGGGTTCCTCACGTACGGGCTGCTGAGCGCCTTCATCCTGGGCTCGACCTACCCCCTGTGGTGGTCGTTCGTCGTCGCGAGCGGCTCCAACTCGACCCGCGGAGAGACTCTGCCGCTGATCCCGGGCGGCAACTTCCTCGCCAACGCCGCCACGGTGTTCACGGCGATCCCGTTCTGGACCGCGCTGCTGAACAGCGTCATCGTCTCGGGCATCATCACCCTCTCGGTCGTGTCGTTCTCGACCCTGGCCGGCTACGCGTTCGCGAAGCTGCGGTTCCGCGGGCGCGACGGCCTGATGATCACGGTCGTCGCCACGATGGCGATCCCGACGCAGCTGGGCATCATCCCGCTGTTCATCCTGATGCGGCAGCTCGGCTGGACGGGCACGCTCGGCGCCGTGATCGTGCCGACGCTGGTCACGGCCTTCGGCGTGTTCTTCATGCGGCAGTACCTGGTCGACGTCATCCCCGACGAGCTGATCGAGGCGGCGCGGGTCGACGGAGCGAACCAGTTCCGCACCTTCCTCACGGTGGCCGTGCCGGCCGCCCGGCCGGCGATGGCGATCCTGGCGCTGTTCACGTTCATGATGGCCTGGACCGACTTCCTCTGGCCGCTGATCGTGCTGAGCCCGACGAACCCGACGCTGCAGACGGCGCTCGCGCAGCTGCAATCGGGCTACTACGTCGACTACTCGGTGGTGCTCGCGGGGGCGGTGCTGTCGATCGTGCCGCTGCTGGTGCTGTTCGTGCTGGCGGGGAAGCAGCTGATCGCGGGGATCATGGGCGGGGCCGTCAAGGGCTGATCGCCGGGGCACCTCCGGCTCGTCGTCTCAGCTTCGGCTCGTGAGACCTCGTTCGGCTCGCAGGAACCACTCGTTCCTGCGAGCCGGACTCGTTCCTGCGAGCCGGAGGTGCGCCCGCGACTCGGAAGCCGGCCAGCACGCCGCGCCCCCTCGGCTACCCTCGGCCTCGGATCCACTCGATCGAGAGGCACGCATGAGCAACGACACCGCACCGGCCGTACCGACCCTGGAGGCGGTCGCCGCCCTCGCCGGAGTCTCGCGCGCCACCGTCAGCCGGGTCGTCAACAACTCCCCGCGCGTCAAGGAGGAGGCGGTCCGCGCCGTCCGCAGCGCCATCGACGAGCTCGGCTACGTGCCCAACCTCGCCGCGCGCTCGCTCGCCAGCCGTCGCACCCGCGCGATCGCCCTCGTGGTGCCGGAGTCGACCGCCAAGGTGTTCGCCGACCCGTTCTTCGCCTCGGTGGTCCAGGGCGCCGCGCTGCGCCTGGCCGAGACCGAGTACACCCTCAACATCGTCATCGCGTCGGAGTCGACGCCCGAGAAGACCCGGCGCTACCTGCTCGGCGGCAACGTCGACGGCGCCCTCGTGGTCTCGCACCACAGCGGCGACCACTCCTACCCGCGCACGGCGTCGGCCCTGCCGATCGTCTTCGCGGGCAGGCCGCTCGACGACGAGAGCGACGGCTACGTCGTCGACGTCGACAACGTCGCCTCGGCCCGGTCGATGACCGAGCACCTGCTCGGTCTCGGGAGGCGCCACCCGGCGATGATCGCGAGCCGCCAGGACATGCCGGCGGCCATCGACCGCCTCGCGGGCTGGCGCGCGGCCGTGATCGCGGCGGGCCTCGACGATGCGCTCGTCGAGTACGGCGACTACACCGTCGACGACGGAGCCTCCGCGATGACGCGACTGCTCGACTCCGGCCGCCCGATCGACGCCGTCTTCGCCTCGAACGACCAGATGGCCGCGGGCGCTCTGACCGTGCTGCGGGCCCGGGGTCTCGCGGTGCCGACGGAGGTGGCGCTCGCCGGGTTCGACGGCGACAGCTTCGCGCAGGCCGGCGATCCGCCGATCACCACGATGCGCCAGCCCACCAGCGGCTTCGGCGAGACGATGGCGTCGGTGCTCGTGCGCGTCCTGGCCGGCGAGGACGTCCCCCGGACGACCATCCTGCCGACCGAGCTGCTGGTGCGCGGCTCGACGGTCGCGGGGGCCTGAGGGCGCCTCCCGTACGAGCGCAGTTCAGCGCTCGTACACGTCGCGACGGTGTCCGAGCGTCACGACCACGACGACGAGCACTCCGTCGTCGACGGTGTAGAGGATGCGATAGTCGCCGACCCGGACCCGGAGGCCCGGTCGCCCCTGAAGCGCTCTCGCTCCCGGCGGTCGCGGTTCCTCGCCCAGAAGGGCGATGGCTCCCTGGATGCGCTTCCGATCCTGGGGGTCGATCCGGCGCAGTGCCTTCAGGGCCGCGGGACGGAGCTCGATCCGGTAGCGGCTCATTCCCAGCCGAGATCGGCCTTGGCCTGAGCCCACGGGATGTTCTCGCCCTCCTCCGCCAGAGCCGCGTCGAAGGCACGCGCGTCCTCCGCGTCCTCGAGGGCGTCCATCATCCGCTCGTACTGCTCGGGACTGACGACGACCGCTTCCGCGCGACCGTGGCGCTCGACGAACACGGCCTCGGAGTGGGAGCGCTCGATCAGCTCGGAGAAGTTGGCGCGTGCTTCTGTGACAGTGACGGAGGTCATGGTTCAGATTGTACATTTCACGCGGACTTCTGTACTGAAGCGGGTCGCTCAGCGGCCGGCGCGTCAGTCGGGACGCGACGACGAGTCGGTCGGCCACTCCGCGTACCACTCGCTGTCCTCGGCGATCTGCTGGTCCTCGAGGCGGACGGGGTGCGAGAGCAGCCTGCTGCGGCGCGACTCCATCTCGGCGATCGTGGCCTCGTCGTCGGGGAGCGACTCCGGACCCTCGGCGGTGTCGGCGAAGAGCTGGCTCGACGGGCCGATCAGCATCTCGGCCTCGTCGCGGGCACCGTCCTCGGTCAGCCCTATGAGCATCACGGTGTCGGAGGCGCTCGCGAGCGCGAGATCGCGGGCGTAGGCGAGCAGGGCGTGAGCGACCGAGTCTCCGACGAGGAGGCTGCCGCCGGCGTATCGGAGACGTTTCATGTGCCCAGCCTCCGTCGCGCTCCTCGCCGGTGGCGAGGGGGTTCCGCTCGCACCACGGCAGGGGTACGGAACGTCAGATCACCGCGGCCGCGTCGGGCGGGCCGCCGCGCGGAGGCTCCTCGCTGATCCGCAGCCCCGCGGCCGAGTGCGAGTCGAAGAGCAGGCGCCGCACCCACTCCGCATTGATCGCCGGCGGCCTGCTGCCGTGGTACTTGAAGCGCAGGGGGATCGCCGGATGCAGCCAGATCGAGGTCCGTCCGTCCCCGCTGCCCGCCGAATCCCGCCACGAGAAGTAGAACGATTCACCTCGGCTCAGCTTCGAGCCGATGACGATCTGGAGGTGGGCCAGCAGCCGGTCGTCGAAGTCGGCCTCGAGCGTGGAGTCGTACACGAGCCGTCCCATGGGTGTCCTGCCG
This sequence comes from Rathayibacter sp. Leaf185, assembly GCF_001423885.1. GTDB lineage: Bacteria > Actinomycetota > Actinomycetes > Actinomycetales > Microbacteriaceae > Rathayibacter. The sequence goes on along the minus strand of NZ_LMPP01000001.1, from coordinate 1,174,503 downwards.
TCGGGCGCACCGCACGCGATGCCGTTGGCCACGCGAAGAGGGATCCGGATGGTGCTGCCGAGGCTACGCGCGGATGGCCACCGAGCGAGTGCTTCCTGGGAGGAGCTTTGGAGCTTGACGGGAATGGCTGGGCGTGCAGCGACTCGGGTCTACCCGCGAAGACCGTGAAGGAGCGGCGCTCGTACCAGTGGGCGGGGGCTCGTCGGCGCGGACGACGTTCTTGTCGGAGGCTAGGGTGCGACGGGCTTCGGGGTCCTTGCCGCGGAGGTGAGGAGGGACGCGCCGGCGACTACGACGAGGACGACGATCATGGCGCCGCGCAGGCCGTAGTGCTCGCCGAGGAAGCCGAGCAGCGGCGGCCCGACGAGGAACGCGACGTAGCCCGCCGCGGCGACCGCGCCCACCGTGGTCGTCGGGTCGTCGCTCTCTCCCGCTGCCGAGAGGGTGACCGGGAAGCCGAGCGCGGCACCGAGCCCCCAGAGCAGCACCGCGAGACCGGCGACGACGACGCTGTCGGAGAAGACGACGAGCGCGATCCCCGCCGCCGAGACGAGGGCGCTGACGCACAGCACGGCGGGCTTGCCGAAGCGGGCGAGGAGGGGTTCGCCCGAGAACCGCCCGATCGTCATCGCGAGCGCGAAGCCGGCGAAGACGAGCGAGCCGACCGTCGCGCTGGCGCCGTGGCCGTCGACCATGATCAGCGGCAGCCAGTCGCCCGCCGACCCCTCGGCGAGAGCGAGCGCGAGGACGATGAGGCCGAGGAACACGATGCGCCGCTGCTTCCAGACGGCGAGCTGAGCGCCGAGCCCGGGGGAGCCGGCGCCGCCCGCCTCCTGCCGGCCCGTCTCGGAGGGGATCTTCGGCACCGCCCAGAGCATCGCGGCCAGAGCGAGCGCGGAGACGACGAGCAGGTGGATCCAGACGGGGAACGCGATCGCCGTCATGGCGATGCCGGCGAGGGCGCCGATCACCGAGCCGAGGCTGTAGCAGCCGTGCAGGACGGGCAGGATCGACCGGCCCGACACCTGCTCGATCGCCGCGCCCTCGATGTTGATCGCGATCTCGGCCAGGCCGAAGCCGGCGCCGACGCCGACGAGCCCGATGAAGACTCCGATGCCCTGGCCCAGCCCGGCCGAGCCGGCGAGGAGGGCGAGGCCCGTGACGAAGGAGGCGCCTCCGATGATGATCGGGCGACGGGCCCCGAACCGGCGCACCAGAGCGGCCGAGCAGAGGATGCCCGTCATCGAGCCGACCGAGATGCCGAAGAGGATGAGGCCCATCTCGGCGGTGCTGGCCTGCACCAGATCGCGCACGGCGGGGGTGCGCACGATGAACGACGCGAGGCCGATGCCGATGGTGAGCATGAAGGCGAAGATCGCGGCCCGGCGCACGCGCAACGGAGCCGACAGCGGCGCTCGGGTGGTGGTCCGGGCGGCGTCGACACTCATGCTCCGAGCCTACGGGGAGCCTCCGACACCGCAGGTGTAGGTTCTGCTCTCGATGAACGAGCGCCTGCCGGAGACGACACCCGGAACGTCCGACCTGCTGGAGCGGCTCCGCGCCGCTCTCCGCCCCGATCTCGTCGTGACCGACTCCGACGAGCTCGACCGCTGCAGCCACGACGACGCCGAATGGGCCCCCTACGCGCGTCCGCTCGCAGTGGTCTTCGCCGAGAGTGCGGACGACGTGGTGCAGACCGTGCGGATCGCGGCGTCGGCCGCCGTGCCGGTCGTCGCCCGCGGTGCCGGGACGGGCCTCTCCGGGGGTGCGAACGCCGTCGCCGGCTGCGTCGTCGTCTCGCTCGAGCGGATGACCGCCGTGCTCGAGATCGACACCGCCGAGCGGTACGTCGTCGCGCAGCCCGGGATCATCAACGACCACCTCCGCGCGGCCGTCGCCGAGCACGGGCTCTGGTACCCGCCCGACCCCGCCAGCTCGGCGATCTCGACGATCGGCGGCAATGCGGCGACCAACGCGGGCGGCATCTGCTGCGTCAAGTACGGCGTCACCCGCGACTACGTGCTCGGCATGACGGTGGTGCTGGCCGACGGATCGCTCGTGCGCCTCGGCCGTCGCACCGCCAAGGGCGTCGTCGGCTACGACCTGACCGGCCTGATGGTCGGGTCGGAGGGGACCCTCGGCATCATCGTCGAGCTCACCCTGCGCCTTCTGCCGCTGGGCGGGCGGGAGGAGCGCGCGATCGTCGGCTCCTTCGCCTCGCTCGAGGACGCCGGAGTCGCGGTGGCCGCGATCTCGGCGGCCGGAGTGATCCCCTCCGCGCTCGAGATCATCGACCGGACGTGCCTGCGCGCGGTCGACGAGTGGCAGCACCTCGGGCTGCCGCACGAGGTCGACACGATGCTGCTGGCCAAGGTCGACGAGGCGGGAGCCGCCGGTGCGGAGCTCGCCGAGCGGGTGGCGGCGCTGATGACGCAGTCGGGTGCGCGCTCGGTCGAGCAGGCGACCGACCGGGCAGAGGTCGACCGGCTGTTCCTCGCGCGCAGGCTCGCCTACCCGGCGCTCGAGCGCCTCGGCCCGGTGCTCACCGAGGACATCTGCGTGCCGCGCGGAGCCGTCCCCGAGATGCTCGCGCGGATCCAGTCGGCGGCCGCCGACCACGACGTCGTCATCGCCAACATCGCCCACGCGGGCGACGGCAACCTGCATCCGCTCATCATCGCGCCCGAGGGCGACGACGCGGCCAAGATCCGGGCGAAGCACGCCTTCGACCGGATCGTCGCCGACTGCCTGGCTCTCGGCGGCACGGTGACCGGCGAGCACGGCGTCGGGCTGCTGAAGCTCCCCGGCGCGGCCGCGGAGCTCGGACCGCGGGTCGTCGGGATGCACCGGTCGATCAAGGCGGCGCTCGATCCCGCGGGGATCCTCAACCCGGGCAAGGCGTTCCCGGCCTAGCCCCGGAGGAACTCCAGCAGCGCCTCGTTGAAACGGGCCGGCTGCTCGATGTTCGCGGCGTGCCCGTCCTTCTCGAGCACCAGCGACGAACCGTGCGGAGCGAGGGCCGCGGCCGCCGCGGCGTGCTCGGCCGGCCAGAACTCGCTCTCGCGGCCGGCGACGAAGAGGACCGGCACCCGGGTGGCCGCGATGACGGGCCGCCAGTCGGCGCGCGCGTGGTCGGCGAGCAGCGCCTTCTCGGGATCGGTGAGCTCGCGGCGCTCGCCGCCGCCGAGCGCCTTCAGGAGTCGCGCGATGCGGACCGGGCCCTTGGAGGCGATGCTCACGCGACCCGGATCGGGGACGGTGGTCGCGAAGAGCGTGTCGCGATTCGCCTCCGTGTAGTCGTAGAAGCCGTAGGGCCAGTCACTGGTGTTGAGCATCGTCGGCGTCTGGTCGACGATGACCACCGTGCGGATCCGCTCCTCGCCGACGGCCGCGATCATCGACCAGACGGTGTTGCCTCCCATCGACCCGCCGACCAGTGCGACCTCGCGCAGGTCGAGCTGCTCGAGGAGCGCCGCGAGGTCGGCGCCGTGGCGGGCCATGGTCGCTCCGTGGGCCGGCCGCTCCGAGAGGCCGTGCCCGCGCCGGTCGAACGAGACCACCCGGTAGCCGGCCTTCGCGAGCGCGGCCTGCTGCGGCTTCCAGCTCGTGGCAGGCGCCTTGAAGCCCGCGACCAGCACGACGACGGGGCCGGACGGATCGCCCTGATCGGTGTAGCTGAGGCGGACGCCGTCGTCCGTCGTGATGTCCGGCATCGTCGCCCTCCGTTCGCGCCCCGCGGAGGGTGCCCCGCCACGGTAGCAAGCGGCGGCGGGGGCTCGACGTGCTCCGCAGCGACTGCTCGACGGTCGTCCTGTCGGCCAGGGGGCGGCTCAGAACTCTTCGTAGTTGTACGGCGCCGGGTCGTCGTCGATGACCGGGCGGGCGATCGTCGGGCGGTTGCTCTTGATGCGCGAGCGGATGTCGTCGATCGCGGTGTCGAGGGCCGCCTGCGCGGCGTCCTCGTCGGCGACGTCGAGATCGACGGGGATCGCGACGATCTCGCTGCTCGCGTCGAGGGTCATCATCGTCTCGATCAGCCGTCCGTCATCCGTGAACGCGGGGACGGTCACCGCCTCCGAGTGCTCCTGCCGGTCGATCGCCGTCACCAGGTCGAGGAGCGCCTCGGTCACGGCGTCGGTGGTGACGAAGCTCTTGGAGGCGTAGGTCAGCTGCTTCATGCCTCCATTGTGTTCGGACGCTTCCGGCTCCCGCTCGGGCTTGCGGGGCCCCGTCCCCACCGATAACGGCGTCGCACCCGATGACGGCGTCGCACCCGATGACGGATCGATCCGCCGCGATCGGTCGCCTCGATCCGCTCGCAGCGACCACTCGCGACGGGTCGGTCCCTCAGGTCGTGCGCGCGCGGGGAGCGAATGCCCCCGCGCCGTACGCGACGAGGATCACCGCCATCACGACTCCCGAGGTGACGGCGGCTCCACGAGCCGCGCTCCCGCTCGCGAGCAGGAGGCCCGCGCCACCCAGCGCGACGAGGGCGCAGCCGAGCACGACGAACATGCGCTCGGCGAACGCCCACGCGAACGGGAGGAAGTGCAGCCCCACGACCGCCGCGATGAGGGCGGGTCGCAGGTCGGAGCGTCCCGCCGACTCGAGCAGGCCGGTCCCGATCGCGATGAGCGCGAACTCCGCGACGACGCAGCAGACGTAGACGATGATCCGCGATCGGGGCGGCGGCACGAACGGCCCGAGGAACCGCGGCCGCGCGAACAGCAGCCAGAGCGCCGCGCCGATCGCCGCGATCGTGACGACGCGCACACTGATCGACAGCGGATCGGTGAACCCCGGCGTGTACGAGAAGACGAAGACCGCCGCCCCGACCAGCCCGATCACCGCCCCGAACCGCCGAGGATCGGCGAGCGGAGGCGGCGTCGAGCCGGTGCGGGGATCGGGACTGCGGTCGGCGGTCATGCTGGCAGCCTCGCAGACGCCCGAAGCCGGGATCGGCGGCCCGCAGGTCGATCGGCAGCGCGGCCCACCTCGACGCCCGTGCTCTGCTGCGATTCATCTGATGAAAGTCACTGCGATGACGGGTGAAATCACGCCCACCAGGGGTGAATGACCTTCTCTGGTCCGTCATTCTGCGCGGTACAGAACTCTGCCCCCTTCCCCACACGGATGAATTACCGCTTCCGGCGGGTGAATGATCTGCGGATTCCCGTCCTTCCGCGCCACGCTGGGCGTCTCGTGTCACCCGAACCGGCGCGAGGCGGACAGCAGGGAGTCGACGTGAGAGTCATCGCGCCTAGTGAGAGGTCGTCGTTCGTCCGAGGAGGAGAGCGCGGGGATCTGTCGGCCGCGGCCTGGCTGAGCGACGTCGGCCTGCAGGGTCGTCCGTCCGCTCCGCTGCGGATCGTGGCCGATGTGCTGCGCCACGACGGGCTCGAGGTGCTGCGGATCTGGCACACTCCCGGACGGTTCTCGCGGCGCCCGGACGCCGGCGAGGGCATCCGGATGCTGATCCCGCTCGACGGAACGCTGGCCGTGCTGCCCGACGACCCGGCCGAGGCCGAGGTGCGGGTCGGCGTGGGTGGCGTCGCGTTCCTCCGTCGCGAGACCGCCTTCACCGTGGTGACGGAGGCGCGGACCGCGCGGATCGAGATCGAGCTCGCCCGCCCCCTGATCGCCGCCCCCGAGAACGCCGGCGCGCTCGACGCCCCGGCCGACGCCGCTGCCCGCAGGATCCTGGTCGCGATGACCAACGCGGTCTTCGGTGCACGGCCCGATCCCGAGTGCGCCTCGTTCCCCCTCCTGGGCGCGGCTCTCGAGCAGCTCGCCGGCGCTCTCCTCCTGACATCACTGCCGCGAGAAGAAGGGGGCGACGCGTACACCGCCGCGCTCGCCCTGATCTCGGCGATGTCGGCGGACCCGGCGCTGTCGGTGCACGAGCTCAGCACCCGGCTGGAGGTGCCGAAGCGGACCCTGCAGAGGATGTTCGCGCGGCACGGGACGACGGTCTTCGGCGAGATCCGGCGGGCCAGGCTCGCCAGAGCGCAGGCGCTGCTCGCGGGAGACGATGCGCCCGCGGACCACGCGCTGGCCGACTACGCGGGCTCGCGGAGGCTGCAGCGCGATGCGTCGTACGCGGCGGGAGCGCTCCGAGGCTGACGCTCCTGGCGCGACGAGGGTCCTGTTCATCTTCCCGGCATTGCGGGGGACCCGTTCCGGCCGCAGGCTGGAGGCATGCAGCGCAGCGCAGGAGAGATCGCGGGCACGTTCGTCGTCGTCGTCGCGGCCATCGGGCTCCTCGTCGCCGCCTTCGCCTTCGGCGCGGGCCACGACATCGCCTTCGTCGGAGTGATCACGGCGTTCGCCGTCGGCGTGACGGGCATCGGCGTGCACATCGCCGGCCGCGAGTCCCGTTTCCGCCGCGATAAGCGCTGAGCCGTCGGGTTCCCCCGGAAAGACGCCCCGCAGGCGGGGTCTTCGCGGAAATCCGATGACCCGCGTGCGCGCCGCAACCCCCCTCCGGTGACCCGGCGACGCCTCCGTAGGCTCGGGTGCATGCTGCTCATCTTCGGAACCCGCTCCGTCGAGGACGTCCTGCGCGTCCTCGTCTCCGTCTGCCGGGTCTGCGGAGTGCGCGCCGAGCAGCGCGTCCTGCGCAGCCGCACCCGGCTCTCGCTCTTCTTCGTGCCCCTGCTCACGGTCTCGACCCGCTATCTGCTCGAGTGCTCGCACTGCTGCGCCGTCACGCGCGTCGGCAAGGAGGAGGCGCACGCCGTGGACGCGCGCCCGCAGGACGCCTGACGCGTTCGACACCCCCCTTCTCGGTCAGGCATCGAGCAGCGGCACCTGCGTCAGAACAGAGACTCGCCGAGTGGCTCAGCCCTCGCGGCGCCCCGAGTCCTCGATCAGGCGCACCTTCACGTTGACGGCGAACGGGCCCGACAGTTCGGCCTCGAGCATGCCGCGCACCAGCTCGCCCACGGCGCGCAGGGTGTCGGGGGCGGGCAGCGCCGCGACCGTCGAGATGTGCGCGCTCACCGTGGTGAATCCGTCAGAGCGGTCGATGTCGACCAGCACGTCGGGCTGCCGCAGCGCGAGCTTCACGGCGATCGCGTCGGCCGCCGCCTCGAGCACGGGCTGCGCCGGATACACGCCGGCCACTCCCTCCGTGTCGCGGATCGCGGCGGTGAGCCGCTGCGAGAGCTCGGTGTCGTCGGTCACGCTCGGTCCTCTCGGCGGGGGTAGACGTCGTCGACGGTGACGTCGATCGCGCCGACGACGAGCTCGGTGTGGCGTTCGAGGGCGTAGCGGATGCGCTCGCGCAGCCTGTCGGCGACGTTTGCGACGGCCAGTCCGAACTCGAGCGCGAAGGTCACGTCGACCCGGATGACCGCGCCGGGAGTCGCGACGTCGCCGTCGAGCGTGCAGCGGCCCATGATGACGCCGCCCATCGTGTCGCCGGCGCGGCGGATCATGCCGCGGACCGCCGCCTCCGTCAGCGCGAGCCGCAGAGTCGGGTCGGGGTGCCGGACGGGCACGTCGCGCCCGGAACGGACCTCGGCGCGGATCGCGTCGAGCAGTCCGGCGATCCACACCTCGTCGCGATCGGGCTCGCGCTCGGATTCGCGCCGCAGCGCCCGCGCCGAGAGCTCGTTGAGGCGGGTGAGGTTCGCCAGGGCGAGGCGGCACGCGGCCGAGTCCTCGATCGACGGGTCGTACGGCTGCCGCCCGCGGTCGAGGTAGTCGCTCAGCTCGTCCAGCGTGTGGCCGTCGAGGTCGTCGTCGGTCGCGGAGCCGTCGCCGGCGTCGGCCCCCGCGTCATCGAGCGGCGGAGCGCCGTCCACCGGCACCCTCGGCACAGCGTCGTCCCTCGGCACAGCGTCGTCATCGGGCGTCATCGCCATGCCTCCAGTTCGTGGAGCAGGAATCGCCGGGCCCGCGCGAGGAGTCCGCGGACGGTCGAGACGGGGAGGTCGAGAGCGTCGGCGATCTCCTGGTAGCTGTAGCCGGCGGTCTCTCGGAGTAGCCAACAGCGTCGCTGATCGGCGGGCAATCGGTCCAGCGCTTCCCAGACGGCGTCCAGCTGGAGGCGGGCTTCGACGACGCGCTCGGGCGAGTACTCGGCGGGAGCGGGCGGGTCCCAGTCGTCGATGTCGTCGTGGCGGCGGCGGACGCGGATCCGGTCGATCGCCTTGTGCGACACGATCCGCATCAGCCAGTTGCGGATGTGGGCCGGGCTGTCGAGGTCCGAGAGCTGCCGCCAGCCGGTGAGGAACGCCTCCTGGACGACGTCGTCCGACTCGATCTCGGACCCCAGGAGCTTGGCGGCGTAGACCCGCATCAGCGAGCCGTGTCGGCGCGCCAGCTGCTCGAACGCCACCACATCGCCGTCGACGGCACGGGAGGCGAGGGTCGCGTCCGAGGCGTTGAGGAGGGGATCGTCGTCGTCGATGATCGCCTCCTGTCGCCCGCGGTCCGTCGATCCGCGCCGCTGCCGATCTCAGTCTGACCGCCGCTCCGAATGACTACCAGCCTTGACACTCGACCGCCGGAGCGGATGGCCGCTGTGCGAGAGAGCCGCCCTCCGTCGACGACGCTGTCACCCGAGCGAGGGTCGAATCCTGGTCGAATCCGTGACGATTCGCCCTCCGGACTCGTCTGAACTGCAACCGCCCTCCGTCCGACGCCCGCCGGTGTCCGCGCGACAGGGCCTTGATACGAGAGAAGCACGGTCATGCACTCCTTCCTCCTCCGCCGGCTCGAGCAGTCGTCATGAGCGGGTCGACCTTCACGATGGGGAGCCCCTTCGCCTCCGACGCGGCGCCGAACGACGGCGCCGAGCGGCGCTTCGAGGCCTCGGGTGAGAATCCCGACCAGGCCTCCGCCGTCTACGCCGACGCCTACGGAGGCGGGACCTTCCGCGTCTCCCCCGCCTCGCGCGATTTCTCCTTCCGCTACGCCTACCGCGGCAGCGAGCGCGTGACGCTGCGCACCTCCGACTGCGCCGGCGAGCTGATCGGCGAGGTCCCGCACCTGCGCGAGTACGTCGTGGGCTGGTTCCGCGCCGGCGGGGGAGTCCTCAACCTCCGGCCGTTCACCCGGACCGGTGCCTCATCGGCGCCGTTCCTGTTCCCGGCGGAGCGGCAGTTCGGCCTCGATTTCCGGCCCCACCGCCAGAATCTGATCCACTTCGGGCCCGGTTTCCTCGAGGACGTCGCGACCGAGTCGCACGCCGGCCCCCGGCAGCCCGTCTCCTTCGACCACGAGGCCGACCCCGATCCGAGCGTGCTCGTCCGGTGGCGCGCCGCGGTGTCGGAGGCGAGTGCCGCGCTCGCGACGGCCGCCATCGCCCCGCTCGTCCGCTTCACCGCCGAGCTCAACCTCGCCCGCGCGCTGCTCCTGCTGTTCCCCTGGCGCGCGTGGGACGTGCCCGCCGTCCTCCGCCGCCCGTCCGCGTCGCGGACCAGGGTCGCCCTCGACTTCCTCCAGCACCACGCCCACGAGCCGATCACCCCGGCCGACGCGGCGCGGGCCGCCGGGCTGCACACGCGCACCCTGCAGCAGGCCACGCAGCGCCACCTCGGAGTCTCGCCCTCGGTCTATCTGCGCGACATCCGGCTCGATCGGGCCCGCAACGACCTCGTGGCCGGCGACCCCTACTCGACCACCGTCGCCGCCGTGGCACGCGAGTGGGGCTTCGGCAATCTCGGCCGCTTCGCGAGCTCGTACCAGGCCCGATTCGCCGAGAAGCCGAGTCACACCCTGCGCGCCTGAGTGCTCTGGCCGCTCGACGAACAGCCTCGCTATGGGCTCTCGCGGCGACTGGCCGCGAAGCGCGTCGTCCCCCGACGTTGCCTGCACTTCGGCTGAACCGGCGGGACGACGGCGGCCCTGAGCACGTCTGATCCATGTGCCGCGAAACGTCGGCACCGCGGCACACACCGCGCCCCTCCTCATCACGACATCGGAGAAGACCATGACCAACGTCACCCCCGCCACCACCCTCGCCTCGGGCTCCTCGGCCAAGCACGGCACCTCGACCTCGACCGGCAAGAACACGATCGCCGACGGCGTCGTCGAGAAGGTCGCCGGCATCGCCGCCCGCGAGGTCGCCGGCGTCCACGACCTCGGTGGCGGAGCCGCCCGCGCCATCGGCGCCATCCGCAACGCGATCAACGCGCAGGACCGCGGCCAGGGCATCTCCGTCGAGGTCGGCGAGAAGCAGGTCGCCGCCGACATCACCGTCGTCGCCGAGTACCCCGTCGCGCTGCAGAAGCTCGCCGACAGCATCCGCTCCGCCGTCTCCGAGGCCATCTCCTCGGTCGTCGGCATGGAGGTCACCGAGGTCAACGTGACCGTCGCCGACGTCTACATCCCCTCGGACGACAAGGACGAGGACACCGAGAGCCGCGTCAAGTGACTCCGTCCCGTTCAGGGCTCGTCCTCGGCGCCGTCCTCGCGTTCGCGGCCCTCGCCTTCGGCTTCTGGGCGATGATCTTCGTCGCCCTGGCCATGGCGATCGGCTTCGGTGTCGGTCGGGTGATCGAGGGCAAGCTCGATCTGCGCTCGCTGGCCGACACCCTCCGCGGGCGGCGGACCTCGTGACCGCGGCGGTGATGGCCGACCAGGCCCGCCACGGCCGCACGACGATCACCTCGCGCGCCGTGCGCCGGGTCGTGTCGGCCGTCACCGCGGAGGCGCTGAACGTCACAGCGTCCGACGTGTCCGTCGAGCTCGATGACGACGGAGGACACCTCCACGTCACCGCGCACGCCCCCATCCACGTCACGCCCCTCGGCGAGACGGATCGGCGCTCCTCAGGGACGCTGCTCTCCCGCCTGAGCACGGCGCAGACCACCATCCGCTCCCAGTGCCTGGAGCTCACCGGCTCCACCATCGGCCGGGTCGACCTCCGCATCACGGGCGCCGACCTCCGAGAACGAAGGAGGGTGTCGTGACGACCCCCACCACCACCGCCGGGTCGCTGTACCCGCGCATCCTCCGTCGCGAGACGCACTCGTCGCGCTCCGGCTCGGCGATCGTCCTCGCCGTCGTGCTGATCGTGCTGTTCGCATGGCTCGGCACGGAGGCGGTGCTCGCTGCTCTCGGGCAGCCCGCGCTGCTCGTGGCCCCGGAGGACGGCGCGACCGCCCTCCTCGGGGCCGCCAGCGCCCCCATCGCGCTGACCGCCGCCGCGGGAGCCGTCGCGGCCGTGATCGGGCTCGTCCTGCTCGTCCTGTCGGTCGCCCCCGGGCGTCGCGGACGTCGGACCGCCGGCTCCGGCCGCACCGCCACCGTGGTCGACGACCGCGTGATCGCCCAGAGCGTCGCCCGCACCGCCGCCTACGCCAGCGACGTCGATCCCGACCAGGTGTCGGTGTCGATCGGCAAGAGCACGGTCGGCGTCACCGTGGCCCGCACGTCGGGCCGCAGCACCGACATCGGCAGCATCCGCGAGGCCGTCGACGCCGAACTGGCGACCTACGACTACAGCCCCCGCCTGCGCGCCCGCGTGCGCCTCTCCGAGAAGGGGACGGTCCGATGACCACCACGAATCGATTCCTCAACCGGCTGCTGCTGTTCGTCGTGGGGCTCGTGCTCCTCGTCGTCGGCGGTGCCGTCGCGGCGGGGTCGCTCCTCCCGGACGTGCAGCAGACCGTCTCGACGGCCGCCGACGACGCGACGCAGCCGACGACCGACGCTCTGAACGGCCAGCCCTGGATCCTGTGGGTGAGCGCGGTCGTCGCGCTCGTCCTGATCCTCCTGCTGGTGCGCTTCATCGTGCGCCAGGGCCGCGGCCGCACCTCGACGCTGCTGCGCGTCGGGTCGGGCTCGGGAGCGGGCACCCCGACCGGCGGGTCGGTGACCATCGACGCGAAGGTCGCCGAGCAGGTCCTCGAGGAGGCGCTGTCGCACGACTCCGCCATCGTCTCCGTCGACGTCACCGCGTTCGAGATCCGTCAGCAGAACGTCCTCCGCGTCACCGCGCACACCCGCCGCGGCGTCTCGCCGGTGCAGGTGCGTCGCAGCATCGACACGGCCGTCCGCCGCTGGGACGCGCTGCTCGGAGAGGAGACCCCCGTCGTCATCCAGATCGTCGGGGGACTCCGCAGCCGCGCGAGCAGCCCCGCCCGCGTGAGCTGACCGGGCACCACCGTCCGGCCCTCCTGTTCGGGAGGGCCGGAGAGCGCCCGCCATCGCGGGTCGAGAACTACTAGGAGCACCCCATGACCGATACCGACCGCACGATCGACCTCGGTGCCGTAGACCGCGGCCACCCCGAGGGCGAGTCGATCGAGCACCTCGTGGCGACCGCCGCGGCCGAGACCGCTGCCGGCGTCACCGGTGTCCACCACCTCGGCGGCACCGCCGCCCGCAGCCTCGACCGCGCCTCGCGCGCCGTGCTGGGCACCAGCACGAGCCCCGGAGTCACGGTCAGCCGCGCCGACGGCGTCACCACGGTCGACCTCGACCTGGTCGTCGAGTACCCCCACAGGGTGAAGGCCGTGATCGACGAGACCCGCGAGCAGGTGTCCCGCTCCGCTGCTCCGCTCACCGACGACTCCGTCGTCGTCAACGTCACCGTCACCGACGTGCACGGCCCGTTCGACCCGATCGAGGCGCCCGACGACGAGCGCGAGTACGGCGAGCCCCTCGTCGACAAGGCGCGCGACGCGGCCTCGACCGCCGCGACCGCTGCGGGTGATGCGCTCGACACGGCGCGCGAGTCGGCGGGAGACGCGCTCGATACGGCGCGCGAGTCGACCCGCACCGCGCTCGACTCGGCTCGCGACGCGGTCGACGCCGCGCGTGAGCAGACGGCGGACGCGCTCGACTCGGCCGCCGACGCGCTGGACGAGGAGCGCGAGGCCGGCGACACCCAGACCGCTGCACACGACGGCTCCGTCGCCGATCGCACGGTCGAGGTCGAGGCGCCTGCCGCCGCCGAGTTCGTCGTTCGCGTCGAGGTCGAGCGCGCCGACGGAGGATCGGACAGCACCGCGACGCCGGTCGCCGTCGAGATCGAGCCGGTCGAGAGCAAATCGTCCTCCTCCGACGCCACCTCGCACCGCGCCGGGCAGGAGTAGTCCGATGAGGACACGCTCCTTCGGCGGTTCGCGCCGGAAGCCCCGGGCCGCCTGGATCGCCTTCGCGACCGGCGTGGTGGTCAGCGCGATCGTCGTCCTCGCCGTCCTGCTGCCCGTGCTCGGGCTGATCGGCGCTGCTGACGCCACGACCGTCGGCGTCCTCGACGTCCCGGTCGGCGCCATCACGCTCTCGATCGTGATCAGCTTCGTGATCGGCCTCGCCGCCCTCGCCCTCGCCTTCGTGTCGCGCAAGGCGGCACTCGCCTGGGTGGCGGCCGTCGCCGCCGTCGTCGCGACCCTGATCGGCTCGATCTGGCCCCTGTTCGCCACGGCGTTCGCCAGCGTCGACCAGGCCCAGGACATCGTCCCCTTCATCCAGGACCTCATCGGCCAGGTCACCGGGAACTGACCGCCGCCCCCCTCGCTGATCGAGTAGCCCGCGGAGCGGGCGCGGGCGTGTCGAGATCCACCTGCTCCCGAAGCGGAGCCCTCAGAGTCACCGTGCTGACGGTGGTGGGTCTCGATGTGCCGCCTGCGGCGCCTACTCGACCAGCGGGCAGGGCGTCAGCCGCGCAGCCGGGTTCAGTCGCGCAGCGGCGACCCGACGACGTCGAAGCGGAAGCCGCCGAACTCGCCGCTGAGCAGCGGGCGCGCGGCGGCGATCGCCGCCTGCACCTCGGGCAGCTCGAGCGAGGCGCGGTGAGCCTCGGCGCTCGTCCACAGCTCGACCACGAACACCGTGTCGGCCGTGTCGTCGGAGACACCCACCTCGTAGGCGAGGCAGCCGACGCGCTCGAGCGCGTCGTTGCGGGCGGTGAGCAGGGCGACGAGGTCGCCGCGGCGTCCGGGCAGGGCACCGAGGGTGCCGACATTCGCGAAGGTCATGCCGAGACCGTAGCGGCGGGCACCGACATCGAGACGCCTCCCGTAGCGTGGGGCAGATGATCACCGAGTACCTGAACGCCTACGACGACCAGCTGCGCACCGATGCCGAGACGCCGAGCGCCGTCGCGGTGACGCGGGTCGGCCCCCTCCGCCTGGTCACCTTCGCCGGCGGTCGCGGCTTCGTGACCTACCGCGACCTCGGTGGCGCGGGGGCGCAGGCGATCCGCGACCTGGTCGCGGCCGCTCGCGAGCACTTCGCCGCCGACCGCGCGATCCGCAAGGTCGAGTGGAAGACCCGCGGCCACGACCGCGCACCGGGCCTCCACGAGGCCCTCCTCGACCACGGCTTCGCGCCGGAGGAGACGGAGTCGATCATGATCGGCCCGCTCGAGGCGCTCACCCGCGACGCTCCCGTTCCCGACGGTGTGACCCTCCGCCGAGTCGTGGACGAGCCCGACGTCCGCGCCTTCAGCGCGATGATCGACGCCGCGTTCGGCGAGGACGTCGACGTCGCGATCGCCGACTCGCTCGTGGCCCGGCTCGCCCGCCGCGACGGCATGGAGCTGTGGGTCGCCGAGGCCGACGGCCGCATGGTCAGCGGCGGACGCCTGGAGCCCGTCCCCGGCAGCGACTTCGTCGGCATCTGGGGCGGCGCGACGCTCGAGGAGTACCGCGGACGCGGGATCTACCGCGCGCTCACGGCCGTGCGGGCCCGCTCGGCTCTGGATCTCGGCCGGACGCTCGTGCACAGCGACTCGACCGAGTACTCGCGCCCGATCCTCGAGCGCTCGGGCCTCGTGAAGGTGTCGACGACGACTCCGTACCTCTGGCGGCCCTGACCGCCTCGCGCGCGGCGCACACCATCAGCTGAGGCGGGGTCCCTCCCGAGTGGGCGGAGGCCGACCGCTCTCAGCTGAGGGTGTGCAGCCGGAACGGAGCTCAGTTCGTCGCGGAGATCTCGAGCGCGATGTTGTCGGGGTCGCGGAACTCGAGGATGCTCTGCCCGCCGGCGTCCTTGATCGGCTCGTGCGCGATGCCGAGCTCGTCGAGGACGGCCGCGGCCGCCGTCAGCTCGTCGGTGCTGCCCACGGTGAAGCTCAGGTGGTCGAGTCCGACGCGGTCCTCGTCGAAGCGGTCGCCGCCCTCGGCGACGGGGCGCAGGCCCAGGAGCCCGCCGGCGAACTGGTAGATCACGCCGCCGAACAGGAACGCGAGCTGCTCCTTCTCCTCCGCGGAGGCGTCGGCGGGCGGTGCCTCGAAGGCGACGTCGAACCCGAAGACGGAGTCGTAGAACGCGCGCGAGACGGCGATGTCCCGGACGGTCAGGCGGATGTGGGCGTAGTCGACGGCGGAGATCGGCACGGGGTTCCTCTCAGGACGGCGGGCGGAGTGCCCGCTCCTCATCATTCGGAGGCGCCGCCGTGCACCGATGGGGCTGGCGTCCCACCGCCGGATCGGCTAGTCGAGCTCGGTCGGTCGCGCCGGCTCGGCCAGGAGCGCCCGCGCCGCCATCCCGATGACCGCGCTGTAGGTCGGATAGGCGAACCGCACGTTCGCGAGGGTCGCCACGTCGACTCCGGCCGCCATCGCCGTCGTCACCGACTGCACCACCTCGATCGCGTTCTCGCCGACCGCGTGCGCGCCGAGCAGCAGCTCGCGGCGGCGGTCGGCGATCAACGTCAGGAACCCGCTCTCGCGGTCGTCGATCACGGCGCGGTCCAGCCCCGAGAACGGCACGGACGCGACGACGCACTGCGCGTCCCGCTCGCGCGCCTGCTCGATCGTGAACCCGACGCCCGCGTAGTCCGGGTCCGTGAATCCGCCCGCCGGGAGCAGGTGCTGGGGGCTCCTGCGGTTGGCGCCGAGCACCGCGTTCTCGGCCGCCGCCTCCGCCTCGAACTGCGCCGCCTGCACGAGCATGTCGCGCCCGTTGGCGTCGCCGACCGCGAAGACGTGCGGCACGATCGTGCGGAAGTACTGATCGGCCGGGATCGCCGAGCGCACCACCTCGATGCCGGCGTTCTCGAGCCCGAGGTCGTCGACGTCGGCGGGCCAGCCGGTCGCCATGATCACCGCGTCCATCCGCTCGGTGCGCGTCTCGTCGCCGTCGCGCCAGCGGATGTCGATCGCCCCGTCGTTCGCGCGGTCGAGGCGCTCCACCGTCTCGATGCCGGTGTGCACGTGCACGCCCTGCCGCTCGAAGGCCGCGGCGACGTACTCCGAGATGCTGGCGTCCGAGGTGGTGAGGATGCGCGGCGCCAGGTCGAGCAGCGTCACCTCCGAGCCGAAGGCGTTGAAGACGGTGACGAGCTGGGCGCCCGTGTTGCCGCCTCCGATGACCGCGACGCGTCGCGGCAGCGCCGGCAGATCGAGCACGTCCTCGGGAACTGTCGCCAGATCGGCGCCGGGGATCGGGAGGCGACGCGAGTGGCCGCCGACGCAGATCAGGATCGAGCGGGCGGTGATGCGACGGCCGCTGTCGAGCACGAGCGTGCTCTCGTCGGCGAAGCGCGCGCGACCCTCGTGCACCAGCTCGACGCCCGCCTCGGCGAACCGCTCGGCCTCGCGCTTGATCGAGCGCACCTTGTCGACGCGCTCGTGCACGTGGCGGACGGTCGCGGGCCAGTCGATCTCGGGGGTGCCGACGTCGACGCCGTAGTCGGAGGCGGTGCGCGCCTCGCGGATGATCCGCGCGGTCTTCGCGAGCACGCGGGTCGGCACGCAGCCGGTGTTCACGCAGGTGCCGCCGACGCGGGCTGCTTCGAGGACGACGACGCTCGCGCCGAGCTCGGCGGCCCGCAGAGCGGCGGCGGTTCCGGCGGGCCCGGCTCCGATCACGGCGACGTCGTAGTCGTGGGTCTGGGTGCTGGCGGGCACGGGGCCTCCCGATCGAGTGGTGGTCACCGCAATCCTGGCGCGCGCGCCCCGGCATCCGCTGTGCGCGCGGCTCCCGTCCGCGAGATGCCACTTCGGTACGCGACACGCCGACGATCGTGTACTCAAGTGGCATCTCGCGGGGGAACCAGAGAGCCCCCCCGAGCGATCCACATCCGAAGCTGGGAGAATGCGGCGCGTCGTCGGACTCGCCCGCGCGCAGAACGGCCGGCCGGCCGGAGACGGAGCGTCCCATGGGACTGCTGAACTACCCCGGAGGCATCGAGGCCCCGTTCGAGGACCGCGTCCTCGCCCATCTCGAGATCGTCATCACCGCCAAGCTGCGGCGCGACGAGTCGTTCGCCTTCTCGTGGTCGCAGGGCCAGGAGATGGGCGGCGGACGGATGAAGATCTGGCTGCATCCGGCGGTGCCGATCTCGTACCGGTTCCACGGCGGGCGGCAGCCGTCGATCAACCGCGACTGGATCGAGGCGATGATGATCACCGCCAGCTCGCAGAGCGGCCTCCAGCTCGTCCCGGAGCCGGGCGGCCCGCGCCCCGCCTAGGCGGCGGGCTCGGGCAGAACGCGCAGCCCGGCGGGTGTCGCCGCGGCCCGGAGGAGCAGATCGATCCAGGCGCGGTTCAGCGGCTCGGTCGAGTACTCGTCGTAGCTGAAGTAGAGCGATGAGCTCTTCGACACCCAGATGCTTCCGTGCGTGCCGCGGCGCTCGATCGCGACGTCCTCGCCCACATCCGGCTCGCCGTCCCAGTGGAACGAGAAGCTCTCGTTGCGGCGCAGCTTCGAGATGATGACCGCCTCGGTGTGCCGGAGGGCCCGGTCGTCGATCTCGATGGCGGGAGCTATCCCGTAGATCAGCTGGCCCATTGGACATCCCTCTCGCCGCCGTGGGTCGATCATGTCACGGTCGCGCCGGGCAGTCGGGGCGGGAGTCCGCGCCTCAGTCGGAGCCCGGATCGTCACCGACGAGCTGGAACCCGCCCTCGATGCTCCCGTCGGGGTTCAGCGTCACCCGCGTGTACACGGGTGCGTCCTCGCCGAGCGCGGTGCCGACCACCTGCAGCGGGTTGCCCTCGAAGAAGTCGGCCAGCCCGGTGCATCCCGCCGAGAACGTCGCGTCGGACCGCTCGAGCGCGAGGCACAGCGACGTCCCGTTCGGTGCGGTGAGCAGGAGCCGGTCGTTCTGAGTCGTCTCGAAGCCGGGGGTGTACACCTCGGCGCCGGCCGCGATCAGGGCGAGACCGGCCGGCAGATCCGCCGTCGTCTCCCAGCCCGAGACGAGCTCCTCGAACCGGTCGGCCGGGCGGGCGGTCGCAGCGGGGCTCGCGGTCGGTGCCGTGGCCGGCGGTTGGTCGAGGGCGACGGAGGCGGCGGCCGCGCCCAGCGCGAGCCCTGCAGCGAGGGCTCCCGCGGCGATCAGGGCGGCCCGACGCCTGGGCGTGCGCGTCGCCGCGGGCTCGGCACGGTCGCGCCGGCCGGGGGAGGCGCGCTCGGTCGGGGGCCCGGAGGCACCACCCTCGTGCGGCGGTCCGGAGGCGCCATCGACGGCCCGGCCTTCTGCGCCGAGCCCGTCCCGTGGGTCGCCCGCGGCGTCCTCCGAGGCGATCCGGAGGCGCCGCGCGGCCTCGCGTCGCCGCATGTCGGCCTCGGGGTCCCCGTCGGGCCGCGCGTAGAGCGCACGTTCGAGATCCCGGCGCTCGTCGTCACCGCGCTCGTCGTCGTCGGCCTGCACGTCGCCAGTATGTCCCACCCGCTGAGCGAACCAGTCCGGCCGAGACACCGCGGCATCGCGCAGAACGGTTCCTCCGGCGCGGACGGCTCAGGCCTCCACGACTCCCACGGCGGGTGTCCCGTCGAGGCGCTCGTAGCGCAGCCGCACGACTCCGCGCGGCGACGTGACCACCGGCTCGAGCAGCCGCAGGTTCGACGGCACCGCGCCCTGCGCGAACACCTTCTTGCCGTCGCCGAGCAGGATCGGGTGCACCCACAGCGTCAGTCGATCGAAGAGCCGCTCGGAGAGCAGGGTCTGCACGAGGTCGAGGCTCCCGATGACGTGGATCTTCTCGTGACGCTCGCGCACCTCCGCGACGGCCGAGGGGAGGTCGGGGCCGAGCTGGGCGGATCCGCTCCAGCGGAGCGAGGCGGTCCCTCGCGAGGCGACGTACTTCGGGATGCGGTTGAACAGCTCGGCGATCGGGCCGCTCTGCTCGGGCCAGTACGAGGAGAAGAGGTCGAAGGTGCGTCGTCCGAGCATCAGCGCGTCCATGCCCTGCATCCCGTCGAGCACCTGCTCGCCCACGGTCTCGTCGACGAGCGGAGCCTGCCAGCCGCCGAACGCGAAGCCGCCCTCGAGGTCCTCCTCGGGTCCGCCGGGCGCCTGCCCGACTCCGTCGACGGTGCTGAACAGATCGATGTGGACGAGCCCCACGGTGCGCTCCTTCGTCTCGTCGGATCCGGTGCCTCCGACGGTGGCACACGGCGCCGTCTCGCGCCACGGCGGGCATCGTGCTCCCACTCCGTTCGGCGGGGAGAGACCGTCGGCGCTCGCGGCAGGGGACTCGGGATCACCGCGGTGGCGGCTCGACCAGCAGCGGAGTGTGGCGCGAATCGGAGGAAGATAGTGGCAGAGGTCGCGGCCTTAAGCCATAGAACGCACGGTAAAAAGCGCGTTTGTCGCATATCGTCGACTGCGTGACCTGTTTGGGGTACTTTTCAGGTCCACTCACCTTGGGTGTCCCGAGCCCGCGCTGTCGTGGGCGGAAGCTGCGTCACCATGCTGCACAGCCCCACATCCACCGCCCGATCACGTCGCTCGCGACGAAGACTGGGGATCGCCGCGTCTGCCGGCGTCCTCGTCCTCTCGGCGGGGTTCCTCTTCGCGAACTCCGCTCAAGCGGCGACCGCCCCCGACCTCGGCCGCGCCGGCTCCTATTCGGTGCTCGGAGGATCGACCGTCACCAACACGGGTGCCACGATCCTGCCGGAGGATCTGGGCGTCAGCCCCGGGACCGCGATCACCGGTTTCCCGCCGGGTGAGGTCCGCGGCACCATCCACGCCGCCGACGCCGAGGCGATCGGCGCCCAGGCCGACCTCGTGACCGCCTACAACGCGCTCGCCTCGCAGCCCGCGACGGCGACCGTGTCCGGCGATCTCGTCGGGCAGACCTTCCAGCCGGGCGTCTACAGCGCTCCCGGCCCGATCGGCATCACGGGGACGGTCACGCTCGACGCGGCGAACGATCCGGCCGCGGTCTTCGTCTTCCAGGCCGGCTCGACCCTGATCACCGGCTCGTCCAGCGCGGTCGACCTGATCAACGGCGCGCAGGCCTGCAACGTCTACTGGCAGGTCGGCAGCTCGGCCACGCTCGGCACCGACTCCTCCTTCGCCGGCTCGATCCTCGCCCTCGCGTCGATCACTGTGACGACCGACGCCGTCGTCGACGGCCGCGCACTCGCCCGGAACGGCGCCGTCACCCTCGACAGCAACCTGTTCCGCTCCTCCACCTGCTCGCCGGGCTCGACGCCCGTTCCGACGACGGAGCCGACGGCCGAGCCGACTGCGGAGCCGACGGCGGAGCCCACTGCGGAGCCGACGGCGGAGCCGACTGCTGAGCCCACGGCCGAGCCGACCGCGGAGCCCACGACGGAGCCGACCGCGCCGCCCACCACCGAGCCGACGACCCCGCCTGTGATCCCGCCCACCACGCCTCCGACGACGCCCCCGGTGATCCCGCCGGTGATCCCGCCGACGACCCCGCCGACGACGCCGCCCGTGATTCCCCCGGTGACGCCTCCGGTGACGCCGCCGACCACGCCTCCGGTGATCCCTCCGGTGATCCCGCCGACCACGCCGCCCACGACTCCTCCGGTCATCCCGCCCGTGACTCCGCCGACGACGCCGCCGGTGACGCCGACCCCGACGATGACTCCGACGGTGAAGCCGACTCCGACGATGACTCCGACGGTGAAGCCCACTCCGACGGTGACTCCGACGGTGAAGCCGACCCCGACGGTGACTCCGACGGTGAAGCCCACTCCGACGGTGACTCCGACGGTGAAGCCCACTCCGACGGTGACTCCGACGGTGAAGCCGACGCCGACGATGACTCCGACGGTGAAGCCCACGCCCACTCCGACGGTGACTCCGACGGTGAAGCCCACTCCGACGGTGACTCCGACGGTGAAGCCGACCCCGACGGTGACTCCGACGGTGAAGCCGACTCCGACGGTCACTCCGACGGCGACGCCCGCTCCGACGGTGACTCCGACGGTGAAGCCGACGCCGACGATGACTCCGACGGTGACGCCGACCCCGACGATGACTCCGACCGTGAAGCCCACGCCCACGATGACTCCGACGGTGACGCCCACGCCCACGGCGACCCCGACCGTGACGCCGACGGCGACGCCGACTCCGACCGCGACGCCCACCACCACGCCGACGCCCACCGCACCCGCGGTGATCCCGACGGCGGGACCGACCCCGACCTCGAGCGCCCCCGCGGACGTTCCTGACTCGGACGGCCCTCCCGGTGGTCTCGCCTCCACCGGAGTCGACGGCCTCGCGGCTACCCTCGCCGGAGCCTTCGTGGTCCTCGGCGCCGGGTTCCTGCTGATGCTGCTCCACCGTCGCACCAGGCGACTCCGGAGCTGACCCGACAGGAGCGGGTGACGCGCCGACCCCCGCGTCACCCGCCCCGCCCCCTCCGCCCTCGGCGGAGGATCCGCTCCACCCCTCTCCGAGACCCCGGGAGGGACTGCACCCCGGTGCAGCCGACGGCCCGCCCCGCGCACCAGCGCCCGCGGATGCCGCACCCGTCTTCCGCTCCCGTCCCCGCCTCCCGCGCCGACAACCTCGATGACCCTGCTCTCGTCATCGCCGCGTCCTCCTCCGGGCACTGCGATCGACCGGCCCGGGGCGTCACCGCGTCGATCTCGTCGACGACACCCTCTCGGTCAGGACAGCGGATGACTCACCAGCACGCCGGCATCCGGCGCGACGCGCCCACCACTCACGACAGCACCCTCCGTACGACGGCCCGCGCTCTCTGCGCGCAGCTCGCCGAGGGGCGTCCCCGTTCGAGCTCGACCCATGATCCCGAGGGCGGTGTCTCCGTCCGCGGGATCCTCTTCGCGATCGCCTTCTCGGCGCTCTTCTACGCCGGAGCAGCGGTGGTCGTCGTTCTCTACCTGTGGCTCGGACCCCTGGCGCCGTGCCCCGCCGAGGCGCAGGCCGTCACCCCTGGGACCGCGGTGCAGCAGTGCCCGTGACCGCGGCCGAGAGACCCCGTTCTCGCTCGGACATCGCGCAGCACGGGGCGCCTCGCCGAGAACAGGTTCCCCCGGCTCAGCCCGAGTGCGTCGTGACCAGCAGGTAGCGCGCCGCCCCCGCGGCCTCGGCCGGCACCGACCAGCGGTGCGGCCGGCCGGTGTCGATCGTGATCGACTCGCCCGCGGTCACCGCGCGATTCGCGCCGTCGGCGTAGCTCAGCACCGCCGTCCCCTCGATCACGAACACGAACTCCTCGCCCGGGTGCGCGAAGTCGACGTCGTCGGAGTCGCCGGGCCGGGCCGTGAAGAGATAGGCCTCGGTGGTCCGGCCGGGGCCGCCGACGACGAGCCGCGCGCGTGGGGCGTTCGGTGCGTCGCTGGCGCGCAGGTGCGCCTCCGGTGTCGTGTCGTCGGAGGAGGCGACCGCCGGCACCAGCTCGGCCGGCGGCACCTCGAGCGCCGCGGCCAGTGCGTAGAGCGTGGACAGGCTGGGCAGGAGCTTGCCGTTCTCGACCTTCGACAGGAACGGCTGCGACACCCCGGCGGCCGTGGCGAGCGAGCGCATCGAGAGCCCGCGCGCCCGGCGCAGGCCGTGGACCAGCGTCCCGATCTCGGCGGCGAGCGCGGGGGGCTGCTCCGGTTCCATCGTGTCTCCCTTGCACAAGATGATTCCTGCTGGTTATCATCTCCACGTTGATAACTCGAGGTTATCAGCCCTCCGATCGGGAGCGACCGATCGCTCCGCGCAGCGAAGGGCACCACCCTGACCAAGCAGATCTTCCTCGGCGCGTTCGAGGAGTTCACGCCGAACTTCATCAGCAACGCCTGGCACCACCCTCGCGGCGACACCAGTGGCTTCGCGACCCTCGAGTACTGGCAGGACCTCTCGCGCAAGCTCGAGGACGCCGGCTTCGACTTCCTCTTCCTCGCCGAGGCGCTCGGCTACCCGATGAGCGGCGACGACGTCCCCGAGGTCGTCATCCGCGAGGCTGTCCAGGTGCCCGTGCACGACCCGATGGTGCTCATCAGCGGGCTCGCGGCCACCGTCGACCGGCTCGGCTTCGTCGTCACGGCCTCGACCACCGCGCAGCAGCCCTACCTCAACGCCCGCACCTTCACGACGCTCGACCACCTCACCAAGGGCCGCATCGCCTGGAACATCGTCACCTCCGACAACCAGGTCGCCCTCACCAAGCTGCTCGGCCTGGAGGGAGTGACGCCCCACGACGAGCGCTACCGCCGCGCCGCGGAATTCGTAGAGCTCTGCCTCACCCTCTGGGAGGGCGCGTGGGAGGACGACGCCGTCGTCTACGACAAGGCGACCCGCACCTTCGCCGACCCCGCCAAGGTGCACCGCATCACCCACCGCGGCGAGTACTTCTCGTACGACGGCTACTTCCCGGCGGTCCCCTCGGTGCAGCGCACGCCGCTGCTGCTGCAGGCGGGCGCCTCCTCGGCCGGCCGGGCCTTCGCCGGCCGCTACGCCGAGTGCGTCTTCATCCAGGACCGCGACCTCGGCAAGGCGGCGGCGACCGTGGCCGATCTGCGCGCGAGGGCGGAGGCGAACGGCCGCGATCCCCGCGACATCACGGTGATCCCCTCCGTCGCGATCATCGTCGGCGACACCGAGGAGGAGGCCCTGCGGCTCCGCGCGGAGCTCGACGAGACCCCGTCCCGCGAGGCCGCTGCAGCCCTCTTCATGGGCTGGAGCGGCGTCGACCTGATGTCGTTCCCGCTCGAGGCGACCCTCGCCGAGGTCACGACCGAGGTCGGCCAGACCATGCTCGCGATGTTCCAGCAGCCCGATTCGAGCCCCACCGTCGCCGAGATCCTCGATGTCATCACGTCGTCCATCGGAGGCATGCGCGTCACCGGCACCGCGGAGTCGGTCGCCGACCAGCTGCAGGAGATCGTCGACCGCACCGACGTCGACGGATTCCTCATCGAGTACACCTACGGCGGCTACGAGACCTACCGCGACTTCGTCGAGCAGGTGATGCCGCTCCTCCGCGAGCGCGGGATGCTGCCCGCCGAGCCGCGCGCCGGTTCCCTGCGCGAGCGCATCCTCGGCCACGATGCGCCGACGCTGCCGGCCACGCACCCCGGCTCGGCGCACCGCGTCGGCACCCCGCGCTGACGTCGACCCTGGAACGACCGAGGGAACCGGTTCTCGCCGGGACTCCGCGCAGTACGCGGTGTCTCGTGCAGAACCGGTTCCCTCGATGCGAGCCGTCGCTCGGGGCGTCCGAGCTCAGCCGGACGGGTTCTCGACCGGGTCGCCCTCGGGGTCGGTAGCGGTGTCGGGGTCGACGGTCTCGGGATCGACGGGCTCGGGAATGCTCTTCTCGGTCATGTGATCCTCCTTCTCGGTCGGAGCGGATGGTGCGGTCGCGGGCCACGGTACGGGGCCTCGCCACTCGGGCGCTCCCCGGTTGACGCAACAGTGCGGAGGGTGTCACCCTCCTGTCGGTGCCGCGCCTCCTGCCAGGCTCGCGACTCGACCGCAAGGCCTGGAGGAGCGCTCTGCTCGCTCCGTAGTGTGGTCGGACCGACGCGAGGAGCAGGCACCCCATGATCCGCACCACCGTGACCATCGAGGGCAAGTCCTACGGCCTCTCCCAGGGCGAGGACGTCACCGCCCTCAAGGAGGCGAGCACCCGGGCCGCGCAGGTCGGCGGTGGCCTCATCGATTTCGTCGTCGTCGGCAACCGCTCCGTGAGCGCCCTGGTCTCGCCGGGTGTCCCGGTGATCTTCGAGGAGATCGAGGTGCCCGACGACGAGCGCGACACCGGCGACGTGCACGAGCCGTGGGACGACATCGAGTACCTCGACTGACGCTTCCCGCGGGTCGGAACCCTCCGGGTCCGCGGGTACTCGACGCCTGAGGGGTGCCGCCGGCTCGACCCGGCGCCTCTCGGGCCCCCTCTCCGGGCGGGCGGGTCTACTCCCCGTCCGCCTCGGCCAGCTCGCCCTCGACGAGGGTGGTGGCCGCGGAGGCGAGAGCCGCCCGCACCTGCTCCGGAGTGATCCGGAGGAGGTCGGCGATCACCGCGGGATCGTGGCCGCCTGTGTGCCGCAGCAGCCAGCACTGCCGCTCGCGGGTCGGCAGCGCGTGCAGCCGGCGGTGGAACCCCGTGGGGACGAGGTCGTCCTCGCGCAGCACGGCGGAGCCGGCGGCGACCGCCTGCTCCTGACGTCCGACGCTCCTCCGGCCGATCTCGGTGCGGGCCGCCTCGAGGGCGGTCTGCTCGTCGAGCACGCGCGGCGATCCGCTCCGGAGGGTGACGGCCGCGTGGCGCAGAGCGGCGGTGGCCGCGGCGTCCGACAGCGTGAGCCGGTACGCGTAGGCGTAGAGCCCGGCGCCGCGGGTCGAAAGGACCCGGCTGACGAGCAGCTCGCCCTGCTGCTGCGCCTGCGTCATGCCGATGGCCGCGACGGGTCTCTCGTACGCGGCCGTGTCGTACGTGTTCACGGGCACTCCTCGCTCCGGGCGACCCCCGGCGGGCTCGCGTCGCAGCTGATCGTAGGGGTGTGAGAACGATCGTTCTACCCTTGACTTCTCAGCCTTCTCCTCGATGCATGCGCATCGGAGCGCGGATCAGTCGCGCGCCGACAGGATGCAGAACTCGTTGCCCTCGGGGTCGGCGAGCACCACCCAGGACTGCTCGCCCTGCCCGACGTCGATGCGCGACGCACCGAGCCCGACGAGCCGCGCCACTTCGACGTCCTGATCGTCGGGCACGAAATCGAGGTGGAGCCTGTTCTTCACGGTCTTGCGCTCCGGAACGTCGAGGAACAGCAGGCTCGGACCGCGGCCCGAGGGAGCCAGCAGCTCGATCCCCTCGTCGTCCTCGTCGACGACGTCCCAGCCCAGCGCCTCCTGCCACCAGTGGCCGAGTGCGCGGAAGTCGGTGCAGTCGACGATGATCTCTTCGAGTCGCAGTCCCATGCCCCGACGCTAATCGGCGCACGCCGTGTCGCGGAAGGCCCCGGCTGCTGGTCACCGCGCCCTGCCCCTCGGCCGAGCAGCCTCGCGGCACCGGGACCCGCCCCGCCCGTGCCGTTCCGGCACGCCCGCTGGCCTCCGCGACCAGAACACGCCATCCTCGTCCCGACCCCGAGCGAAGGACGCACCATGCCGACAGCACGCGAGCACTGGGAGGAGCGCTACGGCGACTCCGCCATCTGGTCGGGCCGCCCCAATGCGACCCTCGTCGATCTCGTCGGCGACCTGCCGCCCGCCCGCGCGCTCGACCTCGGGTCGGGAGAGGGCGGTGACGCCCTCTGGCTCGCCTCCCTCGGCTGGAGCGTCACCGGCCTCGATCTCTCGGAGACGGCTCTGGCCCGGGCCCGCGCCGGAGCCGACGAGCGCGGTCTCGCCGTCGACTTCCGCCAGGCCGACCTGTCCGAGGAGTGGCCGGCCACCGGCCCGTTCGAGCTCGTCACCGCCTCCTTCCTGCACTCCATGGTCGAGTTCCCGCGCGTCGAGGTCCTCCGGCGCGCTGCCGGCCTCGTCGCCGCCGGCGGGCACCTGGCCGTCGTCTCGCACGCGGCCCCGCCGCCGTGGTCGGGCCACCGCGGCCACATGGGCGAGGAGCTGCCCACCGCCGAGCAGGAGCTGGCCGAGCTCGCCCTCGACCCGCTCGAGTGGACCACCGTCGTCGTCGGCACCCGCGAGCGCCTCGCGACCGGCCCCGACGGACACGAGGCCCCGCTGCTCGACGCCGTGCTCCTCCTGCAGCACCGCTGACCGGCCGGGCCGCGACGCCGGTAGCGTGGGCGCCGTCCCCACCCCGCCAGGAGGCGCCGATGCCGCTCGATCCCTACCTCGCCGCCAGGCTCCCGTACCTCGACGGGCTCGCCTACCCGCTCGACGCCGCGCAGGCGGCGCGCGTCGCCGCCTTCGAGCAGGACCCGAGCCCGTGGTCGCTCCCCGAGGGCGTGAGCGTCTCCGACGCCGCCGTCGACGGCCCGCACGGACCGATCCCGCTCCGCGTCTACGACCCCGCCGACGCGACCGGGCCTGCGCTGCTCTGGGTGCACGGCGGCGGGTTCCAGGCGGGCGACCTCGACATGCGGGAGTCGCACGTCGTCTCGGCCGAGCTCGCGGCCCGCGCGGGTACCCGCGTCGTCTCGGTCGGCTACCGCCTGGCGACCGCGAGCGTCCGCTACCCCGTCCCGCTCGACGACGTCCACGCCGCGTGGCTGGAACTGCGGGCCGAGACTCCGGAGGCGACTCCCGTGGCCATCGGCGGGGCCAGCGCCGGCGCCGCACTCGCCCTCGCGACCGCCCTGCGCCTCCGTGACGCCGGTGCGCGCCCGCCCGAGCACGTGCTGCTCGCCTACCCGTTCGCGCACTTCCCCAACCCGGCCGTCGACGACGACGTGCTGCGCGAGCTGATGACCCTGCCCGCGCTCCTCCGCTTCCCCACCGTGGGCATCGAGGGGATGGTGCGCACCTACGTCGGCCGGCTCTCCGATCTGCCCGCCGACGCCCTCCCCGGCGCCGCGCCGCTCGCGGGCCTCCCGCCGATGTCGGTGATGGTGAACGAGTTCGACGAGCTGCGCGGCTCGGCCGAGCTGCTGCTGCGGCAGCTGGCGGAGGCGGGGGTCGCCGCGACCGGGTACCTCGCCCGCGGCATGCCCCACGGCCACCTCAACCGCACCCCCGCACTGCCCGAGGTCGACCGCTCGCTGGCCTTCTTCGCGGCGCAGCTCCGCGCGCTCGTCTAGCTGACGCCGAGCAGGATTCCGCGACGCTCCGGCGATCGGAGCACGAGGTCGATCTCCGACCGATCGTCGTCGTCCGACCACGAGAGGGCGAGCAGGTACGGGCTCGAGCCGAGCAGCGAGACCCGCACGACGTCGTTCTCGTCGCGGCTGCGGTGCTCCTCGGCGTACCCCCGCGCGGTCAGGTCGGCCAGCGCCTGCTCGGGGGTGAAGCCGTCTCGGGAGTAGCGCAGCGACCAGATCCCGCCGCCCCCGGACGACGACACGAGGACCCCGCCCAGGCGCGGAGCATCGACGGGCAGATCGCCCGGATACCGCACCGAGCCCGCGGGGTCGCCCGAGGGGGTCACGGCATCGGTCTCGATCACGGCGCCGACGACGACTCCGGCGGCGACCAGACCGACGAGGCCGATCGCGAGGAGGCGTCGCTTCGCCCACCGCATCCCTCCGGTCACACCTGCCTCCTCGTCGTCGTGCTCGCGCCCGTGAAGGCGCGCTCTGGAATGCGGTGAGATCCCCGAACCCGCCCTCGGCGACCCGGCCAGCACGTGGTGATGAGGTGTCCTGTCTGCGCGGTCACCGGTCGTCGGTGCTGGGCTGTGAGTGAGGGCCGAAGCCGTACGCTGCCCACCGCGTGACAGAGGGCCGGATTGACCGCCGACCCGACGGTGTGTGCTCGCTCCGAGTCGCCTACCGACTCACCGCTCCTTCTGTCAGCTCTGCAGATCGACCTCCCAGTTGGTGCGCTGGATCGACGCGTCGAGTTCGCGCAGCTCGCGCGCCACGGCATCGGCTCGCTCGCGGAGTTCCTTCACCGGGAGGGCGGTGAGGCGGCGCAGCTCGCTCCGCAGCTGCCGGTAGCCCCGCTCGCCCGAGGCCGCATCGGCGGCGCGCACCAGGATGCTGTGCTGGCCGCGCAGCGACTCGCGCCGGGCCAGCGCCGCCGTCAGCACGACGCCGTCGGGCGTCGTCGCCGAGGTGTTCGTCAGGTTCACGGCGGTGACGAGCCGCTCGAGCGCCTCGTGAGCGCGGAGGCACTCGCTCAGCAGCTCGGCCGGATCCTCCGCGGGCTCCTCGCCCTCCTGGTAGGAGGCGTTCTGGAGGATCCGGGACTGGAGGGCCTCGATCCGCTTCTGCAGATCGGCCCGCTCGAGCAGTGCTTCGGCGAGTTTCATGGCGCTACCCAAGCACAGACGACCGACAGCGAACCCGGAGGGCCGGCGCCGAGCACGGACGACCTCCGACCGGGTGCCCGCCCCCGTCTAGGCTGCGAGCGTGCCGCTGCAGAATCACCCCGGAGACGTCGAGTTCCCCGTGCGTCCCCGGTTGCGCTACGCGCGCCTCGCGGATGCCCGGCGCCGGGGCCCCGGCGGCAGGATCGGGCGGCGGGCTCTGCTCGTGACCGCCGTGGCCGTGCCGTTCGGCCTCGTCGGATTCGTCGTCGGCCTGTCCTCGGGATCCGGCAGCACGGCTCTGCCGCTGTTCACCTTCGCGTTCGGCATGGCGTTCGGCCTGCTCGTCGCCTCGATCGTGTTCCAGCAGTGGGATGCGCGGGCGCCCCGCCGCGAGCAGCTGGCGTACCTGGGTGCCGCGGCGGCGCCTCCGACGACCGAGCACCAGCAGCAGCTGCTCGCCCTCGACGCCGTGAGCGACTTCTCGTTCGGAGGCTGGAACTCCTCGCTGGCCTTCCAGCCCACCTGGGCCGAGCTGCCGGCCGCGATGCGCAGCCGCTACGCCGACGGCGCCAAGGGCTCGCCGTGGGACCAGCTGCCGCTGCCCCCGCTCAGCGAGCAGAGGGTGGCGCTCGATCGCGACTTCAGGATCGCGGCGCGCGACGACGTCGAGCTGCTGGTCGCCGACGCCCTCGAGCGGGGACCGCTGTCTGCGCGGTTCGCCGAGGTCTCGGCATCATCGGAGGCCGAGCGGATGCGCGCCCGCGTCGCCGCGCTCACCGGCGGCAGCGAGTTCCACCTCCTCGAGCTCTCGCAGAACCTCGACGGGCGGCCCCCGGTCCTGCTGCTGGCGGGCGACGCCGAGCGCACGATCGGAGCGATCCGCTACTCCTACGTGGCGGGCTACCTTCCCGCCGAGCGGGCCTGGGAGCTGATCGGGGCGGTCGGCGACCGGGTGTTCGCGCGGTACTCCGGCTGGGACGCCTACTGGGCCGACGCCGCGACCGCGATCGCCTTCCGCACCGACTCGCTCGGCGCGGTGCAGCACCATCACCGCCTGCGCGCCGAGCTCGCGGCGTCGGGCTGGCCCGCCGCTTCCGCGGTCTATCCCGGTCGCTGACTCCGGCGCTGGCCGACTCCGGCGCTGGCCGACTCTCGCGCTGGCCGACTCAGGCGCTGCGGGGGTGCTCGTCCGGCTCCGTACGCGACGGGTCGAGGTGCCGCAGGTCGCGCTGGAGTCTCTGGGAGCGGACGTAGCCGCTCAGAGCGTGGCCGGGCGCGGGCGGGACGTCGGTGCTGCCGAGCAGTGCACGGGCCGTGGTCAGGCGGGCGCGCCGGATCTCGTTGAACACCGTGGTGCCGTTGGTTGCGAAGACCCGCTGCAGCGTGCGCTTGGGTACGCCGAGCCGCAGGCAGATCTCGTGCACCGACAGCCGCGGATCCGCCGACATGCCTGCGATGAGGGCGAGGGCGCGCGTGAAGACGGTCTCGCTCGACTCGTGCGGCAGCGAGGTCGTGAGCACCGCGTTGGCGAGCTGCTCGACGGCCGATCTGACCAGGGGGAACGCCGCGGAGTCGGAGTCGAGCGACGCGCCGAAGAAGGCGTTGACGGTCGAGAGCAGCACGCTGCGGCTCGCCGGGTCGGCACGCGTCACGAGGGCGCCGGTCGCCTGGGAGCCGGTGAACCCGAGGAGGGGCCGGCCGAGCATGATCTCGAGACGCGCGGACGGCCCGTCGGTGACCACTGTCGCGCCCTCCGAGCAGCGGAGGAAGGCGACCTCGCCGGGCCCGAGCGTCACCTCGTCGTCGGACGGTTCGTCGGGTTGCACGACGAGAGCGCCCTCGAGCGGGATCAGCAGGCGGAGGCCCGCCCCGGGCCGAGCGGGCCGGCGCAGTCGGCCCGGGGTGTGCCAGAGCCGGATCACCTCGAAGTCATCGCCTCGGAAGGCGTCCGCGACGACCCGGAACGCTCCGCTCGGTCTCGTCTCCAGGCCGACACCGGCCAGCCATGCGGCCGCGGCCGTGTCCCGGCGCGACACTCCGCGCTCGATCGACGGATTGACGCCTGCAGTCATGCTCATCACGTTCTCCACATCCCCTCGATGCCCACGACGCGCCCTTCGGGAGGCGCGACAGCCCAAGAGTGACGGATTCTCGGGTTCTGAGGGATGTTTTCACCCTAATTGGGCGCAGAAATCACCTCGACGGCCCTGTGGGAGGCGATCAGAAGGCGTCGGCGCCGATCAGAAGAGGCGACCGACCTCGCCGTCGGTCGGATCGACCGCCACGACTGACCGCGAGCGGGTCGCTCCGAGCTGCAGGAGGCTGCTGACCGCCAGCACTCCGAGGAGGGCGGCGGCCCAGCTCAGGTCGCGGAGATCGAAACGCGACAGGTGAGCGGCGACACCGCCGAATCCCAGGAGCCCCTCCAGTGCGGTGACGGTGGCGAAGGTGAGGAGGGCGGCGGCGCCCGCGAGCCGGGCGGCTCCCGCCGATGGTGCGCGGGTGCGCCCGTAGGTGCTGAACGCGACGACGAGGGCGGTGGTGCAGAGGGCGACGGCGCCGAGTGCGGCGACGGTGAAGGCGGCTCCGCCCGCCAGCAGCAGTGCGGCACCCGTCGCGATCCGCAGCGAGGGGGGAAGGGGGCCGCCCCCTCGCGCGGGCGATCGCAGTGCCGCGATGCCGCCGACGAGGAGGGCGAGGCCGACCGTCAGGGGGAAGACGAGGGCGGTGACGGGGATCAGCGTCTCCGGTGCGGCAGGTGGCACGGCCGAGCTCCTCTCGTCGACATCGGCGCTCCGCCTCGGGACGGGCTCGCCACGTCGATGATCGCGGCGGGGAGGGCCGGTGGGGCGGCCCGGCGCGAAGGCCGGACGGGAAGGCGCGCAGCGGTCGTTGCGCGCCAGTGGCAGGGGGATCCCGTGCCACCGGTGCCCGCCGCGCAGGCAGAAGGCGAAAATGAGTGAATCTCAGTTCACCGTGGGCGCTGCCGTACCCGAAGCGACAGTGCCCTGTTCTGCTTCGTGCTCGCGCGGCGGCGAGCGGTGCTCTGAGATCGACACCGTCGCGCCACCCCGACCGGCGGTGACCGCTGGACTCGAAGGCGAGCGACACGATGACAAGGACCCCTGTGCCCGGAGCTGCCCCTGCGGCGGGCGCCGCACTGATGACTCGATCCTGCGGGCCCCACGATCGGGGCGATCTCGACGAGCGCATCGACCGGTCCCTCGTGCAGCTGCACGCCCTCCCCGGGCTCGACGCCCGGGCGATCGGCCGCGCGATCGGCGTCCCACCGATCCGAGTGCGCGTGAACCACTGGCTGCACCGCCACAGCACCGTCCGCGCCTCCGTCTCCCGCGTCCGCGTCGAGGTGGCGGAGCGCCTGTTCCGCGAGCAGCCGGTGACGCTCGCAACGGTGGTCGTGCTGGCGCGCACGGCCGACGCCGCCGGCTTCCACTCGACCGACGAGATGAACCGCGCCTTCCTCCGCTACCGCCACCGGTCCGGCTTCGAGGTGCTGCTCGCAGGGCGCGTCGGCGTCGCGCGCGCCGCGGCATAGGGGCCGGCTGCGCGCTCGTACGCTCGACGTCATGACCGATGAGGTGGTGGCGGAGGCGTACGGCGCGCGGGCGAGCGAGTATGCGGCGCTGCTCGGCTCGGTCGAGGACTCCGACGAGCGGGACCGCGCGCTGATCGCCTCCTGGGCCGCCTCGCTCGAGGGCCCGGTGCTCGACGCGGGCTGCGGACCCGGCCACTGGACCGCGTTCGTGCACGGGCTCGGCCTCGACGTGGTCGGCCTCGATCTCGTCCCGGAGTTCCTCGCTCTCGCGCGGAGTCGGTTCCCCGAGGTGCCGTTCCGCTGCGGGTCGCTCCGGGATCCCGGCGTCGCGCACGGATCGCTCGGCGGCATCCTCGCCTGGTACTCGCTCATCCACCTGCCCCCGCAGGATCTGCCCGGGGCCGTGGCGGAGTTCGGCCGGTGCCTCGCTCCGGGCGGGCGCCTCCTGATCGGCTTCTTCGAGGGGCCGCGGGTCGAGGCCTTCGACCACGCGGTCACCACCGCCTGGTTCCACCCGCTCGACGACCTGCAGGCGGCTGTCGAGAGGGCGGGCCTCGACGTCGTGCACCGCTCGCGCCGGACCGCCCCGGGCGCGCGCGACCACGGCGAGCTCCTCGCGGTGCGGCGCTGACCCGGCGGCCTACTCCTCCAGCTGAGCCCGGCGCCGGAGGTGGCGGGCGACGGCCACGCTCGCGAGCGTCACCACCACGAGCACGATGCCCCAGCGCGGCAGGAGCGGCACCCCGAGCACGCGGTCGAGGAGCAGATTCAGCGAGATCGCGAGCACCGCGAACGCGACCGACAGGCCGATGCCGAGCGCGCTGCTCCTCACGCCTGCCCGCCCGTCTCGATGCGGTCGCTCCGCCACTCCGTCGCGATGTCCTCGCCACGGCCGAACGCCGCCTCCTCGCGCTCGCGCAGCTCGACGCGGCGGATCTTGCCCGAGATCGTCTTGGGCAGCGGGTGGAACTCGAGGCGGCGCACCCGCTCGAACGCCGACAGCTGGACCCGGGTGTGGGCGAAGATCGAGGCCGCGGTCTCCTCGGACGGCTCCCACCCCTCCGCTAGCTCGATGTAGGCCTTGACGATGCTGTGCCGGGTCGCGTCGGGCGCCGGCACGACTGCCGACTCGGCGACGGCGGGGTGCTGCAGCAGCACGCTCTCGACCTCGAACGGCGAGATCTTGAAGTCGGACGACTTGAAGATGTCGTCGGTGCGGCCGATGAAGGTGATCGTGCCGTCGACTCCGCGCACGGCGACGTCTCCGGTGTGGAAGTATCCGTCGGCGCGGGCGCGGTCGGTGCGCTCGTCGTCGCCGAGGTAGCCCGACATCAGGTTCACGGGCTCGACGGACAGGTCGAGGCAGATCTCGCCGGTCGAGGCGGACTCGCCGGTGACCGGGTCGATCAGCGCGATCGCGACGCCGGGGAGCGGCCGGCCCATCGCTCCGGGCACGATCTCGGCGCCGGGAGGGTTGGCGATGATCGCCGTGGTCTCGGTCTGGCCGTAGCCGTCGCGGATGGTGAGACTCCACTCCCGCTCGATCGTGGCGATCACCTCGGGGTTGAGCGGCTCGCCCGCCGAGAGGATCTCGGTGAGGGCTCGCGGCTTCGCGCCGAGCTCCGACTGGATCAGCATCCGCCAGACCGTCGGCGGCGCGCAGAACGTGGTCACGCCGGCACGGTCGAGCTGGTGGCGGAGCGCCGCGGGAGCGAAGCGGCTGTAGTCGTAGACGAAGACCGTCGCCTCGGCGTTCCACGGCGCGAAGAAGCAGCTCCAGGCGTGCTTGCCCCAGCCGGGCGAGCTGATCGCCATGTGCACGTCGTCGGGGCGGACGCCGAGCCAGTACATGGTGCTGAGGTGGCCGACCGGGTACGACTCCTGGGTGTGCACGACCATCTTGGGCTTCGACGTCGTGCCCGACGTGAAGTAGACGAGGCAGGGGTCGTCGGTGTCGACGACGACGGTCGGGCTGATCCCGACGGCGTCGACCGAGTCGGCGAAGTCGAGCCAGCCCTCGACCGGGCCGCCGACGGCGATGCGGCCGAAGTCGCCCGGCAGTCCGTCGAACTTCGCGGTCTCGGAGGCGTCCACGATCACGTGCGCGACCTCGCCGCGCTCGAGGCGGTCGGCCAGGTCGGCGGGTGAGAGCAGGGTGGTGGTGGGCAGGATGACCGCGCCGAGCTTCATGATCGCGAGCATCGCCTCCCACAGCTCGAGCCGGTTGCCGAGCATGAGCAGCACGTGATCGCCCTGCTCGACGCCGACCGAGTGCAGCCAGGCGGCGACCTCGTCGGAGCGCCAGCGCATCCGGTCGAACGAGACCTTCTGCTCCGAGCCGTCCTCCTCGACGATCCAGAGCGCGGTCTTCTCGTTGCCGATGGCGATCTCGTCGAACCAGTCGACGGCCCAGTTGAAGTGCGGGCCGACGTCGGGCCACTCGAAGGCGGCAGTGGCGGCGGCCGCGTCGGTGCGGTGCTCGAGCAGGGTGTCGCGGGCGGCGCGGAAGCTGCCGGTGGGGTTCATGCCTCCCATTCTCCCTCCCGCGCCGCGGGACCCTCAGTACTTGATCGACTGGCCGCCGTCGATCGGGAGGACGACCGCGTTCACGTAGGCGGCGTCGTCCGAGAGCAGGAACGCGACGACGGAGGCGATCTCGGCCGCCTCTCCGTAGCGCTTGGTCGGGTTGATCTGGATGAACTCCTCGGCGGCCCTGCGCGGGTTCTCGGCGTCGAGCTGCTTCATCGAGTTCTCGACCATCGGGGTCCAGATGGCGCCGGGTGCGATCGCGTTGATGCGGATGCCGTACTGGCCGTACTCGATGCCGGAGTTGCGGGTCAGGCCGACGACGCCGTGCTTCGCGGCCGCGTAGCCCGACTGGTTGCCGATGCCGGTGATGCCTCCGACGCTCGCGGTGTTGACGACCATGCCGGAGCCCTGCTCGCGCATGACCTTCAGCACCTTCTCGAGGCCCAGGAACACCCCGCGCAGGTTGATCGCGACGACCTTGTCGAACTCCTCCGCAGTGAAGTCCTCGGTGAGGTTCTGGCGGCCCTCGATGCCCGCGTTGTTGAAGAAGCCGTCGATGCGGCCGAAGCGCTCGAGGGTCTGCGCGACATAGGCGTCGACGTCGGCCTCCTTCGACACGTCGGCGATGACGGTGAGCACGTCGGTGCCCTCGGGGAGCGCCTCGACGGTCGCGGCGAGGCCCTGCTCCGAGACGTCGACGAGGGCGAGCTTCGCGCCCTCCTCGGCGAGACGGACGGCGCTGGCGCGGCCGAGGCCGGAGCCGCCTCCGGTGATGAGGACGACGCGGTCGCCGAAGCGACTGTTCATTCGGGTGCTGGTGCTCATGGTGAACCTCCTGCTCGTGACGGAAGGGCTCGGGGGCCGTGTGCTCGGCGAGTCCGCGTCCATGCGGTCGCATGGACTTGCTCTACCGTATACCTAGCGTTACTCGGGATTCTGAGTGCGCGGTCAGGCGGCCGGTGACCCTGGCAACCGCCGCAGAGTGCCTCCCATGCGCCGCAGCTGTCGGGTAGACCGGAGGGACCGACACAGGCAGGGGGAGCCGTGATGGCACCGAGAATCGTGAGGGCACCGAGCGGACGGGCTCAGGGACGGCGGTCGGAGGCAAGGCCGATGGCGGCGGCGGTCGTGGCTGTTCTGACCGGCCTCGTGCTGAGCGCCTGCACGGCACCGGCATCGGACGAGGCCGAGGCGACCCCGGTTGCGACGGCGACGGCGACGGCGACGGAGAGGCCGATCGGCCCGGTCGACCTGCCCGATGACGCGACCGCCGTCGTCGAGTGGGTCGACGAGGTGGGCCCGGTCGAGCCGCAGACGGTCCGGCTCGTCGGCGAGCCGCTGCACGTGACCGTGTCCGTCGTCTGCGACACCGCCGACGCCACGGTCACCGTCGCGATCGACGGTCTGATGACCACGGGATCCTCCTGCATCTACGACCCGGCCACCACCCGCACGACCAGCAACGGAGGGGGCAACACAGGCTCGATGCAGATCGCCGTCGATCAGGACGCACTCGTCACGGTGACGACCGAGCCCGCCGACGCGCACTGGTCGGGCGCGATCTCGACGGGCCCGCTGACGGTACCCGCGGGCTGAGCAGGCGTCAGCCCAGCGGCACCCCGAGCGCCTCCATGAACGGCACAGCGTCGACCGCCTCGCCGTCGACGCGGGTCTCGAAGTGCAGGTGGCAGCCCGTCGAGGCGCCGGTCGAGCCGCGGGTCGCGATCTGCTGACCGGCGGTGACGTAGTCGCCGACATCGACGAGCAGATCGGTGTTGTGCGCGTAGCCGGTCTCGATGCCGCCGCCGTTGTCCAGCAGGATCCAGTTGCCGTAGCTGCCGGAGTACATCGACTCCTCGACCGTTCCGCTCGCCGCGGCGAGGACGGGGGTGCCGCAGGCGCCGGCGAGGTCGGTGCCCTTGTGGAAGAGGTTCACGCCGGCGACGGGGGCGTCGGGACGCGGGCCGTAGCCGCTGCTGATGTGTCCCGAGATGGGGAGGACCCACGTGCCCGAGACTCCGGCGGCCGCATCGGTCGACTCGCCGGCGGTCGCGGTGATCGCGTCGAGGGAGGCGGTGGGCACGAGCACCTCGGGCTTCGCCTCCGCGGCGAAGGCGTCGCGGGTGACGCTCTGCTGCACGACTCCCGCAGCGACGAAGCTCTGCGGGCGGGCGGCGGCGACGGCCGTCTCGGTGTCGCGGGCCACGGCGGAGTCGGCGGTGCCGCCGACTGCGAAGGCCGGCATCGTCGAGGTGACTGCGATCCCGACCACGAAGGTCATGGCGGCCAGGGCGGAGGCTCGGGGCCTCGACGGTCGCCGGGCCGCAGTGCTCTCCGCGGTGCGCTGGGCACGGAGGGAGCGACGGGTCGGAAGAGCGGTCTGCTCGACTCCCTCGGGGGCGGGAGTCGAAGCGCGAACAGCATGGTGCATAGGGTGAGGCGTTCTCCGGATCGCCCGCCGCCCGTGGGGGCAGGTGGCGGGATGGGGCAGTGGGGCAGGGGGTCTCGTCGCTCGGGCGGACTCGACCCTCCAAGCTACCCGCGATCCGCGGAGATGCACCTGAGAAGATCCTCCGCGGTCAAGGGGTTGCCGCTCGCGGATGCGATGTCGCGTGCAGGGCATGCCGTCCCCCAGCACCGCCGGGCTGCCCCCGACCCATCAGAAGGGTGGTGGTCCGTTCTCGGAACGCGGTCGTGGATCGGGTGGTCGCCCGGGAAGGCCGGGTGGTCGGGTGGTGAGGAGGCGTCCCGTGGGGGTGGACCAGTCAGCGGTGCCGTCGGGGTGGAGGACATAGGTCCAGCGGTCGCCGTGGCGGACGTGGTGGTGTCCGGTGCACAGCGACGCGAGGTTGTCGAGGGAGGTCTCGCCTCCGTTGCGCCACTCGATCGTGTGATCGGCTTCGCCGGTGGAGGCCGGTCGGGTGCAGCCCGGGAATCGGCAGGTCTGATCGCGCAGCTGCAGATGGAGGCGCATCCGCGGCCGAGGTACGCGGTGGGTGAGGCCCACGGAGGCGACCGCTCCTGTCTCCGGGTCGGTCAGGATTCGCGTGAAGGAGGCTCCGACTCCGACGAGTTCTCTCGCGGTGCCCGCGGGGATCAGCACGTACCCGTCGAGGGCGGCGGGGGCATCATCGGCTCCGGTGGCGGTGCTCGCCGCGAGTGTCAGTCGCACCTCGGCGCGCGCTCCCGGGACGAAAGTCGGAGGTGCTGTCGGGCCGTCGCCGACCGGAGTGGTGCCGGCGATGTCACCGTCGCAGAGCAGGTCGACGAGGGCGTCGGCGCGCAGCTGAGCGAGCGTGCGCTCGTCGCCCGCGCTGTCCGCAGTGCTGTCGTCGTCGCGGCCGTCTCGGAGATTCCGCGCGATGCGGTCGATCCGGTTCAACGCGCCCATCGCTGCCGCGGCAGGCAGCAGCGCTCCGAGTGTGGCCATCCCGTCGATCTCCGGAGTCACCCAGACACCCCGGTCGGCACGAGCCCGCACATGCCGTGCGGCGAGGGGTTCATCGTGCAGCTGGTCCCGCATCCGCGCGACGGCCCGCTGCAGTTGCGTCGGGGTCGCGGTGAGGGCGAGCTCGGCGGCGCGCTCGTCGAGAGCGGCGCGCGACTCCTGGGGGAGCGTGGCTGCTGCGTCGCAGACCACTTGGCTCGCTTCCCACAGGATCGCGCCGTCCGCGAGCGCCGCCCTGGTCCGCGGGAGGTCTTCGATCAGCAGCCGGCCGTGCTGGAGGAGGCGGGCGAGCCTGCGTTCCGTGGTCCGCATCGAGACCGCGAGCTCGGCCCGGATGGACCGCTCGAACAGATCCCGGGAGTCGCTGCGGGAGAGGCTGCCGCCCCGGACGAACGCCTCTGGGATCAGCCGCGCCGCCCGATACGCCGCGTACACGGCGGTCGCCTTGGTGAGCTGCGCGAGGGAGGAGGTGACGTCTGCGCCCGCGGCGATGTCGGTGAGCGCCCTGACCGTGTCAGGCGTCACCACCGCTGCTGTTTCCGCATCCGTTCTCTCCATACCGATATTGAATCAGCGACCACCGACATCCCACCGGCCAGGGCGCTCGAACGGGACAAGTGACCGCGTGATCCCGCCTGTGGAGGAACACCGTCCTGGCAGGAGGTGCGCCTCCCGCCCGGGAACGGGCGTCCGTCAGGCGTCGTCGCCCGCCGGCTCCCACAGCTGGACGCGGTTGCCCTCCGGGTCGCGCAGGTCGGCGAACCGGCCGTTCGGGTACTGCTCGGGGTCGACCTCGACCGCGATGCTCGCCTCCTGCAGCTGCGCGACCATCGCGTCGAGCGAGCGGACGCGGAAGTTCACGGCCCAGCCGGTCGAGCCCAGGTGCGGCGACCCCGCTGCCATCGGCGCGAGCACCGTCGTCCCGGCCTCCTGCCGCCACGAGGGGGCGCCGTACTCGGTCGGTACCTCGTCGATGCCGAGGTGCTGCGAGTACCAGCGCGCGAGCGCCTGCGGATCCTGCGCGGCGAAGAAGAACCCGCCGATACCCGTGACCATCTCCATGTCCGAAGGGTAGGCAGCCGAGACCGTCTTGTCAGCAGTGGAGGATCAGCGGCCGGCCGTGAAGATCAGCAGCGCGACGAGTCCGGCGACGGTGGCCGCGACTCCGGAGCCGAGGCGCCACCACATCCAGCGGTCGCGCCTGGGGCCGCGCATCGGCCGGCGCTGGGCGGACGTGCCGAGGAATCCGTTCGTCGGAGGTGTCAGGGCCATGCCTCCAGCGTGCCGAGGATCGCCCTCGCGCGGTGCGACTCGCCCGTGATTCCCAGATCGGGACAGCAGGCACGGACCGCGGGCGCGGTCGGGCGGCGCCGCGCTCAGGCCTTCCACTCGCTGTCGTCGCGCCAGGGCGCGAGGTCGACCTCGTTGCCCTCCGGGTCGGCGAGGGTCCACCACTCCGGTGCGTTCTCGTCGTTGACGACGCGTCCGCCGGCGGCCAGCGCGGCGTCGATGCGGGCCTCGACCTGGTCGCGAGGGAGGTAGAGGTCGAGGTGGATCGTGTTGCGGTCCGTCCGCGATTCGTCGATCCGCTGGATCCAGATGTTCGGGCCGAGGCCCTGCCGGTCGGCCAGGTCGGCGTCCTCGACGGGGGAGTAGCCGAGCGCGGCCTGCCAGAAGCGGCGGACGGCGGCGACGTCGACGGCGTCGATAGCGATCTGCAGGCTCTGGACGCGGGAGGGATCGGCGGCGATCCCCAGAGCGCGGGCCGCGGCCGAGATGCGCAGCGCGAGCGCGACGTCCCTCTCGCTGATGTCGCCGACGTCGTGGCTGATCAGGCGCACGCCGACACCTCCGTAGCGCAGGTCGACGTCGGGGTGGTGCCCCGCCTTCTCCGCGACGGAGGCGATGGCCGCCACGAGAGCCGCGCCGACGTCGAACGAACCGGTCGCGAACCAGGCGCGGGCGCCGTCGCCGACCACCCGCCAGTCCTCGGTGCCGGCGATCGCCCGGAAGGCGCGGGGAGAGATCGAATCGGTCATGCCGCAGTTGTACGCCGAACCGGGCGCCGCCACCACCCAGGCCGCTGTCGGTGGTCGTCGGTACGGTGGAGGCCGGCCAGTCGGGCCGACGAGCGGAGGATCCCCATGGCATCGAAGAACGACGGCAAGGCGGCGCAGAAGCGCGCGAAGAAGGCTCTGGCCAAGGCCGAGAAGTCGGTCCGCGCGGCACACGAGGCCGTTCGCGACTCGAGCAAGAAGCTGCGCAAGAAGGCCAGGAAGCTCGCCGAG
Source organism: Rathayibacter sp. Leaf185 (assembly GCF_001423885.1). Classification (GTDB taxonomy): domain Bacteria; phylum Actinomycetota; class Actinomycetes; order Actinomycetales; family Microbacteriaceae; genus Rathayibacter. The sequence goes on along the minus strand of NZ_LMPP01000001.1, from coordinate 1,133,676 downwards.
CAGACCGAGAAGCTGAAGGCCAAGCAGGCGAAGGCCGCACGCCGGCTCGGGGTCGCCGAGGCGACGGCGAGCGTCGGGCGCCACGTGACCCCCGACCTGACGCCGCCGCTCCCGAGCGCGCCCGTCGCGGATGCGCCCGTCGCCGACGAGCCCGTCGTCGACGCGGACCCGGGCCACGTGCCCGACCTCACGCCTCCGCTGCCGCACACCGAGCGCTGACACCGGCGTCGAGCGACCGACCGACGGGACGACGGGGTCTGAGAAAACACACAGGGTAACCGAGCGAGTCGCCGAGCAAGATGAACAGCCGGTGAATGCATCCGACGATCGTTCCCCGAGCCGTCCCCAGGGCGGAGGATCTCCTGCGTGGATCCCTTCATCCTTCTCGTCCTCGTCGTCGTCACCGCACTCGCGTTCGACTTCACCAACGGCTTCCATGACACGGCCAACGCCATGGCGACGTCGATCGCGACGGGTGCCCTGAAGCCCAAGGTCGCCGTCGCGCTGTCGGCGTCGCTGAACCTCGTCGGCGCATTCCTCAGCATCGAGGTCGCGCTCACCGTCACCAACGCTGTCGTGAAGATCCAGGACTCGTCCGGCGCTCCCGACCCGGCGCTGCTCGAGGGCGGCGGATCCGCTCTGCTGCTGATCGTGCTGGCCGGACTCATCGGCGGCATCATCTGGAACCTGCTCACCTGGCTGCTCGGCCTGCCCTCGAGCTCGTCGCACGCGCTCTTCGGCGGACTGATCGGCTCGGCGCTGGCCGGGCTCGGTGTCAACGGCGTGAACTGGGCCGGCGACGGATCCAAGCTCGACGGCGTCGTGGGCAAGGTGATCCTCCCCGCGCTGATGTCCCCGGTGCTCGCCGGAGCGGTCGCTGCGATCGGCACCTGGCTCGTCTTCCGCGTGATCGGCAACGTCGCCGAGAAGAAGCTCCACCACGGCTTCCGCATCGGCCAGATCGGCAGCGCCTCCCTCGTCTCGCTCGCCCACGGCACCAACGACGCGCAGAAGACGATGGGCGTCATCACGCTCGCGCTCATCGCCGCCGGCGGCTGGGACGACACCGGGTCGGTGCCGTTCTGGGTCAAGCTCGCCTGCGCGCTCGCCATCTCGCTCGGCACCTACATCGGCGGCTGGCGGATCATCCGCACCGTCGGCAAGGGCCTCGTCGAGATCAACACCCCGCAGGGCATGGCGGCCGAGAGCTCCTCCGCCGCGGTCATCCTCGCCTCCAGCCACCTCGGCTTCGCCCTCTCGACCACGCACGTCGCGACGGGCTCGATCCTCGGCTCCGGCGTCGGCCGCCCCGGCGCCCAGGTGCGCTGGCGCGTCGCCCTGCGCATGGTGATCGCCTGGGTGATCACCCTCCCGGCCGCCGCACTCGTCGGTGCCGTCATGTGGTGGATCGGCCACCTCGTCGGAGGCGCGGGGGGCGGCCTGCTCATGGCCGCGATCCTCGTCGCGGTCGCCGGGTACATCTACCTCCGCTCGCGCCGCGACAGCATCGGCGCGCACAACGTCAATGACGAGTGGGAGGACGCGAAGGCGCCCGCCCGCCCGACCGCCGACTCCCGCACCTCGTAGACAGGATCGACGCCGTGTTCTCCCTCTTCCTCGCCGCAGCCGGTCAGGTGGCGCTCGTCGCCGTGCTCCTCGGGGCGGGCCTGCCCGCACTCTTCGCCATCGGCGTCCGCTCGTTCGCGGCGGCAGGCGACCCCGCTCCCGTCGAGCGCCGGCTCCCCGCGCCGCTGATGCGCACGATCGGAGTCGCCTGCTTCGTGCTCGTGATCGCGGCGGTCGCCATCGGCCTCAGCATCATCATCGCGACCGGGCTCGGGCAGACGGTCAGCTTCGAGCACGTCTTCCCGACCTTCACGCCCAAGGGCTGAGCATGGCCGCCCTCGAGCCCGGCACGGCCGACGGACCTGTGGCGCGCGTGGTCGGCTGGCTCCGCGCCGGATACCCGGGTGGCGTGCCGGAGCAGGACTACGTGCCGCTGCTGGGGATCCTCCGCCGCAGCCTCACCTCGGACGAGCTCGAGCAGGTCGTCGGGCAGCTGCTGTCCGACGCGGCGCGGGCGGATGCGGCGGGGCAGGAGCTCGACTCCGCCCGGCTGCGCGAGCGCGTGGAGCAGATGCTGCTCGGACCGGCGCTGCCGGAGGACCTCGTGCGCGTCTCGGTGCGCCTGGCGAGTGCGGGCTGGCCGCTCGGCGACCCGACGGCGTTCGCCGATCCCGCCCCTGAGGAGCGCGAGGGCCTCGTGACCCGCGTGGTGCGGTGGCTGCGCGCGGGGTACCCGACGGGTCTGCCCGAGCAGGACTTCGTGCCGCTGCTCGCTCTGCTGCGCCGGCGCCTGACCGACGCGGAGGTGACGGAGGTGGGCTCGCAGCTCGCCGCGGACGCGAGCCGGGTCGATGTGGGCGCTGCGATCGCGCGCGTGACGTCGGAGCTCCCCTCCGACGAGGACATCGAGCGGGTGCGCGGCTACCTCGCCGCCCACGGCTGGCCGGAGGACTTCCCGGTCTGACGATCGCGGCGTCTGCAGAAGCAAGGCTGAGAAGGCCGGGCTGCCGCAGAATCCGCTGATCGGGGCGTTCAGCCTTCGTTGTGCAGACCCGCGCCGCCTCAGGGCAGCAGCACCCGCTCCGGGTAGGCGTCGTGGCTGAAGCAGAGGGTGAGGCCGGCCGCCTCGAGGCGTTCGAGCTCCGACGCCGTGGCGTGGTGCGCCTCCGGATCGTCGCTGATGAGGCGGGGCAGCGGGCGGAGGCGGTCGGACCACGCGAGCACATCGCGGCCCCACGCGGCGTCACCCGCGAGGAGCACACGACCCTCGACGAGGGCGCCGAGGTGGCCGAGCGCGTGACCCGGGAGCGGGGTCACCACGAAGGTGCCGTCGCCGAAGAGGTCGAAGCCGCTCACGCCCGACACCGTCACGGCCGGCTGCTCGTCGACCACGAGCGTCGGCGCCGACGCGACCCACGCGGGGATCAGGGCGCCGAAGATCCCGTCGGTGACGCGGCTCCTGCGCATCTTCGCCCGCTGCCCCGCCGAGAGCACGAGGGTCGCGTCGGGGAAGTGCCGCAGACCGCCGACGTGGTCGGGATGCAGGTGCGACAGCACGACGACATCGATGTCGCCGGGCACGAGGCCCTCGCGCCGCAGTTGCGCGTCGATGGTCTCGGCCGGAGTGATCCGCGCCGGCAGGATCCGCCGGTAGAGCGCGCCGACCGGTCCCGTCCCGCGCAGGGTCGGCGGGTAGCCGGTGTCGAAGAGCACGCGGCGCCCGCTCGGATGCGTGTAGAGGAACACGTTCGAGGGGAAGGTGCGGCGCGGCAGCCCCTCTCCGCGGAACACCTGCGACAGCGGGAAGGTCGTGTCGCCGCACGCGAACACCCGCAGCGCCGGCTCAGCCACGGCTGCTCCGGTAGTGCTCGCCGACGCGGCGGATCCCCTCGGCCAGCGGCACCGTCGGCTCGTAGCCGAGCTCGGCGCGCGCCCGCGAGATGTCGAGAGTCTGCGCATAGGCGAGCGTCGCGACGGTGTACCGCGTGAACGGAGGCTCCGTGCCCCGGGGGAGCAGCGCGTAGACCCTCTCGAGCAGCACGGCCAGGGCGCTGAGGAGCCGTAGGTCGACGGTGAGGTAGCGCGGCGTCTCACCCATCGCGTCGAAGAAGCGGTCGAGGAGGTCGCCGAAGGGCTGCGGCTCGCCGTTCGTGATGTTGTAGACGCTCCCGGGGGCGACCGGGGCCGACGCGGCGAGCACCAGCGCGTGTGCCGCGTTCTCGACGCAGGTCACGTCGACGATGGTGCGCCCGCCGTCGAACAGCGGGATCCCTCGGCGCCGCGACGCCGCGATGAAGCGCGGGATGAGGCTCGGGTCGCCCACTCCGATCAGCCCGCGCGGGCGCAGGATCACCAGCTCCTCGATCCGCCCGGCCGCGAGGGCCGCCTGCAGCAGCCGCTCGGCCTCGATCTTGCTGCGGATGTAGAGGCTCATCCGGCTGTCGGGGTCGAAGTCCTCCTCGCGCACGCCGATCTGGTGCCGCCGCGCCGAGTAGATGCTGGGCGACGACACGAAGACGACGCGCCGGATCCGCGAGCGCTGGGCGAGGTCGATCATCGCCTCCGTGCCTGCCACGTTCGCCTCGTGGAACTCGCTCCACCGACCCCACGGGCTCGACAGGGCGGCGGCGTGGACCAGCACGTCGGCCTGCACCGGCATCGCCGCGAGCTGCGTCAGGTCGGCCTCGACCGTCTCGGCCCCCTGAGCACGCAACCGCGCGAGGGCAGCGGAGTTGCGGCCGCTCGCGATCACCTCGTCGCCCGCCGCGAGGAACTCCCGTACCGCGTAGCCGCCGAGGAACCCCGTCGCCCCGGTGACCAGCACGCGCTGCCGCTCAGCGGACATCGACGACCGCCGTGGTCTTCTTGCGGTCCCAGTACCAGAGCAGGATCCCCAGGTAGCCGAGCGCCTTGCCCTTGCGGATCGACATGCTGACGACGGCGCGCCGGTTCAGCCGCGCCTGCTCGCCCGGGATCACCCGGCACACCTTCAGGTGCAGCTCCAGATCCTCGTCGGTGTCGTCGATGCTCGAGCGCGGGAAGCCGCCGACCTCGAGATAGAGCCTGGAGTCGATCGCCATGTTCGATCCCGCCACCATGAACAGCGGATAGCGCTGCCCCGGTCGCCGGTAGAAGACGGCGGGAGCCCGCTCCATCAGCCGGATCATCGCGGTGCCGATGACGCCGTCGTACCAGCGGTAGATCGGCTCGTCGGTGCGCGGGCGCAGACGGCCGCCGACCAGCCGGGCGCCGCTCGCGAAGTCGGCCTTGAGCAGCGCGACCCAGTCGCGGCTCGGCAGGCAGTCGGCGTCGGTCCGGGCCACGACCGTGGCTCCGTGCGCGATGGCGTAGCGGAACCCGGTGTCGGACGCGGCGCCCGTGCCCTTCTGCGGTTCGTCGATCGTCGTCACGTCGACGTCAGGATGCCGGGCGACGAAGGCGTCGATGATCTGGCGCGAGCGGTCGGTGCTGCCGTTGTCGACGAGGAGGAGCGCGAACTCCGGATCGCTCTGGGCGGCGAGCGCCTCGAGTGCTCCGTCGAGCAGCTTCTCCTCGTCGAAGAGGGGGACGACGACCCAGAAGTCCTGGTCACGCATCCGTTACCCCCTCCGCCGATCGACCCGGTGACGCGCACCGAGCTGCCGCTCGAGCGCGGGAAGGCACGTCCATAGTGTCGGCGGAGCCGCGGAACCGTCAATCCGCGCCCCGGCGTCCCGGCCGACAGACGTCGCTCATCGACGGTATACAGGGAGCGCCCGGATCGACGGTCGATCCCGGGCAGGAGGGGGCGCGATCGTGTCCGATGTACTCCCGATCCGCATCCTCGGCACCGCTGAGGCACTGCCCGAGCGCGTCGTCACGACCGCCGAGGTCGCCGCCCTCTGCGGCATCGATCCCGATGAGGCCGCGCGCCGCAGCGGAGTCCTGACCCGGCACTGGATCGCCGACGACGAGGACCCGCTCGAGCTCGGGCTCACCGCCGCCCGGCGCGCCCTCGACGCGGCCGGGGTCGACGCGCGCGACGTGGACGTCGTGCTGAACGCCTCCGGCACGCAGCTGCAGGCGATCCCCGACGGGGGAGCCCTCCTCGCCGCCGGGCTCGGGCTCGAGGACGTCTCGGCCTACAGCCTCAACGCCACCTGCCTCTCGTTCCTGTTCGCGCTGCAGGAGGCGGGGTTCCTGATCGCGACTCACCGCGCCGAGCGGGTGCTCATCGTGTCGACGGAGGGAGGCAGCCGCGGCATCGACCTCGGCCAGCCCGAGAGCGCGCTGCTGTTCGGCGACGCGGCGGCCGCCGTCGTGGTCGGGCGCGCCTCCGAGCCGGGCCAGGGGATCGTGGCCTCCCGCTTCCTGACGCGGCCCAGCGGCGTGAAGCACGCCGAGATCCGGGGCTTCGGCTCGCGCATCCGCATCGAGGAGGCGGCGGGACGACTCTCGGACTTCCGGTTCGACATGCACGGAGGCGCGCTGCTCGTCGACGCTCTCCGGCACTTCCCGGCGTTCCTCGACAGCGTCCGGCCCGGACTCTCGACCGGCACGCCCGGCATCGACCGCGTCGTCCCGCACCAGACGAGCAAGGCCGGGCTCGAGGGCATGGCGCGCCTCTGGGGTCGGGGGAAGATGGTCGTGACCCTGCCCGAGGTGGGCAACACGATCGGTGCGGCGATCCCGCTGGCGCTGCACCGGGCGCGCATCGAGCCGGGCGAGTCGGTGCTGCTGGTGGGCACGGGGGCGGGCACCCACTACGGCGCGGTGATCCTGCAGGCCTGAGGCACGCCCTCCCGCGGGCGGACGGCGGCCTGCACGCAGAACGGGCCGGCCACTCCGCAGGGGAGGGCCGGCCCGTCGCGGGTGCCGTCGCTACCTCAGCGTCACCGTCGTCGGCGTGCTCACAGAGACGTTCCCCGCCGTATCGGTCGCTCGGGCGGTGAGCGGGAAGGTCCCGCGCATGCCGGCCGTGCTCGTGGTCAGCGACCAGGTGGACGTGCCGGTCCGGGTGGCATCGCCGACCTTGAGGCTGCCGAGGTAGAACGCGACACCGGTCACGGCGGTGTCGTCGGTGGCGGTGGCGGTGGCGGTCGACGTGCCGCTGAGCACGGCGCCGGGCTGCGGTGAGGTGATCTCGACCGTCGGAGCGGTGGTGTCGGCGACGGGGGCCTCCGGCAGGGTCGGCGCTTCGTCGTCGGGAGCGGTCGGAGCCGCAGTCGGCGCGGGCGCGGCCGTCGCGATCGGGGTGGGCGTCGCCGTGGCCGTGGGAGTCGGCGTGGGCGTGGGCGTGGCCGTCGCGATCGGAGTGGCCGTCGGAGTGGCCGTCGGGGTCGGCGCCGGGCCGCTCGGGATCGTGACGTCGTCCCAGCTGGCGACGAGATGCGCCGTGGTCGGCGGCGTGCTCACCGCGTCGAGATCGTCCGACGTCATCGAGGTCAGCGTCGCGTCGACCGTGAAGCCACCGCTCCTCGCCACCCGGTTGGTGAGGTTCGTGCGGGTGTTCGAGACGGTGTCCCACGTCGGCTGGAGGGAGCCGAGGAAGATCGAGTCGGACGCGTCGACGTTGCCGCCGCCCGAGCCCTGGATGGCGCTGAGGCTGCCCGCGCCGCTGAGGGCTCCTGCCGATCCGGCGCCGCCGTCGAGGAACGGGTAGCGCTCGGTCGTGACGGAGCCGCCCACGATGAGCGACCGATCGAACGCGATGTTCCTCACGCCCCCGATGATGACGGCGCTGTTGTTCGAGCCGAACACGGCGGTGTCCCTGACGGTGATCTGGCCGGTCACGCCCGAGCCCTCGATCTGGAGGCTGTCGGTGTGGGGCCGCGCGGGGTTCGAGCCGCCGTACACCGCATCGACGTAGTACGACGGGGCGAAGTAGCTGCCCTCGATCAGCACGTCGCTCATCACGTTCGGCGAGTAGGCCTTGATCTGCGCCGAGTCGCTGCTCTTCAGCCGCGACTCGGGCTCGACGACCTCCATGAGCTCGACGTCCCGCACGGGAACACTTGCCGAGGCGGCGAGGCCCACCCAGTTCTCGTTGACGCGCAGCCAGGCGAACGAGGAGTGCGTCGCCCCCTTCACGTCGATCGAGTCGATGTCGAAGCGCAGGAGGGTGATGCCCGTGACCGCCCTCAGAGCCCAGTCGCCGCCGGTCACCGACCGGAAGCCGTCGCGCGCCGTGATCAGCACCTTGGTGCGTCCGGCGTTCTTGTAGCCGTTGAGCGCCGACAGGTCGGCGATGTGCCCCGGCGCCACGGCGATGACGGCCCCTGCCGCGATCTCGGCCTTCGTCAGAGCGTCGAGAGCCTTCCGGATCGCCGGGCCTGTGGCCGCGACCTCCACGACCGTGTACTCGGCGTCCTCGGAACGGATGTCGGGGGTGTCCGAGGGGTAGTGGGAGCCGTCCGGTCCGTAGGTCGTGGTCTCGGCGGCCGAGGCGGCCGGCGCCTCCAGGATCGAGGTGGCCGTGAGGACGATCCCCAGGGCGGCCGTGATCGCCAGGACCCGCTTCAGGTCCGTCCTCGATCGCCGCACCGCGCCTCCTGGAGTCCGCATCCGCAGCGGCCGCGACTCGGGTGCGGTGCGGGGCGGTGAGGTGCTGGAGGGGGTGTCTCGGGTCATGCGGTGTCGTCCGATCGTCTCGTGCGGCGGGAGGAGATCGCCCGGAGCACGTCGCGGCGGAACCTCGACGCGCGCACGGGACCGGGCTCGTCCCGGGAGGGGAGGAGCCCGGGTGTACGCGTCGCTGCGGTCCGGGCGGTTGGTGCGGGAAGGCAGCCGAACCACCACCAGGACGCGTCTCGGAGTGGAGCGGAAGCGCTGCGGACGCTCGGATCGAGATGCTCCTGGGGGAGGGAGGCGCAGGGGCGGGCACGCCGATGAGGAGTCGGTGTGAGAGTTTCTTCAGAGTAGGGACAACCGGGTCCCGGCCCTGTGCCTCCTCTCGGGGCCCTGCTGTCGGAGGGCCGCTCAGCTTCCCGTCGGACGCGAGGGGTCGTTCCCGGCGCGGTACGGGGCTCGCGCCGGGTCCTGGGGCGGGAGCACTGCGGATCGCGGACAGCGGTCCCGCGTCGCGGACGGCGTCACCAGGTCGTGACGACCGTGCGGGTGATCGTCCACTCGCCGTCGCGGGCGACGAGGCGGCTCGTCAGCTGCAGGCGCCAGGTGGCATGCAGGCCGCCGATGGTCGCCTCGGTCAGGGTGCGCGAGGTCAGGATCGGGTGCGCCGCGCATCCCGACACGGCACTCTCGACGTGGTCGACCGCGTGGTAGGCCTTGCGCTCGTCGTCGATGTCGGCGAGCCACTCCGCCTTCGACTGCACGAGCCCGGTCGGGTGCTCGATCACGAAGCGCTCGTCGAGCAGCGCCTCGAGCACGGGCAGGTCGCTCAGCTCCAGCGCGTCGAAGAGCTCGTCATGGACGGCCCGCAGCTCGCCCCGCAGTGCGTCGGAGTCGCTCACAGCGGCGGCGCCGTCGTCGCGCGGCGCACGAGCTGCGTCGGCAGCTGCACGTGCAGCGAGCGCGGAGTCTCGCCCGCCATCAGGGCGATCAGCATCTCGGCTGCGGTGGCGCCGAGGGTCTGCATCGGCTGGCGGACGGTCGTGAGCGGCGGATCGAAGCGGGACGCCTCCGGGACGTCGTCGAAGCCGACGACCGAGAGGTCGCGCGGCACGGCGAGGCCGAGGTGCGCGGCCGTCTCGATGATCGCGAGGGCCGAGACGTCGTTCGCGGCGAAGACCGCGGTCGGGCGGTCGGGGAGCGACAGCATCGTGGACGCGGGCAGTCGCGCCGTGTCGTGGTGGTAGCTGCCCACGCGCAGGAGGCGCTCGTCGAACACGATGCCCGCCTCCGACAGCGCCGCGCGGTAGCCCGCTTCGCGCAGGCGTGCCGAGCGCAGGTCGACTCTGCCGGCGACGAAGCCGATGCGGCGGTGGCCGAGACCGATCAGGTGACGGGTGGCCTGCAGGGCGCCGCCGAAGCTGTCGGACTCGACGGTGGGCAGATCGGCGCGTCCGGTGTGCGGGTCGACGGCGACGAGCGGGATGTCGGACCGCGCGCTGACCACTGTGGGCGTGACCATGATCGCTCCGTCGATGAGCGTGCCGCTCAGCCGGCTGAGCGAGCGCCGCTCCCAGCCCTCGTGCTCGCCGTCGTGCGAGCCGCTGTAGGCGAGCAGGTCGAACCGCGACTCCTTGAGCACCGATCCGACTCCCTTGAGGATCTCGGCGCTGAACGGCTCGAACCCCGCGACCAGCACTCCGATCACCCCGGTGCGCCGCGAGCGCATGCTGCTCGCGACGAGGCTCGACTCGTAGCCCAGCTCGCGCACGATCTCGAGCACGCGCGAGGCCGTGGCGGGAGCCACGCCGTAGCGGCCGTTGACCGCCTTCGACACCGTGGCGACCGAGACTCCGGCGGCCGCGGCGACGTCGTGGATCGAGGGTCGGAGGGACATGCGACCGACTCTAACCCGCCCCGTCGAAACTGATTTCGAAAACGTTTGTCGATCCCCGAGCCCCCTCTGAGACTGAGCAGGCCCGCTCCCCGCGGGCGCACCCTTCGGCGTCGCACTCCCTGGCGGCGCCTCTCAGCGAAGAGAACGGTTCGAACGATGAAGTTCAGAAAGATCGCAGTGGCCACAGTCGCCCTGCTCGGCGCGGCCGCGGCCCTCAGCGGCTGCTCGGCCCAGGACGCGGGGTCCTCCGACGGCTCCGTCTCGATGACCCTCTGGCAGAACTCCACCACCGGCCCCGGCCAGGCGTTCTGGGAGAAGACCATCGCCGACTTCGAGGCGGCGAACCCCGGCGTCACGATCGATTCGCAGGCGATCCAGAACGAGGACCTCGACGGCAAGCTGCAGACGGCGCTGAACTCCGGCGACGCGCCCGACATCTTCCTCCAGCGCGGAGGCGGCAAGCTCGCCGCCATGGTCGCGGGCGGCCAGGTCAAGGACATCACGAGCGGCATCTCGGACGAGGCGCGCAGCGAGATCCCCGAGGGCTCCTTCTCGGCGAACACCCTCGACGACAAGGTGTGGGCGATGCCCGTCGCCGTGCTCCCCGGCGGCGTGTTCTACAGCCAGGACCTCTTCGCGGACGCCGGCATCACCGAGACCCCGAAGACGATCGACGAGCTCGATGCGGCCGTGACGGCGCTGAAGGGCAGCGGCACGCAGGCCGTCGCGCTCGGCGGCAAGGACGCCTGGCCCGCCGCGCACTGGTTCTACTTCTTCGCGCTGCGCGAGTGCAGCGCCGACACCATGGCCGAGGCGGCCGACTCCAAGGACTTCTCGGACGACTGCTGGCTGAAGGCCGGCGAGGACCTGCAGTCCTTCGCCGACACCGAGCCGTTCAACGAGGGCTTCCTGACCACCGCCGCCCAGCAGGGCGCCGGCAGCTCGGCGGGCCTGCTCGCCAACCACCAGGCCTCGATGGAGCTCATGGGCGCCTGGAACCCCGGAGTCATCGCCTCCCTCACCCCCGACGAGAAGCCCCTGCCCGACCTGGGCTGGTTCCCGTTCCCCGAGATCGACGGCGGAGAGGGCGAGCCCGGCTCGATCATGGGCGGTGTCGACGGCTACTCCTGCTCGGTCGACGCTCCCGACGCGTGCGTCGACTTCCTGAACTACCTCGCGACCTCGGACGTGCAGAAGGAGTACTACGCCGCCTTCAATGCGCCGCCGGTGAACACCGTCGCGCAGGAGGCCGTCACCGAGCCGTACCTGAAGGACATCCTCGCCGCCTACAACTCGGCTCCCTACGTCTCGCAGTGGCTCGACACCGTCTACGGCCTCAACGTCGGCAACGCGCTGAACGTCGGAGTCGTCGACCTGCTCGCCGGCAAGAGCGACCCGGAGCAGCTCGTCGAGGCCGTCAACGCCGCAGCGGCCAAGGCCTAGACCGTGGCGCTCCGCGAGAGCCCGCTCCTCGGAGCGGACCAGCCCCGCGAGCGCCCGACGACCGGGGGTGCCGTCGCGGCGCCCCCGGTCCGCCGGCGTCGCAGGGGCCTGGGCTGGGCGGGACGCCTCGAGGTCGCGATCCTCGTCGGCCCGGCCCTGATCGTCTTCCTCGCCTTCGTGATCTTCCCGGTCGTGATGGCGGCGTACTACGGCTTCTTCAGCTGGCAGGGCTACGGGGTCCCCACCGACTTCGTGGGCTTCAAGAACTACCTCACGATCCTCCAGGACCCGACCTTCCACGAGGCGCTCACCCACAACGGCACGATCGTGATCCTCTCGCTCGTGCTCCAGGGGCCGGCCGCGATCCTGATCGCGCTGCTGCTGAACCGCAAGCTGCGCGGGCAGTCCTTCATCCGCGTCCTGATCTTCGTGCCCTACGTCATCTCCGAGGTCGTCGTCGGCACAGGCTGGAGCCTGATGCTCCAGACCAGCGGAGCCGTCAACGGGTTCCTCGAGAAGGTCGGGCTCGGCGCGCTGAAGCAGGACTGGCTGTCGGATCCGGCGATCGCCATCTGGACCCTGATGCTGATCATCACGTGGAAGTACATCGGCTTCGCCGTGATCCTCTTCCTCGCCGGGCTCCAGGGCATCCCGGAGGAGCTGTCGGAGGCGGCCGCCATCGACGGCGCCTCGTACTGGCAGGTCCAGCGGAGGATCACCCTCCCGCTGCTCGCACCCACTCTGCGCATCTGGGCGTTCCTGTCGATCATCGGCGCGCTGCAGCTGTTCGACCTCGTCTACATCATCTGGGGGCAGTACGTGTCCTCGACCGCCGGCACCTCGACGATGGCGACCTACCTCGTCACCAACGGACGCAACGCCGGCAACTACGGCTACGGCAACGCCGTCGCCGTCGTCCTGTTCCTCATCTCCCTCGTCGTCGCCCTGCTCTACCAGCGCTTCGTGCTGCGGCGGGACACCGAGGGCGCGCTCACGGGAGACAAGCGATGACCACTCTGACCGCCGTACCGCCCGGTACCGCATCGCCGATCACGGTGAACCGGCAGAAGCCGCGGAGGCGACCGCTCGGTCGCGGCACGATCATCGCCTACGTGGTGGCGATCGTCGTGATCGCGCTGATGCTCGCCCCTGTGGCGTACATCATCATCGGCGGCTTCCGCACGAACGCGCAGATCACGACCGATCCGTCGGGCTTCCCCGCGCCGTGGAACGTGCAGAACTACCTCGACGTGATCACCGGAGGCATCTTCTGGCGCGAGGTGGGCAACTCCGCCATCGCCGCGCTCGCGACGACGCTCGGCGTCGTGGTGCTGGGGCTGATGGCGAGCTACGTGCTCGCCCGCTACTCCTTCAGCGGTCGCGGTGTGTTCTACGCGCTCTTCGCGGCGGGTCTGATGTTCCCGATGACCGTCGCGATCACTCCGCTGTACCTGGTGATCAAGAGCCTCGGCCTGATGAACTCGCTCGCCGGAGTCGTGCTGCCGCAGATCGCGTTCGGCCTGCCGACCACGATCATCATCCTGGTGCCGTTCCTGCGCGCGATCCCGGACGAGATCCAGGAGGCGGCGTTCATCGACGGCTGCAGCCGCATCGGCTTCTTCTGGCGCATGGTCGTGCGCCTGGCGATGCCCGGTGTCATCACGACGGGCATCCTCGCGTTCATCGCGAGCTGGAACAGCTACCTGCTGCCGCTGTTCATCCTCAACGACGAGAACTCGTTCACCCTGCCGCTGGGCGTGCAGGCGTTCTCGTCGCAGTACTCCGTCGACACGGCGAAGGTGCTCGCCTTCGTATCGCTGTCGATGATCCCGGCGCTGATCTTCTTCAGCGTCTTCGAGCGCCGCATCGTCGGCGGGCTCACCGGGGCGGTGAAGGGATGACCGGCACGCGCTCCGCAGACTCTCGAGAGGACCTTCCGATGACCGGAGCAGAGACTCCCTCGGCCCGCGTCAGCGCGCTGATCGGCCGCATGACGCTCGAGGAGAAGCTGACGCAGCTCGTCGGGTACTGGGTCGACCAGGGCGGCGAGGTCGTCGCTCCGCTCGCCGGCGAGATGGCCACCTCGACCCGCTACGAGGATGCGACGCGGGAGGGGATCGGCCAGCTCACGCGGGTCTACGGCACCCGCCCCGTCGATCCGGTCGAGCGCGCCCACTGGCTGTGGGCCGAGCAGCGACGCCTCGTCGACGAGACGCGCCTGGGCATCCCGGCGATCGTGCACGAGGAGTGCCTGACGGGGCTGGCGGCGTGGAAGGCCGCGACGTTCCCGACTCCGCTCGCCTGGGGCGCCTCCTTCGACCCCGGCCTCGTCGAGGAGATGGCCGCCGCGATCGGCGGCTCGATGCGCGAGCTCGGGATCCACCAGGGCCTCGCTCCCGTGCTCGACGTGATCCGCGACCCGCGCTGGGGGCGCGTGGACGAGTGCATCGCCGAGGACCCGTACGTCGTCGGCACCATCGGCACCGCCTACGTGAAGGGCCTGCAGTCGGCGGGAGTCGACGCGACGCTCAAGCACTTCATCGGCTACTCGGCCTCGCGCGGCGGCCGCAACCACGCGCCGGTGCACGCCGGCCCGCGCGAGATCGCGGACGTGCTGCTGCCTCCGTTCGAGATGGCGATCCGCGACGGCGGCGCCCGCTCGGTGATGAACTCGTACGCCGAGATCGACGGCGACCCCGTCGGCGCCACGCCCGCCTACCTGACCGGGGTGCTCCGCGAGCGCTGGGGCTTCGACGGGGTCGTGGTCGCCGACTACTTCGCGGTCGCGTTCCTGCACCTGATGCACGCCGTGGCGGCCGATCTCGGCGAGGCGGCGCAGCTGGCCCTCGAGGCGGGGATCGACGTGGAGCTGCCCACCGGCGACGCGTTCCTCGCGCCGCTGGCCGCGCGGATCCGCTCGGGCGAGGCCGACGAGGCGCTCGTCGATCGGGCGCTGCTGCGGGTGCTCGCGCAGAAGGAGCGCCTCGGGCTGCTCGACGAGCGCTTCGACGACCCTCCCGAGTCGATCGACCTCGACTCGCCCGCGCACCGCGACATCGCGCGGCGCCTGGCCGAGGAGTCGATCGTGCTGCTCTCGAACGACGGCCTCCTGCCGCTCGCGACGCCGCGGAGGATCGCGCTGATCGGCCCCAACGCCGCCAGTGCGCCCGCCCTGATGGGCTGCTACTCCTTCGCCAACCACGTGCTCGCCCACCACGAGGGCGTGCCGCTCGGCTTCGAGATCCCGACGGTGCAGGAGGCGCTCGCCGCGGAGTTCCCGGGCAGTGCGTTCGTCACGGCCGAGGGCTGCGCGGTCGAGGGCGACGACGCCTCGGGGATCCCGTCCGCCGTGGCGGCCGCTCATGAGGCCGACGTCGCTGTCGTCGTGGTCGGCGACCGCGCGGGGCTCTTCGGACGCGGAACCGTCGGCGAGGGCAACGACGTCGAGAGCCTCGAGCTGCCGGGGCGCCAGCGCGAGCTCGTCGAGGCGGTGCTCGCGACCGGAACCCCGGTCGTGCTCGTGCTGCTGACCGGCCGCCCCTATGCCGTGGGCTGGGCGCTCGAGGGTCCGGCCGCGGTGCTGCAGGCGTTCTTCCCGGGGGAGGAGGGGGCCGGCGCGATCGCTGGTGTCGTCTCGGGGCGGGTCGTCCCCTCCGGGCGCCTGCCCGTCTCGTTGCCGCGCTCGGCGGGCGCGCAGCCGTTCTCGTACCTGCACCCGATCCTCGGCGGGCCGTCGGAGGTGACCAGCGCCGACAGCACTCCGGTGCTGCCGTTCGGGCACGGGCTGTCGTACACGACGTTCGCGCACGAGGGCCTGTCGCTCGAGTCGGCCGAGGCGCCGACTTCCGGAGCCTTCACGACCGCGGTCCGCGTGCGCAACACGGGTGGTCGCGCCGGCGTCGACGTGGTGCAGCTCTACGCCCGCGACGTCTACGCGTCGGTGACGCGGCCGGTCGCGCAGCTTCTCGGCTACGCGCGGGTCGAGCTGGGGGCGGGGGAGGAGGCTCTCGTGCGCTTCGACGTGCCGTCGGCCCGCCTCGCCTTCACCGACCGCCGCGGTGTGCGCGTGGTCGAGCCGGGCGCGGTCGAGCTGTGGGTCGGGCCGAGCTGCGCCGCGAAGGAGACGACCGCCGCGGTGACCCTGGTCGGCGACGCCTCGCCGGTGGGCGCCGAGACGCGTCGCCTCGTCGGCGTCGAGGTGCTGCGCGAGGAGGCGCGCGTGCCGGTCGGCTGACGTGGTGCCGCTCTCGCGCACAACGTCAGCTGAGATCACTCGTCGCGCACGATGGTGCGCGAGAGGCCGTCTCAGCTGACGTTGCGCGCAGCATCTCCCTCGGACATCCGTCCCCTGCGACGGCGTCAGCGCGCGGCGCGCGCCACCAGCTCGGCGAGCCGCGCCGCTCCCGCGTCATCGAGGTGGTCGAGTGCGTACGACGTCGGCCAGAGGCCGCCCGGCTCGTCGAGCTGCGCGTCGACGCTGAAGCCGATCGTCGAGTAGCGCGCCTTGTCGACCAGGCCGCTGCGGAAGAACACGACGATCCGGCCGTCCTTCGCCCAGCCGGGCTGCCCGTAGTACAGCTTCGGCAGCAGCGCGGGCGCCGCCTCCGTCACGAGCTCGTGGAGGCGCTCGGCCAGCGCACGGTCGGGCTCGGGCATCTCCGCGATCTTGTCGAACATCGTCGCGCGGTCGGCGGCCGCCTTGTCCGCCGCCCTGCCGCGCCGCGCCTCCGCCTTCAGCTCGGCCGCGCGGGCCTTCATCGCGGCCTTCTCCTCGGCGGAGAACCCGCCCTTCTCGTCGGTGCTCATCTGCTGTCCTCTCGTCGTGCCCCCACGGTAGGGGCTGAGCGCCCGCGCCCGCTTCTCCGTTCCTGCTCGGCCCTGGCGTCCCGGTCGGCGGAGGGTCCAGGCTGGGGCGATGGATGCCTCCGACCTGAACACCTCTGACCTGAACGACCCGAAGCAGACCCTCCTCCGCTACCTGCAGGAGGGGCGCGAGGCGCTGCTCGGCAAGCTCGACGGCCTCTCGGAGTACGACGTGCGGCGGCCGCTCGTCCCCACGGGCACCAACCTGCTCGGGCTGGTCAAGCACGTCGCCGGGACCGAGGCCGGCTACCTCGGCGCCACGTTCGGCCGCCCGTTCCCGGAGCCGATGCCGTGGATGGAGGACGAGTCGGAGCCCAACTCCGACATGTGGGCCACCGCCGACGAGTCGCGCGACGCCGTGATCGCGCAGTACCGGCGGGTCTGGGCGCACTCCGACGCCACCGTGGCCCCCCTCCCCCTCGGCGCCCCCGGCTTCGTGCCCTGGTGGACGAACCGCGACGTGACGCTGCACCGGATCCTCGTGCACATCACCGTCGAGACGCACCGGCACGCGGGTCACGCCGACATCGTCCGCGAGCTGATCGACGGTGGCGTCGGCCTCCGGACGCCTGGTGACAACCTGCCGGAGGTCCCCGCGGAGTGGTGGGCCGCCTACGTCGCCCGGCTCGAGGCTGTGGCGCGCGACGCGGCTTAGAGCGCACCCTCCAGTCCGGCAGGCACCCACCGCACGGCCGAGACGAGCGCCGCGAGCAGGAGGCTCGTGCCCATCGTCACGCCGATCGCGAAGCTCGGCGTCGCCCCTCGGCGCCGCGCGACGATCACCGCGGCCACCACCAGGGCGAGTTGAACGACCCCGAACACGACGAGCGCCGGATCCCGGAGCATCACGCCCAGCGGCACGAAGTGCGCCGCGACGACCACCGCGACTCCGGCGGCGAACCAGCGCTTCAGCCCTCGCGCGGCGAGGATCGCGCAGGCGACGCCCGCGAGCACCACCTCGGCGGCCACGAGCACCCCGAACCAGGCGTACTGCCCGTCGAGCGCCGAGGGCGTGTCCCACGAGCGCCAGACCAGGAGCCCGCCTCCGACCGCCGCGGCGATGCCGATCACGCTGCCGATCCCGAGCAGCGCCGGCGCCCGCTTCGGCGGCGCCTCCTGAGCCCACCCGAGCCACACGCACGTCATCAACCCGAACCAGGCCGTCACGAAGAGCCCGTCCCGCAGGAATTCGGTCGTCATCTGTCATCCCCCGATGCCCGGAGCAGCGGTGCCCCGCTTCGAGGCTAACGGGACGGCGCGGGCCACGCCGGAGTCGTCCTCAGGCTGATCGACGGTGTCGTCCGCCTCTGCACGCCCCGCTCAGGATCGCTCGGACTCGGCGACGTGGTGGAGGTGGCGGAGCTCGGTGCGGGAGGTGATGCCGAGCTTGCGGTAGACGGTGCGCAGCTGGGTCTTCACGGTGTTGACGCTGACGGAGAGCGAGGCCGCGATCTCGGCGCTGCTCTCGCCGTCGGCCGCGTGCTCCGCGACGATGCGCTCGCGTGCGGTCAGCGAGTCGGGCAGCGAGCGTCGGGGCTCGTCCGCGGCGACGGTGAGGCGCTCGGCGATGGCGGTCTCCCCGAGAGCCGCGAGAAGGAGTGCCGCCTCGAGGCGGAGATCCGCCGGGAGGATCGCGAAGGTGGTGAAGTACCGGTGAGCATGACCGATCGTGACGGCTTCGAGGAGCAGGTCGCTGCGGCGGGCGGGGTCGTCGGTGGCGATCGCAGTCGCGAGCAGGGCGGGCACGACCACTTGCGGGCGGGAGCGGTCGACGTGGAGCAGCGGTGCGGCGATCTGGAGTGCGGTGCGACTCCTGCCGGCATGGGCGAGCCCGAGAGCACGGATCACGGCGGGGACCTGGCGAAGGAGGTGCGCGGTCGCGAGGGGCCGGTCGAGCGAGTCCGTGCGTCCGAGTTCTCGCACTCGAACGGCGAACAGCAGTCTCGCGATGTCGACCAGTGCGGCGTTGACCGGGTCCTTCCTCTGCCCGGCGGGCAGAGTCGCCACGAAGGTGTCGAGCTCGGTGCGGAGCCGGCGTGTGGCGCGAGCGTCTCGGACGGCGATCGCGCGGACGAGGAAGTAGGGGGCCCAGTGCTTGATCAGCTCGTTCGCGCTGATGTCCTCCCGCAGGTCCTCGTCGGAGGTGACGTCGAGGTGCGCTGAGCGGATGAGGGACTCCGCGAGACGCGCCTGGGTGGAGAAGTCCGGCTCCCACCAGTCCTCCGGTCGGGGGGTGGGGAGCTTGTCGATCCAGGTCTGCGCGGTCACGATGCGGCCGTGGAGGGCGTGGAGGTAGGCGATGGCGCCGGCGGAGGCGCGCTGCATCATCCGGTGTCCGACGGTCACAGCCCAGTCGAAGCTCTCGACGTAGTCGAGCAGTGCTCCGTCGAAGTCCCCGGAGCGCTCGAGCGCGAGGCCCCACTGGTAGTGCATCTCGGGCAGGGCGGCCGCGAGCGTGGGCGTCGACTCGACCGGCTGCCGCCCGCGCAGCTCGTGGGCAGCAGCGACCAGTGCTGCGACGTCCGCGCCGGCGGAACGAGCGGCGGCGATCCGTGCGGTGAGCAGGGCGAGCTGATCGGAGCTGTCCGTCGGCACGGAGGCGTCGATGATGAGGCGGTAGGTGGACGCGTGGGCCTCGCCCTCGAGCAGTCGCGCGAGATGCTCGCGGGCGAGCCGCAGCCGGGGCCTGCCGCTCAGGACCGCACCCGGCATCCGGTCGAGAACCGTCAGCAGCTCCCGAGGCGAACCCTGGAGCAGCCGGACCCAGCCGTGGTCGATCAGCGAGAGGGCGTCGTCCCAGTCCGCACTCGACGCTGCGCGCTGCAACCGGGCCGCTATCGAGGATCGGTCACCCAGGTGCACCCGCCAAGTGTCACCCGCAGGGGCCACCTACACCAGGAGCAGTGCGTTCGTCAGTACTCCCAGTTGAGGGGCTTGCAATCGAGTTCGCCCTCTGCCGCTGCGGTTGCAGCGAAGCCGGAGCAGAGAGGTGTCCGTCGACTCTCGACGACGGTCGAGTCGCCCGGGCCGGTCGGAGGGTGAATTCATGCACGACCACTTGGAGATCGTCGTTCCTCTTCCCGGGATTCACCCCCGGCTCGATTCCACGCTCCACGTTCCCCGACACTCGGGTCCACCTCGCTCGGCACGGCCCAGCTCCCGAGAGAAGGAGGCCGGTTGTGCATCGATCACCTCGGCGCTGGCCGGCTTCACGCAGGAGTCGTCGGCGGCGGCAGCGCGGACGACGCGGCTCGTCAGGAGCCCGCAGCCTAGGCTGGCGTGCATGCGGGGGCGTGCGGTGATCCTGGCCGGTCTCTGCGGAGTCGGACTGACGATGCTCGGCTGCGCGCGCGCCGAGGCGCCGACGCTGCCGACGTTCGGCGAGACGGAGCCCGCCCCGGAAGGCGCCGTCTACCGCTCCTTCTATCGGGGCGCCGTGGAGGCGTACATGGAGAGCCGGGCGCGCTGGCTCGAGGACGGCACGGGCTTCGAGCTGACGATCACCGCCAGTGGCAACTGCCCCCTGGCGCCGGCCGCGCTCGAGGTCACCGCGGTCGACCACCTGCGCATCGAGACGCAGCACGTGCCCGGAACGCAGGGCTGCACGGAGGACGCCGCGCTCTGGAGCTACGTGTTCGACACCCCGAGCGGGCTCGACGCCGACCTGCCGATCCAGGTCGACATCGTCCTCGAACGCGGGACGGCGACCGAGGTGCTGGAACCGGTCGAGGCGCGGAGGCAACGGCTGCTCGAGTGAGGCCGGAACGCCGGAACACGTGCGGATTCCGCCGTTTCGTGTGCTCAGCCTCAGTTGTGAGCCGCTACGACTCGAGTGTCGTGCTCGGCCGCTCCCCGAAGCGGTGCGCGTAGGTCGCCGAGAAGCGGCCCAGGTGCGCGAAGCCCCAGCGGCGTGCGACCTCCGAGACGCTGACCACTCCGGAGTCGCCGGCGCGCAGCTCCTTGCGGACGGCGTCGAGGCGGATGCGGCGCAGGTAGTCGACCGCGGTGAAGCCGAACTCGCGGCGGAACTCGGACTGCAGGGTGCGCAGGCTGACGCCCGCCGCCTCCGCGACGGCCTCGGTGCGCAGCGGCAGGTGCGCGTTCGCGTACATGAACTCGACCGCCTGTCGCAGGCGCCCGCTGCGGGGCACGAGCAGGTCGCCGGGCGCGCTGAGCGCCTCGTGCGGGAACGTGTCGAGGAGCGCGACGGCGACAGCGCGGTTCGCCTCCTGCCGGAGGAGCGCGGAGCTGTCGGCGTCGTAGATGACGCGGGCGACCGTCGCGACGGTGGCCGACCAGCGGCGCAGCTTCTCGCCCTCGGGGCGCGACGTGGTGTCGAAGAGCAGAGAGCCCCCTCCGCTGCCCTCGACCTCGTCGGCGATGCGCTCGAGGTAGGAGCCGTTGAAGTGGATGAGGTTCTGGCGGTAGTCGTGCACCTCGAAGGCCGCCGGGCGGTCGTTGGCCCAGACGGTGGGCTGCCCGGAGAGCATGCGCATCGGGTCGCCGTCGAGGTCGCTGACCCCCTCGCCGGCGGTGAGCCAGGCGACGACGTACTCG
The DNA here is from genome assembly GCF_001423885.1 of Rathayibacter sp. Leaf185. Classification (GTDB taxonomy): domain Bacteria; phylum Actinomycetota; class Actinomycetes; order Actinomycetales; family Microbacteriaceae; genus Rathayibacter. The sequence continues at coordinate 1,112,804 of NZ_LMPP01000001.1, read as the reverse complement.
CCCTCGGTCTGGACGCGGCCCTTCACCGAGCCGGCGAAGTGACTCCCACGCAGGGTGACGTCCGAATCGCCGACCGCGGTGTAGCGGTAGGAGAAGTCGGCGCTCGGCTCGACGACGAAGCGGTGGCCGTTGTAGACGTCCTCGAACAGCGCTCGTGCGTCCTCGATGTCCCGCCCCGCGATCTCCGAGCGGATGACGTCGCCGTTCCTACCGTCCATCGCGGATCAGAATCTCACGCAGCGCCGCGAGAGGTCGAGAGTCGGAACGACGCAGTTCGTTAAGCGGATAAACCATCCAGCGGTCGGCGAGGGCCGAACGCCCGCGTCATCGCGTGCACGGTGGCTCCGCGGAACTCGGACAGCAGCACGAGCGTGTGCCGCGCGCCGGTCTCGATCGCGAGCGAGAACGTGGTGCCGGAGGAGGTGTCCCACCAGCCGAGCACATCGCGGGCACGGAAGCTCATCGTCGAGCCGACGCGGGTGAGCACCAGGCGTCCGTCGGTGACGCTCAGGCCGCCGGCGACGCCTCCGCGGGTCGTCGAGCATTCGAAGCTCGGCGTCGCGTGGTCGTACCCGCCGAGCTCCAGGAAGTCGGGAGCCTGGTCGCTCCCGCTCCGGGATCGTTCCTTCGTGCGCGTCATCGTGTCCCCGTCCGACTCGCCGCCCCCCTGATGACTCGCACCGAGGGGATCGCTGTCATGCGGCGTGGGTCAGCCCGACGGTCTCGGGCTTCAGCGCGGGCTCGGGGAGGATGCGCAGGCCTCGGCCGCTGTTGGCCTCGTCCATCAGCGCGCGGACCCACTCGGGGTTGATCGACGGCATGCGGCTGCCGTTGAACGAGAACTGGAGCGGGATCGAGGGGTGCAGCCAGATGGTCTGGCGGCCGGTCCCGTGCGCGCTCGAGGCGTCGAGCTGGAAGGCGAAGGCCTCGTTGCGGCGGAACTTGTTGACCATGACGATCTGGAGGTGCGCGAGCGCGCGGTCGTCGATGTCGTGCGAGGTGGCAGGAGTGCCGTAGAGGAGTGCGCCCATGTGCGGAGCCGCCGTTCTGTGAGGGACGCCGCGGGATCTTCCGCGACTGGGGGTGCCGGCGGGTGCCGGTCGTGAGGCTGAGCGGGCCGGATGCGCCGGCCTCGTGAGGCGCCCGGGATGCGGGCGGCGGTGCTCCCGATGCCGCGTGCCGGGCGGTCGCGGGGAGCAGGGTGGCCGGCTGGTCGTCCGGCCGTGGTGAGAACGTATGCCCCCCTGCTCGGGGGCCGGAAGCAGCTATCCGGTTTGCGAAGGCTGCTGGGGAGAGGCTGAACGGACACCGTCCCGGCACCGGTCCGCGGATCAGGCGGAGGCGTCCCGGGTGAAGTCGTCCTCGAGGCGCTGCTCGGCCGAGGTCAGGTGGCGGCGGATCGCGTCGCCGAGCCCCGTCGCGTCGCGCGCCTCGATCGCGTCCACCATCGCGCGGTGGTCGTCGTCGGCCTGGGCGCGGCCACCGAGCTCGCCGATGTTGCGCCGCGAGTAGGGCTGGGCGGCTGAGAGCAGCGAGCTGAGGATCTCGGTGGTCCGCGGTCGGTCGGCGAGCTCGTAGAGCGCCTCGTGGAACTCGAAGTTCAGGTTCATCCAGGTGCGCTGGTCGGTCTCGTGCTCCATGCTGTCGGTCAGCCGGCGGAGGCGGAGGACGGCTCGCGAGGTCGCGCCGTCGACGACCGGCTCGGCGATGAGGGGCTCGAGCGCGGTGCGGAGTGCGTACAGCTCGACCAGATCGCCCTCGGAGAGGACGCGGACCGTCGCGCCGCCGCCGCCTCTGATCGTCACCAGGCCGCGCGCCTCGAGCAGCCTCAGAGCCTCCCGCACCGGATTCCGGCTGACGCCGTACTTCTTCGCGATCTCCTCCTGGACGAGCTGTGCCCCACTGGGAAACGTGCAGTCGCGGATGTCCTGAGCGATTCGATCGGCGATGACGTCGGGGGTCACGGCACTCCTTCGGCTGCGGAACCCTCCGAGTGTAGGGCGATCCGCGGGTTGACCGCGTCTACTGCGGACTCTGTACGCACTGTACGCAGTGTGTACAATCGCTCACGGGCCGCTCGAGAGCCGGTCCGGATCAGGCGAGGACGCCGATCGACCGATCGATGAGGATGAGGTGCCCGACCATGACGACCAGACGGAACTACGCGTGGATGATCTTCGCGACGACGTGCGTGCTCTCGTTCGTCGGCTTCGGGCTGACGCTGAACACGGCCTCGATCTACTGGAGCTCGCTCAGCGCAGACCTCGGCGTCGACCTCGCGCAGGTGTCGTTGATGAGTTCGCTCTCCGGGATCGCGAGCGCGATCGCACTCGGCGTCGCGGCTCCGCTGTTCACGAGGATCAACCTCAAGGTGTTCCTCTCGGCGATGGTCGTCCTGATGGCGGCGATGTACCTGCTCTCGGCGACCGCGACCGACATCGCGACCCTCTACGTCGCCAACATCGTGCTCGGAGCGGCCAAGGCCGTCGCCGTGATGCTGCCCGTGCCGATCCTGCTGGGCAACTGGTTCGAGAAGCACCTCGGGACCGTGACCGGCATCGCCGGAGCGATGACCGCGGTCGGCGGCGCCGTGTTCAGCCCTCTGATCGGGTCGATCATCTCGGAGCAGGGCTGGCGGACGGCCTACGTCGTCACGGCGATCGTCGTGCTCGTCGTGCTCCTCCCCTTCACTCTCTTCGTCGCGAAGCTGCGCCCGACCGGCGAGCAGCGCCCCTTCGGACACGATCCGGCGCGACAGGCCGAGACGGCGTCGATCGCGATGTCGGGAGTCTCGGCTCGGCGCGCCTTCCGCAGCCTGCCGTTCGCCTGCTTCGCCCTGGCGGGCATCGCGCTGCAGTTCGCCGGGTCGCTCGTCCAGCACCTGCCCACTTACCTGGCGGCGACCGGGCTCTCGCTGACGATCGCGTCGTCGATCTACTCGGTGCTCCTGATCGGCGCCTCCGTCGGCAAGTTCGCGATGGGCGCCGCGATCGACCATCTCCGTCCCGGTGTCGCGGTCGGCCTGTTCACCCTGATCGCGGTCGCCGGCTGGGGAGGGCTCCAGCTGTTCCCCGGCGAGCTCGCCCTGAGCATCTCGAGCTTCGCCGCCGGCATGGCGCAGGCGATCAACCTCGTCGCCGTCGTCGTGCTCGTCCGCAACACCTTCGGCGCGCGCGAGTACAGCACGATCCTCGGGCCCCTCCTGATGCTCGGCTCGCTGGCCAACGCGGGCGGCGTCTACGTGCACGGCGCCCTCTTCACCGCGACGGGCAGCTACCTCGCATCGTTCGTCGTCAACGTCCTGCTCTTCGTGGTCTCCTTCGCGCTGCTGTCGCTCGCGATGCGCAGCGGTCGCGGGCTGGCCCACGAGACGCTCGCTGCGCGGCCGGCTGCCGGACCCGCCGCCGCAGAGGTCGCCGACGCGCAGGTGGCGACGACCCGATGAGCGCAGCGGTCCGACCGGCGGGAGGCGTCCGCCGCGGCGGCGCGAAGGCCTGGCTGGGCATCCCCTTCGCCGCGGCGGCCCGCTTCGCCGCGCCGCGCGTCCTTCCCTTCGAGGAGGCGGCGCACGACGCGTACGGTGCCGCGCCGTTCCAGATCGAGGACCCGAACCAGCCCCTCGGCGCCGACCCGGCTGAGGACAGCGCGTTCCTCAACGTCTGGGCGCCGGCCGAGCCGGGCTCGGGGCCGTTGCCGGTGCTCGTCACCGTGTACGGCGGGGGCTTCGAGCACGGCGCCGGGTCGAGCTGGGCGGCCGACGGTGCCGCGCTCGCTGCGTCCGGGCGACTGGTCGTCGTGTCGTTCAACTACCGCGTAGGAGCCCTCGGCTTCGCGACGGTGAGCGCGATCGATCCGCGCTTCCCCGAGGCGAGCAACCTGGGCCTGCGCGACGTGATCGCCGCTCTGCAGTGGGTTCACGACGAGATCGAGCGCTTCGGAGGCGACCCCGCCCACGTGACGGTGCTCGGCGAGAGCGCCGGCGGGTTCCTCGCGGCGGCACTCGCTGCCGCCCCCTCGGCGGACGGTCTCTACTCGCGGCTGGCCGTGCACTCGGCCGGGGCCTCCCGCATCCTCCCTCCGGCACGCGCCGAGTCCATGGCGCGCGGCTTGATCGAGGCGCTGGCCGCCTCCGGACACCCGGACCCGGCGACCGCCGATCCCCTGGAGCTGGTGCGCGCCCAGAGCACCGTCGTCGCCACCGACATCGGCGTGCGCAACGGGCCGTCACCGCAGGCCTTCGGCGTCGTCGACGACTCCCTGGCGCCGTCGCCCGTCCTCACCGGGCATCCGGCGGAGGCGATCCGCGGCGGTCGCATTCTGAGCGTTCCGATCCTGGTCAGCACGACCCTCGACGAGATCGCGCTGTTCCGCTCGTCCGCCCCCGACCTGTTCGACCCGCCGTCGCTCGACGCGGTCATCGCCGAGGTCGAGGGCTTCGGAGTCGCGCGGGAGCGGGCCGAGGAGATCGTCGCCGCTTACGGTGACCCGGCCGACGACTCACCCGGCGCCGTGCGGGCGCGCCTGCTGACCGACTACATCTACCGGCTGCCGGCCCTCCGGCTCGCCGAGACCCAGGCCTCAGCGGGAGGCGAGGCGCACCTGTTCCTCGTCGGCCGCGCTGACGGCGCGCCCGCCGGGCACGCGGTCGACGTCGCCGGGCTGATCGGCGGGCACTGGCCGGTGTCGACACCCGCGGCCGACGAGCGCGACCGCGCGATCACCGCGATCGTCCTCGACTTCGCGACCGGCTCGCCGCTCGGCTGGGAGGCCGTGTCGCCGGGGTCGCCGGTCGCCGGCCGGGTCGGCGAGCTCGCCGAGGAGCCCGTCGAGACCTTCGCGCGCATCGCCCGCCTCTGGGACGGGGTGCCCCGGCCCTGAGGCGTCACGCGGTGGAGACCACGGGCAGGATGGTCGGATGGGAGACACCGCCGACTGGTACCGCCGCGCCGCCGTCGAGCTCGCGCAGACCTCGGAGCTGCAGGTCGAGTGGGCGCTCGCCGTCGCCGCTGACGAGGCGCTGATCGCTCTCATCGACGAGCTGCCGCGGGCGCACCGGCAGCCGTCGCTGATCTTCTCCGTGGCGCGGCTGCTCGGGGCGCCGGCCGACCTCGTCGGGTGGCTGAGGGAGGAGTGGCCGCGCGTGGCGCCGATCGCGGCCGAGCGGCTCACGCAGACGAACGAGGCGCTCCGCTCGGCCCCGCTCGTCGCGGCGCTCGAGCGGATCACCGAGCCCGACGAGCCGATCGCGCTGATCGAGGTGGGTGCCTCCGCGGGGCTGTGCCTCGTGCCGGAGCGGTACTCGTACGCGTTCGCGGCCGACGGGGTCGAGACGCGGCTGGGCCGGGGCGGGCCGCTGCTGCGCTGCGAGGTGACCGGCGGAGGCGCTCCCACGCGCCTCCCGACCATCGTCTGGCGCCGCGGGGTGGATCTGCGGCCGCTCGACGTGGGCTCGTCGGATGACCGCGCGTGGCTCGAGGCGCTGCTGCCGCCCGATCGGCCGGAGCGGACCGCCCGGCTGCGGGCGGCCGTCGAGGTGGTGCGGGAGGATCCTCCGCCGATCGTCGCGGGGGATGCGGTCGACGCGCTGCCGGCGCTTCTCGATGCGGTGCCGCGCGGGCTGCGGGCGGTCGTGGTGTCGCTCGGCACGCTCGTGTACCTGCCGCGGGCGTCGCGCGAGCGGGTGCTGGCGGCGGTCGTGGCGGGCGGGGCGAGCCTGGTCACGCTCGAGGCGGAGGCGCTGCTGCCGCAGGTCGCGGCCGCGCGGGCCGGCCTCTCGGCGCCGGTGCCGACTCCGTTCGTGCTCGCCGCCGACGGCGTGCCGCTCGCGTGCGCGGCCCCGCACGGCGGCGCACTCTCGTGGCTGAGCTGACGCGCCCGCTCCGGGACGCCGCGTCGAGCCTCCAAGAGTTGTCGTACTCGACCACCGAGTGCGACAACTCTTGAGGAGTGGCGGCGACGGAGCGGGCCGAGGCGCGCGCCGCCCTACAGCGCGTCGACGAAGAGCTGCGTCGCGCGGGGCACGTAGGACGCGTTCGTCGACGGGTCCCAGCCGACCAGCGCGACCACGTCGCCGCCGACACGCGCCGTGATGCCGACCAGCGTGAACGGCGAGCCGCCGACGTCGCCGGTGACCGTCCAGCCGAGGGAGTCGTCGGTGCCGGTCAGCGCCGGCTGCGTCTGCTCGACGGTCGTCTCGACCGGGACGCCCTGCATCGCGAACAGCTCCGAGCCGTCCGCGCAGCGCTCGAGCGCGTCCTCGGCGTCGCCGACCAGGGCGGAGGCGGTGTCGGCGTCGCCGGTGCTCGCCACGACCGCGGTCATCGAGCGGTCGCTGCTGGTGCCGAACGTGACGACGGAGTCGCTCGTCGCGTCGTCCGTGTCCCAGCCGGCACCGAAGGGCGCCAGGCACGAGAGGTCGGTCGCGGTGAGCCCGGGGTAGATCGAGTCGATCATCGCGGCGGTGCCGGCGAACTGGTCGGGCACGAACTGGATGCCGTCGAAGATCGTCGTCAGCTCGGCCGCGGTGTGCTGCGGCAGCGCCTCCGAGGTCGGCTCCGGGTCGGCGCCGGTGCAGCCGGTGAGCGCCAGGAGCATCGCCCCCGCGAGCGCCACGCCCGCCCGTGTCGTCGTCGTCCTCGTCATGTCGTCCCCCTCCGCCCGGCGATGCGTCGCCGCGAGCCGGTCGAGGCTAGCAGGGCCGGGCGCGCGCAGGGGCGCCCCTCAGACCTCCGTGTGGCCCAGCTCGGCCGAGGCGAGCAGCCGGATCTCGGGCTCCGCGATCGATTCGAGCTCGAGCACGACGACGTCGTTGCGACCCGCGCGGGTCACCGGCGTCGGCACGATCAGCGTGCGCTGCGGCCCGCGGCGCCAGTAGCGGCCGAGGAGGAAGCCGTTGACCCAGACGAGGCCCTTCCCCCAGTGCAGCGTGTCGACGTAGAGGTCGGCGGGGGCGTCGAGGTCGAAGGTCCCGGAGGCGAGACCCGGGCCCGCGGCGAAGTCGGAGGCGTGCGCCGCGATCTCGGGCACGCACGGCAGCGCGAGCGGTCGCGCGGTCCATCCGGTGAGCTCGGTTCCGTCGAGCCGGACGCCGCCGATCAGGCCCTTGTGCTCGCCGATCCGCGTGCCGTAGTTCACCCGGCCCTGGTTCTCGACCAGGATCGCGAGCTCGCCGTGCCCGCTCGGCAGCGTCAGTGCGCGCTCGTGGTTGTCGCGCGCGAGCACGCCGATCGGCACGCCGTCGAGCAGCACCCACGCGCGGTCGCGCACCTCCTCGCCGATGACGAGGCGGGCGGGAGCCGCGCCGGAGGACAGCGTCGTCTGGAACAGCACGAAGCCGTCGTCGTGCCCGAGGTCGTCGAAGCTCGCCATCCGCTCGATCCGCGCGGCGGGCCCGAAGGCCGCGTCGAGCCCGAGCAGCGCGGGTCCGGGGACGAGGGGCGCGGTCAGAGTGGGCGCGGGCGCCTTCGCGGCCGGCACCTCGGCCGGGACCGGCGCGTAGCGGGCGATGACGTCGCGGAACGCCCAGAACTTGGCCGTCGGGTCGCCGCCCTCATCGAGCGGCGCGTCGTAGTCGTAGCTCGTCGTGATGGCGGCGTAGCGGCCCTTGTCGTTCGCGCCGCTCGTGAGGCCGAAGTTGGTGCCTCCGTGGAACATGTAGATGTTGACCGACCCGCCCACCGCGAGCAGTGCGTCGAGCTCGCGGGCGGAGGCGTCGGCGTCGGTCGTGTGGTGCTGCGTGCCCCAGTCGTCGAACCAGCCGCACCAGAACTCCATGCACATCAGCGGCCCGGTCGGCTGGAACTCGCGGAGGGTCGCGAGGCGCTCGGGGGTGCGCGAGCCGAACGATCCCGTCAGGTGCAGGCCCGGCAGGCTGCCGTCGGCGAGCATCTGCGGCGTCGGCTGGTCGATCGTCGTGAGCGGCACGGTGATGCCGGCGTCGCGCGTCACGCGGACCAGCTCGGCGAGGTACTCCTTGTCACTGCCGTAGGCGCCGTACTCGTTCTCGATCTGCACGAGCACGACCGGCCCGCCGACGTCGATCTGCCGCGGCGCGACGATCGCGTAGACCCGGCGGAGGTACTCGCTGACGGCCGCGAGGTAGTGCGGCTCCGAGCGGCGCACGCCCACCTCGGGGTCGCGGAGCAGCCAGGCGGGGAGACCGCCGTTGTCCCACTCCGCGCAGATGTAGGGCCCGGGGCGGACCACCGCGTGCATCCCCTCGGCGGCGACGAGGTCGAGGAACCGGCCGAGGTCGAGCCCGTCGTCGGCACGCCAGGAGCCGCGCTGGGGCTCGTGGGCGTTCCACGCGACGTAGGTCTCGATCGTGTTGAGCCCCATCAGCCGCGCCTTGTGGATGCGGTCGGCCCAGAGATCCGGGTGGATGCGGAAGTAGTGCAGCGCCCCCGACAGGATGCGGTGCGGGCGGCCGTCGAGCTCGAAATCGGTGGCGCCGATGGCGAAGCGAGCGGTGGTCATGCGGGATCCCCCCTGGGAGTCGGTGCGCTCGGGTCGCCGAGCGGCGGGACGCGAAGAGGCCGGCCGGAGCGGATCCGGCCGGCCTCGTCGACGTGAGTGCTACTCGGAGACCGTGAAGCCCTGAGCGTTGCCGTACTCGACGAGCTGGCTCTGCCAGGCCGCGAGGCCGTCGTCGAGGCTGGTCTGGTTGGCGTACGCCTGGCCGACGGTATCGCCGAACACGCTGTTCGCGTAGACCTGGTAGGGCAGGTACGACCAGCCGGAGCGGACGTCCTTCGAGGCCTGGGTCAGCACCTCGTTGATCTTCTGACCGCCGAAGTACTCGGACTCGGCGCCGGTGAAGTCGGGGTCGCTGAGGTCGGCCGAGGTCGCCGGGAATCCGCCGCTCTCGAGGAACACGTCCACCGAGGCCTGGTCGCTGTTCAGCCAGCGCAGGAACGCGGCGGCCAGCGCCGGGTTCTCGCTCTGCGAGGTGACCGACTGGCCGCCTCCGCCGTTCTCGGCGCTGACGGCGGTGCCGTCGTAGGTCGGGATGGGCGCGACGGCCCAGTCTCCGGAGGCGTCGGGGACGCTGGACTCGAGGACGCCGGGCATCCACGCGCCGGTGATCAGCGACGCGATCGAGCCGTCACCGAGGCCCTTGTACCACTCGTCGCCCCAGCCGGGGGTGTCGGAGAGGAGGCCGCCCTCGACGAGCTGGTTCCAGACGCCGGTCCACTTCTTGGTGCCCTCGTCCTCGAGGTTCACGGTGATGTCTGTGCCGTCGGTGCTGAACGGCTCGCCGCCCGCCTGCCAGATCATGCTGGTCGCGAAGCCGGCGTCGCCGGTGTCGGCGGTGATGTACTTCGACGGGTCGGCGGTGTGCAGCTTCTCGGCCGCAGCGACGTACTCGTCCCAGGTGGTCGGGACCGCGATGCCGTACTGGTCGAAGACCGTCTTGTTGTAGAACAGCGCCATGGGGCCCGAGTCCTGGGGGAGGCCGACGAGCTTGCCGTCGATGGTGACGCTGCCCCAGGTGGACGCGGAGTACTTGTCCTCGAGGTCGCCCATGCCGTACTGCGAGAGGTCGAGCAGCGAGTCCGACAGCGCGAACTGCGGCATGGCGTAGTACTCGATCTGCACGACGTCGGGGGCGCCCGAGCCGGCCTTGAGAGCGTTCTCGAGCTTGGTGTACTCGTCCTTGTTCGTGCCGGCGTTGACCAGCTCGACGTCGACCTTCGGGTAGGCCTTCTCGAACGCGGCGACCTGGGCCTCGGCGCTCGGCGTCCAGCTCCAGTAGGTGATCGTGCCGCCGGCCTCGAGGGCGGCGTCGAGGTCGGCGGCGGTGCCGGATCCGGCTGCGGCGCCGCCTCCGGAGTCGGAGGAGCAGGCGGCGAGCGAGCCGGCGGTGAGTGCCGCGGCCGCCACGACCGTCAGGGTCCGCCGGAGGGCGGAGCGGGCGATCTTCATGGGTGTGTTCCCTTCACTTCTTCGTGCTGTGGGTGGTGCGGGGCAGGACGCTCCGACGCGGGGGAGGAGGGCCTCAGCCCTTGACGCTTCCGGCGCTCAGCCCGGACTGCCAGAAGCGCTGGAGTCCGAGGAAGGCGACGACGATGGGGATGATCGTGAGCAGGGAGCCCGTGATCACGAGGTTGTAGATCGGCTGCGCGCTGACGCCGGTGGCCTGCGCGTTCCACTGGTTGAGGCCCACCGTCAGCGGGTACCAGGAGGGGTCGCTCAGCATGATCAGCGGCAGGAAGTAGTTGTTCCAGGTCGCGACGACCGAGAACAGCAGCACCGTCACGATGCCGGGGGCGAGCAGGCGGATCGAGATGGTGAAGAAGGTGCGGAACTCGCCCGCTCCGTCCATCCGCGCCGCTTCGAGCAGCTCGGTGGGCACCGACTCGACGGCGTAGACCCACACCAGGTACAGCCCGAAGGGGCTGATCAGCGAGGGGATGATGATCGCCCACGGGGTGTTGGTGAGGCCGAGCTGGCTGAACATCAGGAACGTCGGGACGGCGAGTGCGGTGCCGGGGACGGCGATCGCGCCGAGGACGACCGCGAAGACCGCCTTGCGGCCGGCGAAGCGGAACTTCGCGAGACCGTAGCCGGCGAGCGTGGCGAGCAGCGTCGCGCCTCCGGCCCCGACCACGACGTAGAGGAGGGTGTTGCCGAGCCAGCGGAGGAAGATGCCGTCGCGGTAGGTCAGCGTCTCGGCGATGTTCTGGAAGAACACGAAGTCGCCGTCGAACCAGAGGCCGAAGCTCGAGAACAGGCCCGCCTGCGTCTTCGTGGCGTTGATGACCAGCCAGGCCAGCGGGACGAGGCTGTAGAGGATGAACGCCGACATCAGGAGGGTGAAGGCGATCGACTTCCTCGGCTGGACCGAGGAGCCGCGGCGGGGCGTGCTCTTCGGTGCGGAGGCGCGCTGGGGCGCGGAGGCGCGGGGTGCGGTCGCGAGGGCCATCAGTTCTCCTTCCGCGAGCCACGGAGCTGAACGACGTAGGCGATCACGGCGGTGATCACTCCCATGACGATCGCGACGGTGGCGGACGCGTTGTACTGCTGACCGGCGAAGGACAGGTTGTAGGCGTACATGTTCGGTGTGAAGTAGGTGGTGATGATGTTCGGCGCCAGCGTCCGGAGGATGTTGGGCTCGTTGAACAGCTGGAAGCTGCCGATGATCGAGAAGATCGTGGCGATGACGATCGCGCCGCGCAGGGCAGGCAGCTTGATCGCGGTGATGACGCGCATCGGGCCCGCACCGTCGATCTCGGCGGCCTCGTAGAGCTCGCCGGGGATCGTCTTCAGCGCGGAGTAGAAGATGAGCATGTTGTAGCCCACGAACTCCCACGTGACGATGTTGCCGATGGAGGCGAGGATCCAGTCGCGCGAGAACGGCTGGACGACGTCGGAGCCGAGCAGGTCGTTGACGTTGGCGGCGAGACCGAAGTTGTCGCCGTAGATGAAGCCCCACATCAGGACGGCCACCACGGCGGGCACCGCGTAGGGGAGGAAGACGACGATGCGGAAGAAGCCGGTGCCGTGCAGGCGCCCGCTGTCGATCGCGAGGGCCGCGACCAGCGCGAGGACCAGCATGATCGGGACCTGGACGACCAGGAAGAGCAGGACGCGTCCGAAGCCCTCCCAGAAGTTGGAGTCGCCGAACAGGGTGATGTAGTTCTGCAGGCCGACGAAGGCGTTGCCGCCGACGAGCTGCTCGCGGAACAGGCTGAGGTAGATCGAGTAGACGACCGGCGCGATGAAGACCAGCACGAACACGACCAGGAAGGGCGCCACGAAGGCGAGGCCCTTCCACTCGCTCTTCGCACGCGAGCGCGGGACGGCGAGGGGATCCGCGGGCGGGGAGACCTCGCTCAGCGGCACAGGGGGAGACGTCGTCGTCATCTGGGATTCCGTTCGGGAGGGGCACCATGTTCACGTCAACATGGCAGAACGTCACCGTAGCATGATGACGTCAACATCCGCGACCGGCGCCGCGCCGACCACTATGTTGTGCGACGCGCTATAAAGGGGCCATGGCCATCGAGACGAACGCCGCAGTCCCGCGCCGCCGCGGCGTGTCCATGGCGGACGTCGCGCGCCGCGCCGGCGTCTCGGGCCAGACGGTCTCGCGCGTGTCGAACGGCAGGCAGAACGTCGACACCGAGACCCGCGAACGCGTGCTCGAGGCGATGCGGGCCCTCGGCTACCGGCCCAACAGCGCCGCCCGGGCCCTGCGGACCGGCCGCTTCCACAGCATCGGCGTGATCATGTTCACGCTGTCGTCCTTCGGCAACATGCGCACTCTCGATGCGATCGCGATCGCGGCAGCGGATGCGGGCTACTCCATCACCCTCATCCCCGTCCCGCACCCGACGCAGGGCGAGGTCTCGGTCGCCTTCCACCGATTGAGCGAGGAGGCGGTCGACGGCGTGATCATCGTCGTCGAGGCGCACCTGCTCGACGAGACCGACATCGTGCTGCCGCCCGAGTTGCCGGTGGTCGTCGTGGACTCGGCCGGAGGCGACAGGTACCCGGTCGTCGACACCGACCAGGTGTCGGGCGCGCGGCAGGCCGTCGAGCACCTGCTCGAGCTGGGGCACCGGACCGTCTGGCACATCGCCGGCCCCGAGCGCTCGTACTCGGCCGAGCGCCGCCGCGAGACCTGGGAGTCGACGCTGCGGGCGGCGGGCGCCCCGGTGCCCGAGGTCCTCGTCGGCGACTGGTCGAGCGCCTCCGGATACCGCCTCGGCCGGACGCTGGCCGCGGACCCCTCGGTGACCGCGATCTTCGCCGCGAACGACCAGATGGCCCTCGGCGTGCTGCGGGCGCTGCACGAGGCGGGGCGCGCGGTGCCGGGAGACGTGAGCGTGGTCGGCTTCGACGACATGGAGGAGTCGGCGAGCTTCTGGCCGCCGCTCACCACGGTGCGGCAGTTCTTCGGCGACACGGGGCGGCGCTCGGTCGACACCCTGCTGCGCGAGCTCGAGTCGGGCGAGCGCTCGGGCGTCTCGCTCATCCCGACGGGGCTCGTCGTGCGCGAGAGCACGGGGCCGGCGCGCGGCTGACGCGCCTCGCCGCACCGGGCCGTTCGCGCGCCCGGTGCCTCCTCGGCGACCCTTGCCGCAGCCGGTACTCAGCGTTACTATCTACCAGTAGCTAGTGACACTGAGTACGACCGGAGGCGGCACGTGGGCAAGCAGGCGACCGAGATGCTCAAGGGCACGCTCGAGGGCATCGTGCTCGCGATCCTCGCGACGCGCTCGGCCTACGGGTACGAGATCACCGCGAAGCTGCGCGACGACGGCTTCGCCGACATCGCCGAGGGCACCGTCTACGCGCTGCTCGTGCGGATCGAGCAGCGCGACCTCGTCGACGTCGAGAAGGTGCCGTCCGAGAAGGGCCCGCCCCGCAAGGTGTACTCGCTCAACGCCCGGGGTCGCGACTACCTCGACGAGTTCTGGAGGACCTGGAGCTTCCTCGCAGAACGACTGGAGCAGCTCCGCGACGAAGGAGGACGGCCATGCTGATCGAGAAGCTCATCGGCGACCTGGGAGACAAGAAGAGGTACCGGGCGTTCGCCGCCCGCACGAAGAGGCTGCCCGCCGAGTACCGCTCGGTGCTCGAGGCGGTGGAGCACTACGTCTACTACTTCGCGTCGTCGAGGCCCGAGCACCTGCTCGCCCTGCTCGACGACCTCGCCGACGTGGTCGAGGAGGCCGCCGCGGCGGGCACCCCGATCCGCAGCCTCGTGGGCGAGGACCCGGTCGAGTTCGCGGAGGCCTTCCTCCGCAACTACCCCGAGGGGTCGTGGATCGGCAAGGAGCGAGCCCGGCTGACCGACGCGGTCGACCGCGCCGTGGCGAGCCAGGCCGACGGCGGCCCCCGATGAGCGAGCCGGTGATCCGGCTGGCGGGGCTCCGCACGTCGTTCGGCGCCGTCGAGGTGCTGCGCGGAGTCGACCTCGAGGTCGACCGCGGGAGCATCGTCGCCCTGCTCGGCTCGAACGGGGCGGGCAAGACGACGGTGATGCGCATCCTCTCGACGCTGCTGCGGCCCGACGGAGGCACGGCGGTCGTCGCCGGGGCCGACGTCGTCGCCGATCCCGCCGCGGTCCGTGCGTCGATCAGCTCGACGGGTCAGTTCACCGCGGTCGACGAGCGGCTGAGCGGGCGCGAGAACCTCGTGCTCATCGCGCGCCTCCGGCACCTCGCCGACCCGGGCGGCGTCGCCGACCGACTTCTAGCTCGGTTCTCGCTGACCGAGGCGGGCGGGCGGCTCGCCTCGATCTGGCGATGAGCCTCGTCGGCGACCCCGACGTGATCCTGCTCGACGAGCCGACGACCGGGCTCGACCCCTCGGCACGGCTCGAGGTGTGGGAGGCGGTCGAGCAGCTGGCGAGGCAGGGCACCACGATCCTGCTCACCACCCAGTACCTCGACGAGGCCGAGCGCCTCGCCGACCGCATCGCGATCCTGCACGAGGGGCGGATCGTGCACGGCGGCACGCTCGAGGAGCTGCAGCGGCTGCTGCCGCCCGTCGAGACGGTGCTCGTCGAGAAGCGGCCGACGCTCGAGGACGTGTTCCTGGCCTTGACCGGGCCGGCCCGCCGGGAGGGGGAGTCGCGATGACCGTGCAGACGCGCTCGTCCGCCCTCGGCGACACGGCCGTGCTGACCGGGCGCTCGCTCCGGCACATCCTCCGCAGCCCCGACACCGTCGTCACGACGGCGCTGATGCCGATCGCGCTGCTGCTGCTCTTCGTCTACGTCTTCGGCGGCGCGGTCGACGCCGGCGGCGCGCCGGGCTCGTACGTCGACTACCTTCTGCCGGGCATCCTGCTGATCACGATCGCCTCCGGCATCTCGTACACCGCGTACCGGTTGTTCCTCGATCTGCAGAGCGGCTTCTTCGACCGCCTGCACACGCTGCCGATCGCCCGCTCGTCGGTGCTCTGGGCGCAGGTGCTCACCTCGGTCGTCGCGAACGCGATCTCGCTCGTCGTGGTCGTGCTGGTGGCGCTCGTGATCGGGTTCCGCTCCTCCGCGGGGCTGCTCGCGTGGCTGGGAG
Source organism: Rathayibacter sp. Leaf185 (assembly GCF_001423885.1). Lineage (GTDB taxonomy): Bacteria > Actinomycetota > Actinomycetes > Actinomycetales > Microbacteriaceae > Rathayibacter. The sequence goes on along the minus strand of NZ_LMPP01000001.1, from coordinate 1,097,775 downwards.
TGGCGGGAGTGCTCCTCCTCTTCACGCTCGCCCTGACCTGGGTCGCGGTGATCGCGGGGCTGAGCGCGAAGACGGTCGATGGAGCGAGCGCCTTCTCGTACCCGCTGATCCTGCTGCCGTTCGTCAGCTCGGCCTTCGTGCCGACCGAGGGGATGCCCGGTCCGGTGCGCTTCTTCGCCGAGAACCAGCCGGTGACGGCGATCGTCGACGCCCTGCGCCGGCTCCTGGCGGGCCGGGAGGCGGAGGCGTCGCTGTGGATCGCGCTCGGGTGGTGCGCCGCGATCCTGGTGGTCGCCTCCGCGGTCGCGAACCTGCTGCACCGTCGCCGGCAGGGCTGACGGGCGCGCTCAGCGCTCCAGGTGGGAGTAGTCGGGCAGGTCGATCGCGTCGGCCGGCGGAGTCGCGAAGCGCGCGGCCAGCCGTGAGCCGAGCGGCGAGGCCCCCAGCTTCACGGCGAGGCCGAAGGCGGTGACTCCGGGCCGCGACACGGGGTGGGCCAGGCGCGGGGTGCCCGGCGGCAGCTTCTGCGCCTGGTCGACGTACGGACGCATCCGGCGCTCGTAGCCGGCGAGGGCGTCGCGGTGGTCGACGTGCGCCGCGAGCTCGCCGGCGAGGACGTAGGCGCCCGCGATCGAGAGGCTCGTGCCCATCCCGCTGACGGGCGAGGCGCAGTAGGCCGCGTCGCCGACGAGCGCCACGCGTCCGCTCGACCAGCGCGGTGCGTGCACCTGGCCGATCGACTCGAAGTAGAGGTCGTCGGAGGCGTCGATGCCCGCGAGGACGCGCGGCGCCTCCCAGCCCGCGTCGGCGAAGACCTCGCGCAGTCTGGTCCGCTGCTCGTCGACGGAGCGGCGCTCGGCGCTGCGCTCGGTCAGGTACGAGAGCGCGACGCGCAGGGTGCCGTGCGAGTCGGGGCGGAGGGTGATGCTGCGCCCGCGGTCGGCGGTGTACCAGCGCCACCAGTCGTCGTCGGCGGCGGTGCGTGGGAGGGTCGCGTAGGAGGTCTCGAGGCCGAGCGAGCGGATCTCGGGCTCGTCGCCGAAGACGAGGCGGCGGGTGCTCGACCCGATGCCGTCTGCGGCGATCACCAGGTCGAAGCGCTCGTCGGGGGCGGTCTCGAAGGAGGCGGTGACGCCGTCGCCGTCATCGTCGAGGGCGGTGATGCGGTCGCCGAAGCGGTACTCGGTGGTCTCGGCGGTACGGTCGACGAGGAGCCGGGCGAGATCGCCGCGCAGGATCTCGAGCTCGGCGGTCGCGCCTCCGGAGTCGGAGGTGCCGGCCGGGAACTCGGCGAGCGTCTGCCCGTGGCGGCCGATGAAGCGGGTGCCGACCTCGCCGGTCGTGGCGGCGCGGATGTCGTCCTCGATGCCCATGCGGCGGGCGACCTCGCGGCCGGCGCCGCGGACGTCGACGTTCTGCCCGCCGGGGCGCAGCTCGGGAGCCCGCTCGACGATCGTCGTCTCGCAGCCGTAGCGCTGCAGCCAGAACGCGAGGGCGGGCCCGGCGATGCTGGCGCCGGAGATGAGGATGCGCGGCATTGTCGCCTCCGTTGATAATCAATGAGATTGGCAATATACACGGGTACTCTGGCGGGATGACCGACACCGCCGCCTCTGACGACCACGGCATCCGCACCCGGGTGCGCCAGGTGACGGAGCGGCAGCGCGACTTCGAGCGCTCGCTCTCGCGGACGCTCGCGGTGGACCCGGTCGGGCTCGGAGCGATGACGCACCTGCTCGGGGCGGGACCGCTGACACCGACCGAGCTCGCGCGGAGGCTCGACATCTCGACGGCCGCCACCACGCTGGTGCTCAACCGGCTCGAGGCGGCGGGCCACGTGCGGCGCGACCGGCACCCGTTCGACGGGCGGAAGCTCGTCGTCACCGCGTCCGAGAGCTCGGCGGCGCTGGCGCAGGAGCGAGTGGCGCCGCTGATCGAGGGCGTCGAGTATCTGGTCGCGAGCCTCGACGAGGGCGAGCGGGCGACGGTGCTCGCGTTCCTCGACCGGCTGCTGGCGGTGTACGACGCGGCGACGGAGTGACGGGCCGCTTCGCGTCTCGGTGGCGAGGGAAGAGGGCGGCAAGGAGCCGCTGATGGAGGCGGGGTCTCACTACACCGCCGCCGGCGGCTACTCGACCAGCAGGCTTGCAGCGGGGGCCTTCCCAGTGGGCCTGCTCGCTCAGGCGGAGGAGGAGCCTGACCGGGGGCCTTTTCTTGGCGCTCCGAACGACGGCGTGGCGTCGTCGAAGCGTGGAGGTGGTGCGGGCGGGCGTCCGGGGAGTGCAGGTGGTCGGGCGGTGACGTGGCGGCAGGTGGGGGTGGTCCAGTCGGCTGTCCCGTCGGGATGGAGGCGATAGGTCCAGCGGTCGCCGTGGCGGACGTGGTGGTGGGCGGTGCAGAGCGAGGCGAGATTGTGGAGGGAGGTGTCACCTCCGTTGCGCCACTCGATCGTGTGGTCGGCTTCGGTGGTGGAGGCGGGTCGGGTGCAGCCGGGGAAGCGGCAGGTCTGATCTCGCAGCTGCAGGTGGAGGCGCATCTGCGGTGGTGGGACGCGGTGTGTGCGTCCGACGGAGGTGACGGTGCCGGTGTCGCGGTCTGTGAGGACGCGGGTGAACGTGGCGGCGACGCCGACGAGTTCTCGAGCGACAGCGGCAGGGATCGCCCCGAAGCCGTCGAGGTCGGCGAGTGCATCGTCGAGACCGGCGGCGGTGCTCGCAGCCAGCGTCAGCCGCACGTCCGCGCGGATTCCGGGGACGAAGGTCGGCGGAGCCTCCGTGCCGTCGCTGACCGGGGTGGTGCCGGCGATGTCGCCGTCGCAGAGCAGATCGGTGAGCGCATCGGCGCGCAGCTGCGCGAGGGTCCGCTCGTCTCCGTCAGTACCGTCGCCGTCGCGGAGGGCCCGCGCGATCCGGTCGAGGCGGTTGTACACGCCGACCGCGACCGGCGCCGGAAGGTACGCGGACAGGGTCGCCATCCCGTCGATCTCCGGCGTCAGCCACACGCCGCGGTCCTCCATGGCGTGCGCGTGCCGCTTCTCGAGGGGCTCGTCGTGCAGCTCGTCGCGGAGGCGGTCGACGGCGCGTCGCAGCTGCGTCGGGGTCGTCGAGAGCGCCAGCTCCGCGGCGCGTTCGTCGAACTCGGGGAGCGACTCCTTCGGCAGCAGTGCGGCGACCGAGCAGATCACCTCGGCCGCCCGCCACCGGATGCGTGCGGCCGCGAGAGCCGCCCGGGTCGACGGCAGGTCTTCGACCAGCAGATGAGCGCGTTCGAGCTCGCGGGACAGCTCCCGCTCCGACACCCCCGATCCGACCGCGAGCTCGGCGCGGATCGAGCGCTCGACGAGATCGTGGGACTCGCTGCTCGACAGGCCACCGCGCGCGAACGCGAGCGGGATCGAGAGCGCGGCCCGGTACACCTCGTAGAGCCGCTCGGCGGCAGCGAGGAGGTCTCGGGACGCGTTCCGGGCGAGCCGGCCGACGTCATCGGCGCCCTCGCGGATCGCGTCGAGTGACGCCTCCGCCGGTCGTTCATCTGCTGCAACTGCCATACGAACAGTGAAGCGGGGAGCACCGACACCGACCCGGCAAGTGCGCCAGAACGGGACGACCCGCGCCCCGGAGGGGCTGTGGAGGAACAACCCGCGGGCCGCTCGACCAGCAGGCTCGGGCAGGGCAGGGCGGCACGAGAGTCATGACGGGCGTCGACCCTCCCTCCTGATCGAGCCCGCAGCCCGAGATCCCTGCACGCCCGCAGGCCGGGCCCCGCACCGGTGAAGCCACGCGCCCGCGATACTGTGAGCCCTCTCACCCGGACGAATACAAGGAGACGAACATGTCGGTCGGCCTGCTCGCGGTTGTCGATGACATCCTCACCGCCGCTCTGAAGGCGAGCGCGAAGACGGCGGGTGTCGTCATCGACGACGCGGCCGTCACTCCGCAGTACGTGCAGGGGCTCACCCCCGCGCGTGAGCTGCCCGTGGTGTGGAGGATCGCGCTCGGCAGCCTCTTCAACAAGTTCGTCATCATCATCCCGCTGGCGCTGCTGCTCTCGTCGTTCGCGCCCTGGGTGCTGCCGTACCTGCTGATCATCGGCGGCACGTTCCTCTGCTTCGAGGGCGCCGAGAAGGTGATGGAGTGGTTCGGGATGCACCACCAGGCCGGTGAGACGGAGTCGCGGGACGAGAAGAAGCTCGTCTTCGGGGCCATCCGCACCGACCTCATCCTGAGCACCGAGATCATGCTCATCGCGCTCGACGGCCTCGACACCGACCTCGGTTTCGGCGGCACGCTCGGCGCGCTCGCGGTGGTGGGCCTCGGGATGACGCTGCTCGTCTACGGAGCCGTCGCCCTGCTCGTGAAGATCGACGACGTGGGCCTTCGCCTGATGAAGAACGCGGCGCGCGGAGTCCGCCGCACCGGTGCGCGCATCGTCGCGTCGATGCCCGCCGTCTTCCGCGGCATCAGCATCATCGGCACGCTCGCCATGCTCTGGGTCGGCGGTCACCTCGTGATCTCGAACCTGGCCGAGACGTTCTGGCACGCGCCCGAGGACGTCGTGCACGTTGTGACGCACGCGGTGGAGGGTGCCGGCCCGATCGTGGTGTGGCTCGCGGACACCGCCGTCTCGATGGTGTTCGGGCTCGTGCTCGGGCTGATCGTCGTCGCCGTGATCACGGGCGTCTCGCGGCTGCTCAAGCGCGGCGAGCCTGTCGAGGCGCACTGACGCGGAGGGTCCAGGGCTCAGAGAGAGAAGTCCGGGCGCACTTCGGCGAAGGAGCCGACTTCGTCCTGCAGCAGTGCGTGCAGGCGCCATCCCTCGGCGACGTGGTCACCTCCACCACTCGCGTCGCGGTGCTCGGAGACCCAGGCATGGAGGCGATCACCGAGAGGCTCGCTGAGGCCCAGTTCATCGGGCGTCCGGTTGTACTCGGCTGTGAAGCTCTCCCAGAGCGGCCACTCGGCTCCGTGGTCGCAGAAGAGCCGGATGACGCGCTTCCCGCCGGGGAGCGCCGGTGAGCCCTCGGGCTTCGGCGCGGTGCTCAGGTACCGGTCCTGCATCTCGGCGCGGGCGCGCCACTCGGCGGGGGAGGACGGGCGGTCGTGATAGTCCATTCCCGACATCCAGACGAGACCGCGGCCCAGCATCGTGTCGTCGATGACGAGCGCGAGAGACCAGAGCAGACCTGAGCGGCCGGCGACCTCACCGGACCAGAGGGCGTCCTGCAGTGCGGCATCGATGATGTCGACGGTGCTGGTGACCCCTCCGGCATCGAAGGTGTAGAGACGGTAGCGGGCGTCGTGCCGCTCCCAGCGCGAGTCCCTTTCATCGACGGCGGAGGCCTGCATACTCCGACGCTAGCCGCAGTGCTGGGGCCGTCGACAACTCAGGATGGATCCCTTCCCGATGGCCGACCGCGGCGGGTCGGGCGACGTCTCGGGACATCCGTCCTGAATTCTTCACACACCTCCGCAACGACGTGACCGCCCCCGGCCCGGAGGGCGGAGGCGGTCACGAGGCGCACAGCGTCAGTTGCAGCTGCGCGCGGTGTACGCGGCGGGGATCACCGTGGTGACGGCCGTGCCGTCGACGGTTCCCGTCGCGGTGACGGTCGCCTCGCCGGCGGGCACCGAGGCGGCGCGCGTCGAGAAGGCGGCGCTGGCGTTCTTGCCGGGGGCGACTCCGGTGAACTCCTTCGACCCGTAGGCGGAGGCGATCGTCATCGACACCGGCACGGCCGCGTTGTTCTGCGCCGTCACCGTGAGCGTCACCTTGCCGGCGATGCAGCGGGTCGTCGCGGTGACCGCGACGGCGAGGGCGGCGGGCTGCTTCAGCGTCACCGTCACCGTCGTCGTGGTGGTCGCCGAGCCGTCGGCCGCGGTGACGGCGATGGAGGCGACTCCGCCGTTCGCGCTGGTCGGCTGAGTGACGCGCACCCGGGCCGCCGAATCGGTGGCCACCGCGGTGATCACCGGCATCGTCGTGCCCTCGAGGGTCACCGCGTACGAGGTGCGGGCGGGGTCGAAGCCGGCGACGCCGACTCCGTTCACGCGCAGCGCCCCGAGGGAGCTGACCGCGGCGGGCGACGCGACCGACTCGAACAGCTTCACCTCGGACACGATGAGGTGCGTGTTCGCGTAGGCGTTCATCACGACGCGGAACGCCTTGGCCGTGACCGGGGCGAACGTGACCGAGATCATCGGAGCAGTGCCGTCGGCGGGCGAGGCCAGCGCGACCGCCGACTCGTAGCCGGGGACCGAGGTCCACGCGCCTCCGTCGGCACCCTGGTACTGCAGCTGGTAGCTCTGCGCCCAGCTGGTGCCTCCGTCGCGCTGGAACTGCACCGACGCCTGCTGCACCTGACGCGCCGCGGGGAAGGTGTAGGTCAGGGTGCTCTGCGCGGCCTTCGTGCCGCTGACCCAGTTCGACCAGCCCTTGTCGCCGTCGACGCCGTTGCGGGTGCGCTCCGGACCGAAGCCCGACTCGGCCGACGTCGCGGTGGCGACGATGCCCGCATCGGGGTTGAAGTTGCGGAGCGTGCCCGCGGTGACGAGCACCGTGAGGGTGGCCGGCAGGGTGGCGCCGTCGGCGGTCGCGGTGCCCGAGATCGTCACGGAGCCGGGCTGGGCGAGGGCGGCCGTGGTGAGCGGCGTCCAGTCCCAGGTGACCGGCACCGCGAAGGTGCTGGTCGAGGCGCCGACGCGGGCGGGCACGGCGCTGGGCGCGGCGGCCTTCACTCCGGCGACGCTCGCTCCGGAGGCGACGGTGATCGAGACCGGGTCGGCGGCGGTGAGTCCACCGACGTCGACGAGCGCGGTGACGGGGATCGACTGGCCGAACAGGTCGGTCGCGGTGCCCTTCACGTCGACGCGCCCGGCGGTGGCGTAGGCCGAGTCGGCGGGACGCTGCCAGGTGACGGCGATCGGCGAGCCGGCGCCCCACGAGTACTGCGGGGTCACCGAGGCGGGCAGGGCCGGAGCGACGCCCACGGTCGTGCGGACGGCGACCGTCTGCGACGCGGCCGGGGCCAGATCGCGCAGGGTCCACGACTGGTTCGCTCCGCCGTTGGACCCGTAGACGCCGACCGCGGTGTTCTCGGCGCTCGACTGGCCGTTGACGTCGAGCGACTGGGCGATCGACTCGTTGACGAGGGTGAAGCTCACGCCGTCGGTCGAGTTGACGATCCAGCGCGTCGCGGCGGTGGTCTTGGCGGAGTCGACCGAGACCGAACGCAGGTCGGTCCCGGCGGTGGTCGCGCCGAGGACGCGTCCGTCGGTGGTCTGCAGCACCACGCGGCGGGTCGCCTCGCGCTCGCCGGCCGGCACCTCGTGCACCGTCCAGTTCTGCTTCGCGGCGGCGGCGGAGTCGGTGGCGAGCGTCGTGATCGTCGTCGCGGCTCCGGTCGTCGTCGCGGTCAGGGCCTTGCCGCTCTGCGAGCCGACCAGCTGGTAGTGGTGTCCGTCGCGCAGGGCGGGGGCGGAGTCGGCGACACCCGATACTCCGTCGATCGCGAAGGTGGTGACCGACTTGGCGGGCACGGTGACCGTCGCGGTGCGCGCCTCCCTGTCGATGACGACCGCCGACTTCTGCACGAGCGCGTTGCCGGTGGGCGCGGCGGCCGAGGAGGCCTGGGTCGTGACGTAGGGGGTGACCGTCGCGCCGTCGGCGATGGTGCCGAAGCGCGAGAGGTCGAGCGTGATCGTCTGCGAGGTCGCGGCGCTGTTGGTGTGCACGACCGTGGCGCCCGTGCCGTCGGCGCGGACGGCGGCGGTGCTGGCGGTGTCGTTCACCGACATCAGGCGGTCGCCCTCGTGGATGAACTTCGTGAAGTTGCGGATCGTGTTGAACTTCGAGTTGGTCTCGACGCCGCAGACCGGGGCCTTCGTGGAGTCGCCCCCGGCGTCGGCGACGCGGCGGGCCGACTTCCAGACCTCGGCGCCCGCCTCCTGGTACGGCTTGCAGTCGAGGTCGATGAAGATCGAGCCCCAGTTGAGGTTCTCGCCCTTCGGGCTCATGTTGTAGAGGTCCTCGACCGGCTGCCAGAGCACCCAGGCCTTCGGCTCGAGCTCGCGCAGGTCGTCGTGGATGCGTCCGGCGATGCCGAGGCCGTTCTCGATGTTGACGGGGTTGTAGCCCTGGACCCAGTTGCCCTCGATCTCGCTCATCCAGAGGTCGGTGTCGGCCTGCTTCGAGAGGTCGCGGACGGCGAGGCGGTCGGAGGTGCCGTAGGTGTGCACGTTCATCCGGTCGACCTGGGCGCGGATCTCGGGGGAGTAGGCGGCCCAGTTCGTCTTGAAGATGCTGGGGTTGGTCTCATCCATCGCGGCGATGCCGGCATCGGTGGTGGAGGCGTCGAGCGCGGCGGTGACGTCGGGGATCAGGTCGGTCTGGCGAGTGGGGCCCATGTGCATGCCCTCCTGCCGTCCGCCGGTGGGGACGCCGTTGGTGAGCTGCGTGCCCCAGTAGTTGGTGTTCGGCTCGTTGAAGGGGTCGAGCGTGTCGAACTCGATGCCGTACTCGTCCTCCATGTGCTCGGTGACGTTCACGAGGTACTTCGCGAACTGCTGCTCGGCGGCGGGCTTGAGCTGCTCGCTCGTGGCGGTGAAGCCTCCGGAGACGTAACCGCTCTCGGTCATGAAGTAGGGGGCGGAGTTGGCGAACGCCTCCCAGTGCGAGATCTGCTGCTCGGCGGCGAGCTTCTCGACCCACCAGCGCTGCGTCTCATCGGCGGTCCAGTCGTAGGAGGCGGGGTCGTCGGCGTTCCACTTCGCGAGCAGGGCCGCGCGGTCGGCGTAGTTCGTGGTGGTGCCGCTGTACTGGGCGCCGGTCGTGTCCGGCTTCCACCAGCCCTCGACCGCGCCGCCGGGGCGCAGGTAGTCCTTCACGTCGGAGGCGTTGCCGCCGCCGATGTTGTAGCGCGCGATGTTGAGGTCGAGGCCGTCCTCGCCGAACACCTTCTGGTAGAGCTCCTCGCGGAGGGCCTCGGGGTAGTTGCCGGTCGCGTTGGCGAACCAGACGAGGCTGGTGCCCCAGCCCTCGTAGGCCTCGCCGGCGGTGGCGGGGTTGGGCGTGATCCGGAACGCGTCGGCCGCCTGAGCGGGGGCGGCGGCCGGGACGGCGAGCAGTGCTCCGGCGGCCAGGGCGGCGCTCGTGGCGAGCGCGGCGAGTCTTCTCGAGGACGGTCTTCTCGCGGACATCGACATTGATGCGTTCTCTCTTTCGCCTGTGAAAGTCGAGTGTGTTCACGTGAACACGCTCAGGGGGCCGACCTTACATGTTCACGTCAACAAGCGGAAGGCGCGCGCGGGGTGCGCTGAATCCAGTGCGCCTCCGGACGAGCGCCCGGCCGAGAACGCAGGAGTTGTCGTACTGGGCGATCGAGTACGACAACTTTCGAGGAGTGGAGGGCGGGGCGGGTCAGGGGTGCGCGGGCGGGTCGCACGCCTCCGGGGTCGCGTCGGGAGTGGCGACGGTGTGCACGAGGACGGTGTGGCCGACGTGGGCCAGGCCGAGCTCGAGGAAGTCGCGGACGTGCTCGTCGGCGAGGGCGTACTCGGCGGTGCGGCCCTCGCGGTGCGCCTCCACGACGCGGTGCGAGCGCAGGAGGCGCAGGGCGTGCGAGGTCGCGGACGGGCTGAGTCCGCTGCGGTCCGAGAGCTCGTTCACCCGGAGGGGGCCGCCGAGCAGCGCGAGCAGGATCCGCATCCGCCCCGGGTCGCCGAGCAGCCCGAAGACGTCGGCCAGGTCGGCGATCACGGCGTCGGACGGGAGCCCGGACGGGAGCTCGGAGCGCGCCGGGTCGCCGTGGCGGTGGGGGGTGTCGGCTGGCATGACGGCTCCGGAGGCGAGGGTGGACGGGGCGAGGGGGCTGAGAGCGAACGGCGGACGAGAAGGGACGGCGGTGGGGAGGCGGCGCGGCGCCTCAGACCCGGTGCGTCTGCTCCGGGAACTCCTCCGGCTCGCACTGGATGGTCGCGTGGTCGATGCCATGATCCTCCCGCAGAACCGCCAGCACCGAGGCGAGCGCCGTGCGGTAGTCGGCGTCGGGGGCGACCACGATGTGGCCGCTCGCGCTCTCCATGCCGGAGGTGATCGTCCAGACGTGCAGATCGTGCAGCGCCAGCACGCCGGGCACCGCGCAGACGTCGCGCTCGACCGCCGCGAGGTCGATGTGCGGGGGAGCCGACTCCATCAGGATGCCGAGCGCCTGGCGGGTCAGCGACCAGGTGCGCGGCAGGATCAGCAGCCCGATCAGCACGCCCACGATCGGGTCGGCCCAGGCCCAGCCGGTCGTGAGGAGCAGGATCGCGGCGACGATGACGCCGACCGAGCCGAGCGCGTCGCCCAGCACCTCGAGCGAGGCTCCGCGGAGGGTGATGCTCTCCTTCGCGCCGGCCGACAGCAGGCGGAAGCTGATCAGGTTGATCAGCAGGCCGACGACGGCGGTGATCAGGAGGGGGAGGCCGGGGACCGCGGGCGGCTCGGCGAAGCGGCGCACCGCCTCCACGATCACGAAGCCGGCGACGGCGAAGAGGAGCAGGCCGTTGGCGAGGGCGGCGAGCACTTCGAGGCGGTAGGAGCCGTAGGTGCGGCCCTTCGCGGCGGGGCGGGCGGCGAGCGAGATCGCGGCGATCGACATGCCGAGCGCGAGGACGTCGGTGCCCATGTGCGCGGCGTCCGAGATGAGCGCGAGGGAGCCGGTGCTGAAGCCGACGACGAACTCGACAATCATGTAGGCCGCGGTCAGGGCGAAGGCGATGACGAGGGGGCGCCGATGACGCGAGGCCGCGGATCCGGCGTGGCCGCCGACTCCGTGCGAGTGTCCTGCGCCCATGGCTACCGCTCCTCTGAACGCTTGTTCATATGAACAGTCTTGCACATGTCGCAGGTCCCGCACGCCTCTCCGCGCGTCGAGAACGCAGGAGTCGTCGCACTGGATGCCGAGTGCGACAACTCTCGGAGTCTCGGCGCAGGGGTCCGGCGCGTCAGGCGCGCGGGTCGGCGGAGTGCGACTCCTCCGCGTCCCAGAGGGTCTGCAGCGGATCCTCCGCATCGACGCGGCTCTGGTGCAGGTCCCGCCGCCGCGCCGCCTCGGCCGGAGTGATCTCGCCGAGGCTCTCGGACGCGCTGATCGCGGCGGGAACGCCTCCGTCGCGGGTGAGGAACGGGTACGAGGGCGTCGCCATCCGCAGACCGTCGCGCGGGTCGTAGGGGTACGCGACGATCCCCGTCACATCGGCCGACGAGGCCAGCAGCGCCATCGCCGTGCGGTCCGCGGCCTGCCAGGCGGTGGCGGAGGAGCGGCGCTCGACGCCGATCGGCCCGTGCGGACTCGAGAGGGTCACGCGCTCGATCCCGGGGAGGAGGCGGAGGATCCGGACGGCGGCCTCGAGCGTCTCGCGGGGCACCGCGTCGACCGATCCCGAGAAGACCGGTGACCACTCCTCGACGGGGACGGAATCGCGCCGTTCGTTCATCGCGGTCCTCTTCTCGGATGCGTCGCCTGTGAGGGCTCCGTCACCGGGGTCAAGGGTGGTCAGGTGGAGCGACTGCGCCCAGGCTATGTCGAATGACTCAGAGAGGTGGGTTTCGGCTCGACCCCTTGCGCAACGGCGACCGCCCCACTTCGGGCGACCTGTCGAGAAGTGCGGGCTGTGAGCCGCGCGGAGCGCGGGCGGTTGCCTGCGGCGTGATGCCTGGTCGGTCTGCGTGCCCCGGGGTGACCCCGGAGAGGACGGTGCGACGCGCGCCCCGTCCGCCTCGCCCGAAGGGAGCGGTCGACCTCAGCCTAGGCTGGACGGCGACTCCGGGGGGAGGTGCCGCTGTGCAGGGTCGGGACGTGCTCGTCGAGGCGCTCGCACACGCGTTCCTCGGGGCGGAGTGGACGCGCGATTCGCTGCGCGTGGCGGCCGCCGACTCCCTCGGCGCTCGCCGCCGCTGGCTGGGACCGCTCGTGACGGGGGTGCTCGTCGCGTTCCCGCATCCGCCGCTCGACGCGCCCCGGGAGCTCGCGCGCTGCATCGCGGGGCTGCTGCCGGAGCGGGCCCAGCCGGTGGTCGCGCACCTCGCGCCGGTCGCGGCGCGGGCGGTCCCCAGCGCCTCCCCGGTGCCGCTGATCGACGGGCGCGACGACCTCGCGCGCCTCCTGCAGGTCACTCCCGCGCAGCTCGACGGATTCGCGGACCTCGGCGGCTGGAACCGGCGCGCCTCCGAGGGCGCCGTGCAGCACTACGACCACGTCTGGCGGGAGCGGCCGGGCCGCACGCCGAGGCTGCTCGAGGTGCCGCGATCCCGGCTGAAGGCGGTGCAGCGGGGTGTGCTCGACGAGATCGTCGGACTCGCGCCGGTGCACGCGGCGGCGCACGGCTTCGTGCCCGGGCGCAGCGCCGTCACCGGTGCGCGGGTGCACACGGGCGCGGCGATGGTGGTGACGCTCGATCTGCAGCGGTTCTTCGCGCAGGTGACGGCGCCGCGCGTGTTCGGGCTGCTCCGCGGTGAGGGGATGACGGAGGCGGTCGCCTACGCGCTCACGGGGCTCTGCACCCACGCGGTGCCCGTCGCGGTGCTGCGGAGGATGCCCGCGGGCGGCGACGTCGACGAGCGCGCGGCGCTGCGCCGGTCGCTGACCCTGCCGCACCTGCCGCAGGGCGCGCCGACCTCGCCGGCGCTCGCGAACCTCGCGCTGCGGCGGCTCGATGCACGGCTCACCGGGTACGCCGAGGCGGCGGGCGCCCGCTACACGCGCTACGCCGACGACCTCGCGTTCAGCGGCGGCGAGCGCTTCGCGCGGCGGGCGGAGGCGTTCGCCCGCGGCGCCGAGCGGATCGTCGCGGACGCGGGGTACGCCGTGAACCCGCGCAAGACGCGCCTCCGCTCGGCGTCGGTGCGGCAGAGCGTCACCGGAGTCGTGGTCAACGCGCACCCGAACGTGCGGCGCGCCGACGTCGACCGGCTGCACGCGATCCTGCACAACTGCGTCGCGCACGGCCCGGCGGGGCAGAACCGCGCGGGTGTGCCCGACTTCGGCGCGCACCTGCTCGGGCGGATCGCGTGGGTGGCGGCGGTGAATCCGGCGCGCGGTGCCGCGCTGCGGGCGCTGTTCGACGCGATCGACTGGTCACGGGCGTGAGCACGCGGCGCGGGACGCCACCTGCGCCGGCCGGCGCGATCCGAGGGCGACGGTGGCGGACGCGGCTCAGGCGCACCAGTCGCGCGAGATCCCGTTGACGCTGCGGGTCGTGTCGCCGCTGTCGAGGTCGACCAGCACGGTCGAGGTGGCGCTGAAGCCCGGGACGTCCGGGTACCCGTCGGCCACCCCCTCCTCCGACACCGCCTGCACGGCGACGAACTGCCCGTTGGGTGAGAGGCAGATGCTGCGGATGCGTCCTGTCGGCGACGTCCGGAAGACCTCGGTCGTCCCCGAGGCATCGACGCGCACCACGGAGTACTGCGTCGTGCCGTCGGCGGCCGTGTACTCCGCCTCGAGTTCGAGGTAGCTGCCGGAGTCGAGCAGCACCACCTGCACCGGCGAGGCGGTCGGCGCGACATCGGCAGTGGGCAGCGCGAGCGTCTCGACCGACCCGTCGGCGAGGTCGATCAGCGACCCGGACTCGGGATCAGCCACCACGAGGGCGTTCGCTCCCGGGACGAAGCCGCGCAGCTCGGCGTGCTGCCCGAGCGGGCTGATCGAATCGGGGTTCAGCAGGTCGATCAGCAGCACGGTGTCGTCGGGCGAGTGGGTGACCGCAGAGGTGGTCCCCGGTACGACGAGCCAGTCGCGGGCGCGCAGCGGCCCGCCGTCGATGCCGGTGACCGCCACCGCCTCGCTCTTCTGGTCGGTGAGGTCGTAGGAGTAGAGCGCTCTGTCGAGGGGCCCGGTCGGGGTGTTCCCGCTGAAGGTCCATCCGAGCACGCCCTTCTCGGGAGACGCGTGCAGCTCGCGCACGACTCCCCGGCCGGGCAGCGGGATGACCCCCTCCGAGCCGGTGTCGAGCGCGACCGTGCGGAGGAGGGTCGTGTCGTCGGGTTCGAGTGTCGCCATCACGAGCACCGGACCGACGACGACGTAGTCCTGGATGCGGTCGGCGGTCGCGACGACGCGGGCCTCGCCTCCCGCGAGAGGGCGCACCCGGATCGAGTCCGGCTCGGCTGGATCGGGGGTCCGGTCGAGTGTGAAGAGGTCGGGGTTCTTGGTCGTGAAGGAGGCGCTGACCTCGGCCGCGGAGGCTGTCGTGACGCCGCGGGCCCTGTCGATCGAGATGTCGTAGGTGGTGGCGTAGCGGAGGGTGTCGGCGAACGTGACGGTCAGCACACCCCCGTCGAGCTCGGCGGTGTGCGGTGTCTCGGGGGCGACCCGCACGCGATCGAGGGCGTCCGGCTCGAGCGGCTGGTCGAAGTGGATCCTGACGCGGCCGCCGTCGCGCTCGACGACTCCGTCGCGGCTCACCTCGACCGCGGTGACCCTCGGGCCCTGCCCGATCGTCGCGGCGGTGAGTGCGCCGACCGCCAGCACGAGAGCGGTCGTCGCGCCCCAGAAGGTGCGCGCGAACGCTCGCGACGTGCGCTGCTCGGGCCGGGAGCGGCGCTCGTCGCGGCCCTGGTACCGGGTCCCGGCTCCGGCCGCCCCCTCGTCAGTAGACATAGGGCATCGCGGGCTCGTCGATCGGGACGACCGAGTCGGGCTCGAGCACGACCGTCTCGGCGCTCGTGACGCTAGGGTTCGCGCCGAAACCGCCGGTCGCCTCCAGCCACTCGCCCTCGGTGTAGATCGACGCCCAATCGGGCTGATGGATCGGCACGCCGACAGGCTGCGCGTCCACGGCGCAGCAGGTGACGATGAAGCGGGCGATGTAGAAGACGTTCTCGGGGTCGGAGGCGTCGGGCGTGACGAATCCGCTGACGGTGGCCGTCCGCCCCGCGAGGAACTGCTCGCTCGCGCCCTGGCGCAGCAGCGTCGCCCAATCGCGCACGCTGAAGTCGGCGGTGTCTCCGGTGGGTGCGGCCACGGCGGCCGAGGCGTCGACGGCGCTCGTGTTCACCTCGCGCTGCGTCGCGGTCGACGCGGTGAGCGACGAGGGCGGCACCACGAGCAGCGCGACGGCCGCGGAGGCGATGACCGCGACCGAGGCGACGACCGCGAGCCGCGCGCGCCAGGGCCGGCCAGGCGCATGGTCGTGCAGATGACCGTGGGCGTCCGCCTCCTCGACGCCCCCGTGCGGATCCTCGTCGTCGGCACCCGGCACGATCGCGAGAGCGAGCAGCAGCAGGATCGCGGCCAGCACCGCGAGCACCACCGAGAACTCGAAGTAGCGGGGGTGGATGTAGAGGCCGAGGCGTCCGGTCGCGGCGAGCCAGAGCGTCGAGACCACGCCGATGAGGCTCAGCGCGATCCCCTTCCACCGGGTCAGCAGACGTTCAGAGCGCATAGTTGACCGCCAACCCGAGCACCGCGGAGGCGAGGCCCACCAGCACCGTCACGCGCGCGAGCGTCTGCACCGAGAAGGTGGTGCGCAGCAGCGCGAGCATCTTGATGTCGATCATCGGCCCGAACACCAGGAACGCGATGATGCCTCCCGGCAGGAAGGTCGATCCGAAGGAGAGGACGAAGAACGCGTCGACGTTCGAGCAGATCGAGATGACGAAGGCGAGCACCATCATGGCGAGCACCGACCAGAGCGGATCGCCGCCGAGCGCGGTCAGCACGTCGCGCGAGACGCCGACCTGGATGAGACCGGCGAGCGCGGCGCCGACGAAGAGGGCGGGCATCATCGCGCCGGTCTCCTCGGCGAAGAGCAGCACGCTGCGGCGCGCGCGGTCGCGCAGGGAGCGCGACGGCCGCTCGCCCGCCTCGCACGCCGCGCGGAACCGGTCGGTCAGCAGCGCCATCGGGTCGCTGTGGCGGCTGAAGATCCAGCCGACGAGATTGGCGATGACGAAGCCGCCGACGATCCGCCAGACGAGGATCCCGTCGGCCCAGCCGAACGCCTGGTAGGTCGTGATGATCGTGATCGGATTCACGATCGGCGCGGCGAGCAGGAACGTCATCGACTCCGAGACCGACAACCCCTTCACGATCAGTCCGCGGGCGAGCGGCACGTTGCCGCACTCGCAGACCGGGAGGAGCACGCCGAGCAGCGAGATCACCATCCGGCGCGGCAGAGCGCGCTTCGGCAGGATCCTGACGAGCACCGCCTCGGGCACCCACAGCTGCACGGCGATCGAGAGCACGATGCCGAGGAACACGAACGGCAGCGACTCGATGACGACGCTGATCGAGAGCGTCAGGAAGTCGCGCACCGCGTCCGACAGAGCATCGCCGGTCGAGTCGGGGGAGAGGACGCGCACGGCCACTGCCGCGGCGACCAGCGCGAGCCCTCCTGTCAGTCGCCGACCGAGGCGCGGAGCGCTGCGGGCAGGGGCCGGAGCCCGCTCGATCGTCATCGCGGTCCATCGTAGGCGGCGCGCGGCGAGCGACGCATCGCATGCACATCCGCTTAGATGAGCAGATGAGCGAGGATCTCGGACCCGCGGCCGAGCTGTTCAAAGTCCTCTCCTCCGCGTCGCGGCTGCGCCTGCTGCGGACGCTGGCCGAGGAGCGGTCGACGGTCGGACACCTCGCCGAGAGGACCGGGCTCTCGCAGCCGCTCGTCTCCCAGCACCTGCGCACACTGCGTGCCGCCGGCCTCGTCGCCGTCGACCGGATCGGTCGAGAGGCGTACTACTCCGTCGCCGACACTCACGTCACGCACATCGTCGACGACGCTGTGCGCCACGCTCTCGAGGACTGAGCCCCCGGCCGCGATCATGATCATCGGTCTCAATAATAGAGACGTATTGCAATTGATTTATGCGTGTGGTCGACTGGCTGCAGACGCGGACTCCGGTTCCGGCGTCGTCCAGACATCACGAGAGGCAGCGCCATGAGCACCACCGACATCCACGCCGAGCACGCCGTCACCGAGCACCAGCACGGTGACGACTGCGGCCATCAGGCCGTCCCGCACGGCGACCACGTCGACTACGTGCACGGCACCCATCACCACGCGCTGCACGACGATCACTACGACGAGCACGAGTCGCAGGCCGAGCACACGGTCACCGACCACGCGCACGGCGCCGACTGCGGCCACGAGAGCGTGGGTCACGACGACCACGTCGACTTCGTCCACGACGGTCACAAGCACGCCGAGCACGCCGGCCACTACGACGAGCACTGAGCGGCCCACTCCACGAGCACTGAGCGGCCCGCTCCGCGAGCACCGAGGGGCGCCGTCCTTCGAGACGGCGCCCTCTCTGCGCGCTGGGTCAGCCCTGGCGGGCCTTGAAGCGCGGGTTCAGCTTGTTGATCACGAAGACGCGACCGCGGCGTCGGACGACCTGCGACCCGGGCATCGCCTTCATCGACTTCAACGAGTTCCGTACTTTCACGGGATCTCCTCCTACTGTTGAGAATGGTTCTCGATAGAGTAGCTCGTCATGGAGCCCTTCTCGACGCCGCATCGCGTCCCCGTCCTCGCCGTCACGCTCGTCAGCGCCACGGACGGCGGTGACGGCGCCTCGATCGCTGCAGCGCTCGCCGGTCGCGCGGTGCAGAACACGGACTGGGTCTTCGCACGCCCTGAAGCCGACAGCGCGGCGTTCGCCGGTGAGCTGTTCGATGAACTCGCCCGCCGGGCGGACGACGGCGAGACCGGCGTCGTCGTCCTCGCCCTGGACCCCGCCGCGGATCCGTGGGAGGTGGGCCTCGTCCTCGAGCGCCTCTGCGAGCAGCGTCACCCGGCGGACACCCGCATCGGCATTCTCGAGGTCGTCGCGGTCACCTCCCTCGCCGAGGTGGCACGCGTTCTTCTCGGGCGGCCGGCTGCGACCACCTCGACGAGCGCCGAGGTCGACTTCGACGCGGCGGAGAGACTGGCGGGCCGGCTCGAATTCACGGACGTCATCGTCCTGACCGACGCGGACAGTGGAGCGGTCGACGGCGAGGCGACGGATCTGCTGCGAGCGATGGCGCCGTCGGCAGAGATCCTCGCGCCCTCCGATCTCGAGAGGCGCCGGTGCCGTCCTGCTCGCCTGAGTCCGGGCCACGCGCACCGGCTGGCGTCGAGCCTCGGATGGCAGCGCGTGCTCACCGGGAACGCGTCCGTTCGGGACGGTGACCCGGGGCGGGTGCGCAGTCACCTGTTCCGCGATCCTCTTCCCTTCCACCCCGGACGCTTGAACGACGCGATCGTCACGGAGCTCGTTCCCGCGCGAGTCGGACGCATCCTGCGCTCACGGGGGCTCGTCCGCCTGGCCACCCGTCCCGACCGCGTCGGGTCGTGGTCGATCGCCGGCGACATCGTCGCACTGGACCCGACGAGCATGCGCTCCTGGGACCCCGACGCCCCCATCGGTCAAGAGCTCGCCTTCTTCGGCACCGACCTCGACCGCGACGAGCTCACGCGGGTCCTCGACCGCTGCCTCCTCACCCCGGAGGAGCTGCTCGCCGGCCCCCGGGCCTGGGCGCGGTTCCCCGATCCGTTTCCCCGTTGGGAGAACGAGCACCACCAGTGACGCGGCGGGGCGGGCCGACGGGTCGAGATCCGCGGGCTGCTCGAGGGTCCGGCCGTGTCGGTGCGCTACGCGTGGTGGCGCTGGCGGTGCACCAGGGTCAGGCCGGCGCCCGCGGGGAGCAGGAACGCGAAGGGTGCGACGTCGGCGCGTCGATCACCTGACCGGGTGACGTGCAGGGTGCGGCTATCCGCAGGCCGCTCCGGGTCGTTGCGGAGGACGTCCGTCGCCGGGGGAACTGGTTCCTTCGAGGGGCACAGGCTCGGCAGAGGGGCACAGGCTCGGCGGCGGGGCAGGATGGGCGGATGCGGAGGGCGACGGCGGTGGCGGGCGCGGCGGGGCTGCTCCTCCTGCTGGGCGGCTGTGCGGAGCCGGCGCCGTGCACGGCGATCGGCTGGAGCACCTCGCTGACGATCGCGATCGACGGGCCGGGGCGCGCCTCCGTCGCCGATGTGCGGATCTGCGCGGGCGGAGTGTGTTCGCGGCCGGGAGACCTCGCCTCCGACGGCTCGCGCTCGTTCCCGGTGCTGCGGAGCGACGACGACCGCTGGGTGTTCGACCTCGGCACCGCGGCGCCCGACCCGATCGCCGTGACGCTGATCGATCAGCAGGGCGAGGTTCTGCTCACGCGCGAGCAGCTGATCGACTGGCGGCTGATCGATGAGCCGAACGGGCCGGGCTGCGGGTGGCGGGCCGAGTCGAAGGAGCTGTCGATCCGGGCTCCGGAGCCGCGGGGCTCGGTGTTCGGGTCGCGCTGAGCGTCGGCCTCCGAGTCTCGATGAGCGTCGGCGTCCGGGTCTCGCCGGGGTGCCGCGCAGAGGGGCAGGCGGCGCGCCACACGGGCGCGACCGGCTGCTAGGGTCGCGCCCGACGCGCTCCTGCCCGGGGAGAAGCGCTAGTTGAAGGCGAGACCATGCCCGTGACGCTCCCAGAACCGCGAACGATCGACCCCGCCTCCGTGCCCGTGCTGCGCTGGGGCGTGATCGGCACCGGCATCGCCGAGCAGTTCGTGTCCGCCCTGCACGTCCGTTCGACGCAGCGCGCCGTCGCGGTGACCGCCCGCGACGTCGAGAAGACGCGCGAGTTCGCCGAGCGGCACGGCATCCCGACGGTCCACGACTCGATCGAGGCGCTCGTGAACGACCCGGGCGTCGACGTCGTCTACATCTCGACTCCCCACACCCTGCACCGCGCCCAGGCACTCGCGGCGATCGCGGCGGGCAAGCACGTGCTGATCGAGAAGCCCATCGCGATGTCGGCGGCGGAGGCGCGTGAGATCACCGAGGCGGGTCGCGCGGCCGGGGTCCTCGTGATGGAGGCGATGTGGTCGCGCTACCTGCCGCAGGCCGACATCATCCGCCAGGTCGTCGAGAGCGGGGTGCTGGGCGAGCTGCGTCTCGTGCGCGCCGACTTCGGCTTCACGATCCCGTTCGACCCCGAGCACCGGCTCTGGAAGGCCTCGCTCGGCGGCGGCGCCCTGCTCGACGCGGGCGTCTACCCGATCTCGTTCGCCTCCTCCGTGATCGGCGCCCCCTCCCGCGTGCACGCCTCGGGCGCGACGCACCCCGAGACCGGAGTCGACTCGCGGGCCGACCTGCTGCTCAGCACCGACGGCGGGCCGCAGGCGCTGCTGTCGACCTCGCTCGAGACGTCGCTGCCGGTCGAGGCGATGATCCTCGGCTCCGAGGGGCGGCTCGAGGTGCACAGCCCCTTCTTCGGACCGAGCGGGCTGACGCTCACGCTCGGCAGCCTGAGCACCTCGCAGGAGTCGGACACCTGGATCGACGACGGGCCGTGGCCGTACGGCAACCTCGCGTTCCAGGCGACGGCGTTCGCGTCGTACGTGGCGCAGGGACTGCTCGAGTCGCCGGTGCACCCGCACCACGAGGTGGTGTCGGTGATGGCGACCATCGACGAGGCGCGGCGGCAGATCGCGGGGGCCGGTGCCCAGGTGCAGCACACCGTGGCGTTCTCGCTCATGCATGAGGCGGGGTCGGAGGCGGAGGCGGAGTTCCTGGCGCACGCGCGGCGGGTGCTCACGGCGATCCCCGGAGTGACGGACTTCACCGTGAACCGGCAGGTGAGCGCGAAGAGCACCCTGGACTGGCAGTTCTCGATGGTGTTCGCCGACCGTGCGGCGTTCGCTGCGTACGACGCGCACCCGGATCACGTGGAGTTCGTGCAGTCGCGCTGGGTTCCCGAGGTGGCGGAGTTCCAGGAGAACGACTTCGAGGTGCTGCCGGGCTGATCCGGCACGCGTCTCCGGCTCGCAGAAGCCCGTTCGGCTCGCAGAAACCGGTTCGGCTCGCAGAATCGCGCGGTTTCTGCGAGCCGAACGCGGTTTCACGAGCCGGGGGTCCACCCGGCCGCCGCGCGTGAGGGATCCGGGTCGCAGAACGCGCCGATCCCTGCGAGCCTGGGGCGACTCCGCCCCCGACCCCGAAGGCCCCGCGATGCGCATCCTCACCTGCCTGCACACCATGGAGGTCGGCGGCAGCCAGATCAACGGCATCGAGCTGGCCGGCCGGATGGCGTCGCTCGGGCACGAGGCCGTCGTCTACGGTCCGCGCGGCGATCTGACGCCGCTCGTCGCCGAGCTCGGGCTCGACTGGGAGGAGGCGCCCGAGAAGGGGCCGCACGTCTCCGTCCGCAGCATGGCGCGTTTGCACCGCATCGTGCGCGAGCGCGGCATCGACCTGATCCACGCCTACGAGTGGGCGCCGACGATGGACGCGGCGTTCGGGCCGTACCTCGTCGACGGGGCGCCGGTGGTGACCACGGTGCTCTCGCCCGAGGTGCCCGACTTCGTGCCGACCGTGTTCCCCCTGGTGGTCGGAGTCGTCGAGCTGCTCGAGGAGGAGCGCGCGCGACGGAGCGAGCTGCACCTGATCGAGCCGCCCGTCGACACCGATCTGAACGCGCCGGTGGCCGACGTCGCGGCGCTGCGCGACCGTTTCGACGTGCTGCCCGACGAGATCGCGGTGGTGACGGTCGCGCGGCTCGTCGCCGACCTCAAGCGCGAGGGGATCCTGGCCGCGATCGAGGCGGTCGGGCGGATCGGCGACGAGCACCGCCTCCGTCTGGTGATCGTCGGCGACGGAGCCGTGCGGGACGAGCTGCAGGCCGCGGCCGACCGGGTGAACGCCGGGCGTGCTCGGCCGCTCGTGACGCTGACCGGGCAGATGCTCGACCCGCGCGACGCCTACGCCGCGGCCGACATCGTGCTCGGCATGGGCAGCAGCGCGCTGCGGGGGATGGCGTTCGCGAAGCCGCTCGTCGTGCAGGGCGAGCGCGCGTTCTGGCGGCTGCTGACTCCGGAGTCGCTCCCCTTCTTCCTGGAGGGCGGCTGGTACTCGCGCGGCGACGGGGTCGACGGCGCGGGGCGGCTGGCGGGGATCCTCGGTCCGCTCGCGGGCGACGCGCAGCTGCGGCGGAGGCTCGGCGAGCTCGGCCGCGAGGTGGTCGTCGAGCGGTTCAGCCTCGCGGCGGCGGCGCGGACCCAGGCGGCGATCTACGAGGAGGTGGCGGCGGTGCGGGCGCCGCTGCCCGCGCGGGTGCGGGCCCTCGCGCGGCCGGCGCTGCGGTACGCGGCGTACCGGGCGTACCTGCTGCGGGCGCGGGTGCGGCGGCTGGTGCGGCGCTGACGCCGGGAAGGGTGTCCGCGCGCGCTGGCCGCCGAGCGCGTCGTCCGGCGCGGCTGCGTGGGAGTGCGCTGGGAGGTGTCGCAGACGCGGGCGGGATAGTCAACGCCCTGCTCCAACCGACTCGTGTCGATTTACAGTCCTCGTACCCGGAGAGAACCCGGGGGATCGAGGGAGTGGAGATGTCGAGAGAAGACGTGACGCCGGGGCGCTTCGCCCGCTTCGTGAAGTGGGTGCCGCGGGCCGACGGCTGGGAGCCGGAGTACCTCCGCGGGCGCGTTCTCGCGAAGAACGACGGCGAGTGGATCGTCGAGGTGCTGGGCGAGGAGAAGCACGTCGAGAAGGCCGTCTGGAGCGTCTACCGCTGACGCAGCCTCAGCGGTGCTGCGCCGCGCGCTGCACACCGACGACGGTGATGCTCAGCGTGCTCGAGGTGCCCTGCGCGCCGGTCGGCGCCGACTCCGGCAGCCGCAGCGTCAGCCGGAGGTGATCGGTCGCTCCGATCGCGAGAGCGGGCGAGCCGGGCAGCCCGATCCGCGCGGTGGCGGGGCGATCGGAGGCGACGACCGTCACGGTCCCGCCGCAGGTCGCGCCGTCGGCCGACCAGGGCTGCGAGCAG
Organism: Rathayibacter sp. Leaf185; assembly: GCF_001423885.1. Taxonomy (GTDB): domain Bacteria; phylum Actinomycetota; class Actinomycetes; order Actinomycetales; family Microbacteriaceae; genus Rathayibacter. The sequence continues at coordinate 1,074,969 of NZ_LMPP01000001.1, read as the reverse complement.
CGGTCGAGCGCGAGCTGCACCCCGTCCGACAGGCTGACCCCCGCCGACGACTCGAGCTGCAGCGCCGACATCGCCACCGTGCCGGCGTTGCTGAGGTCGAGGAGCCGCCGGGCGGTCCCGCCGGGGAGGAGCCCGGTCACGGGAACGGCGACGTTCGTGACTCCGGTCGCGTCGAACTCGGCGATGACGACTCCGGAGCCGACGCCCGCGCCCGCGCTGGCGCGATCGGTGAAGACGGCCGCGGCCCCGCCCAGCGCGCCGAGCAGCAGTGCAGAGACGGCAGTGATCGTGAGCGCGAGACGGGCACTGTGCCGAGCGGCGGACGGAATGCGGGCCGCGCGGGCCCGATGACGGGCGTGGAGGCGCGAGGTGCGCTGCGGCACCTCCGTCGCCCGGTGCGCGCCGGCGGTCACGAGCGGGCCTCCGTCGGCCGACGCCAGATCGCGACGAGGACGGCGCCGACGACGCTCGCGCCGCCGACCGCGAAGAGCACGAACCGCGCCTCGGGCCGCGAGAGCGCGATGCTCGGCCAGCCCAGCAGGGGCACGATGCTCTGCTCGCGCCAGATGCGCTGATCGGCGATCGTCACGATCCACGGGTCGGCGGCGGGGTTGTTGTCGCCCTTCGTGGTGAGCGCGAGCTCTCCGGGTTCGCGGCCGCGCAGCTCGGCCGCCTCGGCCTCGGGGTAGACGAAGGTGACGCGGTGGATCACGCGGCGCTCCGGCACATCCGGATCGGTGAAGACGACGACGTCGCCCGCGCGGATCTCGGAGGGAGCGACGGGAAGGGTGATCGCGAGCGAGCCGACGGGCATGCCGGGCGCCATCGAGTTCGAGAGCACGGGGACGAGGCGCACGAGGCCGAGGGCCGAGAGGACGAAGACGCCGATGCCGACGACGGCGAGGAGGCCGACCGCGATGCCGAGGACGGCGCGGAGGAGCTTCATGCGTGCTCCTCCTCGTCGCGTCGTCGTCGGCCGGCCGCGACGATCAGCGCGCCGGTGCCGAGCGCGATCAGGCCACCGAGGAGGGCGGCTCCGACGTCGCGACCGGTGACGGCCAGACCTCCGGGGAGCGTCAGGCCGCCGGGAAGCGCCGGACCGCCGGGGAGCAGGACGTCGCCGGGGACCGGGACCCCGCCGCCCGCGATCGGCCCGTTCCCGGTGTCGACCGGAGCGTCGGCCTCGGTCACGACGACGCGCAGCCCCGCATCCGTGTCCTCGAGCGCGTTGCCGGCCGAGGCCGGGAAGGCCACCCGCACCCGCACCCCGATCGTGGTCCCGCTGGCGACGGGCCGAGACCCCTCGAGGCGGCCGAGGACGGCGGCCGGTCCCGCGCCGAGCGGGACGGTGTCGTCGGGGCAGTCGTAGCGCTCGATGTCGCGGCCGTCGGCGAGGCGCCGGTCGACGACGGTGAAGGCCGACGGGCAGAGGTCGACGACCAGCTGGAGCCCGTCGCGGGGGTCGGTGGCGAGGTCGTCGGGTCCGTCGACGACGAAGGCCACCGAGAGGTCGTGCGGCGAGGTGCCGATGTTGGTCACCTCGGCCGCCCACTCGGCGGTGTCGCCGGGGGCGAGTCCCGACAGCGCGGCCGGGGCGCTGAGCTCGCGGACGTCGATGACGCGCTGCGGCGCGGCGCTCGCCGCCGGCCCGAGCAGGACGGGGACCGGCGCGACGAGGACCGCCGCGAGGGCGGTGCCGATCGCGCGTGCGTGGTGCATGGGGCTCCGGGGAGTGCAGGAGGTTCCCGCCCCGCCCAGGCGGGGGCAGGACGGGAAGAGGGACCCGCTCCGCCCGGGGGGACGGACGGAGCGGGAGCGGGCTACTTCTGGATGCCGGCGCGCTGGATGGCGGCGGCGGTGAAGGTGATCGTCGCCGAGGCGTTCTCGTAGTCGTTGTCGGCCGCGGTGGGCAGCACGAGCTCGATCAGAGTGTTCAGCGTCACGTCACCGGCGTCCGAGGGGAAGGTCCCGGTCGCGGTGGGGGTGATGCCGAAGCTGGCGGGCGTGAAGTCGACGGCGTTCGCGACTCCGCCGATCGTCGACAGCTTGCCGGTGCCGGTGACGGTGGTGGTGCCGGCGCAGTCGTAGGGGCCGGCCGGGGCGGTCGTCGTGGTCCACGCGACGGAGCAGGTGAGCAGGCGGTAGGTGAGCCCGTCGGTGCCCGTGACGAGCGACTCGCCCGGTCCGGTGAGGGCCGGGTCGTCGGTGCCGACCGACTGCGCGGTCACGTCCTGGTAGAAGCGCACCGTCGAGACGAGGTTGCCGTCGTTGGTCGCGTTCGGCAGCGTGAGGTTCAGCGGGCGCTGGACCGTGTCGCCGGGTGCGATGTCGGTGACGACGAAGTCTCCGGTCACGGTGATGTCGGTCTGGCCGGCGTCGACGGTGCCGACCGCGGTTCCGGAGTCGGTGAAGACGGCGAAGGCGCCGGCGCCGGCGAGGGCGCCCGCGGCCAGGAGGACACCGCCCGTGAGGGCGATCTTCTTCCAGGGGGTGCGGCGCTTCGGGGCGGATTCGGGTGCTGTGATGGTCATGAGACCGTTCCTCTCTGGTGGGTGCCCGGGTCGGGCGTGGTCTTCCCGGCACGGGCGTGTGCGGGTCGAGTGCGGGGCGGGAGGCGCATCAGCAGCCCCTCGCGGTGGTGACGGCCGGCTGCGTGGCCGCCGTCGAGGCGGCCGAGGCGACGCCGAGCCAGCGCTGCAGATCGGGTCGCACCCGCCACTGGTAGCTGCGGCCCTCGCCGAGCCGGTCGTCGGTGAAGCTCGTGGCCGCCGCGCTGGGAGTCGCCACCACGGTCCACGCGGTCGCCCCGGTGAGACGCCGCTCGAGCACGTAGCCCGTGGTGCCGGGCACGGCGGCCCAGGTCACGAGGGTGCTCGGGCGGTTCGCCGTGCAGCCGGCGACCGGGGTGGCCACGGCGGAGGAGCGGGTCCAGGTGCCGAGCCCGATCGTGCCGCCGGTCGTGTCGGTGTCGTGGAAGCCGCGGCGGGTGAGCGGGGCGGGGTCGACGAACACCGTGATGGTGCTGCTCGCCGTGAGCGCTCCGTCGGTCACGGTGTAGGCGACCGGGAACGAGCCGGTGACCGCGCCGGGGGTGTAGCTGCAGGTCGCTCCCGCGCAGGTGAAGGCTCCGCTGCTGACCGTGCCGACGGAGGAGAGCGTGAGCGTCGCGCCCGCGTCCTCGTCGGTGTCGTTCGCGAGCGGCGTGACGGTGACGGAGGAGCCTCCGGCCGTGGCGACCGCGCGGTCGGGCCGGGCGACGGGCGCGTGGTTCACGGCGGTCACGGTGACCGTGACGCGCACGTTCCAGGTGCCGTAGGTGCCCGACAGCGCGTAGTCGAAGACGTCGGTGCCGACGTGGGCGGCGATGGGCCGGTAGGTGCACTGGCCCCGGGTGGCGCCGCTGTCGACGCAGGTGACCGACCCCATGACCGGGGTGGCGGGGGCGGGCGACGCCGCGCCTCCGATGACCTTGGGGGTCGCCGAGAGCTGCGCCCGCGAGAACGTCGAGCCGGTGGCCGCTGCGCCGTCGTTGGCGAGCACGTCGATCACGACCGAGCCGCCCTGCACCACCGTGGCCGAGTCGGCCTGCGGGTCGGGGATCACCGAGATGCTCACCGAGGCGGTGCGGGCGAGCGCGCCGCCCGTCGGCGGTGTGCCGGTGGCGGTCGCGGTGTTCGAGATCGTGCCCGCGGTGACGTCGGCCGCGGTGGTCGTGTAGGTGGCGGTCGCGGTGACGACCTGGCCCGGAGCGAGCCGGCCGGCCGTGCCCGGCCAGGTGAAGGCGAGCGCCGAGAGGCCGCTCTTGGGGTCGGTGATGCCGACGCTGGTGAGCGTGGTGTTGCCCGTGTTCGTCGCGCGGAACGTGTAGGTCACGACGGTGCCGGCGGCGCTGATGAAGGCCGGGTTCGCCGTCTTGGTGAACGCGAGATCGTTGGCGCGGTTCAGGGTGGTGGTGCGGGTGGCTGTGGCGGTGACGTTCGCGCCGGTGGGCGGCTTGCCCGTCACCGTCGCCGTGTTGACGACCGAGCCGGCGTCGACGTCGGCCTGGGTGAGCGTGTACGTCGCGGAGGCGGTGACCGACTGCCCGAGGCCGAGCTCGCCGGTCGCGCCCGGCCAGGTGCCGTAGACGACGGTGACCTTCGGGTCGGTGATCGCGACTCCGGTGAGCGGCACGTTGCCCGTGTTGGCGGCGGTGAAGGTGTACGCGATGGTCGAGCCGACCGTGGAGCCCGAGAGCATGCCGTTCTTGGTGAGGCTGATCGCGGGGGCGTAGCGGATGGGAGTGTTGACGGACGAGGTCGCCGTGACCGTGGTGGGAGTGGTCGCGAGGGTGCGTCCGCTGACCGTCGCGGTGTTGGTGAGCGAGGCGCCGCTGTTGATGTCGGCCTGCGTGACCGTGTACGGCGCGGAGGTGAAGGTGGCGGTCGCTCCGGGGGCGATGGTCGCGGTCGTCGGCGTGATGCCCGAGACCTTCGGGTCGGAGACGGCGACGTTCTGCAGGCTCACGTTGCCGCTGTTGCGGGCGGCGAAGCTGTAGGTGATGGTCTCGCCGGCGTCCGCGAGCGTGTTGGCGTTGGTGTCGGCGAGGGCGCCGGTCTTGGTGAGGGCGATCGCGGGGGCGGGCGTGGCGATCGGGGCGGTGACGGTGGCGGTCTTGCTGGTGACAGCGACCGTGGCCTGGCCGGGTGTCGTCTTCGTCGCCGAGGCCGTGGCCGTGTTGACGAGGGTGCCCGCCAGCGCCTCGGCGGGCGTGACGGTGTGCGTGCCGGTGCAGGTGACGGTCGCGAGAGGCGCGAGCTGCGTCGTCGGGCAGGTGACCGTCGGGACCTTCGGGTCCGAGACCGCGACTCCGCTGAGCGTGCCGTTGACCGAGCCGTTGGTGACGACGAACTGGTAGGGGATGACCGAGCCCTCGGTGTAGGCCGCGGGCTGCGTCGTGGTGCGGTCGATCTGCTTGACCAGCGTGACGTCGTCGAGGTTGGTGATGGAGGAGACCGACACGTTGCGGATCAGGTGCGTGTCGCTCGAGCCGCCGGTCGAGGCGGTGAAGCCGAGCTTGAAGGTGGGCGGCGCGTTCGTCGCCATCGTGAACTGCATCACCTGGGTCAGGCTCGCGGCGGGCAGCCCCGCCGAGCTGCCGTAGTACACGGTCACGACGGGCTTGGCGTCGGGCGAGATCGTGACGCGGATGGTGCGGCCGACGTCCGTGCCCGGCGTGCCGGTGCTGGCGAGGTTGAGGGTGGGGCGGAGGGAGATCGCGCTGCTGCGCGCGATGTAGCAGTAGTTGGCCGTCCCCTGCCCGGGGCCGCGAGCGACGATGCGGTTCTGCACCCGGGCGCCCGTCGCGGAGTTGGTGGGACAGCCGGCGCCCAGCCCGCCGTCGTCGAACGAGAAGTTGCCGTACACGTCGAGGCCGATGCCGAGGTAGCCGCCGTTGACGCCGGGGACCGCTGTCGACTGCCCGTAGCCGAGCGACCCTCCGGGGGCACCCGCGGCGGTCAGGCTGCGCGACCCGTCGGTGAGGAAGAAGCCGATGCCGTCGGCGCCCTGCAGCCCGAGGAGCGCCTGGTACTGGTACTGGTCGAACTGCACGTCGAGCCCGCCGGTCGCCGGGATCGGCCGGTTGAAGACGGCGCCGCCCTTCGCGTTGTTGCGGGTGTCGGTCAGCTGGAGGAACCCTGTCGCGAAGTCGGCGCGAGGAGCCTGCTCGCGGTTGGCGCAGACTCCGAGGTTCGACGCCCCGCTCGGCGGAGCCGCGGTGGCGCGGGTGATGCAGGCGCTGTCGAGCGCCTGCCAGGCCGGATCGGGCACGCTCGTACCGCCGAAGCTCTCCTGGAGGAGCACCGTCGCGGCCTCGGCCCTCGTCGCCGGCAGCACGACCAGGACGGCCGCGAGCAGCGCGAGAACGAGGGTCAGCGCGACGGAGCGGCGCTCGGTGCGCGGGGTGCGTCGGTGGCGCCCGAGCGCGCGCACTTCCGACATGACGTGTTCTCCCAGACTCCGCTGGGCCGGATCGTCCCGGTCGAGCAGCCATCAAGATACGGTTCTGCCCGGGATGAAATGTCCCCCTAAGTGGGCACGTGGAGGACCAATCCGATGACGCCCATTCGGGTGGCATCCAGAGCTGGTGCGGCGAGTGCTCACGGAGCATTCAGCTTCAGCGGGTGCGTGCAGAGACGGAGTCGTGGCCTCCCGCCGTCTCGGAGGCGCCGGAGACCGTGAAGATCCGCACAGATCCGGGCCGCGGGGCTCGTGGGCGGGGAACTCGCGGCTGAGCTGAGGGCGTCTGCGCATCGGGCCGGGCGCGACCGTGGGCGCCGGTCTGTTGCCGCGCGTGCTGGCGGAGAATGCCGCCGACCTGACGCGCGCGTGCTCCCTTCGGGTCCGTTTCTGCGCCCGTAGCGGTGCTGAGTTGCCCGAGAAGGCTCGTTCTCGAGCCCTCCGGCGAGCCTTTTCGGGCAACTGAATGTTCGGAGGCCGTGACAGCATGCCGGGATGAAGCTTCTGATCCTCGGTGGCACCGCCTGGCTCGGCCGGCAGCTCGCGACGGAGGCGCTCGCCCGCGGCCACGAAGTCACCTGCGTCGCCCGCGGCACGGACGTGCCCGAGGGCGCGCGCCTGATCCGCGCCGACCGCGACCACGACGACGCTCTGTCCTTCGTGGCTGCCGAGCAGTGGGACGCCGTGATCGACGTCGCCCGGCAGCCCGGCCACGTGCGCCGGTCGGTGCGCGACCTGGGGGAGGCGGGCCGGTACCTCTTCGTCTCGACCGGCAACGTCTACGCGTCGCAGGCCACGATCGGTGCGGACGAGGACGCCGAGCTGCTGCCGGCGCTCGCCGCCGACTCGTTTACTGATCCCGAGGACTACGGAGCCGCCAAGGTCGCCTGCGAGCAGGCCGTGCTCGCCGAGTTCGGCCCGTCACGATCGCTCCTCGCCCGGGCCGGCCTGCTCGGCGGCCCCGGCGACCCGACCAGACGCACCTCGTACTGGCCGTGGCGCTTCGCCCACCCCGCGGTGGAGGGAGCCGTCCTCGTGCCGGACGCCCCTTCGCTGCCGACCGCCGTCCTCGATGTGCGCGACCTGGCGGCCTGGCTGGTGCAGTGCGCATCACTGGGCACCGCGGGCGTCTTCAACGCTGCCGGAGTGACGATGCCGCTGCCCGCTCACCTCGCGGCCGCCGCGCTCGGCTCCACCGCCGTGCCCGTCCTCGCTTCGGAGCAGTGGCTCCGCGACCACGACGTGAACGAGTGGGCCGGCCCCCGCTCCCTGCCCCTCTGGCTGGCCGACCCCTCCTGGTACGGCATGAACGCCCGCTTGACCACCCGCGCCGAGGCCGCCGGCCTCACCCGCCGCCCCCTCGCCGACACCCTCCGCGACACGCTGGCCGCCGGCCACCCCGGCGGCGCCGGCCTCAGCGACCCCGACGAGCGCGAGCTCCTCTCCGCCCTCGGCAGCCCCTAACTCCTGGCGGAGAAGCCCGAGCCCTCGTCGCAGAAGGACGGGCGAGAGCCGGCCAGCTTTGCCTTGTGGAGAGCGCGGGCGCGACTCGCAGAGGAGGCGCCCGCCTTGATTTAAGCCCGCCCTCAAGCCTGTTGGTCGAGTAGCCGCCGAAGGCGGCGTATCGAGACCCACCTTCCTACGAACGCCGGCCCGCCTTAGTTCCGACCCATCTCGACGGCGCCGCAAACAGCCAAGGAAACCGCATCTTGTCCAGTACCCGGATCAGTACAACAGGCCCAGCAATACCGACCGCAACCCCCACGACGATATAAACAGCGACCGACGTCACCCCCAGCGCATCAAGCACAATTCGCGACCCCGAGGCAAATAAAATATGCCCGAGAAATATCTCCAGACTCCGCCGCCCTAACAAGCTGGCGAACGCCGCTACCGGCGAGGCATATCGCGCGATAAGCCACGCCACCGCGAGTACGAACACGATCCCCGCACACGTCGCCACCACCCCGACCGCCACCGACCCACCGGTCCGCACCTCCCCACCAGTCGTCGGAGGCGTCCCACCCCACACGTTCCCGGCAACGTAGATCCCGCCGCCGACCACCAGCGCAAGCACCACCCACGTAGCCCGCACGCGCCCAGCCCATGCCGCAAACGCCCCCGCCCCCACCAGCGCTCCGACAACGAAGAACGGCAGAATCCCGTACCCCTGTGTCCCCGCAACCGGCCCGTTAAGCCCCCACGATGCGAGCCCGACCACCAACGAGACCCCCACCGCCAGCCCCGCGCGCACCCCCGACCGCCACGGCCCGACAATCGCGATGAACGGCAGCACCACAGTGAGCAGTGGCAGATACCAGAGCTGCCCCTCCGGATACCAGAACCACAGCACCTCCACGAGCGCCTTCGGCGAGTTCACGAACGACGACGTCACTACCTTGACCAGCGACTGCAATATCTGCCAGACGACGTACAAGTAGAGGAATTGAATGACGCGCGCGCGCACGTAGGCCGAAACGCCCGCCTTCTCCACCGATTGCCGAATGAAGAGCCCCGTCAGAAACGCGAAAACTGCGAGGTGCACGGAGTATAGAAGCCGATCCGCGAGCTGCGCCGACGTGCTGAACGAATCGATGATCTGCGACGAGGCCAATCCGCGCAGGACATGTCCGGCGACGATAGCCGTGATGGCGAGACCGCGGGCGATATCGATCGTCTGGTCTCGCTCTGCACGCATCAGGACGCCTCTTCCGCCGGGACCGCGGCTCGGGCTTCGAACGTAGCAAGAAGGACCACCGGGAGCGCTCCCAGACCGGTCAGGCGTCGGAGGTTCGCGGTCAGAGACTCACCCGATGAGATGTCTCGAGGGCGGGTAGCAAGTGTGCTGGCGGGACCGCGCGGATCGACCTGATCACGGTGGGAGGGCGGCGATGAGGGGACGTTCGGGCCGCTGTTTCTGCTCGGTGAGACTTCACGGTTGGACTCGGTCAGCTGGGGGCGAGCTTGAAGTCGGAGACCGACTCGAGCAGTTCTCCAGACTTGACGTAGGGGTTCTCGGCGTCTCCGAGTAGCTCGATGACGATCGCGTCGCCGTGCTGTTCGATGACTCGGAACTGGTCACCGGCGCGCAGCTCGGGTGCGGTATCGCCTTCTGCGTCCTGGAAAACGGTATAGACATGCCCTGACAGCGGCGCGGGCTTGACTATACGCTTCACCGTTTGAGTAGCTTCGTGGAGACCCTTCTTGATCGTTGGGCCCGCGGCGGTTCCAATGATCGTTCCGACTGCAACGCTTCCGGCGACGACGTAAATCGCGAGCTTGACGGGGCCGTCGGTGGCTTTTGCGAGGCTGACCAGCCGCTGGTAGTTGCCGAGGTTGCCCACGCTGCCCATACGTTCCCCTGTCGATCGCGAGTTCGCGTGAGCGTAGCAGGCGGCCCACGGCGTCACGGCCTCGCATGGAGTTCCGGCCTCGGGGAGTTACTTCGTCGTCTGCGGTCGAGGTTGCGAACGGTCGAACTCAAGCCAATGTGGATGATTGCTCGAGACTCCCAGACCGTGCCTAGGTCTCCAGCCCAAAGAACTTGCCGTGAGAGCGGACCGTTCGGCGTTGCAGCAGTTCATGGCGTGCTTCCTGAACGAGGTGTAAAAGATCGGGAGTGAGTCCCGGGATCCACTGTGGTAGTAGGCGGTCGGTCGCCTCAATGAGCGCCTCGGGGGATGGGTCGGTTCGTGCGATGCGGTCGAGCTTGTCGAGTTCTTTGTGGGCGGCGGGCGCTGCGGGGAACAGTAGTGACGCAACCTCGCTGGGTACGAGTTCTAGGACGCCTCCGCCGAAGCTCCGCCCGTCTGTCTCGACGGAGAGCAACGTGAGTGAGTTGTGGAATGACGCGGCGACGTCGTTCGCGGTCAGGGTTGAAGTGGGAAGCATGTGGCCGCGGTAGATCGTGTCGGTTGTGACCACGCCGGCTTGGTTGACGATGACGCGAGGGAAGAGGTTTGAGCGTTTCGACATGAGTAGCTGGCCGGGCTGAACGACTGGAACGCGGTACCACGGGGTACGGACGCGGCATTTGAATCGTTCGTGCAGCTCGGCCGTTTCTCCGGTTGCGATGTAACTGCCGGCGCGGCTGTATTGCGTGGGGACGGGCTTGTCGGCGGCGAAGTGAAGCATCCAGGCCGCGGCAGTGGTGTCGGCGAGCTCGAGATGCTCTTCCTTGCTGTAGGTCAGTCCTGGCGCATAGCGCGTACGGGGGAGCAGCGGAAGGGCCCACTGGCTGAGGTCGTTCTCCTCGACCGTGGCGGTGTCGACGCAGAAGTATTCGTTGGCTCCTGTCACCGTCGACACGCTGAACCTGACTTCAGATCCGAGTCGCGTGATGCCTTCCAGGCGTGCGCACTCGGTCAGCGCGGACTCTTGTTCGGGGTTCAGTAAGTAGGACGTCCAGGTCTTCGCGGCAGGCGATACCTCGTGACGCCACTGGTGGGTGCCTCCGTTGTGGTCGAAGAATCGCACTGTTTTGCTCGCGTCCTGCGCGGAGTCGGCCTTCCGGCCGGTGAGGACGAGCACCTCCTGCAGCACGGCGGGGAAGGAGCCTGGTTTGAAGAGGTCGATGGTGAGGTCGCGGGTGGTCGCGAGAAGCCAGGCTCGAACGCGGCCGGCGGAAACGCCCGTGAGGAACTCGGTGGGCAGGATCATCGAGAACACACCGCCTGCTGCGAGTCGCTCGACCGCGAGGAGGAAGACCGGGATCCAGAGGTTGGAGACAGCTGAGCCGGTGATGCCGAGCTGATTGCCGATGGCCAGCGCACGTTGCTTGTCTTCAAGAGACACGAACTGGAACCGCACGTAGGGCGGATTGCCCAGCGCAAGGTCGAATGTTCCGGATCGACCCTGGTTCCATTCGAGGACGTTTGCAATGTGCACCGCACCAGGAATCCCGGACCGGGAGAGAGCTTCCATCGCCTTCTGCGCCTCGGACTCGAAGATCTCTACCGCCTCGACGTGAGCGACCGCCCGCCCCAGGTCAGTTCGATCCAGCCCGCGGATGAAGGCGCCATCACCAGCCGATGGCTCAAGTACCCTGACGTGTTGCTTGCCGCGGAGCAACTCGGATGAGCGGCCCAGGCACAGATCCACAAGAACGTCGGGTGAGTAGAACCCGCCACGTAGCTTCTCGGCGCTGACAACGTCGCGTGTTCTCATGGTCCTCACTTCAGTATCTGAAGCAAATCCTACCGGTCCTCCTCCCCCGAGCGAGCGCCCGCGGCAGGAGACTCAACACGTGAAAGCACGATTCGTCGGCCAACCCGCGCAAGGCCAACCCAACCTGCTCGACTTCATCGAGCACGTCCTGGACAGCGACGCGGATCGCCTCGACATCGTCGTCGCCTGGGCAAAACGTTCCGGACTTGGCCGGGTGATCCCTCAGCTCACTGACTTCCGAGACCGCGGTGGATACGTCCGCATGATCGTCGGTGTCAGTGAGGGCGGCGCGACGAGAGAGGGCCTCGCTCTCGCGCAACATCTCGCCGACGACGCTTACGTCTTCCACGACCCGCGTCGCACCTTCCACCCAAAGGTGTACCTCGCGACCGGCCCTCAGCAGCACTCCCTGTTCGTCGGCTCCAGCAACATGACTGCCGGCGGACTCGGCTGGAACTACGAAGGATCACTTTGGCTCGACGGCACCGGTGACCTGGACGGCCCGTTCGCAGAAGTAGAGAGCTGGATCGCATCGCTGCTGGCCGAGCCGACAGCGTGCCAGCCCCTCACCGACGAACTTATTCAGAACATGCTCCGCAGCTCGGACATCGCCATCGGAAGCGAGGATGCCAGCCGTCGGGTAGTGCGGCCGAAACAGGACGCCCCGGAAGACACCGACAGCGTAACGTCCGGCACGGCACGAGGGCTTTTCGGCCCGCCCGAAACCGCTATGCGACCCCTACCGCCGCTCGCGCCCGGTCTCATTTCTAAGAAGCCCATAACCCCCGGGAAGAGTAGCCAAACGCTTGAACCGGCGCCTACTCCCGTTGAACCGTACGTCGATACACCCCTTCCAGAGGCTTGGGTGATCAGGCGTTGGTTCAAACAAATGGACCACACGGCCGCGCAGAGGCCGAGGGCCGCGAACAGTAACCCAACAGGGAATCTCCGGCTAAGCCAGGAGGGGTTCCCACTCAATAACCAGACATACTTCATTTCTGATTTTTTTGGCGGCCTGCCCTGGACGCCTAACCTTGACAATTTGAGCGAGATGGAGGTTAACGTGACGTTCGACGCCTATATCAACGGCGAAACGCTTGGACCAATCGACCTCCGGGTCAGCCACAACCCCAATCGCACCGCTGGCCAGAATAATGTACCGACCGTCCTGCACTGGGGCTCCGAACTTGGTAAGCTGCTCCGCAAGACCAATTACATCGATTACTACGTCACCCTGGAGCGTATCGTGCCAGATCAGTTTCGAATCATCATTGCGCCGATGCCCTCGGGAGATTTTGCGGCCTGACTGGGATCAGAATTACGCGGAGCCCTCGTCCTACGGGCGCAGCTTCCTGAACCAGCGCGCGAGCCGCGTGCGTGGCCTTGAGGTAATAGGAACCGGTTCCCGTTCAGCGATGGAGCGTTGCTCCTTTCGTGCGTGGTCGGCTTCGCGGTTAGCTTCGACCTTCTGAGCCGACCATTGGTCCGACCAGATGACGTCACCGCGCCGAATCAAGTAGTGCGATCGACACGGAAAGCTCCAGTTCCCGATAGACGGTGTCAGGCTGACGGAGACGCCGTTGAAGATGATGGACCAGTCGTCGGGTGACAGTGGAGTGACGACCTTGATTCCGCATCCACATGCGCAGAGGTGAAGCGCGCTGGCGTAAGGCGTGGAGACGTAGACCGTCCCCGGGGCGGGCGTGGTCGGGAACTCGTCGTCGAACTCATAGTCAAATCTTTGGGTTTTCATGACGGGTCCTCGTTTGCGATCGCGTTGCTGTCGATCATGTAGATCGAGGTGTCGGTGACGTCCAGGTCGAGGAAGAACCCGAGATGCTTCTTGAACCTGATGACGGCGAGGGCAGCGTTCAACGCGTTGAGGTCGGCGATCTGGATGTTCTGCGTGTACTCGTTGGCGCTGTCGTCGCCGAACGAGATCCGGCTGCGTGCATCGGCCCGGCTCTGCTGGTCGTTCCGGCTGAGGGTTGTTCTGACGAGGCCGCCGAGTGCGCCGAGTCGCTCGTAGATGCCCATGCCGACGTCGATGAAGTCGATTCCGACCACCTCGAGGTGCGTGACAATGACCTCCTTGGCCGGGCCGTCGTCGATCGCGAGGAACACGAAGTCGGTGTCGTCTAGCTGGCTCAGGTTGGTGGCATCGATGTTGATCGGGTGTGGGAAGATTCCCTTCCTCATCGCGGCGTATCGGCCCGCGAGGTAGTTGACCTTGTATGGGGTGGAGCCAAGTTCGTCGAGGGTGGGGGCGCCGGGAGCGCGGAACGCGTTGTGCTGCAGGAAGCGATCTCCGTCGAAAAGGTGGAGTTCGCCAATGGGTGTCTTGGCCAGGAGGTCGAGGATATAGGCGCCGGTGCCGCCGACTCCGATGATCGCGACCTTACCGATTTGGAGCTTGCTGGCGATCATCGCGATCCCCGCTCGGCTGGAGGCGGTGTCAAGGTAGTTGAACACGCTGGTGTCGTCCTCATCGGTGACGGGCGCGAAGGTCTGGGCGATTGCGTCTGGATCCAGGGCCTGGGCTTCCTGCAGCAAAATTGTCGCGTATGTGCTCATCTTTGCGAAGTAGTCCGGGTAGAGCCCGGAGGGGACCGGCTTGTGCGAGAACATGAAGTTCACGGCGAGATTCGTCGTGAGCTGGGCGTCGTAGACCGCGTGGATCAGGTTGTCGAGCGGGGTGCCGTCTGCCGTGCACGGCGTCTCGCCGATGAAGTAGACCACGTGGGTGTCTGGTGTGGTGGTGGTATCGCCGCTGAGGGTGAGCGTGGAAACGAGGGAGCCGTAGGTGACCTGGCGAGCAGCGTTGACGTAGGGGACGTGGGAGAGGACGAGGTGCCCGTCGATGACGGACACCTCGTATCCCTGGTCACGCAGCTTCTGCAGGTCGGCGCTACGACTTATCAGTCGCTGTGACATTGAAGATGGTTCCGTTCTTGATCGTGACGGTCTCGCCGGCGCGCAGCGTTCCGGTGGGACGGGGGCCGACGCCTCGGGTGTAGCCGACCGTGTAGATGAGCTGGGAACCGGTGGGCGGCACGGGGAACGCGAGCCCGACGATGGTCTCGAAGGAGACGATCGGGCCGGCGACGGTGTGCCTCTCCGTGTTGACTCGGATTTCGAAGGTGGTGCGCTCGGGCACCTTGGTGAAGAAGCGATCGCCGTCTCTGATGAGGATGATCTCGTCTTCGGCGATGGGATCGTCGAGGTCGTCGTAGATGTCCTTCCAGATGCGGTGATCATCCGGAATCGCCGGTGAGGTGAGCTCGCGCAACTTCTGCTCGATAACGGCACCGGCTGGGACCCGATAGGGCACTGAGTCGATGTAGATGGTGATGGGCGTGTTCGTGAAGAAGCGCAGGTCGCTGGCGATGGTGATGGTGGACTCCGGCGGAACCGGGACGTCCTGCGCGTCCGGGAGGTCGAGCCACAGGTCGTTGGCCGCCGGGCTGGTGAGTTCCCGCAGTTCCTGCCCGGTGATGTCACCGTGCTCGAGCTGGAAGGTGGTGTTGTCGATGGTGATTACCGCGGAAAGCGGCCGAGCTGGGTCGTTCATTTTTCTCCTGACCGGGCCCAGGATGAGCCCTCGCAAGGAACAGACGATGTAACTCTGAGGCTTCGTCAGGCGGCGCAGTCGGAGCAGATGCCTTCGGTCGCCGATGCCTCTGCTGACCCCTTCAGGAGGAAGCAGTCGGTGCAGAGGAATTCGGCTGGGGCTGTGATGGAACAGGCGCAGCGGCCGCACTCGGTGCAGGTCGACTGATGGCAGACGGAGCAGACGTCTTTCGGCCCGGCCAGGAACTCGGCGGCGCAAGCAAGGTGGGGGCACACGTACCAGCGACCGTACGGAGCGCTTTCGTGTCGGGCGATGGACAGTGTCCACGGCACTCGTTCGATCGCGGCGACGATGATGAAGCCGGTGCCGGCAGGCGTGGCTTGCATGAAATAGATGTCGCCGGCCAGTGCTGCTCCGTAGGCGAACTGTCCCCGCGCCGTAACTGTCTCGTTCGCGTGAGCGCGCTCAATGGCCGACCAAATCGGCGTGGCAGTTTGGTCACTTCGCTGCCCTGGGCGGATCGCGGTCGTCGATGTCGCAAACGTGACGATGCCGTCGGCATTGAGAACGACAACGTGGCCGTCGCCATCAATCTGTCGACGAGCTCGCATCGCGACCGCTGAGCGAGATACCGTCCCGAGCGTCTGCCAAAGCTGAACGACGGATTCGGCGGAGGGCGTCCCTCTGCCGAGCAGACTGGATGCGGCCGCTTCCGGGATCAGGATCGCTGCGGCAAAAGCGTCGCAAGCCTCCTCCTCCAGCGCAGCTCCACCGTCCGGACGCTCCACGAGCGAGTTAAGAAGTTCCTCGTCGGTCATTTGAAGGTGATGCCCGAGCTCGTGCAGAGCGGTGAAGTTCATCCGCTGTCGGGTCTCGGAGAACGCAATACCGATCCGAGGCGGTGTTTCCTCCCCCCGGTAGAGTCCGGCTACATCACATCTCGAATCTGACTCCGCTCGCGAGGGTTCGAAGTCAAAGACGTCGACTTCGTTCCACTCCTCCAGCCAGCGGATGGGGTCTTGACGGATCTCCTCCAGCGAGACGTCGCCTCGAGCTTGCAGCGACGCAATCATGCGGCTGACATGGTCCGGAGCATCAAGTCGCGCGCGGATCCGGGCAGCGCGGTTGACGTCAGTCATCACGCTCCAGCTCGGACTGTAGGTAGCTATGGATTCGCGCACGCACGCTCGCGGTCTCGAGGTTGTTGCCCTGCCGCGCAGCAAGCGCGTACGAGCCGTAAGCCACGGAGCGCCAGGCCTCCGAGTCCGACTTACGGCGCTGTCGCGCCAGATTGCGCACTGGTCTGCGGTAAGCAGCGGACTGCAGCTCGTCCTGCCACTGCTGGGGCAGAGTCGGGTTGGAGGAAAGGATCTCGTGCGCGGTCAGAGGTACCGCGGCCGCGAGGGCTTCCGCTTCCTCAGATGTGACGGGTCGCCGGTTACGAAGGATGTTCGCGCCTACGACGAGGGGCTGGCCAAGCGCTTCCGCGATTTGCCGCGGAGAAATGTGAAGTCCCAGTAGACGCTCACGCAACGTGCCGTCACCTTCGCTGTCCCTGGTCAACGCCGCGAGCGTGTCGAGGGGTTCGGTCATCTGTGATTCGAGGACCTGATTGATGATCCGACCCGTCGTCTGTCTTGTTAAGGGGACGGATCCGAACGCGGCATCGAGGGTGAGCGGCGCGATATTTCGGGCCTGGCTCCAGAGAACGACGGCCGGCTGCCCCTCGAGCGCGACCTGATCCTCCTCGTTGAAGATCAGGTCGTCGAAGTCAAAGAAGAACGGAGCAACGCGGATCGAGATCTCAGTGGCCTCGAGGATGACAACGAGAGTTGCAGTTTCATCCCAGAGAGCCCGCCAGACCTGACCAGGCTCGGGCGGGAGCGCCTCGACCTGTTGGGGAATCTTGATCCTCCTGCCCAGCTCAATCAAGTCGGCGCGGGTCAGAGGAGGTAGGTCGATCATGACGACGTCCTCTCTGTAGTCGGTGATCTCACGTGAACGGACGACCTAACTTGCAACCATGCCGGAGGGCGAACACCAACGCGCAGCGAGGCTCACTGCATCACGCCCGACGTCGCTGCCCCCGTAGATGCGAAGACGCTCGAAGAGCGCGTCGCGGGCGGGGTTCAACGCCGACAGGTCTGCGGCCGTGCCCACGTTCCCCAGGATACGGATCTCCGCAACGGACAAGTCGTTGTAGATCGTTCGTGCGAGCACCGCGACCTCGTCGTCTAGGTCAAGGGACAACGTAGGCGGTGGACTGCTCGCCGATCCGGGCGACGTCGGTTCGGCGGAGTCGAGGGCGAAGCGGCGGTAGAGAAAACGGGCGAGGAGCTGAGCGCGCATCGCGCCAGCGGTCCGAAGCAAAGCCTCGTGACTCATAGTGAGAAGAGACTCGCGAACGGGCCCCGGCGTCGGGCCGGCACTGTTCAGGCGATGGATCGGCGCCACCTGCACGGATGCTGTCACGCGCTCCAGGTCCTCGAGATCTTCGGTCCACACGGCGGAGCCGTTTGCCGGGATCGTCCACGCTTCTTCGCCGGCGAGCAGCGTAGTCGCACTGACGAAACGCGCGTCCTTCCCGAGCAGACCGCGCAACCGGAGCCGAAGCTTTCCGACCGGGGTCGCCTTCGCCTCATCGATCATGAACCGCCGGATGGACGTGAGTAACAGCCGCTCCAACGAGCGGTCGTCCGTCGCTGACACCACGCACCCAATCGCCATACCGGACCCGCGCGTACTGGACAGAATGCTCCCGACGTAATCCAGAACGGCCTGGTCGGACCAGTTCCCGTGCCCAAGTGGAGGGGGAAACGAGTTGGTTCGACCCGTCTGGCCCACGAGGCGAATCAACAGATCGACCGTTTCCGATCCAATCACGCCCGACTCAGACAGCTCCTGAAACGCGGACATCGACACGACCTTCGACTGAAGAGCAGACTTTCGACCAACCTAGCGCCAACGACGGAGTGATTCCGCGCGCGCTGAGGCGTGGTCGAGATGCCCCACAAATCACGCCGTGCCGGGCGCCGGAACCACTGCTGCACGTCCAATCGTGGCGAGTTGCTTGAGTATCTTCGATGGCGGCGCGGAGACATCAATTCGCACAATCCTCACCACGATGTTCGACTCCCTCACCGTCGCCCTACGTTCCCTCGTTGCGTCGCCGTCCGAGATGTAGATGAGCGTCCCCTCAGCGAGTCCGAGCACCGTGCAATACGCGAGCATTTGATAAAGGTCTTCGACCCTCGGAACTCCGAGCTTGTACTTGGCGTCGATGACGACGAGCGGCTCGCCGTTGACGAGGTGGACGAAGTCGGGCCGGATCGGCTGCCGACGCTCGACGTCGAGATGCGTGGCGAACTGGCCGACGCTGACGCCGCGGGAGATCTCGGCGAAGGTCGCGCTGAGCGATGCTGTGACGAAGCCCTCGAATACCTCCGCCATGTTGACGACGAAGGACGCGACCGACCCGCCGCCGCCCGTCGTGGATGGGGTGAGGCGAGCGAGGATCAGCTCGGCGAAGCGCAAGGCTGGTTGATATCGCTGGTTGAGCCGCGACGGCTGCCACTGCGGTGTGCCGGTGCCCGGACGCAACAGGGTCGCCTCTGACAGCTTCGATTCGAGATGAAGGAGGCGCCGCCGGGTGTCCGAGGTCACTCGGGGAATCGTGAGTAGGAGTCGCGCAGCGGCACGAAGGATCTGGTTCTCAGCGATGTCGGCCGAGTAATCGTCCACGGTCAGCTCGACGGGGAGGAGTCTGCCACCGCGACGGGACATCTGATCAGAGAAGCGAATGCGCCCGCGCACGGTGACCGCGCTCTCGTCGAGGCGACGGTAGCCCTGCAGAATGCCGCGACCGACTGCCCGCTCGGCGACACGGGCGTAGGTCTCGGCGATCGCCGGGAAGATGTCCGATCCGGCACCGGAGACCTCTTCGGGACGAAAGCCAGGATCGGCTGCGTACCCGAGCATAAACAGGACGGACGAGAACGACGCCTTCGGGTGCACGACGAATTCGTCGTCACGGATCGCTACTGAACCGACCCTGTTCAGTAGCGGCTTCAGCTCTGCACCGCATGCGGTGATCCGTGATTCGAGGAGTCCGCTGCTGCACGCGCGGTCGATGACGTCGAGGGCGAACGGCGCGGCCGTCCATCCGCCGTTCTCGTCGAACTCGACGCGGGTCATTCGAGCGGGGCCTCGTCGACCGACTCGTCCGGCTCCTCCAGAGCACCCGGTTCGAGAGCGGCGAGCCCGAAGGTCGCCCGGATCTCCGCCCGGGACAGTCGACCGTAGTAGTGCTCGTCGAGCAGAGGGAGGATGTCGTACTCCCAGATCCGAGCGAGTCCGGCATCGGTGCGCGCGGAAGCGCCCATGAGATACGACGGGCCGATCTGGAAGTCGCGGTCGAGGTCGCCGATCCGCTCATTGAGCTGCCGGAGGAGGCCGCTGCGGCTGACCTCGTGGCGCTGCGCCTTCGACCAGCGCTCGATGAGGCCGAGGACCGGCTCCTGGGCCGGGTGCAACTCGACAAAGGAGAAACGACGCCGGATCGCCGCGTCCACCAGCGAGATCGACCGGTCGGCCGTGTTCATCGTGCCGATGACGAAGAGGTTCTCGGGCAGGCGGAACTCCTCTTCGGGCGAGTACTGCAGCGAGACCCCCGCATCGCGGTACTCGAGCAAGAGGTAGAGCTCGCCGAAGACCTTCGCGATGTTGGCGCGGTTGATCTCATCGATGATCAGGACGTGCGGCACGGTCGGGTTGGCTTCTGCCGCCGCGGCGAGGAGGCGGACCGGCCCCGGCGCGAGGCGGAAGCTCGCCGCGCCGTTCTCGTTGACGGTCGGGCGGAAGCCCTCGAAGAAGTCCTCATACGAATAGGAGGGGTGGAACTGCACGATGCGCACCGCCCCCTTCGGAGCGATGAACTCGGCGAGAGCGCGGGCGAGATAGGTCTTGCCCGTGCCGGGAGGGCCGAAGAAGATCGCCTGTCGACGCTCCTCGAGAAGGCCGAGCACCTCATCGAGCCAGGCGGAGTCGTAGTGCAGGCGATCCGCGAACTCGGATGTGCTGCGGGGAAGGCGGAGCGGTCCTGGCGCGGGGGAGGGCGACGGGGCGATCGGCTCCGGGACCAGGAAGCTGACTTCGCTGATCGACGCAGTTGCCGCCAGGGCGTCGAGAACCGCGTGAGGCACCTCCGATCTCGAGACCGGCGACCGCCACTCGACGGTTCGAGCCTGTCGGGCATCGATGCCTCCCACGACTCCCCAGTGGATCCCGTCGGACGCGTCGACGAAGACCTGGTCGCCGGGCTGCATCGTGATGAGGAGCGTCGCCGCAGCATCGACCTTTGCGAGGACCTCGGTGACCGGAGGCCGCGATCCCGTCTCATCGACCGACGGCTGGCTCCACGAGCGGAGTGCTTCGTCGCGAAGGCCTCGGCGGCCGCCCTCGGTCGGCGGCGTGAAGTGCAGTGGAGGAAGAGCCAGCGGCGATCCGGGGACAGCGGAGGGGACGGCCCATCCGCGCTGCTGAACCGATGGCTTCGGCAGCCACCACTCGGCGTCCCATGGCGGCGAATACCAATCGATGTCGAGATCTCCGCTCGGGTCGAGGCGGTCTCTCAGGGCGAGGAGATCGCGATCGACGTCGTCGGTCACGGCAGGGAGCGCCGCCATGAAGGTGTCGCGGATGGTGTGCTTCTGCGCGATCGAGACGATGCGCTCGAAGTAGGTCGGCCAGGTCAGGGCGAGGAGGGAGCTGCGAATAGGAGCGACGTCCGGCTGCACGTCGAGGGTGCGGTCTCGGAACAGCCAGGGATCACCGAGCGCTGCCTCCCGCGCGTCCGGGTCGAGCTCGTCCCAGTGCTGCACGAAGTCGCAGAGCCACTGCACGTGCTGAGCGATCTGCTGATTGAACCCCTGGCCGCCGTTGAACACGCCGCGGGTATCGAGCGCGTCGACGATCACCTCGGGGACCTGTGGTCGGTCGGGCAGCACATCGAGGATCTCCTGCAGCAGCTGGAGCTTGGTCTGCGGCCGGATGTTCGTGAGAGGGAGGCGCTGCAGGAAGCAGAGCTCGGCGGCGAGGAGGACGACCGCGCGCGGTTGACCCGAGATCAGCTGAACGAGTCGCTCGCGGAAGCTTCCTCCCGAATCAGGCGCATCGACTGCCTGACGGAGAGCCGCCGCCGCCTCCGCCGTCCAGGTGATCGTCGTGCCATCGAAGACCGACGCCTCGCGCCTGAATCCGGCGTCGAGGACGACGCGAGCGGCCTGAGCGATGGCGGACCGCTCGGCGCGACCCGTCTTGGCTGTCCTCTGGTCGCGGTCGGCCGGGGCTCCGGGATCGACAGTGCCTCTGATCGCAGCGCAGTCGGAGCACCAGCCCGGGTGGTTCAGTGACCGGAGGTCGAGGTCCGGAGCGGTACGCCATGCCTCCGCGGCATCGTCCTGCGACCAGACACGGACCGGACTCGACACGCCGTGCGCGCAGCCGGGCAGGTGCAGCTTGCCCGACGGCGCCTCCTCGTAGCCGTTCTCGGACTCGGCGAGACCCCATTCGACGCCGCCGAACGAGCGGGTGGAACCGGGGATGCGGCCTCGCGCACCGGGCACGGTGCTGAGGACCACGAACCCGAGACCCTTCAGAACCCGCTGCGCGAGTCCGGAGCCGAAGTCCCGCTTACTGAGGTCGGTCGCCTCGGCGAGCACCTGCTTCACGGGATAGCGGCGGCCACCGACCTCCATGAAGTAGGTGCTCACCTCATCCGGCGGAGTCGTCGCGAGGATGCCCTCGACCTGCTGCCGGGTCAGTTCGTATGTGGTGCCCTTGATTGTGAACTGCACTTCGTCCCCTTTTATCCTCTCCGCGAGTCTGCCGGATGGGGCCGACATTCTCGGCGACAACCCGATAGCCGGTCGAGGTGCCCGTCATCCTTCCTCAGGCGATCAGTGCCTAGACTCACGCACCCTCCCGCCGGGCCAGCCATCCCCGCGACTCACGTGGCCCGTATTCGAGCTTCGCGGTGCTCTTCTCATCCACGCAGATGGGTTGCCCCCTGGATGCGAAGGCCCTCAGAGCGACGGCTCGCTCGCAGTGCGGCTGAGGTCTGCGCCTTGCTGCGCCCACGGCGAGGTCCGAGAATGCAGAGATGCCCTCCTCGACATCACGCCGCAGGCCCAAGGCCTCGCCACGGTCGTGATCGATACCGCGTTCGACTTCCGTTCCGATTCTCCGCCCGGGCTCGATCCTGATGCACACAGTCCCACCCTCCGCCGATATCACCAGCTTCTGTGGAGCAGGCCGCTACCGGACGGCACGACGTTCGAACTGCGGACCGACGTTCCCGGTGCTTACCTGCTTCACGAGTCGGAGCTCGGACGCTTCCGGCTCTCGAGCGACACCGTCGCGTCGTCGCACCGGAAGCGCCTGCCAGCGCTCTACGAGGCGATGCCGGCCGCTGAGAACGAGGCGTTCCATGCTCTCGGCTACACGATCGGCGGCTCGATCGTCTTCCCAGGAAATCGGATCGGTTCTGCTCGGACCCTAAATCAGAGTCGTGGAACCAACCGGCGTATCGAGGATCGGATCGACCTCACGATCGAGTGCATCCGTCTGAACTACTTGGGTGCGAGCAGCCCACTTTCGTCCACGCTCGCCCTGTACAACGAGTTCTTCGCGCTTTTCGGGACTTTCGAGGATTACGTCAGGTTCTTCCTGCTCCAGGATCTTGTGAACGGCGACGGCACGGTCCGCTTTCTTCATCCACACGACGGGTTCGATGGCAGGGCTCTTCCGGCGTCGGTCCCGTCATACGCCGCATACCGGGCGCGCGTGGTCGAGTTCCTCCACGCTCGGAACAACCGCATCGCCGGACTTGCCCTCTGACACGGCTGCTCAAGTAAAAGACGATCGCACCAGTGAGGGATGCGCTCGACTGCCACTGGTGTCGGGAGGCTGTTTTGACGTCCCGCGCCCCGAGCCAGCCGTCTGTCGTCTCTTCGTTGATCGTGGCGGCGAGGCTCCGGGCCATTGCACGCGGCTCGTGTGAACTCAGCGGTGAGACCGGTGGTCCACGCCGCCGGTGCTCTAGCTCCATGCGCCGCCTGACAACCCCTAAACCCGCGCCGATTCGCGCCTCGCAAGCCACCCCCGCGACTCCCGCAGCCCGTCCTCGAGCGACGCGGTGCTCTCCTCATCGACGCAGATCCACCCGGAGTAGTCCGCACGGTCGAGCGCGTCGAGCACCCCGCCGAGATCGAGCACCCCGTCCCCCGCAACCCGCCACTCCCCATCCCGCCCGACCGGCACCGAGTAGTCCTTTAGATGCACGTTGTCGACATACGCCCCGAACTCGTCGATCAAGCCCGGCAGATCCTCGACCCCCGACCGCGCCAGATGCGCCGTATCGACGGTCAGCCCGAGCACCCCCGGCTCCACCCCGTCGAAGAACTCGCGGAAGTCCGTCAGCTCCATCACCGGCTGATCGGTGTGATGGTGCAGCGAGAACGCCACCCCCGCCCCCCGCGACCGCGCAGCGATCTCGAGCAGCGTGCGGGCGAACGACCGCCGCATCGAAGCATCCACCCCGTCGTGCGGGTGCCCGTGGCAGAACACGATCCGCTCGGCTCCAACCGCGGCGGCGAAGGCGATGGTCCGCCCGATCCGCTCCTGCCCCGCCTCATCGAGGGAGTCCCCGGTGATGAGCGCCGAGTAGATCCCCGGGTCGTCCCCCAGCTCGGCGAGGGCACGAGACGGGTCGTCGATATAGGAGGAGTACTGCGCCCCCTTCAGCTGCAGACCCTCGTACCCCTCCTCCCGGAAGCGAGCGATAAGAACGGGAACCGCCTCAGCCTTCAGGAACTTCGAGAACGCCAGCCGCTGCACGCTCATTCTCCGATCACCTCGCGCTCCGCCGTGTCGAAGATGATGAGCAGCTCGCACTCCTCGTCGCCGATGTTGACGGCGTTGTGGGTGGCGCCGAGGGGGATGGAGATGGTGTCGCCGGGGCCCATCTCGATGTAGTCGTCGTTGACGCGGTTGCGGATGCGGCCACGGATCACGGTGAGCACCTCGTCGCAGTTGGGGTGGTGGTGCACGGGGTTGTTGCGGCCGGGCTGGATGAAGCACTTGCCGACGGTGAGGACGTCGGAGTTCCCCTCCGAGCCGGCGATCATCCACTCCAGCCGGCCCCACTCCTGCGGGGCCACGGTGGCGGCGCCCTGGGGCACGAAGCCTCCGCGGCGGGTCTGGTTCTCGATCATGTCGTCTCCTTCTCATCGGGGCGCGAGGCCCTCGGTAGCAATAAGGGGCGCCCGGCCTACGCAGGCCGGGCGCCGAGCGGGGCTCAGCCCCCGAGCTGTGCGACCTTCGCGTCCAGCGCCGCGCCGACCTCGGCCGGGGTCAGCTGCCCCTGCGCCATCAGCTGCAGCTGCGCGACCATCTCGACGTTCAGCGCGTCCTGGTAGCGCGGCCAGGCGGCCTGCGGCAGGTAGACCCGTCCCTCCTGCAGGGCGAGGAGGTTGGGCGCGAGGTGCTCGTCGATGACGGGCTCGTAGTTGGTGGTCGTGGTCATCGAGTTGGTCGCCTGCTGGAAGGCCTCGACGCCCTCGGGGCTGGCCAAGAACCCGAGGAACGCCTGCGCCGCCTCCGGCTCCTTGGCCTTCGCATTGATGACCCAGCCGGGGGAGGCGTTACCCGAGAACCACGGCTCGCCGTCGGGCTGCGGGAAGCCGGCGATCTTCCAGTTGAGATCGGGGTTCAGCTCGGGGACCTTCGTGACGTTCCACGGGCCCATCGGGATCATCGCGGCGCGGCCGGTGACGAACTCCTCGAGCACCTGGTCGGCGTTCACTCCGACCACGTCCTTCGAGATCAGGCCCTCGTCGAACAGCTCGGCCCACTGGCTCAGCGGCTCGGTCCAGTTGTCCTCGAACGAGCCTCCGCCGTCGAAGGCATCGAGGTCGCTCACGCCGTTACGGGCGTTCGCCGCGCCGACGCTCGAGGCGATGCTGTCGGGCAGCTGGCCCCACGGCTCGAGGTAGGGGGTGACTCCGGTGGGCTTCAGATCGCGCAGCAGCTGCACGAACTCGCTCCACTCGGTCGGGAACTCGTCGTAGCCGACCGACGCGATCAGGTCGGCGTCGTAGGCGAGACCGGTCGACCACGACGAGATCGAGAGGCCGTAGGTGCGGCCGTCCCGCCCGCGGATCTCCTTGTTGAGGGGCGCGATCGCGTCCATGTAGGGCTCGTCGGTGATGTCTAGCACGAGCTCGCCGTCGATCAGGTTGGTCTTGTTCTCGGAGCCCATCACGAAGACGTCGGCGGCGGTGCCGGCGAGCAGGCGGTTCTGCAGGGTCGAGATGTACTCGGCGACGGGCGGGGCGTGCGAGACCTCGACGCGGATGTCGGGGTTCGCCTCCTCGAAGGCGGCGACCACCGGCTCCATGGTCTCGGGGTTGTCCCAGGTCATGAAGGTGAGGGTCGTGCGTCCGTCACCACCGCCTGATGCGGAGCAGCCGCTCAGCACGAGGGCGAGAGCGACACCCCCGAGGAGGGCGGTGCGGAGGCGGGAGCGGTGCGACATTGCAGGACTCGCTTTCTGGGTAGGGAGGAACACGTTCAGCCTTTGACGCTGCCGGCCAGGAGGCCGTTGACGATGTGGCGCTGCATGGCGACGAAGAAGATCACCATCGGGATCAGCGCGAGAACGGAGAGGGCGAGGAACGCCGGCCAGTCGACCGAGAACTCGCCGACGGCCTTGTACACCTGCAGCACCAGCGTCTGGTTCTGCTCGGAGCTGAGGAAGACGACCGGGGTGAGGAAGTCGTTCCACACCCACATCGTCTGGAACACGCCGACCGTGATGAGGATCGGGCGGATCAGCGGCAGCGCGATGCGCCAGTAGATCTGGAACGGGGAGGCGCCGTCGAGCTTGGCGGCCTCGATCATCTCGCCGGGGATCGTGCGCATGTAGCCGACGATCAGGAAGTAGCAGAACACCGATCCGGCCGTGTACATCAGGATCAGCCCCCACAGCGAGTCGACGAGGCCGAGTTGCGCGAAGAGCCGATACAGCGGGATGAGCGTCACCTGGCCGGGGACGAGGAACGCGATCACGAACACGATCGTCACGAAGCGCGAGCGGCGGAGGATCACCGAGAACGCCGCGAGCGAGCCGATCAGGAGCATGAGCACGATCGAGACCGCAGTGACGAGCAGCGTGTTGCCGAAGGCCTGCACGATCGGCACGTCCTCGAGGACGCGGGCGTAGGTGTCGAGCCGCCAGACGGTGGGCAGCGCGAGGGGCGCCGCGGCCGTCTCGGCCTGCGTCTTGAAGGTGTTGACGACGATGTAGTAGAACGGCAGGCCGACGATCAGGGCCAGCGGGATCATGATCGCGGTGGTGAGCAGGGCGCCGGGGCGGAGAGCCTCGGAGCGGTGAACGCGAGTGGGAGCGGCGACGGTGCGGCTCATGACGTCCTCCGTTCGAGGCGGTTCGAGAGCAGGAGCTGCACGGCGACGATCGCGCCGACGAGCAGCATGAACACCACGGCCAGGGCGGAGGCGCGGCCGAACTGGGCCTGCGAGATGCCGTTCTGGATGATGGTCTGCGTGATCGTGTTGGTCGAGAATCCGGGGCCACCGCTGGTCAGCGTGAACGGCAGCTCGTAGACCTTGAGCCCGCTGGTCATCAGCAGGAGGCAGCTGATCGTCAGCGCCGGGGTGAGCAGCGGCACGGTGATGTGGCGGAACTTCTGCAGGGCCGAGGCTCCGTCGACCGTCGCGACCTCGTAGAGATCGGCCGGGATCGACTGGAGGTAGGCGAGGTAGAGGATCGCGTGCCAGCCGGCGTTCGACCACACCCCGACGACGATCACCGAGAGCTGGGCGAGGGCGGAGTCGGACAGCCACGGGACGGGCCCGACGCCGAAGGTGGTCTGCAGGAGCGAGTTGAGGGCGCCCGAGCCGAGCGGCGAGAGGATGAACCCCCAGACCAGGCCGAGGATCGCGACGCTCGGGATCGACGGGAAGAAGAAGACCGATCGGACGAAGTTGCGGCCGAGGAAAGCCCGGTTGAGCACCACCGCGGTCGGGATCGCGATCACGGTGATCAGCACGGTCGTGCCGAGCGTGAAGAGGATCGTGAAGCCCAGGCCCGCGATCATCGACGGATCGGTGAAGATCGCGGCGTAGTTGTCGAGGCCGACGAACGAGACGTCGGTGCTGTAGCCGCCGAAGTCGGTGAAGCTCCAGTAGAGCGACTGCGCCAGCGGATACGCGAACAGCACCGCGAAGACGATGAGCAGCGGAATCGCGAAGGCGCGGATCTGGAGCAGCTCTCGGAACGCCGCGACGGGTGTGCGGGGCGGAGGCGCCACCGCGGGCGGCCGGACGACCGCCCGCTCGGACGGCTGCAGCACGGTGGTCACGGCCGCAGCCCGCCGACCAGCTCGGACGGCAGCAGTCCGCCGACCAGTTCGATCGGCTCGCCCGTCTCGGCCGAGCGGTACGCGCCGTCGATCAGGGACACGGTCTTGAGGTTGTCGCGGCCGGAGTTGGGCGCCTCGATGCCGGTCTCGACCGCGTCGAGCAGGCCGGCCAGCGCTCCGTAGGCGGTGAGCGGCTTCGCCTCGCCCGTCGAGAGCGGGTTCTCGATCCGCTCGGTGCCGTCGGGGCCGGCGAGGATGATGCCTCCGCCGGTGATGTGCAGGGTGCCCTCGTCGCCGAGGACGATGGTGTCCCACTGCGTGATCCAGCTCGAGAAGCTGTCGGTGTAGGTCACGGTGACGTCGCCGAAGTGGATCTGCAGGTTGGCGTCGGTCTCGCCGACCGCGGGGATCGACGGCGACGAGAAGGTGCGGGCGACGAGCCAGGTGGCGTCCTGGTCGATCAGGCGGCGGAAGCCGTCGAGCCAGTGCACGCCCATCACCATCAGCGCGTGGTGCGGCTGCTCGTTGCGCCAGCCGCCGTCGACGCGGTGCATCAGCTCGCGGTGGTTGATCACGCGGACCCGGCCGATGCGACCCGTCTGGATCAGCTCGCGAGCGAGCTCGAAGCCGTAGTGCTCGCGGAAGTTCTGGTCGACCGCCAGCTGCACGCCGGCCTCGTCGGTGATGCGCACGAGCTCGCGCGCCTCGTCGATGCCGTCGGCGAAGGGCTTCTCGACCAGGATGTGCTTGCCCGCCGCGGCCAGTTCGCGCACCGTCTCGAGGCGCACATGGCTCGGGGTGCAGACCACGGCGACGTCGAACTCGACCGCGGCGAGGGCCTCGGTGATGCTCGCGAACGAGGCCGGGACTCCGTAGGTCGTGGTGGCCCACTCGCGGCGCTCGGCCGACGGGTCGATCACGGCGACCACGTCGATCCGCTCGGGCCGCAGGCGGAAGCCATCGAAGTGCATCTCGCTCACACCACCGGCGCCCACGACCGCGATGCGATGGCGTGTCGGCTGGTGTGCGGTGCTGGTGGTGTCCTGTCGGGTATTGGCGTTCATCCGGACCTCCTCGTCGGACGACGAGGTCAGGGTGTTCGACCTCGGCGTCGAGCGGCACGATCACCGCTGCGAGTTCAGCTTGGGGGGCCTTCGAGGACGAAGAGAGAGCCAATGCGGCCGTGTTGGCCCACGGAGCCGGATCAGTCGGTAAGCGTGTTCCAGGTCTCGGCCAGGATCTCGATCCCGGCGCGGGTCAGGGCCGGGTCGTTGGCGTACGAGATGCGGACGAAGTCGTCGAGGCGGTCGTCGACGCTGAAGGTTGGCCCGGGGAGGATCCGCACTCCCGCCCGCTCGGCGCGCTGGGCGAGGGCGGTGGCGCGCGCCTCCGGGAGCCTCACCCACAGCGAGCCGCCGCCCTGGGGGATCTGCGGCGACCAGCTCGGCAGGTGCTCGGCGACCGCGTCGAGCACGAGCCGGCGGTGCTCCGAGAGCATCAGGAGGCGCTCGTCACGGGCCCGCTCGATCCTCCCGAGCAGCCGCGCGGCCACGATCTGGGCGAGGACGGAGGTGCCCAGATCCTCGCCGCCCTTCACCGCGGCCAGCTCGGCCACGAGATCGGGCCGGGCGCGCAGCCAGCCGACGCGGAGCCCGCCCCAGAACGACTTGCTCACCGATCCGACCGTCATGATCGAGTCGCCGCCGGCGGCGAGCGGCAGGGGTCGGCGCTCGCCGTCGATGACGGTGTCGGCCAGCGTCGCGTCGTCGATCACGGGGACGCCGTACCGGGTCGAGATCGTGGCCAGGCGGCTGCGGCGGAAGTGGTCGAGCACCGATCCGGTCGGGTTCTGCGCGGTCGACTGCACCACGATCAGCGCGGGCTTCAGCGCGACCGTCTGCCGCGCGAGCTCGTCGACATCGATGCCGTCGGGCCCCGAGGGGATGCCGACGAGCCGGGCGCCGAGTGCCTTCATCGACTCGATCGCACCGCGGAAGGTCGGCTCCTCGACGAGCACGGTGGCGCCGGGGGCGATGACCATCGCGGCGGCGAGGCGGAGCGCCTGCTGCGCACCGGACGTGATCAGGATGTGCTCGGGCGTGGTCGGCAGGCCGAGGTCGGTGTAGTAGCCGGCGACGGCGAGCCGCAGCTCGGTGAGACCGGCCGGGATGTAGCCGTGGCCGGCCACCAGGTCGCGGGTGCGCGAGCTGTCGATCGCGTTGAACTCGTCGGCCACCATCGGGAGGCCGGGCAGCGCCGCACTGCGCAGGTCGATGCGGTCGGCGCCGGCCGGGTCGGCGACGAACGAGCGGAGGCGGTCGCCGCCGTGACTCGTCTGCGGACGTCGCGAGGTGCTCACGTAGGTGCCGTCGCCCCTCCTGCTCGAGAGCAGGCCGTCGGCGCGGAGGTCGTCGAGCGCCTTGGTGACGGTGTTGCGGCTGACCCCCAGTGCTGAGCCGAGCAACCGCTCGGACGGCAGCCGTGAGCCCGACGGCAGGGCCCCGCTGCGGATGAGCGTGCGCAGCCCGGCGGCGAGCTCCTCGTGCAGCGCGCTCTCGCCCTGCTGCCACTCGCCGAGCAGCCGGAGGAGGCGGCTCGCGCCCACCGCGACCAATCGGAACGCATTGGCACTCGCTGCCTCGTAGGTCATCGGCACATCATGGAAGCAATCCCCGGCCGGGTCAAACATCCCCGACCACGCGGGACCGGATGGAAGGACCCTGCGATGGCGCACACTGTCGTGCTGCTCGGAACTCTCGACACCAAGGGCGAGGAGTACGCGTTCCTCCGGGACCGCCTCCGCTCGGCGGGTGTCGACTCGATCGTGATCGACGTGGGCGTGCTCGGTGCGCCGAGCCTCGAGCCCGATGTCGACCGCGAGACGGTGGCTGTCGCCGGAGGCTCGACTCTGGCCGCCCTCGTCGCCGGCGGTGACCGGGGCGCCGCGATGGCCGTCATGGCGGCGGGGGCGACGATGATCGTCCGCGACCTCGTCTCGGCCGGGACCGTGCAGGGTGCGCTCGCGCTCGGCGGCACCGGCGGGACCTCGCTCGCCGCGACGGCGTTCGCCGGCCTGCCGCTCGGGTTCCCGAAGCTGATCGTCTCGACCGCCGCCTCCGGAGCGACCGAGCAGTACGTCGGCAGCACCGACCTGATCCTCGCGCCGTCGGTCGTCGACATCGCCGGGCTCAACCGGATCTCGCTGCGCATCCTCGCCAACGCGGCGGCGGCCATGGCCGGGATGGTGACCGCCGACCCCGTGCCCGACCGCGAGGCGCGCCCGATGGTCGCGGCCAGCATGTTCGGCGTGACGACCCCGTGCGTCACCCGCGCCCGGGAGCGGCTCGAGGAACTCGGCTACGAGGTGCTCGTCTTCCACATGACCGGGACCGGCGGGCGCGCGATGGAGTCGCTGATCGCCCAGGGCTTCTTCGCCGGGGTGCTCGACCTGACCACGACGGAGCTGGCCGACGAGCTGGTCGGCGGCGTCTTCTCCGCGGGGCCCGATCGGCTCACGGCCGCGGGGCTCGCCGGAGTGCCGCAGGTGATCTCGGTCGGCGCGCTCGACATGGTGAACTTCGGAGCCGTCGACACGGTTCCCGAGCGCTTCCACGAGCGCCGGCTGCACGTGCACAACTCGAGCGTGACGCTGATGCGCACGACGGCGGCCGAGTGCACCGAGCTGGGAGCCCGGCTGGCCGCGCGGGCCGCGGCCGCCTCCGGACCCACCGCCGTGCTGCTGCCGCTCGGCGGTGTCTCGGCGATCGCCGTGCCCGGCGGCCCCTTCGCCGATGCGGAGGCGGACGACGCGCTCGTCACGGCCGTCCGCTCGGGGCTCGCCGGCTCCGCAGTCGACCTCATCGACCTCGACACCGACATCAACGACCCGGCCTTCGCCGACGCGGCCGTTGCGCGGCTGCACGCCGCGATCACCGCACCTCGCACACCGACCCTCCAGGGAGCGCACTCATGACCTTCGTCAGCCGCACCGACATCCTCGACCGACTCCGCACCAAGGTCGCTCTGCGCGAACCGATCGTCGGCGCCGGAGCCGGCACCGGGCTCTCGGCGAAGTGCGAGGAGGACGGCGGCGCCGACCTGATCATCATCTACAACTCCGGCCGCTTCAGGATGGCGGGCCGCGGCTCGCTCAGCGGCCTGCTCGCCTACGGCAACGCGAACGACATCGTCGTCGACATGGGCCGCGAGATCCTCACCGTGCCGCAGCGCACGCCGGTGCTCGCGGGGGTGAACGGCACGGACCCGTTCCTCGACGCGCCGCGCTTCCTCCGGCAGCTGAAGGACCAGGGCTTCTCGGGCGTGCAGAACTTCCCGACCGTCGGGCTCATCGACGGCAACTTCCGCGCCAACCTCGAGGAGACGGGGATGGGCTTCGACAAGGAGGTCGAGATGATCCGCGCGGCCCGGGCCGAGGACCTGCTGACCACTCCGTACGTGTTCTCGGAGGAGGACGCGGTCGCGATGACCGAGGCGGGGGCGGACGTGGTCGTCGTGCACCTCGGGCTCACCACCGGCGGCTCGATCGGCGCCGAGACGGCGCGGACCCTCGACGACGGGGTGGAGCTGGCCTCGGCGTGGGCGGCCGCGGCCCGCAGCGTGCGCGACGACGTGATCGTGCTCGTGCACGGCGGCCCGGTGGCCGAGCCGGAGGACGCGCAGTACGTGCTGAGCAACGCGGTCGGCATCGACGGCTTCTACGGGGCGTCGTCGATGGAGCGGCTGCCGACGGAGCGTGCGCTGACGGCTCAGGTGCGGCGGTTCACGTCGCTGACGCTGCCCACGGGGGAGCTGCACGCCACGTCGCCGTCGGCCTGAGCTGAGTTGCCCGAGAAGGCTCGTTCTCTGCGTCGAGAACGAACCTTCTCGGGCGACTCAGCGACCGGTGACGTGCAGAAGGGCCGGGGATGACCCCGGCCCTTCTGCGCGTGTGAGCCGTCAGAGGATCAGCGGCAGGCCGTCAGCGACGCGACTCCGTCCGACAGGGTGCCGGTACCGCCGAGCAGGACGACCTTCGTGGCTCCGAGGGTCGTGATGTCGTCGAGCACGGGCTGCGGGACGCAGTCGGGCTTCACGGTGTAGAGCGGGTTCTTCGTGAAGCCGGCGGCGGTCGCTCCGGCGAGGGCGTCGGGGAAGTTCTCGCCGGTGGCGAGGTAGACCGTCGACGCGGCCGTGAAGGCGGCGCGGTTGAGCTGCACCGAGGTGTCGTAGCGGTCGACGCCTCCGATGCGGACCGTCGGGGTGCGGAACGAGTTCTCGATGCCGGTGCTGACCGAGAGCTCGCTGCCGGCGATCGTCAGCTTCTTGATGCCGAGACCGTCGACGAGGCCGGTCGTGGTGGCGTCGGCGCGGTTGAGGCCGCCGTTCACCAGGATGACCGGCGCACGGAACGAGCCGGCTGCGGCGGCCGCGGCGAGGGCGTCGGGGAACTTCTCGCCGGTGGCGATCCACGCCTGCGACGCGCCCCGCGGGAACGCGCCCTGGACGACCTTGGCGGCGGTGTCGTAGCGGTCGACGCCTCCGACGCGCTCGATCTCGCCGCTCTTCGTGTAGCCGGCGAGCTCGTTCTTGAGGGTCTCGCTGACGCTCAGCTCCGACCCGACGACGACGATCTTGAACGGCTTGAGCCGGCGCAGCTCGTCACGGACCGACTGCGACATGGAGTCGCGGTCGACCAGCAGGAGGGGTCCGCTCTGCTTCGCGGCGGCGGGGCCGGCGGCGAGAGCGTCGGGGAAGTTGGCTCCGGTCGCGATGAAGACGACGGGCACGTTGGGCGAGAACGTCGCAGCCGAGATCTTGGCGGCGGTGTCCTGGCGGTCGACTCCGGCGATGCGGGTGACGATCGGGGCGCCCGGGGTGCCCGTCGGGGTCGGGGTGGGCGTGGCCGTCGGAGTCGCGGTGGGCGTGACCGTCGGAGTCGCGGTGGGCGTGGCGGTCGGCGTGGCCGTCGCGGTGGGCTCCGGGGTCGGCGTGGCGGTCCCCGTAGGGGTCGGCGTCGGTGTTCCTCCGCACGTCTGCGCGGTGATCCGGTAGGTGTACTGGATGTTCGCGGAGCTGGCGGCCCAGACCTGGAGGGTGTCGCCGACCGAGACGCTCACCGGGGCGAAGGTGAACGCGCCACCGGACGCGGGGACGGTCTGCTGCTGGACGGTGGTGGCGTTGCGAGCGAGGCCGATGGCGACGGGCTCGGGCGTGGGGTCCGTGGTGCCGGAGACCACCGCGCTGACCGGGACGCCGGCCTCGCAGGTGACGGCGGTCGACGCGGTGGACGCGGCGGCGGCGGCACTCAGCGCAGGGGTGAGGCCCGCGGTGCCGGCGATCAGCGCGACAGCGAGCAGGGCGAGCCGTGAGCGGCGCGGGGCCTTCACAGTGCCACCACCGGGGCGGGGAGCAGGCAGGAGAGGTGGAGCGATGACGACATCGTGTCGCTTTCTCGAGAGGGCGGATCGGGCGGTCCGCCTCTGCGTCGGCGGAGCCCGTCGCTCACGCGAAGTGCGACGATGCGGCCGGGTGCCGGAGCCCGACAGGTGAGGCGGAACGGTGCTCGAAAGCTAGCGTCACGCTCCGCGCCTCGGCAATGGGGCACCGCGTTGCGTCCCCTGAAGGGGGGTGCCGGCGGCCGGTCCTCGTGACCACGCCGCCGGAACGCGGAATCGCCCGGGAGCGCCTCTCTGGCAAGGCGTTCCCGGGCGACTCGGCCTAGCGGATCAGTTGCAGGAGGTCAGCGTGGCCACCTTCTCGGAGAGGGTTCCCGCGCCGCCGAGCAGGACGACCTTCGAGGCGCCGAGGCGCTCGATGTCGTCGAGCACGGGCTGCGGCACGCAGTCGGGCCGCACGGTGTACAGCGGGCTCTTGGTGAAGCCGGCACTGGTCGCTCCGGCGAGGGCGTCGGGGAAGTTCTCGCCGGTGGCGAGGTAGACCGTCGATGCCGAGGGGAAGGCGGCGGTGTTGAGCTTCACCGACGTCTCGTAGCGGTCGACGCCTCCGATGCGGGTGGGGGTCACGGGGAGCGACGCGGCGATGCCGTCGCTGACCGAGAGGTTGCTGCCCGCGATCGTCAGCTTCTTGACGCCGAGCCCCGAGATGAGGCCGGTCGTGGTGGAGTCGGCGGTGCTGAGCCCGCCGTTCACCAGGAGGACGGGTGCCCGGTAGGAGCCGGCTGCCGCGGCCGCGGCGAGGGCGTCGGGGAACTTCTCACCGGTGGCGAGCCACGCCTGCGAGGAGCCCTTCGGGAAGGCGGACTGGACCAGCTTCGCGGCGGTGTCGTAGCGGTCGACGCCTCCGATGCGCTGGATGTTGCCGTTCTTCGCGTACTGGGCGAGGTCGTTCTTGAGGGCGTCGCTGACACTCAGCGCCGAACCGACGACGACGATCTTGGCCGGCTTGAGCCGGGACAGCTCGTCGCGGACCGGCTGCGACATCGAGTCGCGGTCGACCAGCAGGAGCGGTCCGCTCTGCTTCGCGGCGGCGGGCCCGGCGCTCAGCGCGTCGGGGAAGTTGCTGCCGGTGGCGATGAAGACGACGGGCACGTTCGCGGCGAACGTCGCCGCCGAGAGCTTCGCGGCGGTGTCCTGACGGTCGACTCCGGCGATGCGCGAGACGACGAGGGGCGTCGCGGTGGGGGTCGGGGTCGGCGTGGGGGTGACGGTCGGAGTCGCGGTGGGCGTGGGGGTGACGGTCGGAGTCGCGGTGGGCGTGGGCGTGGCCGTCGGCGTCTCAGTCGGGGTCGGCGTCGCGGTCGGGGTGCTCGTCGCGGTGGGCTCCGGCGTGGGAACGGTGGTCTCGGTCGGAGTCGGCGTCGGGGTGGGCTCCTCGGTGCACGACGCCTCCGTCACGGTGTAGTCGTACTGCACGTTCTTCGGATCGCCGACGTAGATCTCAAGGGTGTCACCGGTCTTGACGTTCACCGGGTCGAAGGCGAAGGCGCCGGTGGCATCGACGGGGTTCGCCTGGTCGCCGGGCACGCCGTTGATGAGGAGGCCCAGGATCACGGGGTTCTCGGGGTCGTTGGGGCCCTCGGCCGTACCGGAGACGACCGCGCTGACCGGGCTGCCGTCGACGCAGGTGACCTTGGTCGATGCGAAGTCGTCGGCCGCGGCAGCACTGAGTACAGGGGTGAGGCCCGCGGTGCCGGCGATCAGCGCGGCGGCGAGCAGGGCGAGCCGTGAGCGGCGCGGGGCCTTCACAGCGTCACCGCCGGAGTGGGGAGCGAGCGGAGGTGGAGCGTTGACGACATCGTGTCGCCTTTCTCGAGAGGGCGGGATCGGGCCGTCCATCTCCTCCTCGGCGGAACCGTCGCCCTCGTGAGGCGCGACGGAGCGATCGGCATCCAGGGATCCGAGAGGGGGAGGTGCGGTGCTCGAAAGGTACCGACACGACCGCCCCACGGCACAGAGTAGAAACACCGTGTCCCAAATGGGGGCGCAGAGCGGTGGAAGCGCTCTCTGCGACACCGTGTCCCCCGTAGAGTGACACCCATCGCTGCCCTGTCCGGATCCCGCCGCGCGCCCTGCCGTGCCTCGCCGGCGATCACGCGCGCCGGATCAGCCGCCTCCAGCCTGGCCGCCCTCGCCGCGGTCGTCCTGGCGGCGTCCGCCCTCCTCGTCGGAGTCACCGCCACCGTCGACGCCGGCACCGGCGCGGCGGCGCAGCGGGCGGTCGGCTCCGCGATCGGCGGCGACGGCGCGGTCGTGGTCACGGCC
Organism: Rathayibacter sp. Leaf185; assembly: GCF_001423885.1. Classification (GTDB taxonomy): domain Bacteria; phylum Actinomycetota; class Actinomycetes; order Actinomycetales; family Microbacteriaceae; genus Rathayibacter. The sequence continues at coordinate 1,039,072 of NZ_LMPP01000001.1, read as the reverse complement.
GAGACCGCCTCCGACTCCGCCGAGCAGGACGCGGCGGTGCGCCAGATCCTGCAGCAGCGCGTCCCGACCGCGCAGATCACCCGGAGCGAGCGTGCGGGCCCGATCGGCGCCGAGCTCGACGGGGTGCCGACGCGCGTCGAGCTGCTCGCGGGGCAGGAGCTGCCGATCGACGGCGCGCAGCCCCAGCAGGGTCAGGTGGTGCCGCAGACCGCCGCCACCACCCTCACCGTCTCCGGGCTCACTCTCCCGGCCGCGGGGATCTGGGCACCCAGGGACCCCCTCGACCCTCGCTGGGCCGGCCACCCCGCCTCCGGTCGTGACGGCGACGCCGTCGGCCCCCTGCTCGTCACCGAGCAGGACCTCCGCGCGATCGCGCAGGAGACCACCTCCGAGTGGGTGATGACCCCGGGCGGCGCCGCGATCGACCGGCTCGCCCGCCTCACCGACCTCGAGCGCGACTTCGCGGTCTCGGGCGCGGCAGGTGAGGTCACCGTGACGGGCGGGCTCGCCGAGACGGCCGCCGCGGCAGCACGCGCGAGAACTGCCGCCGCCGGGCTCACGGCCGCCGCACTCCTCCTCCTGGTGACGGTCGTCGTCGTCGGCAGCAGCCGCCTCCTCGCGCTCGCGTCCCGGAGGCGCGAGCAGGGCGACACGCTGCTGCGGGCCCGCGGCGCCTCGCGCGGGCAGCTGACCGGCTGGTCGATCGGCGAGGTCGCCGCGGTGGCGGTGCCCGCGGGCGCGATCGGCGCGCTGCTGGGGTGGGGCGCCTCCGCTGCTCTCGTGCCGGGCGCGAGCTGGCAGCCGGCGGGGATGCTCGGAGTCGTCGCCCTCGTCGGCGCGCTGATCGCGACCGCGGCGGGGCAGCCGGTGCCGCTCACGCGCCGGCGGTCGGTGAACCCGGTGCTGGTCGTCGTCCTCCTGCTCGCGGCGGCGGCGGTCGCGGTGTGGCAGCTCGGGTCGGCGGAGCGGGAGCTGGGCGTCGCGGGCATCGCGGCGGTGCCGCTGCTCGTGGTCGCCCTCGCCGGAGCGACGACCACGGCGGCGGCGGCGGCGACGCGACGGCGCCGCACTCTCGGGCGCACCGCCCGCGCCCCCTGGCTCTTCGTGGCGCTGCGCTCGCTGCGGTCCCGAGCGGCGTGGTTCACGGCGACCGGGCTCGTGGTGGTGCTCGCCTCCGCCCTGTGCGTGGCGGCCTCGATGCTGCCGGGGGCGGTCTCGGAGGCGGAGCGCTCGGTCGTGGTCGACGAGAACGGGGCCGAGGTGCGCGCGTCGTTCGCGCTCGGGCCGATCGTGGCGGTCGGCGACGAACCACTGCCGGTCGCGGCGATCCCCGACGCCGCCGCGGTGCTGACGACCGCGGTCGAGGTCGGCAGCGAGGATCTCACCGCTGTGGTGCTGCCGGCGGCCCGGGCGGAGGCGCTCACCGGCTCGGCCTTCGCGCCGACGTCCGAGCGGCCCGGCGGCCTCGGCGCCGAGGCGGTCGCGGTCGGCGTCCGCCTCACCTCGCTCGGCGCGGATCGGCCGGGCACGCTCTCGGGGACCGCGTGGCTCGCCTCCGTCGACGGCGCGCTCGCGGCGATCGATCTCGGCACGGTGCCCGTGGCGGCGGGGCGCGGGGCGCTGCTCTCGGGCGAGCTGCCGAGCGGGTTCGGCGACGCGGAGCTGCTGGCGATCGACCTGCGTCTGGAGGGCGCGGAGGCGGCGAACATCGCGCTCGACGAGGTCGCGGGGCTCGACTCCGCGGGCGCACCGACCGTCATCGAGCAGGCGCGGCTCTCGCGCGACGCCTTCTCGCTCTCGTCGCAGCAGCCGCGCGCCCGGGTGATCGTCGACCCGACCGACGCGCCGCTGCCCGTGGCGCTGAGCGCCTCCGCCGCTTCGCTGCTCGGGCTCGCTGTGGGCGACGAGCTCGACGTCAGCCGCGCCTCGGGGCGCACGCTGGCGGGCGCGGTGGCCGCGATCGTGCCGGTGGTTCCCGGTGCACGGGGCGCGCGCTCGCTCGCGATCGACACGGCCGATTTCGCGCGGGCGAGTCTTGATGCCGAGAGCTCGCTGCCGACTCCCTCCGAGGTCTGGGTCGCGACCGACGACACCGCGTCGGTCGCCCGGATCGTGGCGGAGAACGCCGACGCCGACTGGACGGTGCGCGGCGCCGGCTCGCCCTTCCTGTCGACGGGCGTCGCGGTGTGGGCGGTCGCGGCGTCGACGGCGGTGCTGATGGCGTTCGTGGCCCTCGCCGCGAACGGGGCGGTGCTGCGGAGGCTGCGCGCCGGCGACGAGGCGGCCCTTGCGGCCCTGGGGCTCACCGTCCGTGAGCGGCGCGCCCGCCGGCTGGTCGAGAACGGGATCGTCGGGGCGCTCGGGATCGTGGCGGGCGCGGTGATCGGGCTGGTCGCCTCCGTGCTGTGCGTGCCGGCTGCGGCGGCGCTCGCGGCCGGGGGCTCGACGCGGCCGGGGCTGTCGGTCGATCCGCCGCTGCTGCTCGGGCTCTCGGCGGCCCTCCTCCTCGCCGTCGTCGGCGGAGTCGTCGCGGCCTCTCGTGAGCGGGGCATCCGGTGAGGCACACGCTGCGGGCGGCCGTCGCGGCGCCGGCGATGACGATCGCGCTGGCCGTGCTGAGCCTCCTGGTCGCGGGGCTGCTGGTGCTCGTGCCCGCGATGAGTGCGGCCTCGGCGACGGCGGCTCTGCGCGAGGATCTCGGGCGCGAGTCGCGGGTCGACCTCACGACGCAGGGGCTGGAGGGCCTCTCGACCGGTGGCGACGACCCGTGGGCGCGGATCGACTCGTCGCTGCGGGCGCTGCGCGACGAGCAGCCCGAGCCCCTCGCCTCCGCTCTCGGGGAGCCGGGCGAGGCGATGCTGCTCGAGGCGGTCCCGGTCGCGGCGCTGGTGCCGGGCGATCCGGTGCGGGCGTCGCAGCTCGCCCTCGCCTTCGAGCCCGAACTGGCCGACGACGTCGAGCTGACCGCCGGGGCGCTGCCGGGGGCGCCGACGCTCGGCGACGAGCCGTCCGTGCCGATCGTCCTCAGCGACGCCGTGGCCGCCGAGATGGTGTGGCCGGTGGGTGAGCGCCGGCGGATCGAGCTGCCGGAGGGCGGCTTCGCGCAGGTCGAGCTCACAGGCACGTTCGCGCCGCGCGACGCCGACGCGTCCGTCTGGACCCACGTGCCGGAGGTGCTGCGTCCCGCGATCCTGCTCGCCGGCAGCGGGGGCACGCTCGCCCGCGCGACGGCCCTCGTGGATCCGACGTCGTGGCCGCGCCTCGCGACCCTGCCCATCACCTCGCGCCTGCTCGCCTGGTACCCGGTCGAGGTCGACCGGGTCGAGGGATCGGAGGCGCCGCTGCTCGCCCAGCAGCTGCGCACCTTCGCGGGGCGACAGCAGGAGGTCGACGGCGGCCTCGACCCCGGGTACACCTTCGCCACCACCCTGCCCGTGCTGCTCGACCGCTCGCTCGCGGAGCAGCGCGCCAGCGACGCCTTCGTCGGCACAGCGGTGAGCGGCCCGGCCCTCGGCGGCGCGGTGGTGCTCGCGCTGATCCTGCTGCTGCTCGGGCGCGCCCGCGGGCCGGCGCTGGCGCTGCTCGAGGCGCGCGGGGCGTCGGCGGCCCGGCGGAGGCGCGCGCCGGCCACCGAGGCCGGGGTCGCCTCGCTCGCGGGGACGGTGCTCGGGGCGGGCGCCGGGGTGCTGCTCTCACAGCAGCTGACGGGCGGAGTCGTGATCGAGGGCTGGGCGGTCGCGACGGCGGCGGGGCTCGTGCTCGTCGTCGCGGGGGCGGCGGCGCTCGGGCAGTCGCGCGCGAGACCGGTGCTGCGGCTCGCGGCCGAGGCGCTGCTGGTGCTGGCGACGCTCGCCGTCGTGCTGGCGCTCGTGCAGGGCGCGCCGCTGCCGTTCGCGACCGTGCTCGCTCCGCTCCTCGGGGCGCTGACGATCGCGGCGGGGGCGGCGCGCCTTCTGCCTCTCGCCCTCGGAGCCCAGCGCCGGCGCGCTCGTCGCGGTCCAGGGGCGGTCGGGCTGCTGGCCTCGGCGCGGGTCGACGGCGCGCTCGTCGTCGTGGGGATCGCGGGCGCGCTGGCCGTCGCCCTCTTCTCGGGGGCGCTGCTGACCACGGTGCGCGCGGCGGTCGTCGACGACTCCGTGGCCGAGGTGGGGGCCGACCTCGCGGTGCGCGGCGGCTCGACCTCGGCCGACGTCGATGCGCTGCGAGCGCTGCCCGGAGTGGGCGAGGTGGCGGCGGTGGTCGCCGACGACCCCGCGACCGTGTCGATCGGGGCGGCCCGCGCACCGATGCGGATCGTCGTGGTCGACTCCGCCGCGCTGGCCCGGGTGCAGGCGGGGCTGGTGGGGCGCCTGCCGATCCCCGAGGGGTTCGCCGAGACGGAGGCGGACGGCACGGTGCCCGTGATCGCGTCGCGCGCCGCGGCGGCCGAGATCGGCGACGCGACGGTGTCGCTCCGAGGCCACGACCTCGCCGTGGTCGGGACGGCCGACGATGCGTCGCCGCTGACCTCGGCGGCGCAGTGGCTGCTGGTCGACGTGGCGACGGCGCTCGAGCTGCGCGTCCAGCCCGGTGTCGCCGACGTGGTTCTGGTGCGGCTCGACGACACGGCGGGCGAGGCGGCGGTCCGCGCGAGCGTCTCGGGCGAGGTGGTCACCGCCTCCGGAGTCGCGGCCGAGCGGCTCGGCAGCCCACGGCTCGCGGCCGAGCAGGTCGCGCTGATCGGAGGCGTCGCGGGCGGGGTGCTCGCGGCCGCGGCGGCGCTGCTGCTCGCGGGGATCGCCTCCGCGGGGGCTCGACGGCGGAGGGCCTCGGTGCTCGCCGCGCTCGGGATGCCGCGGTCGCAGATCTCGCTGCTCGACCTCGCGGGTGCCGCCGTGCCGGCCGTGATCGGCGCCGTCGCGGGAGTGGTCGCGGGTCTCGTCCTGCCGTTCGCGCTGATCCCGCTGCTCGATCTGCCGGCGGTGCGCCTCGACCCGGTGACGATGCTCGTCACGCTCGGCGCCTTCCTCCTGGCGGCCGCCGTCACTGTTCTCCGCCCCTCGAGAGGATCACTCCGATGACCCCACCCGCCGTGCTCTGCTCGGGCCTCGTGCGCATCTTCACCACCGCCGGAGTGGAGGTGCAGGCATTGCAGGGCCTCGACCTCGTCGTCGAGCGGGGCGAGCTGCTGGCGATCGTCGGCGCCTCCGGATCGGGCAAGTCGACGCTGCTCGGCATCCTCTCCGGCCTCGACACCCCGACGGCCGGGCGCGTGGAGGTGGCGGGCCGGGACGTGCTGACGCTGACCGAGAAGCAGCGCGTCGACTTCCGGAGGCGGACCGTCGGCTTCGTCTTCCAGCAGACGGCGCGCAATCTGCTGCCGTACCTGTCGGTGGAGGAGAACATCTCGGTGGTCGCCTCGGTCGCGCGCGGGCCGCGCCGCCTCCGCGGGCAGCGGGTCGACGAGATGGTGGGGCTGCTCGGGCTCGGCGACGTGCGCGATCGTCGGCCGTCGGCGCTGTCGGGCGGGCAGCAGCAGCGCGCGGCGATCGCGGTCGCGCTGGTCAACGAGCCCGACGTGCTGCTCACCGACGAGCCGACGGGCGAGCTCGACGAGGCCTCGACGGTCGACGTGCTGGAGGCGCTGCGCGGCATCAACCGCGAGCGCGGCGTGACGACGGTGATCGTCACGCACGACGCGGGGGTGTCGGAGCACGTGAGCCGCACCGTGCGGATCCGCGACGGGCGCACCTCGACCGAGACGCTGCGGCGCGTGAGCGAGGAGGGCGCGGGCCACTCGGCCGAGGAGTTCGCGGTGCTCGACCGCTTCGGCCGGCTGCAGCTGCCCGAGGAGTTCACGGGCGCGCTGGGGCTGCGCGACCGGGTGCGACTCGGGCTCGAGCCGGACCACATCCGCGTCGAGTCGGGAGTGGCCGCGGTGCCTGCTCCGGAGGCGCCCCTCGCGCCCCCACCGCGCCGCCGCGGCCGCCACTCGCTCGGAGACGACTCGTGACCGCCGTGCTCGACGCCGTCGACCTGCACCGCGTCTTCGCGACGCCGGCGGGCGAGGTCGTCGGCTGCGCGGGCGTCTCGCTCTCGGTCTCCGCGGGCGAGCTCGTGGTGGTGCGCGGCGCCTCCGGAGCGGGCAAGTCGACGCTGCTGTCGATGCTCGCCACGGTCGACCGGCCGACGAGCGGACAGGTGCTGATCGACGGCGCCGACGTCACCGGGCTCGACGAGCGGAGGCTCGCCGACCTGCGGCGGAGCGCGCTCGGCATCGTCTTCCAGGACTTCGCCCTGCTCGAGGACCTCACCGCGCGCGAGAACGTCGAGCTGCCGCTGCGCCTCCTCCGCACCGACCCCGCCGAGCGCGACGAGCGGGTGACGGAGGCGCTCGCCGCGGTCGCCCTGGACGAGCAGGGCGACCAGCGCCCCGACCAGCTCTCGGGCGGGCAGCGGCAGCGGGTGGCGATCGCCCGGGCGCTGGTCGGCCGCCCGCGCCTGCTGATCGCCGACGAGCCGACGGCGCAGCTCGACAGCGCCACGGCGGCGCGCGTGATCGACCTGCTGGTCGCCTCCGTGCGCTCGGGCGGCCTCGCGGCCGTCGTCGCGACCCACGACCCGGCCTTCGCCGAGCGCGCCGACCGCGTCCTCACCCTCCGGGATGGTCGCGCCGTCTGACTCGTGTCACGCTGGCCGCATGGATCTCGAGGTGCGGCCCGACCTGGTCGTCCCCGCGTCGGAGCTGCAGTGGAGGTTCTCGCGCTCCTCCGGGCCGGGCGGTCAGCACGTCAACACCTCGGACAGCAGGGTGCAGCTGACGTGGAACGTCGCGGAGTCGACGGCGCTCAGCGACGAGCAGCGGCTGCGGATCCTCCAGCACCTCGCGCAGCGCCTCGTCGCGGGTGCGATCACGGTGACGGTGCAGCGCGAGCGCTCGCAGCTGCGCAACCGCGAGATCGCCCTCGACCGGCTCCGCGATCTGGTGGCCGCCGCGCTGGCGCCTCCGGCCGCTACGCGCCGCCCGACGCGGCCCACGCGCGGCTCGGGCCGCCGCCACCTCGCGGCCAAGCAGCAGCGCTCGGCGACGAAACAGCAGCGGAGGCGCCCGACGGGCGAGTGAGTGCGCCGCCGTCAGCGCAGTGGCTTGCGCATCCGGAAGTTGGTCAGCGCGACGCCCGCGCGCACGGGGTGCTGCTCCGCGACGACCGTGAATCCGCGGCTCTCGAAGAACGGGCGGGCCGTGATGCTCACATCGGCCGACAGCTCGGCGGCGCCGTCGCGCACGGCGAGCGATTCGGCGTGCGCGAGGAGGCGCGTCGCGACTCCGCGGCGGAGGAACCGCGGCGAGACGAACATCATGTCGATGAAGCCCGACGGGGCGACGTCCGAGAAGCCGGCCACGGCGCCTCCGCTCTCGATCACGAAGGCCCGGCGGGCCTGCATCGCGGCATGCCAGGCCGAGACATCGCGGTCGTCGGCGCGCGCCCACGCGCGGATCTGCTCGGGGGAGTAGTCGGCGGCGGCGGTCTCGGTCACCGCGGCGAGGAACATCTCGAGCGTCGCGGCGCCGTCCGACACCCGGTACGCGCGCAGGATCTCCACGTGCTCATCCTCCCAGCGCCCCTACCCCCACCGCGAGATGCCACTTGGGTACGCGACACGCCGTGAAACGTGTACCCAAGTGGCATCTCGCGGGAGGCACTAAGCCGGGCCGCCTCACCGCACTTTCTTGATGGGGAAGATGACCAGGGCGCCCACGATCGCCGCGACCGCGCAGACCGAGAACCACAGGCCGTAGTTGTTGCCGGTCGGGTCGCTGACGTAGACGAGGATGCCGCCGATCAGCGGGGCGATCGTCTGCGGGAGTGCGTTGGCGATGTTGAAGACGCCGAGGTCCTTGCCCGAGTTCTCGGGATCGGGCAGCACGTCGACGACGAGCGCGAGGTCGACGCCGACGTAGATGCCGTAGGCGACGCCGAGGATCGCCTCGAGCACGTAGAAGGTGCCGACGTCCTGCACGAAGATCAGCGCGAACGTGCCGATGGCGAAGAGCGCGGTCGAGCTCCAGACGAAGACCTTGCGGCGGCCGATCCGGTCCGAGAGCCAGCCGGCGAAGTAGCTCGCGCCGACGAGCCCGATCGTGTAGATCAGGACGCTCGTCGAGATGACGCCCGGGATGTCTCCCTCCGGGACCTCGATGTGATTGAGCAGGTAGAAGAAGCGGAACGTGGTGAAGCCGAAGCTCGCGAAGGTGATCAGGAAGCGCGACCACCAGGCGAGCGCGTAGTCGGGGTGCTTGCGGGGGCTCACCCAGAACGTCTCGGCCCACTCGCGGAGCGTCGCGCGCGGCGGGCGGACGGGCAGGCGGCGGTCGGGCAGGACGACCGCGAAGACGACCATCACGATGATCGCCAGGACCGACGGGCCCACGAACATGATGAGCAGCTGGTCGGCGAACGCCTCGGCGACGTAGGTGCCGCCGAGGATGCCGACGTTCTGCGCGATGCCGATGGCGGCGGTGATCTTGCCGCGCTGGAACCGCGGCACCTGGTCGGCGATCGTGGCGATGAACGGCGCCAGCGCCATGTTCGCGCCGAGCTGGGCCAGCGACCAGCCGATCGTCGCGACCAGCAGGGTCGGGGCGAGGGCCATGATCGCGAAGGCGACGGTCATGATCACCGTGCCGGCGACGATCCAGATGCGGCGACGGCCGAGCCGGCTGGTCGTGCGGTCGGAGAGGCGGCCGAAGACGACGTTGGCGAGGGTGGCGAAGAGGGCTCCGAACCCGCCGAGCACCGCGGCCGCGCCGGTCGCGCCGTTCTGCGCGATCTCGCCGGTGTCGACCAGCGCCTGGATCTTGATGCCGATGCCGACAACGGCGGGGCCGAGGAGGGCGATGAAGAAGATCAGCTGCGCGGCGAGGAGCCAGAAGACGTACGACTTCTTCGCCGGTTCGGTCGGTTCGGGAAATTGCCGGTCCCGCCGCACGGTCGCCGTCGATGTCGTCATGCCCGAGGGCATCCCCGCAGCGGATCCGCTCGCTGTCGTCACGGCCGACTCCTCTCGTCGTTGAGCTCGAGACAGGATCTGAAAACCGATCGCTGTTCGGGATCGAGTATGCACACCCCTCCTGGGGCCGGCAAGACGCGTGCCGCAAAAACCCGAGTGTCAGATGGTTTTCACAGTCGAGGCCGTGGCGGTGGACGGTTCGGAGCGCGACCGTGCTCCACTCCGCCCACCCCGACGCCCGGTCGCGTGCGGATCGAGGTGGGCTGTCGAGCTCGTCCGCCGCGTCGGCGAAGAACTCACAGTGGGACTGGACGGCCGAGCCCCACCGACCAATATGATGCAGTCTCGATCATCCGAGTCGCACTGTGGCAGACCGACTTGGAGAGGATGAGAGGGACTGCAGTGATTGTTCTCTACAACACCCGGGTGCGAAGATGACCGCTGAGCTCCTGGATCGAGGTTTCCGAGCGGAACTTCTTCAGCAAGGATTCGACGTCGCTTTCGACGCTCTGGGAAGAGGCTCGGCGAGCGGCAGCCACTACTTGCTCGCACAAGCGAACAGTGTCGAGGAGGGTGATCGGGTCGCCTACGTCGTTCCGCGCGATGATGGGTTCGTGATTCTCGTCGAAGTTGCCGGAGCGGATGTCTCGCGGGATGCCATCGAACAGCTCCGCTCGGGAGACAGTTACTCTCTTGTGGCCTTTCCGCCGGCGATCGACGGCGTATCCAACGGTGGCTGGTCGATGGCCGAGTTGATCGGCGATCATGTCTGGGATCAGTTCCCCGGCTGGGAAGTCGTGGTGGCGGATCCGGAGGTGAGCCGCCAATTCGTGCAATTCCTCGTCAGTCGAGCTCAATTGTTGAAGAGCTACGCCTGGGGCATGGTTCAGCGGGTGGCAGCCGGGCCCGACTCTCGCGAAGACGTATTCGGGCCACTGCAGTCCCTCATCAACACGCCGGAAGACATCGAAGCAGGAACAGTCCTCCCCTCCCAAGTGATCGAACAACTTCGACGCGCGTTCACCACCATGCCCGATGGTGACTCCTTCGAGTCACTTCGCATGTGGTTCGCGGGTCAGGCGATGCAAGAGATGGCTGGCGGCCGTCTGGATGGTCCTTGGGTTTCAATCAGTATCGGCGCCAACGATTTCGGCAAGGAACGTGGTTGGTACTAGACCAGACCCTCATCTCCTCAGGAAGAACGCATCTCTTCCAGAAAGAGGCCAGGGTCCGGTCGTGGCGCCGATACCGCGTACAGCAGCTGCTGCATCGGAGTGAATCCGAATGATGCTCCCAGACCATGTGAAGTTCTTCGGGTCAGGAATGGTTCCTTCGTCTGGCACTCGGCCGCTCCATCCCCGCGTTCACGACCGCGGGAGGATCCCGACACGGATGCCCCTGGCCATTCCCCAGAATGGGCGGGGTGCGAGCGGATCGGAAGTCGGCCCTGGTCGGTGAAGGTGCGGACTTGTGTGGTGATGTCGTCGGCACTCAGATCGAACCGTTCCCTTCTTCTCGGGTAGGTACTGCGTCGGTCAGCGGCGTCATAGGCGTTACGGGGGGCGCCGTTCGCTGTCTCGCCGGGGAGCTCAGCCCTCCAGCACCGAGGCGTACACCGCGAGGTAGTCGTCGACCATCCGCTCGACCGCGAAGCGCCGACGGGCGACGGAGCGCACGACTGCGCGGTCGAGGAGGCGCGCCCGCGGCACCGCGGCGACCGCCCCCGCACGAGACCCCAACGAGAAGCCGGTGACGCCCTCGTCGATGATCTCGGGCATCGATCCGCGCCGATACGCGATCACCGGGGTGCCGCACGCCATCGCCTCGACGACCGACAGGCCGAACGGCTCGTCGAAGCCGATCGGGTGCAGCAGCGCCAGCGCCGACCCCAGCACCTGGGCGCGCTCCTCGGGCCCGACCGAGCCCCGGTACACGACGCGGGAGCCGTCGACGAACGGCTCGACCTCCTCGCGCCAGTAGCTGTCGCTCTGCACGATGCCGCAGATCACCAGTCGCCGGCCGGCGTCGGCGGCGATGCGGATCGCCTCGGCCGTGCCCTTGTCGGGGTGGATGCGTCCCAGGATCACGAGGTCGTCGCCTCCGGGACCGGCCGGGAACTGGTCGACGTCGATGCCGTGGTGCACCGTCGCCGCGTACTCGAGCTCGGGCGAGCGGTCGCTCGACGAGATCGACACCAGGTGCGCGGTGCGCGGGTGCCGCAGCGCCTCGCGGTACGCGGGCAGGATCTCGGGCCCCGAGAAGCCGTGGACGGTCGTGACCACCGGCACCGGCCACTGAGCAGCGAGGGCGAGCGGCAGCCAGTCGAGGTGGTTGTGCACGAGGTCGAAGTCCCAGGCGCGATCGAGCACCGAGGCGATGTGCAGCGCCTCCCAGACCCGCCCGTCGCGCCCCGATTCGGCGTAGCCCGTCGGGGCGACCGACTCCAGCGCGGCCGCGGTCACGGAGTCGCCGGTCGCGAAGAGCGTGACGTCGACTCCGCGGCGCACGAGGCCCTCGGCCAGGAGGCTCGCGACCTGCTCCCACGGTCCGTAGTGGCGCGGCGGGGTCCGCCACGCGATCGGCGCGAGCATCGCGACGCGCAGGGCGGTCACGGCGTCATCGCGTCCAGCAGATCGTCCACCTCGATCGAGGCGACCCCGATCCGCACGTCGCCGATGCCGAACGGGATCCAGAGCACGCCCTCGTGCAGCACCGAGCCGCAGCTGTAGACGACGTTGGGCACGTAGCCGTCCTGCCGCTCGCCGTCGGGCTCGAGCAGCGGAGTCGTCAGCGACGCGAGCACGACGCGGGGATCCTCGAGGTCGAGCAGCATCGCGCCGAGGCTGTAGCGGCGCAGCGGCCCGACGCCGTGCGTGACGACCAGCCAGCCGCGGTCGGTCTCGATCGGCGGCCCGCAGTTGCCGCGCTGCACCGCGTCCCAGAGGTGGCGCGGCGGCTCGAGCTCGGCGATGTCCTCCCAGTGCCGGCCGTCGTCCGAGCGGGCGAGCGTGTTGGTGTCGCCGTCGGTGCGGCTGAGCGCGTAGAGCACCCCGCCGACCGGCCGCGGGAACAGCGCCATGCCCTTGTTGCCCGCGGGCTCGCCCGTGAGCTGGTGCGTCTGGAACGTCTGCAGATCACGCGAGACGAGGAGGCGCGACGAGATCGCCGAGCCGTCGTAGGCCGTGTAGGTGGCGCGGTACTCGCCCGACACGTCGAGGGTGAAGCGGGCGTCCTCCATGCCGTGCGACTCCTCCGCGGCGGAGGGGATCAGCGTGCGCTGCGCGAGCGCCTCGCCGTGCGGGAAGGACGCGCGGTAGGCCGAGCGCGCGGTGCTGCGCAGAAGGGCGAAGGCGGCGGGAGCGTCGTGGCGGCGGGCGAGCGAGGCGGGCAGCGCCGCGATCACGGGCTCGAGGTCGTCGGCGGTGAACGAACCGGACAGCGCGCGCAGGACCGCGAGCGCGACCTCGCCGGGGTTGCGGCCGAGTGCCGCACGGAGCGCGGCGACCGTCCACGTGCCGGGGGAGATCTCGGGAGCGGCGGGAGCGCCTCCGCGGTGCTCGAACGCCCAGGTGCGGCCCGGGCCGATGACGGCCGACGCGAAGCCGATCGAGGAGCGGTGGCCCTCGCCGATCTGGCGGACCGAGAGGGCGACGCGCAGCTGCCCGTCGTCGAGTCCCGACTGGTCGGGGTGCGGCATCGCGCTGGGGTTGCAGAGCGCCGCGCCCTCGAGCGCGTACTCGGCAGTGAACGCGGCTCCGATCACGAGCACGCGCGGGTCGTCGGCAGCGATCCCCTCGACGGCGGCGTGCTCACGGAGGGTCGTGTCGCCGTCGGCCGCGCGGGCCGCCGACATCGCCTGCACGTCGCTGAGAGCGTCGGCCAGCTTGTCCTCGTCGAGGGCGCGGATCCGCTCGAGGATCTCGCTCACCCGCGAGCGCGTCTCGGTCGGCGCCGAGCCCGGCAGGTAGAGCTGCCACAGCACGCGCGAGGCATCGGAGTCGAGGGTCGCGTCGTGGACGCGCAGCCCGGGGGTCATCCGGTCACCGCCGCGATGCTCGTCAGTGCGGCGAGCCGATCGCCGGCGCGGGTCGGCATGAGGCCGGCGCGGCGGACGACGAGCGAGGTGTGCAGGGCGGCGACGGTCGACTCCGCGCCCCGGTTCTCGTTGCGGCCGCCCGGTTCGAGGCCGTCGAAGCCGGCGCCGGTGGCGACGTCGACCATGGGGGTCCCGGAGTCGTTCACCCCGTGGAACCAGGCCCAGCACGAGGCCAGACCCTCGCGCCAGAGCGGATCCTCCTCGAGGGTCAGCGCGCGGGCGCAGGCCGCCGCGATCGCCGCGACCTCGATCGGCTGCTGGTCGAACATCGGGCTGCCGCGCTCGTCGGGATCGCGCCCCGACCATCCGGTGACCGAGAGGTGCCCGTCGAGAGACTCGATCTCGAGCAGGAACGCCAGCGACTCGAGACCGCGCTCGAGCAGCACCGGATCGGCCAGCGCTTCGCCCGCAGCGAGCAGCGCCTCGGGGATGCAGCCGTTGGCGTAGCGCAGCCGTGCCTCGGGCCACGGCCACGCGGGGTCGGAGCCGTCGAGCAGCGGCAGCGCGGCGTCGCGGAGGAGCTGGGCGGCGGCCGCGGAGTGCGGGCGCACCGCCATCACCTCGGCCGCGCCGAGCACCGCGAAGGTCATCGAGCGCAGGTGCGGCGAGCGCTGCTCGACGAGGTGCTGGAACAGCTTCATCGCGCGGCGCCGGGTCAGCGGCAGCTCCGCGCTTGCGGCGACGACTCCGGCGGCCCAGACGCTGCGGCCCCACCAGTCTCCGACGTCGGAGTCGTCGGTCCACTCGCCCTCGGGAGACATCCGGTTGTGGACGGTGCCGTCCGCCTCCGTCGCCCCCTCGAGGAACCGGAGGTACTGCTCGGTGAGGCGGCGCGTGCGGTGCGACTGCTCCGGCTCCTGCGCCACGACGATCAGCGCGCGCGCCGCGTCGTCGACGCAGTAGCCGTGCTCGCGCCGGGGCCGGTCGAGCTCGGCGTGCTCGAAGAGCCCTCGCTGATCGGTGAGGGCGTCGAGGTGCGTGTAGGGGAGGGGCGTGGCCGGGCCGGTCACGCCGCACGCTCCAGGCGGAGGCGCTCGGCCAGCGCGAGGAAGCGGCCGGCTGCCTCGGGCCACGAGAGCATCGTCGAGTCGGGGGTCGGCGCGATGTCGGTCGCGGCATCGGTCCCGCTCAGCACGGCGCGCAGGGCGAGCGCCATCGCGGCCGGATCCTGGTGGGCGACCGCGCGACCCTGGGGGCCGCCGAGCAGCTCGAGCGCGTGCGGGAACGAGGTCGCGACGACGGGGCGACCGGCCGCGAGCGCCTCGACGAGCACGCCCGAGGTGACCTGGTTGCGGGAGTCGTAGGGCAGCAGCACCGCATCGGCCTCCGACACCGCGCCGGCGAGCTGGCCCGCGTCGAGGTAGCGGCCGTCGAGCACGACGTCGTCCTCGAGCCCGAGCTCGGTGATCAGCGCGGCGAGCGAGTCGCGGTACGCCTCGCCCTGCGACGCGACGACCTTGGGGTGCGTCTGCCCGTAGACCGTGTAGCGGGCGCGGACTCCGAGCTCGCGCAGCTCGGCCATCGCGCGGATGCCCCACTCGATGCCCTTGCCCGGGCCGATCAGGCCCCAGGTGATGATCTGCGGGGCGCCGGTGCCCGTGGCGCGGCCGCCGGTCCAGACGGGGACCCCGTGCGCGATCACTCCGACCTTGCGGGTCTCGACGGAGTAGCAGCGCTCGAGGATCTCGGCGGCCACCTCTGTCATGACCACGACGGCGTCGGCGAGGGCGGCGACGCGCTCGAGCACGAGGCGCTGGTTGTCGCTGGGCGTCTCGAGGACGGTGTGCAGGACGACGATCGCCGGGACGAGGAGCTCCTCCATGACGGCGAGGACCTCGTCGCCGTCGCGACCGCCGAAGATGCCGTACTCGTGCTGGATGACCGCCACCTCCGCCCGGTTGAGCTCGGCGGCGGCGTGCTCGATGCTCGCGCGGTCGCCGGCGACGAGCTCGGCCACCACCTCGACACCGGGCATCGGAGGAGTCGAGCCGGGGATCGCGAGCTCGTCCATCACGCGGACGGTGCGGATCGAGGCGCCGTGGTCGGCGACGAGGGCGCCCGCGAGCGCCTCCGAGAAGGTGGCGAGGCCGCAGCGCGTGGGCGGGAACGTCGAGAGGAGGCCGACGGAGGTGCCGGTCGACGCCGTCCGGGACGAGAGGGGGAGAGGGTGCTCCAAGGGGACTCCAGCCGTGGGGGTGCGGAGGGCTCCTCTGATGGAGGGGTTCCGCGAGCGGTCGGGACGTCTGCCGGTCGGCACCTCCCGAGGGATCGCAGCGCGGATCCGGTCCACGTCCGGGCGCGCCGGCCGTGAGTAGCGTCACCCTAGTGGGGGTATCCGAACGGACGGGGTCGCCCTGCGTTTTTCGGACACCGGGTGCGGGCGCGGCTCGCGGGGTGGATCAGCGCGTGCGCGCCACCGCCAGGGTCACCAGCGCCGCGCAGATCAGCCCGAGCGCGATCAGCACTCCGCCCACGCCGAGGGGCTCCGCGAGCAGCGGCGTCGCGAGCACGGCGGACACGGCGGGCAGCACCAGCCGGGCCGGCATCGGCTGCTCCTCGCCGAGCGGGGAGTGCACCGCCCAGAGCAGCAGCAGGTACGCGGCGACCGGCACCGCCACCGCGGCTCCGACCACCACGTCGGCCGCCTCGAGGTGGCCGGCCGTCGCCGCGACCGACACCTCGAGCCCGGAGCCGAGGGCGGCCAGTGCCGCGAAGACCCCGAAGTGCGCGTACCCCCACAGGTACGACAGGCCGCGTCTGCGCTCGAGCAGCTCGCCCGAGGGGTGCAGGTACGAGAGCCACCACAGTGCGAAGACGATGACCAGAGCGCAGGCCGACACGAGCACGAGCGAGGGGCTGACGCCTCCCTCGGACAGGGCGCGCTGCACGCCGGTGACCGCCGCGAGCACGCCCTCGCCGAGCAGGATGATCGTGAACAGCCCGTACCGCTCGGCGATGTGGTGCGGATGCCAGCTCGGGTCGCCCGCACGCACCGACCAGAGCGGCACGCACAGCTCGAGCGCGGCGAGCACGACGAAGCTCACGGTCGCGAGCTCGGGCGGCAGCAGGAGGCGCAGCAGCCAGCCGACCTGCACGACCGAGAAGCCGACGGCGCTGCGCAGGGCCGAGGTGCGGTGCTCGGGAGTCGACACCGCGACGCGGATCCACTGGCTCACGAGCGCGAACCGCATGATCGCGTAGCCGACCGTGATCGCGGTGAGGTCGCCCTCCTCGAACGCGCTCGGGACGCCCGCGGCGAGCACGAGCACGCCACCCATCTGCGCCATCGTCAGCAGGCGGTAGGGCACGTCGTCGGTGTCGTAGCCGGAGGCGAACCACGTGAAGTTCATCCACGCCCACCAGATCGCGAAGAAGACCATCGCGAAAGGGCCCACGGTCTCGCCGAGGTGCCCCTCCTCAGTGGCGTGCGCGAGCTGGGTGACGATCTGCGCGATCGCGACGACGAACGTCAGGTCGACGAGCAGCTCGAGCGGCGACGACACCCGGTGCGGCTCGTCGATCGCGCGCGGCCGCATCCGCACGCGGAGGGGGTGCGCGGCGCTCACGCGCTCACGGCGGCGGGGCTGCTCGTCTGCATGCCGCCCATCCTGCCGCGCGGGCGCGGGTCTGCTGCAGCCGAGCCTCCGAAAGTTGTCGTACTCGAGCGTCGACTACTCCAACTCTCGCGTTCTGGACGAGCGCGGGCGCCGGGCCCGCGCGTCGAGACTCCAGAAGTTGTCGTACTCGAACGCCGAGTACGACAACTATCGAGGAGTGGGGGGCGGGCCGCGCTCAGGCCTCCGTCGCGAGCACGCGCACGTCCCACGGCCCGAGCTCGAGCACCGCGCCCGCGGGCAGCGCCTCGCCCGAGAGCACGTCCGAGGCGGCGTCCGGCAGCGTGAACGTCGACGGCTCCCACGACCAGTTGTGCACGAAGCGGATGCGCTCCGCGTGCCGGTTCGTCGCGCTCGTCACCGTCTGCGACGCGGAGTCGCGTCGCCACGCCGACGACACATCACCCACCGCCCACTCCATCAGCGCCCGCGCGAGCGCGAGATCCGGAACCGTGCCCACGTACGTGACCCGCCCCGCCCCGTGCTCCCGCGTCGTCACGGCCGGGAAGCGTCCGTAGTGCGGGTGCTCGTAGCGCACCAGCACTGTCGCGTCGTCGACCTGCACGCCGTCGGCCCACAGCGTCGCGCACGCGCCGTCCGGCAGCACGAACCCGCCCTCGGCCACCAGCGGCAGCGGCACCGCCAGATTCGCGAACTCGTCGTAGTGGACGCCCGCCGCGACGTCGAGGAACGCGGGCTTGCGCTGCAGCCGCGCGCGCGCCTCCTCGTCCTCGTAGCCGGTGCGCACGCCCACGATCAGGTGCCCGCCCGCGGCCGCGTACGCCTCGAGCCACTGCAGCTCGGCGTCGGTCGCGATGGTGAACGCGGCCGCGACCAGCACCGGATGCGCGACGGCGAACGCCCCGGGATCCGAGAGCTGCGACGGATGCACGGTCCGCGCCGAGAGCCCCGCGTCGAACGTCCCGCGCGCGAACGCGTCGAACGCGGTCTGGAACGTGCGCCCCGACGCCACCGGCACCCCCCGCGAGTCGGGCGTGCCGTGCGCCGAGTCGCTGAACGCCGGGTACTCCTCCAGCGCCCACTTGCTCTCGTTCGAGAACAGCAGCGCCACATCGGAGTCGGGGACGAGCTCGGTCACCCGGTCGCCGGCCGCCGCGAAGTCGGCCCCGAGCGCCGCGATCTGCTGGTAGACGCGGCCGGGCTCCTGCGAGTGCGGCAGGATGCCTCCCCAGTACGTCTCGGCCCCGTGGTGCAGCGTGTGCCAGTGCCAGTACTCGATCATCGTGGCGCCCCGCGAGACCAGAGCCCACGCGGCCTGGCGCCACTGCCCGTCGAAGCCGGGCTCGTTCTGCCACGGCATGCCGATCGCCTGCGCGTCGGTCTCGGTCACGAGGAACGGCGCCTGCTTCGACCCGTACATGCGGTCGGCGGTGGCGTAGAGCGCCCAGGTGCCGGAGGTGGTCCAGTGCTGATCGAACGGCCGGGCGTCGGGCAGCGCGAGGCCGTCCTGCATCCGGTAGTAGGGATTGCCGGCGGTCACGTCGAGGCCCGACGCGAGCACCTCGTCCTGCACGGTCTTGCGCTCGTACGAGATGCAGGTCGTCACGAACTGGTCGTCGCGGCCGATCCGCGCGGTGATCTCGCGCACGATCTCGGCCTGCCAGTCGATGAATCCGGTGGTCAGCGACGCCTGGAACCGGCGCCACGCCAGGTCGTACTGCGGCTGGAGGTTCGCGTCGGGCGTCCAGAGGTCGGCCCAGGTCGACAGCCGGTGCGACCAGTAGGTGAGCCCCCACTCGTCGTTGAGAGCCTCGACCGTGCCGTACCGCGTGCGCAGGTGGTCGACGAAGCGCTGGAAGACCTGGTGGTTGGCGAAGATCTCGTTGCCCGGCTCGTTGTCGACCTGGAACCCGATGACGGCGGGGTGCGCGGCGTAGCGCTCCACGATCCTCCGGACGACGCGCTCGGCGTGGAAGAGGAAGGCCGGGTGCGAGTAGTCGATCTCCTGCCGCGCGCCCCAGCCCATCGGCTGCCCGGTCGAGCGCTGCACGTTGATCTCGGGGTAGAGCCGCGCGAGCCACATCGGAGCCGCGTAGGTCGGCGTGCCGAGCACCACCGCGATCCCCTGCTCGTGCGCCGCATCGAGCACCGGCTGCAGCCAGTCGAGCTCGAACACCCCGTTCTCGGGCTCCCAGGTCGACCACACCGATTCGCCGACGCGGATGACGGTGAAGCCCGCCGCCTTCATCAGCCGGAGGTCCTCGGCGAGGTCGCGGCTGCCCAGCCGGGAGGTGGGCTGGTACTCGTGGTAGTAGGCCGCGCCGAAGAGGATGCGATCGGTGAGGTGCTGCATGGTCGCCTTTCAGACGCGTTCAGGAAAGAGGGAGAGGAGGAGGGCGTCAGCCCTTGACGGCGCCCGCGGTGAGCCCGTCGAGCAGCTGCTTGCGCAGCAGGAAGAAGACCAGGATGGTCGGAACCGAGGCCAGCACCGCACCGGCCAGGACGAGGTCGTACGAGCGGTTCTCCGAGGCGAACAGGATGTTGAGCCCCAGCGGCAGCGTGTACTGCGACGAGTCCGAGAGCGGGCGAAGGCGGTGCGCTCGTCGGCGAGCGGGAGGGCCTCGGTGAAGAACGTCACGTAGCCGTCGTCGTGGGTCCAGAACGAGAGGTCGACGGCTCCGCTGGTGAGCGCGGCCTGCGGGCCGGTGGTCGAGCACGCGGCGAGGAGGGAGGCGAGGGCCGCCGATCCGCCGGCCGCGGCGCCGAGGCGGAGCAGCCCGCGTCGCGAGAGCGCGGGTGAGAGGGGGTGCATGGGTACTCCTCGGGGAGGGGGCGGGGTCGCGTGAGGGCGCGCCGGAAGGACCGCGGTGCCGCGGGGATCGGGCGCGGGAGGCGGACGCCTCCGTGGGGTGTGCCTAGGGGACGGGTGTCGGAGGGGCGGGCCGCACCGAGGCCCGCGCGGCGCTCGCCGGGCCTGAGGAGGCGCGGACGATCAGCTGGGCGGGGACGGAGCGGTGGCGGTCGGCGGGCGCGTGGCCGTCGAGCGTGCGGATCATGCGGTGCATGGCGATCCGGGTGACCTCGGCGAAGTCCTGCTTCACCGTGGTGAGGGGAGTGTGCAGGAACTCCGAGAGGGGGTCGTCGTCGAACCCGACGACGCTGATGTCGCCGGGGACGCGCAGACCGGCGGCCTCGGCGGCATGGATCGCGCCGACCGCCATCTGGTCGTTGGCGGCGAACACGGCGGTGACGTCGGGGCGGTGCAGGATCGACGCCATCGCCTCGGCGCCCGAGCGCGGGCTCCAGTCGCCGCTCAGCACGGGCGGCTCGGCCGCATCGGCGTCGGCGAGCGCGGCGCGCCAGCCGTCGATGCGGCGGCGGGTGGCCGACCAGGTGCTCGCGCCGGCGATGTGCCAGACGGTCTCGTGGCCGAGGGCGAGGAGGTGCTCGGTCGCGCTGCGGGCCGCTCCGGCCTCGTCGGTGCCGACGACGAGCTCCTCGGGGCGGTGGTTCTCGCTCGGGTGATCGAAGCTGAGCACGGTCACGCCCGCGGGGATGCGCAGCTGCGGGTGCCCGAAGTCGACCGGCTCCGAGAGGATGATGCCGTCGACGCCCTGGTCGAGCAGCGTGTCGACGGCGGTCTGCAGCTCGCTGCCGCTGTTCTCGAGCGTGCGGACGACGCTGAGGAAGTAGCCGGCGGCCCGGGAGGCGTGCTCGACGCCGTCGAGGATCGCGGACGGGCCGTACAGCGACGTGCCCATCGTGACCATGCCGATCCTCCGGCTGCGCTGCGAGGCGAGTGTGCGGGCGGCGGCGTTGGGGCGGAACCCGAGCGAGCGGATCGCGGCGGTGACGCGGTCGGCGATGGCGGGCGAGACGTGCGCCTCGGCGTTGACGACGCGCGACACGGTCTTCTGGCTCACGCCGGCGACGCGGGCGACGTCGGCCATCGAGACGCGGCGGGCGGGGTCTGCGGGCGGTGCGTGGTGTGCGTCCACTGGATCCAGCTCCTTCGCTCGATGCGCCGTTCGCGGCTTGACAGCGCAGTCAACGCGCCGTGCAAGGAGTAGACCACGTATTGACAGCGCAGTCAACGCCGCTCCCCGCCGCGAGAGTCCAGGAGTTGTCGTACTCGGCGTCCCAGTACGACAACTCCTGGACTCTCGTACGTCCGACGCTCGCTCCGCCCCGCCGTTCCTCAGAAGTTGCGGTAATCGGACGCGACTACCGCAACTCCTGAGGAGTCGCGGCCCGGCGAGCGACCCGCGCGCGGCCGTGTACCGTCGCAGCCATGCAGTGGGGGCGCACGTACTTCGCCGCGCAGGCCCTCGGCGGCGCCGCCTGGTGGATCGGGGTGGCCCTCGTCCCGCTCGTGCGCACCGCGACCCTCGGCTCGCTCGACCCGCTCCCGATCGCTGCGCTCGACCTCCCGCTGTTCGTCGGCGCCTCCGCCCTCGCCGCCGCGGGCGTGCGCTGGGCAGCCCGGCTCGCGACCGGCTGGACTCTCCTCGTCACCGCAGCGCTCGCCGTCTACGCGACCGTCACCGCGGAGGCGGGCTGGGGCGTCCTCGCCATGCTCGCCGCGTCCTGCGGCTCGGTCGCCGCCCTCTGCCTCCTCGTGCTCGGCCGCATCCCCACCCGCTGGATCGCCTCCGGTCCCTTCGCGTTCCGGGTCGCCTCCTCCGGTCGTCGCCCCCTCGTGCACCTCGCCGCCACTCTCGGGCAGATCGTCGTGTTCTGGGGCGGCGCACTCGTCGTCCTCCCCGTCGTGATCGCGGTCCTGGAGGCGCGCTGGGCGGTCACGGTCCCGTTCCCGCCGATCGCGTGGCCGGCCGGCCTGGCGCTGCTCGTGCTGGCGAGCGCCCTCGGACTCTGGTCGGCGCTGTCGATGTCGCTGCTCGGCGACGGCACGCCCCTGCCGATCGCCATGCCGAACCGGCTCGTGATCGCCGGCCCCTACCGCTGGGTGCGCAACCCAATGGCGGTCGCGGGGATCAGCCAGGGGGTCGCGGTCGGCCTGCTGCTGTCGTCGTGGCTGGTCGTGGTCTACGCGCTGCTCGGCTCGCTGATGTGGAACTACGCCGTCCGCCCGCTCGAGGAGGCCGACCTCGAGGCGCGCTTCGGCGACTCCTTCCGCCGCTACCGCGATCGGGTGCGCTGCTGGATCCCTCGCCGCCCCGGCTAGCACCAGGAGCGCGCCCGGGGAGGCCCTGCGGCAGGCGGCGCTGGCCGCAATGGTGCGCTAACTCAGGAGCGACAGTTCTTCGCTGAATCCCAAGGCGAGGCTCATGCCCCAAAGAGATTACCTGTTCAAATCCACTATCGGGCCCACAGGTGGGGCGTGCGGCGTCGCTGAGCGCTCGCAGAGGCCAATCCTCAGGGTCCTGTTGCATCGTGCTGATAGTGCGCTAACATCGCCACATCCACCTCACAACAAAGGAGTTGACGTGACTGAGCCGTACACCGTCGTTGCCCTCTCGCCCCTGCAGATCCCGATCGTCGAGCCGGAGGACGCGGTCCGCAACACGAAGCGCATCATCGGCTTCATGCGCACCGCTGTCGGCATGGCCTCGACCGAGGGCTACCCCGTGAAGCTCGTGGTGATCCCCGAGATGGCGATCCAGGGCATGCACATGGCCTTCAAGGCGGGCGACCGCGACGCGGAGAAGAAGTTCGCGCGCACCATCCCCGGACCCGAGACCGACGAGCTCGCGAAGGCTGCCCGCGAGCTGAACACCTACATCGCCGGCGAGCTCTACCTCGTCGCCGACGACGACTTCCCCGGGCGCTACTTCAACGTCGCGTTCATGATCGACCCCTCGGGCGAGGTCGTGTACCGCCGCGCGAAGGCGACGAGCGACGGCTTCGAGGGCGGCACCCTCGGAACCACCAACCCGCACGACCTCTGGGACGAGTGGGTCGAGAAGAAGGGCGGCGGAGACGCGCTCGAGGCGATCTACCCCGTCGCCAAGACGCCCGACATCGGCAACATCGGCTACGTGATCTGCCACGAGGGCGCGTACCCCGAGATCGCCCGCGGCCTGGCCATGAACGGCGCGGAGGTCATCATCCGAGCCACGCTCATCGAGCCGCAGACGATGAACGGGATGTGGGAGGTGCAGAACCGCGCCCACGCGATGTTCAACAACGCGATCGTGGTCGCGCCGAACCTCGGCCCCGAGCTCGGCCCCGACGGCGTGCTCAACGACCTCTTCGGCGGCCAGTCGATGATCGTCGACCACAAGGGCAAGGTCATCGTCAAGCAGGAGGGACTGACCCCGGGCGACAGCTTCGTCAGCACCGTGATCGACATCGACGCCCTGCGCCGCGCCCGCCAGTCGAACGGCGTCTTCAACGGCTTCAAGGACCTCCGCACCGAGCAGTACGCGGCGATCTACGCGAAGCCGATCTACCCGAAGAACCAGTACCTCGACGCTCCGCCCGAGACCGGCTGGCTCGACCGCGAGCGCGCCACGCGCCAGCGGAACATCGACCTGCTCATCGAGCGCGGTGTGTTCACGGCGATCGACGTCCCCGCCGCGAGCGAGCTGCAGGCCGATGAGGAGACCCTGCAGCTCCAGGACTCGAACGTCTAGCTCCCCCGACCGCGGCGCAGCCGCGCACGAACACCCGGGCCGCCGCTCTCTCCGGCGGCCCGGGTACCACCCCCAGGACTCCCGATCACTCTCACAAAGAAGTGGAACCCATGATCATGCGCGAGAACACCCGTACCCGACGACGACTGCTCGTCGGCACCACCCTCCTCGTCACCGCCGCCTTCGCCCTCACCGGGTGCCGCGCCGGCACCGCCGTCTCCTCCGAGGACAAGGCGAGCGGCGAGGGCCTCGTCATCGGCTGGAGTCAGCGCGGCATCAGCGGCAGCGACTGGTGGAAGACCCTCGTCGAGGGCGGCCAGGCCGAGGCCGACAAGCTGGGCGCCACGATCCAGCTGCTCGATGCCAACGGCGACACCGTCCGTCAGAACTCCGACGTGCAGACCCTCGAGACCAAGAACGTCGACGTCGTCATCATGAACCCCAACGATCCGATCGGCGTGGGCCCCTCGGTCGCCTCCCTGGCCGACGCCGGGATCCCGCTGGTCACCGTCAACTCGAGCCTCGACGCCTCCCTCGTGCCGGACATGTTCTGCTACGTCGCCGAGGACCAGGAGTACACCGGATCGCTCGCCGGCACCGAGGCGGCGAACCAGGCGCTCGAGCGCTTCGGCGACAAGCCCGTGAAGATCGTCGGCATCGGTGGATTCCCGGGAGACGTGCTCAGCGACCTGCGCTTCAACGGCTTCAAGGAGGGCTTCGACGCCGTCATGGCCGAGCACCCCGACGTCGAGGTGACCTACCTCGACACGAAGTACGGCGAGTGGAAGCCCGACAAGGCGCTCGACCCGATCCGCGACGCGGCGACCGCGAATCCCGACCTCAACATCGTCTACAGCATGAGCGACGTCATGAACGGCGGGGTCATCCAGGGTCTGCAGCAGGCGGGCCTGTGGGGCCCCGACGTGCTCCTGGCGAGCTACGACGGAGGCATGGTCTCGGTCAAGCAGATGGTCGACGACCCGACCGGTCCGCTGATCGCGACCGCCTCCAACCAGCCGTGGGACCAGGGTGCCGAGGCCGTGCGCATGGCGGTCGCCGCCTACAACGGCGACACCGGAGCCTGCCCCGACAAGACCCTCTACATCGACACGACCGTCGTGACGCCGGCGAACGCCTCCGAGTACTACATCGCCGAGGACACCTACGTGCGCGCCACGGACGACGAGTGAGCACCGCACCCGTCGACGACCGTCCGGTCGAGCTCCTCCTCGAGGGGATCACCAAGAGCTACCCCGGGGTCAGTGCCCTCAAAGGAGTCAGCTTCGCGGTGAGGCGCGGGAGCATCCATGCTCTGGCGGGTCAGAACGGAGCGGGCAAGTCGACGCTCGTCAAGATGATCTCCGGCGCCGAGACCCCCGACGCCGGGGCCATCTCGCTCGACGGAGTCGCCCAGCGGTTCCGCGATCCCGCCGACGCGCAGGCCGCGGGCATCCACACGATCTACCAGGAGCTCAGCCTCGTGCCGTCGCTGACGGTGGCCGAGAACATCTTCCTCGGACAGCTGCCGCTGACGGCGGGGCGGGTCGACTGGGCGCGGATGAACGCCGAGGCCCGCACGGCGCTCGCCAGGGTCGGCTTCGACCTCGACGTGCGCCTGCCCGTCTCGAGCTTCTCGGTCGCCGAGCAGCAGGCGGTCGAGCTCGCGAAGGCCCTCCGCAAGAACGCGCGGGTGCTGCTGCTCGACGAGCCGACCTCGACCCTCCCGCGACCCGATGTTCTGAAGCTCTTCACCGTGCTGCGCAAGCTCGCGGCCGAGGGCGTCACGTTGATCTTCATCTCGCACCGGATGGACGAGGTCTACTCGCTCTGCGACGCGGTGACGGTCCTGCGCGACGGCGTCGCCGCGGCGAGCATGGCGACGGCCGACAGCACGCCGGCGGAGGTCGTCACGGCGATGATCGGCAAGAGCCTCGAGGGCTCGATCGCCGACGCCGCCCTCCGTGGGGAGCGCAGCCCCCGGCTGGGCTCCGGCGGAGGCGACGAGGTCCTGCTCTCGGTCTCGGGCCTGTGCGAGGAGGGCCGGGTCGAGGACGTCTCGTTCGAGCTCCGCCGCGGCGAGGTCCTCGGCATCGCGGGTCTCATCGGCAGCGGTCAGTCGGAGCTGGCGGGCCTGCTCGCCGGCGCCCGCAGGAAGACCTCGGGCCGGATGACGGTCGCGGGGGAGAAGGTCGGCTTCTCGTCGCCGCGGGACGCCATCCGCCACGGGATCGGACTGCTGCCCCAGGACCGCAAGGCGCAGGGCTTCGTGCCCGACCTGGGCGTCGCCGCGAACATCACGCTCGCGAGCATGCCGATGTTCAGCCGCTTCTCCGTCATCGACACCAGGCGCGAGCGCCGGGTGGCCCTCGACATGATCGACCGGCTCGGGATGAAGGTCTCGAGCGTCAACCAGTCGATGAAGACCCTGAGCGGAGGCACGCAGCAGAAGGGCATCCTCGCCCGCTGGCTCGTGCGCTCCTCCTCGCTGCTCGTCTGCGACGAGCCGACCCGCGGTGTCGACGTCGGCGCGAAGGAGGACATGTACGAGCTCCTCCGAGCCTTCGCCGCCTCGGGCGGGACCGTGATCATCGCGAGCTCCGAGATATCGGAGGCGATGATGTGCGACCGCGTGCTCGTCATGGCGGGCGGCCGCGTGGTCGCCGAGTTCGAGCACGACGACATCGATCCGCGCGGCACCGCGCTCCTCGAACGCCTCGCCTGACCGGCGACCCCACCTCCGGCGCTGCCGGGCCCCCCACGACTCAAGGACGAGACAACCATGCCCAAGAACACCCTCGAACGGCCGCCGGCTTCGCGGCGCCCGGACACCTCCTCCTTCGCGGCGGTGACCGATCGACCGACCTCCGCGGCCGGGTCGCTCGCCCGCCGCATCCTGCCCAAGAGCTACCTCGTGCTCGTGCTGGTCGCGATCATCATCGTCGGCTACTACGTGTCGGCCGACTTCCTCACTCTGCGCAACGCCGAGAACGTGGTCGCGGCGGCGTCCATCGTCGCCGTCCTCGCGGTCGGCCAGTTCTTCGTCGTCCTCACCGGCGGCATCGACCTGTCGGTCGGGTCGACGCTCGCCCTCTCGACGGTGGTCGTCGCGCTCACCCTCCAGTCGGGGCTCTCGGCCGAGCTGTCCGCCGCGGTCACGCTGCTCTGCTGCGCTGCCGCCGGGCTCGTCAACGGCCTCCTGATCGTGTGGCTGCGCATCCCGCCGTTCATCGCGACCCTCGCCATGATGAGCGCGATCAAGGGCTTCAGCTACATCATCCAGTCGACGAGCCTGATCCAGATCCTCGACGAGCGCTTCATCGACGAGTTCTCCCGGGCCGAGGTGCTCGGGGTCAGGAGCCCCGTCCTGATCTTCGTCGTCGTCGCGGTGCTGGCCGGCCTCGTCGCGCGGTTCACGACGTTCGGCCGGTCGCTCTACGCGATCGGCGGCAATCCGGAGGCGGCCCGCCTGTCGGGTCTGCCGGTCGCGCGGAACCTCGTCATCACCTACACGATGTCGGGTCTGCTCGCCGGTCTCGCCGGTCTGATCGCCGCCGCTCAGCTGCGGCAGGGCTCCTCGCTGATCGGAGTCGGCTACGAGCTCGACGCGATCGCGGCCGTCGTCGTCGGCGGAGCGTCGCTGATGGGCGGGAAGGGCGACCCGATCAGCGCCGTGATCGGAGTCTTCGTCCTCGCGACGATCATCAACATCATGAACCTCGTCGGCATCTCGTCGGAGCCGCAGCTGGTGATCAAGGGCGGGGTGATCATCATCGCGGTCTTCCTCTCCAGCGCCGGCGGAGTCGCGCGGATAGGCGCCTTCTTCGCCAAGCACGGTCCCGGCCGCCGCGCCGCGCGAGCGAGCTGAGCCGATGTCCAGGCCCGCGGAGGCACCGGGGGGCGGCCGCGGGGCCCGGATGGTCGACGTCGCACGACTGGCCGGGGTCTCGCAGCAGACGGTGTCCCGCGTCGTCAACGGCTCGCACAACGTGGCTCCCGAGATCCGGGAACGCGTCGAGCGCGCCATCGGCCAGCTGCGCTACCGCCGCAATCCCGCGGCCCGGGCGCTCGCCAGCCGGAGGTCGATGAACATCGGGATCGTCAGCTTCGGACTCGCCCAGTACGGTCCGTCCGTCGCCCTCACCGGCATCGCGGACGAGGCCCGGCGGTCGGGCTACGCGACCAACCTCGTCACCCTCGGAGCGGTCGACCGCTCGAGCATGAGGGCTGCTCTCGACCACCTCGTGACCGACCTGGTCGACGGCATCGTGGTCCTCGCGCCGCTGACCTCGGCCGTGCACGCGATCGAGGGCTTCGAGGCGGCGGTGCCGCTGGTCGCCTTCGAGCCGGGAGGCGTGCCCTCCGGCGCGACGGTCGTCACCGACGAGGTGGCGGGGGCGCGGCTGGCGACCGAGCACCTCCTCGGACTCGGCCACCGCACCGTGCACCACCTCGCGGGACCGAGGGGCTGGCTGGCGACCGATGCCCGGATCCACGGCTGGACGACGGCGCTCAGCGCGGCCGGCCGGCCCCACCGCCCCACCGTCGTCGGCGACTGGTCGACCTGCTCGGGCTATCGGGCGGGCCTCGAGCTGGCGGCCGACCCGGAGTTCTCGGCGGTCTTCGCGGCCAACGACCAGATGGCTCTCGGTCTGCTCGCCGCCTTCGCGGACGCCGGCCTGCGCGTCCCGGCCGATGTCAGCGTCATCGGCTTCGACGACATCCCGGAGGCGCGCTACTTCCGCCCCGGACTGACGACCGTGCGCTTCGACTTCGAGGCGGTGGGCCGGCTGGCCGTCGACCGGATCCTCGCCCTCATGAGCTCCGACGAGTCGGATCACGTCGTGATCCCGCCCGTCGGAGCCACCCTCGTGGCGCGCGACAGCGCCGCACCACACCAGCCCCGCGGGGCTCATCCCAGAGAGACACGACCATGACCATGAACGACACCACAGCGGGCCTTCGCCCGTTCGGCCGCACCGAGCTCACCGTCTCGAGCGTCTGCGTCGGCACCAGCGCCCTCGGCAGCTTCCCCGCCCAGTACGGCTACGAGGTGAGCGAGGAGGTCGCCGTGGCCACCATCCTCCGCGTCTTCGACGGGCCCTTCACCTTCATCGACACCTCCAACGAGTACGGCGGAGGCGACAGCGAGCGCCGCATCGGAGCCGCGATCCGCGAGAACTCGGGCGTACCCGACGGCGTCGTCATCGCGACGAAGGTCGACCCCCTGCCCGGCTCGAGCGACTTCTCGGGAGACCGCGTGCGGCGCTCGGTTGAGGAGAGCCTCGAGCGCCTCGGCCTCGACACCCTCCCGCTCGTCTACCTGCACGATCCCGAGAAGATCAGCTTCGAGGAGGGCACCGCTCCCGGCGGGCCGCTCGAGGCGCTGATCCGCCTCCGCGACGAGGGAGTCATCCGGTACCTCGGTGTCGCGGGTGGCCCGATCGACCTCGAGCTGCAGTACCTCGCCACCGACGTGTTCGACGCGGTCATCAGCCACAACCGCTACACCCTGGTCGAGCAGACCGCGGCTCCGCTGATCGAGGACGCGCACCGGCGCGGCGTCGCGTTCGTGAACGCCGCCCCCTTCGGCGGCGGGATGCTCGTGAAGGGCCCCCGCGCCGTCCCGCGCTACTGCTACGCCCCCGTGGGTGAGCGCACGATCGAGCGGGTGCTCGAGATGGAGCGCCTCTGCGCCGACTTCGACGTCCCGCTGGCCGCCGCGGCGCTCCAGTTCTCGACCCGCGACCCACGGGTCGCCTCGACGATCGTCGGCATGTCCGAGCCCGCCCGCATCGACCAGACCCTCGCCCTCGCCGAGACCGCGATCCCCGAGGAGCTGTGGGACGCGCTGCTCCCGCTGGCCGCGGTCGGTCGCGACGGCATCGAGAAGTGACCCACCGGTTCGTCCCTGAGGAAGGAACACTGCAATGAGAACCATCACGAACCCCGAGCCCGTCGACGTCGTCATCGTCGGGGCCGGAGCAGGCGGCGCGACCGCCGCCAAGGTCCTGACCGAGGCGGGACTGCGGGTCGTCGGACTCGAGAGGGGCCCGTGGCTGAAGCCCGAGCACGCCTCCGGCGACGAGCTGAAGTACCTCAACCGCAACTTCATCTGGCAGGACCCCAAGCTCAAGCCGCGCACCTACCGGCAGAACGAGAGCGAGGAGGCGGTGGTCACGAACTTCTCGGCCACCCCGCAGGTCGTCGGCGGCGGCACCACGCACTGGGGCGGGATGGTCCCGCGCATGACGGAGTCGGACTTCAAGCTCCGCTCGCTGCACGGCGACGTCGAGGGTGCGAGCCTCGTCGACTGGCCCATCACCTACGACGAGCTCGAGCCGTACTACACGCGCGTGGAGTGGGAGTTCGGCACGTCGGGCCTCGCCGGCGCGAACCGCTGGGAGGGCCGTCGCTCGAAGGGCTACCCCACCAAGCCGTCGCCGCTCAGCCAGATCGGCCGCACCTTCGCGACGGCCATGGACAGGCTCGGGCACTCGACGTTCCCGATGCCGCAGGGCATGGTCACCGAGCCCTACCGCGGGCGTCAGCCGTTCAGCGAGAACGGGTTCTGGCAGCAGTACCCCGACCCGGGCACCGGCAAGTCGTCGACGCTGATCAACTTCATCCCCGACGCGATCGCCACCGGGCTCTACGATCTGCGCCCCGACTGCTACGTCAGCGAGATCCTGGTCGGTCCCGACGGCAAGGCGACCGGCGTGCGGTACCAGGACGAGGACGGCAATGAGTTCGTGCAGAAGGCGAACGCCGTGATCGTCGCGGGTGGCGGCATCGAGACTCCGCGCCTCCTGCTGATGTCGAGATCGGCGCAGTTCCCCGACGGGCTGGCCAACGGCAGCGGCCAGGTCGGCCGGAACGCCACGTTCCACCAGTACTCGTTCTCGGTCGGCCTCTTCGACCGCGAAGTGAGCGACCCGCTGTACGGCTGGGCCGGCCACTACATGAGCCTGTGCTCGTTCGACTTCTACGAGACCGACGCCAGCCGGGGCCACATCCTCGGCTCGCTGATCTTCCCGTCGATGATCGGCCACCCGGTGAACTGGAGCTTCCCGGGCCGCCCGAGCTGGGGACAGGCCTCGAAGGACGCCGACCGCGAGCTCTTCAACCACTCGATGAAGATCGGCATCCTGCTGCACGACCTCCCCCGCGAGAGCAATCGGGTCGACCTCGACCCGACGGTGAAGGACGCCTGGGGTCTCCCGGTCGCGCGCATCACGCACACCCCGCACCCCAACGACTTCGCGCAGGAGAAGTGGCAGGTCGCCAAGAACGGCGAGATCCTCGAGGCCGCGGGCGCCAAGAAGGTCGTGCCGGTGAACATGGAGCGCATCACCGGCAACACCTCGCACGAGCTGGGCACGGTGCGGATGGGGAACGACCCCGCCACCTCCGTCGTCGACAAGTGGTGCCGCTCGCACGAGGTGCCGAACCTCTACGTCTTCGACGCGAGCTTCTTCCCCACCGCGACGGGGATCAACCCGGCACTCACGATCATGGCCAACGCCTGGCGCTGCAGCGACCGCATCATCGCGGTCGACTCCCGCGGCTGGTCGTCGGACGACTGAGCACGATCAACGAAGGAGAGGACGATCAACATGGGACAGGCAGAGTGGGTCACGGTACCGATCTCGACACGCGACGTCGACGGACCGCTGTTCTTCGACCAGCACCAGTGGGACACCATCGAGGCCGCTACAGCGCGGATCATCCCGACGGACCACCACCCCGGAGCCCGAGAGGCGAAGGTGGTCCGCTTCATCGATCGGATGCTCTCGGGAACGGCTTTCGTGTTCCCCGCCGCGGACGGCATCGGCTGGCTCCGGATGGAGGGGCTCGAGGAGCAGGCGTGGCAGGAGCGGATCGACAGCCGGCGGGTCTTCTACCGTGAGGGCGTCGTCGAGCTCGACCGGCTGGCCGGCGAGCACTTCGGCGGCGTGTTCGTCGACCTCGACGACGACCAGCAGGACGCGGTGCTCGTCGCGCTCTCGAGGGAGGAGAAGCCCGCGCGGTTCCTCTTCGCCGAGTCCGACGGGCAGGGCAGCGGAGGAGCGCCGGCGGGCAACCAGCCGGTCAACGAGGACTTCCTCGAGTTCTTCCCGCTCCTGGTGCTGAACACCCGGCAGGGCTTCTACGGCGATCCGGTCTACGGAGGCAATGAGAACCGGGTCGGCTGGGCGGTCATCGGCTTCGACGGACCGCCGTCGCTGAAGGCGACGATGGACGGCAGCTACACCACGACGAAGTACATGGTGCCCGAGGCCGAGTGGCCCTACGAGCGCCACCCCGAGGTGCTGCGCTACCGGCGCCCCTGACAGGGTCGGCGGTTCGGCTCGGGGCATAATTCCCCCATGGCCCCGACCGAACCGCCGTTCCTCCCTCCTCGCGTCGGGACCGCAGGATGAGCCGGAGGTCGTCGCGGTCCCAGGGGCCGCGGATGGTCGACGTGGCGGTACTCGCGGGGGTCTCGCAGCAGACGGTCTCCCGCGTCATCAACGGAGCGCCGAACGTGTCGCCCGAGATCCGCGCGCGCACCGAGCAGGCGATCGCCCAGCTCCGCTACCGCCGCAACACCGCGGCGGCGGCCCTGGCCAGCAGCAAGACCATGAACATCGGAGTGGTCAGCTACTCCCTCTCGGTCCACGGGCCGTCGGTCGCGCTCTACGGCATCTCCGAGGAGGCCCGCCGCAACGGCTACTCGACGCGCCTGATCACGCTGGGCGACGTCGACCGGGCGAGCATCCGGCACGCGCTCGACGAGCTCACCGCCGATGAGGTCGACGGCATCATCGTCCTGGTCCCGCTCGTGAGCGCGGTCGAGACTCTCCGCGGGACGGATTCGACCATCCCCGTCATCTCCTTCGAGCAGGGCTCCGCGCCCGGTCCGTCGAGCGTGTCGATCGACGAGGTGCACGGCGCGCAGCTCGCCGTCCGGCACCTGCTCGACCTCGGCCATCGGAGCGTCGCCCATGTGCGCGGGCCCGACGGCTGGATGGCCTCCGATGCGCGCGAGCGCGGCTGGGCGTCGGAGCTCGCTCGCGAGCGCCGGGTCCTCCGGCCCGCGGTCCGCACGGCGGACTGGAGCGTCGCCGAGGGCTACCGCGCAGGAGTCGAGCTCGCGGCCGATCCCGACGTCACGGCCGTCTTCGCCGCGAACGACCCCTTCGCGCTCGGAGTGATCAAGGCGTTCGACGACCACGGGATCAGCGTCCCTGGGGATCGGAGCGTCATCGGCTTCGACGATGTGCCCGAGGCCGGCTACTACCGGCCGAGCCTCTCGACGGTCCACCTCGACTTCGCGCAGGTCGGTCAGCTCGCCGTCGACCGGGTGCTCGCGCTGATGCGCGGCGAGGACGTGGGCCCGATCCCCCTGATCGCCCCGACCCTCGTCCCCCGGGGGAGCACCGCGCCTCCCCGCTGAGGTCAGGTCTCGTGGACCTCGATCGGCAGGCCGTCGGGGTCGCGGAGGAAGAACAGCGCGCGGCCCGTGTGCGGGTCCTCGCGCAGGGGCTCGCACTCCACTCCTGCCGCCACGAAGCGGGCGCGGACCGCGCTCGGGTCGGAGGCGGCGAGTGCCAGGTGCCGCAGTCCGAGCGCCTCCGGATCGGACACGCGGTCGGGCGCGCGCGGGAAGGTGAAGAGCTCGATCAGGTAGGTCCCGTTCAGGCTGAGGTTCGCCATCCACGAGTCCCGGTCGGCCCGGTGCACCTCGGAGTCGAGGCGGAAGCCGAGGACGTCGAGGTAGAAGCGCTTCGAGCGCTCGTAGTCGCTGACGATGATCGCGAGGTGGTGGAGGCCGAGCAGGTCGCTCATCCCCGGGCCTCCGATCCTCCGCCCATCGCGCGGGCCGCGACCAGGCTAGCCGTCGAGTCGATCAGTCGAAGCGCGCGCCCTCGGGCCGCGGCGGCAGCAGGAACAGGATGAGCAGGAACACCCAGCCCGCGATCGGGATGAACAGCGCGAAGATCCACATCCCGCTGCGGTTCACGTCGTGCAGCCGCCGCCAGAGCAGCGCCAGCGAGGGGATCAGCGTGCCGAGCGCGACGATCCCCGCGAGCACCGCCACCCACGGCGTCTCGAACGAGGCGTTCCCTGAGCGGAACGGCGTGAACGAGAGCTCGAGTCCCGAGACGGAGCCGTCCAGCGCTCGGAAGGCGAGGTTCAGCACGGTCCCGGCGAGGATGATCCACCAGTACTCGGCGCGGCTCGCCCGGCCGCGGAAGGTCGCGTACTTCGTGAAGAACCGTCGCACCGCCTCGAGCGGTGGGGCGCCGTAGTAGGGCTGAGTGATCGGAGGCATGCCCTCCACGCTATCCGTCAGTTGTGGTCGAGGTCATCGGTCGGGCGGATGAGCCGGCGTGCCCCCTACGCCGCGACGGGCTCCCTGGAGGCGCGCGCCGACCGCGCCTCGAGGACGAGGCTCACCGCGAGCCCGACCAGCACGAGCACGATCGCCACCCACGGCAGCACGTCGAGCCCCGCGGCGTCGATCGCCACTCCGCCGGCGATCGCGCCGCCGCCGATGCCGATGTTGAACGCCGTCGTCTGGAGCGCCGCCGCGAGACTCCGCAGCTGGAACGACGAGGTCCGCAGCATCCGCGTCTGCAGCATCACCGGGATCCCGCCGAACGCGATGTTCCAGAGCACCGCTGCGGCGACGACGCCGGCCACTGCTCCGGCTCCGGCCGCGAGGGCGAGCCCGGCCAGCGCCAGCACGACTCCGACGGAGGCGATGATGAAGCCGAGGCGCGGGAGCCGGTCGGTCGCGAAGCCGGCGAGCACGAGCCCGATCGCCCCGGCGCCTCCGAAGGCGAAGAGCACCAGCGGGATGCTGTCGGGCGAGAACGACGCGTTCTCGAGCCACGGCGTGATGTAGGTCGAGAGCGTGTTGTGGCCGATCAGCACGAGCAGGATCACCAGGCACACGCCGAGGATGCGCGGCAGCGAGCGGTCCTTGCGCGCGGGCAGCCGGATCTCGCCCGTCTTGATCGGCACTCGGTGGTCGACCGCGGGGAGGAACTTCACGACGACCAGGGCGAGCACGAGCACGATCCCGCCCAGGATCGCGAAGGTCGGCCGCCAGCCGAACGCGTGGCCGAGCGCCGTGCCCACGGGGACGCCCAGCACGAACGCCGCGGAGCCTCCGCCCGCCGTGATCGCGGTCGCCCGGCCGAGCTGTGCGGGCGAGACGAGGTGCGCGGAGTACGCGGCGACGACCGCCCAAAACAGGCCGTGCGCGAGGCCGCCGACGATGCGCGCGCCGACGAGCAGCTCGAAGGTGGGCGCCAGCGCGGCGAGCACGTTCGCCATCGCGATGGTGCAGAGCGCGACCAGCACGAGGCTCTTGCGCGAGTAGCGCTGGGTGATGAGGGTCAGCGGAGTCGTCGCGACCACCACGGTCGCCGCGAAGATCGTCACGAGCTGGCCGGTCAGCGAGATGCTGACGCCGAGGTCGCGCGACATGTCGGGGATGAGCCCGGTCGGCAGGAACTCGCTCGTGACCGAGACGAAGATGGCGCCGGCCAGGGTGAGCAGGCCGATCCACGGGAAGGCGGGCGTCTTGGCAGTGTTCTGAGGGGTGTTCACGGTGTCCAGAGGGAGTGTGGTGCGGGAAGCGACCATCAAGCCTCGCACGCCTGCGGTGCGAACGGGCGCCTCCCGCCTCCGCGATGCCCGCCGCCCCCGAGTGTTCACGCGGGGGAACCAGTTCTGGCCGAGACACCGTTAAGACCGCGGTGTCTCGCCGAGAACTGGTTCCGTCGCGGGTCCGCGTTACCACCTCCGCCGCCGCTTGGGAACGGAGTGACGCCGCCCCCGCCTCCGGCGTTCCCTGGATCTGTGCGGCCGCCCGCCGCAGGAGGAGGAGTCATGCCCGACCAGACCGCGCCCGACCAGACCGCGCCGGATCAGACCGCGCCGGATCAGACCGCGCCCGACCAGACCGCGCCGGATCAGTACACGTTCACGAACCCCGCGACCCAGTACCCGAACGTCACGCCGCCCGTGCAGCAGCAGCCCGAGCCCGGCCTCCAGTCGCAGATGACGCCGGTGCCCGACCTCGGCGAGCACAGCTATCGCGGCACCGGTCGCCTCACCGGCCGCCGCGCGCTGATCACGGGGGCCGACTCCGGCATCGGAGCCGCCGTCGCCATCGCCTTCGCGCGCGAGGGCGCCGACATCGCGCTCTCCTACCTCCCCAGCGAGGAGGCGGACGCGCAGCACGTCGTCGAGCTCATCCGCGCCGCCGGCCGCACCGCGATCCCGATCCCCGGCGACCTCACCGACGCGCAGTACTGCTCCGACCTCGTCGCGCAGGCCGTCGAGGGCCTCGGCGGACTCGACGCCGTCGTCAACATCGCCGGCAAGCAGATCTGGCAGGACGACATCCTCGAGCTCACCGACGAGCAGTTCGAGACCACGTTCGCGGTCAACGTCTTCGCGCCGTTCCGCATCATCCGCGCCGCCCTCCCGCACCTGCCCGCGGGCTCGACGATCATCAACACGGCATCGGCGGAGGCGCACAAGCCCGCCCCGGACCGCCTCGACTACGCGATGACCAAGGGGGCCATCAACAACCTCTCCAAGGGCATGGCGCAGCAGCTGGCCTCGAAGGGCATCCGCGTGAACGTCGTCGCCCCCGGCCCGACCTGGACCGTGCTGCAGGTCACCGGCGGAGTCGACCCCGAGTCCCTCCCCGACTTCGGCTCGAGCGAGGCCCCGATGGGCCGTGCCGCGCAGCCCGCCGAGCAGGCTCCCGCCTACGTGTTCCTCGCCTCCGCCGAGTCGAGCTACGTCATCGGCGAGACCCTCAACGTCAACGGCGGCATGGTCTCGCCGTAGCGCCCGGCGCGAGGTGCAACCGCCCACAACCACCGACGGAACCAGTTCTCGCCGAGACACCGCTCAGAACGCGGCGCTTCGGCGAGAACTGGTTCCCCGGCAGGCTCCTACTTCGCGACCGTCTTGCCGGCGCTCGTCTTGGCCAGCGTCGTGAAGCCCGCCTTCGTGCCCGTGACCGTGACCGTCACCGACTTCCCCGCGTCGGCCGACACTGTCTTGTACGTCGCCCCGGTCGCGCCCGCGATGGCCACTCCGCCGCGCTTCCACTGGTAGCTCAGGGCGACGGGCGCCGGAGCCCAGGTCCCCGGAACCGCGGTGAGGGTCTGTCCGACCTTGGCGGTGCCGGTGATCGTCGGCGTCGCTCCGGTGAGGATGCCGCCGGTGATCACGGCGGTGGCGGCGCTCGATTTGGTGACGGGCGCGTAGCCCGGCTTCGTGGAGGTGATCGAGACGGTGATCGTCGCGCCCGCGTCGGCGGCCTTGAGGACGTAGGTCTTCGCGGTGGCTCCCGAGACGACCACGCCGCTCCTCTTCCACTGGTAGGCGAGCGTGGTGCCCGCATCCCAGGTGCCGGGGGTGGCGGTGAGGGTCGAGCCGACCTTCGTGGTGCCGGTGATCGTCGGAGTGGGCGCGAGGGTCTGCGCTGCGGCCTTGACCGTGGTTCCGGCGCTCGTCTTGGTGACGGCGGTGTAGCCCGTCCTCGAACCGGTCACGGCGACGGTGATCGCGGCACCGGAGTCGGCGGCCACGAGCGTGTAGGTCGCGGCGGTGGCTCCGCTGATCGCGGTCCCGTTGCGCTTCCACTGGTAGGCGAGCGTGACGGGCGAGGGCGTCCACGCTCCCGGAACCGCCGTGAGCTTCTGGCCGACGGTCGCGGTGCCCGTGATGGTCGGTGTCGCTCCGGTGATGACGGCGCCGTTGGTGACGGGGCCGTTCGCGGAGGTGGACTTCGTGGCGGGGGAGTAGCCCGGCTTGGTGCTGGTGACCGAGACGGACACGACCGCGCCGACGTCCGTCGAGCGGAGGACGTAGGTCTTCGCTGTGGCGCCGGAGATGTAGACGCCGTTGTTCTTCTTCCACTGGTAGGTGAGGGTCGTGCCGGAGTCCCAGGTGCCGGGGTTGGCGGTGAGCGTCGATCCGACGGTGAGGGATCCCGTGATGGTCGGGGTGGGCATCAGGGTCTGCAGCGGCAGTCCGATCTGGATCGCGGAGCTGGTGCGGGTGGCCGGGGTGTATCCGTACTTGGTCCCGGTGACGCTGACCGTGAGCGAGGTGCCTGAGTCGGCGGAGGCGACGACGTAGCTGCTCGAGGTGGCGCCGGAGATCGCGGTGCCGTTGCGCTTCCACTGGTAGGCGAGGTCGACGGGGGCCGGACCCCAGTTGCCCGGGTTCGCGGTGAGGGTGCCGCCGATCGAGGAGGAGCCGGTGACGGTCGGGACCGAGTTGGTGAGCGAGCCGGTGGTGACAGCGACGGCGGCGCTGGTGCGAACGGCCTTCGCGTAGCCGGTCTTCGTGCCGGTGACCTGCACGCTGATGTTTCCGCGCCCAGCGTCATTCGGGGTCACCAGGTACTGAGGGTCTGTAGCTCCGCTGATGGGATAGCCGTCGCGGAGCCACTGGTACTCGAGCACGACGGGCTGGGGGCCCCACGTGCCGGGGACCGCGGTGAGCGTGGTGCCGACCGCACCGGAGCCGCTGACGGTCGGGGTCGCCGCCGTGAGAGTGCCGACGTTCGTCAGCTTCAGGACGAAGTCGCCCTGATAGAAGTCGAAGTTCGAGACCTGGAGGAAGTAGGTCTTGCCCGCCTGGACGGCGAATGTCGTGTTCGCTCGATCGAATGAGTAGGAGTCGCCGGAGTCCGTCCATTGATCCGGACACTCGAGCAGAGACCCCGGAGTCACTCCGTCGGAATCGTAGACGCCGACGTTCACGGGAGAGAAGCTCTCGCTGAGGTCGGCCTTCACGCTTCCGTTCGATGGCGCGCGGTACTTGTACCAGACCGATCCCATGAACGGGTTGAAATCGCAGCCCGAGTACGGCTCGTACCAGTTGTTGTCGATCTTGGACGTCGAGCCCTGGATCGTCGCCGGGATCGTCGAGATCACGGATGCCGACGAGTAAGTGGTGTTCGGGACAGCAGCGCTCGCGGAGAGGAAGAAGTCGACGGGCGAAGTCGAGCCGGTCGAGGTCGAGTACTCGTCTTCACTGGCTTGGAAGTAGTAGGTCTTCCCGGCTTCCGCTTGAACGAAGTTCTGACGCCGGAACCCGACTTCGGTGCAGCTGATCCGGGTCGCATCCGTCGTCGGGCCGTCGACGAAGGCACTGATGATGTACGCCGAACCGCTGAACGTCAGGGTCTGACGTTTCGTCGAGACGTACTTGAACCAGATCGAGCCCAAGCCGCCGTCGAAGTACTCGGTGTTGTCTGGGTCGGTGGTCCGACACGTCGCGTCCTCACCCTCTGAGAGAGTGGCCCCCTCGTACGGCGCGTTGTAGATCGAGTACGGCAGCGAGGTGATGGCGGTCGCGTTCTCGCGCAGGTCGTTCGCGGGAGGAGTGACCGCGACGAGGGGCGCCGCCTCCGGTGCCGCTCGGCGAGCGGAGGGCTCGTCCGTGTGCCAGGCGCCGGCGACGGTCGTTCGCGGCTCCTCCGCTGGTGCGGCGGACGCCGCCGGAGAGACGAGCAGCCCGACGCCGACCGCGAGGGTGGTGGCGAGGGCGAGGACCCGCGAGCGGGCAGGACGGAACAGCGGCATGGCGGGACTCCAGGGAGCGAGCGGCGGATCGGGTGGCGGTGCTGCGCCTGCAGAGTCCGATCGCGACACGTTCCGCGCCTATCGGGGGAGGGCAGCTCAGCGTCCTGCTTCTCACAGGAGACGCATAGGTCCCGTTCGGGGGTACGACCCGTCACGATCGCGGTGACGCAGCCCGTCTTTCGGCGCACCCGGAGGCCTGCCGCGCTCGGCCCGCCCGTCTCTCCCTCGTCACCCGCCAGTAGAACTACCCACCGGAGGCGCCTCGGCGGCGCGGAAGAACGCGCGCCCGTCAGCAGCACCACCGTGCGCCAGGACTTCGCCGACCCCGGCCGCCGCGGCTTCCGGCTGCTGCTGCGCGTGATGGAGGGCGAGACCGGCGCGATCTTCTCCTCCGAGCGCCCCGAGCTCGTGATCCGCGAGAGCTCGCCGCCGCCGCGCGCCCGGGGCTGAGCCGCGAGGTTGCGAGGATGGTGCGATGACCGCTCCTCCGCCCGTCGCGCACCGGACGATCGAGGGGTCGCCCGCGCGCTTCGTCGAGTACGGCGAACCCGGCGGTCGGCCCTCCGTGCTCTTCGTCCCTGCGCTCGGCGTTCCGCTCGGCTACTACGGCGACCTGCTCGCGGCGTGGTCCGCGCGCGGCCGCCACGTCGTCGCCGTCGAGCTGCGCGGCATGCCACACAGCTCGGTGCGCGAGGTGCGGAGGCAGCGCTTCGGTTACTCCGCGCTCGCGAACGAGGATCTGCCGGCGGTCGTCCGCGAGGTGCTGGGCGGACCGGCCGGATTCCTCGCCGTCGGTCACAGTCTCGGTGGCCAGCTCGCCCTCCTCGCCACGGCGGCCGGCAGCATCAGCCCGCTCGGAGTCGTCGCGATCGCGAGCGGCACGAGCTCGGCGGCGGCGCGCGCGACGGTGCTCTCGCGCTCGTCGCGGCGTGCCCAGGTATCGACCGTGGCTCTCATCGCGGGCGTCCTCGGCTATTGGCCGGGTGACCGCTTCGGCTTCGGTGGCCGCCAGCCCCGGAGCCTGATGCGCGACTGGGCGCACGAGGGCGTCCGCGGACGCTACCGGCTGCACGGCGACCCCCTCGACTACGAGCGCGCGCTCGCCGCGATCAGCGCTCCCGTCCTGCTCCTCAGCCTCGAGGGCGACGCGCTCGTCACGCAGCTCTCGGTGGAGCACCTGCTGCGCCGGCTGCCCGCCTCGGCGGAGCACCGGCGGCTCGCTTCTCCGACGAGGTTCCATCACCTCCGGTGGGCGCGCCGGGAGCCGGGGCCCGTGCTCGACGCCGTCGAGGCGTGGGCGGAGTGAGGCGGGCTGTCGCCGTGCTGCCGTGCTGCCGTGCTGCCGTGCCGCCCTATCGCCCTGGTGTCCGCTGCCCTGCCATCGTGCTGCGTGCTGCGTGCTGCGTGCTGCGTGCTGCGTGCTGCGTGCTGCGTGCTGCGTGCTGCGTGAGCCCGCAGCCCTCGCAGAGGGCGTATCGAGATCCATCAGCGTCACAAGGCGGGGCCTTCACACGCTCTGAGGCGCGAGTCGTCCGGTTCTGGCGCCTTTGCCGGTCTGGTGTCGGTGCTCGCTGGTTCGATGTCCGTATGGCAGTTGCAGCAGAAATGAGACCCGCG
This sequence comes from Rathayibacter sp. Leaf185, assembly GCF_001423885.1. Lineage (GTDB taxonomy): Bacteria > Actinomycetota > Actinomycetes > Actinomycetales > Microbacteriaceae > Rathayibacter. Next base: position 998,586 of record NZ_LMPP01000001.1, on the reverse strand, counting down.
GAAGCGTCGCTCGACGCGATCCGCGAGGGCGCCGATGAGGTCGGCCGGCTCGCCCGAACCGCGTCCCCGGCTCTGCTCGCGGCTGCCGAGAAGCTGTACGAGGTGTACCGGGCTGCGTTGTCGATCCCGCTCGCGTTCGCGCGCGGAAGCCTGTCGGGCGGTGAGTCCCACGATCTCGTCGAGCGCTCGATCCGTGCCGAGCTCGCGGTCGGATCGGGGGTCTCCGAGCGGGAGCTGTCGCGCGAACTCGAGCGCGCGCATCTGCTCGTCGAGGACCTGCCGCTGACCCGAGAGGCGCTCGCGGCCGCGCGGATCCGGTGGCGGGCGGCCGAGGTGATCTGCTCCGTCGCCGCGCTGCTGCCCAAGGAGTCACTCCCCGAGTTCGACGAGCGCGCCGCCGAGCTCGCGCTCACGACGACGCCGACGCAGCTGCGGCGCGCCGTGGACCGCCTCCGCGACGAGCTGCACGACGAGCCCCTCGAGAAGCGGCACGCCCGCGCGAAAGAGGACCGCGGCGTCTGGCTCACTCCCGAGACCGACGGGATGGCGACGCTGTCCGCGTACCTTCCGGCACCGGTCGCGGTCGGCGTGTACAACCGCCTCGACCGCATCGCGCGCATCCTCCGCGACGGGACTGACGGCAATGGGGAGTGCGGCGACGAGCGCACTCTCGCGCAACTGCGCGCCGATGCCCTCGCCGATCTGCTCTGCGACGGCGACATCGCCGGCACCACCCCGCTCAGCGACGGAACGACGACTCCGACGTTCGTCCCCGGAATCCGCGCGGAAGTACGCCTCACCCTCGCCGCGAGCACCGCCGCGGGCCTCGATGACGCGCACGCCGACCTCGACGGCTGCGGAGCGATCCCCGCCGCGACCGCCCGCCATCTCGTCGGGATCGCCGCCACCTTCACGCGCGTCCTGACCGACCCCGACACCGGCACGGTCGCCTCCGTCGGACGCACCCTCCGGGTCCCGCCGCCGCAGATGCGCCTGCACCTGCAGCTGCGCGATCAGACCTGCCGCTTCCCCGGCTGCACCCGCCCCGCGTCCACAGCCGAGGCCGACCACACGATCGAGTGGCGCAACGGAGGCGAGACGGCGCTGAGCAATCTGGCCTCGCTCTGCACCGCCCACCATCACGTCCGCCACGGCGACCGCTGGACCTACCGCCTCCACCCCGACGGCACCACCGACTGGACCACCCCCACCGGCCGCCACGTCACCACCCCTCCACCCGCCCTCCCCGGACGACCACCCGCCCCACCGCCGCGCCCGCGCTTCGACGACCCACCACCCCCGTTCTGACGCGCCTGCTCCAGAGTGCGTGGCCGGAGCCCCGATCCACTGACGCCGGCGGGTCTTCGAGACCCACCTCACGACGGCCTCACTGCGGACGTCTGCCTCCTCCTCGCCCTTCGCCGCGGCGAAGGACTCCTCCGTCCGATGCGCCCCTGCTCACCCCTTCGACCAGCGTGCTGGCACCCGTGCCGCGGAGCACGCGCCCGCGCCCGCGCGTTTCGCGCAACGGCGTCATAGCGGAGCAGCCCCCGTGTCTCTCGAGCATGGCTCCCACCCGCACGACCCTCCTCGCGTTCGACTCCCGCGTGGCCGGCGCGCTCTTCACGCGCCCGCGCCCGGCGAGCCGCCGGCACGACGTGCTCGCGATCGCCACGGCGGCGCTGGTCAACGAGCGCTACCTCGATCGCCGGTTCACCATCGCCGGCCTCAGCCGCGAGCTGCGGGTCTCCGCCCTCGTGCTCCGCCTGCGGTTCCGCCGCTTCTACGCGCTTCCCCTCGAGGAGCACCTGGCGTCGAGGCGCCTCGAGCTCGCCTGCATCCTCATGTCGCGGACGCCGCACCGCCCCGGCGCGCTCGAGGACATCGCCCGCCACGCCGGCTACCGCAGCGCTGCCGACCTCGACCGCGACTTCCTCCGCTACCGTCACACTCCGGCTCTCGCCGCCTGGTTCCGGATGGGCGCGAGCCGCGCGACTCCGGTCGACGGGCCCTCGTGATCCGCGCGCTCCTCCGCCCGGCGGAGCCCTTCGACGGCGACGCCCACGCAGCCTCCGACGACGACGACCACGAGGCGCTCTCGACGCTGCCCAGCAGCTTCGGTGGCCTGATCGCCGGGCTCGCGATGATCGCCGCCGTGTCCTGGATCGGTACCGCCGCCCTCGTGGCCGCAGGCGACCCCCGGGCCGCGATCCTCCTCCTGGCGGCGTCACTGCTGGTGCTGCTGATCGCGCCGAGCACGGTCCTCGTCCGGCCTCGCCAGGTCTCCCGGCCGGCCGCGGCTCTCCACTACAGCGCATCCGCTGCACTCGGACTCCTCGGCTGGTCGACCCTGCTGTGGGCGCCGGGCCTGGCCTGGGCGGCGATGGCCGCCGCCGGCGTCCTGCAGACCGGGTACACCCTCGGCGCCGGCCTCGTCGCCCTCCAGGCGCGTCTCGCGGAGTTCCCGACCGGCGAGTGACCGCGGCGCTCAGCGCGCGAGCGCGGCCAGCTCCGCGCGGGTGCGCGCGCCGGCCTTCCGCAGCAGGTTCGAGACGTGGAACTTCGCCGTGTTCTCGCTGATGCCGAGCTCGTCGGCGATGCGGTGGTTCGAGGCGCCGAGCGTGATCAGGTGCAGCACCTCGCGCTCGCGAGGGCTCAGCTCGACCACGTCGAGGCCGTCGGGCTGCGCGGGCGGGTCGAGGGGGAGGCGGATCGACAGCGTCGACCCCCAGCCCGACGTCGAGGTGATCTCGAGCTCGCCGTCGAGTCCGCTCACACGCTCGGCGATGGGGCGCAGCGCCTCGTCGCGGGCGGTGAGCTCGCCCCGACCGTCGTCGCGGATCTCGATCAGCAGGTTCAAGCCGTCGCAGTCCCACTGGATGCGCACGCGGCGGGTCTCCTCCGACTCGACCGAGGCGAGCACGGCGCTGCGCACGATCGCCCGGGCGGCGTGCGCCACCTCGCCGGGCAGCGCGCGCCCGGTCGCCGGCGGCTCCACGAACTGCACGTCGAGATCGCCGAACCGCACCAGCGGTCGCAGGTCGTTCCGGAGGCGCGCGAAGGCGCCCACGACGGGCTCGAGCATCGCGCTGCGCTGCTCATCGGTCGCAGTGCGCAGCTCGACCAGGGCGTTCGTCGCGATCTCGACCGCCTCCGCCCGCGCTGCCCGGTCGTCGAGTCGCGGGGCGCGCAGCGCCGCGAGCACCGACTCCAGCGCGACGGCGTGCCGGTCGGCCTGCTCGGCGACCAGCCGGGCGTGCTCGAGGAGGACCGAGCGGGAGGCGGGTGTCGACGTCATGCTCCGAACCTACCCGCCCCTCCTACCCGTGGCGCCTCGAACCACCCGTTCGGGTAGGTACTCCTGCTCGGTCAGGTGGCGGCCCGGGCGCAGACCGGAGCGCACGCTGAGGACATGCCCGCCGACCCGACTCCCGTAGACCTGACCGCCGCCGCCCCGACCCCTGCCGATCCGACCCCTGCCGACCCGACCACTGACCCGGCCCGCGCGCTCGCCGCGATCGTCGCCGAGGTCACCGCGGCGTCCGGAGCTCTCGAGGGTCTCGACCGGGTGGCCTCGCTGCTGAGCGGTGCCGAGCGCGTCTTCGTGCACGGCGCGGGCCGCTCGGGTCTCGCGCTGCAGATGACGGCGATGCGGCTGATGCACCTCGGGCTGCGCGTGCACGTGGTCGGCGACGCGACGACTCCGGCGATCACCCCGGGCGACGTGCTGCTGACCGCGAGCGGCTCCGGCACCACCGGAGGCATCGTCCGCGCCGCGCAGTCGGCCGTCGACGCCGGCGCGCGCGTGGCAGCCCTGACCACCGCGGCCGACTCTCCGCTGGCCCGCCTCGCCTCGGCGGTGGTCGTCGTGCCCGCCGCCGACAAGCTCGACCGCTCGGGGAGCGTCTCGGCGCAGTACTCCGGCGGGCTCTTCGAGCAGGTCGTCGTGCTCGCGGGCGACGCGCTGTTCCACGCCCTGTGGAAGCGCAGCGGCGCCGGCGCCGACGAGCTCTGGCCCCGCCACTCCAACCTCGAATGACTCCCACCACTACAGGAAGCAGAACCCCATGAAGCTCCAGTTCGCCATGGACACCCTCAGCACCGACGCCGCCCTCGAGCTCGCCGCCGCGGCCGCGCCGCACGTCGACATCCTCGAGCTCGGCACCCCGCTCATCAAGAGCGAGGGCCTCTCGGCCATCACCGCGATCAAGCAGGCGCACCCCGACAAGATCGTCTTCGCCGACCTCAAGACCATGGACGCCGGCGAGCTCGAGGCCGACATGGCGTTCAAGGCCGGAGCAGACCTCGTGACCGTCCTCGGCGTCGCCGGCGACAGCACCATCGCGGGAGCCGTCACCGCCGCGAAGAAGCACGGCAAGGGCGTCGTCGTCGACCTCATCGGCGTCCCCGACAAGGCCGCCCGCGCCCGGGAGGTCGTCGCCCTGGGCGCCGAGTTCGTCGAGATGCACGCCGGTCTCGACGAGCAAGCAGAGGACGGCTACACGCTCGACTCGCTGCTCAGCGACGGCGAGTCCTCCGGCGTGCCGTTCTCGGTGGCCGGCGGAGTGAGCACCACGACGATCGAGGCCGTCCAGCGCTCGGGCGCCCGGGTCGCCGTCGCCGGCGGCGCGATCTACGGCGCTCCCGACGTGGGCGAGGCCGCGAAGGCCCTGCGCGCCGCGATCGTCTGACGCGCGCGCCCGGAGTGACCTCCGGCTCGTGAATCCCCGTTCGGCTCGTCGAATCCGCCCGATTCTGCGAGCCGAACGTGTTTCTGCGAGCCGAGAGCGGGCCCGAGGACACGCCCTCGACCGAGCGTCAACCCTCTGGGCACCCCCGCCGTCCCGCGTTCTGCTGGAAGCACGTCCCCCGACCGAGAGAAGCCTCACCCGATGACCCGACCGCAGATCTCCCCGATCGAGACATACTCCGACGAGCACGGCTGGCACAACCGCGTCGCCGACGCCACTGTCGCGCTCACCGACCACGGCGACTCCCGCGACGAGGCCGAGCAGCTCGGTGCCGAGATGGCGCGGCAGCGCGGGGGCGGCCACATCGTCTCGGACTGAGCTCTCGCGCTCCCCGAGCGCCTCCGTAGCGCGCTCGTCGTCGTCCGGTCAACCGCCTCGCCGCCCCGCGCCCGCGCTGCCTATCGTTGCCCGGTCGCGCGGAGCGCGATCGACGAGAGGACGACCATGGACCGCGTGACGACCGAGACCTCGGCGAGTGAGGGCAGCGACCAGCCCTCGCTCAAGCGCCGCATCACCGGCCCGCTGCTCTACTTCTTCATCCTCGGCGACGTGCTGGGCGCAGGCATCTACGCCCTCATGGGCACCCTCTCGGCCGAGGTGGGCGGCGCCGTCTGGATGCCGCTCCTGCTCGCGCTCGGCCTGGCGCTGCTGACCGCCGGGTCCTACGCCGAGCTGGTCACCAAGTACCCGAGGGCCGGAGGCGCCGCCGTCTTCGCGCAGCGCGCGTTCCGACGCCCGGTGGTCTCGTTCCTCGTCGGCTTCGCGATGCTCGCGGCCGGAGTGACGAGCGCCGCCGGCCTCTCGCTCGCCTTCGCAGGCGACTACCTCGGCACCTTCCTCGATGTCCCGCCCGTGCCGACGGCGATCGTGTTCCTCGTGCTCGTCGCCCTGCTCAACGCCCGGGGCGTCGCGGAGTCGCTCCTCAGCAACACGGTGATGACGATCATCGAGGTGTCCGGCCTGCTCATCGTCATCGCCTGCGTCGCTCTGCTCGTCGCGGGTGGCGGTGGCGACCTGGGCCGCACCGTCGAGCTGAGCTCGGAGCAGGCTCCGGCGCTCGCCGTCCTCGGCGCCGCGATCATCGCCTACTACTCGTTCGTCGGCTTCGAGACCTCGGCGAACGTCGCCGAGGAGGTCCGCGACCCCAGCCGCGTCTACCCGCGCGCGCTGTTCGGCGCGCTGCTCACGGCGGGCGGCGTCTACCTCCTGGTCGGGCTCGCGAGCTCGATCGCGCTGCCCTCCGACGAACTGGCCGGGTCCTCCGCCCCGCTGCTCGACGTCGTGACCGCCTCGGGCGTGGGCGTGCCCGCGTGGCTGTTCAGCCTCATCGCCCTGATCGCCGTCGCGAACGGCGCCCTGCTCACCATGATCATGGCGAGCCGCGTCACCTACGGCATGGCGAAGGAGGGGCTCCTGCCCGCCGCGCTCGGCCGTGTCCTGCCGAAGCGCCGGACTCCGTGGGTCGCGATCGCGGTGACCACTCTCGCCGCCGCCCTGCTCACGCTCGTCGGCGATCTGGCGACGCTCGCCGAGACCGTGGTGCTCCTGCTGCTCCTCGTCTTCATCAGCACGAACGTCTCGGTGCTCGTACTGCGCCGGGACCGCGTCGATCACGACCACTTCCGGGTCTGGACGGCGATCCCGGTGCTCGGAGTCGCGTCGTGCGTCCTCCTGCTCACGCAGCAGGATCCCGAGGTCTGGCTCTACGCGGCGATCCTGCTCGCCGTCGGCGCCGTCGTGCACCTCGTGACCCGGCGGGCGTCGCGCGCCTCCTGATCCCCCTCTGCCCAGGCCCTGCACAGAGCGCGCTGGCACGATGGCGGGAGCCGATGACGGCGATCCGGACGAGGGAGCAGTACCCGGCACCACGACAAGACTGACTCGAAGGAGTGAGTCGTCGTGTCCTGGATCGTTCTCGTGGTGTCCGGAGTCCTCGAAGCCGTCTGGGCCACCGCCCTCGGCAAGTCGGAGGGCTTCACCCGCCTCGGCCCGTCGGTGGTCTTCGGAGTCGCCGTCGTCGCGAGCATGGCGGGCCTCGCCTTCGCGATGCGCGAGCTGCCCACCGGAACCGCCTACGCGGTCTGGGTCGGGATCGGCGCCTCCCTGACCGTGCTGTACGGCATGTTCTTCGGCGGCGAGGGCTTCTCGGTGGTCCGGACCCTGCTCGTGCTCGGCATCGTGGCGTGCGTGATCGGGCTCAAGGTCCTGCACTGATTGCACCGGGGCGTTGCGGGAGAACGCTCGTTCCCTTAGGCTCGGGTCATCCGGAGAGAACGCCCGTTCTACGAACGCGCGACTCCCGCCCCGAAGGAGGAACCATGCCCACTCGTTCTGCACGCACCGCCTGGAACGGCTCGCTCGAGACCGGCGAGGGCCAGGTCGAGCTCTCGAGCTCGAAGCTCGGCACCTACGACGTCTCGTTCCCCAAGCGCGCCGCCGACGACGCCAACGGCGCGACCAGCCCCGAGGAGCTCCTCGGCGCCGCGCACTCCGCCTGCTACGCCATGCAGTTCTCGGCCGTCCTCGGCCAGGCCGGCGGCACCGTCGAGGCCCTCGACGTGCGCGCCGACGTCTCGCTCGGCCCGGACCCCCAGGGCGGCTTCAAGCTGACGGGTATCGCCCTCATCGTCAGCGGCGAGGTCAGCGGCATCGACGAGGCGGCCTTCCTCAAGGCGGCCGACGAGGCCAAGGCGACCTGCCCCGTCAGCAAGGCCCTGACCGGAGTCGAGATCACCCTCGACGCGACTTTCGAGAGCTGACCTGGCTGTTCTCGAAGCAGAGGAGCACCCCGTCGCGTACTGCGACGGGGTGCTTCTGCGTTGGGGGCGTCATGGTCACGCCTGCGGGCGGTAGCGGAATCCGGCGCCCAGGTGCTCCTCCGGGAGCCGGTCGCCGCGGCCGTGCAGCTTGTGGCGGAGGCTGCCCTCGACGTACTCCTCGGGGTACGCGCCCCGGCGTCGCAGCTCGGGGACGATGAACTCGACCACGTCCTCGAAGGTGCCGGGCGTGATCGCGTAGGCGAGGTTGAAGCCGTCGACGTCGGTGTCCTCGACCCACTCCTGCAGGTGGTCGGCCACCTCCGACGGCGAGCCGACGACGAACGGGCCGAGCCCGCCGATGGCGCCGAGCTTCGCGATGTCCCTGACCTTCCACTCCGAGCCGTCCTCGTTCGCCTCCTGGAAGTTCGCGACCGTCGACTGGATCGCGTTGCTCTTCACGTTGCCGATCGGCTCGTCGAGGTCGTACTGCGACAGGTCGATCCCCATCCAGCCCGACATGAAGACGAGGGCGCCCTCCTCGCTCGCGTACGAGAGGTAGTCGCGGTGCTTCGCGTGCGCCTTCTCGCTGGTCTCGTCGGTGATGATCGTGAGCAGCGTGTAGATCGTCGCGGAGTGGCGGTCGCGGCCGGCCGCCTCCAGGGCGTCGCGGATGCGCGAGACGGTGGCCTTGAGGCCCGCCTTCGTCGAGGAGGCGACGAAGATCGCCTCCGCGTTGCCCGCCGCGAAGCGGATGCCGCGCGGCGACGCGCCCGCCTGGTAGATCACGGGCGTGCGCTGCACCGACGGCTCCGAGAGGTGGATTCCCGGGACGGTGAAGTTCTTGCCGCTGTGCCCGATCTCGTGCACCTTCGCCGGGTCGGTGAAGACCCCGGAGTCGCGGTCGCGGATCACCGCGTCGTCCTCCCACGATCCCTCCCACAGCTTGTAGAGCACCTCGAGGTACTCGTCGGCGACGTCGTAGCGGTCGTCGTGCTCGAGCTGGTCCTCATGGCCCATGTTGCGGGCGGCGCTCGGCAGGTAGCCGGTGACGACGTTCCAGCCGACGCGGCCCTTGGTCAGGTGGTCGAGCGTCGACATCCGCCGGGCGAACGGATACGGGTGCTCGTAGGCGGTGCCCGCCGTGATGCCGAAGCCGAGGTTCTCCGTCGCGGCCGCCATGGCCGAGACGAGCAGGATCGGGTCGTTGACGGGGACCTGCGCGCCGTGGCGGATCGCGGCCTCGTTGGAGCCTCCGTACACGTCGTAGGTGCCCAGCACATCGGCGATGAAGATGCCGTCGAACGTGCCGCGCTCGAGGAGCTTCGCGAGGTCGGTCCAGTACGAGAGGTCCTTGTAGCGCCAGGACTGGTCCTCGGGGTGGCGCCACATGCCGGAGGACTGGTGGGCGACGCAGTTCATGTCGAACGCGTTGAAGCGGATCTGACGAGTCATGCGTCGATGGTGCCGACCGCGCCTGAGTGCGGGCGCCGTCGCCGACTCGCGGCGTCACACAGCGACGGCCGTCGCGCTGCCCCTCGTGCGGCTACGCCAGCTCGCGCGCCAGGAAGCGCACGTGCTCGCGCAGCTGGAAGGTCCCGCCGCCCTCGTGGCCGTTGTACGGGTAGACGCGCATCTCGCGCCGGCCCGAGTAGCGGTTGTAGGAGGCGTAGACCGTCGACGGCGGGCAGATGTCGTCGAGCAGGCCCACCGAGAACATCGACGGCACCTCGGCGTGCGGGGCGAACGACGTGCCGTCGAAGTACGAGAGGGTGTCGAAGACGAACGACTCGGCGCCGCGGTGATTCCGCAGGTACTGCGTGATCTCGCCGTAGGGCATCGTCTCGATGAGCCGCACGGCGTGCCCGATGTGGCTGAGGAACGGCACGTCGATGATCGCCGCGCGCGCCGCCGCCGACTCGCCCAGCAGCCCGAGGATGCCCGCGACGGCGAGGCAGATCCCGCCGCCCTGGCTGCCGCCCGAGATCGCGACCCGGGAGGAGTCGACGGCGGGGTGCTCGCGCAGCACGTCGAGCGCGCGGACGGCGTCGGTGAACACGCGGCGGTAGAAGTAGTCGTCGGGCGACTCGATGCCCTGCGTCATGAATCCGCTCGCGTGCGGGCCGCTGCCGACCGGGTCGGGCGTGACACCCACGCGGTGGCCGGAGCCCTGGCCGCGGGTGTCCATCACGAGGTGCGCGTAGCCGGCGGCGCTCATCGCGGTCCACTCGTCGAGGAGGCCGCGGCCGCCGCCGTAGCCGATGTACGTCACGAGGGCGGGGAGAGGACCCTCGATGCCGCGCGGCAGGATCAGCCAGCCGCGGATCGGGTGCCCGCCGAATCCGGAGTACGTCACGTCGTAGGTGTCGAGCAGCGGGTAGCCCGCGTCGACCGGCTCGAAGCGCGCCTCGGTCGCCACGGCACGGGCCTCGGCGATGGTGCTGCGCCAGAACTCCGCGAAGCCCTCGGGCGTGGGCGGCTCGGGCGAGTACTGCTCGAGCAGCTCGAGCGGGAGGTCGAACTGCGGCATCAGGTCTCCTTCTGGAGGGCGGCGATCGTTGCCGCCCGTGTCGTCATCGGCGTTCGAAACTATCGCAGCGGCGGACGCTGAGTGCGGCGTGGGAGAACGCGTCGCGGCGGAATCCTGGGGCCCGCCCGGCGTTGTCCTCCCGTATGACCACTTACGGAATCATCGGAGCAGGACACATCGGCAGCCAGGTCGCGCGGGCGGTCATCGCCCTCGGGGACGAGGTCGTGATCGCGAACTCCCGCGGCCCGGAGACGCTGGCCGACCTCATCGCCGAGCTCGGCCCGAAGGCTCGCGCGGCGACGGCGCAGGAGGCGGCGGAGGCCGCGGAGATCGCCGTCGTGACGGTGCCGTTGAAGGCGCTCGACGCCGTCCCGGTCGCGCCGCTCGCCGGCAAGATCGTGCTCGACACGAACAACTACTACTTCGAGCGGGACGGACGGATCGAGGCCCTCGACAAGGGTGAGACCACCGTCAGCGAGATGCTGCAGCAGCGCCTCCCCGAGTCGAAGGTCGTGAAGGCGTTCAACCACATCATGGCCGCCGACATCACCACCACCGGAGCCCCGGCCGGCACCCCCGACCGCCGCGCGCTGGCGACCTCCAGCGACTACCCCGAGGCGATCCACTTCGTGACCGACCTCTACGACCGCCTCGGCTTCGACACCGTCGCGATCTCTCCGCTCAGCGAGTCGTGGCGCGTCGAGCGCGACCGCCCCGCCTACGTGGTGCGCCAGAACCGCGCCGAGCTCGAGGCCAACCTCGCGAGGGCCCCGCGCACGGTCTGATCGCCGGAGGAGGGGGCGGTGCCGAGAGGCGCCGCCCCCCTTTTCGTGTCGCGCCACCGGTATGCGAATGCATACCATCGCTGCATACTGACAGCGGAGGAAGCGATGACACTGATCCGTGCACTGAGGAATGCCCGACTGCAGAAGGGCTGGAGTCTGCGGGCGACCGCCGCGAAGAGCGGTCTCGCTGCTCCCAATCTCTCCGCCATCGAGAAGGGCCGACGTGGAGCGACCGTCGGCACGCTCGAGCGCGTCGCTGAGTCGCTCGGGATCGCGTTCGTGCCGGTGCAGACCGGAGGACGCAGGACGGTCGCCGACGCGGTCCAGTCGATCGGGACTCACGACGGGACGGCGGGGTACCGCGTCCTGGTCCAGCTCTCGGACGACCTGTCCGCGGTCGAGCCCTTCCTCCGCGCACTCCTCGCCGCCGAGCGCCCGGCGGCGATCTCGCCGCGGTGGGACGCCGCTGTGGCGGGGCTCGTCGAGTGGAGACTCGAGGCGGTCGGCATGCCTTCCCCGGCGTGGGTGATGGAGACGACAGGTGACGTCGGATGGGAGTGGTCACCGTCCGGGGGGCCGCTTCCCGCCCGACCCGACAGGGTCCCCGACCCGTTGCTGCGTCGCGGTGTGCTCATCGAGGCCGATGAGCTGGAGTCGGTGTGACAGCGAGGCCCGTCCTCCTCGATCGGGACGCCATCATCGACGGCCTGAGAGAGCTGGTGCGGGAGCTGCGGCGGCGCGGCGGCCCGGCGCGCATCAGCATCGTCGGCGGTGCGGCAATGGCTCTCACGATCACGGCCGAACGGCGATCGACGGTCGATGTCGACGGTCCACTCGCCCCGGCGGAGCACATCCGCGCTGCTGCCCGAGACATCGCGCGACGCCGCGGATGGCGCGACGACTGGATCAACGACGCCGCAGGGGTCTTCCTGCCTTCCTGCCTTCCGGCCTCGGTACCCGATCCGCAGTCTGGACCGTCCTCCACGACGAGGACGACGTGGTCGTCGAGGTCGCCTCGCCCCAGACGCTCCTGGCGATGAAGCTGCATGCGGCACAACGTCGCGGCAATCGCGAGGCAGAGGATCTCGAGGCGCTCCTCGCCGTGTGCTGCGTCACCTCCCTCGGTGATGCGGAGGAGATGTACTCGGCCCACTATCCGGGCGACAGCTTCACAGAGCGGACGGCCGACCTCGTCGATCGACTGCTTCGGAGGCCTCCTCCTCCCCTCGAGAGGCCGGACGCGCCCGACCTGTCGGCGTGAGGCGGCAGTGTCGGAGGCGGCTGCGATAGTGGAGGGAGACCACCACGCACCAGGGGCCCAGGGCTCCGAGAGGAGAGGTCTGCGCCATGGCTTCAGAATCGCCGACCACCGCGCCCCGACGGGCGCTGCACCGACGGGCGCTGTCCCGGCGCAGCGTCGTGGTGGGGCTGTCGGTCCTGCCGCTGCTGAGCGGGTGCACGTTCGACGCGCCCGAGCCCGCGGCCTCGGAGGCGCCCCGCACCCGCACGGCCGCGCCGGCCGGTCCGGTGGCGCTCGCCGCCGACTCCGAGTCGGCGAGTGCGGCGCTCTTCACGGAGGCGCCGCTCGTCGTGGTGGTCGAGGACGTGCCCGCGTCGGTCCTCCTCGCGGCGCAGCTGAGCATCGCCTGGGGCGTGCCGCTGCTGGTCGACGCAGCGGGCTCGACCCTCGCCGACGAGCTCTCCCGACTCGGAACGGGCCGCGTCGTCGCGGTCGGCGCCGTCGCCGCGCCGGTGGAGGGCATCGAGCTCGTGAGCGCCGGGGCCGACGCCGCCGCGATCCAGGAGGCGACCGGGGTGGCCGTCGCCGCGCTCAGCATCGACGAGCTCGCCTCCTTCTCGCCCGGGGCGCCCGGTGAGCCGCCGTTCGGCGCGGTGCCGGCCCGGGCCGAGGCGCCGGCGGGCGTGGTGGCGCTCGCGCAGCCGGCCGACTCCGATGTCGCCGCGATCGCCAACGCCCGGGCGGCGGGGGTCGCGGTGACGCTCGTCTCCACGGGCGACCTGCTCGCCTCGGGAACCGCGGTGTCCGCGATCGCCGACGCGCGCGCCTCCTGCACCCTGCTGCTCGGCCCGGGGCTCGCCGCGCAGACCGCACCCGAGTGGTCGGTCCGCGCAGCGGCCAGCGGCTGGCAGCTGCCGGGCGGCGGGCAGCGCCTCTTCGGCGGGCACCTGTTCGTCGCGATCTACGGCACCCCGGGCGCTCCCGTGCTCGGCGTGCTCGGCGAGCAGGGCCTCCAGGCCACGATCGAGCGGGCGGAGGCGGTCGCCGAGCCCTACCGCTCGCTCACCGAGCTGCAGGTGGTGCCGAGCCTCGAGATCATCACGACCGTCGCGGCAGGCAGCGCGGGCGACGACGGCGACTACTCCAACGAGCTGTCGGTCGAGGGCATCCGCCCCTACATCGACGCCGCCGCCGACGCCGGGATGTACGTGGTGCTCGACCTGCAGCCGGGGAGAACCGACTTCCTCACGCAGGCGAAGGCCTACGAAGAGCTGCTGCGGCTGCCGAACGTCGGACTCGCCCTCGACCCCGAGTGGCGGCTGCTGCCCGACCAGGTGCCGCTCGAGCAGATCGGGCGGGTGTCGGCCGCCGAGGTCGACAGCGTGTCCGAGTGGCTCGCCGACCTCGTTCAGGCCGAGGGCCTGCCGCCGAAGATGTTCGTGCTGCACCAGTTCCGGCTGTCGATGCTGCAGGACAGGGGAAGCATCCGGCGCGACCGGCCCGAGCTCGAGTTCCTGATCCATGTGGACGGTCAGGGCGGGCAGCCCGACAAGCAGGCGACCTGGGAGGCGCTGCACGACGGCGCACCCGAGGGCATCGCGTGGGGCTGGAAGAACTTCTACGACGAGGATCTGCCGATGCTGACGCCGGCCGAGACGATGGCCGAGGTCTCGCCGCTGCCAGACCTGATCACGTACCAGTAGCGTCCCGCGTCAGTAGTGGTAGCGGGCCTGGAGGATCGTGATCCGCTCGGCGTCGGCGACGTAGACCAGGCGGTTCGCCTCGTCGATGCGACGCGACCAGGCGCCGGCCAGTGCGTGCTTGAGGGGTTCGGGCTTGCCGATCCCCTCGAAGGGGTCGTCGCGGAGGACGTCGGCGATCAGCAGGTTCACCCGCCGCAGCGTCCGGCGGTCCTGCGTCCGCCAGAACAGGTAGTCCTCCCAGGCCTCCGCCGTCCAGGCGAGGAGGCGGGTCACGGCTCGAGCAGGTCCCGCTCGACGGCGTCTCCGGCGCGGGCGCTCTCGAGGGCGGACAGGAGGCGCCGGGCGTTCTCGGGTGAGCGCAGCAGGTAGCTCGTCTCGATGAGCGAGTCGTACTCGTCCTTCGACATCAGGATCGCCGAGCCGCGCTTCGACGTGATCTCGACCTCGGAGTGGTCCAGGTTCACGCGCTCGATGAGCCCGAAGAGATCGCGCCGAGCCTCGCTGGTGGTGATGGCCATGGTTCCTCCCGAGTGGTACAGGAAACGGTACCACTGAGAGGGGGGTTCTCAGCGGGCGTCGGCGCCCTCGCGCAGGCCCTCCTCGCGGGCCTCGCGCACGAGCTGGGCGATGCGGCGGCGCGAGCGCGAGCGGCCGGCGAGCAGCGCGGCCAGGATCAGCGCGATCCCGAGCAGCACCAGCAGCTGCGGCAGCGGCACGGCGAGCACGGTGGCGGAGGCGGTGACCGGCGCGATCGAGACGGGGTCGACTCCGTCGGGGGTCACCACGGTGGGGGCGACGGTCACGTCGGTGCCGATGGCGAACAGCGGCCAGACGCCGTCGAGCGCGACCGAGATCGTCCGGCGGTCGCCCGGCAGCAACTCCTGCGCCGCCGCGTCCTCGGCGACGAGCGGGGCCGAGGCGCCCTGCGCGCTCACGGTGCCGTCGAGCAGCAGGCGGACGTTGCCGGTGTTGACGATCTCGGCGTCGACCGAGAGCGAACCCGGCGCGAAGGGGTTCCACGAGAGGCGGTAGTCGGTGGCGATGTCCTCGACGGTGACGGAGGGGACGACATCGCCGGTCACCCGGGTCATCACGCGGAAGCCGATGCGGCTCTCGACTCCGACGGAGGAGCCGCCGGCGTCGGCGCCGACCGAGACGAGGGAGGCGGCGAGGCCGGCCGCGTGGTCACCGGGCTCGGCGTTGTCGGGCACGGTCACGGTGAACGGCACGATGCCGACGGCACCGGGCTCGACGGTGACGGTCTCCGGGGCCTGGATCCAGGTGCCCGCGTCGACCGACTCCTGGTCGGAGGGCAGCATGTTGAAGCGGCCCTTGTCGGTGAAGTAGCCGTCGGCGGCGTCGATCCGGAAGGTGACGGTCTGGTTGCTGAGGTTGGTGACCGCGGCCTCCTCCGACACCACCGCGCCCGGGTCGAGGTCGAGCTCGATCCACGAGCGCTCGTCGGGGGCGCCGTCGGAGGCGGGGCTCACCGCCCACGAGATCTGGTCGGCGGCGGCAGCGGCGGCAGGGGGAGCGGCACTGAGCGCCAGAGCGCCGACGAGGAGCGCGAGGAGTGCGCGCAGGCGCAGGGTCGGGCGGACGGGGGATCGGCGCTGATCGGTCATGGCACCCTCAGGTTCTCACGGGGGACGCACCATGCGGCCGAGCGCAGGGGCTCTGCCGCATGGTGCGGGGAGTGGGGGGCGGTCCCGCCCCCGGGGGTCACTCGAAGAGCGACAGGGTGAGGGTCGAGCTGTACTGGCCGGCGTCCACGGTGGGCTCGGTGCGCAGGAACAGTCCGGCGTTCGCGGTCCAGGAGCCCTCCTCGGCCACGGCTGCCGAGTCGTTCGTGATGGCGAGCAGCTCCTGGTCGACGAGGCCGACTCCGTCGACGCCACGGTCGATCGCGGTGTCCACCACGTCGCCCTCGGCGACGAGGCCGGAGTCGCCGCCGTCGATCAGGTTCGGGGCCCAGCCGAAGTTCTCGGCGCCGATGACGTCGCCGGTGGTGCTGGTGAAGTCGCTGGCGGTGCCGAGCACGTACCAGCCGGCGCCCTCGGGGATGCTCTCGGGGTCGCGGGTGTCGGTGACGGTGACGGTCGGCAGGGTGCCGGTGAACTGGCGGATGACGTTCGTCGATCCGCTCTCGGTGAGGCTCGTCGAGGTGCCGGCGACCGACATCGAGAGCGAGCCGGGAGTGGTGAGCGGCGCGATGTCGACACTGACGTCCACGTCGTCGTTGCCGACCTCGATCTCGGCGGCCATGGCGGTTCCGGCGACACCGAGGAGGAGGAGTCCTCCGGCGAGTCCGGCGGCGCCTCGGGTCAGGAGGGAGCGAGTGTTCATTGCGGGTGTTCTCCGTTCTCCGGCCGGCTGCGTCGCCGGCTCGATGGGGTGGTGTTCGGGTGGGGGCCGTCGTCAGCCGCAGCTGGCAGCGGAGTAGGGGGCGGTGGCGGTGGCCGTGGCCGGCTTGCCCGCGACGAACGCGGTGGCCGTCGCGCTCGCCTGACCGGCGGGGATGCTCGCCTCACGGGTGGTGAAGGAGTGGGTGGCCGACTTGCCCGCGGCGACCTCGGCGATCGTCTTCGAGCCGTACGTCGATCCGATGACGACCTTCACGGGGAAGGAGTTCGGGTTCGTGACGAGGACCGAGAGGACGACCCTGCCCGAGATGCAGCGCGTGCTCGCGGAGGCGGTCGTGGTGATCGCGGGTGCGGTCACCGGGACCTTCTGCGGAGCGACGCTCTCGAGGGTCGGGACGACCTTCCGCATCAGACCGGTCGTCGGGTCGAAGGTGACCTTGTCGATGGTGGTCTCGCGGTTCGTCCCGTTGCCGCCGGGGATGGCGAAGCGGTGGTAGGCGATGTACCAGTCGTCGGTGCCGGGGACGTTGATGATCGAGTTGTGGCCGGTGGCGAGGATCCCGAGCGACGCGTTCTTCTCGAGGATCACCCCGCGGTATGTCCACGGGCCGTCGATGCTCGTCGAGGTGGCGTAGCCGACCCGGTAGTTCTCGCTGCCGGTGTCGTCGATCGAGTAGGTCAGGTGGTAGAGGCCCTGGCGGTAGTTGACGAAGGCGCCCTCGCGGAAGTCGGTGAGGCCGCTGATCCGCTTGATGGTGCCCGCCTTGACCGAGAGCATGTCGTCGGACAGCTCGGCGTAGACCGGGTTGCCGTTGCCCCAGAAGAGGTAGCTCTTTCCCGTCGCCGGGTCGGTGAACGCGGCCGGGTCGATGGCCTGACCCGAGTTCACGGACTCGCCGTTGGTGATCATCGCCGTCGGCTGCGCCGTGAAGGGGCCCATCGGGCTGTTCGCCACCGCGACTCCGATGGTCTTGCGGTCGAGCGCCGCGTTGTGCCCCGAGAAGTAGAAGTAGTACTTGCCGCCCTTCTCGATGATCGTCGGCGCCCACGCGTTGCCGGTCGCCCAGGGGACGGTGCCGTTCGCGCCGTCGAGCGTGAGGAAGGGCTTCTCGGAGCGCGTCCAGTCGACGAGGTTCTTCGACGACCAGACGTAGAAGTCCTTGCCGCCCCAGCCCGGAGTGCCGTCGGTGGTCGCGTAGAGGTAGTACGTGTCGCCGAAGACCGCGATGTTCGGGTCGGCGTAGAGGCCGGGGATGACCGGGCTCTTCATCTCGACGGCCGTGAGGGTCCAGGTGGTGCTCGCTCCGCCACCCACGGGAGCCAGGACCACGGTCTTCGGGGTGGAGAGGTCGCGTACGGTGCCCGAGGCGGGGCTCGCGGTGACGCCCGCCGCCGTCGAGTACGTCGGGGTGAGCGTCGTGCGGTCGGTGCCGGGCTTCACCGGGAAGGTGACGGTCCGGGTGGCCTGGTCGATGATCGGTGCGGTCTTCAGCACGTCGCCGGTCAGCGTCACGTCGGCCAGGACCGTGGTGTTGCCCGAGGAGGCCAGCACCTCGGCGGAGCTCAGCGCCCGGTTGTAGATCGCGAACTCGCGGATCTGGCCGCGGAAGCGGTTGTCGGCGTCGTAGTTGGAGCGGCCGATGGCGTTGGCGGTGGTCGTCCCGCCGCCGATGTCCTTCGGGTCGGCGGTGACGGTGCCGCTGCCGACCTTGACTCCGTCGAGGTAGACCGCGGCGGTGGTGCCGGCGAGCGTGTAGGTGAGGTGCGCCCACTGCCCGCGCGGCAGCGCCGAGCCGGAGGAGACGGTCTGCTCGGTGGTCCAGTTGCCGGTCGCGAGGCTCGTGCGGTAGTTGTTCCCGGAGGTGAACAGGTAGCCGTCACCGGCGCCGGCGGTCGTGTTGCCGAGGCCGTAGATGAAGTACGCGCCGCTCTGGGCCGAGTCGATCCAGACGTCGGCCTGAACGGTGATGTCGGTGACTCCCGTGAGCAGGTTGTCGGGCAGATCGATGTAGTCGTCGGTGCCGTCGAGCTTCACCGAGCCGGTCTGCCAGGCGGCGCCCGAGACGAGCGTGCCGTTCAGCCCGTGGCCGGTGACGTCCTGCACGGTCGTGCCCGACCCTCCGTCGAAGGAGTAGCGCAGGATCTCGCCCGCGGCGGTGACCGGCTGGGGCGTCGGGCCCGCGGTCGTGCCGTAGGCGGCGGTGATGCGCGCCTCCTCGGCGCTCGAGAGTCGCAGGACCGAGCCGTGGCGGAACGGCTTCGAGAAGGAGTAGGTGTTCGCCCCGGTCGCGCCGGTGCTGAGCGCCGTGAACTGCAGGCTCGCGAGCGAGTCGGTGACGTAGGCGGAGTATCCGCCCGAGTCGCCCATGACGACCCATCGGCTGTCGGGCAGCTGGTAGACGGTCAGGCCCTCGATGTGGTTCGAGAGGCCGTACGCGGTGTCCTCGCCGCGGGCGATGACGCGCTTCCAGGGGCCGGCGAGGCTCGGGGCGGTGTCGACGACGGTGCGCCAGTCGGAGGTGGAGAAGCGGTAGTAGACGCCGTTCTCCTTCGCGATGGTCGTGTCGATGATGTTCGGACCGTCGGCGTTGTTGGTCGGCGAGTTCTCGTCGAGCCAGATCGTCGGGGTCGAGAAGTTGACGAAGTCGCGGGTGGTGCTGACATAGACGCGCAGCGCCCAGTCGTCGGTGCCGACCTGCGTCTTGTCGCGGCCCGACCAGTACACGTAGTACTGACCCGTGGTCTCGTCCCAGATCGCCTCGGGGGCCCAGACGTTGCCCGCGTTCGGCGAGCCGGCGAAGACGAGGCTCTGGTCGCTCCAGTTCACGAGGTCGGTCGAGCGCCAGACGACGAGCTTCTGGCTCGCGTTCACCTGGTCCCACGAGCCTCCGCCCGCGGTGCCCTCGGCGTGCAGGTCGGTGCCGAGGATCCAGTACTCGTCGCCGGCGGGGGAGCGCACGAGGTGCGGGTCGCGGACGCCGAGGGTGCCGGCGAGGTTGGCGAGCACGGCCTTGTCGCCGTTGAGCTTCGACCAGTGCAGGCCGTCGGTGCTCGAGCCGAAGTAGATCTTCTCGTAGTCGGTCGCGGCGAAGTGGGTCCAGAGGTAGCCGGCGTCGTAGTCGGTATCGAGGCCCGCGGGAGCCGCGGTGACGGTGACCGGGATCTGCCGGGTGGCGGTGGTGCCGGCGACGCTCGCGGTGAGGGTGACGGGAGTGCTCGCGGCCTGGCGCGTCACGACTCCGGTGGCGCCGATCGCGGCGGTGTTCGACGAGGTCCACGAGACGTCGTAGGCACCGGCCTTCGCGGGCAGCGTGACGTTGCCGCGGAGGTCGCCGGCGTTGACGATGGTGAGCGCGTCGAGGGCCTTCTGCGCGTCGGCGTTCACGTCCTGCGCGGGGACCTTCGCGGTGAAGGTCCGGGTCTGCGTCGCGGAGCCGCGGGTCGTGGTCGCGGTGAGCGTGACCGTGGCGACTCCGCCGGCGGGCCGGGTGACGACTCCGCTGGTCGAGATCACGGCGGGGTCGCTCGAGGCCCACGCGATCGCGGAGCCGTTGGCCCCCGACGTCGGCAGGGTGAGGTTCGCGGTGACCGACGAGAGATCGCCCAGGTCGAGAGCGGCGGTATCGCGGGCGGCTCTCGTGGTGTCCGTGGCCTGCAGTCCCGCGATGTCGGAGGCGGTGAGGGCGCTGCTGTAGATGCGGAAGTCGCGGACCGAGCCCGCGAGCGTCTTGTCGGCGGTGTAGACCGAGCGCCCGATGGCGTTCGCGGCCGTCTTGCCCCCGCCGATCGCGCCCGGGGTGATGGTGACGCCGGTCTGCTGCGCGACCCGGGTGCCGTCGAGGTAGAGGCGGGCCGTGTCGGAGGCGTCGTCGAGCGTGTAGGTGAGCGTCTTCCAGACGCCGCGCGCGAGGTTCGCGCCCGAGTTCACGGTCTGCTCGGTGGTCCAGTTGCCGGTCGCGATCGAGGCCTTGTAGCTGTTGCCCGTGGTGTACAGGTAGCCGTTGCCGGCGCCCGAGGTCGTGTTGCCGAGGCCCCAGATGAAGTAGGGCGTGCCCTGCGTCGTGCTCACGAGCACCTCGGCGCTGACCGTGATGGAGCTGAGCCCCGAGAGCACGTCGTCGGGGAGCTTCACGTAGTCGTCGACGCCGTCGAGCTTCACGCCCGAGGTGCCGGAGGCGGCGGCGCCGCCGGAGAGGGTGCCGTTGCGTCCCCTGCCCGAGCTGTCGACGGCGACCGTGCCGCTCGTCTCGTCGAGGGCGTAGCGGAGGATCAGATCGTCGGCCGGCGCCGCCGCGGCGGACTGCGCCGTGAGGAGGGGGACGGCGAGCGCGAGGGTCGTCGCGAGGACGAGCGGTCGCAGGAAGGGCTTCATCGCGCTTGCTCCTAGTTCGGCACCATTGCTGAGGAGAGGGGGCCGACAGGAGTCGGCGATGTTCACGGTAACACGATGTTGACGTCAACGCGACGCCGAATCTGCCCACTTGTTCAGGCCGCGGGCAGGCCGCGTCCGTCTGGTGTGCGAATCGTTCCATCTCCGAGCCGATCGGTCACGAACGGTCGTCTCCACCGCCTCGAGGCGACCGTTCGCGACGGATCGATCACGCGGCGAGGCCGGCTCAGGATGCGAGCTGCTGCACTCGCTGCTTCGATAGGCCGAGCACGACGCCGGCCTCGGCCTGGCTCATGTGAGTCTGAGTGAGGAGGCCCCGAACCGCCTCGCGTCGCAGCAGCGCAGCGCGACCCTCCGCTTCCTCGGCCTGGGCGCGGAGGGCTTCCGCCTCCCGCCAGACGGCGGCCACTTCGGCGGGCAGCTCATAAGACAGGCGGACGGTCAGCTCCTCCTCGTCGACATCGAGGAGCGCGGAGATGACTCCGGTCGCCATCGAGGGGACCTCTCGGAGGGACCGTGCCTGAGTGACTGCGTCGAGCGCGGCGATCCGAATCATCCACCAGCGCCCCTCCCGGGTGACCACGGCGTCGAAGGTCCGCTCCGTCGTGCTGAGTCGCTCGATGCTCGTCACGCTGTCCTCCTTCTGCAGTGGGCCACGATGATCATCGCCAGCTCGCGGGGCTTCCCGGCTGTGCCTTGATGATCTGTGTGACGACTCCTGGCGACACCGTGCCGTGACGGGGGATCGCGATCACCTGCGTACCGTCCGGAGAGCCCCAGACGTTGTGCGGGCCCTTCTCGCGCAGCAGGCGCCACCCGGACGCCTCGAGGAACCGCTCGACCTCGCGCTGCTTCACTTCTTTGACCACGGTAGCGGACAATACCCCCTTGTCAACTAAGACAAGGGGGTATTGTCGCAGACCGCGCAGGACGCGGCGCGAGCCCGCGTCAGGTCTTGTTGCGGGCCATCACCGCGCGCTGCAGCAGCACGAAGACCAGGAGGATGCCGCCCGTGATGATCGTCGTCGCCTCGGGCGGGATGCCGCCGTCGCGGGTGATCAGGACGTTCATCAGACCGAGCACCAGGGCGCCGATCACCGAGCCGAGCACGAAGCCGACGCCGCCGGTGAGCAGCGTGCCTCCGATGACGGTCGCCGCGATCGCGTCGAGCTCCCAGCCGGTGCCGGTGATGTTCTGCGCGCTGCCCAGACGGGCCGTGTAGACGACGCCGGCGAGGCCGGCGAGGGTGCCGCTGATCACGTAGATGAGCAGCTTCGTCCGCAGCACCGGGAGGCCCATCAGGGCCGCCGACTGCTCGGATCCGCCCATCGCGTAGACCGTGCGGCCGAGACGGGTGCGGTGCAGGACGAAGAACGCTCCCGCGACGACCAGCAGAGCGATGATCACTCCGGGGCTGATCACGAAGTCGTTGACCTTCGGGCCGTCGATCAGCTTGATCGGGGAGGCCAGGCCGAGCACGGCCGAGTCCTCGGGGAGGCGCTCCGGCACGGTGCTCAGCATCGAGGCGAGACCCCGGGCGAGGAACATCATCGCGAGCGTCGCGATGAACGGCTGCACGTTGAAGTACTGGATCAGCACGCCCGACACGAGGCCGAAGCCCGAGCCGATCAGGACCATCAGCACCATCACGAGCCACGGGTTCCAGCCGGCGTTGATGAGCAGCACGCCGCTCACGCTGCTGAAGGCGATGATCGCGCCGACCGAGAGGTCGATGCCTCCGGTCAGGATCACGAACGTGAGGCCCACGGCCAGGATGATCAGGTGCGCGTTGTTGATCAGCAGGTTCGAGATCGTGCTCGCCTGCAGGATACGGCCGTAGGCGGCCTCTCCGTAGACGATCATCGCGAGGAAGATGATCAGCGCCGCGAGGGTCGGCAGCTTGTCGAGGTGCTGGGTCAGCCACGACCTCGCCGACTGGCGGTTCGAGCTGGTCGGAGGGGCGGGTCGGGTCATCACGGCGCTCATGCGGGGATCGCCTCTTTCTGCGGTGCGCTGCGACGCGCCTCGCGACGTTGAGTGAAGGCCGAGCGCACGCGCTCCGACTGCAGCAGGCAGAGGGCGACGATCACGATCGCCTTGAAGGCGGGGGTCGCGCTCGAGGAGACGCCGAGGAACACGACCGTCTTGTCGAGCGTGGCGATCAGGAGGGCGCCGATGGCGGCTCCGGTGATGTTGAACTTGCCGCCGGCGAGCGACGTGCCGCCGACGACGACGGCGAGGATCGCGTCGAGCTCGAGCTGGTAGCCCGTCCGCGAGACGTCCACGGTCATCACGCTTGCGGTGGCGAAGATCCCGGCGACTCCGGCGAGCAGGCCGCTGCCGATGTACGCGGTCATCAGGAGGCCGCGGCGGTTGATGCCGGCGAGACGGGCGGCCTTGGGGTCCATGCCGATCGCCTCGATCATCAGGCCGAGAGCGGTGCGGCGCACCAGCACTCCGACCACGACGACGATCGCGATGGCGAGGAGGAAGACGACGGGGAGTCCGAAGACGTAGCCGTTCGCGATCCAGCGGAAGGGCTCGTTGGTCGCCGCGGTGTTCTGGCCGCCGGTGATCACCTTGGCGAGACCGCGGCCGGCGAGCATCACGACGAGGGTGCTGATGAAGGGCTGCAACCCGACGACCGAGACCAGGATGCCGTTCACTGCACCGAGGACCCCGGCGACGAGGAGGGCGACCGCGAAGGCCGCGGCAGCGGCGCCGAACGAGTCCGGAGCGCCGTTCGCGTTGAGGAACTCCATCGACACCGCACCGGCGACGACCATGATCGAGCCGACCGAGAGGTCGATGCCTCCGGTCGCGACAACGAGGCACATGCCGACCGCGATCATCAGGATGGGCGCTGCCGCCCTGGCGATGTCGATCACGTTGCCGACCAGGTAGCCGGTGGTCGGGTTGACCGACACGGCGAGGTAGGTCGGATCCTTCACGACGTTGACGAGGAGCAGCAGCACGATCGCCACGGCCCCCCAGAAGTACTGACGGCGGATCAGTCCGGTGAGGACCGAGCCCCGGCCGGGCCTGGTGTCGCTGCTCATGATGCGGCCTCCTGCGTGGCGCCTTCGAGAACGACGACGTCCTCGTCGACGACTCCCTCTGCGGCGATGGTAGTGACGATCGACTCCGCGGTGACAGCCGGACCGTTGAGGATCTCGGCGATCACGCGGTGGTCCTTCAGGACGATGATGCGATCGCTGAGGCGGACGACCTCGTCGAGCTCGGACGAGATGAACACCACGGCGACGCCCTCGCCCGCGAGAGCGACGACCTTCGCCTGGATCTCGGCCTTGGCTCCGACGTCGATGCCGCGGGTGGGCTCGTCGAGGATGAGGATCTCGGGGGAGGTCGCCAGCCAGCGTCCGAGGAGGACCTTCTGCTGGTTGCCTCCGGAGAGCTTGCTGATGGGCCGGTCGGGGTCGGCCGGGCGCACGTTGAGCTCGACCAGGTACTTGCCGACGATCTCGTCCTTCTCCTTCTTGGAGAGGGGGCGGGCCCAGCCGCGCTTGGCCTGCACCGCGAGTATGAGGTTCTCGCGGACCGAGAGGTCGCGGATGATGCCCTCGTCGCGGCGGTTCTCGCTCGAGAAGGCGATCTTGTGCGCGAGGCCGGCGGTCGGCGTCGGGACGTCGATCTTCTTGCCGTGCAGCGTGATCTCGCCGGTGTCGGGCTTGTCGACGCCGTAGATCAGGCGCGCGAGCTCGGTGCGGCCGGAGCCGAGGAGGCCGGCGAGTCCGACGACCTCTCCGCGGTGCAGGGTGATGTCGGTCGGATCGATCGAGCCCTTCTTGCCGAGCCCGGTCGCGGAGTAGAGCGGCGCCTCCTTGTAGAGGTGGTCGCTGTTCTCGCGCTCGGAGTCGAGCGAGCGCAGCGCCGCGATGTCCTTGCCGATCATCTTCGAGATCAGGGACGTGCGGTCGAGCTCGTGCGTGAGGTACTCGCCGACGTACTGCCCGTTGCGCAGCACCGTGAGCCGGTCGCTGATCGCGTAGACCTGGTCGAGGAAGTGCGAGACGAAGAGGATCGCGACACCCTCCGCGCGGAGGCGGCGGATGACGACGAAGAGGTTCTCGACCTCGTTCGCGTCGAGGCTCGAGGTCGGCTCGTCGAGGATCAGGACCCGGGAGTCGCTGACGGTCGAGCGGCTGATGGCGACGAGCTGCTGCATCGCGATGGAGAGCGAGGCGAGCGGCCGGCGCGGGTCGAGGTGCCCGAGACCGAGCTTCTCGAGGGCGGTGCGGGCGGCGTCGTGGGTCGCGCGCCAGTTGATGCCGAAGGGCCCCCGCACTTCGTAGCCCAGCATGACGTTCTCGCCGATGCTGAGGTTGGTGCAGAGGTTGACCTCTTGGTAGACCGTGGAGATCCCGGCGGCCTGCGCGTCGGCGGTGCCCGTCAGACGCCGCGTCTCGCCACCGACGACGATGTCTCCGCTGTCGATCGTGTAGACGCCCGTCAGCGCCTTGATGAGGGTGGACTTGCCGGCGCCGTTCTCGCCCATGAGGGTGTGGACCTCGCCCGGGAACAGGCGGAAGTCGACTCCGTCGAGGGCTTTCACGCCGGGGAAGCTGATCGAGATGTTCTTCATCTCGACGATCGGAGGCGAACCTGTCATGCCGCGTCGTTCCGTTCTCGAGTGGCGCTTCGCTGCGCCGGAGGCCGGAGCGACCGGGACCCGATGGGGATCCCGGTCGCTCCGCGTGGAGTGGTGCTGTCTAGAGGTGGTTCCTAGAACTTGCGGTCGGGCAGGGCGGTCGACGCGGCCTCGGGCGAGTCGAACGTCTCGCTCGGGACGACGATCGAGGACTCGACCGTGTCGCCGGCGAGGGTCTTCTCGACGGCGTCGAGGGCGGTCTCGCCGAACAGCGGGTTGTACTCGGCGACGAAGCTCAGCTTGCCGTCGGCGAGGGCCTGCAGGGCGTTCTTGGTGCCGTCGATCGTGGCGATCTTGACGTCGACTCCCGGGGTGAGTCCGGCCTCCTCGACGGCCTGGACGGCGCCGAGGCCCATCTCGTCGTTCTGGGCGAAGACCATCTGGACGTCGTTGTTGTTCGACTTCAGGACGGTCTCGAAGACGCTCTTCGCCTCTTCGGTCGACCAGTTCGCGGTCTGCGCGCCGACCTTGGTGAAGGCGGAGTCGGCGCCGATGACCTCGTCCCAGCCCTCGTTGCGCTCGTTGACGACCGAGACGCCCGCGGGGCCCTCGAGCGTGAAGTACTTCGCGCCGTCGGGGAACGTGGACGTGGCCCAGTCGGCGACCGAGGTGCTGACCGCGATGTTGTCGGGCGCGATGCGGGTGACGTAGAGGTCGGTGTCGTCGGGCTCGATGCCGCGGTCGATCAGGATGACCGGGATCTCGGCCTCCTGGGCGCGCGCGAGCGAGTCCTCCCAGCCGGAGCCCTCGGTCGCCGACAGCAGGATCACGTCGACGCCCTCGTCCACGAAGGAGGTGAAGGAGTCGATCTGCGACTTCTGGTCTCCGTTGGTGGCGGGTGCGTACTTGAGGTCGTAGCCGGCCTCCTCGGTGAACGTCTCCTCGATGTTGGTCTCGTTGGCCTGGCGCCAGGCGCCCTCGGGGCCGACGGCCACGAAGCCGATGGTGGTCAGGTCGCCGTCCGAACCGGAGCCGGAGCCCGAGTCCGATCCGCCGGAGCAGCCCGCGAGGCCGAGCGCGAGGGCGCCGACTGCTGCGAATCCGAGGAACTGGCCGAAACGCCTCTTGTTGTACATGGATCTCCTCCTTGAGATCACGGGCGCGCAGGAGCGCCCGTGCGGGTGCGGGCCCAGGGGCCCGGATGTGGTGAATGCGGTGCGGACCTGGCGGCCCGAGGTGCAGAGGTGCAGGATGTGCAGTGGACAACGGCTGAGCGCGTCCTCATCCGGAATGTTACCGTGAACAATTCTTGTGACGCAACAGCGGTGTCGACGGGTCCGGTAACGATTGCGTACTCGGTGCTCGACCGGCTGTGTCAGGGGCGGGCCACGGGCTGCCGGAGGATCGTCCGGAGCCTCTCGGGCGCGGCTCGCCGCGGATCGCCGAGGTAGATCTCGTGGTGCCGGCCCGTCATCCGGAGGCCGTTCGCCGGGATGAACGTCTCGTGCATCGCGGCGAGGACGGGGCCCTCGGCGTCGTACGGACCGAGGTGCAGGATCTGCACGGCGAGGCCCTCCTCGAGGGTGTCCATGCGGAGGCGATCGAGGGCCGGCGCGCGGCCCTTGCGTCCTGCCGCGGCCACCGCCTCCGCCACGTGCTCGTCGGTGAGCCAGTCGGGCGTCAGGATCATGGCCGTCCAGCTCCACCGGTCCTTGTCGCGGGACGCGGTGAAGGCGCTCATGTCCTCCGACCACCACAGCGCCTCCAGCGGCATCACCGTGAAGTCGCGGTCGAGGTCGTTCCTGCTGAGGAACTTGAGCGCGTAGGCGACGGGGTAGAGCGTGGCGAGGGCGTCGGAGTAGGCGGCGGCAGTGTTCGGATCGCCGTGCCCGTCGATCATGAGGAAGCGGGCCGGTGCGACGTCGACGATCTCGAAGCGGCCGTGCGGCGCGCGGTAGGTCGCGATCCGCTTCTTCA
This sequence comes from Rathayibacter sp. Leaf185, assembly GCF_001423885.1. Lineage (GTDB taxonomy): Bacteria > Actinomycetota > Actinomycetes > Actinomycetales > Microbacteriaceae > Rathayibacter. The sequence goes on along the minus strand of NZ_LMPP01000001.1, from coordinate 971,482 downwards.
GGTCGAGCGCCGCCATCGTGTCCTCCGGAACACCATGATGCCGCGACGGATCGACAGTGCGTCAGACCATCGTGCCGCCCGACGCGACGACGCGGCCGCGGTGCAGGACGAGGCGGTCGGGGTCGCGGTCCATCACCGCGGCGGTGGGGGTGTCGCCGCGCAGGACGACGAGCTCGGACGGGTCGCCGACGGCGAGGCCCGGGCGGTCGCCGACGGAGGAGAGGCGGTGCAGACCGCCGTCGATCACGGAGGCGCCGCCCCAGGTCGCGACCGTGAGCGCGTGCTCGATGTCGACGTCGTTGTCGAAGCCCTGGCCGTGCGAGAGGAGGAACGCGCGCTCGAGCATGTCGCCGTTGCCCCACGGCGACCAGTAGTCGCGCTGGCCGTCCATGCCGAGGCCGACGCGCACGCCGGCGGCGAGCAGCTGCAGGAGCGGCAGTTCGGCGCCGTGACCCGGTGCGATCGTCGTCAGCGCCACGTCGAGCGCGGCGAGTCCGTCGATCGACTTCGCGACCCCGCGCTCGCTGGAGGACAGGGCGAAGGCGTGCGAGATCGACACCCGCCCCTGCATCCCGTGGGCGCGGATCCGCTCGGCGATGAGGTCCATCGAGAAGAGACCGAGCGAGCCGCGCTCGTGCAGGTGGATGTCGAGGCCGACTCCGTGCTTCTCGGCGAGCGCGAAGACCGCGTCGAGGTGGCGCACCGGATCGCGGTCGATCTCGCACGGGTCGATGCCGCCGATCAGGTCGCCGCCGAGCGAGAGGGCCTCGTCGAGCAGCTCGACGACTCCGGGCTCCACGAAGACGCCGACCTGGGGGAACACGACGATCTCGACATCGGCACGATCGCGGTGCGCCTCGCGGGCGGCGAGCACGCCCTCGAACTTCTCGAGGCCGGAGTCGGCGTCGACCTGGGCGTGACTGCGCACGCGGGTCGCGCCCTTCTCGATCATCGTCGCCAGGGTCGAGGTCGCGCGGTCGGCGACCGGCGCCTCCGCGCTGCGCCAGTGCGCGCGGTCGTTCATGATGCGGCCCCAGCGGCCCTCCTCCCCGGTGCGCGGCCGGAACGGCAGGCCGAGGCGCGTCGAGTCGAGGTGCACGTGCACATCCGAGAAGGAGGGGACCAGGATGCCGCCGCGGCCGTCGACGACCGTGTCGGCCGACCCCTCGCCGACCGGGGTGATCGCGACGATGCCGGTCTCGTCGACGACGACGTCGCGCGCCTCGCCTCCCCAGGGGCGGACGTCGCGGAGGAGCGTGGAGTTCGGCATGGGGTCGAGCCTTTCAGATCGAGTGCAGGGTTCCTTCGGTGGCGGGTGCTCAGTCGGTGAACGACACGTCGCTCAGCACGTACTCGCCGTCGGCGCGGGGCGTCCACTCGATGCCGGGGGCGACCGCGTAGTCGGCGTCCGGAGTGAACAGCGGGTCGATGAACGCGTTGTCGATGTTGGTCTGCGCGATCTCGCCGAAGACGGCGTCGCGCTCGTCGCCGGTCACGGTGCGCTGCTTCTCGACGAGGGCCGCGAGCTCGGGCGACTTCGCGTAGTCGTTCTGGCCGCCGGCGAAGAGGTTCGTCGCGGGCATGTCGCCGTCCATCGTCGACGGCGCCCAGGTGTTGAGGTACAGGCCCTCGACCGAGACGGTGCCGTAGATGATGTTCGAGAGGCTCGCCTGGTCGGTGCCCTTGAGCTCGACCGTCATGCCCGCCGCCTCGAGGTAGCCGCCGATCGCCTGGGCGATCTCGGACGAGAGCGGGATGCGCCCCTCCGTCGCGTACTGGAGCGGGATGGTCTCGCCGCTGTAGCCGGCCTCGGCGAGGAGCGCCTTCGCGGCGTCGGGGTCGTACTCGGTGGCGTCGATGTCGGCGTAGCCCGTCACATCCGGAGCCACGATCTGGTCGTTCGCGACCGCGCGGCCGCCCAGCACGCCGTCGACCAGCGACTGCTTGTCGATGGCGAGCCAGATCGCCTGGCGGATGCGGGAGTCGGCCAGCACTCCGGTGCTCGAGTTCATCCCGAGGAAGGTCACGCCGTTGGCGGTGCGCGAGGCGACCTCGATGCCGCTGCCGCTCAGCGAGTCGACCTGGTTGGGCGAGATGAGGGCGATGTCGAGGCTGCCGGACGAGACTCCGTTGAGCCGCGCGTCGGAGTCGCCGACGGTCTGGAAGGTGACCTTCTCGACCTCGGGCTCCTCGCCCCAGTAGTCGGGGTTCCTCTCGATGACGTACTCGACGCCGCGGGTGTAGCTGACGAAGCGGAACGGGCCGCTGCCCACGGGGGCGGCCGCGAAGCCCTCCGAGCCGAGCTCGGTGTAGACCTTCTCGGGCACGATCGAGATGGCGGTCGTGATCGACGGCCACGGCGAGAAGGGCGCGTTCAGGGTGAAGACGACCGTGGTGTCGTCGGTCGCCTCGACCGACTGCAGCACGCCCATGTAGCCGAGGTTGTCGGAGTCGGGCGAGGCCAGGATCGTGGTGTAGGTGAACGCGACGTCGCCGGCCGTGACCGGGTCGCCGTTCGAGAAGACGGCGTCGTCGCGGAGGGTGAACGTCCACGTCGTGAGGTCCTCGCTCGGCGTCCACTCGGTGGCGAGCGAGGGCTCGATCGCGCCGTCGGCGTCGAGCTTCGTGAGCTGGTCGAACACGTTGTAGTAGTAGTTGTAGCCCGCGAGGGACCCGTCCATGATCGGGTCGGGCGCGCTCTCCGGCTCCGCCACCTGGCCGATGACGATGTCGCGGTCGGCCGAGGCTCCGCTCGAGGCGCCCGAGCAGCCGGTGAGGGCCGCGATCGTGAGCGCGAGGGTCGTGAGGGCGATGACGGGCGTGGCCCGGTTCCTGGTCATGAGCGGCTGATTCCTTCGGTCGGAGATGCGGCGGGTGCGAGGGGGGAGGCGGCAGGCGCGTCGGGACGCTGCCGGGGGTCGGAGAGGGGGATGGAGTCGAGGAGCGAGCGCGTGTAGGGGTGCGCGGGGGCGTCGAACACCTGGTCGCGGGTGCCGACCTCGACGAACTCGCCGCGGTTCATCACCGCGACGCGATCGGAGAGGTAGCGCACCACGGCCAGGTCGTGGGCGATGAAGAGGTACGAGAGTCCGCGCGCGGCCTGCAGGTCCTTCAGCAGGTTGATGACCTGCGCCTGCACCGACACGTCGAGGGCCGAGACCGGCTCGTCGAGCACGAGCACGTCGGGTTCGAGCGCGAGAGCGCGAGCGATGCCGATCCGCTGGCGCTGCCCGCCCGAGAACTGGCCGGGGCGCCGCTCGAGCGCGTCCGTCCCGAGGCCGACGTCGTCGAGGAGCGAGACCACGCGGTCGCGGGAGTAGCGCCCGGCGATGCGCAGCGGCTCCGCCACGATCTCGTGCGCCGTCAGCCGCGGGTTGAGGGCCGAGTACGGATCCTGGAACACGAGCTGCATCCGGTTCTGCACGCTCCGGCGCTCGCGGCTCGAGAGGGTGTCGAGCCGGCGCCCGAGCACCTCGATCGAGCCGCTCGCGACGGGGTTGAGGCCGAAGATCGTGCGGACCAGGGTCGACTTGCCGCAGCCGGACTCGCCGACGAGCCCGAGGGTCTCGCCGCGCCCGAGCTCGAACGAGACGCCCTTGACCGCCTCGATGACGCGTCGCGAGCGCAGGCCCGTGCGCTGAGGGAACCGCACGTGCAGGTCGTCGACCTTCAGCACCGGCGCGTTCACGCGGTCACCTCGGCGGCGAACCGCGGCGTCTGCCGCGCGAAGTGGCACGCGGCCCACTGGTCGCCTCCGACGTCCTCGAGCAGCGGCTCGAGCTGCGTGCAGAGCTCCGACTTGGCGGGCAGCTCGCAGCGGGGCGCGAACGGGCAGCCGCGCGGGCGGTTCTGCGGCGACGGAGGCGAGCCCGGGATCGCGTAGACGCGGTCGCCACTGTGCTCGGCCGACAGGAGGCTGCCGAGCAGCCCCGCCGTGTAGGGGTGCGTGGGGTGCGCGAAGACGTCCCAGACCGAGCCCCGCTCGACCACGCGGCCGGAGTAGAGGATGCAGACCACGTCGGCGACCTCGGCCACGAGTCCCAGATCGTGCGTGATCAGCACCATCGCGGCGTCGGTCTTGGCGCGCACGGTGCCGAGGACGGTCATGATCTGCGCCTGGATGGTGACGTCGAGTGCGGTGGTCGGCTCGTCGGCGATCAGCACCGAGGGTTCGTTCGCCATCGCCATCGCGATGACGGCGCGCTGCCGCATGCCTCCCGACCACTGGTGCGGGTAGGCCTTGGCGCGCTGCTCCGGATCGGGGACCCCGACGTCGGTGAGGAGGCCCGTGACCCGGCGCCGCACCTCGGCGCGGCCGAGCGAGCGGTCGTGCACCTTCAGCGCCCGTCCGATCTGGCCGCCGACCCGCTTGACGGGGTTCAGCGCCGTCATCGGGTCCTGGAAGATCATCGCGAGCTCGCTGCCGCGCAGGCCCCGCAGCTCCGGCTCCGGCATCCCGAGCACATCGCGGCCGCGGTAGTGCACAGTGCCGCCGAGCACCTCGAGTCCCGCGGGGAGCAGGCCGAGCACGGCCAGCATCGTGACGCTCTTGCCCGAGCCCGACTCGCCGACGAGGCAGAGCACCTCGCGCTCGTGCAGCGTGAACGAGACGCGGTCGACGAGGGTGACGGTGTCGCCGTGCTCGTCGGTGTAGCCGACGCTGAGGCTCTGCACGTCGAGGAGGACCGCGCGGTCCTCGGGGGAGGAGGGGCTGGTCATCGGAGGCTCCGCTTCACGGATCGTCGTGACGTGCGTCGGAAAGTGGTCGCCGAGCCCTCGGCGGTGAAGCGCTGGCTCAGCAGGTTGGTGCCGGCGACCGTGAGGAAGATCGCGACGCCGGGGATGATCGCGAGGTGCGGCGCCTGGCGGACGTAGTCCTGGCCCTCGCTGATCATCAGGCCCCAGCTGGGTGTCGGCGCCTGCACGCCGAGGCCGAGGAAGTCGAAGGAGGAGGTGAGAAGCATGACCGCGCCGATGTCGCTGGAGGCCAGGATCATCATCTGCACCGCCACGTTCGGGACGATGTGGCGCCGCACCGTCCACACTCCGCCCGCGCCCTGGATCCGCGGGGCGAGCACGAAGTCGCGGTCGCGCAGCGCCATCGCGGTGCTGCGGGCGACCCGGGCGTAGCCGACCCAGTAGGTCGCGGCGAGCACGGTGATCATCAGCCAGACGCTCGGGCCGAGCGAGGCCGCGAGGGCGATCAGCACCAGGATCACGGGCATCGCGAGCTGGATGTCGGCGAGGCCCATCAGCACGTTGTCGGTCCGGCCGCCGACATATCCCGACCAGGTGCCGATCGTCATCCCGACGAGGCTGTTGACCACCACGATCAGCAGGACGATCCCGAGCGTGACCCGCCCGGCGAGGGCGAGGCGGCTGGCCTCGTCGCGGCCCAGCGCGTCGGTGCCCAGCCAGTGCTCGGCGAACGCGCCCGGTGCGGCGAGGACCTTCGAGAGGTCCTGTGCGAAGGGGTCGTAGCCGGGCAGGAGCGGGTAGACGAGCGAGAAGAGGACGATCGAGCCGACCATGGCGGCGCCGAGGACCTGCAGGGCGGGCACCCGGCGTCCGCGGGTGAAGGCGGTGGTGATGCCGGCGCGGAGAGCCCCGGTGCGGATGATCTCGGTGGTGGTCATGCGAGCCTCACTCGGGGATCGATGAGCCCGGACACGACGTCGACGAGCAGGTTGGCGAGGATGAACAGCAGGGCCACGACGATGAGTCCGGACTGCACGACCGGGAAGTCGCGGGAGTAGACCGCGCCGAGCATCAGCTGCCCCATCCCCGGCCAGGCGAAGACGTTCTCGACGATGACGAGACCGCCGAGGAACGAGCCGAGGCTGATCCCGGCCACGGTCAGCACGGGCAGGAACGCGTTGGGCAGCAGCTCGCCGACGACCACGCGGAAGCGGTTCTCGCCGCGCGCGAAGGCGGTGCGGGCGTAGTCCTGCGTCGACTGCTCGGTCAGGGCGTTGTCGAGCAGCCGCGTGTAGAGCACGAACTGACCCGTCGCGATGGTGAGCGCCGGCATGATGATCGCCAGCGGGTCCCGGTTGCCGAGCGAGGGCAGCAGCCCCAGCCAGACCGACAGGATCAGCACCAGCAGCAGGCCGAAGAAGAAGTCGGGGATCGCCTGGCGGGTCGAGCCGAGGCCGAGCGACAGGGCGCGGAGCCCGCGGGAGCGGGTGAGCTGGATGGCGACTCCGGCCACGAGCGCGAGCGCCAGGCCGAGCACGAGGCCGACCGCGCCGAGCGAGAGCGAGGCGGGCAGCCGCTCGAGGACAAGCTGCATCGACGAGACGCCGGCCTGGCGGTAGGAGTCGCCGAAGTCGCCGGTGACCAGCCCGCCGAGGTACTGCAGGTACTGCTGCCAGAGCGGCAGGTCGAAGCCGAGGCGGTGGTCGAGGTCGGCGATCTGCTCGGGCGAGGCGTTCTCGGTGAGCAGGAGCGCTGCGGGGCTGCCGCTGAGACGGCCCAGGCCGAAGGCGATCGTGACGACGGCGAAGATCGTCGCGAGACCCTGCGCGAGTCGTCTCACGATGTAGGGGCCCATGGCGCCGCCTCCGTTCTCGTTGGCTGTTGGTCGTGCTGTCGGTATACAGAATTGCGCTGTTTCTGTTTCGTGCGCATCACCGGAGGTTTCGGCTGTGTAAACAGTTCGGCGGGTTTCTGTATCCGGAGTCGGGTCGGGACGCCTTACTTTTCGCGTGTATCCGCTCCGGTTCGGCCGGTCTGCATACCGGTTCTGATCCAAGACGGCCACTCGACAGAGATGCGCGCTCCTCACTTCTGCATACAGAATGGGTGCAGGAGGACGACATGTCGACACGCATCATCACGTCGGAGGAGTGCGAGGCGCTCACTGAGTGGCCCGGGCTCATCGCCGCGCTCGCCGATGCCCACCGGGCGCTCGCCGACGGAGGCGCGGTGCAGCCGGTGCCCGAGGCCCTGCGGATCCCGGGCGACTCCAGCGCCGACGGCCCCGCGGCCGTCCCCATGAGCGCCTTCGCGCCCTACCTCGGACTCGCCTCGGTGAAGCTGCTGATCGACGCCCCGCGCAACCGCGCGAGCGGGCTGCCTCCGCAGCGCTCGACCGTGTCGCTCTACTCCGCCGACACCGCGGAGTGCCTCGCGCTGATCGACGGCCGAGCGCTGACCCGGCTGCGGACGGCCGCGGTCTCGGCGCTCGCGACATCGGTGCTCGCCCGCCCGGACTCCCGGATCCTCACCCTCGTCGGCGCAGGCCCCCTCGCCCGCGAGCACGCGCTCGCCCTCGGCTCGGTGCTCCAGCTCGATGAGGTGCGCGTCTGGTCTCCGTCGGGCTCGAGTGCCACGGCGCTCGCCGCCGAGCTCGTCGCGAACGGCGTCCCCGCGACGGCGCCGGGCGCTCTGGAGGACGCGGTGCGCGGCTCCGACGTCGTCTGCACCCTGACGCCGTCGGTCGAGCCGCTGCTCGACGCCTCCTGGCTCGCCGCCGGGATGCACGTGAACGCGGTCGGCTCGCCTCCCCGCCACGGGTACCGCGAGCTCGGGGCCGATGCCTTCGCGCGCGCGGACCGCGTCGTCGTCGACACCCGCGGCATCGCCTTCTCGGAGTCCGACAACATCCGCCACTCGGGGCTCTCTCCCGAGGAGGTGGCCGAGCTCGGCGAGGTGCTGGTCGGCCGCGCCACCGGGCGCCGATCCCGCGACGCCGTGACGGTGTTCAACTCCGTCGGCATCGGGCTGCAGGATCTGGCCGCCGGCGCCTACGTGCTCGCCCGGGCCGAGCGGGCGGCGCTCGGCGTCGAGGTCGAGACGCGGGCCGCCCGGTGACGGTGAGCGCGCCGACCCGGTTGAATGGGGGGAGTCGAGCGAAGGAGGCCCGCGTGTCGAGCATCGCCCCCGAGGAGTCGCTGACCGCCCAGACCTACCGCACGCTCCGCCGCGAGATCATCCTCGGCCGCTACCCGCAGGGGTCGCGTCTGGTCGAGTCGACGCTGGCGAGCGAGTTGAACGTGTCACGGCTGCCGATACGCGAGGCGGTGCCGCAGCTCGAGAACGAGGGCTTCGTGCGCACCCTGCCCCGGCGCAGCTCCCGCGTCTCGGAGTGGACCGCCGCCGACGTCACCGAGCTCTTCGACGTGCGGCTCAGCCTCGAGACGCTGGCGGCGCGCCTGGCCGCGCAGCGGGTGGCCGGGGGAGTGTCACCGCAGCCGCTGCACGACGCGATCGCCGCCGAGCACCGTGCGCTCGACAGCGAGGACTGGCTGCTCGTCGCCGAGACCAGCACGATCGTGCACGAGGCGATCGTCGACATCGCCGGCAGCGCGCTGCTCGGCTCGCTGATGCGGGCGGTCAGCGGGCGGATGACGTGGCTGTTCTACCTCACGTCCGCTCGCGACCAGCATCAGCAGTCCGACGAGCACCAGGGGCTCCTGGAGGCGATCCTCGCCGGCAACGACCGCCTCGCCGAGTCGATCGCCTACACCCACATCGAGAAGGGCCGCGCCCCGTCGCTGCAGCTGCTCGGGACGGCGGCTCACGAGGACCGAGCGCACTGAGGGAACCCCGAACCGTCGAGGCCGGCCCGGAGGACGGGCGCCCTCGACAGCCCGGGGTTCCCTCGGTGTCAGGCTGCGCGGCGGCGCAGCAGCAGCATCCCTCCTCCGAGCAGGAGCGCGAGCGCGCCCACCGGCAGGAGCGACAGGTCGGCGCCCGTCGCGGCGAGGGCGTCGTGCCTGCCCGCCGCCGGCGCGGCGGTCGGAGTCGTCACGGGGACGACGACCGCGGTCGGCTCGGGCGTCGGAGCCGGCGTCACCGGGGGCTCCGTCGGCACGGGCGCGGGCGTCGGCGCCGTCGCCTCCTGCGCGAGCACCGGCACCGTCGACCAGTCGATGTCGCTCGCCAGGCCGTACGAGGTGTACGACGGCTGGTTGTAGGCGGTGTTCTGGCGTGCGACCTCGACCCGGTACTGCGGGTCGTGCATCAGCGTCGTCAGCTTGCGGTCGGTGACCTCGGTGCTCGAGTAGATCCGGATCGCGCTCGAGTCGGCCGTGGGCAGCAGCAGCTCCTCGCGCCAGTCGCCCCGCACGTCGGCGACCAGGGAGGCGTTCCCCTTGGTCCCGTTGTTCGTCACCGTGCCGTCGGCCGAGAGCAGCACCGTGCCGTCGCCGGTGACGATCGTCGGAGTGACCGGAGTCGCGTCCTGCATCGTCGTGCTCGCCACGATCTGCGTCGTCATGTCGGCGGCCCAGCGGATGCTCTGGTTGGTGCCGGGCTGCGTGTCCGAGAGCGGCTCGCCGGCGGCCGACAGCTCGCCGATCGCCCACACCTCCTGGCCCGGGATCGCCGGGTCGATGTCGCCGATCATCCCGCGCCCGGTGTCCTTGCCGGAGTAGGCGCCGAAGAGCACCTCGCCGGTCGCGGCGTCGCGCAGCGCGTAGCCGTAGGGGGCGCCGACTCCGCCCTCGTGCACAGTGAAGATCTCGAGGCCCGGGCGCGCGGGGTCGATGTCGGTCACGTGCATCGCGTCGCCGTGGCCGAGCTTCGCCTCCGTGCCGGGGGCGGAGCTGCCCTCGGGGAGGGTGTCGTACGAGCTGTAGAGCAGGCTGCCGTCGTCGTCGAGGGTCGCGGAGCCGTAGACGATCTCCTGGCGGCCGTCGCCGTCGACATCCGCTGCGCTGAGGGAGTGGAAGCCCTGCGTGGTGAGCGTCGCCCATTCGGGGCTGGTCCCCTCCCGGCCGTGCGGGGTGTCGTTGAAGGGGTTCGTCAGCGGGACGTGGCCGCTGTCGGCGACCCACCGCGTCGTGAGCGAGGTGCCGTCCCAGTCGTAGGCGACGACGACCGCGCGGGTGTAGTAGCCGCGGGCGAAGACGGCCGACCGGGTCTCGCCGTCGAACGAGGCGACTCCGGCGAGGAAGCGGTCGTTGCGGTTGCCCGGCTCGATCCGCGAGTAGGCGTAGTCGCCCCAGAGCAGGCCGTCGTCCCCGCGGCCCGGTTCGTAGGCGACGGTCTCGAGCTCGGCACCCGATTCGCCGTCGAACACGGTGAGGTACTCGGGTCCGTCGAGGATGAAGCCCTCGAAGGTGCGGAGGTCGTTGCGATCGCTGCGGCCGGGGGCGTAGACGTCGAGGAAGTAGTCGACGAGCTCGGTGGCGCCGGCGCGGTCGAGCGGGTACGAGTGGGTCGGAGCGATGCCGAACGCCTCCTCGAGGGTCGCGGGCCACTGGCCGCTCGTCACCTCCTCGCGGGTGCCCCAGCCCTCGAACACTCCGATGAGGTGCTCGCGGTAGTCGGCGGCCGAGAGGCGGTAGTCGTCGGCGGGCGTGACTCCCGCGGCGACGTCCTCGGGGAGCAGGGTGATCGACTCCGCCTGCGCCGGGTCACCGCCGCGCAGCGTCACGGTGCCCGGCGCGGTCTTCGTCATGATCTCGGAGCGGCCGTCGCCGTCGAAGTCCGAGACCATGAACTGCGTGTAGTGGGCGCCCGAGCGGATGTTCACGCCCAGGTCGATGCGGTGCAGCAGCGTGCCGTCGGCCTCGTAGGTGTCGAGGTAGGTGCTGCCGGTGTAGCCCTTCTGCGAGACGTCCTTCGCGTTCGAGGGGTACCACTTGACGACGTACTCGTAGTCGCCGTCGCCGTCCATGTCGCCGACGCTCATGTCGTTGGCGCTGTACGTGTAGGCCTCGCCGGCGGGCGTGACGCCGTCGGCCGGCTTCTGCAGCGGCAGGGTCTCGAACGCGTCGGCGGAGGCGGTGGCCGGCGCGCTGGGGTCGCCCGGCTCCCCGTCCACCAGGGCCACCACGCGGTACTCGTCGCCGGGAGAGCCGACCGGGTCGTGCAGGTTGGTGCTGTCGGTGACCACACCGACGCGCTCCGCTCCGCGGTAGACGGCGAAGTCGGCGCCGATCATCCCCTTGTCGGAGGAGCCGGTCACCTCCGTCGCGAGCAGCCGCCAGCTGACGAAGACGCCGCCGTCGGGCGAGGCGAGCGCGACGACGCCGCGGTCGAGATCCTCGAGCTGCGCGGTGAGGACGGGGTTCGCGGGGGCGGCGGTCTGAGCGGAGGCGGGCCCCGCGGCGGCGAGCGCGACGCTCGCGACGAGCGCGAGTCCGACTCCGGAGCGGAGCGCGCAGCGGCGCAGCGGAGTCTCTGCGCGGCGTGTTCGGGCAGCGGTACGTGAACGTGAATTCGGCATTGAATCCCTCGGCATCGATGGCGCCGAGCTGCTGGAATGCGTTTTCCCTCGGCCGTGCCACCCTATGTGAAACCTTTCAGAGAGGTCAACGCCTCCGACCTCGGCAGGATCGTGCTGGGCTACTCGATCAGCGAGGGGGTTACCAGGAGTCGTCGGAGTCGGCCTCGTCGGAGGTGTCGGCGGCGATCATCTCGACGATGGTGTCGACGGTCAGCCAGGGGCCGTTGCTGACCTCGCCGATCTTCTCGCGGTCCTTGAAGACGACGATGCGGTCGCTCAGCCGCACCACCTCCTCGAGTTCCGAGGAGATGTACACGACCGAGACCCCCTCCTTCGCGAGCTGCGCGATGTGCGCCTGGATCTCGACCTTCGACGCCACATCGATGCCGCGCGCGGGCTCGTCGAGCACCAGCAGGCGCGGCCGGGTGGCGAGCCAGCGCGCGAGGACCACCTTCTGCTGGTTGCCTCCGGAGAGGTACTTGACCGGCATGTCCGGGTCGGCGGGGGTGATGTTGAGCGCCTCGACGTAGGTCGCCACGAGCGTGTCGGTCTCGGCCGCCGACAGCGGGTGCGCCCAGCCGCGCAGCGCCTGCAGGCCCAGCACGAGGTTCTCGCGGAGGGACAGGTCGCCGATGATGCCGTCCTCGCGGCGGTTCTCGCTCGAGTGCGCGATGCGGTTCCGCAGACCCGAGACCGGGTCGGAGATCTGCGCCGGCTCTCCGTCGATGAGCACGCGGCCGCTGTCGGCCTTCTCGACGCCGCTCAGGAGGGAGGCGAGCTCGGTGCGTCCGGAGCCGCGCAGCCCTGCGAACCCGACGATCTCGCCGCGGTGCAGCTCGAGGTCGGTCGGCGCGACCGCTCCGCGTCGCCCGATGCCGTACGCGCGGTAGATCGCGGGCCCCGTCGGCTGCTTGCGGTGCTCGCGGCGGTCGGAGCCGATCTGACGCAGCGCCTCGATGTCCTCGCCGATCATCTTCGCGATCAGCTCGGCGCGGTCCATCGCGCGCGCCGGGTACTCGCCGACGGTGCGGCCGTCGCGCAGCACGGTCACCCGGTCGGACAGCGTGAGGACCTGCTCGAGGAAGTGCGACACGAACACGATCGCGACTCCCTGGCCGCGCAGCCTCCGCAGCACCGCGAACAGGCGGGCGACGTCGCCGAGGTCGAGGCTCGAGGTCGGCTCGTCGAGGATCAGCACGCGGGGCCGGTCGACCATGGCGCGCCCGATGGCGACCAGCTGGCGGATCGCGGGGGAGAGCGAGCGCAGCGGCAGGTGCGGGTCGAGGTCGCCGAGGCCGAGCTCGGTGAGCATCTCGGCCGCCCGGCTGTGGGTGCGCGCCCACGAGATGCCGAGGCGCCCGCGGATCTCGTGGCCGATCATCACGTTCTCGCCGATGCTGAGGTTGTCGGTCAGCCGCTCGTCCTGGAACACGGCCGTGATGCCGGCGGCCTTCGCGTCGGCGGGTCCGGAGAAGCGGCGCGCGACCCCGTCGAGCACGATCGTGCCCGCGTCGGGCTGGTGGATGCCGGTGAGCGTCTTGATCAGCGTCGACTTGCCCGCGCCGTTCTCGCCCATCAGTCCGTGGATCTCGCCCGGGACCAGCCGCAGGCTCGCACCCTCGAGCGCCGGGCCGGACGAGAAGGAGACGCTGATCCCCGTCATCTCGACGACGGGGTCGGCGCAGCGCGGAGTCGTCCTCGACTGGAATGCCACGTGCCGTCCTCGGTTCGTGTCGGGCGCGTCGTCGGGAACGACGCGCCAGGATGCCGCTGATGATACGCGAGGGCGGCCCCGCGGATCACCCCCCTCGGGTCAGGCCCGCGGGGGAGCCGTCGACTCGCGGACGATGAGCTCGGTGGCGATCCGCGTGCGCTGGGGGATCTCCTGGCCGCGGATCCGCGCGTGGATCACCTCGGCGACGGTGGTGCCGAGCTTGTCGAAGTCCTGCCGCACGGTCGTCAGCGGGGGCAGGAAGTGCCGCGCGGTCGGCAGGTCGTCGAAGCCGACGATGCTGACGTCCTCGGGCACCCGGATGCCGCGCTCGACGAGACCGTGGATCACTCCGAGCGCCATCTCGTCGTTGGCGACGACCATGGCGGTGAAGTCGGGGATCGCGCGCAGGCTCTTCGCGAAGTCGTAGCCGGAGTCGGGGGTCCAGTCGCCGACGACGATCGGCCGCTCGTGCATCCCCCATGCCTTCGCACGGGTGTGGAAGGCGCGCTCGCGGGCGCGGGCATCGAGCCAGTCGAGGGGGCCCGACATGTGCAGCACGTCACGGTGGCCGAGGGAGGCGAGGTGGTCGACGGCCTGGCTCATTCCGCCCTGCTGATCGACCGAGACGGTGAGGAAGCTCGGGTCCTTGTCGGACTTGACGACCAGGGTCGGCACGCCGATCTCGACGGTGCGCAGCGTCGCGACGGAGGAGGAGCGTGGCGCGATCACGCACAGCGCGTCGATCCCGAGACCCGAGAGGTGATTGATGGCGTCGACGGGCGACATGTCCCTGTCGTCGCGGAGAGCGACGGAGGTGACCGAGTAGCCCTTCTCGCGGGCGGCCCGCTCGATCGCGCGCAGAGTGCTCGAGGGGCCGAACTCCGCTCCGCTCTCGATCATCACGCCGATGCGGTCGGTGCGCTGCGTGACGAGCGAGCGGGCGGCGATGTTGGGCCGGTAGTTCAGCTCGTCGACGGCCTCGAGGACCTTCTGGCGGGTCGACTCCTTGATGTTCGGGTGCCCGCTGAGCACCCGCGAGACGGTCATGTGCGAGACGCCCGCAACCGCGGCGACATGCCGGAGGTTCGGCCGATCGGCCATGGACGCGGACCTCCTCCGCTCCCCTGACGGGAGAGCCGTGCACCCCCGGTGCGAGCGGATGTCGAGGGCTCGGCATCGCGGGTCCGTCCAGCATAGTCAGCCGGAGCAGTGCGGCCGCGAGCGCCTCCCACTGCGCGCCGCGCCGGTCGCCGCTCACTCCGAGACGAGAAGGACGAGCGTGCGCGCACCCGGCTCGCCGCCCGCCGAGCGGACGCTGAGCACGCCGATGCCGATGTCCCAGTTCGTGGTCCAGACGGGCAGGCCGACGGGGAACGCGACCTCGACGTCGACCGCGCGGCCGAGGAGGCTCGGGAACGCGAGCGACGTCTCTCCGGCGTCGTCGCCCCGGTCCCAGAGCGAGAGCGCGATCCGGTCGCCCCGGCGCAGCGCGGAGGCGACCCAGCGGTCGGTCCAGCCGGGCAGCCCGAGGGGCCAGAGCGGCGTCGACTCGATCAGGAGCGGGCGCAGCTCGGCGGCCGTCCGCACCGCCTCGGCGACGAGCGTCCGCTGGTGCGGCCGCATCCGATCGAGGTGACCCGAGAGGTAGAAGCGGCCCGCGAGCCCGGTGACGAGCGTGAAGGCGAGGGCTTCGTCGCTCATCTCCGGCTGCGGGTAGGCCCAGTTCGCGGCCTGCTCGGGGAGCATCGAGAGTGCCGCGGAGGCGGCGATCGGCGGGTAGAGCAGCGGGTCCTGCTGGTCGGAGGTCGACTGCAGCTGCATCCGCGAGAGCAGTGCGGAGTCGGCGCGCATCGCTCCCGAGGCGCAGTTCTCGAGCACCAGCCGCGGGTGGCGATCGAGGACGCCGTCGATCCAGTCGAGGTGGGCGCGGTCGTGGGCGAGCAGTCCTGCTCCGGCGCTCGCCGCCTCCCGATCGGTGCCGGGGCCCGGGTCGATGTTGTAGTCGAGCTTGAAGTACCCGACGCCGAGGTCGCGGACGAGCCGATCGACGGTCTCGTCGAGGTGCGCGAGCGCGGCGGGATGGCGCAGGTCGAGGTGGAACCGGCCGCTCTCCTCCACCCGGACGCCGCCACGCGAGAGGAACGCCTCGTCGGGGAGCGTCGCGGCCATCGGGCTGTTCACGCCGATCACCTCGGGTTCGAGCCAGAGCCCTGGAACCATGCCGCGGCTCCGGATCGCGTCGACCACCTCGCCGAGCCCGCCCGGGAACCGGGTGCTCGACGGCGTCCATTCGCCGACCGTGTCCCACCACGACGCCGTCTCGGCGTACCAGCCCGCGTCGATGCAGAACGTCTCGGCGCCCACCTCGGCCGCCGCCGCGACGAGGGGGAGGAGCTTCTCGGTGGTCGGGTCGCCGACGAGCGTGTTCATGTAGTCGTTGAAGACGAGGGTCGGCAGGGAGTCGTCGGGGTGCGCGCGCCGCGCGAGCCGCTTCGCTCCGGTGAGCGCCGCGGCGGCCGCCTCGAGCTCGTCGCCGACGGCGACGAGCGCCGGCACGGAGGTGAACGTGTCCCCGGGTGCGAGCATCTCCGACCACTGGTGGTCGCGGTCCGTCGGACCGGAGAGGGCGAGGTAGGCGTCGCCGATCTGCTCGCCGACCTCCCAGCGCCACGGGCCGTTGTGCGCGACCTCGCACAGCCAGGTGACGTCCTGTCTGCTCGAGCGGAGCGCGGCGATCGGGAGGGAGCCGCCGGTCGACCAGGTTCCCGTGGTGGCGCGGACGACGGATTCGCGGGCCGGCTGATCCGCGAGCCCGGGGTGCAGGTCGGGCAGCAGCCCGCGGAGGTCGCGGGCCACCCAGCGTCCCTCGCCGAGCCACTCGCTGCGGCCCTCGAGCAGCTCCCAATCGGCGGCCGGGTCGGCCGCGGCGCCGGCATCGAGCCGGGTGCCGAGCGGCATCGCCCAGCTGGTGACCGCGGTGAGCAGGAGGCGCCCGGCGCCCCTGTTCTCGACGGTGGTCGTCGCGCGGAAGGCCCCGTCGAGAGCGTCGATGGTCGTGGTCGCGCAGACGCCGTCGCCGGTCGTCGACACGATGCGCAGAGTCCGGCCGGGCTCCTCCTCGTGCGAGACGTAGCGGAGCGAGTCGCCGATCGCGGTCTGCACGAGCCGGTCGGTCGCGGTGACGTGTCCGCGGCCGGCGGCGAGGATGCCGACGAGTGGCAGCGGGTGATCGAAGCCGATCTCGAGCTCTCCGGCGACGAGTCGGGCGAGGCTCACGGGCTGCTCGGGGGAGTGGTGGAAGTCGAGCCGGAGGCGGCCCGCGCGCCACGAGACCGTCAGCGGCCCGTCCGCGGAGGTGTCGTCATCGGAGTCGGGCAGCGCTGCCATGGGAGGTCTCTCTGGTGAGGGGGAGCGCCCGACGCCGTCGGTCGCGCGAGGGATTGAAGAGTACCGGCGCGAAGGCTGTCGGCGGGGACCCGTTCTCGAGTGACCCCGGAGGGGCGTACCGAGACCCGCCGCAGCCGGGAAGGAGGTCTGTGGACCTGGTCCTCCGGCGGTGGTGGACCTCGATACGCCCGCTTCGTGGGCTTCGGGCTCGATCAGCAGGGATCGCCCGGCCTCAGCTGAGAGCAGGGCTCGCAGCAGAAGCGCTGCCTGCTCGTCAGCCGCAGCTCCGTGCGGAGTACGGCGCCGTGACGGTCGCGGAGACCGGCTTGCCACCGACCGTGGCGGTCGCGGTGACCGTGGCCTCACCGGCGGCGAGCTGTGCCGCGCGCACCGTGTAGGCGGCGGAGGCGCTCGCGCCCGGCTTCACAGCGGCGAACGTCTTTACGCCCTCCGTCGTGCGCACGGTCACGTCCATCGGCACGGTGTCGCCGTTCTTGGCGACGACGGTCAGCACCGGCTTGCCCGCGACGCAGCGCGAGGAGGCCGTGGCCGTGACCTTCAGCGACGCCTGCACGGTGACCGTGGCGGTCACCGGCATCCGCGACGCGTCCTGCGCGACTCCCGAGACCGTGAAGGTCCCGGCGGCGGCGTAGGAGCTCGGCGCGACGGCGTCCCAGGTGACGGCGACCGACTGCGTCGCACCGGTCTTCGTCGTGATCTGGGCGCCGGGCAGCACGGGGGCGGTGCCGGCCTGGGTCGTGACGGCGATCGGAGCGACCGAGGCCACCGCGATCGAGGGCGCGAGGCCCTCGAGCACCTTCTGGTACTCGGCGCGGGTCACCGGGATGACCGTGCCGTGGCGGGGCTTGCCTCCGTCGGAGTTCTGCGGGAGGTTCGTCCGCAGCTTCGCTCCGAGCGGCTGCCACGAGTCCCCGTCCGCCAGGTCGTCCGAGCCGAACGGGATGTAGTGGTTCGGGCCGCCGTGGTAGTCGGGCTGGTCGATGAACAGGAACCAGTCGAGCCCGTTCACGTCGCCCTCGTTGGCCGGGAACACGTTCGGGCCCTCACCGCTCGTGAAGGTGCCGCCGGGCTCGCCGTTGGGCAGACCGGAGGCGACGCGCTCCTTGACCAGGGTCCACTCGTCCGCGGGTCCCGAGGTGCCGGGCAGGGTTCCGCTGATGGTGGCGAGCAGGTCGGTGCTCTTCTCCTCGCGCAGCGTCATCGACGCCTCGTCCTTGGTGAAGCGGTAGTAGGTGTCGCCGTCCTTCGCGATCGTGGAGTCGATGGTGCCGCGGCCGGTGCCGCGCTTGACGTCGATCCACGGCTTCGCCTCCGAGAAGGTGACGAAGTCGTCGGTCGTCGCGTACATCATCTGGTTGTAGGTGACCGCGGTGCGGTCGGCCGCGTTCGCGGTCGGGTACATGTTCGACGCCCAGAACACCACGTAGGTGTCGAGCTCGTCGTCCCAGTACGCCTCCGGGGCCCAGGTGTTGCCGGCGAAGTCGGTCGAGACCTTCACGTGGCGCTGCGCCGACCAGTTCACGAGGTCGGTGGACTCCCACACCTCGATGTACTTCGAGCCCGACTTCTGGGCCGTGTCGAATCCTCCGGCGAGGCCGTCGATCTTGAGGTCGGTGGCGAGCATGAAGAACTTGTCGCCCTCGGGGGAGCGGACGATGAACGGATCGCGCAGGCCCTGCGTGCCCTGCGTCGAGGTGAACACCGGCTGTCCGCCGTTGAGGGTGTTCCAGCTCAGCGCGTCGTCGCCCTTCGAGGCGGCGAGGCTGACGCGCTCGGCGCCGGCGCCCTCACCGGTGAAGAACGCCCACACGTAGGCCTCGGTGTCGTCGGTCCCGGCGGGGAGCGGCTGGAGGCGCAGCGTGATGTCGCGCGTCTTCGTGACGGATCCGCTGGTCGCGGTCGCGCGGACGACGACGTCGATCGCCGGGGAGCCCGCCTGCGGCCGGTCGACGTCGATCGTGCGGCTGTCGGCGGTGCTGCCGGAGCGCACGGTGGCGCCGGATCCCACGACGCTCCACGTGATGCTCGAGCCGAGCGCTCCGCGCGCGGGCACCGAGACGTCGGTGCGGACGTCGGAGGCGTTCGGGATGCTGATCGCGTCGAGGTCGCGCTGGGCCTTGTCGGCATCGGCGACGTCGGCGAGGACCTTCACGGGGTAGTCGACCGAGCGGGTGTCGGTGCCCGAGGTGTACGTCGCGGTGAGCGTGACGGACGCGTCGGGGGAGCCGGCCGCGGGGCGGGTGACCGTCGCGGTCGCTCCGTTCACGGTGACCGCCGGGTCGTTCGAGCGCCAGGTGATCGCGACTCCGGAGGAGCTGGCGGGCAGGGCGAAGCCGGCCGTCGCCTCCGTGGGGATCGTCACCGACGCCATCGCGCGGTCGATCGCCTCGGAGGAGTAGAGCGCCTTCACGGTGTCGGCGCTGAGCGCGCTGCCGTAGACGGCGAAGTCGTCCACGTCGCCACTCCAGCCGGGGTCGTTGTAGGTGGAGCGCGCGAGGTAGGCGACGAGGGAGGTGCCGAACGAGGCGACATCGCGCGCGATCGCATTCTGGCTGATGCGGGTGCCGTTGATGTAGACCGACAGGGTGCCGGTGGTGCCGTCGATGACGGTCGTGTAGAGGGAGAGTCCCGCGGGGGTCTTGGCGCCCGTGGTGCCGGCGTTCGTGGATCCGGGGCCCACCTCGGTGCCCCAGGGGGCGCCGGCGTTCACGGAGTCGGTGACGACCGACTTCACGTAGCCCGACGGGTTGCTCGGGTTGAGCAGCCAGTAGCCGGCCGAGTGGGAGGCGCCGGTGGCGACGGGCGCTCCGACGAACGCGGCGGCGACGTTGCCCGGGCCCGAGCGGGGCGAGAGCCAGGTCGAGAAGGTGAGGTCCTTCTTGCCGACCAGGCCGGCGGTGGGGATGTCGAGGTAGGGGGCGGCGGAGGCGGATCCGCCCGGCAGGCTGATGCGGCCGTTGCCGAAGGTGGCGCCCGTGCGGCGCACCGTGGCGTCGTAGCCGTTGCCGCTCGAGTCGGCCACCGTGGTGCCGTTCGGCGCGGTGTCGAACGTGTAGTGCAGGAGCGGCTTCTCCGTCGCTCCGAAGGCGGAGCCGGGGACAGCGGCCCCGAGCAGCGCCGTGGCGGCGACGGTGGCGACCGCCAGAGCGGTCCTCACCGCCGATCGTGATCGTGTCATCAAGAACGTCCTCGTGGTCGATGCGGCGACGGAGGCACGACCCGCGGACGGATCCGTGCACCCTCGCACAGATTGTTAACGTGAACATCATAGGAGCGCGCGGTTCAGGGGGGCCAGCCCCGAACCGTGCGCATCGAGCCCGCTGCTCAGGGCGTGCGCCACTCGCGGAGGAACTCCTCGGTGGTCTTCGTCTCGAGGTCGAGCTCGACCTGGCCGAGCAGGTGGTGCGGGTCGCCGATGTCGGCCTTCGTGCGGATGACCTCGGCGCCGGTGTCGAGGCGGGTGACCACCAGGTCGTGGACGGTGACGATCCCTCCACCCAGCGCCGCGTCGATCGCCATCCGCAGGCCGCTGAAGCGTCGGAGGCGGAGCTCGGCCCGCAGGTGCTCGGCCGCGACCTCGCGGCCGTCGTACTCGTCCTCACCCACGCCGACACTGTAGCGACCGGGTTCCGTCTGCTGGACTGTGCCGCATGATCCGTTCCGGCCGCGAGCCGCTCGCCGTGCTGGTGCAGCCGGTGCTGACGGGCGCCGCCGCGCTGACCCTCGGCAGGCGGGCGGGGCCGCTCGACCAGCGGCTGTTCACGGTGGGTCCGCGCGAGCCGGCGGTCCTCCGGGCGCTGGGGGTCGGGCGCTTCGGGAGGATGCTCGACCGGACGGGCTGGAACCGGCGGATCACGCGCCTGCGTGCCTACGACGGCACCCGCGCGGGTCTCGCGGCCCTCGATCAGCACACCCGGCGCTCGGAGCTCGTGCACCTCGTGTGCACCGCGGGCGGCGTCGCCTTCGCCGCGGCCGCCCTCCTGCGCGGCGCGCGGAGCGAAGCGGTGGGGCTCCTGGCCACGACGATCGTGCTGCAGCTCTACCCGGCGCTGCTGCAGCGGCTCGTGCGATCGCGCATCCAGACGCTCCGGCGTCGGGACCTCGCATCCGGGCACGGCAAGCTGGAGGGATGACTGCGCCGACACCTCCCACCAGCCTCGACCGGGTCCGCGTCCGAGGCGCCCGCGAGAACAACCTGAAGGGTGTCGATGTCGACATCCCCCGCGACGCCCTCGTCGCCTTCACCGGCGTCTCGGGCTCGGGCAAGAGCTCGCTCGCGTTCGGCACCCTCTATGCGGAGGCGCAGCGCCGCTACTTCGAGTCGGTCGCGCCGTACGCGCGTCGGCTGATCGACCAGGTCGGTGTGCCCGATGTCGACTCGATCGAGGGGCTGCCTCCGGCGGTCGCCCTGCCGCAACGGCGCTCCGGCGGATCGGCGCGCTCGACGGTCGGCAGCGCGACCACCCTCTCGAGCGTCGTGCGGATGGTCTTCTCGCGGGTCGGCCGGTATCCGGAGGGGGCGCCGATGCTCCTCGCCGAGGACTTCTCGGCGAACACCGTCCAGGGCGCCTGCCCGACCTGCCACGGCATCGGGCGGGTCTACGACGTCCCGGAGGAGCTGATGGTGCCGGACGACACCCTCTCGATCCGCGACGGCGCCCTCGCCGCCTGGCCGACGGCCTGGCACGGCAAGCAGCTGCGCGACAGCCTGATCTCGCTCGGCTACGACATCGACGTCCCGTGGCGCTCCCTTCCCCGCAAGGAGAGGGACTGGATCCTGCACACCCCCGACTCGCCGCAGGTGCCCGTCTGGACCGACCGCTCGCCCGCCGAGGTGCGCGAGGCCGTCGCCGCCGGCGTCGAGCCGCGCTACATGAGCACGTTCCTCGGGGTCGAGCGCTACGTGCTCGACACCTTCGCGGGCTCGAAGAGCGCCCGGATGCGCGAGCGCGCGGCGACGTTCATGGTGAGCGTCGCGTGCGGCAGTTGCCACGGCAAGCGTCTGAAGCCCGAGGCGCTGGCCGTCACCTTCGAGGGCCGCGACATCACCGAGCTCTCGGCCCTCCCGCTCGAGGACCTCGTGGTCGTGCTGAAGCGGGTGCTCGAGCCGGGCTGGATGCCCGCGGACGGCGCTGCGCAGACGCGACTGGCCGCGCAGCGCCTGGTCGAGGACCTGGTCGGGCGGATGTCGCCGATCATCGACCTCGGTCTCGGCTACCTCTCCCTCGACCGCTCGACGCCGACCCTCTCCTCCGGCGAGCTGCAGCGGATGCGCCTCGCCACCCAGGTGCTCTCGCGGCTGTTCGGCGTCGTGTTCGTCCTCGACGAGCCCTCCACGGGCCTCCACCCGGCCGACACGGAGGCGCTCCTCGGCATCCTGCGGACCCTGCGCTCCACCGGCAACACGGTCTTCTTCGTCGAGCACTCCCTCGAGGTCATCCGCCAGGCCGACTGGATCGTCGACATCGGCCCGGCCGCCGGGTCCGGCGGCGGCACGGTCGTCTACTCGGGCGAGCTCGACGGGCTGCCGGGCGCCCGCGACTCCGTCACCCGCCGCTACCTCTTCCCCGAGGGCGAGGCCGCGCCGCTGCGCACCCGCCGGACGGCGGAGGCGCAGATCGAGCTCGCAGGAGTCGCGCGCAACAACCTCCGCGACCTCGCCGTCTCGTTCCCGGTCGGGGTCCTGACCGCCGTCACGGGCGTCTCCGGATCGGGCAAGTCGACCCTGGTGAACCAGGCGCTCCCCGATCTCCTGCGCGCGTCCCTTCGCGCCGACGTCGCCGAGGACACCGCCGCCGCGGAGGACGGGCGATCGGACGACGATCCGCTGCTCGACTCGACCGCGAGCAGCGTCACCCTCGGCAGCGCGACGGGCCCGTCCGAGCGCCTCCGCCGCGTCGTTCAGGTCAGCCAGACGCCCATCGGCCGCACCTCGCGCTCGAACGTGGCGACCTACACCGGCCTGTTCGACCGGGTGCGGGCGCTGTTCGCGGCGACTCCGGAGGCGAAGCGCCGCCGCTTCGGCGCGAGCCGGTTCTCGTTCAACCTGCCGAGCGGCCGCTGCCCGGTCTGCAAGGGCGAGGGCTCGATCGAGGTCGAGCTGCTGTTCCTCCCCACCGTCGAGGCGCCGTGCGCGACCTGCGGAGGCACGCGCTACAACCCCGAGACCCTCGAGGTGACGCTGAACGGGCAGACGATCGCCGACGTCCTCGCGCTCAGCGTCACCGCGGCCCGCGAGGTCTTCGCCGGCGAGCCGGAGGTGGTGCGGCACCTCGACGCGCTGCTCGACGTGGGCCTCGGCTACGTCTCGCTCGGCCAGCCGGCCCCCGAGCTCTCGGGAGGCGAGGCCCAGCGGGTCAAGCTCGCCTCGGAGCTGCGCCGAGCCCAGCGCGGCGACACGCTGTACCTCCTCGACGAGCCGACCTCGGGTCTGCACCCCGCTGACGCCGACCGCCTCCTCGAGCACCTGCAGCACCTCGTCGACGCGGGCAACACCGTCATCGTCGTCGAGCACGACATGCGGATCGTCGCCGACGCCGACTGGATCATCGACCTGGGGCCGGGAGCGGGCCAGGCGGGCGGCTCGATCGTGGCGACGGGCACTCCGGAGGAGGTCGCGCAGTCCGGGGGGAGCCGGACCGCTCCCTACCTAATGGAGGCGCTCGACCGGAGAGGCGCTCGCGGGCCGCGGGTCTGAGCGGCGTCCTCGGAGGCCGTCAGTCCGGATCGACGGTCAGTGTCCATCCGCCCCGGATGTTGCCGCCGAAGGCGTACAGCGGCAGCACCGAGGTCCCGCCCGCGTTGGTGCAGGCGGCGTCGCCCACCACGACCTGGCAGACGCTGCCGTTCTCGTAGTCCGCCACGGAGAAGTTCACGATCCGCCACCGGGCAACGACAGCACCGCCCGCCTCCTCCGGCTCGGAGGAGGTGATCGTCCACGACGCCAGCGCCCGACGACCCGAGTCGCAGTACCGGCCGTCGAGGGTCTGGTCGTAGCGGATGTCGGTGTAGTAGCCACCGAGCCAGGACTCGAAGGGGACGGCTTCGGAGTCGGTACCGGGGTCGACCAGGTTCACGCACCGGTCGATGCCCGGATCGGCATGGATCTCGACCTGACGGCCGTCATCACTGTCGGCCGGCAGGGCGACCGGGACGGTGTACTCCAGCGGTGCCGGGGGCCGCCTGTCCGTCCACCGATAGCCCAGCTGACCGTCGCTCTCCAGCGTGGCGGCATCGGTGGCCTCGATCGGAGAGTACGGGTCCGCCACCTCCGGGCTCGTCGCGCGGAGGTCGTTGCCGATGATCGCACCCCCGATCTCGGCGATCAACGAGGCGATGATCCCGACGGGCGAGAGGGCCAGCGCCGCGAGGATCGCGGTACCGCCGGAGCCGAGCGACGTCGTGGCGGAGTTGCCGTCGATCGCGTAGATGCGCCAGGTGTCGACGAGGTCGAGGTTGTCGTAGAACTCGATGTCCCAGCTGAGGGTGCTCGCCTCGAAGAAGCACGAGCCGTCCGAGATCGGCTGCCACTCGAGCGTTCCCCGGAACGTCGTCTCGCCGTCGGGGCGGCCGAACCCGAAGACCTGCTCGTCGTCGTAGGGTGCCTCGCCGCGTTCGAAGACGCAGTTGTTGACGTCGCGCGGACCTCCCCAGACGCGCCGGGTGACCACGTAGCCGGTCTCGGGAGCATCGCGGACGGTGAAGGTGAGCCTCTGCACGGCGCTCCCGACGGCGGGCGCGGTGGGCCCGATCGTGGGCGAGGGCTCGATCGTGGGCGTCGCCGTGCTCGTCGGCTCGTCCGACGGTGACACGGAGGCGATCGGGCTCGGCTCCGTGGTGACGGCGACGGCCGGGATCCGCCCGCCGCCGACGCAGCCGGACAGTGCAGACGCATGAGCGGGCGCGCCGACCGACACCGAGACCAGGAGGGCGGCGACGACGGCGAGTGCGGTGAACACGCGTGAGCGGGTGCGCCGGCTGCGGTGCCGCAGGGCGACGACGACGAGTCCCGTCACAACGAGGACACCGGCGATCAGAGTCGCGGCGATCGGATCCGCGCCGGTCGCGGCGAGACAAGAGGTCATGGTGGTCCTTCGATCGGGCGTCCGCCCGCTGCACGCGATGAGGAGGCGGGGCTGCCGGAGCCTCGGCTGACGGTAGCGCCGCACGGCGACGCCGGACACCCCCCGAAAAAACGGCCGAACGCGACGGCTCGATACCTCCCGGGGGCGCTCGAGCAGCGCGGGGTGAGCCCTCGCGAGATGCCACTTCGGTACGCCTGCATCGGCGTGTCGTGTACTCAAGTGGCATCTCGCGTCTCCGGACGAGGGGCGCACGAGCCTGGGCGTTATCGATTCGTTATCAGAAACGCGGGGCGGCGACCAAACCGGCAACACCCTGCGAACGGGCAGGTCAAGAGCGAATCATGACTCCCATGAAACAGACAGCAGCACCGACGCGGACCCCTCGCCTGCGGTTCCTCGCGCTCGCCGCGTTCGCCGGCATCGTCGTCGCCGGGGTGCTGCTCGCGGTCGCCGAGCTCGTCGCCCTCCTCGTCGCCCGCACGGCCAGCCCCGTCCTCGCCCTCGGCGCGTTCGTGGTCGACATCGTGCCGCGGCCCGTCAAGGAGTTCGCGATCACGACGTTCGGCGAGAACGACAAGATCTTCCTGCTCATCGGCATCGGCGTCGCCGTGCTGGTGGCGGCCGCCGTCGCCGGCGTGCTGCAGCTGATCCGCCCGCCGCTCGGCCAGATCCTCCTGATCATCGCCGGCGGCCTCTCGATCGCCGCGATCGTCACCCGCACCGGAGCGACGCCGCTCTCGGCGGTGCCCACGCTGGTCGGCCTCCTGGTCGCCCTCGTCGTGATGCACATGACGATCTCGCGGCTGCGCCGCTGGCGCACCGCGCGGGCCTCGGAGGCGAGGGGAACAGGCCCCGAGGCCCGGCCGGCCGGCATCGAGCGCCGCGGCTTCCTCCGCGTCACCCTGATCGCCGCGGTCGGCGCCGCGGTCGTCGGCACCGGCGCCCGCCTGGTCAATGCCGCGACCTCGTCGCTGGCCAGCGTCCGCGAGGCGCTGCGCCTCCCGAGCCCCCGCACCACCGTGACGGTGCCGGCCGGCGCCGAGCTCGACATCGACGGGCTCTCACCGCTCTACACTCCCAACGCCGATTTCTACCGCGTCGACACTGCGCTGACAGTCCCCTCCGTCGACCCGTCGACCTGGACCCTGAAGATCAGCGGCATGGTCGACGAAGAAGTGACGCTCACCTTCCAGCAGCTGCTCGACATGGGTCTCGACGAGTACGGCGTCACCCTCACCTGCGTCTCGAACGAGGTCGGCGGCGGTCTCGTCGGCAACGCGAAGTGGCTCGGCGTGCCGATCCGCGACGTTCTGGCGCTCGCGGGAGTCCAGAGCGGCGCCGACATGGTGCTCTCGACCAGCACCGACGGCTACACCGCCAGCACTCCGCTCGGCGCCCTGACCGACGACGGGCTCGATGCGATCCTCGCCGTCGGCATGAACGGCGAGCCGCTGCCTCTCGAGCACGGATTCCCGGTGCGGATGGTCGTCCCGGGCCTGTACGGCTACGTCTCGGCGACCAAGTGGCTGACCGAGCTGAAGGTGACCACCTTCGCGGCCGACGAGGCCTACTGGACCCCGCGCGGCTACTCCGCCGAGGCCCCGATCAAGATGTCGTCGCGCATCGACACCCCTCGCATCGACGCCGCCATCCCCGCCGGCCCGACCAAGATCGCGGGCATGGCGTGGGCGCAGTCGATCGGCATCGAGAAGGTCGAGGTCAGCATCGACGACGGCGACTGGCAGGCCGCGACGCTGTCGACGCCGGTGAACCTCGACACCTGGGTGCAGTGGTACGTCGACTGGCAGGCCGAGAGCGGATCGCACTACGTCGCCGTCCGCGCCACCGACGCCAACGGCATGCTGCAGATCGAGGACCGCGCGCCCATCGCTCCGAACGGATCGAGTGGCTGGCAGCGCACCCTCGTCCGCGTGAGCTGACGCGCCGCCGCCGTCTCTGCGCCGAGGCAGCCAGCTTCTCGCCGAGACACCGCCGTCTGCGCGGTGTCTCGGCGAAGAGCCGGGTGTCTCGGCGCAGGCGTCAGACAGTGCGGCGGAAGGAGGACGCGTGGTGCTCCGGGGCGATGTGCGCGCCGCCGCCGAGCAGGCGCTCGCGGAAGGTGGCGCCGGTCGCGGGCGGATCGAGGCGGCCTCGGCGGCGCAGCTCCGGCTGCACCAGCTCGATGAAGTCGGTCAGTGACGCGATGCCGAACACCGCCTCGAGCATGATGCCGTCGAGGTCGGTCTCGTCCATCATCCGCTCGAGCTCGTCGGCGACCTCGATGGGGTCGCCGGTGACCGCGAAGCCGCGGGTGCCCTTGCCCTTGAGCTCGTCGAGGATCTCGCGCACGGTCGGCGCGGTGCCGTCGGGCCGCGTCAGGAAGCGCTCGATGTTGCTGGTGCCCATCTGCCCGGCCTGGTCGTCGAGCACGAGCTGCTCGGCGAGCGTGCGGTCGAGGTCGTACTCGAGCAGGTCCACGCCGGTGTTGCCCGCGTAGTAGTGCGCGGCGAGCTCGTCGCTCTGCAGGGCGTCGAACTCGGCACGGAGGCGCGCGGCGTCCTCGGAGGTCTCACCCACCACGACCGTGACTCCGACCATGACCTTGATCGCGGAGCCGTCGCGCCCGTTCTCGTCGGCGCGGCGGCGGATGTCGGCGATGTCGGAGGCGACCTTCGCGTAGCTCGATCCCTGCACGAACACGCACTCGGCGTTCTTCGCGGCGAACGCCCGGCCGACCGGCGAGGTGCCCGCCTGGAACAGCAGTGGCGAGCGCTGCGGCGACGGCGGCAGCGTGTGGTACCCGTGCGAGCGGTAGAACTCGCCCTCGTAGGCGACCGGGTGGATCTTCTCCGGGTCGGCGAACACGTTGGCCTCGTGGTCGAGCACGATCGCGTCGTCGTCGTTGCCACCCTCCCAGAACGAGAAGGCGACGTCGACGTACTCCTGCGCCGCGCGGTAGCGCTCGTCGTGCGGCACCATCGTCGCCTGCCCCAGCATCGCGGCCATCGTGTTCTGGGAGGCGCCGGTGACGATGTTCCAGCCGATCCGCCCGTTCGTCACGTGGTCGAGCGTCGAGAACTTGCGGACGGCGTGCAGCGGGTGGTCGGCTCCGGTGGTCGAGGTGACCACGAAGTTGAGCCGCTCCGTCCCGACCGCCAGCGCGGGGATGAGGTAGGCGCCGTCGAGCGAGAAGGTCATGCCGGCCTCCACCAGCACGTCCGAGAGCTCGCCGCGGCGGGAGGAGTAGCCGAACGAGCCGCCGGCGAAGAAGAGGAAGTCGAAGTCGGCGTCCTCCAGCACCTGCGCCATCCGGATCCAGTAGCCGATGTCGCGGAAGTCGCCGTCGCGGCTGCGCGGGTGGGACCAGCTGATCGTGCCGCCGACGTGCGGCGTGCCTGCTTCGAACACTCCGAGGACGATCTTCTTCATGCTCTCCCGCATTCTCCGAGCCTCATCGAAGGGGATGTTTCCCCCTCGTCACGACGCCGTTTCCGACGCCCGCATCGCCCGAGAAGCCCGTGATCACGCGGCTTGACAGGGATGAACCATTTGGTTCACGATAGCGGAGAAAAGGGCGCACCACTCTCCCTCTCCTTCCTCTCCCGAACGAAAGGGCACTCCGTGGCCACGCTCGCCCTCACCCGCATCGAGGACGCCCTCGCGCACGTCCCCTCCGCCGTCGCGGCCGTCGCGGCCCTGGTCGACGGCGTCCCCGAGGGGCTCGTCGCCACCTCTCTCAGCGTCGGCGCCTCGTTCGACCCGCCGCTGGTGATGTTCGCGGTTCGGGAGGCGTCCACCACCTGGCCGCTCCTGCGCACCTCCCCGCGCATCGGTGTCTCGATGCTGGCGGCGGAGCAGGCCGCGGCCACCCACCGCCTCGCCTCGCGCACCCGGCACAGCCGTTTCGAGGGTCTGGCGCGGGAGGAGCGCGAGGGTGGCGCGGTGCTGCTCGGCGGATCCTCCCTCCGCTTCGAGTGCTCGGTGCACGCCGAGACGCCCGCGGGCGATCACCGCGTCGTCCTCCTCCGCGTGCACTCGCTCGAGGTCGACACCGCGGTCGAGCCGCTCGTCTACCACCGCTCCGGCTTCCGCGAGCTCCGCGACGCGAGCTGAGCGCTACGCTGACCGGCGACCGCGACGGAGAGGCCGCCATCATGATCACGACACCGACGAGGCGGACCCAGCTCCTCGAGAGCATCGTCGACCACATCCTCGAGCACGGTGTCGCCTCCGTCTCGCTCCGGGCCCTCGCCCGGGCGGCCGACTCGAACAACCGGATGCTCCTCTACTACTTCGGCTCGCGTGCCGCCCTGCTCTCGGAGGCGATGATCGTCGCCGCGCGGCGGTTCCCGGACATGCAGCGTGCCGCCGACGAGCTGCTGGTGCCAGGGCGGTCCCTGGCGGAGCGGCTGGACCGCTCGTGGGTCGCGCTGGCCTCCTCCGCGAACCGCCCGTTCCTCCGCCTGTTCTTCCAGGTCTTCGGGCTCGCCGCGTTCGAGCAGGCCGAGGAGTGGCGGGCGATGCGGGCGCGGTTCGACGAGTTCCTGCAGCCCGAGCTGCGTCGCGCTCTCGCCGAGTCGGGAGTCCCGGAGGAGGAGGTGCCCGTCGCCGCGCGCGAGATCGTCGCGTTCTGGCGCGGCCTCGAGATCCTGCTCATCTCGATCGAGGACGACGCCGGTGTCGACGCGGTGCGCCGCCGCGGGCACGAGGATCTGCTGGCGCGACTGGCGCCTCCGCAACCGGGTGCGACGACTCCCGGGCCCGCCTAGCCTTCGAGGATGCGCTCCCGGATCCTCCACGCCCGCGAATCGTTCTGGTTCCTGCCCGCGCTGTTCGGAGTCGTCGCCGTCGCGCTCGCCTTCGGCCTGATCGAGCTCGACCGCGTCCTGATCCGCGCGGGTGTCAGCGACATCCCCCTGGTCGAGGACCTCTCGGCGACCGGCGGCCGCGCGATCCTCTCGGCGATCGGCGGCACGATGCTCGGTGTCGCGGCCACCTCGTTCTCGATCACGATCTCGGTGCTGGCGACCACCTCCTCCGCCTACGGACCCCGCCTCGTGCGCAACTTCATGGCGGACCGCGGCAACCAGGTCGTGCTCGCGGTGCTGACCTCGACGTTCCTCTACTCGCTGATCGTGCTGCGCTCGGTGCACACCGAGGACGACTCGTCGCTCGCCTTCGTGCCGGTCGTCGCGGTCGGGTTCGCGGTGCTGCTCGCGGTCGGCGACGTCGCGGTGCTCGTCTACTTCATCCACCACATCGCGCTGTCGGTGCAGGTGACGACGCTGCAGAAGCGCGTGCTGTCGGAGCTCGAGGCGGTCATCGAGCGGCTGCACCCCGAGGGCGACGAGCCGGGCGGCGACGCGCCCCGGGGGAGCGCGACCCTGGCCGCGCCCCGCGGAGGCTACGTCGAGCAGATCGAGATCGAGCGGCTCGTCGAGCTCGCGCGGCGCGACGGCGCGGTGCTGCGGGTGCTGGCGCTGCCGGGCGATCACGTGCTGACCGGCGATCCGGTGCTCGAGGTCGCCTGCCCGTCGTCGGGGCTCGCGGAGGCGGCGCTCGCCGCCGTCGTCATCGCCGACGCCCGGACGCCCTACCAGGACGTGCGCTACGCGGTGCAGCAGGTGGTCGAGATCGGCGTGCGCGGGCTCGCGACCGGCACGAACGACCCGTACACCGCGGTCGGCGCGGTCGATGCGCTGACCGGCGCGCTCGTCTCACTCTGCGACGGGCCGGCTCCGCGCACGCACTACCGCGACGCGGACGGCGCCGTCCGGCTCGTCTGCGAGTGGCCGCAGGTCGAGGCGCTGCTCGCCGAGGTGTACCTGTCGCTGCGCGCCTACGCGATGGACCAGCCGCTCGTCGTCCGCGCGGGCATCCGGCTGGCGCAGCGGCTCGAGCCCGTGGCGCGGGGAGGCGCGCGGGACGAGCTGCGGCGCCAGATCGGCGCGTTCGCCGACGCCTACGCGGCGGGCGAGCGCGATGCGCTGGAGGCGCCGGCCGTCCGCGCCGACCTCGAGGCGCTCGAGTCGCGGCTGTCTGCGGCGCAACAGCCGCAGAAGTAAGGCTGAACGGCCGGATCTGCGGAGAATCCGTGAGTTCGCCGCTCTCAGCCTTGGTTGTGGGGCCGTCCCGCCTCCGACCACAGCTCTGCGATCGCCGCCGTGAACTCCGCGCGCAGCCGCGCCTTCTGCTCGGGCGGGCAGAACGCCGCCTCCACCCCGTTCAGCGCGATCGTGCACGCGTCGTCGACGCTCAGCCCGAGCGCGGGGAGCGCCTCGCGGTACTCGCGCTCGAGGTCGGTGCGGAAGAACACCGCGTCGTCGGTCGAGACCGTCACGCGCAGGCCGGCGCGCACCATCGCGGCGATCCGGTGCGAAGGGTCGAGGGTCCAGCCCGAGCAGATCGTGGTCGAGACCGGGGTGGTGGTGAAGCCGATCCCGGAGTCGCGGGCCCGCGCGACGAGGTCGAGGTCGTCGAGGATCCGGTAGCCGTGGTCGATGCGGTCGACCTGCAGCTCGTCGAGGGCCACGCGCACCGCGTCGGGCTCGGAGCGGTCGGTCTCGCCGACGTGTGCCGTGAGCTTCAGCCCCGAGCGGCGGGCGAGCGCGAACGCCTCCACGAACCGGGCCGGATCCTCGGTGCCCTCAGGGGTCAGGTCGTCCATCCCGAGCGCGAGCACGCCGTCGCGCGGGTGCGCGCGGATCTGCTCGACGAGCTCGACCGCGCTCGCCGCGGAGTCGCGGCGGTTCACGGCGACGACGATCCCGAATCCGACACCGAGGTCGGTCTCGGCCGCGCGCAGCCCGTCGAGGATCGGGTCGAGCAGGTCCGCATAGCCGAGCCCGCTCCAGCCGAGGAACGCGACATCGGCGAAGTACTGCGGATTGATCGCGTACTCGCGGTAGCGCAGGCCCTGCGCGGCCGCCGCGCGCACGCCGTCGTACGCGACCGTCGCCAGATCGGCCGGTGTCCGCAGCACGCGGTGGGCGGCGCGGAAGGCGACCAGGAACTCCTGCAGATCGGCGAAGTCGAAGAGCGTCGCCGGGTCGTCGGAGGCCAGCGGCACCCCGTAGGCATCGGCCGCCGCGATCAGGTGCGCCGCCGACATCGTCGACGCGAAGTGGCAGTGCAGCTCGGTCTTGGGCAGCCGCCGGAGCAGCTCGTCGTCGTTCATGCGCGCCGCTCGTGCGCGAGGACCGACATCAGCACCTCGTCGTGGAACGACCCCGCGTGGAACACCGCGTCCCTCCGCCGGCCCTCCTCCGTGAAGCCGGCGCGGCGGTAGGCGGCCTGCGACCGGGTGTTGAAGGCCGCCGTGCCCAGCTCGATGCGATGCAGGCCGAGCTCGTCGAAGCCGTAGTCGACCGCGACCCGGACCGCATCCGGTCCGAGCCCGCGGCCCACGGCGTGCGGCCCAAGGATGATCGCGAGGGTCGCGCAGCGCTGCGGCAGCCCGCCTCCGTAGAGGGTGACGTGACCGGCGAGCGAGTCGTCGGCGAGCTCGACGACCGCGAAGCCGACCGCGCCGGCCGTCGCGTTCGCGCTCCAGCCGCGCAGCGCCTCCGCCGCCGCCCCGGCGGGACGCGGCAGCACCGTCGTGTGCTGCAGCACCGCCTGCGCGGGGTCGTTCCACCACGTGTCGATCGCCGCGAGGTCGTTCTCGGTGGCGGGGCGGAGGCGCGTCCGCTCGCCGCGCAGCAGGCCCGCCCCGTAGGCGGTCGCCGCATCCTGATCGGTGAAGGCGCTCATGCCGACCAGCCTGCCAGGCCCGTCCGGGTTCAGCCGAGGTCGAGGCGGTGGCGAGGGGCCGTGAGCAGACTCGCGGAGTCGACGCTCGCCCGGCCGGGGACGCGCCGATCGCGGACGCGGGCGTCGACGAAGACGGTCGAGTCCTCGCGCCACGGGAGGATCCGCACGCGCACGGGCTCGGAGGCGAGGGCCTCGCGCCAGGGCGCCAGGTCGATCTCCCATGCGCGGCCCGACCAGAACTGATCGGCGACGAGCACCCCGCCGATCTCGATGCGCGCGACGTCGCCGCTCCACTCGAGGACGAGGACCGTGGCCGCGTCCGGAGCCGGCCCGGACACCGGGATCTCGATGACGGCTGCGTCATCGAAGTCGCTGTCCAGCGGAGCCGACAGACGGCCCATCGACCCGCCGCGACGCTCGGGCGCGGGGGAGGACTCGGCGCGCACGACCGTGACGGGCAGCTCGCGGAGCGGCTCGTGCGCGGGGAGCCGGAGGCGTTCGAACGCGAGCGACGGCGTGCGCAGGATCGAGACCTCGGCGGAGTCGCTCCAGCGCTCCAGCACGATCCCCTGCTCGTCCACCGTCACTCCGCCGTCGAAGAGCATCACGATCGGCTCGCCGGCGATGTCGACCCGCCACAGCCTCGAGGCGGTGCTGTCGTCGAGGATCACGAACCTCGTGTCTCCGACGGTGACGACGCAGTCCCGCCCGGGCGCACTATCCGGGCGCCAGCGGTCGCCCGAGCGCGATGCTCCGACGACCGCAGCCTCGGTCTCGAACTCCAGCTCGACCGGGATCCCCTCGGTCGCGGCGAGGATCACCACGGTCGTGGCTCCGTCGCTGATCTCGGTGATCGGCTGCGCCGTGGCCGAGACGGCGCGGAGCGACCCGAACGGCCGGCGCACGGGCCAGGCGAGGAAGGCGCCGGCCGGGATCGCCGTCGGCTCGGCCGGGAGCATCGTCACGCGATCATCGATCGCGACCGGGAGGCGCACGCCCTCGACGCGGGGGAGCGGCGCCGCGGCCGGCTGGCGGTTCGTCACGAAGACGTAGCCGCCCTCGGCGTCCGCCCGCGTCGCCCAGCGGACCCCGGCCTCCGGCGAGCCCACCGTGACCGTCATGCCCGTCAGCTCCCCGCCCCAGCGCTCGAGGAACAGGTGCTGGCGGCGCAGCAGGTGGTAGTGCGGGCGCAGCGTCCCCGCCGCTCCGATCGGCGCGAAGAAGTCGTAGTCCTTCCGCGGCATGTCATTGGGGTAGTCGCTGTCGTGCGACTCCTGCGTGCCCGCGCCCCCCGCCCCGGTGACCTGCGTGGTGCCGTGGTAGAGGTAGAAGCCCTGCCAGGCCGAGCCGCTGCCGATCTTGGTCAGCGCGAGCGCGGCGATGTCCTCGCCGTCGACGAGCGGGCGGCGGTGGTAGGCGGTGGTCATCCCGCCGCCCAGCTCGCAGGTCAGGAACGGGTAGCGGTGGTCCTCCGCGATCGGCTGCGCGGGCGCGGGGTCGCCGCGGACGTCGGCTCCCACGGACAGGTCGTCGCGCACCGTCGAGTACTCGAAGTGCATCCGCCCGAAGGCGGGCCACTCCACGTCCGCCTCCTCCCAGAAGCCGTCCGAGTAGCCGGCGTAGACCGGGGCGACCCGGTCCAGCGGCAGCTGCGCGCCTCCCCAGCCCGTCGCCACCCAGAGTGGAGCCGCCATGCCGGCGCTCTCGGCCAGGTCGCGCAGGCGCGCGAGGTGCTCGGGCTGGTCGTAGAGCTCGTTGTCGACCTGGATGCCCACGATCGGCGAATCGGGGTGGCCGGAGTCGCGGAACAGCCCGCGCAGCTCCCGAGCGATGCCGCGGAACCAGCCCTCGACAAGCTCGAGGTACGCGGGATCGTTCGTACGGTGCCGGATCGGCAGCTCCTGCAGCCAGTCGGGGAACCCGCCGTGGCGCGCCTCGCCGTGCGCCCAGGGTCCGATGCGGAGCATGACCGACAGGCCTGCGCGCCGGGCCTCCTCGACGAAGCGCCGCAGGTCGAGGTGGCCGTCGAAGCGGCGCTCGCCGCGGGTCTCCTCGTGCAGCATCCACAGCACGTAGGTCGCGACGACATCGACGCCGCCCGCGCGGATCTTCCGCAGCTCGTGCTGCCAGCGCTCCGGGCGGTCGCGGCTGAAGTGATACTCGCCCATCACAGGGAACCACGGCGCACCGTCGCGCGTCACCGAGATCGAGTCGAGGGCGATGGTCTCCGCCCGAGTGGCCGGCGGGGTCTGCTCTGCTGTCGACATCCCTCGACCGTAGGGCGGATCGACCCCGCGCCTCCAGCACGCGGCCGCGGTCTGCCTGGACGATCCTCTGATCGTCGGCTCAGTGCAGCGGCTCAGTGCAGCGGCGCCGTCGAGCTGCGCAGCACGAGGCGCGCCGAGACCGCCGTGCGCTCCTGGCGCTCGCCCGTCCGGATCCGCGCGGCGAGCATCCGGAGCGCCTTCTCGCCCAGGAGCTGGTGGTCGAGGTGCATGGTCGTCAGCGGCGGCGAGTAGTACTCGGTTTCGGGCATGTCGTCGACCCCGACGATCGAGTAGTCCTCGGGAGCAAACCGCCCGCGGTCGGCCATCGCCCGGAGGAAGCCGAGGGCGATCTGATCGTTGGCGGCCGAGACGGCGGTGAACGATTCGGGGTCGCAGAGGCGTCCCTGCTCGGCACCGGACCCCGCGTCCCATTCCCGGCACCGCAGCACCTCGAGCGGCTCGACCCCCGCCTCCGCGAGTGCCGCCCGGTAGCCGCGCTCGCGGTCGACGGCCTCGTTGCGGTTGCCGGGGCCGGCGACGTGGAGGATCCGCCGGTGCCCGAGCTCGAGGAGGTGGCGGGTGCCGAGGTAGCCGGCGCCGTAGGAGTCGGCGTAGGTCGAGTCCTCGGAGGGGCCCGCGTGCTCGGAGCGGGTGACGACCGGCACCGAGGCGGAGATGTAGTCGACGAGCTCGTCGAGCCCTTCGTAGGGCGTGCCGACGATGATGCCGTCGACCTGGAACGACAGAAGCTTGTCGACGGCGTGCAGCATCTCGAGCCGCGCGCTCGGCTCGCGCGGGTCGACCTCGAGCAGCGCCGTGATCAGCGAGAGCCCCTCGGAGCGGGCGGCGCGGCTGACGCCGGTGAGCAGCTCGGAGTGGCCGTAGTTGAGGGGTCCCATCGCGAGGAACCCGACGGTGTCGGTGCGCTGCACGCGGAGGTTCCGGGCGACGCGGTTGTGCCGGTAGCCGAGGTCGGCGATGGCCGCCTCGATGCGCCCGCGGGTGGCCGGAGCGACGTAGCCGCCGGTGAAGAAGCGCGAGACGGTCTGCGCCGAGACCTCGGCGTGACGGCCGACGTCGGCCATGCTCGGCCGCGCGCGGGGGGAGGGGAGGCTCGACATCGCTGCTCCTCGCTGTGTCCGGGCTCACTCTAGCGAGCGACTCGGCCGTTACTTGATCGTGACCTATCAACCGGTTGGACGCATTGTCACCCGAATGTGTTATCGATAACGTATCCCTCATCCGCCGCCGGGATCGATGCGAA
This sequence comes from Rathayibacter sp. Leaf185, assembly GCF_001423885.1. Taxonomy (GTDB): domain Bacteria; phylum Actinomycetota; class Actinomycetes; order Actinomycetales; family Microbacteriaceae; genus Rathayibacter. Next base: position 935,814 of record NZ_LMPP01000001.1, on the reverse strand, counting down.
TCGGCCCTGCGGATCCGACGTCGATGTCGCGCTGCCCGCGATGTCGCGCAGCGAAAGGACGCGACGATGCGTGCTCTGACCCGAAATGCGACCCGCTCCCTGGCCTTCGCCACGGGTGCCCTCCTCCTCGCCGGTCTCGCCGGCTGCTCCTCCGCGGGCGGCGACTCCGGAGGGAAGACCGAGCTCACCTGGTTCAAGCTCACCGAGTCGGCCGAGTCGGCCAACACGACCATCAACGAGATCGTCAGCGACTTCGAGGCGGCCAACCCCGACATCACGATCAAGGTGGAGGAGCGCGCGACCGACGCCCACAAGGATGCGCTGCGCACCACGCTCGGCACGAGCGGCGCCCCCGACGTCTTCTTCTCGTGGGCGGGCCCGGGCCTCGGCGGCGAGTTCATCGACGCCGGCGCCAGCCTCGACCTCGAGAAGTACTACGACGAGTACGGCTGGGCCGACCGCTTCTCCGACACCACGATGTCGACCGTCACCCAGTACGGCGGCTACGACGGCGTCCCGTACACGCAGCGCACCGAAGCGGTCTTCTACAACAAGGACCTCTTCAGCCAGGCGGGCATCGACGCCGCTCCCACCAGCTACGACGAGCTCGTCGAGGACGCCGGGAAGCTCAAGGACGCGGGCATCACCCCGTTCGAGTTCGGCGGCACCGTCAACTGGCACGTGATGCGCCTGCTCGACAGCCTCCTCGAGACCGAGTGCGGCGCCGACGGCTACCAGGCCCTCGTGACGGGGGAGGCGAGCTGGGCCGACGAGTCCTGCGTCACCGACACCTTCACCGAGTTCGCCACCTGGACGAAGGACTACGTCAACGACGGCTTCGTCTCGATCAACAACGACGAGTCGAGCTCGCTCTTCTTCTCCGGCAAGGCCGCGATGGCGATCGAGGGCGACTGGTTCAACCAGCAGGTCCGCGACGCGGGCATGAAGGAGGACTCGGTGGGCATCTTCGCCTTCCCGACCGGCACCGACCGCGTCTACGGCTTCAACGAGAACAACTACATCTCGGCGAACTCCGAGCACCCCGACGAGGCCGCGAAGTTCCTCGACTACCTGACCTCGGCCGAGGCTCAGCAGAAGTTCATCGCCACCTTCGGCAGCCGCTCGGTCAACGTCGACGTCACCCCCGAGAACCAGAGCGCCTTCGACGCTCTCTGGGGCCCGATCACCGAGGCGGCCACCGGCGTCTACATGAACAACGACCAGAACCTGTCGCAGTCGCAGACCACCGAGTACTGGCGCATCCAGAACCTGGTGGCGACCGGTGAGCTCGACCCGTCCGAGGCGGGGACCGAGTTCCAGAAGTTCATCGACCAGCAGTAGCCGGCGACGGGCGGAGGGGGCGGCGGCCCGGCGCCGCGCCCCCTCCGCCCCCGCGACGCCAGAGAGGTCCGACATGACGACATCCACCCCCGCCCGGCAGCGCACGAAGCGCCGCCGTGCCCTCGCCCGCTTCGGCGGCACCGGCTTCCTCGCCGCCCTCCCCTTCCTCGCCCCGGCGCTCGCCGCCTACCTGGTCTTCGTCGTCGGTCCGTCGCTCGAGTCGGTGCGGCTGAGCTTCTTCGAGTGGACCGGATTCCAGGGCGCACCGCAGGTCTTCGTGGGGCTGCAGAACTACGTCCGCATCTTCACGCAGGACCCGGTCTTCTGGACCGCCTTCTCGAACACCCTGATCTGGGTGCTGATGTCGCTCGTCATCCCGGTGGGGCTCGGCCTCGTGATGGCGCTGGCGCTCAACCGGCCGCTCTTCGGTCGCAACGCCTTCCGCTCCCTCTTCTACATCCCCGGAGTGCTCGCTCCGATCGCCATCGCGAACATGTGGCGCTGGATGTACAACCCCAACTACGGCGTCGGCGTGAACCTCGCGCAGCTCTTCAACCTGCCGTGGCTGGCCGACGTGCAATGGCTGGGCGACAAGAACCTGGCGCTCTACTCGATCTTCGCCGCGTTCGTCTGGCAGATCGCGGGCACCAACATGGTGCTGTTCCTCGCGGGCCTGCAGAGCGTCTCGCCCGACCACGTCGAGGCGGCGAAGCTCGACGGTGCGAACGCCTGGCAGGTGTTCCGCAACGTCACGCTGCCGGCGCTGCGGCCGACCACCGTCGTCGTCGTGGTGCTCACGATCATCAACTCGATCAAGGTCTTCGACCTGATCGTCGGCATGACCGGAGGCGGCCCCGCGCAGCAGACGCAGGTGCTCGCGCTGTGGTCGTTCCAGCAGTCCTTCAACAACCACGAGTACGGCCAGGGCAACGCGATCGCCACGGTCCTGCTCGTGATCACCCTCGTCATCGTCGTCCCCTACATGGTGTGGACCGCGCGTCAGGAGAAGAACGCATGACCGTCACGAGCATCCCGACGAGCGCGCCGGGCCTGGTCGAGCCGCCGAAGAAGCAGCGGCGCCCCGTCGGCGGCCGCGACTTCGTCCGCCTCGGCCTCTGGATCGCCCTGGTCTTCGCCGTGCTGATCTGGGCCGTGCCGCTGATCTTCATGGTCTTCACGTCGCTCAAGAGCGAGGCCGACATCTTCAGCACACCGGCCTTCGTGCCGCCCTGGTCGCCCGACTTCGGCAACTACGTCGAGGCGCTCGACCGCGGGAACCTGCTGACGGCCGGCGGCAACAGCCTGCTGATCGCGCTGATCAAGGTGCCCGTCGGGCTCTTCATCTCGGCCGCAGCGGCCTTCGCGCTCGCCCGGATGCGGTTCCGCCGCCAGCGCCTCCTGATGGGCGTCATCGCGCTCGGGGCGATGGTGCCGATCCAGGTCGCGATCGCGCCGCTGTTCCAGGTGATGAACGGGCTCAACCTGCTGAGCAGCAACGTCGGCATCATCCTGCCGTACATCGCATTCGGCCTGCCGTACCAGACCTTCATCCTCTACGGCTTCTTCCGTCAGATCCCGGAGGAGATCGACGAGAGCGCCAGGATCGACGGCGCCGGCAACTGGCGGCTGTTCCTGACGATCATCCTGCCGCTGGCCCGCCCGGCGCTCGCCGCGCTGTTCATCCTCGACTTCGTCTCGACGTGGAACGAGTACTCGATCGCGCTGGCGCTGCTGCAGAGCCAGGAGTCGTGGACGATCCCGCTCGCGCTGCAGGGCTTCCAGTCGCAGTTCACCAGCTCGTACGGGCCGCTCAACGCCTTCACCATCATGTCCGTGTTCCCCGTGCTGATCGTCTACCTGATGTTCCAGCGCTACTTCGTCGAGGGCGCCTTCGCCGGCGCCGTGAAGGGCTGACCGTGTCGCACGTCGCCGCCACCACCGAGCGCTTCTCGCGCGCCACGCGCCTGTTCGAGGTCCTCCGCGACCCGCGCGGGCACGAGATCGTCGAGCGCCACCTCCCGGGGCTCGCGCACTCGTCGATCCTGCACACCCTGCACAGCTACCCGGTGGGCCTCGTCGTCGACACGGAGGAGTCGCTCGACACCGCCGGCCGCGAGGCGCTGCTCGCCGAGATCGAGGCGATCCCGACCGAGGAGCCGGCTCCCGTCCGCGAGCAGGAGCAGTACGCCGCTCCGTCCGTCTCGTACGAGTCGGGCGAGGTGGAGCTCGGCTCGGCCGCTGTCGTCGCGCCGTCGTCCGTGCCGGTCTACGAGCGGTTCGAGGTCGAGCTGCGCGGTCCGTCGCACGGCAATCCCTTCGTCGACGTCGACCTGTCGGCGATCGTCGACGGGCCGGGCGGCGCCGTGCGCGTCCCGGGCTTCTACGACGGCGACGGGGTGTTCCGCCTCCGCTGGATGCCGGAGGCGCCGGGGGAGTACGCCTGGACGACCTCGAGCACCGCGCGCTCGCTCGACGGGATCACCGGCGCGGTCTCGGCGACGCCTCCGCTCGAGGGGCGGCACGGGCCAGTGCGCGTCGCCGACACGTTCCACTTCGCTCACGCCGACGGCACCCGGCACCGCCCGCTCGGCACCACCTCGTACGCGTGGACCCACCAGGGCGACGAGCTCGAGGAGCGCACCCTCGCGACGCTCGCCGAAGCGCCCTTCACGAAGATCCGGATGGGCGTGTTCCCCAAGTCGTACCTCTTCAACGAGAACGAGCCGGTGCTCTACCCGTTCGAGGGATCGCCCGAGGAGGGGTTCGACCACCGGCGCCCGTCGATCCCGTTCTGGAGGCACTTCGAGCACCGCATCGACCAGCTCGCCGCGCTCGGGATCGAGGCCGATCTGATCCTCTTCCACGCCTACGACCGCTGGGGCTTCTCGACGATGGACCCCGTCGCCGACGACCGCTACGTCCGGTACGCGGTGGCGCGCCTCGCCTCGTTCGCGAACGTCTGGTGGTCGCTCGCGAACGAGTACGACCTTCTCTTCGAGAAGACGGAGGAGGACTGGGAGCGCTTCGCCGCGATCGTCGTCCGCGACGACCCGTCGCGGCACCTGCTCTCGATCCACAACTGCCGCGAGTTCTACGACTACTCGCGCCCGTGGATCACCCACGCGAGCATCCAGCGGCAGGACGTCTACAAGACGTCGGAGTCGACGACCCAGTGGCGCCGCTGGGGCAAGCCGGTCGTGATCGACGAGTGCGCCTACGAGGGCGACATCGACCAGGGCTGGGGCAACATCACCGGAGAGGAGCTGGTGCGCCGCTTCTGGGAGGGTGCGCTGCGCGGCGGCTACGTCGGCCACGGCGAGACCTACGTGCACCCCGACGACGTGCTGTGGTGGTCGAAGGGCGGCGAGCTGCGGGGCACGAGTCCCGCGCGCATCGCGTTCCTCGAGTCGGTGCTGGCGGAGGGCCCCGCGAACGGCCTCGAGCCGATCCTGCTCGACTGGGACGTCCCGCGCGCCGGTGTCGAGGGCGAGTACTACCTCTACTACTTCGGCTTCGACCGCCCCACCTACCGCCGCTTCCTGCTCGAGCCCGACGTGTCGTACACGGTCGACGTCATCGACACCTGGGGCATGACCGTGGAGCGTTTGCCCGGCACCTACTCCGGCCGCTTCCGGATCGCCCTCCCGGGCCGCCAGTACATCGCGGTCCGCCTGCTGCGCGCGTCCTGACCCGCGGCCCCGCGAGGTAGCCAGTTCTCGCCGAGGCGCCGCGTACTCGGCGGTGTCTCGACGAGGAACTGGTTCCTTCGGCGACCTCGAGGTCAGGATGGCCCGCCGCGACGGCGATGCTCGACGACGTCTGTGGGAGTGACGCTCGGGGCCCCGGCCGATCGTAGGCTCGACGGATGGACGACACGCAGCCGCCGGCACGGGACGCGAGCGAGCCCGAGGTCGCTCCGACGCCGGAGCAGCGGGCGCTCCGGGCCATCCGCAACGTGAGCGAGGGCTGCGACCCGAGCATCGAGGCGTTCATGCTCTCGAACGAGTACACGGATCGACGTCTCGAGCAGCTGCGGAGCATCTGGACCCGCTGGCGCTCCCGCCGCTGACCCCGGGCGGCGTCGGGGGCCGGACAGCGGTCTCGATGGGCCCCTGCGGCGCTGCTCGACCAGCAGATCGGGGCCGGACGCTCCCTTCACCCTCGCCACGGGGCGTGAAACGGCATCGCTGCCCCCGGTCGAGGGGGCCTGCGCAGCCCGGACAGCGACGACCCTCCGGTGCCGGGCGCGGGCTAGGATTCGCGGGACGCGACCCGACGCGGATGGACGGAACCCGGCCGGCCACGATCGTCGGTGCGCCGGAACCCGGTGACCCCATGGATGCTCGACGACGCCTGCTGGTGGTGGCCGGCGCGGTCGCGGCGGTGCTCGTGGTGGGCGCGATCGCGCTCGACGCGACCGGCGGGAACGGCGGCGGCAACGCGTCCACGAGCAGCCCGGTCGCCGCGAGCTCGAGCGAGGCCGTCCCGACCTCGACCGAGGCCGTCCCGACCTCGAGCGCGACCGGCGCGACCACCCCGGGCGGGCTCGCCACCGTGACCCCGCCGACCCCCGTCGCGGAGGCCGACCCCTCGGCTCCGCTCGAGGTCTCGGGGCCGGCGCCCGCCGAGACGGGGCTGCCGAGCTCGGCTCCCCGCGCGGCCCTGATCACGCTGCCGCTGCCGGCCGCGGCGAGCGCCTCCCGCTCGGTGGTGGCGGGCTACCCCTCGAGCGTCGTCGCGGCGCTGCCCGGCTCGGTCGTGGCGTCGAGCTCGGTCGAGCCCGCGGGAGACGTGCTGCGCTCGGGCCTCACGGCGACCGTCGAACTCACGGCGGAGCAGATCACAGAGCAGTACCGGAGCTCGCTGGCCGAGCAGGGCTTCACCTCGGCGGCGGTCGACGCGCCCGAGGGCGGCTCCGCGATGCTCTTCACCGCCGGCGACGACACGGTGAGCCTCTCGGTGTCGCCGACCGGCACGCCCCGGATGAGCTACTCGCTGCTCTCGGTCCTGCACGCGTCGAGCGGCGGCTGAACGTGTACATCTCGCTGTCCGACCGGCCGGAGGGCTCGGCCGAGGAGCCGACTCGCGCGACCGGTCCGGCACGGGTCGCCCCGGCCGTGATCGCCCTCGGCATCGTGAGCCTGCTCACCGACATCTCGTCGGAGTCGACCGCCGCGATCCTGCCGTTCTACATCACTGCGGCGCTGGGGATGTCGACGCTCGCGTACGGCTTCCTCGACGGCCTCTACCAGGGCGTCAGCGCGTTCGTCCGGATCGGGGCGGGCTGGACGGCCGACCGCACCGACCGGCCCAAGCTCGTGGCGCTCGCCGGCTACGGGCTGTCGATGCTCGCCCGGCTGGGCCTGCTGGCGGGGAGCGGGCCGGCCGCGCTCACCGCCGTGGTCGCCGTCGATCGCGTCGGCAAGGGCATCCGCACCGCTCCGCGCGACGCGATGATCTCGGCGTCCTCCGACTCCGGCTCGCTCGCGCGCTCGTTCGGCGTGCACCGCATGCTCGACACCGTCGGGGCGACGATCGGGCCGCTCCTGGCGTTCGTCGTGCTCCTGCTCGTGCCCGACGGCTACTCGACCGTCTTCGTGGTCTCGGCCGCGTTCGCGACCCTCGGAGTGGTCGTGCTGCTCCTGTTCGTGCCGGATCTGCGCACGCGCGCGCCCGGCACCCCGACCCGGGCGCGGCTGCCGTGGCGCCGGCTGGGGGATCGGCGCCCGCGCCGGCTCCTGCTCGCCGCGGGCCTCCTCGGCGTGCTCACCGTCGGCGACGGCTTCGTCTACCTCGTGCTGCAGAGCCGGAGCGGCTTCGCGGCGCAGTGGTTCCCGCTGCTGTACGTGGGGACGAACGCGGCCTACCTCGCCCTCGCGATCCCCTTCGGGCGCCTCGCCGACCGCTGGGGTCGCGCGCGGATGTTCGCCGCCGGCCACGTGCTGCTGCTGGCCGTGTACGTGCTGGGGGCGTCGCCCGCCTCCGGTCTGCCCGCGACCCTCGCGTGCCTGCTGCTGCTCGGCGCCTTCTACGCGGCGACCGACGGGGTGCTGGCGGCCGTCGCCGGGTCGAGCGTCCCCGTCGAGATCCGCGCGAGCGGGATCGCGGCGGCCCAGACGGTCGTCGCCGTCGCGCGCCTGATCGCGTCGGTGGGCTTCGGCGCGCTCTGGCTCTGGCTCGGGCGGGAGGGCGCGATGATCGCGGTCGCCGTGGCGCTCGTGGCGGCGCTGCCGGTGGCGGTGCTGCTGCTGCGCGAGCGGTTCGCGGAGGAGTCGCGATGAGCGAGGTGCCGGGCCCCCGCCTCTCGGAGCGCGCCCGCTGGATCATCGCCGTCGTGGCCGCCGTCGCCCTGCTCGGCGGCGCGGCCGTGTACGGCGTGGGCGCGTGGTCGCGGTTCGAGGCGCGCGCGTCGGCCGGGTCCGCCGTCGCGGTCGCCACCGGGGTGCCGGCGGACGGCGACCGGATCGTGTTCCGCAACACCGCGAGCGGGCAGGGCTACGGGATGGTCGCCTCCGTGCCCCTGGCGGATCCGGGCGCGGCGCGCACGGTCACCGACCGGGCCTGCGACCGGGTGGCCGCCACCGCCGAGACGGAGCTGTGCCTGCGCACCGACCGCGGCGTGCTGACGACGTTCGAGGCGGTACTGACGGACGCCGACGGCGCGACGCTGCTCCAGTGGCCGCTGCCCGGCATCCCGAGCCGGGCGCGGATCGGCGACGGGATGCTGAGCACGACCGCGTTCGTCACCGGCCACTCCTACGCGCCGACCAGCTTCTCGACCCAGACCGTGATCCGGTCGCTGGACCCGGCGGTCCCGGACCCGGGCGATCTGGAGTCGTTCTCGCTGAGCGTCGCCGGTGCCCCGCTGACGGCCGCCGACCGCAACCTCTGGGGTGTCACCTTCGCCGAGGACGGCGACACCTTCTACGCGACCGCCGCCTCGGGCTCGCGCACCTGGCTGGTGCGCGGGAGCATGGCGGCGCGGACCTTGACGGCCATCCACGACACCGCCGAGTGCCCCTCGATCTCGCCCGACGGTACCCGGATCGCGTACAAGAAGGCCGCCGGCGGTGCGGTGCCGGACTGGCGCATCGCCGTGCTCGATCTCGCCTCGGGCGCCGAGACGATCCTCCCGGAGGAGCGCAGCGTCGACGATCAGGTGGTCTGGCTCGACGACGGCACGCTGCTGTACGGGATGCCGCGCGAGGACGCGCCCGGCGACACCGACGTGTGGTCGATCCCGGTCGACGGGGGCGGGAAGCCGGAGCTCTACCTCGAGCACGCGTGGTCGCCGTCGGTGGTGCGGCCCTAGGCGGAGCCGGTCAGCTGACGATCACCGCGGTGCTCCGGGGGCTCACCGTCGACCCATCGCCGACCGAGGCGAGCCGCCGCGCGAGCCGGTAGGCGTTGCGCGTCGAGTCGAGCGTCGCCGCCCCGGTGCCCACGATGTCGAACGCCGTGCCGTGAGCCGGCGTGCAGATCGGCAGATCGAGCCCGGCCTCCAGCGTCACCCCGCCGTCGAAGGCGCGGGTCTTCAGGGCGATCTGACCCTGGTCGTGGTACATCGTGACGATCCCGTCGAAGGAGCCGTCGAAGCCCCGCCGGAACAGGGTGTCGCAGGGGAAGGGCCCCGATGCGTCCAGTCCGGCGGCGACCGCTCGCTCCACACCGGGGCGGATCTGCGTGATCTCCTCGTCGCCGAAGAGGCCGTGCTCTCCGGCGTGCGGGTTGAGCGCGCAGACGGCGATCCGCGGGGCGATGATGCCCGAGTCGACGAGCAGATCGTGCAGCAGGGCGATCGACCGGACGACCCGCTCGGCCGTGACCAGGTCGGCGACAGCCCGCAGGGCGACGTGCGAGGTCACCCGCGACGTCCAGAACGTCTCCGTGACGTTCACCTCCGAGGCCGTGTGCGAGCCCCGGAGGCGGTTCTCGAACCAGCGCATCTCGTCCGGCTCGCTCATCCCGGCCTCGTGCAGCGACGTCTTGTTCAGCGGACCGAAGACGAGCCCGCCGATCTCGCCCGCCTCGTGCAGCTCGAGGCCGCGCTCGAGGCAGGCGAGCGCCCACCGTCCGCTCCCAGCGCTCACGGCGCCGCGAGCGGACGGCCAGGAGCCACTCGGCTCGACCACGCGGACGCGACCGGGTTCCAGCAGGTCGTCGAGGGCGAGCTCCAGACCGCTGCGGGCGAGCCCCTCGGTCAGCTCCTCCCGGGAGGAGACGACGACGAGGGGGTCGCCGGTCGAGCCGCGCAGCTCGTCGAGCAGCCTCGCGATGAGCTCGGGCCCGACACCGGCGGGGTCTCCGGTGGTCAGTGCCAGGGGGATCGTCATGAGCGTCCTTTCGTCGTCGGTGGGAGCGTCCTGGGCGGTTCGTCCGGGTCGCGGGGGGGGTCAGCCGGTGAAGTCCGGCGGCACCTTCGCCCCGGTGACCGGCCGTACGGTCGGGAACTCGGCGATCCGCAGGCGGGCGGTGCCGTACGGCACGAGCTCGATGGTGTTGATCCACCGCGCCGGCGCCGGGCCGTCCACCGGGTGGCTCGCGCTCGCTCCGTCGCGCTTCCACTCCGGGAGATCGCGGATGCCGACCGCGTGCACCGTGACCGGCGGGTCCGTGCGATCGAAGGGCACATCGCCCACCGGCGACCGGTGCACGGCCCACTCCTCGAGCGGTACCGGGGCGTCCGGATAGAGCGCCTGATTCCAGGAGCGCTGCGGGAACACCTCCCACTCGCCCATGCCTCGGGCGTCGGGGACGGGACGCCAGTACTCGTTCGGCGTCGCGACCATCACCAGCGGCCCGACCCGGACGCCGACCGCCTGGCGCTCCCGGCGGATGCGGCGCGGGCTCATCGGCAAGTGGAGGACGACCTCGTCGCCCTCGACCCAGAGCCGTTCGACGGTGAGGTAGCCGTCCTCGGCGGGCGTCGTGTCGTGGGACTCGCCGGCGACGGTGAGTCCGACCTCGCTCGCCCAGTCGGGCACGCGGAGCATCAGCTTCGTCGGCTCCCGTGTCGTCGAGGAGACCACGCGGAAGGTGACGGTCTCGGTGAAGGGGTAGTCGGTGACCTCCTCGATCACCAGCTCGCCGCCGCCGATGCTCGCGCGCACCTCGCTCGGCCCGTAGGCGGTCACGGCCAGCGCCTCGTCGCGGCGCATCCACAGCGCCGCGACGAACTTGGGCCAGCCCTGGTGGTAGTTGGCGGTGCAGCAGCCGAAGTGCGGCTCGAGGCCGAAGACGTTCGCCCCGTTGGTGCTGTACGACCAGTCGCGGTCGGCGGTGGACGCCTCGATCTGGTTCGCCTGCTGGTGGTACTGGTGGGCGACCATCCGCGGATCCGACGACGCGGGCAGCAGGTTGTAGGCGGCCCCCTCGAGGAGGTCGGAGTAGACGCCGCGCCCGGTGACGCGCGCGGCGATCTCCATCGTGAACATGTACTCGACGACCTGGCAGGTCTCGACGCCCCGGTTGGCCTCTCGGCCGGCGAGCCACTCGTCACCGGAGAAGAGGCCGTGCACCTGGCCGTGCCACCGGTCGAGGTTGGCCAGCGCGCGCTGGGTCGCCTCGTGGGCGTCCCCGCCGAGCATCAGGGCGCGGACGGCCGGATTCTTCAGCGCCATCGCGACGTTCGGCCCGTGGGTGCGGTGGTCGAAGTACATCGCCCGCCCGGTGATCAGGCCGTCCGAGAAGGCGTCGTCCCAGTCGGGTCCCTGGGTGAAGAGCATCTCGGCCAGGTGCGTCCACTCGTCACGAGGGGCGCGCTCGTGCACCCACGCCAGGGCGAGGACGTTCTCGGCGGCGCGGGCGGCGGCCCAGTCGTGCAGCGGGCGGTGCGGCAGCTCGCGCAGCTGGTGCTCGAAGTAGCGCTGCAGGAACGGCAGCACCCGCGGGTCGTCCGTGGACTCCGCGTGCTGCTGCAGCACTTTCGCCGCGACCATCCGCGGCCACCAGTCGTCGTTGCTCATCGGGCCGAACTGTCCGTCCGGCCTCTGGCTGTCCAGCATCCACTCGATCCACTTCTGTGTCCGCTGGATCAGGGCGTCATCGCCGAGCAGGTGCGCGAGTGGCACGAGCCCGTCGAGGTAGTAGGGACCGCGTTCCCAGCTCTCGCCGGGCCCGCCCAGCCAGCCGGAGTCGGGACCGAGGTCGTTCCAGATCTCCTCGATGTGGCCGGAGAGGCCGTCGGCCTGGATCCGGAGCTGGCGGCGCAGCCAGCCGGCGGGGCGCACGGATCCGAGTGGGAGCGCGTCGAAGGCAGCGTGTATCGGTACAGTTGTTTCCTTACGTCGTGAGAGGTGTCAGCCGCGCAGGGCGCCCTCGGTGAGACCACCGATGTAGAAGCGCTGCAGCAGCAGGTAGAGGACCAGGCAGGGCAGGATCGCGACGGTGGTGCCGGCCTGCAGGAGACCCCAGTCGATCGATCCGTAGGCGCCGGTCCGGATGTTGACGAGCATCACCGAGAGGGTGAAGGTCGAGCCGTCGTTCAGCAGCAGGAGCGGGATGAAGAACTCGTTCCACGACACCAGGAAGGCGAAGAGGGCGACCGTCACCACCCCCGGGAGCACGAGCGGCAGCGAGACCCGGAGGAACACGGCGATCGAGGAGGCGCCGTCGACGCGCGCGGCCTCCTCCAGCTCCACCGGGATCGCCTCGAAGCTGTTGCGCATCAAGAAGATGCTGAAGGGGAGCTGGAACACCGTGAGCACGAGACCCACCGCGATGAGGCTGTCCTGCATGCCCGCCCGGGCGAACATGAAGTAGAGCGGGAGGACGAGTGTGGCGTGCGGGACCATCAGCACGGCGATGACCGCGAGGAAGACGATGTTCTTGCCGCGGAACCGGAAGCGGGCGAAGCCGTACCCGCCCAGCGTCGCGATCACCATGGTGAGGACGACCGAGACCGTCGCCACGATCAGCGAGTTGCCCACGTACTGGCCGAGCCCCTCGCCGTTCTGCACGAGCTCGTCGTAGTTCGCGGTGCTCCACTCCTGGGGCCAGAGCGTGGGCGGTGCCGCGCTCGCCTCGCCCGGTGTCTTGAACGAGTTCAGCACGGACCAGAGCAGGGGGAAGAGGAAGAGGAAGGCCAGGACGATCCCCGTGACGTGGAACGGGATGCCCCGTGCGGTCGAGCGCCAGCCCTCCCGGCGCCGGGGCGGCGTTGTGTGCAGTGACGGCTCCGGGGGAGTCGTCGTGGGCGGCCGGGTGACGGTGGTGCTCATTTCTCGGATCCCTTCACCAGGCGCAGCTGCACGCCGTTGATCACCACGAGGGCGACGAGCATGATGATCGACAGGGCGGCGGCCTTGCCGAGGTCGAACGAGGTGAACGCCGTGTTGTAGATCGACATCACCATCGTCACGGTCGAGTTGTCGGGTCCCCCCTGCGTCATGACGGTGAACTGGTCGAAGGCCAGCAGTGATCCGGTGACCGAGAGCACGAGCAGGAGCGCGAGGGTCGGCCGCAGGAACGGCAGGGTGACGAAGAGGAACCGCTGCCACGCGTTGGCGCCGTCCATCAGGGCTGCCTCGTTGACGCTCGCCGGGATGGACTGCAGCGCCACCAGGAGGATCACCACCTGGAAGCCGACGAATTTCCAGACGATCATGAAGGTCACCGCGAGGGTCGCGCTCAGGGGAGTGTCGAAGAACCCGACCGGCCCGTCGACGATCCCCAGCCAGCGGAGCGCCTGGGCGAAGATCCCGACCTGGTCGTTGTAGTTCACGACCCACATCAGGCTCGCCGTCGACAGTCCGACGACGTAGGGAGCGAAGATCGCGATCCGGTAGAACTTCGCTCCGCGGCGGGTGGAGTTGAGGAACGCCGCGAGCACCATTCCCAGCACGAAGATCGAGACGGTGGCCAGCGCGGTGTAGCCGAGGGTGAAGAGGATCGCGCCGAGATAGCCGGGGTCGGTGAAGATCTCGACGTAGTTGCCCAGCCCGATGACAGTGGGTGACCCCAGCAGCGGCCAGTCGCTGAGCGACATGAATACGACGATGCCGAGGGGCAGGACGAACAGGACGAGGATCGTCGCGGCGGTCGGCGCGATGAACGCCCAGCCGGCGAGCTGCTCGCGCGAGGCGGCGGTCCGCCCGCGGGGACGGAGCGCAGGCGCCGTCCCCGCGGGAAGAGTTGTGGTCGCCACGATCAGTAGGCCCCGTCCAGCAGTGACTGGATCGCCGTCTGGCCGGTCGACAGCGCATCGGACTCGCCGTTGAACACGACACCGCGCAGCGCTGTCAGCCAGGGGCCGTTCGGGGAGTTGATCGCCTCGCCGTAGGCCAGGGTCGACGGGGTGTAGCCGTTCGCCAGGCCGGCGGTGATGGCGACCAGGCGCGGATCTCCGGCGGTGTACTCGTTCTCGGCGAGGTCGACGCGCACGGGGAGGTCGCCCGCTTTCGCGACGATCTCGACCTGCTGGTCCTCCTCCAGGGTCCACTGGATGAAGTCCCACGAGGCGTCCGCGTTCTTCGAGGTTCCCGAGATGCCGATGACGTCGCCGCCCACGAACGTCCCGGTCCCGGTGCCGTCGGCGGTCGCGAGCGGCATGTAGCCCCAGTCGAAGTCCACGGTCTCGTTCACGCTCGGGATCGAGTACGAGCCGTTCGGCCAGATGCCCGCCTTGCCCTGCAGGAAGGGCTCCTGCTGGGTGGTGGAGTCCCCGGTGGAGGCGCCGGGCGCGACGAGGCCGTCGGCGTAGAGGCGCTGGTACAGGCCGAACCAGTCCGCGAGCGCATCGCTGTCGATGTTCGCCGTCGCGCCGTCGTCGCTGAACGGCACGTCCTCGGCGGCCTTCGCCACTCCGAAGGAGGTGTAGGCGTTGCAGCCGGCGCAGTTGCCGGGGAAGTACGCGCCGTACGTGCCGTCGCCGAGCGCGGTGATCGCCTTCGCGGCCTCGTAGATGCCGTCGTAGGTGGTCGGCGGGTTCTCCGGGTCCAGGCCCGCCTGAGCGAAGAGGTCCTTGTTGTAGAAGATGAAGCTCGAGTCGACCTTGTGCGGCACGGCGTAGCTCGTGCCGTCGAAGGTGGACGCGTCGACGTGCGCCTTGACGAGATCGTCCGCGTAGGGGAGCTCGGCGATGCGGCCGGTGATGTCGAGGTAGACCGACTGCTTGGCGTAGTTCGGGGCGTAGACGACGTCGGAGGCGAGGATGTCGGGCAGGGAGCCCGCCCCTGCCGCTGCGCCGACCTTCTGCTGGAAGCTCTCCGACGCGACGATCGTCAGATTGATCTGCGTGTCGTGCGTCTCGTTGTACGCGTCGACGAGCGCCTCCGTGTAGTCCTGGGTGGAGGAGCGCGCCCACATCGTGAGCTCGCTCGCCTCGCCGGAGCCGGTGCTGCCGCCCGCTGCTCCGCACGCTGAGAGTGCCAGAGTCGCGGCCAGGACGGTCGCGCCGCCGACCGTGAATCGCGTCGGTCTGTTCATGATTTCTCCTCTTCGAGATGATGAAGCCGTGGTGCTCACCCAGTGTCGAAGGCAGAGTGCGCACAAAGCAAAACTTTCTCAACATTTCTCAGATCCGACTTGCAGTTGGCCTGAACAATGGGAAAATTGACTGCGCAAAGGAGGTGGGTCTTGGGAGAATCACGAGTCACGCTGTCGGACATCGCCCGCGAGGCCGGCGTCTCGCTGAGCACGGTGTCGAAGGCGCTGAGCGGGACCGGGCGGATGCGGGGCGAGACGCGGGAGCACATCGCGGGCATCGCCCGCCGGCTGGGCTACGACCAGGGCACGGCGCGTCGCGAGGTGCGCACGACCCGCGCCTACACGATCGGCCTGCTGACCACCGACAGCTTCAGCCGCTTCGCCATCCCGCTCATGCTCGGCGTCGAGGACGCGTTGAGCGCCGGGCAGATCTCGGTGCTGCTCGCAGACGGCCGCGGCGACCCGATCCGCGAGAACCACCACCTGCAGACCTTCCTCGCCCGGCGGGTGGACGCCGTGATCGTCACCGGTCGGCGTGCCGAGAGCAGGCCGCCGATCGCCATCTCCACGAAGGTCCCGGTCTGCTACGTCCTCGCGCGGTCGCAGCAGCCCGACGATCTGTCGATCGTCATCGACGACGAGCACGGTGGACGGCTCGCGACCTCGCACCTGCTCGCCCTCGGCCGCCGGCGCATCGCCTACATCGCCGGGCCGCAGAAGCACCTCGCCGCCCGGCTGCGCTACGCCGGGATGCTCGACGAGCTCGCGGCGGCCGGCATAGAGCCGGGCGAGGTCACCGCGATGTGGGGCAGCTGGAGCGAGGCCTGGGGGCGGCAGGCGGCCAGCATCCTCACCCGCGACGGACGGCCCTACGACGCCGTCTTCTGCGGGAGCGACCAGATCGCGCGCGGCGTGGTCGAGCAGCTCCAGGAGGACGGCGTGCGCGTGCCGGAGGACGTCTCGGTCGTCGGCTTCGACAACTGGGACGTGATGGCCCTGGCCACGCGTCCGCCCCTGACCACCGTGGATCCGCGGCTCGACGAGCTGGGACGCCTCGCCGCCGAGTCGGTCCTCGCGATGCTCGGCGGCGAGCAGCGGCGCGGCATCCTTCCGCACGAGTGCGAGCTGGTCGTCCGCGAGTCGACGTCGGTGAGCCCCGCATGACCGGGACCGACGCGACCGAGCTGCCCGACCCCCTCCTCCGGCCGGAGACGCTGCACCGGCTCTCCGAGCACGTGCACCTGATCCCCGACGGCTCGCGGCCCCGCGTCCCGAACGTCGGCATCGTCGTCGGCGACCGCCGGGCCCTGGTCGTCGACACCGGGATGGGCGCGGAGAACGGCGCGAGAGTCCTCGCCGCCGCGCGGACCGTCGCGGGAGAGCGCCCGATCCTGCTGATGACGACCCACACGCATCCCGAGCACGATCTCGGCGCCGAGGCCTTCCCCGCCGACGCGGTGATGCTGCGCGCGCGCAGCCAGGTCCGCGAGCTCGAGAGCACGGCCCCGACGGTGGCCGACGACTTCCGCGCGGCGTCGCCGCACTACCGGCGGCTGCTCGCGGGAGCGGTGTTCCGGCCGGCCGACATCGTGTTCGACGACATCCTCGACCTCGATCTCGGCGGGGTCGTGGTGCGGCTCACCGCCATGGGCACGAACCACACCGAGGGCGACACGATCGCCTTCGTGCGCGAGGACCGCGTGCTGTTCGCCGGCGACCTCGCGATGTCCGGCGCTCCGGCGTTCGCGAGCCGGCACTCGCGCATCGGGCCGTGGCTGAGGAGTCTCGAGCGGCTGCGCGCGACGACGCCCGCGATCATCGTCCCCAGTCACGGCCCGACGGGCGGCCCGGAGCTGATCGACGGCTACGAGACCCATCTGCGCCGCGTCCTCGATCGGGTGACGGAGCTGCGCGCGGGGGGAGCCGACCCGGACGAGGTCCTCCGCAGGGTCGTGGCGGAGCGGGCCGGGGACTTCGGCGACACCGGAAGGCTGGAGGGCGCCGTCCGGGCGGCCCTCCGCGAGGACGAGGACGAGAGAGAGGGCGGGAGCCGATGAGCGACGGGACACCGAGCGACGGGACGACGAGCGGCGAGACGCTTCTGCAGGGCGACGGCGGCCTCGAGCGGCTCGGCACGGGTGCCGTCTGGAGCGAGGGGCCGCTCTGGATCCCGGCCGAGGGCCGGGTCCGCTGGAGCGACATCCCGAACGACCGCATCCTGCAGTGGGACAGCGCCACGGGCGAGACGTCGGTGCACCGCGAGGGCGTCGAGTTCACCAACGGCCGGCTGCTCGACGCCGACGGTAGCGTCGTCCAGTGCTCGCACGGGCTCCGGCGCCTCGAGCGCGAGCGGCGGGACGGCACTGTCGAGGAGCTCGTCTCGACCTGGGACGGCGGCCGGCTGAACTCGCCCAACGACGTCGCGGTCGCTCCCGACGGCTCGTACTGGTTCACCGATCCCGACTACGGCATCCGCCAGCCGGCCGAGGGGTACCCCGGGGAGCGGGAGTACGGAGCGCGCTGGGTCTTCCGTTGGAGCGCCGAGGACGGCCTCGCACCGGTCGTCACCGACATCGTCCAGCCGAACGGGATCGCGTTCTCGCCCGACGGCGGGACCGTCTACGTGACCGACACCGCCCGCGGACTCGACGACGGCCCCGGCCACTGGATCCGCGCCTACGACGTGGTCGATCGGGGAGCCGGCGCCCGGGGCGGCCGGCTCTTCGCGGTGATCGAGAAGGGCCTCCCCGACGGCATCGCCGTCGACGAGCGCGGGCGGGTGTGGTCCTCCGCCGGCGACGGCGTGCACGTCTTCGACCCGACCGGCGCCGAGCTGCTCGTCGTGCCCGTGCCGGAGGTCGTGGCCAACGTCTGCTTCGGCGGACCCGACGGCACCGACCTCTTCATCGCGGCGACCACCAGCCTGTACCGGCTGCGGACCCGCACCCGGGCCGCGTGACGCCCAGGACGAGGTCCTGGATGTCGCGGCTGCGGAGGACGTTCGCTCGGTAGCGGGCACTCCCGGGCGTCGTCCGCGGAGGAGCTCCCCCGGATGTCATTCGAAGCTGCGCACCAGCTCGGCGATGCCCTCGAGTGCCGCGTCGGGCTTCCGAGCCAGAGGCGAGTCGGTGGAGACGAGTGCGATGATCCTGGCGCGTGCCGCGCGACCACGGGCGGTGATCTCGATCACGCGCTGTCGCAGATCGGTCGGTGACGCTCGACGCTCGACGAGCCCCCGCGCCTCCAGCTGGCGGCACATGAACGTGACGTTCTGGGGAGTGCACCGTGCTCGAGCAACAGCAGTGCCCATGGTGGGCGCGGGTTCGTCGGGATCGGCGCAGCGCGGTAGCCGCTTCGGCGGGGGACGGCTGCCGGCCGACCGGCTCGAGAGCGTCAGTGTGCCTCAGTGCCTCAGTGCCTCAGTTGCTCAGCGCACCAGTCGCAGCAGGGCGCGGATGTCGGCGGCGAGCAGGTCCGGCTCCTCGTGCGGGGCGAAGTGGCCGCCGCGCGGCATGCGCGTGTAGCGCACGACGTCGTAGCTGCGCTCCGCCCAGCTGCGCGGCGGATGCGTCAGGTCGGAGGGGAAGACCGCGACCGCGGTGGGCACCCGGACCCGCCCGACCCGGGCCGTCCGCCCGGTCGCGTACTCCCAGTAGGGCCGCAGCGATGTCGAGATCGAGTCGCTGAACCAGTACAGCGACGCGAGGGTGAGCAGGTAGTCGTCGTCGAAGCGGGTCGAGACGTCGCCCCCGCAGTCGCTCCACGCGCGGTGCTTCTCGAGGATCCACGCGAGCAGTCCGACGGGGGAGTCGGACAGCGCGGGCGCGAGAGTGAGCGGCCGCGTCTGCTGCTGGTGCTCGTACGCACCCTCGTCCTGGAACCACCTCCGCTGCTCCTCGACGTGCTCGCGCTCCTCGGCCGTGAGCGATGCCGCGTCCCACTGCTGCGGTGAGGCGACCGCGAGCAGGTGGATGCCGGCCACCGCCTCCGGGTGGCTCTCGGCCAGCCGCGAGGTGATGCCCGCGCCCAGGTCGCCGCCGTGGGCGACGTAGCGGGCGACGCCGAGCTCCTCGGTCATCAGTCGATGCCAGAGCTCGTGCGTCTGCTCGCCCAGGTGCGGCCGTTGCGGAGAGAAGGGGAAGCCCGGCAGCGCCGGGACGACGACCGTGGCGGCCTCGGCCGGACCGCCGCCGAAGCGCGACGGAGTCGCGAGCCGCTCGGCGAGGGGCACCAGCTCGAGCGCCGAGCTGGGCCAGCCGTTCGTCAGGACTATCGGGAGGCGACCCTCCGTCTCGGCCTCGAAGCGGAGGTAGGACAGGGGGGTCCCGTCGAGATCGGCCTGCGCCCAGGGCAGCTCGTGCATCCGACGCTCCTGCGCCCGCCAGTCGAACCCCTCGGACCAGCGCCGGGCCAGGCGCCGCAGCTCGGCCTGGTCGGTGCCCGCCGACCAGCCCTCGACGGGCCATTCCGGCGACCAGCGGGTCCTTCGTACGCGATCGCGCAGATCGGCCCACTCCTCCACCGACACGTCGGGGACCGGAGCGGTGGTCGAATCCTGCGTCATCGCTCGACCGTATCGCCAGGGGGCGGTGACCGGAGCCACCGCCCCCTCGTCCGCTCCGGGATCTCGGAGCGGGGCGGGCTACTTCCCGGAGCCGCGGTAGGCGACCGCGAAGGTCTCCCGGGTCCCGTCCGGAGCCGTCGCGGTCACGCGGACGGTGCCGGCGGGCACTCGGGACAGGTGCGTGTCGACCGACACGCTCCTCGTCCGCCCCTCGCCCAGCGCAGCGACCTTCAGGGCGCCGAACGGGGTCGGGATGCTCAGCCGGACGGGCGTGTTCCCGGTGTTGGTCGCCGTAGCGGTGAGGACGATCGATCCGTTGCGCTTCGTGCTGGTGATCGTCACGTCGACGTTCACGTCGGTCGCCGGGGCGACCACGGTGACGGCGGGGAGCACCGTGCTGGTCTCTCCGCTCGCCGCGGTGATCGAGACGGTGCCGGTGCCGGGCCCCGCGGTGGCGGCGGGCAGCGCAGCGGAGCCGTCGGCCCCGGTCGTGGCCGTGGCCGTCGTGGTGCCGTCCGCGAAGCGGGCCGGGCCGTCGAGGGTGAAGGCGACGTCCGCGCCGCCGACGGGAGCGCCGGCGGCGTTGGTCGCGGTGACTCCCAGCCCGGAGATCGCGTCCCCGGTCTCGACGGTCTGCGGGGCTCCGGTCGCGGTCAGGGTGGCGACGGCGGCCGGGTCGGTGAACATGGAGCGGTCGAGCGGGGTGAGCGTCAGGCTCTCCAGACGCGCCGTTCCTCCGCTGGCGAGGAGCGAGACGCCCTCGCTGGCGGCGTCGGGGAAGATCTGGTCCGTGATCGTCGTGATCCCGCCCTGGGCGAACGTCTCCACCGACGCCGTGTCGACGTAGAGCTCGAGGTGGAGCTTCCCGTCCTCGAGAGCCACCGGCGCGGTCTCGACCGAGGGGAAGTCGGCGTCGAAGCCGACGTCGCCCGAGCGCGTGCGGTCCACGCTCAGCTGACCGGACGCGACGTCGTAGGTGATCGGAGTGCGCTGGCTGCCGTCGGCGGAGTTGCGGACCGAGAGGCCGAAGGACTCGGCGTCCCCGGCGCTGAGCACGGCGTCGAGCTTGTACACGCTGCCGTCGGCTGCTGCCGGCAGCGCGGTCTCGCCCTCGATGATGTCGGTCGCGCCGAGCGTGACGGCGTTCTCCGTCTGCTCGAGGTCGGCCGTCTGATCGACGACCTTCTGCACGAGCTTCGGAGCGCCGTCGACGCTCTGCAGGGCGAGCTCACGCGGCAGGGCCATCGCTCCGCGCCACTGGCCGGTGGGGATCTCCTCGCCGTACTGCCAGTTGTTCATCCACGCGATCATGATGCGCTTGTCGTCCGGCGCGTTGTCGAAGGTGACTCCCGCGTAGTAGTCGCGGCCCCAGTCGAGCCAGTCGTAGTCGACGAGGCGGCTCTGCGCGGGCTCGTCCGAGAGCATGAACTGGTCGGCGAGGATGTGGCCCCAGCCGGAGCGGTTGTTGTCGACGACCTGGAGGTGCGCAGTGCGCCCGCCGAGGTCGCTGACGTCCCACGAGGTCCAGTCGAGCGTCTCGCTGTCATTGCCGGTCGCCGTGCGGACGACGTCGCCGTCCACGACGAGGTTCACGCTCGTCTCGCTGGAGCGGACCTGCGCCGGGGTGTCCGCGAGCACGAGGTGATCGAGCGTCAGGTGCCCCCAGCCACCGGTCGCGTCGTCCACGACGACGATCCGCGCCGCCTTCCCCTGGTAGGCCGAGACGTCCCAGCTCTTCCAGTTGAGCGCGCCGTCGTTGCTGCCGGCGGTGGTCTCGACGACCTCTCCGTCGACGACGAGCTGCACCTCGAGGGTCTGGGCGTCGCCCTCGGGGCGGAATCCGCCTCCGACGAGCATGCTGAGGTGGCTCTTGTCGATCGTGAACTCCGGTGAAGTCAGGGTGCCGAGGTTGTCGTCGCCCTTGGGCCCGCCGTCGTAGGTGTTGATGCGCTTCTGGTCGAGGAAGAACTCGCCGCCGCTCGTGGAGGGGTTGGTGCCGTCGGCGAGGTCGCCGGTCAGCGTCCAGCCGTTGTCCGCGAGGCTCTGCTGCTCCGGGTACTCGAAGCCGTCGAAGAGCAGCTCGCTCCCGGCCGGCGGGTCGTTGGCGAGCTGCGTGCCGTCCACGTGCGGGTGGTTCCCGCCGCCGACGAGGAGGTTCAGGTGGTCCTGGTCGAGGGTGAAGTCGGGCGACTCCATCGTGCCGACCGGCCAGTCGCCGTCGTTGAAGCCGTTGATGAGCCCCGCTCCGGCGAAGCCGGTGACCGTCTGCTGGCCGTCGATCGGACCGGTGGCGGGGGTGGCGCCGAACGGCCCGTTCTTCCAGTTGCCGGGCTCGTTGTTCACAGTCCAGCCGTTGTAGGTGCCGTCGTCGAAGCCGGCGAGTGTCGTGCCCTCGGGGAGGGTGTCGGAGCCGACGGTCGACTCGGAGGTGAAGGTGGTCCCGTCGAAGTCGCCGACGAAGTACTGGCCGCCGGATCCGCCGCCCACAGCACCCGGGTTGAGGTTGACGACCATGACCCACTTGATGTTCGAGGGGTCGCCGTCCACCGCGAGCGGGAACAGGTCCGGGCATTCCCAGACTCCGCCGGTCGCGTTCGCCGGGCCGAACTCGCTGAGCTCCGTCCAGTTCTTCAGGTCGGTCGACTTGTGCAGGAGGACCTTGTGGTCGTCCGCCTCGACGGTGACGACGACCCAGTACGACGACTCCGGCGTGCCGCCGTCGTACCAGAACATGTGCGGGTCGCGGAAGTCGTTCTGGTCGCGGTCGATGACGGGGTTGCCGTCGTACTTGGTCCAGGTCTGACCGGCGTCGATGCTGTAGGCGAGGGCTTGAGCCTGCTCGCCCGTCTTGTAGGCCGCGGTGTACATGGCGACCAGGGGTGGATTGTCGGCGGTGCCGAATCCGGAGGTGTTGTCCTTGTCGACCACGATCGAGCCCGAGAAGATGTCGGACTCGGCATCGCCGGGGATGGCGAGGGGCTGCTCGGTCCAGTGCGTCAGGTCGGGGCTGGTCGCGTGGCCCCAGCTCATGTTGCCCCAGCGCGTGCCCTGCGGGTTGTACTGGTAGTAGAGGTGGTAGACGCCCTGGTAGTAGACGAGACCGTTCGGGTCGTTCATCCAGTTCTGGGCCGGCGAGTAGTGGACGGCGGGGCGGTAGGCCTCGGAGGCGGGGTCGAGGGGTGCCGCCGAGACGGCGGAGACGGAGAGAGCTCCGCCGGCCAGGCAGAGCGCCGCCGCGACAGCGACGAGCCCGCGGCCGCGACGCGGCCTCGGCGGGGAGGAGCGATGAGGAGATAGCACGGAAGTGACGCCCTTCGTTGCGCGTGCCACCGGAGTGACAACGTTGTCAGTACGAACGGGAACCTACGGTCTGTCCTCCGGACAATTCAAGGGCGTCTGAGAAAGTCACCGGAGCGACGGCCCGATCGGGGCTGCTCCTCGACGCCTCGGGGCCCGGGCGGCTCCACGGCGTCAGGGACGCGGGGGGATCTCTGCAGATCCGCGGGCGATCAGGGTGGTGGGGATGACGAAGGTCTGCGCGGGCGCATCCTCGCCGTCGAGGCGGAGGAAGACGCGTTCGGCGGCGGTGCGCCCGATCCGGGTGGGGTCCTGGGCGATGACGGAGACGGCGGGGTGGAGCAGCTCGGCGAGGGGGATGTCGTCGAAGCCGATCAGGGCGACGCGACCGTGCTCCTGGCGGCGGCGGAGAGCGGCGAGCACACCGATGGTGATGAGGTTCTGCCCTCCGATGACCGCGGTCGGCGGCTGATCGAGTCCGAGGAGCTCGAGGGCGGTCTCCTCGGCGGCGAACTCGTCGTGAGCGCCGTGCCGCACCAGCTCGGGGACGACGGGGAGGCCGAGGCGCCCCATCTCCTCGAGGAAGCCGCGCTCGCGCTCCCGCGCCGTGAAGATCTCGGGGCGGTCGCCGATGAAGGCGATGCGCCGGTGCCCGAAGGAGGCGAGATGACCGACCGCGCGCGCGATCCCGGCGGCGTTGTCGGTGATCACGGCATCGGCCGCGATGCCGGTCGGGACGCGGTCGACGAAGACCGCAGGTGTGCCACGATCGACCTCGACACCGAGGTAGGCCTGGCTCGGGGCGACCGCCGTCAGGATGAGCCCGTCGACGCGGCGCGACACGAAGGCGTTCACCGACGACCGCTCGCGCGCGGGGTCGTCATCGAGGCTGGAGGCGAAGACCGCCACTCCGCGCTCGTTCGCGACGTCCTCGACCGCGCGATGCACGGCTCCCGAGAACGGGTTCGCGACGCTGCCCACCAGGAGCCCCAGGGTGTTCGTGCGGCCGTTCGAGCGGCGCAGATTCCCGGCGTGCAGATCGGGCTGGTACTGCAGCTGCGCAGCGGCGGCCTGCACGCGCTCGATGGTGGCGGCCGAGACGTTCGGCTCCCCGTTGATGACCCGGGACACCGTCTTGATGCCGACTCCGGCGAGGGCGGCGACGTGCTTCATGGTCGGGCGGCGCCCGGAGGCGAGTCCATCGCGGGGGGATGACATCGATGTCACAGTCTCATCTCACTTCGTCAGGGATGACTTGACCTTAGCGATGAGGACGCGCTAGACCTACCTCTGACATCGTTGTCGGGAGGATGCTCCCGCCCTATGAACAGGACTTTCAATGACGAACCGCTCCCCTCGTTTCAACCGGTACATCGGGCTCGGCTCGGTCGCGATCCTCGCGGCCCTGGGCATGACCGCCTGCTCCAGCTCCGACTCGGGAGGCGGCTCGTCCGACGCCGGATCGTCCGCCGGCAGCGGAGACGGCGTCGGCGTGACGCTCATCGTCAAGACGACCACCAACCCGTTCTTCGTCGCCATGGAGGACGGAGCGAAGGACGCCGCGACGTCCGCCGGCGTGAACCTGACGCTCGCCGCGGGCAAGGAGGACGGCGACGAGGACACCCAGATCCAGGCCATCGAGAACGCGATCTCCAAGGGCGACAAGGGCATCCTGATCACCCCCAACGGCCCGTCGGTCGTCGACGCGATCCAGAAGGCCCGGGACGCCGGCCTCTTCGTGATCGCCCTGGACACCGCGCCCGACCCGGCGGACGCCGTCGACATCACCTTCGCGACCGACAACTTCACCGCCGGAGAGTCGATCGGCAAGTGGACCGCCGCGCAGCTCGACGGTGAGAAGGCGACCATCGCGATGCTCGACCTCTTCGACGACAAGGTCGTCTCGGTCGACTACAACCGCGACCAGGGCTTCCTGACCGGCATGGGCATAGACGTCGCGGACGACGAGGTCAACGGCGACGAGGACAAGACCGGCAGCTACAGCGGCGGCGACTACGAGATCGTCGGCAACGAGGCCACCCAGGGCGCCGAGGACGGCGGCCGGACCGCGATGGAGACGCTCCTGTCGAAGAACCCCGACATCAACGTCGTGTACACGATCAACGAGCCCGCGGCGTACGGCGCCTACCAGGCCCTGCAGGCCGCAGGCAAGGAGAAGGACGTCCTGCTCGTCTCGATCGACGGTGGCTGCGCAGGCGTGAAGAACGTGAAGGAGGGGCTGATCGGCGCCACCGCGCAGCAGTACCCCGTGAAGATGGCGCAGCTGGGCGTCGAGGCGATCGCGCAGCTCGCGAAGGACGGCACCAAGCCGACCACCAGCGAGGGCCTGGACTTCTTCGACACCGGCTCGCAGCTCGTCACCGACACCCCGGTCGACGGCCTGGACAGCATCAGCTCCGACGACGCCGCCGGGATCTGCTGGGGCGAGTAGCCCACCGCGGGCGGGGCGCCTCCGGTGCTCCGCCCGCTCCCTCCCGTTCCCAGCGACTCCAGAAAGGCCATCGTGGCTCAGAAGACCACCGACCCGAATCCGCCGACCTCCGCACTCGATCTCGCCAGCGAGTTCCTCGACCGACGCACACCGCTGGATCGCGTCCGCGGCGTCCTGCACCGCTACCCGGCCGTCAGCCCGGCCGTCGTGCTCGTCCTCGCGATCATCGTCTTCGGACTGCTGAACGACCGCTTCCTCGATCCCTCGAACCTCTCCCTGATCACGCAGCAGGTCGCCGTCGTCGGAACGCTCGCTGTCGC
This sequence comes from Rathayibacter sp. Leaf185, assembly GCF_001423885.1. GTDB lineage: Bacteria > Actinomycetota > Actinomycetes > Actinomycetales > Microbacteriaceae > Rathayibacter. The sequence continues at coordinate 910,415 of NZ_LMPP01000001.1, read as the reverse complement.
GCAGACGTTGATCATCCTCACGGCCGGCATCGACCTCTCCGTCGGCGCCGTGATGGTCCTCACCTCGATGGTCATCGCGCAGACCGCGACCGAGAACGGCCTGCCCGCGATCGTCGCCCTTCTCCTGGGCCTGATCGTCGGCCTCGCGGCGGGCGCCTTCAACGGCCTGCTCGTCACGCGGCTCCGTCTCCCACCGTTCATCGTCACGCTCGGCACGCTCAACATCTTCGTGGCGCTGACGCTCCTCTACTCCAGCGGCTCGACCGTTCGCGGCACCGACATGCCCGCGCTGCTGCCCTCCACCGGCGGCACGTTCGACATCCTCGGCGTGCGGATCAGCTTCGGCGTGATCCTGATGCTCCTGCTCTACATCGTGGTCGCGTTCATCCTCGGCAAGACCGCCTGGGGCCGGCACGTCTACGCCGTGGGCGACGACAAGGAGGCCGCGCGCCTCGCCGGCATCAGCGTCAACCGCGTCCTCATGAGCGTCTACCTCGCTGCCGGCGCGATCCTCGCCATCGGCGCGTGGATCCAGATCGGCCGCACCAACGCCGCGAGCCCGAACGCCGGAGCCGACCTCAACCTCGACTCCATCACCGCCGTCGTCATCGGCGGGACCAGCCTCTTCGGCGGCCGCGGCACCGTCTGGGGCACCCTCCTCGGCGCCCTGATCGTCGGCGTCTTCCGCAACGGGCTCTCCCTCGCCGGACTCGACGTCCTCTACCAGACCCTCGCCGTAGGCGTGCTCATCATCGTCGCCGTCTCGGTCGACCAGTGGATCCGGAAGGTTCGCAAGTGACCCTCATCGACCCCGCGGGAACCGCCCCCGCCGACACCCGCACCCCCGTGCTGCAGGCCAAGCGCCTCGTCAAGACCTTCGGCCGCGTGGTCGGTCTCGACGGCGTCAGCCTCGAGCTCTACCCCGGCGAGGTCCTGGCGATCATCGGTGACAACGGCGCCGGCAAGTCCACCCTCATCAAGTGCCTCACCGGCGCCGAGATCCCCGACGAGGGCGAGATCCTCCTCGACGGCAGGCCCGTGACCTTCAAGCGCCCGCAGGACGCACGCGGTGCCGGCATCGAGACCGTCTACCAGAACCTCGCCGTCTCGCCGGCGCTGGACGTCGCGTCGAACCTCTACCTCGGCCGCGAGAAGCGCAAGAAGGGTGTTCTCGGCTCCGTCTTCCGGATGCTCGATACGGCCGGCATGCGCAAGGAGGCCCGCGCCGAGCTGACCGAGCTCGGCATCTCCACGCTGCAGGACGTCACGGTTCCGGTCGAGAACCTCTCCGGCGGTCAGCGCCAGGCGGTCGCCGTCGCTCGCGCGGCGGCCTTCGGCTCGAAGGTCGTCGTCCTCGACGAGCCCACCGCCGCGCTCGGTGTGCGCGAGTCGAACCAGGTGCTGCAACTGGTGCGCAACCTCCGCGACCGCGGGATCCCCGTCATCCTGATCAGCCACAACATGCCGCACGTCTTCGACGTCGCCGACCGCATCCACATCCAGCGCCTCGGCAAGAAGGCGGCGACCATCACGCCGCAGTCGCACTCGATGACCGACGCGGTCGCGATCATGACGGGAGCGGCCACCGCATGACGGACCCGGCGCCCCGCATCCTCTACGCCGAGTTCACCGCGAAGCCCGGACACGAGGAGACCGTCGCCCGGATGATCGCCGACCTCGGCGATCTCGTGCGCCGAGAGCCGGGCAACGTCGAATTCGTGCCGTACCGCCGCGAGGACGACCCTGCGAGGTTCTTCGTCTACGAGGTGTACCGCGACGAGGACGCCTTCCAGTCGCACATCTCCGCCGACTACGGAGCGGTCTTCAACGAGAAGCTCGGCCCGCTGATCGTCGAGCCGCACTCGCAGCTCACCTGGCTCCAGCCGGTCTGAGCGCCCGCCGGAGCCGCCGGAAGAGCACCGTCCTTCCCTCGGGAGGCGGTGCTCTTCTGTGCCCGGGCCGCCCCGTCCGGCCTCACCGCGAGCGGACCGCGAACGCCTCCCCCGGAGCGACGACCCGGATGCGCGACGGATTGACGATCCGCGACCAGAGCGTCGCGGGGTCGCCGTTGAAGGGCGCGAACTCGGGGGAGTCGACCGAGCCCCAGTGGTGGAGGACCAGGTCGGCTCGCGGGTACGCGTTGGCCATCTCGACGGCGCCGTCGAGACCGAAGTGCCACTCGCTGTCGGAGAAGTCGAAGAGGAGGACGTCGGGCTCGGGCATCGTGAGGTGGTGATCGCGGATCAGGCGGGAGTCGCCGGGCGCCCAGACGACTCCGTCGGGAGTGCGGATCCAGAAGCCGCAGCTGTCCTCGTCGTGGAACGTCCGGCCCCGGTGGTCGGGCTGGGCGTTCTGCCAGGCGTGGTCGGCGGGCAGCACGGTCACGTCGACGTGGTCGCCGACGGAGAAGGCGTCGCCGATGTCGTGGCCGGTCCCGGGGATCCCCTCCTCCTCCATCACGGAGGCGACGTACCGGGTCGAGTGGAACGCGGTCGTCACCCGCACCAGCTCACGGCAGCTCGGGATGCTGAAGTGGTCGTTGTCGGCGTGGGTGACGAGGATCGCGTCGACGCGCGGCACGTCGTCGACGCGGAGCGGGATGTCGATGAGCAGCGGCATGTCGAAGCTGTGCAGCACGGGGTCGATCAGGATCGCGGTTCCGCGGCTGGTGAGGAGGAAGCCGGCCATCCCCAGCCAGCGCAGAGTGGTTCCGGCGCTCTCCGCGAAGGCGTCCTCGCCGATCCGCACGCTGGGAGGGGCGACCGCCTGGCGGTCCGGTCGTGCGTCGCTCATCGGGTGCTTCTGTTCGTCGAGTCCACCCCTCGAGTCTCCCCTTCCCGGGGACGTCCGCGGGGATCCGCCGTTCACGACCGACCGTAGGCTCCGCGGCCCCGGCCCGGGGTGCCCTGCCGGTGCACCTCTCGAGAGGGCATCCCGCCGGGCCGTCGGAGGGTCTTCGATGGGAGGAACGACGGAGAGGACTCGAGATCGTGACGGACGCACCGGCGGCGAGGCGCCGTCGACTGACGCTGCTGCTGTGCTCGTCCGGCTTCTTCCTGATCACTCTCGACATCCTGATCGTCAACGTGGCCCTGACCGCCATCGGCCGGGACCTCGGCGGAGACACGGTCGCCCTGCAGTGGACCATCGACAGCTACACGCTGGTGTTCGCCTCCCTGCTGCTGCTCGCCGGGAACCTGTCCGAGCGCCTCGGCGCGAAGCGCGCCTTCCGATCCGGGATCGTCCTGTTCGCGGCGGCGTCGATCGGGTGCGCAGTGGCTCCGTCGATCGAGCTGCTGATCGCGGCGCGCGCGTTCCAGGGAGCCGGGGCCGCGGTGATGCTGCCGGCGTCGATGGCGCTGATCCGCGAGGCGTACGTCGACGATCGCGAGCGGACGCACGCGCTCGGGATCTGGGCCGTCGGCGGGGCGGTGGCGACGGCCGTCGGCCCGGTCCTGGGCGGAGCTCTCACCACCGGAGACTGGCGGCTCGTCTTCGCGATCAACCTGCCGGTGTCTGTTCTGATGCTCGTCCTGCTCCGCGCCGTCGGCCGTTCTCCCGTCGCGACGTCTCCGTTCGACTGGGCCGGACAGCTGGCGTCGATCGTCGGGCTCACCGCGCTGGTCTTCGGTCTGATCGAGGGCGGTGCGGTCGGATTCGCTGAGCCGCTCGTTCTCGCGAGCCTGATCACCGCCGTCGCCGCGATCGTCCTCTTCCTCGTGATCCAGGCGCGGGTCCGGCACCCGATGATGCCGCTCGATCTGTTCCGCTCGAGGGGCATGCGGATCTCGCTCGGAGTGGGCTTCGCGTTCATGGTGAGCAACTTCGGCACGGTCTTCGTCCTGAGCCTCTTCCTCCAGCAGCAGCTCGGCCTCCCGCCGCTGCTCGCCGGTCTCGTGTTCCTGCCCGGCGCGGCCTTCAGCATCCTCGGCAACGTCGCCAGCGGAGCGCTGGCCAACCGCTTCGGGACGCGGGTCCCGATCGTCGCCGGGCTGCTCCTCCTGGCGCTCGGTCTCGCTCTCGCCGTGGTCACTGCTCCGCTCGCCTCGCCCCTGCTGGTCGGGGCGGCGGTCTGCCTCACCGGGTTGGGCGGCTCCGTCACGATGCCGCCGGTGACCTCGGTCGTGCTGAGCAGCGTCCCGCCCGCTCGAGCCGGCACGGCCAGCGCCGTGTTCAACACGTTCCGTCAGGTCGGAGGCGCGGTGGCGATCGCCGTCTTCGGCGCGTTCATCGCCGACAGAGCGACCTTCGTCCCGGGCCTGCAGCTCAGCCTCACCGTCGCGGCCGTCCTCATCGTCGGTGCTGCCGTGGCGAGCCTCTTCCTCCGCACCGGATCGGCTTCTCGACCCATTCTGTGATCCGGTCGTCCGACCCGGTGATCCCGGAGTTCGTCGACCCCGCAGCCGGTGAGCACGCCCGTCGCCGTGCGGTCAGCGGGTACGCATCGTCCGACGTCGCGCGTGAGGACCGCTTGACAGATAGCGATTTCAGGCGCATCCTGATATCGCTTTCAGAGCGGCGGATCCTGAACACGAAGGAGTGGATCGCCCGCCATCGTGTCGACGTCCGCTCTCCCGAACGCCTGAAGGCTCGACCACCCCCCTCATCTGGTGACCAGCACCGCATCGGTGTTGCTGAGGTCGCCTGCGATCACTTCAAGGAAGACGAGATCATGACTTTTCGAACCCGATTCGTCGTCGCCGCGCTCGCGGCCTCGACCGCCCTTCTACTCTCCGGTTGCGCTGCCGGCGGCGACCTCTCCTCCTCGTCGGGCGAGGATGTGCCGTGGAACGATCCCACCGCATCGCTGGAGGGTGTGACGCTGACCTACGGCGGCGGAGCGGTCGCGGACGAGGGCCTCAAGCAGGTTCAGGACGCTTTCGCGGAGGCGACGGGCGTGACGTGGAAGCAGGTCGCGTACCCGGCTCCCTACGAGCAGAGCCTTCTCACCAAGGTCGCCGCCGGCGACATGCCCGATCTCGCCGCCTGGCAGCCGACGGCCAGCTCGCTGAGCGCTCTGCAGGCCGAGCGGAACCTCCTGCCGCTGGAGGACGCTCCGTGGCTCGATCGGCTGGACCCGTCGGTCCGCGACGTCACCGGGATCCTCGATGACACGCGGTACGCGGCTCTCGTGAGTTCTCCGTCCGTCATGGGCGTCTACTACAACAAGGGCGCGTTCGAGAGCGCCGGCATCACCAGCGAGCCCAAGAACTGGGACGAGCTGATCGCTGCGGCCGAGAAGGTCAAGGCGAGCGGGGGCACTGCCTTCTACGAGGCCGGGGGCGCCCAGTGGCCGACGCAGTGGTGGGTGCAGGTGCAGCTCGCCGAGGCGGCGAAGGACGGGCTCTGGGAGGACATCAACACCAACAAGGAGCAGTTCACGGGAGCGACGATCACCGACGCGATCACGAACTACAACGATCTCTTCGCTCAGGGTCTGTTCAACTCCGACTACAAGACCGGGACGTTCGAGGACCAGGCTGCGGCACTCCTCAGCGGTGACGCCGCCATGTCGGTCCAGGTGAACGCGCTTCTGCTGCAGATGCAGCAGACCTCCACCACGGAGGACATCGACGCGAACATCGGGTGGTTCCCCATCTCCAAGGACGGCACGCTCGCCACGTCGATCCCTGACAACAAGAACGGTGTCGTCGCCTTCCGCACGGGAGACGCCGAGCGGGAGGCTGCGGCGAAGCAGTTCCTGAACTTCTGGCTCACGACCGACTACCCGGACTACCTGGCCGCGGTCAAGGGCGTCTCGATCCAGACGGACGTGCCGACTCCGGACGGTGTCCCTGAGGTCGCGTCGACGATCGCCGCCTCCCTGGGCTCCTCCGTCGGCTCGATGCAGTCGCTGGCGATCGCGAACCCCGACCTGTACATCAACCTGGCCAACATGCTCCAGGGAACGGTGACACCGGAGGAAGTCGCCTCCACCACGCAGAAGCAGTTCGAGCAGTTCGCCAAGGCGCAGGGAGCCGAAGGCTTCTAGCCCCGGTTCCGGGGTCGGGCACGCCGTGCCCGACCCCACCCTCTTGATCGGAGACTCCCATGGCACTGCCCACCACGCTCGTACGACCGCCCACGCGCGGCACACCGCAACCGCCCGCACGCAGCAGACCACGACGGTCCGCCGACCGGGCCGCGGCGAGGAACCATCCGCTCTGGTTCCTGATCCCGGCTTTCGCGATCCTCGCCGTCTTCTTCCTGCTCCCGACGGTTCTCAACTTCTTCTACGCCTTCACGAACTGGTCCGCGTACAACGACAGCGTGGACTTCGTCGGCTTCGACAACTTCACGTCCCTCTTCGGCGATGAGGAGGTGCTGCGCGCCGTCCGCGTCACTCTCGTCTGGGCGCTCCTGGTGGCGGTCTTCCAGAACTTCTTCGGGCTGGCACTCGCGCTGTTCTTCGAACGGGACACGCGGATCAACCGCATCGGCCGCGCCTTCTTCTTCATCCCCGTCCTGATCTCTCCCCTCGCGGTCGGCTACATCTTCCAGGCGTTCCTGCAGCCCTCAGGTGCTCTCAACGGGATCTTGAGCGCGATCGTCGGCCAAGAGGTGAGCACGGCCTGGCTGGGGAGCACGACCTGGTCGATCGTCGTGGTCTCCCTCGTGCAGTCCTGGAAGTGGATGGGCCTGTCGATGCTGATCTTCCTCGCCGGCTTGAAGACGCTTCCGGAGGACGTGCTCGAGGCGGCGCGCATCGACGGAGCGTCGTGGTGGAGGACGCTCCGCAGCGTCCGCTTCCCACTCCTCGCCCCCGCCATCACCTTCAACGTCGCCACCGCTCTGCTGGGTTCGATGAACGGATTCGACACCGTCCAGGCGACGACGCGCGGCGGACCGGCGCAGACGACCGAGGTGCTGAACATCTTCATCTACCGAACCTTCGGGCAGGGGCTCTACGCCCAGTCCACGACGATGAGCCTGGTCCTGTTCCTCCTCGTGGTGGTACTGGCCTTCCCCGTCATCGGTTTCCTTCGACGTCGGGAGCAGCAGCTGTGAGCACGAGAAGCATGACCGGGATCCGCCCGCCGAGAACCGGATACGCCGTCTCCCGCCGCACCGGGTCGGTCATCCACAACGTCATCGCCGTCATCGGGACTGCGGTCGTCATCGGGATTCCGCTGTGGCTGCTGGTGATCACCTCCGGCAAGAGCACCGCCGATTCGGCTTCACCGGATCTCTCGCTGCCCGCCACCTGGCACTTTGTCGAGAACTACTCGCAGGCCATCACACAGGGTGGAGTCCTCGCCGCCATGGGAGGCAGCCTCCTCGTGACGATCCCCAGCGTGCTGCTGGTCCTCGGCCTCGGTTCCGCCGCGGCCTGGGTCCTCGCCCGCCGCTCGTCCCGCCTCACGTCCGTGCTGTACTCCATCGGCATCAGCGGGATCATCCTCCCTCCCGCCGTCATCATGATCGTCCTCACGCTGAAGAGCATCGGGTTGGACGGCACTCTCGTCGGCGCGATCGGCGTCTACGGCGGCAGCTTCATGGCGACGGCGATCTTCTTCATCACCGGCTTCGTCAGGTCCATCCCTCTCGAGCTCGAAGAAGCGGCGCGCATCGATGGCGCCGGCCCGGTGGGAGTGTTCTTCCGCGTGATCCTGCCACTCCTGCAGCCCGTCCTCGCCACTGCCGCGATCCTTGTGACGATCAGCGTCTGGAACGAAGTGTTCTACGCCTTCTTCATTCTCAGCGGAGGACCGATCAGCACCATGCCGCTCGGCCTGTTCAACGTCGCCTCGCAGTCGGAGTACGTCAAGAACTGGAACCTGATCTTCGCCTACGTCGTCATCATGAGCATCCCGATGGTCGTCGCGTTCATCATCGGCCAACGCCGCATCATCGCCGGAGTCACCTCCGGCGCTGTCAAGTAAGCCGCATCCCCACTCGCCCCGTCTGCGGCTGTCCGGCCGCTCCCAGGAGGATCCATGTCCGCACTGACCCCCACGCTCACCGGCACCGACGCCGGCACCATCCGGATCGACGCGGGTGACGACGCGCTCGACCTCGTCCTCGCCCAAGACGGCGACGAGCCGCTCCGCGTGCTGCGGTTCGGGCCCCGAGGAGCGAGCGGCGACCTGGCGACCGGCCGGCCGGTCCTGGAGGTGGTCACCAGCGACTCCGGGCGAGCTCCGTCGACACCCCGTCTCATCGGGGGGCAGGCCGGGCTCGGCCTCCGCTACCGCAGTCATCGGTCGGTCGCGTCGGTCGGAGTCGTCTCGACGATCGTCCTGCTCCGGGATGACGAGGCCGGTCTCGAAGCGGAGCTGCGCCTCGAGGTCGTGCAGGGAGCCGCAGCGGTCCGCTGCACGACGGTCGTGCGCAACACCGGAACCCAGCGCCGAGTCCTGCGGTCGGTGACGTCGATGGCGCTCCGGGTCGGTGTCGGATCCCGCGCGGAGACCCGGCCGACCCGTCTCTCCCTCACCTCGGGCCGCAGCGACTGGGTCGGCGAATCGCGATGGTCCACCGCTCCGCTGGACACGTTCCTGGTCGACCTGCGCAAGGACGCACACGGCGGAGGTGCTCGGAACGGCTATGCCGTCACCTCCACCGGGACCTGGTCGACGGCCGGCACACTGCCCGTCGGCGTGCTGGCACTGTCGGACCCTGCCGAGGAGGCCGCCCTCGCCTGGCAGGTCGAGCACAACGGAGGCTGGCGCTGGGAAGTGGGGGAGGACCCCGACGGGACCTATCTGGCGTTGTCCGGCCCCACCGATCAGGACCACCAGTGGCTGCAGCCGCTCGAGCCCGGCGGATCCTTCACGACCGTCCCGGTCCTGCTTTCCGCCGGACGAGGCTTCGACAAGGCTCTCGCCGCCCTGACCGACGGTCGCCGGACGCTGCGGCGTCCGCATCCCGATTCCGCCACCCGTCCCGTCGTCTTCAACGACTACATGAACACCCTGATGGGCGATCCGACGACCGCGCGCCTGCTGCCCCTCATCGACCAGGCCGCCGAAGCGGGCGCGGAGATCTTCTGCATCGACGCAGGCTGGTACGACGACTCCGGCGACTGGTGGTACAGCGTCGGCGACTGGCAGCCCTCCACCGTCCGATTCCCGGACGGTGGCCTGATGGCGGTCCTGAACCGCATCCGGGAGCGGGACATGGTGCCCGGGCTGTGGCTCGAGCCGGAGGTCATCGGCGTCAGCAGCCCCGCCGCCGAGCGCCTTCCCGACGACGCCTTCCTGCAGAGGCTCGGGGAGCGTCTGGTCGAGCACGGTCGCTACACCCTCGACCTCCGCCATCCCGCCGCGATCGCCCACCTCGACGGCGTCATCGACCGGCTGGTCGGCGAACTGGGGGTCGGCTATCTGAAGCTCGACTACAACATCGATGCGGGTGCCGGCACGGATGTCGGAGCGCCCTCCGTCGGCGCCGGGCTCCTCGAGCACAACCGCGCGCATCTGGCGTGGCTCGATGCGGTCCTCGATCGGCACCCCGACCTCGTTCTTGAGAACTGCGCCTCCGGTGCCATGCGGATGGACGGGGCGATGCTCTCGCGCCTCCAGCTGCAGTCGACCAGCGACCAGCAGGACCCGATCGCCTACCCTCCGATCGCCGCCGCAGCTCCGCTCGCCATGATCCCCGAGCAGGCCGCCAACTGGGCCTACCCTCAGCCCGACATGAGCGACGAGGCGATCGCCTTCACCCTGTGCACCGCGATGCTGGGACGGTTCTACCTGTCGGGACGCCTCGACGGCATGAGTCCGGCCCAGCGGATGCTCGTCGCCGAAGGAGTCGCCGCGCACAAGCGACTCCGACCGGGACTCGCCCGAGCGCACGCGGCCTGGCCCCTCGGCATCGACCTGTGGACCGCACCCTGGGTCGCGCTCGCTCTCGGAGACGAGCACGAGACGCACCTCACCCTCTGGCGCCGAGAGGGGGATCGATCGATCGACGTGCCGCTGCCCGCCTTCCGCGGGGGGCCGCTCGTCGTCGAGACCGTCTTCCCGCGCCGCCTCACGCCGTGGCTCACGGAGTGGGACCAGGAGAGAGGTGTTCTCACTGTCACGCTCCCCGAGGGAGACGACGAACCCGCTGCTCGCACGTTCCGTATCGGGCGCGCACCGTTCGTCGAGCACGTGGTCATCGACGCCTCGGCGACAACCGGCGCGGTGCACGGCGGCGCGACGGGAATGCTGTACGGGCTCGCGAGCCCCGATGCACCGTCGTCCGCACTGCTGTCCGGTATCCGCCCGCGCACCCTGGCGCAGAAGGCCCCTGGGGGGCGCCAGCATCCGGGAGGCGACGCCCTCGAGGTCGCGGACGACTTCTTCGCAGCCGGAGGCGAGGAGATGGTCGTCTACCTGCAGGACCTCCTCGAGCAGTGGCCGTACGAGGAGATCGGGGTCGACCGCTACGCGGAGCTGGTGCAGGACGCTGTCCGCACGATCTCCCGGCGTGAGGACCGGGACCGCTTCGTGTACGTGCCGTTCAACGAGGGGGACTGGATCTGGTACGCCGCGTGGGACGCGGCCGGCCGGGACAGGTTCCTCGCCGACTGGACGACGCTGCACCGCGCCATCCGCGCAATCGATCCCGAAGCGCGGATCGTCGGACCGAACGAGTCCCACTACTACCCGAACCGCGTCCGGGACCTCCTCGAGTACGGCAAGGCCAACGGCGTCCTCCCCGACATCATGGCGTGGCACGAACTCCAGCCCTCCTCGCTCGAGCTGCTCCCCCGTCATCTGGAGCACTACCGCGCGCTGGAGGAGGAGCTCTCGATCCCACCGCTTCCCGTGAACATCGACGAGTACGCGAACCGGCGGGACACCTCGGTGCCCGGACGGCTCATCCAGTGGATCGACATCCTCGAGACCGGGAAGATCGACGGCGACCTCGCGTACTGGACGATGGCGGGGAACCTCGACGACCACGCGGTCGGACGGCACCAGGCGAACGGCGGCTGGTGGCTCCTCCACTGGTACGCCGCCCTGCGCGGAGAGACGGTGCGCTCCGAGACGGCCGCCTCGAGCATCCGCGACTCCCTCCACTCCCTCGCGGCCCGGGACGGGGACACCGTGACCGCGCTGATCGGTGGAGGCCGTCACCCCGTGGAGGTGGAGGTCCGCGGGCTCGCGACCGACCTGCACTGGCGTGTCGCCGTGGAGCGTGTCGAGTGGAGCGGGTACGAAGGTCCGCTCAGCAGCACCACGACCGTCGTCGACGCGCCCATCGGCACCAGCGATGGCGGACTCCGCTTCACGATCGCGAACGACGACCCCCTGGCGGCCTACCGGGTCACGATCGCGCCGGACGACGGCACTCCTCCGACTGCTGTCCCGGCCGCCGTCGTGGTGCCCGCAGACGTCGCCACGGGCGAAGGGCTGACGTGGAGTCGGCACGACGACGACATGCAGCAGTACGCGGGTACGGGCCGATCCGGTATCTCGGGAACCCCGGACGCCGGCAGCCGCGCCGAGTTCCCGGTCGTGGTGGAGCAGAAGGGCGAGCACCTCCTCGCGCTCTACTACGGAACCGACTCCGTGCCCGCGACGGCCGAGATCGAGATCGATGGACGCGACGCCGTCCGGATCGACCTGCCGGCGACTCTCGCCCGCGGGTTCACCGGACGGGTCGAGACGCCGGTCCGGCTCGACGCGGGGCCCCACGTGGTCGCCGTCCGGCCTCTCGACGGTGCCGATCTGGCTATCGACCGCGTCGAGCTCCACACGATCGTGCCGGTGCGGCACTATCCCGCAAGCCGAGCGCTGCACACCGGAGGCGAGGTGCGGCACGGAGCCGACGGCGAGAGGACGGCGGTGATCATCGGACCCGACGACAGCCTCTCCTTCCACATCGGAGTCCCCGACCGCGCCCGTTACCGCCTGAGCCTGGACAGCGACGCGGGAGCGACGGTCGAGCTCGACGGCACGGTGCTGACCAGGCTGGACAGTGTCGTGCTGCCCTCCGGCATCAGCGAGGTCCGCATCACCGCTGGTCGGCCGACGGCGATCAGGGCGCTGACCGTCGAGCGGTCGAGCGGGGGGACGTCGGAGATCCCGGTGTCCGACGAGCGGTGGCGGCTGACGGGCGGGGCTCGGCTGAGCAGCGATACGGCCGTCCCTGTCATCGACGGTCTCGGGTCGGCGGACGGGCGGCCTGCCGGCGCGGCGGAGCTCGTCGCGCCCTCTGCCGGGCGCTATCTCCTCTCGCTGCGGTACAGCAACGCCGACCGCAGGACCGGACACCTCTACAACACCGACGTCATCGACCGTCACCTCCAGATTCGAGCCGGGGACGCACCGGCGATCCCGGTGACGTTCCCCTTCACGCACGACTGGACGAATTTCGCGACGGTGTCCGTCTCGATCGATGTCCCTCGAGGCGCCGACGTCCTTCACCTGACCTCGACCACGGGCGCGGGCCCGCTCCTGGCCGGTGCCGCCCTCGATAAGGTCGAGGAGGGAGGTCCGATCTCATGAGGCAGGTCTCCGCCGGCGATGACATCCCGGCCTCGGGCAACCGCCCGTCGACCATCTCGGACGTGGCCGAGTACGCACGGGTGTCCGTACCCACTGTGTCGCGGGTGCTCACCGGAGCAGCTCGCGTCAGCCCGGACCTGACCCGACGGGTGACCGACGCGATCGAAGCTCTCGACTACCGGCCGAGTGCGACTGCCAGAGCTCTCGTGCGCGGCGTGGCCACCACGATCGCCGTCCTCAGTTCCGACACCACGATCTACGGGTACTCCTCCACGATCCGCGGCATCGAGCAGGCTGCGAGAAGGGCGGGATTCTCGGTGACGATCTCCGTCATCGACGATGAGGGGTCGAGCTCAGCCCGCGCTGCCATCGATGCGGCGCTGAGGCTGCCGCTCGCGGGCATCATCGTGCTCACGTTCGATCCCGCAGGAGTCGCTGCGCTCCCTCACCTCCCGGATCATCTCCCGGTGGTCATCGCTTCGGGGGAGATCAACGGCCTCTACCCGCAAGCTGCCCTGGACGAAGTCGCAGGAGGACGAGCGATCACCGAGCACCTCCTGCAGCTCGGCCACCGGACCGTGCACCACGTGACGGTGCCGCCCTCTCGGACGGGGATCGAGGACGGCCGGACGACCGGGTGGCGCGACGCCCTGCGCGAGAGGGGTGCCGTGGCGCCGGCGGTTTCCGCGGGCAGCTGGGAAGCCGCGTCCGGCGTCGCTATCGGCATCGACCTCGCTCACGACCCTGATGTCACGGCGATCTTCTGCGGCAATGACGAGCTCGCGATGGGGGTGATCGCCGGGCTCACGGATTCCGGCCGCAGGGTGCCGGAGGATGTCAGCGTGGTGGGGTTCGACGACCACCCGCTCTCGTCCGTCTGGCGGCCGTCGATCACGACGGTGTCGCAGGACTTCGACGACCTCGGCCAGCGTGCCTTCGCGCTGCTCGAGCGACGGATCGCGGGCGACAGAACGCCGACCCTGTCCACGGCGATTCCTCAGACAGTGCTGCGGGCGAGCTCCGGCCCACCTCCTCAAAGCCGTCAGGAGATACAGGCGTAAGAGTGTGTGTGGTTCTTGCTGCACGACAAGTGGCACCTCTACGGCGCGGCGCGCCCGCGATGGCAAATTCTTATCAACGGCCGTCAGGGTTGATCCGATAGCCCCGGTCATATCGGGTTGCCCTGAGTGCGGCCGCTCACAGAGTTCTCCGCTCCCACAGTTGGCGTCGACCCCTGCGCCTCTGTACCGGTTCGGTCAGCGTTGTGCACCGACCCCGACCATCGAGCCCACCGCCCCTCCGGCATGACCGCGACGCCGCGCGCCCGCCCGTCTCGACAGCAGAACCGACTGCTTTCTCGTCTAAAACAATGCAGAGACACCTACTAGAAAGGCCAATGATGAGCAGTTCATCCAGCGTCGGAGTGATGCTCCCGCGCGATCTTCCAGCGAACGAGATCATCGTTTTCGCCCAGCGCGCTGAAGACCTCGGCTTCGACGAAGTCTGGGTCGTCGAAGATCTCGGTTTCCGGGGCGGAATCGCCCAGGCTGCCGCTGTCCTCGCGAGCACGACACGGGTCACCGTCGGCGTGGGCATTCTGCCTGCCGGCTCGCGCAACGTGGCCTTCGCGGCGATGGAGATCGCGACCCTGGAAGAACTCTTCCCCGGTCGAGTCGTCATCGGCATCGGCCACGGCATGCCCGACTGGATGCGCTCCGTTGGTGCTTGGCCTGCCAGCCCCCTCACGCTGCTTCGCGAGTACACCATCGCTCTGACGACGTTGTTGCGAGGAGAGCCGGGTCCCGCCGCCGGCCGCTACGTCGACGTCGCGGACGTGCGCCTCGAGATGGTGCCCAGCACGCCGCCTCCTATCGTGTGGGGCGTGCGAGGTCCGAAGTCACTGGCCGCCGCTGGTCAAGTCGCCGACGGCGTCGTCCTCGCGGAACCCGCAACCCCGGAATACATCCGCTCGTCGGCTGAGACTGCAGGAATGGACACCGGTCGCGCGGGTCGTACTCCACGACTCATCACCTATGACATCGCCGCCGTCGCGCCCACGGACGCCGAAGCGCGAGAAGTGGTGCGGTCACCGCTCGGAGTCATCGGCGAGAGCGACTGGTTCCCGCACATCGCCCCGTTGCCGTTCGCCTCCGAGTTCACAGAGCTTCGCGAACACGCCGGCAGCGCTGAAGCCTTCGCTGCCGCGCTCCCGGATGAGTGGATCGACACCCTCACCCTCGCCGGCACAGCAGGACGCGTCCGCGACGGTATCGCTGCCCGGCACGCAGCCGGAGCGACGTGCGTCGTGCTCACGCCCATCGGATCCGACAGTCTTCGCGCGCTCGAGAACCTCGCAGCCGCGCTTCCTGCGCAGTAGCACGGTCACGTCCCCAGCCGCCCAGGGCTGAGGCAGCTGCCACGGCAAGGGGGCCACGACTGCGCAGGATCTGCGGAGTCGCGGCCCCCTTGGTCAATCCCGCGGTCATCACTGCGTCGTCATGCATTCCTGCGCCTCCCTCACAAGACCCGCCGGTCCCGGATCGCCGTCGAATGTCCAGCTCCCGCTCTGACCGTCGATCCGCGCCCACACTCGAAGGCGCCCCCGGGCCGCCCGACTTCATGAAGGAAATCCGTGTCCTCCGCCCTGTCCCGGCGCCGTCTGGCGCTGTTCGCACTGTTCTTCATCCCCGGCTTCTCGATCGCCTCCTGGGTCACCCGTACCCCCGCGATCAGGGACCTCCTCGGCGCCTCCACTGCTCAGATGGGACTCGTGCTCTTCGGCCTGTCCGTCGGCTCCATGATCGGCATCCTCGGCTCCGGGCCCCTCGTGGCCCGTTTCAGCACCCGCCCCGTGATCCTCTTCGGAGTAGCTCTCGTCGTCGTGAGCATGCCCACCGTGGGCCTCGGAGCCGCCGTGTCGAGCGCCGCTCTCGCGACCGCCGGTCTGGCCCTGTTCGGCCTGGGCATGGGCAGTACCGAAGTCGCGCTGAACATCGACGGCGCCGACCTCGAAAGGGCCATCGCCAAGCCCGTCCTCCCCGCGTTGCACGGCTGCTTCAGCCTCGGCACCGTCATCGGTGCCGTCGCCGGCATCGCCTTCACCGCCACCTCCTTCTCCGTCGTCTGGCATCTCGTCCTCGTCGGAGTCGCCGTCGGCGCCGTCGTCCCCCTCGCGATCCGCCACATCCCCGGCGGCGTCGGGCAGAGCACGCGAGCCGACCCGCGAACGGACGCAGAGACGACGGTGAAGCCCGCCCCCGTATGGGCCGACCGCACACTGCTGCTCATCGGCGTGATCGTGCTCGCGATGGCCCTCGCCGAGGGCACCGCGAACGACTGGCTGCCCCTTGTCATGGTCGATGGACACGGCTTCACCGCCGCTTTCGGCTCCGCGGTCTACGCCGTCTTCGCAGCCGCGATGACCATCGGACGCTTCGCCGGCGGCTACTTCGTGCACCGCTACGGCCGCGCCGCAGTCCTCACCGTCAGCGCCGCCGCCGCCACCGGAGGGCTCGCCCTTGTCAGCTTTCCCGACAGCCAGGTCCTCGCCGGCGCCGGAGTCCTTCTCTGGGGGCTGGGCGCCTCACTCGGCTTCCCCGTCGCCCTCTCCGCTGCCGGCGACTCCGGGCCCCGCCCGGCCGCACGCGTCTCCTTCGTCGCGACCCTCGGCTACGTCGCGTTCCTGGTAGGGCCGCCCGCCCTCGGTTTCCTCGGAGAGCACTTCACCCTCCGCGCGGCACTGATCATGCCCATGATCCTCGTCGTCATCGCGATCTTCGTCGCCCCAGCCCTCCGCGGGCAGACCGCCACCGACTCCCTTGCCCTCGACGACCGGTCAGGTTCAGGGCGGCGCGACTCGTGACCCCGGCTGCGATCGGCTCCGGCCCGCACGAGGCCGTGATCCTGGACCACTCCGACCCTCACGAGGTCGAAGGCGTCCGCGACGAGCTCGCGCCCGACTATCTGGGGAGCACCGCGGGAGGCGGTGCATCACTGCCTCGAAGCGGGAAACGGGTCTGAGTCGGGGTGGTCGGACGACCTGCGCGGTGGGGAGTCCGCGGGGGGAGAACCGTCCGAGACGGGGAAGCAGCCGCACTGGGTCCATGAGCCCGACGCGGTTCTCGTCCTCGTCGGCGTCGTCTCGCGGGGTGGCCGGATCAGCCGAGGGTCGAGGGCGACAGGCAGGGTGGCGGCTACGGTCGGAAGCCTCCCGTAGCCGAGCAACCGCTCTTGCAGGAGGGCTGCCGAAGCGTGCTCGCGGAGCTCGAGGCCGCGTCCGCACCGCGCAGTCTGCGGGCACCCGATGGTGGGGGCGCGGCAGCTCTCGGCCGACTCGCTGAGCACCCACTCGCGGAGTTCACTCGGATGACGAGTTCTTCCCGCTCGAACCTCTCCGACAGAGCCGACCACCTCTATCGATACGGCTCAGTCGCCGTTGCGCAGGTCGACGACGGTTCGGCGCTCGAACGCGATGTCGGTGAACGAGACTCGGCATCCGTCTCCGGTCGGGCTCTGCACCTCGAAACCCACCGACAACCGGGTCGCCGCTCCCGGCAGCGTGAACGCGCGGACGAAACGCCAACCAGTCGCGTCGTGCGCGTGGAAAGCCAGAACGTTCCCTACCCGCGCGAGACGAAGTCGCGCTTCGGGAGCGTTCACGATGAACCCGTTGGCGTCATCCGAAGTCCCTTTCGTGACGACCGAGACGATCATCACCTCTCCCGCGGGAGAACGCTCGAAGCACAGCTTCGCCCAGTTGCTGTCGTCGACCCACGCGAGCAGAACCCCCGCGTCGAACGTCGCTCGATGATCGGGCGTCACTTCGGCGGCGAAGGTGAAGTCTCCCTCTGGTGGAGACCCGAGGAGGGTGTGTGCGTTGAGCAGAGTCTCCGCGGCGACACCGCTGTCCCCACTGGGGTCTACGAAGAGATCCGTTCCCGCGGGGGCGGCTCCCTCGATGCCTGACGACGTGGTGGTCCAGTCCGACCCCTCGGATGCGAGGAGATCGAACGGCAGGTGGGAAAGGCGCATGACGGAAGCCTAACGAGAGCGGGAACCGGCCCTCCTCGAGAACGTTCTGATGATCGCCGGTGGGCTGCCTGGCGGCTCTCGACTGAAGGAGACGGTCGCGCATCGCCGCGATCTCCGCTGGGGAATGAGCCTGTGATGGATCGATCGCGCCGAGCCGCACCTGGAGTGACGCGATGGCAGGCGCGCGCAGAACGGCAGACGGCAGGCGACACGATCGGTCCTGCGTGGGGACATTGCGCGCGACTTGTGCTCGGATCGGGGATCCGACTGCGTCGACCAGGAGGGATCCACCTCGTCGGGCGCGGAAGCCGCAGCCGGACGAGGCTCCGCCTCACTTCGTGTCGCGACTCAGAACGGCGAGCGACGGGGCGCGGCCCGACTCGATGTGGGCGGCGGCGACCGCCTCCGCCAGGCGCGGGTTGCCGGAGCGGATGGCACCAAGTCGAACACGGTGATCTCGCTGCAGAGTGCGCACAGGGTGTATTCGAGCGTATCCACCATCCGCTACACGAGAACGTCTAGCGGCCGGACGCCCCGCCTACCCCTGGAAGTACACGTCCACGAAGTAGTTCGTGCTGGTGTACGCCGACGTCGGCATCACTCCGCCCGACCCGTACCGGTACACCCCGTTGGGCGCGGACGCCGTCGTCAGCGCGCCGTTGGTCACCGACGACGCGAGCCCGCTCGGCGTCGCCGAGTAGTACCCCGCCGGAGCCAGGTACGACACCGTGTACCGCGCCCCCGGCGCGAGGCTCACCGGCGACGCGAACGCCGCGCTCTGCCAGCCGCTCGCGGTCTCGCCGGTGAAGGTCACCTGCGCGATCCGCGTGCCGGAGGCGTCCCACAGCGATCCGACGTGCGTCCCGGTGTTGCGGGAGCCCTTGTAGAACGCGATGCCGGTCGCACTGCCCGCGGCGGAGGCGGTGAAGCTCATCCCCACCTCGACCGAGGACGGGTCGTCGGCGGAGGCGGTCGCGGGCGTCGCGTCGGCGAACAGGCGCGTGCCCGCGGGGAGGGGAGCGGGCGTCGGGGTCGCAGGAGCCACCGTCGGCGCGAACGTGACATCGACGAGGTAGTTCGTGGTCGAGCGCGACCCGGCGAAGCCGCCGCTGTACGAGTACGCACCGGAGTCGCTCGCGGTGACGAGCGGGCCGCGCGTGCCTCCGGAGCCGAACCCGTTCACGGTGGCCGAGTAGTTCCCCGTGGTCGTCGTGTAGGCGGCGACGTAGTCGGTCCCGGCCGTCACGGCCACCGGTGCAGCGAACACGACCGACTGCCAGCCGCCCGTGCTCTCGCCGACGAACGTCGCCCGGCCGATCTCGGCTCCGGTGTCGGCGTTCGAGAGCGTCCCGACGTGGGTACCGGTGTTGCCGGGGCCCTTGTAGAAGCGCACGCCGGTGACGGTGCCGTCGACGGTCGGCGCGAAGCGGACTCCGAGGGTGACCGGGTTGCCCTCGGCGACCTGCGCGATCCCGGGAGCAGTGGAGTCGTCGAAGAGGCGGCAGGGGCAGACCCCTACGACGGCGTCCGGCGCCTGGGTCGTGAAGGTCCAGCTGCCACCGGCCGTGACGGCGCCTCCGGTGGTCGCGGTGCCCGCGAGGGTGGCGGTGTAGGTGGTCGACGCCGCGAGCGGGGCGCTCGGCGTGAAGGTCGCGGTGCGGGTGGTCGCCGAGTAGGCCGTGCTCCCCGCCACGCTCGCTCCGGAGGCGGTCTTCAGCGTCATCGCGACCGAGGCCGACGTCACGGCCTTCGAGAAGACTCCCGACACGCTCGTCGAGCGCGCGACGCTCGACGAGCCCGCGAGCGGCTTCTGCGACGCGACGCTCAGGGGAGTCGAGTCGACCGTGCTGTAGACGGCGTCGACGTAGTAGTTGCCCGCGCGGTAGCTGTCGGCGGGGAATCCGCCGGAGGTGCTGTAGACCCCCGCCGGCTCCGCGCCGAAGCCGCCGGCGACCCGCAGCGGAGCGGCGTCGTAGCCGGCGCTCGCCCAGAACCACTCGGCCGCCGAGTAGCGGCCGGTCGTGGTCGTGTACGAGACGACGTACGGGGTGCCGGCCGTCACGGCGACGGGCGCGGCGAACGAGGCGGTCTGCCATCCGCTCGCCGTCTCGTTCGCGAAGGTGAGGGTGCCCAGCTGCCGGCGGTCGAGGCTCCAGAGCGTGCCGGTGTGGGTGCCGGTGTTGGCGGCGCTCTTGTAGAAGCGCACGCCCTGGATGAACCCGTCGGCGGTCGGCGTGAAGCGCAGCCCGAGGGTGACCGGGTCGGTGTCCCCGGAGTCGATCGTCCGGGGCGTCTCGGCACCGAACACGCTCGCCGTGCCGGTGATGGTGACGGTGCGGCTCACCGCGGTGCCGATGGTGGCGCTGTCGTCGACGGCGCGCACCCTGATGGTGCCGCTGCCCGACCCGTGCTGCACGTAGCTGTAGGTCCAGGACGTGGTCCCCGTCGCCGGGTGCCAGGTGGCACCGTCGGTCGAGACCTCCACGCCGGCGACCCGTCCCGAGGCGTCGGCCGCGGTGCCCGAGACCGTCACCGTGCTGCCGTTGGCCTTGCTCGTGGTGCCGGAGGGGTTCGTGATCGAGACGGTGGGGCCGGCGGTGTCGGTGCTCTTCGTGGCGGCGACCAGGCCGGTCATCAGGGTGGTGGGCTGCACGCCCATGTCGGCGAAGAGGTTCACCTGGGCCTGCTGCATCCGCACGTCGGCCGGCGCGCCGTCGCCGTCGTGCTCCTGGTCGAGGCCCCACGTCCACTGCACGGAGCCGGCCGAGAAGACCAGCGCGCCGCTGGCGGCCTTGTAGAGCGTGAGGTTGTGCCGGGTGGTGCCCGGCGCGACGGTGTTGCCGAAGTCCTGCAGGTACTCGGGGACCGCTCCGGTCGTCGTCGAGAGCCGGACCAGGCCCGGTGGGCGCGCGCCGTTGTCGAGGTCCTCGTTCGACTCGTAGCCGATCGTGTGCGGGGCGAGCGCCGCGCTGCTGCCTGTGGCGAGCTTGGTGAGCGAGGTGTTGCGCCAGAGCCGCAGCTTCCCCTCCGCGGCGCTGACCGTCACCGGCAGATCGGAGTAGTTGGACATGTAGAGCGTGCCCGCGAGGCTGTTCTCGGGGCGGCCGCCTCCGTTCGCCACCGAGGCGAAGCGCGGGTCGCGCCACGTGCCGGTCGACTCGGCCGCCGGGTCGGTCTTGGCGTTCGCCCACGTCTCCTTGTAGGTGACGATCGTGCGGTAGTCCGTGCCTCCGGTGGTCGGCGAGGGCTCGTAGCGGGTGCGCCAGTAGTTCTCATTGCCCGAGAGGAACTGGAGGTGCACGCCCGCGTCGCGCGCGGCCGTGACGTTCGCCCGCTGGGCGCCCGACCAGTACTCGTCGTGGCCGACCGAGAGGAAGGTGCGGTGCTGCTTGAGCGCCGAGCCGAAGCGGTCGGTGTCGATGCCGCTGAAGTAGCTGACGTCGTAGCCGTTGCGCTCGAGGAAGCGCACCAGCGGGTACTCGTTGGCGAAGTAGAAGTCGCGGCCCGCGTTGTCGCCGCGGGTGGTGACGGGGCGGTTGTAGCTCAGCTTGTAGGCGCGGCCGTTCGCCCCGCCCGAGTAGAAGTTGGAGCCTCCGTAGGTGTTGTAGGCCTGCCACGACGTGTCGGAGGTCTGGAACAGCACGGCCGAGGTGCTCGCGGTGTCGCGCACGACGAAGGTGATCTGGCTCCGGCCGCCCGTGTCGGCGCGGCTGAGCAGGGCGAAGTAGACGCCCGACACGGCGGTGCTCGGCACGTCCCAGCCCGCCGAGACGCCCCAGGTGCCGCAGTCGTAGAGCTCGGTGGTGACGTCCGAGAGGCATTCCGGCTGGATCTGCGGGAGGCTCGCGGTCGGGGCGGTGGAGGCGATGAGGCGCGCGCCCTTCCCGGCGTACCAGCCGGTGCGGTAGATGTCGACGGAGTAGGCCGCGGCGTCGGTGTCGATCTTGAAGTCGATGCGCCGGCCGACGTTCACGCTGATGTCGGTGGCGTAGCCCTGGATCGACGGGTCGCCGGCGCCGGAGACGTCCCAGACCGAGGGATCGGCGCCCGATCGCGAGTTCTCGCAGACGATGGCGTTCTGCCCCGCCGCGCACGGGGTCTCGGCGCTCGCCGTCGGGACCACGGTGCCGACGACGGCGAGCGCGATCACGGCGGTGACCGCCAGGAGGGTGGCGCGCACACGACCCCCGCCGAACGCCACTGCGCGCCTATACCTCGGAAACCTCACGCGCACATCTTGGCGTGAAATGACCCTCGGTGCCCCCCGTCCTGTCGCTGAACGAGGAGAGATTCCCTCGGCTCCGCCGATGACCGGAGACCTTTTGGTCTGTTCGGGGGGTGGGGCGCGCTCCGGGCCGGCTCCTACAGTGGCGGAGCCGGTCATCCGGTCTCGCGGTGAGATCTCGCTGCGATCCGGATACAGGAGTTCTCGAGAGCGGATCCGTGCTGCTGACGAGGCAGGGAGGGTCCTGGCACGAAGGGTTCTCGACGGGAGGCACCACGCCGGAGCCGACGCCGGGCGGGTCGGGCGCGGCACCCGTGGGTCCGTCCGGGGGAGTGACGGAGGCGGTCGCTCCGGCCGCCGCCGACCCCGTGTCAGCGCGGGGCGGGCGGCTCGCCGCGACGGGCACCGACGCGCTCGGGATGCTCGCGGCCGGCTCGGTGCTCGCGCTGCTCGGGGCCGCGCTGATCGGACGCCGGGCGCTCCGACGGGGTGTGCAGGGGCGCGGACGCTGACGCGATCGACGCCCTCCGCGCAGCCGCAGTCGTCATGACGGCTGCGGCTGCGCGGCTCCCGGGCACTGCGCCGGTCACCTCCTCCGGAGGTCGAGGCCGGCGAGGATCGGCTGGTCGACCTTCGCGTCGAACGACACTGTGAGGCCCGTGCCGCCCGTCGCCGTCGCCACGCCGTCGAGGTCGTAGTTCGTGAACGCTCCGACGAGGGCGACGAGGTCGAGGTCTTCGACCAGCACCGTGTCGCCGAGGCGCACGCGGAACACGCGCTGACCCGCGGTGTCCTTCTGGGTCTCCGCGAAGCGCAGCCGCACGTCGTAGGTGCCGTCGGGAACATCGAACCGGTAGGCGGTCATCCCTACACGGAAGAACTGGTAGAGCGGATCCTCGGTGGAGCCGTTGATCCATCCCGCATCCGTCCACCCCAGGGTTCCGCCGACGGCGCCCCAGCCCCCTTCGCGATACTCCTGGTCCTCGATCCACACCGTCTCGTCCGGGTCGACGTACTGCGTGACCCCGCCGATGTTGACGGGAAGCCGACGGACGATCGACGACGGATCCGCGAGCACGGGGGAGTACCGGACGAACGCGATCTCCACGTCGTCCTTCACGGTCGCGGCACCACGGCCGTGAGCAGTGAACGTGTTGCGCCCGTCGACGAAGGGCACCTCCCACACCGCCTCGGAGGCGGCGCCGGTGGCCTTGGTCCCCAGCGAGACGCCGTTGTGCACGAGCTCGATCCGGCCCTGGTTCGAGTACACCTTCAGCGGCTGCGTCACGGTCGCGGCACCGGTCGACTCGGCGGTGCCGGCGCGCCGCGTCCACTCGTGGGCCGCGATGTGCACCACCGGAGTCTCGAGCCACTGCGACCGGTAGAGGCCGACCACGTCCTTCGGCGTGCGGTCGGGGTGCATGATCCCCTTCTGGTTCACGTGCGGGATGGTGCCCGACCGGTCCTCCGAACCGAACTCGAACTGCGCCCACAGCGTGGTGCCGACGAGCCAGGGCCGCTCATTGATGGCGGCGAGGTACTTTTCGTTGAAGAGCTGCTGGAACTCGACGGACTGCTCCTTGTAGCTGACACGGCCCGACTGCGGGTCGACGGGCAGCTCGGTGGCGCGGACCCAGTGCAGGCGGCTGTCGCTGTCGGCGCCGTACTCGCTGACCCACAGCGGCCGGTCGGGGTACGTGGCGTGCTGCTCGTCGAGGAACCGGGCGAAGTCGTCCAGGCCCGAGTAGTACCAGCCGTGGTAGAGGTTCCACGCGGCGATCTTCGGGATGTCCGCGAGGCCCAGGGTGTTGTAGCGGTTCGCGGTGTCGCGGTTCATGGCCATGACGGTGGGACGACTCGGGTCCTCGGCTCGGACGACCTCCTCGAGCCGGCGGGCGAGGTCGACGATGTACTGCTCGTACCCGGGCGGGGTGGGGCGCGGCGCCTGCAGGAGGATCTCGTTCATGTATCCCCAGAAGACGACGCTGGGGTGGTTGAAGTGCTGCCTGATCATCTCGACGGTCTGCGAGACGCTCGAGGCGGTGAAGCCGTCGCTGATCGTGGCGCGGCTGACCAGGGGCGCCTCCTCCCACAGGATGAGCCCCAGCTCGTCGGCGGCCTCGAGGACTGCGGGCGCCTGCGGGTAGTGGGCCAGCCGCAGGACGTTCGCGCCCATGTCCTTGATGATCTGCACGTCGCGGCGGTGCTCGTCGTCGGTGAGCGCGTTGCCCTTCCCGACGATGTCCTGGTGCCGGTTGACCCCGCGGAGGGGGTAGGCGGCTCCGTTCAGCGAGAACCCGGTCGCGGCGTCGAAGGAGTACCAGCGGAAGCCGAGCGGGGAGTCGACGCGGTCGATGCGCAGGTCGGCCTCGATGACCGTGCTGACCCGGTAGAGCGTCGGCGACTCGGGTGACCACAGTGTCGGGTTGCTGATCCGGGGCAGGGTCCGCGTCACCTCGCGGGTCTCGCCGGGGGCGAGCGTGTACTGCGCGGTGTCGAAGACGACCTTGCGGCCGCGGGAGTCGAGCACCGCGTTGAGCAGGCGGACCTTCTTCGTGGACCCGCCCTCGTTGACGAGGCGGGCCTTGACCGCCACGGTCGCCGAGGCGGCGGAGACGCTCGGCGTGCTCACGAACACACCGGAGGAGCCGCTGTCGAGCATGTCGAGGTGGACGTCCTCGGTGATGACGAGCCAGACATTGCGGTAGAGGCCGCCGTAGAAGGTGAAGTCGGCGGTCAGCGGTGCGATGTCGGGGTCGATGGCGTTGTCCACGCGCACCGCGAGGTCGATCCGCCCGCTCGCGACGGCGGCGCGTGCCTGCGCCGAGACGTCGACGGTGAACGCCTGGTAGCCGCCGACATGGCGGCCGACCGCGACGCCGTTCACGAACACCTCGGCGACCTGGTTGGCCCCCTCGAAGTGCAGGAACGCCCGCTTCCCCGGCGGTACCGTCGCCGTCTTGGGCACCTCCACACTGCGGCGGTACCACCCGGGCCCCTGGTAGTAGCCGGGCTCGTCGTCGATCGAATCCTGGTCGTTCCAGGTGTGCGGGAGCGTCACGCTCTCCCATCCCGCCGTCGACGTGATCGCCGCGTCGGCGGCGTCGGTGCGCGAGAACGACCACCCCGTGTCGAGGAGCACCCGATCGCGCTGGCGGGTGATCGACGGGATGCTGAAGCCGCCGGGCGTGCTCCAGGCGGCTCCGGCACTCAGCGCACCGATGGCGGCGCCGGCGCCTGCTCCGATGAGCACGGAGCGCCGTGTGGGGGTGATGTTCTTCAGGACGTCGTTCATGTCGGACCCTCTCCTTTGACGGACGCTTCGGACATTAGGACGGAGCCGAGCGGAGACGATATGGCTTGCCGTCAGTTGCCGCGGATCCGCCCGTGCTGGGTGAGGAGGCACCGACGGGAGCGATCGCGCCGAGCTGGAAGTGGCGTCTGATCAGGGCGGAGGCTCGCCGGTGATCAGGGCGGAGGCTCGCCGGTCGGCCGTGAACGACTCCCCCGTCGCCAGGCGCACGCTCGCCGCTGACGGGTACTGCACGGGGCGGGCCAGGCCCCTGCGGACTGCTGGTCAGACGATCATCGTGTCCGCGTCACCGTCACGTCCTCGGTCAGCGAGATCTCGCGACCATCGACGGTCGCCGTCAGGGTGACCGCGATCGTCCCTGTCGGGAGCGAGGTGCCGGGGAGGGTGATGGTCCTCGTCACGGTAGCTCCCGCCTTGAGCGCGGGCAGCTTCACGGTGCCGTAGGGCGTCGTGAGGGCCACACCGGCCGCGACGTCCTCGTTGTTCGTGGCCGTGACGGTCACCTTCGTCGTCCGTCCCGACACCGTCGAGACGGCGGAGAGGTCGATATCCAGGGTGCTGGTCCGCTCGTACGAGAGTCCGTGGCCGAACTCGAACAGCGCCCCGTCATCGGTCTCGTCGTACCCGGCGAGGTCGCTGTACTGCTGCTCGACCGCCGCGCGGGTCCCGGCCAGGGCGAACGGCATGCGTCCCTGCGGGTCGAACGCGCCCGAGAGCACATCCATCAGCGCCGTCGGGCTGCTGCCGAAGCCGGCCACGATGGCACCGGCGTCGCGCAGTCCGCTGGCCTCGTCGAGGACGAACGGCTGGCGGAAGTACACGTTGAGGATCACCTTGTCGGGATCTCCGACCTCGGCCATGGCCTGCTGGACCACGTCGAGCGACGGGGTCACCTGCCACGACTCCGACTCCGACATCCCCGTGAAGTCGAGGATGCTCGACTCCCACGGCAGCGAGCCGCCGAAGCGCAGACCGTTGTCGCTGCAGCTCGCCGCGGGGTCGATCACGCAGGCGTCCGTCGCGCCGTAACGGCTCTCCCCGTCGAGTCCTTCGAAGCCCTCGGCGACGATCGGGTTGATCGGCGCTGTCTCGGCCGCCACGCGGCTGTCGTACTGACCGGTGTTCACGTTGTTCGCGCGCATCGAGACGATGACGTGATCGCTGCCCTCCGCGCTCGGGCGGTTGCCGTTCTCGTCGAGCACGTTGCCGTCGACGACCTCGTAGCCGTACTCGGCGACGACGGCCGGGTCGAGGTCGCCCAGGACGTAGACCTTCGCGCCCTCCGTGAGGGGCAGCGCGGCGGTGCCCGCCGACGTCGTCTCGTTCTGCAGCAGGACGAGCGACTTGCGCTGGAGGTCGAGGGCGGTCTCCTCGTTCTCGGCCGAGCCGACGATCGCGTCAGCGGCCGCCGCATCGACGTAGGGGTCCTCGAAGAGCCCCATCTGGAACAGCGGCGTCAGCAGGCGGTCGGCCGCGAGCGAGACGCGCTCCTCGGTGACCAGACCCTGCTCGACGAGATCGGTGATGGTCTTCGTGTCGCTGAAGCCCGACAGCGTGTCGGTGCCGCCGTTGATCGCGGTGGCCACGCGCTCCGGGACGGTCGCGTCCTCGAGCCCCCAGGCGCGATCGGTGATGATCCCGGTGTCAGAGTTGACGTAGCCGTCGAAGCCGAGGTCGTCCCTCAGCAGGCCGTTGACGATCTGGTCCGAGAAGGCCATGCCGAGCGGGTTGTACTGGACCCCCTGGTACTCGACGTCGATCGGGACGCCGTAGTACGGCATGATCGACGACACTCCGGCGTCGATGGCGGCCTCGAACGGCTTGATGTGGTCGCCGAACGCGCCACCCGGGTAGACCTGGGTCTTGCCGAACGAGTAGTGCGGGTCGAAGCCGAGCTCCTGCGGTCCGCCGCCGGGGAAGTGCTTGAGCGTGAGCGCGACGTCGGTGTCGGCCGAGAGCGAGACCCCCTCGCCGTCGACCGGTCCCTGCAGCTCGCGCACGAGGGTGCCCATGATCTCGGAGTTGAGGTCGGCGTTCTCGGTGAACGTCTCGTGGGTGCGGTACCAGCGCGGCTCCGTCGAGAGATCGGCCATGTAGCCGTACATCCCGCGCAGGCCGATCGCCGACCATTCATCGCCCATGACTCCGGTGAAGTCCTCGATGACCCCCATGTCGCCGAGGGTCGCGGTGTCGTTGACCTGCGCCTCGCCGAGCGCGGCCGCGGCGAGTCCCGCCTCCTTGGGGAAGGCCGTCATCGCGCCGGCCGCCTCGTTGATCCCGAAGCGGACATCGGGATCGATGTGGTTGCGGGCGTTGGACTTGAACAGCGACGGGATCCCGAGTCGGCTCGCCTCGGACAGCTCCTGCACCGAGTTCGTGAATGTCGCGGCCTCACTCGCGGTCGGCGAGGTGCACGACGCCGAGGCGGCATCGGCGACGACGCTCCTGAAGACGAAGCGGCGCATGTTCTGGTCGTTCAGGAGCGCCACCCCCGAGGCCGGCACGATGCCGCGCTCGCCCGTGGTCTCGTCGCAGGAGGCGTTCATGGTGTTGATCAGCATGAGTCCCGCCTTCTCGGCGAGGGTCATCCGCCCGACGAGGTCGCCGACGCGCTCCTCGACGGAGAGGCGCCAGTCCTCGTAGGGCTCGACGGCTCCGGTGCCGTTGAGGTCGCGGAACTGCACTCCGTCGAGGGTGACGGTGTCCTTGACCCTCGACTCGATGGTCGGCTGACTGACCGCCGCGGCGGCGGGGAGGGCCTGGGCCGTGACGGCCCCTCCCGTCAGCGCCAGCGCGGCGATGGTCGACACGGCGAGCGCTGAGCGCCTCTGGCGTCGTGTCCGGGTGGATGGCATCGATCGATCTCCTTTGATCCTCTGGCTGAACGCCCGGCTCGCGGGCACCGCCCCCAGGGCAGTGGCCCTACTGTGTCGCCGCCCTCAGTGGCCGAGAAGCGATTGCCAGCAGTTGTCGCCGTTGCAGAGGGTCAGACCCGGCCGGAGAGATCGAGCGCGACGTGAGCGAATCCCGCCGCGCCGACCGCTCGCAGCACCTCGCCCCTCAGCGGGCTGTTCGCGATGAGGCTGAGCTCGCGCGCGGGCGCGGCGATGATCGCGAGGTCCCCGCGGTGCAGCACTCTGACCTCCGCGAGTCCCAGCCGTCGCAGCTCGTACTCGGCCACATCGACCTGAGTCGCCTGCTCGGGAGTGAGGCCGGTCGCGGCGGCGGAGCTCTCGTCCGTCTCGCCGGCGATCTCGTTCTTCGACGGGTCGGTCATCCGGTCATGCTGCCTCACTCCGGCGGCTCCGCCGCCTGTTGCTGCTTGTTGCCAGAACAATGTCGATCCAGCGGCATCCGTTGGCAACTGCGCGCAGGGCTCGCCTACTATCGGGGCCATGGCGAAGACGTCGAGTGGTCCGCCGGACGAGCCGGAGGTCCCCGCGGAGCCGACCACCAGGCGTCTGACGATCTACGACGTGGCGGCCGCGGCCGGAGTCGCCACCTCGACGGTGTCGCGCACCTTCTCGCGGCCGGGCAGGGTCAGCGCCGAGTCGGCCGCGCACATCCGCCGGGTGGCGTCCGAGCTGGGCTACCGCACCGATCCGCTCACCCGCCCGGCTCCCGCCGCCGAGTCCTCGCTGATCGCGATCGTCGTCGCGGACGTGACGAACCCCTACTTCTTCGACCTGCTCCGCGGCGCGGAGGAGCAGGCCGCCGAGGCCGACTACACGCTCCTCGTCGCCGACGTGCAGGAGTCGGCGCAGGCCGAGAAGCGGGTGCTGGACCGCACCCTGCCGATGGTCGCCGGCATCGTCCTCGCCACGTCGCGGCTGTCGGACTCGGCGATCAGGATGGCCGCGAGACAGCGGCCGACGGTGCTGCTGAACCGCTCGATGAGCGATGTGACCAGCGTCACCTCCGACAATGCGGGCGGGATGGCCCGGGCCGTCGACCATCTGGTGCAGCTCGGCCACACCTCGATCACCTACGCCGGAGGACCGGAGGCCTCCTGGGCGAACGGCATCCGATGGCACGCTCTGCGCGGGGCGACCCGGGAGCGGGGTCTGAAGACGCGCAGGATCGGACCGTTCGAGCCGACCCAGGCCGGCGGACTCGCCGCAGCCAACGAGCTCGCGTCCTCGCAGGCGACCGCCGTCATCGCCTACAACGACCTCATGGCCATCGGGCTCCTTAGGGGCCTGCAGAGCCTCGGCGCCAGAATCCCCGACGACGTGTCGGTGCTCGGGTTCGACAACATCTTCGGCTCCGACTTCTGCACGCCACCTCTGACGACCGTGGCCGCGCCACTGCGGCAGCTCGGCGCCGTCGCGATCGACACCCTCCTCGCCGATCTGCGCGGCGCCCCGACGCGGCGCCCCAGCGACGCCAGCGGCGGTCTGAAGACGGCCCTGCTCCCCACCCAGCTGATCGTCCGCGAGTCGACCGGTCCCGTCCGCCCGACGCGGCGGTGGGCGAGCATGCGCGGAACCGGTGGCCGCTGAAATCACGGCAACTGACGGCAACTCGTTGCCGCTCCGCCGGGCGCTTGGGTGAATGGACTCCACCGCGCGACTCTGCGCAGAGCACCCGCACCAGCTCTGCCCGGGACCACCCCGCCGCGACACCCCCTGCATCACCATGCGCACTGCATTCGAAGGAGAATCACATGCGGAAGAGCACCCGGCTCCTCACCACCGTCTCGATCGCCGCCGTCGCCTCGCTCGGGCTGGCAGCCTGTTCAGGCGCCGGCGAGGAGGGATCCTCCGGCGGGGGCGGCGGTGAGAGCAAGACGCTGCGTCTCGCCCTCAACCAGACCGAGGAGCACCCCTCCTACATCGCCCTCGAGGCGTTCGGTGAGCGGCTCGACGAGGCGACGGACGGCCGCTGGTCGATCCAGGTCTATCCCAACGAGACCCTGGGCGCGCAGGCCGAGACCCTGCAGCTGGTGGGCGACGGCTCGGTCGACCTGGCGATCGTCTCCGGCCCGCAGCTCGAGAACCTCTCCTCGGACTTCCTCGTCTACGACCTCCCGACGGTGTTCGACTCGATCGACCACCAGATGACGGTCGTGAACGACTCTCCCGATCTGACCGACGAGCTCTACTCCTCGCTCGAGGAGAGCAACAACCTCACGGTGGTCGGCGGCTTCACGCAGGGCGCGCGCAGCGTCTACACGAAGGACGGACCGGCCGAGGAGCCGGCCGACCTCTCGGGCCTGAAGATCCGCGTCCAGGAGAGCCCGCTCTTCATCTCGCTCATCGAGGCTCTCGACGCCTCGCCCACTCCCCTCGCGTTCGGCGAGGTCTACACGGGCCTCCAGTCCGGCGTCATCGACGGCGCCGAGAACAACGAGGTCTCGTACTTCACCCAGAAGCACTACGAGGTGGCGCCCTACTTCTCCTACACCCGTCACCTGATCGGCCTCGACTACCTCATCGGCAACACCGGCGTCCTCGACGAGATGTCCGAGGAGGACCGCACGGCCTTCACCGAGGCGTGGGGCGAGACCTGGCAGCAGCACACCGAGCTCTGGAACGAGGCGACCGAGACGGCGATCACCGATGCCACGGCCGCGGGAGCCACCTTCACCGAGGTCGACAGCGACGCGTTCACCGACGCCATCGCCCCCCTGCTGGACGAGTTCATCACCGACGACCGCCAGGAGCAGCTCTTCGATGAGGCCCGCGCCGCCGCCGAGTGAGTGGAGGAGGCGACCGCCGCCCGCGGTCGCCTCCCGCTCCCGACCGGCCGCCCCGTCGCGGCACGAATCCCTCGAGAAGGACGACGACATGTCCGAAACACCCCCGTCCGGCGGCGCCCCCGAGAGCGGCTCCGTCCCGCCACCGCGGGCGATCGTGGTCCTCGACCGCGTGCGCCGAGGACTCGATCGAGTCCTCGGGATCGTCTGCATCGTCCTCTTCGTCGCCCTCGTGGCGATCGTCAGCTGGCAGGTCTTCACCCGGCAGGTGCTGCAGAACTCGGCGCCGTGGACGCAGGAGGCCGCGCTCTACACCTTCGTGGTCCTGGCGCTGCTCGGCGGGGCGCTCGTCTTCTCCGAACGCGGCCACATCGCGGTCGAGATCCTCGTCGACAAGTTCGCCCGGCCTGCGCAGCGACTCGTCGCCGTCCTCGTCCAGGTGACCATCATCTTCTTCGCCCTGTTCGTCTTCGTGCTGGGCGGCTCGCGGATCGCCGAGAACGCCTGGGGCCAAGCGGTCTCCACCCTCCCCATCACCGTCGGCCAGGTCTATCTGGCCCTCCCCGTCGCCGGAGTCCTCATCACCGTGTACTCGCTCATCCACCTCGCCCGCATCCTCACCGGCGCAGAGGATCCGACGCCCGCGCTCGACGACACCACCGAATCGGTCTGATCGCCGTGGACACCGCTACCGTCATCGCCACCGTCGTCCTCCTCGGCGGCATCACCCTCGGCATCACCTTCGGGCTGCCCGTGGCCGTCGCCATGGGTCTGCCCTCGGCGCTCGCGATCGTCGTCCTGCTCGGCTGGGAGGGCGCGGCCCTCACCTCCGCCCAGCGCGTCTTCGCGGGCACCAACTCGTTCGCACTGCTGTCGATCCCGTTCTTCATCCTCGCCGGCGGCCTGATGAACACCGGAGGCATCGCCACCCGCCTCATCGATCTGGCCCTCGTGATCGCGGGCCGGCTGCCCGCCCCCCTCGCCCAGACGACGGTCGTCGCGAACGCGATGTTCGGAGCCGTCTCCGGCGCCTCCGTCGCCTCCGCGGCGGCCGTGGGAACCGTGCTGTCGCCCCGGATGCGCAAGGACGGCTACGACCCCGCCTTCTCGGCGGCGGTCAACGCCGCGGCCTCTCCCGCCGGCATGCTCATCCCGCCGAGCAACACCTTCATCGTCTACGCGCTGGTCTCGAGCACCTCGATCGCCGCTCTGTTCCTCGCCGGCGTCGGCCCGGGCCTGCTCTGGGTCGCCATCTGCGCCGTGATGGTCGCCCTCTACGCCCGCAAGAACAAGGGACTCCCGGTCGCCGCGCGCCCCACAGCGCGACAGGGCTTCGTCATCCTCCTCCGCGCGATCCCCGCGCTGCTGATGATCGTCATCGTGATCGGAGGCATCCTGAGCGGCTTCTTCACCGCCACGGAGTCGGCGGTCATCGCGGTGATCTACTCGTTCCTCCTCGGCCTGGCGCAGCGCACCCTGCCGCTGAAGTCCCTCCCCAAGGTCGTGCTCGACGCGTCGAAGACGACGGCGATCGTGATGCTCCTGATCGGCGTGTCCAGCATCCTCGCGTGGGTCCTCTCGTACGCGCGGATCCCGCAGCTCATCACGGAGGGACTGCTCGGCGTGACCGACAACGTCACCGTGATCCTGATCCTGATCATGGTGGTGCTCCTGCTCGCGGGAACCGTCATGGACCCGACTCCGGCGATCCTGATCTTCACGCCGATCTTCCTGCCGGTCGTCACGGCGCTCGGAGTCAGCCCCATCCACTTCGGCGCGATGATGGTCTTCAACATGTGCCTCGGCAACATCTCGCCGCCGATCGGCAACAACCTCTTCGTCGCGGCGCGGGTCGCCGGCGTCCGCATCGAGCCGGTGATCAGCCGCCTGTGGCCCTTCTTCTGGGCGCTCTGCGTGGGCCTGTTCATCGTGACCTTCGTCCCGCAGCTCTCGCTGTGGCTGCCGACCGCCTTCGGCCTCATCGCGCCGTGACCCCGCGCTCGGCGCTCCAACCGCCCGAGGGGCGGTGGGGAGCGCCCGGCACCCCTGTTCCCCGAGCCCGCCCGGCTCGATCCAGCAAGAGACGCCCCGAAGGGCGGAAGTGAGGAAGCCATGATCATCGACAAGGCCGAAGTGATCGTCACGAGCCCCGACCGGAACTTCGTGACGCTGAAGCTCACCACCGACGACGGACTCACCGGCCTCGGCGACGCGACCCTCAACGGCCGGGAGATGGCGGTCGTCGCCTACCTGCGCGAGCACGTCGCCCAGCTCCTGATCGGGCGCGACGCGTCTCGCATCGAGGACACCTGGCAGTTCCTCTACCGCAGCGCCTATTGGCGGCGCGGGCCGGTCACCATGGCCGCCATCGCGGCCGTCGACATGGCGCTGTGGGACATCAAGGGCAAGGCAGCGGGCATGCCCGTCTACCAGCTCCTCGGCGGTGCGTCGCGGTCGGGCCTGCTCGCCTACGGGCACGCCTCGGGCAAGTCGACCGAGGAGCTGTTCGACTCGGTCCGCGAGCACCAGGAGGCGGGCTACCGCGCGATCCGCATCCAGACCGGCGTCCCCGGTCTGAAGTCGATCTACGGGATCGCCTCCAACGCCACCTTCGAGGCCAACAGCGGCGTCCGCTACGACCACGAGCCGGCGCAGCGCGGCGCCCTGCCGAACGAGGAGGACTGGGACACCCGCAGCTACCTCCGGCACGTCCCGACCGTCTTCGAGGCGGTCCGCAACGAGTTCGGACCCGAGCTCCCCCTCCTGCACGACGCCCACCACCGGATGACGCCGATCCAGGCCGCGCAGCTGGGCAAGTCGCTCGAGCCC
Source organism: Rathayibacter sp. Leaf185 (assembly GCF_001423885.1). Classification (GTDB taxonomy): domain Bacteria; phylum Actinomycetota; class Actinomycetes; order Actinomycetales; family Microbacteriaceae; genus Rathayibacter. Next base: position 876,876 of record NZ_LMPP01000001.1, on the reverse strand, counting down.
TACGACCTCTTCTGGCTCGAGGACTGCACGCCGGCCGAGAACCAGGAGGCGCTGCGGCTGGTGCGCCAGCACACGACGACGCCGCTCGCGATCGGCGAGATCTTCAACTCGGTCTGGGACTACCAGCAGATCATCCGCGAGCAGCTCATCGACTACGTCCGCAGCGCGGTCACCCACACCGGAGGCATCACCCACCTCAAGAAGGTGCTCGACTATGCGTCCCAGTACCAGATCAAGTCGGGCATGCACGGGCCGACCGACATCTCCCCGGTCGGAATGGCCGCCGCGATGCACCTCGGGCTCGCGATCCACAACTTCGGCATCCAGGAGTACATGAAGCACGGCGCGAAGACCGACTCGGTGTTCCAGCAGTCGTTCACCTGGAGCAACGGGATGCTGCACCCCGGCGACCAGCCCGGACTCGGCGTCGAGCTCGACGTGGACGAGGCGGGGAAGTACCCGTACGAGCAGGCCTATCTGCCCTACAACCGGCTCGCCGACGGGACAGTCCACGACTGGTGACCGTCCGTCCTCGTCCGCATCCGACAGACCGGAGCATCCCATGTCGCCCAGCACCGAACCGCTGACCCTCGATCCCGACCGGCTCTTCCCGAGCGACCCCGCCACCCGGAGCGTCGCCCGCGATCTCTACGCGGCCGTCGCCGACCTCCCGATCGTCTCGCCGCACGGGCACGTCTCTCCGTCGCTCCTGCTCGAGGACCGGTCGTTCGCGGACCCGGCCGACCTCCTGATCCGCTACGACCACTACGTCACCCGCTTGCTCCACGCCGACGGCGCCGACCTGGCGGATCTCGGTGTCGGAGGAGCCGCCGCGGACCCGCGGGAGATCTGGCGCCGCTTCGCGAGCCGCTGGCACCTGTTCGAGGGAACGGCGTCGGGATACTGGCTGACGCACGAGCTGTCGGAGCTGTTCGGCATCACCGTGAACCCCTCGGCCGAGACCGCCGACGCGATCTACGACGCGATCGCGGAGCGGCTCACCGAGCCGGCGTTCCGCCCTCGAGCCCTGTTCGAGCGGTTTCGGATCGACGTCCTGGCGACGACGGACGATCCGCTCGACGACCTCGCGGGGCACGCCGCGCTCGCGGCCGATCCGGGCATCAGGGGTCGCGTCCTGCCGACGTTCCGCCCCGACGTCTACCTGGATCCCGCCGCGGCGGCCTTCGGTGACAGCGTGCGCCGGCTCGCCGACCACCACGGGACGGCGCCCGACGACTTCTCGGGGTATCTCGACGCTCTGGAGGCACGGCGAGCCCACTTCATCGCGCACGGCGCCGTCTCGGCCGACCACGGGGTCGCGGACTGCCACACCGCCGATCTGTCGGACGACGAGGCGGCCGCGCTGTTCCGGCTCGCAGTGGCCGGCCGCCTCGATGCGGCCGGTGCGCGGGAGTTCCGCGGCGCGATGCTGGTGCGCATGGCGGGGATGAGCGCTCGCGACGGTCTCGTGATGACCGTGCACGCGGGTGTCGTCCGCAACCACTCCAGCGAGACGCTCCGCGCCTCCGGGCCGGACTCGGGGCACGACATCCCGGCGACCACGACGTTCACGCAGGAGCTGCGACCGCTGCTCGAGCGCTACGGACTCGACAGGAACCTGCACCTCGTCCTGTTCACCGTGGACGAGACCGCCTACTCGCGCGAGATCGCGCCGCTCGCCGGCTTCTATCCGAGCGTCTTCATCGGGGCGCCGTGGTGGTTCCTGGACGCTCCCGATGCGGTGCTCCGGTTCCGCTCCGCGGTGACCGAGACGGCCGGCTTCTCCCGCGGGTCGGGTTTCATCGACGACACCCGCGCGTTCCTCTCCATCCCCGCCCGCCACGACATGTCGCGTCGTCTCGACGCCGTGTTCCTCGCCCGGCTGGTCGTCGAGGGCCGGCTGTCCCGGCAGCAGGCCGAGAGGCGGGTCGTCGACCTCGTCGACGCGCAGCCGCGGAAGGTGTTCAAGCTGTGACCGGCCGCGACGACGTCGGCCGTCCTGCCCGGACCGCCCGGCCACCGGTCAGGATCGCCCACCTCGGGCTCGGCGCCTTCCACCGCGCGCACCAGGCCTGGTACACCGCTGCGGCGGAGGATCCCGGCTGGGGCATAGCCGCCTTCACGGGCCGGAATCCGCAGGCCGCCCGGGAGCTCGCCGCACAGGACGGCCTGTACTCCCTCGTCGTGCGCTCGGCGGAGCGGGACGACGTGGTCGTGGTCGACAGCATCGTCAGCGCCGAGGAGGGCTCGCGGGTCGACCGGCTCGCCGAGATCCTGTCGTCGCCCGACACGGCGCTCGTGACGCTGACGGTCACGGAGGCCGGCTACGCGCTCGACGCAGGCGGCCGGCCCGACGAGTCGGTCGACGCCATGCGCGAGGATCTCGCCCGGCTGCCCGACGCGCTGCGGGCGGGTGTCACGGACGCCGCCCGAACTCCTCTGGGGCGCCTGCTCACCGGGATCGAGGCCCGTCGTCGCGCCGATGCGGGCCCCCTGGCGGTGGTGCCCTGCGACAACCTGCCCGACAACGGGCCCTTCGTGCGCACGGGGCTGCGCGCCCTCGCCGAGCGGGTGTCCCCGCAGACGCTCGCCTATCTCGACGAGTCCGTCGCCTTCGTCTCGACCTCGGTCGACCGGATCACCCCGAGGACCACCCCGGAGGACCTGGCGACCGTGGCGCGGATCACCGGCTGGCACGACCGCGCGCCCGTCGTCACCGAGCCCTTCCACGACTGGGTGCTCTCCGGAGCCTTCCCTGCGGGTCGACCTGCGTGGGAGCGCGTCGGGGCGCGCTTCGTCGACGACATCGAGCCGTTCGAGCGCAGGAAGCTGTGGCTGCTCAACGGAGCCCACTCCCTGCTCGCCTACGTCGGATCTCTCCGCGGGCACAGCACCGTCGCCGAGGCGGTCGGCGACCGGGTGGCCCGCGAGCTGGTGGAGCAGCTCTGGGACGAGGCATCGCGCCACCTGCCTCCCGAGGGGCTCGATCTGCCCGCCTACCGGGCCGCGCTGCTCGACCGGTTCGACAACGGCCGGATCAGGCACTCGCTCGATCAGATCGGGCAGGACGCAGTCGCGAAGCTGCGCGTGCGCATCGCTCCGGTGCTGCTCGCCGAGCGGGACGCGGGCCGGGAGGCGCCCAGCGCGGTCGCCGTTCTCGGCGCGTGGGTCGCCTCTGCCAGGTCCGGGAGTCTGCCCGCCGACCGCGCGGGCGAATCGATCGCCCGCGCGGCTGCCGAGCCCGGCGAGCGCGCCGTGCGCGCACTGCTCCGGCTGATCGACCCGGCGCTCGCGGAGGATCCCGCCGTCGTCGCCGACGTCTCCGCGGCGTCCTCCGGACTCGGTCGGTGAGGGACGTGCAGCCCGACCGCAGCCGAACGAGTACCGCCCCTGCCGTCGTCGTGATGGGCGTGGCGGGATGCGGCAAGACGACCACAGGCGTCGGTCTCGCCGACGCGCTCGGCGGAGTCTTCATCGACGCCGACGACCTGCATCCCGCGGTCAACAAGGCCAAGATGGCGTCGGGGCAGGCTCTCACCGACGACGACCGCTGGCCGTGGCTGCACTCGGTCGGTGCGGTCTTCCACACCGCGCCCGCCGCCGGCACCGTTGTCGCCTGCTCGGCGCTGCGCCGCGCCTACCGCGACCTCCTGCGCTCGAGCGCGGGGAGACCCCTCTTCTTCGTGCATCTCGCGGGCGCGAGGGAGCTCCATGCCGCCCGCATCCGCGCCCGCACCGGGCACTTCATGCCCCCGGCGCTGCTCGACTCGCAGCTGGCGACGCTGGAGCCCCTCGAACCGGACGAGGACGGGGTGACGGTCGACATCGCCGGCACCCCCGACTCGATCGTCGAGGCGGCACTGGGCGCGCTGACGTCGATGCAGCAGTGAGCTCAGCCGTCTTTATCGAGGGCTCGAATCAATTCGACTAGGCTCGGGGGCATGACAGAGAACACGCTCGCCAGTGAGCTGAGGGTCGGCGTCGTCGGCCTCGGCTTCGCCGGCACCACCCACCTCGACGCTTTCCAGGCCCTCCCCGGGGCGCGCGTCGTCGCGCTCGCCGGTCAGGAGGAGGCCCGCCTGCACGAGCTCGGCGCGACCCGCGGAGTCCCCGACCTCTACGCCGACTGGGAGGACCTCGTCGCCCGCGACGACCTCGACGTCGTCTCGATCGGCGTGCCCAACCACCTGCACCACCCGATCGCGGTCGCCGCCCTCGCCTCGGGCAAGCACGTCTTCTGCGAGAAGCCGCTCGCCACGACCGCCGAGCTGGCGGCCGAGATGGTGGAGGCGGCGCGCGCGAACGACCGCGTCCTCGAGATCGCCTACAACCACCGCCGCCGCGCCGACGTCGCGTTCCTCCGCGACTACCTCGACGACGCCCCGCTCGGCGACATCTACCACGCCCGCGCCAGCTGGCAGCGGCGCACCGGCATCCCCGGCATCGGCTCCTGGTTCACCAGCAAGGAGCTCGCCGGCGGCGGCCCGCTGATCGACCTCGGCTCGCACGTGCTCGACATCGCCCTGCACCTGCTCGACGAGCCGCGGGTGACCAGCGTCTCGGCCGTCGCCTACGGCGAGGTCGGCCGCTCGGGCCGCGGCGGTCGCCCGCACGGCGTCACCACCACCGGCAGCCACGCCTTCGAGGTCGAGGACTTCTCGAGCGCCCTGCTGCGACTCGACACCGGCCGCAGCCTCCAGCTCGACGCCTCCTGGGCGAGCTACTCGAAGGTCTACGAGGACATCGAGGTCGAGCTGCTCGGCTCGGCCGGCGGCGCGCGCCTCCACGTCGCCGACTACGCGACGGAGGGGACGCTCACCCTGTACTCGGAGGTCGCGGGAGCGCCCACCGTGTCGCGCCCCGACGTGAAGGTGCCCGCCGGCCACCACCGCTCGGTCATCGCCGAGTTCCTGGCGGCGATCGCCTCGGGCGCCGAGGTCCCCGCGGGCGAGCCCCGCTACTCCGGTCACTACGGCGAGTACGCGCTGCACCGCAGCCGGGTGGTCGACGCGATCTACCGCTCCGCCGCCGAGAAGAAGGAGGTGGAGGTCGCATGAGCGAGCCCCTCGAGGTCCTGGTCTGGAACGAGTTCCGCCACGAGACGCGCGGCGACGAGACGGTGATGAAGCACTACCCCGACGGCATCCACCGGGTGATCGCCGACGGCCTGGTCGCCTCGCTCGGCGACGACGTCTCGGTGCGCACCGCCACACTCCCCGAGCCCGAGCACGGCCTGACCGAGGAGGCGCTCGCGAGGACCGACGTCCTGCTCTGGTGGGCGCACATCGCGCACCAAGAGGTCTCGGACGAGGTCGTGCAGCGCGTGCTGCGGCACGTGCAGGAGGGGATGGGCATCCTGATCCTGCACTCCGGCCACTACTCCAAGATCTTCCAGGCGCTGATGGGCACGACCTGCTCGCTGAAGTGGCGGAACGACCACGACCGCGAGCTGGTCTGGACGATCGCGCCGACGCATCCGATCGCGGAGGGGGTGCCGAGCCCGATCGTCCTCCCCGAGCAGGAGATGTACGGCGAGTACTTCGACATCCCGGTGCCGGAGGAGACGGTGTTCCTCTCGACGTTCACCGGCGGCGAGGTGTTCCGCTCGGGAGTCACCTATACGCGGGGCCTCGGCAAGGTGTTCTACTTCTCGCCCGGCGATCAGGATTACCCCGTCTACCACCACCCGGACATCCAGCGGGTGCTGGCGAACGCCGTACGGTGGGCGCAGCCGAAGCACCCGCGCACGCCGCTGACGGCCGACCACCACCCGCGGGGCTGGTTCGAGTCGTGAGCTCGTGACCGCGCCGGGGTTCGCGATAGCCTCTCCCTGAGCGTCGGTTCCTCTCCTCGGTGCGGCTCGCCCCCGTCCACCTCGCTCCTCGAGGAGGCGTCGCGGACCGGCCGGTCCCGCCGCCGGGTCCTCGAGGTCGTCGCCGTCGTCAGGAAGCCCTATGCCCCGCCTCCGATCCGTCCCGGTCTACAGCTGGAATCCGCGCCGCAACAAGCTCCCGGTGCTCCGGCGCTTCCAGGTGGGGCCGCGCGTGAAGAACTTCGGCGACCTGCTCGGCCCGGTCGTCGTCAGCGGGATCCTGAAGGAGCGCGGGGTCGGCCCCGCGCTCCGCAGGCCCGGCAGCGGGACGGTCATGGCCGTCGGCTCCGTCATGCACAAGGCTCACGACGGCGACATCGTCTGGGGCACGGGCGTGAACGGGAAGGTGGCGCTCTCGCTGCACGACTTCACTCGGATCGACGTCCGGGCGGTCCGCGGCCCCCGCACCCGAGCGTGGCTCCGCGAGAACAAGGGCATCGAGGCGCCCGCGATCTACGGCGACCCCGCACTGCTGCTCCCGAGGCTGTTCCCGCGGCTGGGCAGGAGCGCGGCGACCAAGCGCCACACGCTCGCCGTGGTCCCGAACCTCAACGAGCTCGGCCGCTTCCGCTCGCACCCCGACTTCGTCGATCCGCGGCGCCCCCTCTGGGAGGTGCTCGAGCGGATCGCCTCCAGCGAGGTGGTCGTGGGCTCGTCGCTGCACGCCGTCGTCATCGGCGAGGCGCTCGGGATCCCCGTCGGCCTGATCGCCTCGAGCGCCGAGCCGCCGTTCAAGTACCAGGACTACTTCGAGGGCACCGGCCGCACCGAGTCGGAGTACGCGATGTTCGACGACTTCGACGCCGCCCACGCGCACGCCACGTCGATCCGGGCCGACTCCTACGCCCCGCTCGACGGGTGGTCGCCGGAGCCGCTGCTCGGCGCGTTCCCGATCGATCGCTGGGTGCGCGCCTAGGCGATCTGCTCGGGCACGTCGGTCGAGGTGTGATGACCGGCTGCGGTCGTTCCGGTGGAGAGTGGAGCAACCAGCCTGTCGACTCACGGCAGGAGATCCCCGTGCCGGCGACGATGGCACGGTCCCCGAGGAAAGCGTTGCGCAGCACCGGGCCACGAAGGTCAGGAGTCGACCACCGCGACCAGGACCGCAGCCCATCCGCCGGAGGCAGCCGGCCCGACAGCGGCCCTGAGGCGGGAAGGGTGGAAGGCGGTCACCGTCCTGGGCGAGGCCCGGGACTTCGAGAGCGGCGGGTATCCCGAACCGCTGGCGCGTCTGGCGGAGTCGCTCGAGATCCGTATCGATCCAGCCCCCGGCGACAAGGGCTTCGAGGTGCACGCCCGGGTCCGCGAGGGTGCCGGTGCCGGGGTGGACGACGATCTGGAGAAGGCGCTGCGTGAGGCTCTGCGCGACGCCAAGCAGATCTTCGAGACGGGCGAGGTCCTGCGGGCGACCCCGAGACCGCACGGAGAACGACCGCGCACTGTGCTCGGTGGCGCGGTCGATGAAGCAGAGGACGAGGCGAAAGGCGGAGGTGTGCTGTGAAGGCTCTGTGCTGGACCGGAGTGAACGAGCTCTCGGTCGAGACCGTCGAGGATCCCCGGATCCTCAATGCTCAGGACGCGATCGTCAAGGTGACCCTGAGCACGAGCTGCGGGTCCGATCTCCACCTCCTCGGCGGGTACGTCCCGACCATGCGAGCGGGCGACGTGCTCGGGCACGAGTTCATCGGCGAGATCGTCGAGGTCGGATCGGCCGTCACGAAGCACCGGGTCGGCGACCGTGTGGTGGTCTGCTCGTTCATCAGCTGCGGGAAGTGCTGGTACTGCCGCCACGAGCTCTACTCCCTGTGCGACAACGGCAACCCGAACGCGGGGATCCCCGAGATGCTCTGGGGCCAGGCGCCCGGCGGCTGCTACGGCTACTCCCGCGCGCTGGGCGGGTGGGCCGGCAGCCACGCCGAGTACATCCGCGTGCCGTACGCCGACCAGGGCGCCTTCGCCGTTCCCGAGGGGATCAGCGACGAGCGGGCGCTCTTCGCCTCCGACGCCGCTCCGACAGGATGGATGGGAGCGGATCTCGGCGGGGTCCGGCCCGGAGACACCGTCGCGGTCTGGGGCGCCGGCGGTGTCGGGCAGATGGCGGCGCGCGCATCGCTGCTGCTCGGCGCCGAGCGCGTCATCGTGATCGACCGCTTCCAGGAGCGGCTGGCCCAGGTCGAGCAGGTCATCGGCGCGGAGACCATGAACTACGAGACCAGCGAGGTGACGGCCGAGCTCCGCGAGCTGACGGGCGGACGCGGCCCCGACGTGTGCATCGAGGCGGTCGGCATGGAGGCGCACCGCGACGGACCCGACTTCGCCTACGACCAGCTGAAGCAGCAGCTGCGGCTGCAGACGGACAGACCCACCGCCGTCCGTGAGGCGATCTTCGCCGCGCGCAAGGGCGGCAGCCTCTTCGTGCTGGGAGTCTTCGGCGGCTTCGTCGACAAGTTCCCCCTGGGGGCGGTGATGAACAAGGGCCTCACGCTCCGGTCCGCTCAGCAGCACGGGCACCGGTACATCCCGATGCTCCTCGAGAGGATGGCGCGAGACGAGATCGTCACCGAGCACCTCGCCACGCACGTCATGCCGCTCGAGGACGGCCCCGCCGGCTACGCCATGTTCAAGGAGAAGACCGACGGGTGCGTGCGGGCGGTCTTCCGACCCTGACACTCGGGGAACCGCCCCCGCTCCACCCGGAGGAGGAGGGGCGGTTCCGATGGCGACGCCGCGGAAGGACGCGGTCGCCCTGCTCACGCCCGTGCGCAGGGGTCAGCGTGCCTCGGGCGCCTCCAGAGCCCAGACCACGCCGAAGCGGTCGAGGAGCTGACCGGCGAGCGGCGACCACGCCGAGGGGCCGAGCGGCTGGCGGATCTCGGCTCCGTCGAGCAGCCCGTGCCAGAGCCGAGTGAGCGCCTCCCGGTCGGTGCTCTCGACGTAGGCGTAGAACGCGTTCGAGCCCTGGTCGTAGGGCTGGTGCGGCCAGACGTCGAAGGCCTTGATGGCGAAGCCGTCCGGGGTGACGACATCGCCGTAGACGATGCGGTCGGCCCAGGCCGGGTCGTCCGAGGCGCCCATCTGCCCGTAGGTCACGAGGGTCGGCTCGATACCGAGCGCGGCTCCGTAGAACGCGAGCGCCGCGCGGGCGTCGCCGTCGAAGTTGAGATGCGGGGTCACTGAGAACGTCATGGTGTCTCTCCTGGTGATGGTCGTTCCGGCGACCCTCTCGGCCGCCGCAGGACGATCCTGTCGGCAGATGCGGTCGGTTCCTGTCCGCTTCTCACGGCAGACTGAAGGGCATGACGAGTCCCTCCTCCCGCATGCTCGAGCTGCTCTCGCTGCTGCAGGTGCGCCGCGAGTGGGCGGGCGAGGTCCTCGCGGAGCGGCTCGAGGTGAGCCCCCGCACGGTCCGCCGCGACGTCGACCGCCTCCGCGATCTGGGCTATCGGATCGACGCGGCGCGCGGGCCGGCGGGCGGCTACCGTCTCGCCGCGGGCTCCGAGCTGCCTCCACTGCTCTTCGACGACGAGCAGGCGGTGGCCGTCGCGCTCGCCCTCGCGGTCGCGCCGGCGTCCGGGGCGGACATCGCGGAGGCGGCGACCAGGGCCCTCGCGACCGTGCGCCAGGTGATGCCGGCCCGGCTGCGGCACCGGGTCGACGCGGTGCAGGTGGTCGCCGCCTCCGGACGCGACACGGTCGACCCGGAGGTGCTCGTCGCGGTGAGCGCAGCGGTGCGCGACCGGCAGGTCCTCCGGTTCCACTACGCGACACCGGAGACCGAGGCGCGACCGGCGCTCCGCGTGCACCCGAGCGCCGTCGTCGCCCGGGCGGGACGTTGGTACCTGCTCGCCTGGGCACCGGACCGCGAGGACTGGCGCACCTACCGCGTCGACCGCATCAGGCCCGGAGACCCGACTCGGATGTCCTTCACTCCGAGGCAGATCCCCGGCGGCGACCCCGCCGCCTTCGTGGAGTCGCGGTTCCGCGGCGGGGACGGGATCGGTGGCTGGCCCTGCATCGGCACGGCCGAGCTCGACGTCCCCGCGGGCGTTCTGCAGCCCTACCTCGCGGCCGACGACGTCCTCGAGCCGCTCGAATCGGAGCGCTGTCGTCTGACTGCCGGGTCCTGGTCCTGGAACGCGCTCGCCGCCCGCTTCGCCGCCACGGGCGCACCCTTCAGGATCTCGGGGCCGCCCGAGCTCCGGTCCGCGGCGGTCGACCTCGCTCGACGTCTCGACGCGAGCTGAAGCCGCACCCCTGACCCGCGCCGACGATGCGTCTCGCAGCGGAGCGGAGGACGCGGCTGCGGATCACGACACTTCGAGGCGGTCGGGAATCACTCCGGATTCGAGATGATGAGACGACGGCGAGTCGCCATCACCGAGTTCGGGGCTGCGCAGTCTCGCCGTGCACAGCGGTTCGCCGTGCACGACGCGACTCCGGGGTGGGAGGAGGCGTGGCGTCGTTGCCGGCCGTCCTCTCAGGAGTGCCTTCCCCGGTGCGCGCCGAGCGCAGACGTCGGTACTCGTCGAGGGAGGATCCGTCAAGGTCGTAGGCGCGGAGGGGTCGCAGCGGGCACGATGGCACCGTCACCGGGCGGACGTGATCCGGGGCCGGCTACGCCGATCGAGCAAGGGAGACCGATGATGGCAACCCAGGTGAGCAAGGCACTCCTCGTCCGTCTGGAGGCGCTGCCCGGCAAGGCGGACGACCTGCGGGCGTTCCTGAACCAGGGGCTGACGATCGTGGAAGGGGAGCCGAAGACGGTCCGGTGGTTCGCGCTGCAGTTCGGACCCACGTCGTTCGGGATCTTCGACGCGTTCCCCGACGACTCCGGACGCCAGGCGCACCTGTCGGGCGAGGTCGGCCGAGCGCTCGGCGAGAACACCGGGGTCCTGTTCGGGGAGCCCACCGTCGAAGAGGTCGATGTCGTCGCCGAGAAGCAGCCCGCGTAGGCGCGGCAGGACGACGCTCATGGAGCACCGCCCATTCGGCCGCCCTCCGTCGGAGGTTTCCGTGATCGGGCAGGGCACCTGGTACATCGACGATGCCCACCGCCCGACCGCCGTGGCCGCACTGCGTCACGGGATCGACAGCGGCATGACGCACATCGACACCGCCGAGATGTACGGCGACGCCGAGCCGGTGGTCGGTGCGGCGATCGCCGGACGGCGGGACGAGGTCTTCCTCGTCTCGAAGGTGCTCCCGAGCAACGCCTCGCGTGCCGGAGTGGTGGCGGCGTGCGAGCGCACGCTGACGCGGTTGGGCACCGACAGGCTGGACTGCTACCTCCTGCACTGGCGCGGCTCGCACCCCCTGGAGGAGACGTTCGCCGGCTTCGAGCAGCTGCGCGAGCAGGGCAAGATCCGGTCGTGGGGCGTGAGCAACTTCGATGTCGACGATCTGGAGGAGGCCTGGCGGTCGGGCGGGGAAGGGCACCTCGCCTGCAATCAGGTGCTGTACCACCTCGAGGAGCGCGCGATCGAGCACGCCGTGCTCCCGTGGTGCGAGCGGCAGGGCGTCGCCGTCGTCGCGTACAGTCCCTTCGGTCACGACCGCTTCCCCGATCCACGGGCGCCGGGGGGCCGCGTGCTGGAGCAGATCGCGGCGGAGCACGGTGCGAGCGCCCGGCAGGTCGCCCTGCGCTTCCTCGTGCGCCGGCCGGCCGTCTTCGCCATCCCCAAAGCCTCCACCGTCGCGCATGCCGACGACAATGCAGGGGCGGGCGCGCTGAAGCTCAGCACCGCCGAACTCGACCGGATCGACGCCGCGTTCCCCCGCGGCCCGCGACCGCGCCGGCTGCCCATGCTGTGACGTCGGCCTCTGCTCGACGCGCGCTACGAGCGGAGGGTGTCGGAGGGGTTCTCGGAGAACGCTGCGCGATAGCTGGCGGCGAATCGGCTGAGATGGATGAACCCCCATCGAGTGGCCACCTCGGTCACGCTGACAGCTCCCGGCGCGGTGACGAGCAGTTCCTCGCGGACCCGCTCGAGTCGCTGCCGCCGGAGGTAGGCCATCGGTGTCGTGTCGAGAGTGCGGCGGAACGCCTCCTGAAGGCTGCGAACACTCGTCGATACGGCCGCCGCCAGTTCGTTCACGGTCCACGGATGCTCAGGCCGGCTCCGCAGGAGCTCCACCGCCTGCGAGAGAGGACGTGGGCCGGCCGTCGGTGCTGGTCGAGTCAGCTCCGACGAGTAGTTGTGCGGCTGCCCGAAGAGCAGGCTGTGCAGCAGGACCTGCTCCAGCCGTTGCAGTGCCAGCGGGTGCGCCAGGGGCCCGGACGCCTGGTCGGACGCGCCGTCGATCAACTGCAGCGCCTGGAGGACGAGCCGACTCGCGGGAGTGCTCAGATCGATCTCGGAGGCGAAGTGGACAGGCGCGAGATCATCTCGCCCGAGCAGAGCCTCCACTTCGAGCTGCATCAGGTCACGGGGGATCATCACGGAGAGTTGCGCGAAGCCGTCGCTGCAGTCGAGCTCGACCGGTTCGCCGGGCACGAAGGCGCCCGCCGTCGTCGAGGAGGCGTGAACGGGCGCACCCGCACCTGCCCGCATGACCGAACGACCGTCCATGGGAATGTCGACGTGATAGTGCTGCGCTTCGACCGTCTCGATCCGCACAGCCTCCCGGAACCTCATGAAGCCGCAGGTGATCCGCCCGACGAGCAGAGCGTTCAGGTGCATCCTGACGTCGTCGTCCGACCGCGCCGCGGGAAAGTCGACCGGGAGGAAGGCCTCGGACAGTGCCTGCCGCGTCTCGTCGAGACCGCGCGTCGACGCCGTGCGTCGACTCGCGAACATCTCCGTCGAGGCGGTTTTCATCCCGTGATCCTGAGCCTCGCCCGCTTCCTGCTGCAGTCGGCCGCTCGCGCGGAACGGACACTCCTCCGCGTGCAACGGATAGAGGCGGGTACACCCCTCTACCTACTCTGAAACGCCGCTGAGATCCCCCTGCTCAGCGCTCCGCGGTGGCCGACCTCTTCGGGTGAGGCCGGCCACCGCCCCACCACCCGGTGAACTGCTGACACGGACACGGATCCTCCCGGCACCTCGCCGCTCCCACTGTCCTGTTCGTCTGCGGTCTCGGGCGGCGGGCGTCCAGGAGAGCCCGCTCGACCGGAGCCTCTGATATCCGGCGACGCGACGGTCTCGGCCTCGCTCTGGCGGGAGTCAGGCGCGGCGGCGCTCCACCGCCGCCAGCGCCACGAAGCCCACGGCGCCCACCACGAGCGCCGTCAGCGCTGTGCGCAGCGACACCGCGGGCAGCAGCAGCGCCGTCGTGAAGACCTGCCACCCGTAGTCGAGCATCTCGAGCGGGTACGGCGCGAGAGCCCGCGACCCCGCCGCGGAGGACACGGCGGTCACCAGCGTCGGCCCGATCCAGAGCAGCACCAGGCTCGCGACCCAGGCGAGCACGCGGCCGACGGAGGTGAGCCCGCACCACGCGAGCGCGAGCCCGGCGAGGATCCCGGGCAGCCACTGCACGGCGTTCAGCACGGCGAGGCCTGCCGCGCTCGAGGCGGCGAGCGCTGCGAGGAGGGTCGTCAGCCAGCTCCCGGCGGCGATCGCGGCGATCGAGACTCCGACGGCCGCCCCCGGCGCCGGTGCCCGGGCGATCAGCAGCAGCACCAGCGCCCCCACCACGATCGACCCGGCGGCACCCGCGACGAGGGCGCCGAGGTAGACGGCGGAGGCGGTGCCCTCGACGAGCCCGCCCGCCACGGTGGCCGCCGACTGCACCAGGGCCGCGATCTGCACGACGAGCACGCCGATCAGCGCGCCGAGCACTCCCTCGCGTCGGATCCGCACCGCGAGTCCCGCGAGCGCCGAGCCGACGAGGATCACCGCCGCGATCAGCACGATCGAGTACTGGCTGAACGGCAGCAGCGCGACGGGCATCGCCTCGGGCCCGACCTCGATCCGCCAGAGGTTCTGCAGCGGCAGCCGCATGCCGGTGAGCAGCCACGGGAGAAGCCCGACCACGGCGGCGGCCGCTCCGACCGCGACGCGCACCAGTCTCATGCCCCCATCCTCCCTGCTCGGTCGTCAGGACGCCCGACCGTGGAGTGCGAGGACGACGGCGGAGGGGCCGGGTGCCGGCGACGGCAGCCCCGGCTCAGTAGACGAACCAGCGCAGCCACTCGCGGTTGTGCGCGTGCACGAGCGCGAGGAACACGACGAGGTCGAACAGCAGGTGCACGCAGATCACGTAGGTGAGCGACTTCGTCTTCGAGAAGATCCAGCCCTGGAGCAGCGCGAACGGGATCGTGAACGCCGGCGCCCACTCGCGGTAGCCGAGCTCCCAGAGGAACGAGACGAACACGACCGCCTGCAGGATGTTCGCCTGCCACATCGGGAGGTGTCGGCGCAGCACCGCGAAGACGACGCAGATGAAGAACAGCTCGTCCCAGATGCCGACGAACCCGACTCCGACGAAGAGGCGGGCGATCTCGTCGGGGGCCGAGATGGCGGGCCAGTTCAGGTAGGCGCCCGAGCGGATGAAGTAGAACGGCAGCAGGATCCAGCCGAGCACGACGACGGCGGGCAGGTACGACTTCTCGAGCGTCGTCCAGCGCTGACCGGTGCGCAGCGGGAAGCGGATGATGCGGCGCTTCGTCCCGTAGTGGTCGATCGCCCACGGCACGGCGACCGCCGCCGAGAGCACGGCGCCCATCAGTGCCATGTTCGGGTAGTCGAGGTTCGCCTCGACCGAGATCGTGCTGACGATCACGAGCCCCGCGGCGATCAGCGAGAGGTCGACGGCGAGCGTGCGGTCGACGACCAGCGCGAGCAGGAGGCTCGCCGCGAGCACCAGGTAGCCCGCGAGCGGCAGGCGCAGGCCGAACAGCAGCACTGCCGAGATCGAGATCCCGGTGGCGGGGGCGAGGGCGGGTCTCATGCCCTCAGGGTAGGCGGCGCGGGTCGCGCCCGTCCGGTCACTCGTCGCGGCCACCCGTTCGGCGGCCCGCAGGGGAACTGACGGTCGTTCAGCGATCGTCAGCGGAGAGTGAGAGCACAGGTGAAGGCTGGACATCGCAGCCAATGCACAGCCGCCGCGGTCGCCTTGAAGCCATCACGCCGCAGTGACGTCGGTCACGAAAAAGAAACACGATCGAAACGCGGACAACACGGTACGGTCACATCCGCTCGATAGACATGAGACCCTGCGACGAGACCCGGCCCCGCGACCCGCCACCGATTCCCGGCTCCGCGCACCATCACACGAAGGGAGGGCTGCCATGGCCCTCGAGGAGAACACCCGCGATCTCGAGAGCGGGATCGTGACCGATCTGCGCGAGAAGATGAGCTACGGCTCGTACCTGTCGCTCGAGACTCTGCTGTCGGCGCAGAACCCGGTGAGCAGTCCGGAGCATCACGACGAGATGCTGTTCATCATCCAGCACCAGACCTCGGAGCTGTGGTTGAAGCTGCTGCTGCACGAGCTGCGCGCGGCGTGCCGTCTGATGGCGGCCGACGACCTGTCGGGGGCGCTGAAGAAGATCGCGCGGGTCAAGCACATCCAGAAGACGATGACCGATCAGTGGTCGGTTCTCGCGACGCTGACGCCGACCGAGTACGCGCAGTTCCGCGACTTCCTCGCGAACTCGTCGGGGTTCCAGTCGCATCAGTACCGGGCGGTGGAGTTCCTGCTCGGGAACAAGAACGCGAAGATGCTCGAGGTGTTCCGCGGCGACGACGCGGCGCGTGCCGAGCTGCAGGAGCTGCTGGAGGCGCCGAGCCTGTACGACGAGTTCCTGCGCCTGCTCGCGCGGGCGGGTCACGACGTGCCTGCCGAGCTGCTGGAGCGCGATGTGACGCTCGCGCACGTGTTCACTCCCTCCCTGGTGCCGGTGTTCACGCGGATCTACGAGAACGACGGCGAGTTCTGGGGTGCGTACGAGGCGTGCGAGGAGCTGGTCGACGTGGAGGACAACTTCCAGACCTGGCGATTCAGGCACCTCCGCACGGTGCAGCGCACGATCGGCTTCAAGCCCGGCACGGGCGGGTCCAGCGGAGTCGGGTTCCTGCAGAAGGCGCTCGAGCTCACCTTCTTCCCCGAGCTGTTCGCCGTCCGCACCGAGATCGGACGACGATGACCGCCACCGGCACCCTCACCACGGCGGCCGAGCTCGACCGGCTCGACCCGCTCTCGTCCTACCGTTCGAGGTTCCTCGGTGCGGACGACCCGGCGCTCCCCGCCTACGTCGACGGCAACTCGCTCGGGCGCCCGCTCGCGGACCTGCCTGCGCGCTACGCCGCCTTCGTCGAGAAGAGCTGGGGCCACCGCCTCATCCGCGGCTGGGACGACAGCTGGTTCGAGCTTCCGCTGGCGCTCGGCGACCGTCTCGGGTCGGCCGTGCTCGGTGCCGGGCCCGGTCAGGTCGTCGTCGGCGACTCGACCACCGTGTCGCTCTACAAGCTGATCCGCACGGCGCTGCACGCGCGGCCGGGGCGCTCCGAGATCGTGATCGACCGCGGCAACTTCCCGACCGATCGCTTCGTCGTGGAGGGCATCGCCGCCGAGACCGGCGCGAGCATCCGCTGGATCGAGACGGAGCTCGGCGGCGGCGTCGCACCCGATGACGTCCGCTCGGTCGTGGGCGCTGACACGGCCGTCGTCGTCCTCAGCCAGGTCGCCTACCGCTCGGGCTTCGCGGCCGACGTGCCCGCGATCACCGCGCTCGTGCACGACGCCGGTGCACTCGTGCTCTGGGACCTCTGCCACTCCGTCGGCGTCCTGCCGATCGAGCTCGACGAGTGGGGCGTCGACCTGGCGACGGGCTGCACCTACAAGTACCTCAACGGCGGCCCGGGCGCTCCGGCGTTCCTCTACGTCCGGCGCGACCTGATCTCCACCTCCGTGCAGCCGATCTGGGGCTGGATGGGCGTCAAGGACTCGTTCCGGATGGGGGAGTCCTACGACCCCGCCGACGGCATCCGCCGCTTCGTGAGCGGCACCCCTCCGATCGTCGGCATGATCGCCATGCAGTCGATGCTCGACCTGATCGAGGAGGCGGGGCTGCCGGCGATCCACGCGAAGTCGCTCGCGCTCACCGCCTTCGCCGTCGAGCTCTTCGACGAGCACCTCGCGCCGCTGGGCGTCACGCTGTCGACCACGCGCCTCTCCGAGCGCCGCGGCGGCCACATCACCGTCGACCATCCGGCCTTCGCCGCGATGGTGCCCGTGCTCTGGGAGCGCGGCGTGATCCCCGACTTCCGCGCCCCGAGCGGCCTCCGCCTGGGCCTCTCGCCGCTGTCGACCTCCTTCGCCGAGGTCGAGATCGTCGTGCTGGCCGTCCGCGACCTCCTCGCGCAGGAGTCGTCGTGACGGCTCGGGCCGGCGCATGACGAGTGTCCTCGACCTCTCGGCTCGCGAGCCCGACCGGGTGCTGCGCTACGGCACGGCGCCGGAGCACGTGGTCGACGTCTACGGAGCGGCGTCGGCGGGGCCCCTGGTCGTCCTGGTTCACGGCGGCTTCTGGCGCCACCGCTACGACCGGATCCACGCCCGGCCGCTCGCGGCTGCTCTCGCCGACCGCGGGGCGTGCGTGCTGCTCCCCGAGTACCGGCGCGTCGGTGATCCCGGAGGCGGATGGCCGGGCACCTTCGACGATGTCCGGGCGGTGCTGGCCGCCGTTCCCGGGCTCGCCCCGGGGCCGCCCCGGCGTGCGACTCTCGTCGGCCATTCGGCGGGTGGTCACCTGGCCGTGTGGTCGCAGGCGGTCGATCCGTCGCCGTCCGTCGCGGCCGTGGTGTCGCTCGCCGGAGTGCTCGACCTGGCGGCCGCGGCCGCGGACCGTCTCAGCGACGACGCGGTGGCCGAGCTGCTCGGCCCGTCCGGCCCGCTCGCGGCCGCCGATCCCCTTCAGCTCCCCGCCCCGCCGATGCCCGTGGCGGTCGTGCACGGCAGCAGCGACGCCGAGGTCCCGGTCGAGTACAGCCGCCGCTACGCCGCGCTGCATCCCAGCGCTTCGCTGCACGAGCTCGAGAGTGCCGGCCACTTCGAGCTGATCGATCCGCGTGACCCGGCGTTCGAGACGCTGGTCGGTCTGCTCGCGGGCTGAGAGATCACTGGCGGAGGAACGTACCTTGCTTTTCGAGTACGGACGTTACGGTGAAGACATTTCCGAGTTCTCCTAGACGAAGGCGACGACCATGACCCCTCACGCCGATGCGCCCCACGAGACCATCGATCCGCCCGAGCTCGCGCGCCCGTCGGGGTTCGCCCACGGCATCAGATCCGGCTCTCTCGTCCACCTCGGCGGTCAGACCGCGATGGATGCGAACGGCGCGATCGTCCCGGGCGGGATCGTCGAGCAGTTCCGCCAGGCCTTCTCGAACGTCCTGGTCACCCTCGCGGCGGCAGGCGGAACGCCGTCCGATCTGGTCTCAGTCACCATCTACCTCCTCGACATCCCCGACTACCAGCGCAACGGCCGCGAGATCGGGCGGATCTGGCGCGATATGGCGGGGACGCGCTACCCGGCGATGGCGGGGGTCGGCGTCACCGCGCTGTGGCAGCCCGAGGCGCTCATCGAGATCCAGGGAGTCGCCGTCGTGGCTCCGCGCTGAGGCGGCAGTGCGGCCCACCGACGATCGTTACACGCACGAAACCTGATCGACGCGTGACGATCGCATTCGTTTGGTTATGTGGAGACATCCCGGACCGAGAACGGACGCCATGCCTGACGCAGAATTCTGGAACCCGAAGACCGAGCGGCTCGAGCGGAACGACCTCCGCGCGCTGCAGTTCGCCAAGTTCACCCGGCTCGTCGAGTGGGCGGCCGCACGCAGCCCCTTCTACCGCCAGAGCTTCGCCCGCGCGGGCTTCTCGCCCGAGCAGCTGAAGAGCTGGAGCGACATCGAGCGCGTCCCCTTCCTCACCCGGGAGGACTGGATGGCCAGCCAGGAGGCGCTCCCGCCCTACGGAGGGCTGCCCGTCGCGGGCGCGGAAGCCGCCATCCGGATGCACACCACCTCCGGCACCTCTGGCAAGACGCCGCTGCGCGCCCTCGACAGCCGGAAGGACTGGAAGTGGTCGGCCGAGATGTGGTCGTACGCGCTCTACGGGATGGGCGTCCGCTCCACCGACATCGGCTACGTGGCCTTCGGCTACGGTTCGTTCATCGGATTCTGGGGGCTCCACAACGGACTCGAGAAGATCGGCGCGCTGACGATCCCCGGCGGTGCGCAGACCACAGCGGCCCGGGTGAAGCAGATCGTCGACTTCGGAGCGACCGTCGTCGCCTCGACCCCCACCTATGCGATCAGGCTCGCGCAGGAGGCCGAGGCGCTGGGCTACGACCTGCGGAACTCGCCCGTGCGCACCGTGATCCTCTCGGGCGAGCCGGCCGGCTCGATCCCCGAGACCAAGGCGTTGATCGAGTCGCTGTGGGGAGCGAAGACCTACGACACCGCGGGGATGACCGAGGTCTCGACGATCTTCATGTTCGAGCCGGCGAACCAGCCCGGCGGCTGCCACATCATCGAGGACCACTTCATCGAGCAGGTCATCGACCCCGAGACGGGTCGGGAGCGGCCCTACGGAGAGGCCGGGGAGCGGGTCTGCACCTCGTTCGGCCGGAGCATCATCCCGCTGATCCGCTACCGCACCGCCGACCTCGTCGTGAAGGTGCCGCACACGGTCGCCGCCAACGGCCGCACCTGGGACCTCTACGAGGGCGGGATCCTCGGCCGGGTCGACGACATGAAGCTGGTGCGCGGCACCAACGTCTACCCGCGCGCGGTCGAGGGGATCGTCCGCACCTTCCCGGGCATCGAGGAGTTCCAGCTCCGGATCACCCGCGAGGGGATCCGCGACGAGATCACGCTCGTGATCGAGCCCGCCGCCTCCGTCGGCGACGGCGAGTGGCGCACTCTCGTCTCCTGCCTCGGCAGGGACCTCGCCGACGCCCACGAGGGCCTCCGCTTCGTGATCGAGCGTGCGCCGTCCGAGTCCCTCCCGCGCTTCGAGCTCAAAGCCAAGCGACTCACCGACCTCCGCACCGCCTGATGGGACGACAGATGACGACCGACCTCCTCGGCACGCCGCTCACCCGGGACGAGACCGACATCCTCGCGGTCTACACGGGCCTCAAGGCGCTCCTCGAGCGCGACCTGGCCCCGGCGGTCGCCGCGAACCTCCGCGATGCCCTCGCCAGCACCGGGGTCGTCGTCACCGACCTCGCGCTCGACTTCGAGCACCTCCTCGACCTCGGCGCGTAGCACCGGAGAGCCTGACCTGATGAGAATCGCCTGCATCGGAGGCGGCCCCGGTGGCCTCTACTCCGCCCTCCTCCTGAAGATCGCCGATCCCGGCCACGAGGTCGTGGTCTTCGAGCGCAACGCGGCCGACTCCACCTTCGGGTTCGGCGTCGTCTTCTCGCAGGAGACCCTCGAGAACCTCCGAGACGCGGACCCGGTCTCGTACCGGTCGATCGAGGCGCTCTGGCGCAGGTGGTCGGCCATGGACGTCGACGTCAGGGGCTTCCAGGAGCGCTCGGACGGTCACGCCTTCGCGGCGCTGGCCCGCAGGGACCTCCTCCTCACGCTGACCGCCCGCGCCCGCGAGCTCGGAGTCGACCTGCGGCACGAGAGCACCGCGCCCGATCTCGACGAGCTGCGCCGCGACCACGACCTCGTCATCGCCGGCGACGGCGTGAGCAGCCCGACCCGCACGGCTCTCGCGGCGGAGCTCGGCAGCTCGGTCGAGACGCGCCCGTTCAAGTACGCCTGGTTCGGCACCGCGCGCCCGGTCGACTGCTTCACCTTCGTCTTCGTCGACACTCCGCACGGGATGTTCTGGGCGCACATCTACCCCTACGACGACGAGCACTCGACGTTCCTCGTCGAGACCGACCCGGCCACTTGGGCGCGGGCCGGTCTCGACGAGTTCGACGCCGCCCGCGAGCCGGGACGCACCGACGAGCGGTCGATGGCCTTCTGCGAGGAGGTCTTCGCCGAGTACCTCGGCGGCCACCGCCTCGTCGGCAACAACTCGGGCTGGCAGAACTTCCGCGACGTCACCAATGAGCGCTGGTCCGACGGGAACGTGGTCGTCATCGGCGACGCCGCGCACACGGCGCACTTCTCGATCGGATCCGGCACGAAGCAGGCGCTCGAGGACGCGATCGCGCTCACCTCGGCGATCGGCGCCGCCGCCGACGTGCCGACCGCGCTCGCGGTCTACGAGGCCGAGCGCAGGCCCGTGGCCGCGTCGCTCCGGCGCTCGGCGATGACGAGCCTGCGCTGGTTCGAGCACATCGACCGCTACCTCGCTCTGCGCCCGCAGCAGTTCGTCTTCCAGCTGCTCACCCGCAGCCAGCGCATCACCTACGACAACCTGCGTGTCCGCGATCCTCTCTACGTGGCACGGCTCGACGAGTGGTTCCACGAGAGCCAGGTCGAGGCGGGGAACTCCGCGCCCGCAGGCACCCCGCCGATGTTCTACCCGCTGACGCTGCGCGGCACCACGCTCAAGAACCGCGTCGCGGTCTCTCCGATGGCCCAGTACTCCGCCGTCGACGGAGTGCCGAGCCGCTGGCACCTCGTGCACCTCGGCTCCCGCGCGATCGGCGGAGCCGGCCTGATCTTCACCGAGATGGCCTGCGTGTCGCCCGAGGGGCGGATCACCCCCGGCTGTCCGGGCCTCTGGAACGACGAGCAGCAGGAGGCGTGGGCCGGGATCGTCGACTTCGTCCACTCCGAGACGACCGCGAAGATCGCCGCCCAGATCGGCCACGCCGGCCGCAAGGGCGCGACGAAGGTGATGTGGGAGGGCATCGACGAGCCCCTGGAGGAGGGGGACTGGCCGATCAGCGGCCCGTCACCGCTGCCGTACCGCTCCGACAGCCAGGTGCCCCGCGAGCTCACTCCCGAGGAGATCGCCGAGGTGACGTCCCAGCACGTCGCCGCCGCGCGCCGCGCCGCCGAGGCCGGCTTCGACCTGCTCGAGCTGCACTTCGCGCACGGCTACCTCGTCTCGAGCTTCCTCAGCCCGCTCTCGAACCACCGGCAGGACTCCTACGGAGGGTCGCTGCGCAACCGGGCACGCCTGGCCCTCGAGATCTTCGAGGCCGTGCGGGCGGAGTGGCCCCAGGACCGGCCGATCAGCGTGCGGCTCAGCGCGACCGACTGGGTCGAGGGCGGCTTCGACGGCGACGATGCGGCTCAGGTGTCGCAGTGGCTGAAGCGGGCGGGCGCCGACATCATCGACGTCTCGACCGGGCAGACGAGCACCGACGCGCGCCCCGACTACGGCCGGCTCTACCAGACCCCCTTCAGCGACCAGATCCGGCACGAGGCCTCGGTGCCGACGATGACCGTCGGCGCCGTCTCGAGCATCGACGACGTCAACACGGTCCTCGTCGCGGGCCGCGCCGACCTGTGCCTGCTCGCCCGGCCGCACCTCGTGGATCCGTACTGGACGCTCAACGCCGCGATCGACCAGGGCTGGGTGGACCCGACGACGCCGCCGCAGTACCTGTCGGGGCTCCGCGCGCGGCGACGGGTGCAGGTCCCGTGAGCGGCTCGCAGCCGTTCCTCGACTCGATCGAGGTGACCGAGGAGGCTCCGCTGCGCTTCTCGGCGCAGCCGCAGGACGTCCCCTGGCCCAAGGCCTACGGAGGCGACACGATCGCCCAGGCGCTCGCCGCGGGGACGCGGACCGTGGAGTCCGGCCGGCTCGTGCACTCGATGCACTCGTACTTCCTCCGCCCGGTCGACGTCGACGAGCGGGTGCACTACGAGGTCACGCCGATCCGCGACGGCCGCGGCTTCTCGCACCGCTCCGTGCTCGGCACTCAGCGCGGCAGAGAAGTGCTGCAGGCCACGATGTCGTTCGCGGCCCCGGCCCCCGGGGACTCGTACGCGGCTCCGCAGAATCGACCTGTGCGGCGGCCCGACGACCTTCCGACCGCGGCGGACGCGGTGCGGACCGCGGGCCTCGCCGGCACCGCGGCGGGCGAGTACTGGGCGCACGGTCGCAGCTTCGACCTGCGGCACGACCCGTCGCCGCTCTACGGGAGTCGCGCCGACCGCTCCCCGGGTCAGGCCGTCTGGGTGCGCTCGCTGTCACCGATCCCGCTCGACCCCGAGACGCAGCGCATCGCGCTCGCCTACGTCTGCGATTACACGATCCTCGAGTCGCTGCTGCGCGTGCAGGGTCTCGGCTGGGGGAGTGCGGGGCTCTCGACGGCGAGTCTGGACCACTCGATGTGGTTCCACCGGCCGTTCGACCTCAACGACTGGGTGCTCTACGTGCAGGAGGCGGTGTCGGCGCAGTCGGAGCGCGGCCTCGCGACCGGACGGTTCTACACGGCCGCCGGCGTGCTCGTGGCCAGCGTCGCGCAGGAGGGGGTCCTGCGGGTCCGGTGACCGCACGGCGCACGCCCCCGCCGTGGCAGGATCGTGGTGTTCACTGGGAACGAACATCTTGAACGAGGGGGAGTGGCGCTCATGGAGGCCTGTTCACGTGCACGGACACCGCTGTCAGCGCGGCCGTCGGCCGGTGGGCGCCGATGAGCTCGCCGCTCGCGCTCCGCGACGACGCGCTGGGCCCGCGCATCCGGGCGCTCCGACTCGAGCAGTCGTTGTCGCTGCGCCAGCTCGCCTCCCGGAGCGGCCTGTCGGTCGGGTTCCTGTCGCAGGTCGAGCGCGGGCTGAGCTCGATCGCGCTGTCGAGTCTGCACTCCGTCGCCGACGCCCTCGGAGTGTCGCTGGCCGCGCTCTTCGGCGAGAAGACTCCGGCGGCGACCCAGGAGACCGTGTCTCCCGACGAGGTGGTCTTCACGATCAGCCGCGCCGGCGAGCGGCCGGCCAGACGGGAGTCGACCGGCCGGCACTACGAGCTCCTCTCGGCCAGGTCACCGGGTCTCGTCCTCGAGCCGATGCTCGTCTACATCGAGCCGGGCGGCGCGAAGGAGGCGGCGTCGCCGCACGCGGGTGAGGAGTTCGCCTACGTGCTCAGGGGCGAGCTCATCTACGAGGTCGCCGGCCGCGAGCACCGGCTGGGCCCCGGCGACAGCTTGTACCTGCGCTCGAACGTGCCGCACACCTTCTACAACGACGGGGACGAGACGACGGTGGTCGTCTCGGTCGTCACTCCGCGGCACTTCTGACCGCTGATCAGCGGGCGGTGCTGGCCGCGAGCCAGTCGCCGCAGAGCAGGATGCTCTCGGCGGGCGTCGGCGCATCGGGGCGGTCGACCTCGACGACCCACCAGAGCGACTCGTCCTCGCCCAGCAGCGCGTCCAGTGCCGCGAGATCGGCGTCCCCGCCGCCGGGCTCGACCCACAGTCCGGCCAGGACGGCGTCGCGGTAGGAGCGGTGCTCCCGGCGCGAGTCGGCGGCGACAGCGGCGCGGTAGTCCTTCAGGTGCACTCCGGCGACGCGGTCGCGGTACTCGCCGATGAGCGCGACCGGATCGGCGCCGGCCCAGGCGAGGTGGCCGATGTCCGGACCGAATCCGAGGACGCCCGCCGGTACACCGTCGAGCACGGCCCGGGTCTCCTCCTCGGTCTCGACCCACGAGCCGACGTGCGGGTGGAGGGCCGGGCGGACCCCCTCGGCGGTCAGCGCCGCCGCGGTCTCGCCCAGGATGTCGACCATGTCGGCGAGCCGGGCGGCGTCGGCGAGGTGGCCGGTCGCCGCATGGGTCACCCGGGGGTGATCGGCGGGCATGTTCGCGGTGAGGAACACGACGTCGACGCCGATCGCGGCGTAATCGCCGCCGATGCGCCGCGCCGCCTCGAGGCGGTCGCGACGCACCTCGGGGTCGTCGGTCCAGTGGTTGCCGGCGATGCCGGGACCGACGGTCAGCCCGTGGCCGGCGAGACGGTCCACGAACGGGCGTCCCAGCGCCGCCTGGCCCGATTCGACGTGCACGCTCGTGAAGCCGGCACCGGCGACGCTCGCGAGCACGACGTCGAGGTCGGGCGCCAGAGCACCGTCGACCCAGCCGTCCGGCGTGGCCGCCCACTGGATGGGATTCAGCGCGATCCGCTGCAGGTGACGCATGGTGCCCCTCGGGAGATGTGGTGGACGGAAGTGTCGTCGTTCGCGTTTCAGTCAGAAAGTGTTTGATGACATGAAATTTACGACGTCGAAACAAACAGAACGTTTCGCTTACATAAAGTAGGCGTCGCGGAGAGAGAACAGCAAGACCCTCCCGCCGAGGCGCAGAACCGCGCGAGCGCCGTCCCACGCACCTTCCACACCCGAGAACGATGGGAAAGACACCATGAAGCCGCACCGCACCAGGGCAGTCGTGGCGGTTTCGATCGCCGCAGCACTCGCGCTCGCAGGATGCTCCGCCGACGGGAGCAGCGACTCCTCCTCCGGCGACGACCTCACCCTCAGCCTCGCCGCCTCGCCCGAGGAGCCCACCTCGTGGGACCCGGCTCAGGCCGGCACCGGAACGGCCTACTACTACCAGGCCGTCTACGACACCCTCATCCGCGCCGAGCCCGACGGGACCTACGTCCCGAGCCTCGCCACCGAGTGGACCTATGACGACACCAAGACGGTGCTCACGATGTCCCTCCGCGACGACGTGACGTTCACCGACGGGAGCACGCTCGACTCCGAGGTCGTCGCCGGCAACCTCGAGCGCTTCTCGGGCGAGGGTGGCAGCGACTCGACCATGCTCGCGGCACTCGCGAGTGTCGAGACTCCCGACGACGCCACCGTGGTCCTCACCCTCAGCCGGCCCGACCCCGCGCTCATCTACTCCCTCAGCAACTCCGCCGGATTCATCGGCAGCCTCGACGCGATCGAGGCCGGCACGATCGGCACCGACCCGGTCGGCTCCGGTCCCTACGTGCTCGACGCGGCGGCGACCACGGTCGGCTCGAAGTACACCTTCGACCGCACCGAGGACTACTGGGGTGAGGACCTCCCCTTCGACTCCGTCGAGCTGCAGCCCATCCAGGACACCGCCGCACGCATCAACGCCCTGCTCTCGGGTCAGGTGAACGGGGCACTGCTCTCGAACGCCTCGAGCGGTCAGGAGGCCGCGGAGGCCGGCTTCACCCACATCCCGAGCGAGATCGACTTCCACGGCATCTACATCTTCGACCGCGAGGGCGTCGACGCTCCGGCCCTCGGAGACGAGCGGGTCCGCCAGGCGATGAACTACGCGATCGACCGCGACCTGCTCGTCGAGCAGGCGATGTTCGGAGAGGCCACCGCCACCGACCAGATCTGGGCGAAGGGCACGCTCGGCTTCAACGACGACTACGAGGACTACTACTCCTTCGATCCGGACAAGGCCCGCGCCCTGCTCGCCGAGGCCGGCTACGCCGACGGATTCGAGCTGACCATGCCCGTCGTCTCGATCTTCGACAACACCGTGCTGACGCTGACCCAGCAGATGCTCGCCGACGTCGGCATCACCGTGAACTACGTCGACGTGCCGATCGCCGACCTCTTCAACGCCTACACGGCGGGCGAGTACCCCTCGACGTTCATGCAGTACTCGGCGGGGGAGGACTGGGTCCTGATCAACGACTACATCGCCTCCGACGCCAACTGGAACCCGTTCGGCGCCTCGACTCCGGAGTCGGACGCCCTCGTCGCCGAGTACCCCACGGCCAGTGAG
The DNA here is from genome assembly GCF_001423885.1 of Rathayibacter sp. Leaf185. GTDB lineage: Bacteria > Actinomycetota > Actinomycetes > Actinomycetales > Microbacteriaceae > Rathayibacter. Next base: position 850,409 of record NZ_LMPP01000001.1, on the reverse strand, counting down.
GAGCGCCAGGCGGAGATCGCCCAGGAGCTCAACACGATCGTCGTCGAGGAGGCCTGGTTCGTCCCCTTCTACCGTGCCGTCCAGCAGCTCTACGTCGACGACACCGTCACGGCGACCCCGCAGGTCGGCGAGGCGAACCCCACGCTGTACAGCTGGGCGCCGGTCAGCTGACCGCACTCGAGGGCGCCCGCAGGCCGGGCGCCCTCGACCCGTCCACCACGTCTCGGAGTCTCACCATGCTCGGGTTCCTCCTCAAGCGGATCGCCACCGGCGTCGTGCTGCTGCTGGCGGCGACCGCCGTCGCCTTCGTGCTGCTCGGTGCGCGCCCCGAGTCGATCGCGCGGAGCATCCTCGGGCAGTCGGCGACCCAGGAGCAGGTGGCCCAGCGGGTCGTGGCGCTCGGGCTCGACCAGCCCCTGCCGCTGCGCTACCTCGACTGGCTCGGCTCCGCGCTCACCGGGGACTTCGGGCGCAGCTGGTTCACCAGCGAGTCGGTCATCGGCTCCCTCTCGACGCGTCTGCCGGTGACGCTGAGCGTCGTGACGGGCGTCATCCTCGTCAGCGCGATCGTCGCCCTCGTGCTCGGCACCCTCGGTGCCGTCCGGCGCGGTGGGATCGACCGCGGCGTCCAGGTCGCGACGGTGCTCGGCTACGGCCTCCCCGGGTTCCTCGTCGCGCTCGTGCTGGTGACCGTCTTCGGGGTGCAGCTCGGCTGGTTCCCCGCGCTGGGCTACATCCCGCCCGCGGAGTCGGTCGGCGGCTGGCTCAGCACCATCACGCTCCCGATCATCGCCCTGAGCGTGGCGACGATCGCCAGCGTGACCCAGCAGGTCAGGAGCGCCGTCGGCGCGGAGCTGCGCAAGGAGTACGTCCGCACGCTGCGCAGCCGCGGAGTCTCGGAGTGGAAGATCCTGCTCCGCTACGTGCTGCGCGGTGCCGCGGCGCCGGGGCTCACCGTCCTCGCCCTCGAGTTCGTGGGGCTGCTGGGCGGAGCGGTCGTCGTCGAGAGCATCTTCGCGCTGCCGGGAGTCGGCGCCATGGCCGTGCAGTACGTCCCGCGCGGCGACATCCCCGTGATCATAGGCCTCGTCGTCGTGACGGTCGCCATCGTCGTCGTCGTCAACACCGCCATCGACCTCGTGGTCGCCTGGCTCAACCCGAGGGCGAGGACCGCATGAGCGTCGTGCCGATGACCGTCCGCGCGCAGAGCACCCAGGGTGCCCTGCGCCGTTTCCTGCGCAATCCCCTCGCGGTGATCGCCTCCGTGCTCCTGGTGCTGATCGTCGTCGCGGCGCTGCTCGCACCGTGGCTCACGCCCTACGACCCGGCGTTCGCCGATGTCACGGCGCTCAACCAGGGCCCCTCGGCGGAGCACCTCCTGGGCACCGACCGCGCCGGCCGCGACGTGCTCTCGAGGCTGCTCATCGGTGGCAGGGTCACCCTCCTCGCCGCCGCGATCGCGGTCGTGGCCGCGGTGGCGATCGGCGTTCCGGCCGGACTCCTCGCCGGATACTTCGGTGGCCCCTACGCGGCCGTCGGCAACGGCCTCACCGCTCTGGTGCTCTCGCTGCCCGCCGTGCTCGTGATGCTCTCGGTGCGGGCCGTCGTCGGCCCCTCGGTGTGGATCACGATGCTCGTCTTCGGCATCTGCGTGTCGACCAGCTTCTACCGGCTCGTGCGCTCCTCCGTCTCGGTGGTGCGGAACGAGCTCTACGTCGACGCGGCCAAGGTCTCGGGGCTGCGCTCCTGGCGCATCCTCTCGAGGCACGTGCTCGCCGTCGTGCGCGCGCCCATCATCGTGCAGACCGGTCTGGTCGCGGGGATGGCGATCGCGGCGCAGTCCGGGCTCGAGTTCCTCGGGATCGGCGACCGGCAGGTGCCCACCTGGGGCTCGCAGATCAGCGAGGCCTTCGCCGCCATCTACACCTCGCCGGCGCTGATCGCCCCGCCCGCCGTGGCCATCGGGCTCACCTGCGTCTGCCTCGGGGTGCTCGCGAACGGACTCCGGGATGCGCTCGAGGACCGCGGACTGGCGGCCCCCCGGCGCCGTCGGGCGGTCGCCGCCCCGGCTCCGACCGGCGCTCCGCCGCTCGCCGACGACGTCGTGCTCGCGGTCCGCGGGCTGCGGGTCGGCTACCCCGACGGTCAGGGAGGCGAGAACGTCGTGGTCGACGGCGTCGATCTCGAGGTGCGGCGCGGCGAGGTGCTCGGGCTGGTCGGCGAGTCGGGCAGCGGCAAGTCGCAGACCTCGTTCGCCGTGCTCGGCCTTCTCCCCTCCGGGGGCCAGGTGCTCGCAGGGAGCATCCGGCTCGACGGGAAGGAGCTGGTCGGCGCACCCGAGCGCGAGATCGCTGCGCTCCGCGGACCGGTCATCGCCTACGTCCCCCAGGAGCCGATCGCCAACCTCGCGCCGTACAGCACGGTCGGCTCGCAGCTGATCGAGTCGCTGCGCGGAAGCCTCGGGCTGGGGCGCGCCGAGGCGAGGGCCCGAGCGCTCGAGCTGCTGGCGAGCGTCGGCATCCGGGAGCCCGAGCGGATCCTGGGCTCCTACGCGCACCAGATCTCCGGAGGAATGGCCCAGCGCGTCCTCATCGCCGGCGCGATCGCGGGCGACCCCGACGTGCTCATCGCCGACGAGCCGACCACGGCGCTCGACGTGACGGTGCAGGCCGAGGTGCTCGACCTCCTCCGTCGGCTGCAGCGCGAGCGCCGCATGGCGCTGCTGCTCGTCACCCACGACTTCGGCGTCGTCGCCGACCTCTGCGACCGCGTCGCGGTGATGAACGCGGGGCGCATCGTCGAGGAGGCGAGCGTCGACGACCTCTTCTCGCGGCCGCAGCACCCCTACACCCGCGAGCTTCTGGCGGCGACGCTCGACGATGTCGAGCCCCGCCCCGATCTCGTGACGGCGGAGGCTGCTCCCGGCCACTCCGCCGCCCCGCGCACCGAGGAGACCCGATCGTGACCGCACTGCTCGAGATCGACGACCTCCACGTCGTGTTCCGCTCGGGCGGGCCGCTGCGGCGCCGCTCCTTCGCCGCGCTGAAGGGCGTGAGCTGCACGATCCGTGCCGGAGAGACCCTGGGCCTCGTCGGTGAATCGGGATCCGGGAAGACCACGATCGGCCGGGCGATCCTGGGGCTCGCCCCGGTCGAGTCGGGCACGATCCGCTTCGACGGCCGCGAGATCCAGCACGCCGCCCCGCGGGAGCGCCGTGCGCTGAGCAAGGACATCCAGGTGGTGTTCCAGGACCCGTACAGCTCGCTCAATCCGGCCCTCACCGTCGAGCAGATCCTCGCCGAGCCGCTGATCGCGCAGGGCGTCTCGCCCGCGCAGGCGCGCCGCAGGCTGACCGAGCTCCTCGACCGCGTGCACCTGCCCTCCGACTCGCTCGGCCGGGTGCCGCGCGAGTTCTCGGGCGGGCAGCGCCAGCGGGTCGCCATCGCGCGCGCCCTCGCGCTCGACCCCCGTCTGATCGTCTGCGACGAGCCGGTCTCGGGCCTCGACCTGCGCACGCAGGCGGCCGTGCTCGACCTGCTCGTCGAGATCCAGCAGGAGTCGGGGGCCGCCCTGCTCTTCGTCTCGCACGACCTCAGCGTGGTGCGGCGCATCAGCCACCGCGTGATGGTGCTGCTGCACGGCGAGGTGATCGAGACCGGATCCGCAGCCGTCGTCACCGGCGAGCCGCGGCATCCGTACACTCGGCGCCTGCTGATGTCGGCGCCGGTCGCGCACCCCGCCCGTCAGGCGGAGCGCCGGCAGGCGAGAGCCGCTCTCGACGCCGCGGAGCCGACTGCATGACACCCGAGCAGGACGCCGATGTCGTCATCGTCGGCGCGGGGCTGATGGGCGCCGTCGTCGCGGCCACCGTGCGCGCTGCGCACCCCGGAGCGCGACTGCTCCTGATCGACGCCGGCCCGCCGCTCGGCAGCGCCCACGGGCACCACCTCCACGACACCCCCGATCTCGAGGCGCGCGCCGGGTTCGCCGCTCGCGCCTTCGCCGGCAATCAGGCCATGTACGTCGGCGCCTCCCGGACGGCCGGCGAGGCGGCCGATCTCGCCGCGGTGCCGGCGGGCCTGCGGACGCTGAACGACTTCGGGCACGACGCGTCCGAGATGCCCGGCGCCTCGATCGCCTGGAACCTGGGCGGGATGAGCGTGCACTGGGCCGCCGCCGCGCCGACGCCGTTCGGCGACGAGGTGCCGGAGGCGATCCCCGCCGCCGAGTGGTCCGCCGACCTCGCCGAGGCGCAGCGGCTGCTCCGGGTGCATCCGGGGCCCTACCCGCTCGATCGCGTGGGCGATCGCGTGCTCGAGGTGCTCGACGAGGTCTTCGGCCCGGTCAGCGCCGAGGGGCGGCACCCGCAGGCCATGCCCGTCTCGATCAACCCGGACGCCGAGGGGCGGCTGGCCCGCACGGGCCCGGGCGCGGTCTTCGCTCCGATCGAGCAGGGCGGTGATCCCGGCGTCGAGCTGAGGCACTCGTCACTCGCGACCCGCATCCTCCTCGAGGACGGCCGGGTGGTCGGAGTGGCACTGCGCTCGATCGCGAACGGCGCGGAGGACGTCGTCCGCACGGGGATCGTGGTCGTGTGCGCCGACACCTTCCGCACCCCGCAGCTCCTCGCGGCCTCGGGTGCGGGCGGAGCGGCGCTCGGCCGGTACCTCAACGAGCACGCCTTCCTCGCCGGTCGGGTGCTGGTCGACATCGAGGCTCTCGGAGCGGGCAGCCCTCCGCGTCCTCTCGAGGGCGAGTGGGCCACCTCGGCGAGCTGGCTGCCCCACAGCGGGGCGTCGCAGCCGTTCCAGGGGCAGATCATGCAGGCTCCGGTCGATCCGGGCGAGGGTGAGCCGACGCAGTACGCGGTGACCCTCGCGCTCTACGTGCCGACCGAGGTGCGCGCCGAGAACCGCATCGAGTTCTCGACAACCGAGACCGACATCGCCGGCCTGCCGAGGATGACCGTGCGCTTCGGCCACAGCACGGCCGACCTCGAGATGATCGATCGTGCCCGCGCGGCGCAGGCGGTGGCGGGCGCCCGCCTGGGCGACTTCGACCCCGAGCGCGACTCGCTCCTGCTCGACGCCGGCGCTTCGCTGCACTACACGGGCACGGCGCGGATGGGAGCGGCGGACGACGGGACGAGCGTCTGCGATCCCGACGGCCGGGTGTGGGGGACCGAGGGGCTCCTCGTCGCGGGCAACGCGGTGGTGCCGACGGCGCTCGTCGCGAACTCGACGCTCGCCGGGGCCGTGACGGCCGTGCGGGCCGGGCGTGCGGTCGCCGGTGCGCTGGCGGAGCCGAGCCGAGGTGCCGCAGGAGCGTCCGACCGAGCAGACCAACCCGGCTGAGCCGATCCGTCGATTGAGACGATCAGATTAAATCGAGGCCATGGGGTGGGTTTAGTGGGAGACAAATGTTTAGTGTGGTTGAACACCTGGAGTGAATACCGGGTGCGGCTGACCACCGACCAGAACCGATCCTCGAGAGGACACTCGTGACCGAGCGCCCCTACCGCCTCGCCGTCGACATCGGCGGCACGTTCGTCGACGCGATGGAGCTCGACCAGCGCACCGGCGCCGTCCGCTTCCGCAAGGCGCCCACCACTCCGGCCGAGCCCTGGAAGGGCGTGCTGGCCGCCCTCGAGGCACTCGGCACCGACCTCGCCGAGGCAGAGCTCTTCATCCACGGCACCACGCTCGGGCTGAACGCCGTCCTCGAGCGCCGGGGGAGCGCGACCGGGATCATCACCAACGCCGGCCTCCGCGACATCTTCCTCCTCGGCCGCGGCAACGTGCCGGACGACCGGATGTACGACTTCCAGTACCAGCGACCGCCGAGCCTGGTGCAGCGCCGGCACACCGCGGGCGTCGTCGGCCGGCTCGACCACCGCGGCGAGGTGGTCACTCCGCTCGACGAGGACGACCTGCGCAGCATCGCGCGTCACCTCGTCGAGGACGAGGGGGTCGTCTCGATCGCGATCTGCTTCGTCCACTCCTACCTGAACCCCGAGAGCGAACGACGGGCCGCGGAGCTGCTGCGCGAGTGGCATCCCGACCTCAAGGTGAGCGTCTCGACCGACATCGTCCAGGAGTACCGCGAGTACGAGCGCACCTCGACCACGGTGCTCGAGGCCTACATCCGCCCGATCTTCGAGCGGTACGTCGACGAGCTCGAACGGGGGCTCGCAGCGAGGGGCTTCGACGCGCGCTTCCTGATCATGCGCTCCGGCGGCGGATCGATGACCTCGGCGAGCGCGAAGGCGTCGCCGACCCCCACCGTCCTCTCCGGCCCCGCCGGAGGCATCGTCGGTGCGAGCCATCTGGCCGAGGTCCTCGGCCGCCAGAACATGCTGACCTTCGACATCGGCGGCACCTCGCTCGACGCCTGCGTCATCGAGGGCGGAACAGCGGTCGTCACCCACGAGGCCGAGCTCGAGCACTTCCCCCTGCTCATCCCGACCTACGACATCCGCACCATCGGCGCGGGCGGGGGCTCGATCGCCGCCGTCGAGCGCGGCCTGCTCCAGGTCGGCCCGCGCAGCGCGTCGGCCGTGCCGGGGCCCGTCGCCTACGGGCGCGGGGGCACCGAGCCGACGGTGACGGACGCCTCCGTGGTGCTCGGCTACGTCGACCCCGAGAGCTTCCTCTCCGGCACCATGCGCCTGCACGAGGCCGAGGCGAGGGAGGCGGTGCGCGAGAGGATCGCCGCGCCGCTCGGCCTCTCGGTCGAGGAGGCCGCGGCGGGCATCTTCGACGTCATGCTCGCGAAGACGGTCGGGGCGGTGCGCCAGATCACGGTCGAGCGCGGCCACGACCCCCGCACCTTCTCGCTGCTCGCCTTCGGCGGTGCCGGTCCCCTGGTCGCTCCGCTGCTCGCCCGCGAGATGGGCGTCGGCGAGGTCGTCGTCCCGTTCGCGCCGAGCGGCTTCAGCGCCTGGGGCATGCTCAGCGCCGACGTCGTCACCGATCACTCCCGCACCCGGATGGAGGTGCTCGAGGACGCCGATCTCGTGGGTCTCGCCGCCGATCTCGCCGAGGTCGGCGAGGCGGCGCTCGCCTCGCTCGAGGAGCAGGGCGTCGCGCGATCGGTCGCGGTGCTCGAGCAGCAGCTCGAGCTGCGCTACCTCGGCCAGGAGCACACCCTCGCCGTCACGGTCGGCGACGACCTCGACGCGCCGGCGATCCGCGCGGCGTTCGACGCCCAGCACCGCGCCCAGTACGGGCACGCGATGGAGAACAAGGTCCAGATCCTGACCACGCGGGTGCGGGGGATCGGGCGCACCGCCCGCCCCGAGCTGAGCACCTCGGCGATCGGAGACGGCGACCCCTCCCGGGCCCTCGTCAGGCACCGCACCGCCTACGACTTCGGCTCCCGCGCCATGACCGGCTTCGCCGTCTACGACCGGAGCCTGCTCGAACCCGGCGACGCCTTCCTCGGCCCGGCGCTGGTCGACGAGGGCACCTCGACGACCGTCGTGCACAGCGGACAGCAGGTGAGGGTCGAGGAGCACGGCTACCTCCTCATCACTCCCGCGACCCCGACCCCCACGGAGGCCTGACATGACCGACCAGACGCTCAACGGCGCGACCGTGGAGGTCGTGCGCTCCTATCTGCTGGCCGCGGCCGACGAGATGCGCACCACGCTCATCCGCACCGCCTTCAACCCGGTCATCTACGAGGTCTTCGACTTCGGGATCTCGATCTACGACGAGGACGCGGAGCTCGTGGCCGAGGCTCCCGGGCTCACCTTCTTCCTCGGTGCCAACGACTACTCGCTGCGCAAGGGGATCGAGTACGTCGGCCGCGAGAACCTGTTCGAGGGTGACATCGTCCTGCTCAACTACCCCTACTGGAACGCCGCGCACGCCTACGACGCGACGCTCTTCGCGCCGGTGTTCCTCCCCGGGGGCGAGCAGCTGATCGGCTACGTCTGCGTGCGTGCGCACTGGATGGACCTCGGCGCGAAGGACCCGGGCTACGTCCTCGACTCGACCGACGTGCACCAGGAGGGGCTGCTCTTCCCGGGCACCAAGGTGTGGAGTCGCGGCGAGCCGGTGCACGACATCCTCGAGCTGATCCGCTTCAACTCCCGCCTCCCCGACCTCGTCCTGGGCGATCTGCACGCGCAGGTGTCGAGCATCAGGACCGGTGAGCGCCGCCTGATCGAGATCGTCGAGAAGTTCGGCCGGCCGACCGTCGACGCCGCGGTCGCCGTCGTGCGCGCCCAGGCCGAGGAGGCGACCCGCGAGGCGCTCCTCGCCCTCCCGCAGGGCACCTGGAGCGCCGAGGACCTGCTCGACGACGACGGCATCAGCGACGACCCGCTCCTGATGAGGGTCACCGTGACCAACGAGGGCGGCGAGCTCACGATCGACTTCGCCGGCTCCGCCCCGGCCGCCAGGGGTCCGGTCAACATGCCCTTCGGCGCCACCATCGCGCTCGGCAAGGTCGTGCTGAAGAACCTGACCTCGAGGGAGGCTCCGAGCAACGAGGGCACCACGGTGCCGCTGCGCGTGCTCGCCGAGCCCGGCACCCTGTTCCACGCCGTGTACCCGGCGCCGACCTTCACCCTCTGGACCGGCATCGTCGCGCTCGAGCTGATCTACAAGGCCCTCGCGCAGGGCATGCCCGACCTGCTCGCGGCGAGCTCGGGCGGAGACGTGCCCGGCTTCATGATGGTCGGCGACCACCCCGACACCGGCGAGTTCTACGCGATCAGCAACAACGACCCGGTCGGCTGGGGCGCGAGCCCGGGACACGACGGCCTGAACGCCACCATCCACCTCTCGGAGTCGACCGTCCGCAGCACCCCGCTCGAGGTGCTCGAGGCTCGCAGCGGCATGCGGTTCGAGCGGATGGAGATCCGCACCGACTCGGGCGGCGCGGGGCGGTTCCGCGGCGGCAACGGCATCGTCCGCGACATCCGCTTCGTGGCGCCCGGTGAGCTGCTGAGCGTGATCAAGAAGACCAAGACCCGGCCCTGGGCGCTCGACGGCGGGCAGGAGCCGGAGCCCAACCGCGTCACCACCTTCCCCGGCACCGAGCGCGAGGCGACGGTCAGCACGAAGCGGGTGCCCGTGCAGGCCGGGGATCTCATCCGCATCGAGAGCGCGGGCGGCGGCGGCCACGGCGATCCGCTCGAGCGCGATCCGGAGGCGGTGCGCCGAGACGTCGCCGAGGGCTACGTCTCGGCCGAGGCCGCCCGAGCGGTGTACGGGTTCGAGTCGTGACCGACCCCGCGAGCCTCAGTCTCGTCGCCGGCACCGCGGCCACTCCGTCGAGCCTCGTGCTCACCGAGGCGCGGGTCGTCGACGTCGTCGCAGGAGTCTCCGTACCGGGTGCGGTCTGGGTGCGCGACGGAGTGATCGCCGCCGTCGGGCCGCTCGACGAGGTGCGCGCGGCCGCCGGAGGTGCGACCGAGCGCTCGCTCGGGGGCGCGAGCCTGCTGCCGGGCCTCATCAACATGCACACCCACTTCTCGCTGGCCCTCCCGGGCGAGCGGGGTGCCGCGATCGCGAGCCTGGACGCCGCCGGGACGGCCCTCTACATGGCCGACGGCGCGCGCCGGGCCCTGCTGGCCGGCATCACCACGGTGCGCTGCGTGGCCGAGCGCGGGCACGCCGACTTCGCGCTGCGACGGGCGATCGAGCGGGGCGAGGCCCAGGGCCCGCGGATCCTGACGGCCGGACAGGCGCTCGTGTGCACGGGTGGCCACGGGCACGAGAACGACGACACCCTCGAGTGCGACGGCGCCGACGGCTTCGCGCGCGGCGTGCGCTCGCAGATCAAGGCCGGCGCCGACCTGATCAAGGTGATGATCTCGGGAGGCATCGCCGGCGAGCACGAGAGCATCGACACCCCGCAGCTCAGCGACGCCGAGATGGCGGCGGTCATCGGCACCGCGCACGCCTGGGGCCGCAAGGTCACCGCGCACGCCGGCCCCGCCGCGGTGATCGCGCGCGCCGTCGAGCTCGGCCTCGACTGCGTCGAGCACGGCTACGAGCTGACCCCGGAGGTGGCCGCGGCGATGGCCGAGGCGGGCACGCACCTCGTGCCGACCCTCGTCGTCACCCGCTGCCAGGAATTCTTCGACGAGCTCGGAGTCCCCGCGTGGATGCAGGCGCGCTCCCTCGCCGCAGGGCCCCGGCACCTCGAGTCCTTCCGCATGGCGATCGAGGCCGGCGTGCCGATCATGGTCGGCAGCGACATGCCTCCGTTCTGGTACTTCGAGGGCACGACCGCGATCGTCCGCGAGATGGAGCACCTGAGCGAGCAGGGCCTCGGACCGGCAGCGACCCTGCGAGCGGGCACGATCACCCCGGCCTCCTGGCTCGGCATCGACGCCGAGGCGGGCAGCATCACGGTGGGCAAGCGTGCCGATCTCGTGGCCGTCGCGGGCGACCCGCTGGCCGACATCAGCGCTCTGCGCGGCATCCACTGGGTGATGCAGGGCGGCCGCATCGTGCGCGACGACGAGGGGGCTACTCCGTGACCACCGCTGACGTCGACGAGCGGGAGGAGGTGCTCGAGAGTCTCCGCGACATGTACCGCGGCTACCTCGAGAACGACCGGTCCCGCTTCGACCGCCACCTGCACGACTCCACGACCACGTGGGAGAGCCACCTGCCGCGGCTGTACTCCCGCGCCGAGCTCGATGCGTTCCGCGACGCCCGGAGTGCCGGCGAGCGGCCCGCCGTCGCCGAGCTGCGCGTGGAGCCGCGCCGCGTCGAGGTGTGGGGCGCGACCGCGCTCGCCGCCTACCTCCTCGTCGTGGTGCCGCCCGGGGGAGGCGAGCCGGAGTCGACGCGCATCACCGATGTGCTGCGCCGCGAGGAGGACGGCTGGCGGATCGTGCACCACCACGCGGTGGCGTGCGATGTCCCCGACGAGGACCGGGCGGCGGACGCGCCGATGACGGAGGAGACCCGATGAGCGGCATCACCAACGGAGCCATGTCGGACGCGGGCGGGCAGGGCTCGCCCGACGACATGGCGCTCTACGACATCGACGTGGTCGTCGACCGGATCGAGGGCCGCTCCGTCTGCGGCATGCGGGTGGGCGACCGGTTCGGAGTGACGGAGTCGAGCCGGCTCTCGACCACGAGCGGTCACTTCTGCCTCTACGCGATCCAGGCGGTCCTGCCGATGATCCCCGCCAAGCAGCGCCCGCTGCCGGCCGGGGACTGGCTCGAGAAGGACTCGGAGGTGGCCTGCCCCGACCCCGAGGAGCGGCTGATCATGCGGATCGAGCGCGGCGAGCTGCGAAGCATGCGCTCGGAGGATCTCACGTGAGACTCCCGGTCGAGATCGGCATCGGCATCCAGACCGACAAGGAGCCGGGCCGGTACGGCGAGCTCGCGCGCCTCGCCGAGCAGCACGGCATCGATGTCGTCAGCGTGTTCAGCGACCTACTCTTCCAGCCGCCGATCGGCGCGCTGCTCGAGATGGCCCGGGCCACCGAGCGGGTGCGGCTCGGCGCGGCCGGGTGGAACCCTTTCACCCTGCACCCGTACGAGATCTCCGGGCAGGTCGCGCTGCTCGACGCCGCGAGCGACGGCCGCGCGTACCTCGGCCTGGTGAAGGGCACGTGGCTCGGAGCGATCGGCGTCGCTCAGCCCAAGCCCGTCGCTCAGCTGCGCGAGGCGGTGGCCGTGATCTACGCGCTGCTCGGAGGCTCGGGCGACGCGGTCGAGGGCGAGTTCTTCCCGCTCCAGGCCGGCACGAGGCTCCGCTACCCGGTGCTGCGCGCCGCTCCGCCGCTGCTCCTGGGCAGCTGGGGGCCGCTCGGCGTCGCCCTGGCGGGGCGGATCGCCGACGAGCTCAAGATCGGGGGCACCGCCAACCCCGACCTCGTGCCCGTGATGCGCGAGAGGCTCGCCGTCGGAGCACGCAGGGCGGGCAGGGACGCGGAGGACGTCCGGCTCGTCTTCGGCGCCGTCACCGTCGTCGATCGCGACGGCGAGGCGGCGCGGGCGGTCGCTCGCCGCGAGGTGGCGATGTACCTCGATGCGGTGGGCGAACTGGATCCGACAGTGACGATCGAGCCCGAGCTGCTCGAAGAGGTCCGTGCCCGCCTCTCCGAGGACGATCACGAGCGGGCCGGCGCGCTCGTGCCCGACGCGCTGCTCGACCGCTTCTGCTTCTCGGGAACGCCCGTCCAGGTCGCCGCGCAGGCGCAGGCGCTCATCGATGCGGGTGTCGACCGGGTCGAGTTCGGGACCCCGCACGGGATGCTCGACGACGCCGCCGGCATCGAGCTCCTCGGTCGCGAGGTGCTGCCGCTGCTGCGCCGGGACCGCTGACGGGCGCGGGGGCTCAGGCCTTCGGCCAGAACGCTGCCGCGTGGGCCAGCGCGCGGCCCTCGAGCTGCAGGGTGAGCGTCTCGAAGAGCGTCACCGCGGCAGGTCCCGGCCAGTCGTCTCCGAGCACCTCCGCGGGCAGTCCCGGGTCCGAGAAGGGGAGCGGGCGCCAGTCGTCCACGACCGCGAGGTAGCACCGCAGCGCCTCCGGCCCGTCGAGGCCGTCGGACCGGGCGAGCTGTCGGGAACGCTCGGAGTAGAGCGCGATGAACTCCCGGTACCGCTCGGCGATCCCCTCGAGATCCCAGCCGCTGCGCAGGAGCCGGTCGATGTCCTGGCCGCCGGCGTAGTCGCCGACGAAGATCAGCGACTGGGAGCCCATCTCGAGCTCCTCGATCGCCTTGCGGGCGGCGTCGAGCATCCGTGCCGGCGCGATCCAGACTGCGGATCCGACGTTGCCGAAGCCGATCGCGGTGAGGTGGGTGCGCAGCTTGTGCCGGAGCGCGCGCTCGGACTCCGCCACCGTGAAGTGGACGATGCACCAGCCCTGGTCGAGCAGCGCGGCCTGTCTGGCGTGCCAGATGACCTCGTCACCGGCGGCCAGCGCGGTCAGGGCGAGGGGTGTCAGGGCGTACCCCTTGACCTTCGCCCGGGTCTCGGCGACGAGCCAGCCGCGCTGCTTCAGCCGGAAGATGGCCGTGCGCACGCCCGCCTCGTCGAGACCGGAGTGGCCGAGCATCTCGACGGCTCCGGCGACCGGCACCCAGTTCCCCAGTCGGCGGACGATGGATCCGAGGAAGGTGACGAGCACGGTCCGCGACCGGCGGACGCGCTCCTCCGGCCGCGGGGAGCCGTCGGTCGTCTCGAGCGCTGTCTCGGTCATCGACGCCATTATGTCAGCGTCGCGCTCGTCACGACTCCGTCATGACGACCGTGCGAGTCACGGGCAGCGGAACGCGCGCAGCCACTCCGTCGCAGTGAACTGCCGGCCGGCCGTGACCGACAGCGCGTTCGCGCACGTCACGTCCTGGCCGATGTCGGGTCCGGTCACGCAGCCGAAGTCCTGATCGGGGTGGTCGAGGACCCGGATCGGCGCCGTGGCGCCGGGGCTCAGCTCGATCTCGGACCAGGAGCACGACCAGCTGATCGTCGCGGCGGTGTCGTTCGTGAGCGAGATCTCGTGCGAGGGGGCGCGCGTGGCGAAGGGGTCCAGGGCGACGAGGCCGACGTCCGCGACTCCGACGACCGCGACGGCGACCGCCAGGCCGACGACGATGCCCCGCCTCCGGGAGGCACGCGGCGGTGCACCCGCATCGGTCACGGCGCGCCGGCCGTCTAGATCGCGGGCGGGTACAGGAACAGCGGCACCTGCGCCGTCGGGAACGTGCGGGTCACGTAGCTGTGCTTGCCGCCGTAGTTGTACTCCTCGAGGAGCACGGTGCCGTCGTCGTTCACCTTCTGCACGTACGAGACGTGGTTGTACGTCCACCAGGCGACGCAGCCGACGATCGGCACGGCGCTGGTCGCCCAGCCCTTGGCGGCCCAGTTGTCGGGCCACTCGTAGGCGCTGCCGCCGAGCGGAGTGATGTTCCCCCAGGTGTACTTCCAAGGCGCGGAGGCGGCGCCGGCGTCGCGGTTGAGGCGCCAGGCGACGAAGTCGACGCACTCGCGGTAGTAGTAGCCGAGCGGCGAGAGTCCGCCGCCGTCGTCGTCGATGGTCTCGTAGGGCCACGGGTAGTCGTCGCCGACGGCGCGGGTCTGCACGGTCGAGAACGCGCCGCCGTCGGAGCTGGACAGCACGGCCGCCTGCCGGCTGGCCTCGTCGAGCTGCGCCTGGGTCGGGGCGGCGAAGGCGTCGCGCACAGCGGTCTGGCCGGCCGCCTCCGACGAGACGGTGAGGTTCTGCAGGTCGACGCGGGCGGTGCCGGTCGCGGCGGTGCCGGTCGTGCTGCGCGCTCCGTAGGCGGGGATCGCGGCGGTCGCGAAGAGCCCGCCGACGACCGAGAAGGTGGCGAAGCCGAGGGTGCGGCGGCTCAGCCCGTGCGAGCGGGTGGGCGCCGGGGCGGTGATGCGCTGCGTCGGAGCGGCGACCGGGCGGGGTGCGGCGGCACGGGTCTCGGCGGCACGGGCCTCAGCGACTCGGGCCTCGGCGGCGCGGGCCTCCCGCCGGGTGAGCGGGGCCGCCGCGGCGGGGGAGGAGGTGTCGTGACACTCCGCTGGGACCGGAATGTCTGGGCTCGACACGCGTGCGCTCTCCTCGGGATCGGGGCTGGGGACTGCCGGATCGGGCCCGGCGAGGAGCGAGTCTAGCTCGGGGCCTGAAGATCACGAAACGGTCACGGAGGAATCGGTCAGCCGACTCCGAGACAGCGGCGGGCGCCGATGGGAGGATGAACGCCTCCGGGAAGGACACGCCATGACCGATCCGCTCCCCTCCGGACCCGTGCTCGTCGGCGTCGTCGACGGCCAGCGCCCCGAGGTCGTCAGCACCGCCGCGCGCTTCGCCGCCGGGCTCGGTGCGCCCCTGCTGCTGCTCACGGTGGCGCCCGATCCGTATCTGGTGGGCGAGTACGTCGATCCGATGACCGGCGGGATCCCGATCGGGCTGGTCCCGCGCGAGGGCGGCGGGCCGAAGGTCGCTCCGTCGCTCCGTGAGGCGGTCGAGGCGGCGCTCGCCGGCATCGACGTGCCGTGGACGCTCCGGGTCGCCGAGGGCGAGCCCGCGCTGGCGCTCAGCGCCGTCGCCGAGGAGACCGACGCGCGGATGATCGTGGTCGGCACCCGCGACTCCGGTGTGCTGGCGAGCATCGCCGAGTTCTTGAGCGGCAGCGTCGCGGTGCACCTCGCGCACCGGCAGCACCGCCCGGTCATGGTCGTGCCACTGCGCGACTCGCCGCGGCGGGCGCCGTGGGATCTGGCGGAGTGACACCGCTGCACCTGCGGCCGGGCGCGATACTCGTCGTCGCCGCGGGAGGAGTGGTCGGGACCGCCGGTCGCTACGGCGTCGCCCTCCTCCTGCCGCCGCTCGGCGACCTGCCCGTCGCCACGATCGCGGTCAACCTCAGCGGCGCCTTCCTCCTGGGCCTGCTGCTCGAGTCGCTGGCCCGCCGCGGGCCCGACGACGGCGGCTGGCGGATGGTCCGCCTGCTGCTCGGCACGGGGGTGCTCGGCGGATTCACCACCTACAGCACCTTCTCGCTCGACACCGTCGGGCTGCTCGAGGACGGGCGCTTCGCCGAGTCGGCGCTCTACGCCGCCGTGACACTCGTGATCGGGACGGCCGCAGCGGTGCTGGGCATCGCGGTCGCCGCGCGCCGCAGGCGAGCCGCCGCATGACCGGCCTCGCCCTGCTCGTCGCCGTCGCGCTCGCCGGGGGAGTGGGCGCCGCGGCCCGCCTCGTCGTCGACGGCGTCGCGCGGTCGCTGATCCCGGTGCGCTGGCCGGTCGGCACGGCGATCATCAACGTCGCCGGCTCGCTGCTGCTCGGAGTCGTCACCGGCCTCGCGCTCTCGGGGGCGGTCGACGCCGAGTGGCGGGCGGTGCTGGGCACGGGGCTCCTGGGCGGCTTCACGACCTTCAGCACCGCGAGCGTCGACGCGGCGCGGATGCTGCTCGCGGGACGGTGGGCGGCGGGCCTGGGCTACGGCCTCGGGATGTGGGCTGCGGCGCTCGCCGCGGCCGTCGTCGGGCTCGCGCTGACGGGGGCGCTCGCGCCGATGTGACCTCCCGATCGCCGTGACACCGCCGTTATCCGACAATGGGCGAAGATGTGCGTGTGACATCAATGGGGGGCGTTAAAGATCTGAGGCTGGCCGTCGTCGACGACCAGCCTCTCTATCGGCAGATGCTGACGACACTGCTGCGGTCGGTGCCGGGGGTGCGCAGCGTGATCGAGGCCTCGTCGATGGCCGAGGCGCGCGAGCGGCTGCGTCCGGCCGAGCTCGACGTCGCGATCATCGACATCGAGCTGGGCGACGGCGACGGGATCGAGCTGGGGCGCGAGCTGCGCGCCTCCTCGCCCGAGCTCGCGATCGTGCTGCTCTCGGCGGTCGACGCGATGCACCGCTTCCTGCGGCTCGACCGGTCGGAGGCGCGGGGCTGGAGCTACCTCTCGAAGACGTCCTCGCTCTCCGCGGCCGCGCTGCTCACGGCGATCCGGGCGACCGCCGACGGCCGCACCGTCCTCGATCCGGCGCTCGTCGCCGCACGGACCGCACGCCGCAACTCGCCCGTCGCCACCCTCAGCCGCCGGCAGTACGAGGTGCTGACCGGTCTCGCCTCGGGCCTCACCAACGCGGCGATCGCGGAGCAGCTCGGCATCGCCGTCCGCTCGGTCGACAACCACGTGAACGCGCTGTACGCGGCGCTCGGCGTGCGCTCCGACGGCGCCCGCAACCCGCGGGTCGAGGCGACCCTCCAGTTCCTCGAGCACACCGGATGACGACGCCCGCCGACGCCTCGGAGGACTCCCGGATCCTCCTCGGCGTCGTCGCGCTGCTCGGCGGCGTGCTCTCGGTCCTCGCCGCACTGCAGGCCGTCATCGCGCTCGGGATGCTGTCCGAGGCCGTCCGCGGGGTCGAGGGCGGGCCGGTCATCGATGTGGTCGTGCGGGTGATCGTGAACGGCTCCTCCTTCGGTCTGGCGATCGCGCTGCTCGCCGTCGTGCGCCCCGAGCGGTTCCGGAAGCGGGGGCGGGTGCTGTGGACCGCGGTGATCTCGGTGGGCGTCGCCGCCGTGCGCTGCCTGCTGCAGGTGCTGACCGGCGTGTACTCGGTGACGGCCGTGCACGTGCTGCTCGTCGAGCTGGTCGTCGGCGCGGTCGTCCTCGCGATGATCACGGCGTTCGGCTTCCTGCTCGTGCGGGCCGCGCGCCGCGTCCGCGAGAAGGAGCGCGCGCACGCCCGCGTCGTGCTGCAGGCGGTCGACGCCGTCCAGGCGCTGCAGCAGGAGGAGCTGCGCGTGCGCCGCGACATCGCCCAGCGCCTGCACGGCGCGCTCCAGGGCACGCTCGTCGTGCTCGTCGCCGAGCTGCGGGCCGCCACGGCACTCGGCGATCCCGCGCGCCTCGCCGCGGTCGCCGTGCGCCTCGACGAGCTGCGCGAGAACGAGGTGCGGGCCGCCGGCAACGCGCTCCACCCGGTCGACATCGAGCACGGGCTCGTCCCCGCCGTCCGCGACCTCTTCGCGCGCCTCCCGCCCGAGATCGCCGTCGACCTCGACGTCGACCACGGCTATCCCGAGCTCGAGGCGCGGAGCATCCCCGTCGATCAGCGGGTGCTGCTCGTGCGCGTGGTCGAGGAGGCGCTCACCAACGCGTTGAAGCACGGCGGCGCGCGAGCCGTGCGGCTGCAGCTGGCGGTCGAGGTGGACGACGTCGTGCTCGGCCTCGAGGACGACGGCCGCGGTATCGCCCCCGACGCGCGCTGGTCGGGCCTCGAGCGCCTGTCGCGGCAGTTCGCGGTCTACGGAGGCTCGCTCGAGCTGCTCCCGTCGGCCGCGCTGGGCGGCGCGCGGCTCGCAGCGCGGCTGCCGCTGCGGTAGGCGGGCCCCCTCGCCGAGGGAACCAGTTCTCCGCGAGACACCGCTGTCTGCGCGGTGTCTCGGCGAGAACTGGTTCGGTCGAGAGAAGGCCCGGCGATCTGCTCTTACCACGTCATCGGAACTCGGACACACTCCACCCCCGAACTGGACCTTGGAAAGTTCTGGGTATGTGACCACGATGAGGGACGCGCCAAAGTCGACGTTCTCGAGACGGACGGCGCCTCTCTGCCCTTCGTCCCACGGAGTCCCCTATGCGCTCGCGCCTGCTCGCCCTCGCCCTGACGGCCACCCTGGCTCTCGGCGCGGCCCTCGTCCCGACGGGCGCGGCCAGTGCCGGCACGGCCCATCCGATCTCCGACAGGGGAGTTGCCCACTCCGGCCCCGGTGCTCCCGATCCGTCGTCCGGTGCGCGCAGGCAAGCGGTCGCTCCTGAGACTCGTGCTGCAGTGACTCCGCCCGCGAACGACAACCTCGCCGATGCGACGAAGATCACGACTCTGCCCTTCTTCACGTCGAGTGCGCCGTATGCGGGAGCGACTCTGGAGTCCGGCGAGCCCGGTCAGTGCCGCACCACCGATCCCGACAACAGCGAGTACTTCACCGACGTCGTCAGCTCGGTCTGGTTCTCCTACACCTCCACGGCTCGTCAGACGTTGACCTTCACCGGAGAGATCGCTGGCCACTCCACCAACGTCATCAGCTATGAGTCGGCGCCGATCGCCGACCTCTCCAGGATCAGTTGCACCGACACGGAGTACCGCAGCGAGAACTACGTCCAGGCGGAGGCGGGGAAGACCTACTACTTCCAGGTCGGCGACTTCTACGGTTCGCCCGTGACCGACGACCAGAGGGTGGAGCTCCGCATCGCGGCGAGCGCTCCTGTCGTCGGGACGACCCCCGCAGATGCCGTCGTGATTCCGTCCCTCCCCGCAACCGTCTCCAGCTCGACTAACAAGGTCGACTCGAACTGGGTAGAGCCCTCCTACAGCTGCGACGGCGGTGACAGCGTTCTCATGGGCACTGTGTGGCACCGATTCACGGCCTCGAAGTCCGGCTCCGTGCTCGTCGACCTGCGTGACAGCTACAACGACACTGTCGCCGTCGTCTGGGAATCGGACGGATTCGCGCCGACCAGCCCGATCGGATGCAGCCCCATCGGACCGAGCATGCAGTTCGGCGGAGACCCCTTCGTCCCGGCGAACGCCAAGATGACCTTCACCGCCACTGCCGGCGCCACGTACTTCATCCAGGTCGGCGGCGATGGCTGGGGTGGAGGCGACCACGTCCTCAAGGTCTCCAACGTCGGGACACTCACCGCATCGACACCGACCATCACCGGCGAAGCAGGCGTCGGCAAGACCCTGACGGCGAACCCCGGAACCTGGGGCCCCTCGCCCGTCGCGCTGACCTACCAGTGGAAGGACAGCAACGGGTACCCGATCTCCGGCGCTACGGCCCGGACCTACTCCCCGTCCACGGATCAGGCCGGCGGCATCGTCTCCGTCTCGGTCACCGGGAAGAAGAGCGGGTACGCCGACCGCACCGTCGACAGCGCGCCGATCTCCGTGCCCTACCTCCAGTTCACCTCGGCACCGGTACCGACCATCACGGGATCCGTGGTCGTCGGCGGGACTCTCACCGCACAGCCGGGCACGTGGAGCCCCGCGCCGGACGATCTCAACTACTCGTGGGAGCGCAACGGCGAGTACATCGCCTCCGGCCCGACCTACACGCTGGTGACCGCGGACCGCGGGGCCTCCATCACGGCGATCGTCTCGGGGAGCAGGGCCGGCTACGGATACGTCCAGCGGGAGAGCGCCCCCGTGACGGTCCCCGCTCCTGCCCAGACCCTCGCGCCCACCCCGACCGTCTCGGGCACCACCTCCGTCGGCTCCACGCTGACCGCGAATCCGGGCACCTGGGACGCGGGCACGACCCTCGCCTACCAGTGGAAGAGGAACGGCAGCACAGCCATCGCCGGGGCCACCGCCGGAACCTACGTCCTCACCTCGACCGACGCCGGCGCCACGCTGACCGTGACGGTCACCAGCACGAAGCCCGGATACGCGACCGCGACCAGGACGAGTGCGGCCACGGCGACGGTCACGACCGCATCGACGACCGCGATCACCGGCCCGACTCCGACGATCACGGGCACCGTGCAGGTCGGCAGGACCGTCACCGCGAGCGCCGGCACCTGGGCGCCCGCGCCGGTGGCGCTCGCCTACCAGTGGAAGCGCGGCGGCGTCGCGATCGCCGGGGCGACCGCCGCGAGCTACACGCTCGTCGCCGCCGATGCGAGCACGAGCCTCACGGTCGCGGTCACGGGGTCGAAGTCGGGCTTCGCCCCGGTCGCCAGGACCAGTGCGGCCTCGACGGTCACGCCCGCACTTCAGACGCTGATGCCCACTCCCACGATCACGGGAACGCTGAAGGTCGGCTCGACCCTCACCGCGAACCCGGGGACCTGGGATGCGGGGACGACGCTCACCTACCAGTGGAAGCGCAACAGCGGCGCGTACATCGTCGGCGCGACGAAGCCGACCTACGTGCTCACCGGTTCGGACGCCGGCGCGACGATCACCGTCTCGGTCACCTCGACCAAGCCCGGCTACTCGCCCGCGACCAAGTCGAAGGGTACGACCGAGACCATCGCGGTCGGCACTCTGACGAGCGCGACTCCGACGATCACCGGCACGGCCGCGGTCGGGAAGACGCTGACGGCGGTGCCGGGAGCGTGGGGCCCCGCCGCCGTGACCTACGCCTACCAGTGGAAGCGCGGCACGACCGCGATCTCGGGAGCGACCGCGTCCACCTACACGCCGGTCGCGGGCGACGCGGGAGCCTCGATCTCGGTGACGGTGACGGGCTCGAAGACCGGCTACACCTCGGTCGTGAAGGCGAGCGCCGCGAAGACCATCGCCAAGGGCACGCTCACCGCGCCCACGCCGACGATCTCGGGCACCGCGAAGGTCGGCTCGAAGCTGACCGCCGCTCCCGGCACGTGGGGGCCGGCGCCGGTGGCGCTGACGTACCAGTGGTTCCGCGCGGGCACCGCGATCAGCGGAGCGACGGCCGCGTCGTACACGCCGGTCGCCGCCGACAAGGGCAAGGTCGTCACCGTGAAGGTCACCGGCACCAAGGCCGGGTACACCACGGTGACGGTCGCCGGCGCCGTCAAGACGATCGGCTGAGGTCCGGCGCCTCCGGCTCTCGGGGGCACGTTCGGCTCGCGGGATCACGTTCGGCTCGTCAGAACCGGCGAATCCCGCGAGCCGGACCGCGTTCTGCGAGCCGGAGGCGGCTGTCATCCCTCCGCCGGGTCTCGTGTGGCGCGAGTCGTCCATTCGTGGCGCCTTTGCCGGTCCGGTGTCGGTGCTCGCTGGTTCGATGTCCGTATGGCAGTTGCAGCAGAAATGAGACCCGCGGAGGCGTCACTCGACGCGATCCGCGAGGGCGCCGATGAGGTCGGCCGGCTCGCCCGGAACGCGTCCCCGGCTCTGCTCGCGGCTGCCGAGAAGCTCTACCAGGTGTACCGGGCAGCGTTCTCGATCCCGCTCGCATTCGCCCGCGGCGGCCTGTCGAGCAGCGAGTCCCACGACCTCGTCGAGCGCTCGATCCGCGCCGAGCTCGCGGTCGGATCGGGAGTGTCCGAGCGCGAGCTGTCCCGCGAACTCGAACGCGCCCACCTGCTCGTCGAGGACCTGCCGCTGACGAGGGCGGCTCTCGCGGCCGCACGCATCCGCTGGCGGGCGGCCGAGGTGATCTGCTCCGTCGCCGCACTGCTGCCGAAGGAGTCGCTCCCCGAGTTCGACGAACGCGCCTCCGAGCTGGCGATCTCGAAGACGCCGACCCAACTGCGGCGCGCAGTCGACCGCCTCCGGGACGAGCTGCACGACCAGCCCCTCGAGAAGCGGCACGCCCGCGCGAAAGAGGACCGCAGCGTCTGGCTCACCCCCGAGACCGACGGAATGGCGACGCTCTCCGCGTACCTTCCGGCGCCAGACGCGGTCGGCGCGTACAACCGCCTCGACCGCATCGCGCGGACACTCCGCGACGGCGACAGCACTCACGGAGACGAGCGCACGCTCGCGCAGCTGCGCGCCGACGCCCTCGCCGATCTGCTCTGCGACGGCGACATCGCCGGCACCACCCCGGTCAGCGACGGAACGACGACTCCGACGTTCGTCCCCGGAATCCGCGCGGACGTACGCCTCACCCTCGCCGCGAGCACCGCCGCGGGCCTCGATGACGCGCACGCCGACCTCGACGGCTACGGAGCGATCCCCGCCGCGACCGCCCGTCACCTCGTCGGAACCGCGGCCACGTTCACCCGCGTCCTCACCGACCCGGACACCGGCACCGTCACCTCCGTCGGACGCGCACACCGCGTCCCACCACCGCCGATGCGCCTGCACCTGCAGCTGCGCGATCAGACCTGCCGCTTCCCCGGCTGCACCCGACCCGCCTCCACGGCCGAGGCCGACCACACGATCGAATGGCGCAACGGAGGCGAGACGGCGCTGAGCAATCTGGCCTCGCTCTGCACCGCCCACCACCACGTCCGCCACGGCGACCGCTGGACCTACCGCCTCCACCCCGACGGGACAGCCGACTGGACCACCCCCACCGGCCGCCACGTCAGCACCCGACCACCCGCCCTCCCCGGACGACCGCCCGCCCCACCGCCGCGCCCGCGCTTCGACGATGAACCGCCCCCGTTCTGACGCCCCGCGCCGCGCCCGTCCGACTCCAGCGGGCATCCCAGCGGAAGCCCGTCCCGTGCTGATCGAGTAGCCCGCGCAGCGGGCGTCTCGAGATCCACCAGCGCCGCGAGGCAGGCCACGGCGCCGATCTGCTGAGCCAGGTTGGCGCGGCTGGGCCCGCAGGCTGTTCGACCAGCAGACATGTCGGCGGCGTCTCGTTTCCCCCTCCGCCCAGACGCGGACCGCTTCTCGGTGCACTCCGTCCTGAGATGCTGCTCGTCGCAGGCATGCCGCCGCCTCCGCCGTTTTGCCCAGCAAACGGGGGATAGCGCACGATGCGTCGCGGCCCGGAAGATCTGCCAGAGTAAGCGCGACCCCCGAACGCAGGGGCGACGGGGGGCCGCGTGAGCGACGAAGCTGTGGGCACCGCCGTCCCCGGAGTCGCCCTCCCCGAGCAGGCCGCGTCGGCAGGCGCGGTGAGAGCGCTCCGGCTCGGAGTCGGTACCGCGGGCATCCTCCTCGCTCTCGTCCTCCTCGTGCCGCACGCGCCCGCACTGCCCGGGCGCTGGCTCCCGTTCCTCGTGCTGCTCGCCGCGATGTGGGTCACCGCCTCGTTCCGCCTCGAGCTCGCCTCCGGCATCGGCACGGTGACCTTCGGAGTAGGCGCGTCCGTCCTCGCGTTCCTCGCGCAGGACGTCCCGGCGCCCGAGGCGCTCCTGCTCTGGCTGATCGCCCTCGCGCTCTTCCAGGTGCTCGCGCGCAGACCCTGGCTCGCCGTCGTCTACTGGACAGGCCTCGCCTCGCTCTCGGGCGGAGCCTTCCTCCTCGTGCTCTCCCTGTTCCCGCAGACCGGCTGGTGGCCGGTGCTCGCCGCGGTCCCGGCGGTCCTCGCCTACGGTGCGATCTCGATCGGGTTCGAGTACCTGCAGGCGTGGCTGTCGCTCGCCCAGGTCCCGGATGTGCCCCGCCCCGCCCTCCGCCCCGATCGCGTCGTGCTCGTGCTGGCTCTCAATGCGGCGCTGGTGGCGCTCGCCTACGGAGCGCACCTCTCTTCGGGTGTCCAGCGGATCGAGATCGCCGACGGTCTCGACATCCGCTCGGCCAACGCCCTCGGGATCGTCGCGCTCGTCATCGCCGTGATCAGCCAGAATCTGCGCCGCAGCCGTGTCGAGCGCAAGCTGAACAGCCTGATCGAAGCCTCGCTGGCGCTGCCCTGGGGGGATCAGGCGGCGATCTTCGAGACGCTCGAACGCGCGGCGCGCACCGCGATCCCCTCGGCGAGCACGCGCATCGCCGACCGGCCCGGCCGCCCCTTCGAGCTGTCGGCGCCCGTGACCGCGCCGGGCACCGGCGTCCGCCACCTCGTCCTCACGCGCCGGCCCGACTCCGACGGGTTCTCGGTGCTCGAGCACCGGACCCTGCTCGCCCTCGCGCACATCGCGACGCAGGCGCTGTACGACCGACGCAACACCCGCACCCTGCGCGACCAGGCGACGACCGACTCGCTCACCGGCCTCACGAACCTCCGCGGGCTCTACGAGGAGTTCGCCGCGATCGACGACCCCGGCCAGCGCGCCATGCTGTTCATGGACCTCGACGACTTCAAGGCCGTCAACGACACCTACGGGCACTCGACGGGCAACGTCGTGCTCGAGGAGGTCGGTCGCCGGATCCGGGAGAGCGTGCGCGGCGAGGACGTGGTCGCGCGCATCGGCGGCGACGAGTTCGCCGTCCTCCTCGACTCCGTCACCGCCGGAGCCGTCGCGCTCCGGATCGCGCGCGCTGTCGAGCGCCCCGTTATAGTCGGCGGCGCGACCCTCGACCCCCGCATCAGCATCGGCGCCCCAGTCGCCGTCGACAGCGGCAGCTTCGATCGGGTGATGCAGGAGGCGGACGCGCGGATGTACGAGTCGAAGAAGGATCGCAAGGGCTCGGCGACCGAGGGGGCCGACCTCCTCGCCGAGATCCACGCCGCGGTGCTGGGCGGGACCGTTCGCGTCGCGTTCCAGCCCGTGATCGACGTCGCGGAGCGGCGCATCATCGGCTTCGAGGCACTGGCCCGTCACACGCGACCGGACGGCACTGCGCTGAGCCCGCTCACGCTGGTCGACATCGCCCGTTCGCTCGGCCTGCTCGACCGGCTGACGATGCAGATCGTCGACCAGGCGGTGGAGTGCATGGCCGAGTTCCGGGAGATCGACGACAGCGTCGCGTTCCTCAGCGTCAACATCGAGGCCGAGCAGCTGATGCACGACGACGTCGTCGACCTGATCCGGGCCCACCGCACTGCGGAGCTCGGCATCCAGCTCTGCCTCGAGCTCACGGAGGGGTCGATCGGCCACGTCGACGAGGCTGTCATCGAGCGGGTGCGGGTGCTCACCGCCGACGGCATCGCGATCGCCCTCGACGACTACGGGCAGGAGCACGCGGCCGCGGCGGCCCTGCTGACCGTCCCGCTCAGCATCGTCAAGATCGACCGCGTCTTCCTCTCGGACGAGGAGAACCCGCGGCACGCCACGATCCTCCGCTCGATCATCAACCTCGTCTCGGACCTCGACATGCACACGATCGTCGAGGGCGTCGAGACCCCGTCGGCCCACGCACTGCTGACGAGCCTGCGCGCCGAGCGTGCGCAGGGCTACTTCTACGGGCGACCGCTGTTCCCCGAGCTGGTCAAGGAGCGCCTGCGCGCCACCGGCACGGCGGCCCTGCCCGACCAGCCTCCCGCCTGAGCTCAGCGGCTCCCCGGCGCGCTGCCCGCCGTCGGAGTGGTGGCGGTGTCGACCGGCGCCGTCAGCGAGACGACGTAGCCCGAGGCCGCATCGCCGCTCATCGCGGCGAGCTGCAGGGCGCCTCCGTCGTCGCCGAAGACGTTGTCGGAGTCGAGGGTGACCTGCGCGAGGTTCCTCGCCGAGCCGCTGTAGGCGTCGAGGGCGTAGACCGCCTCGCACGCCTCCTGCGACAGCGCGACCTGCGAGGTCGCGATCGCGTTCGACGCATCGGTGATCGAGTCGATGCCCGGGTAGACCTCGAAGTGGATGTGCGGCCAGCGCCCCGAGTAGCACGCCGGGAACACCGACGTGAAGGTCACCGTGCCGTTCGCGTCGGCGACCTGCACTCCGCGGAGGTAGGTCTCGTCCTCGATGCCGCTGGAGTACATGGAGTAGTTCCCGCCCGCGTCGCAGTGCCAGACGTAGACGGCGGCACCGGCGAAGGGCACGCCGCCGTTCGCCAGGTCGAGGATCGTGAGGCCGAGCGTCATCGGGACGCCGTCGGCCGACGTCGCACTGTCGATGCTCGAGCGGATGTCGCTGCGGACGATCCCCGAGTTCTCGAGCACGTCGACCCCGTTCGAGCCGTCGCCCGGATAGGGGCCCGCGGTCTCGTCGGGGATCTCGGCGCCGGCGGTGGCGGCGACCGAAGCCGAAGCCGAAGCCGTCGGTGAGGCCGTCGCCGTCGCGGAGGCGATGGCGCTCGTCCCGCCCGCCGTGGAGCAGGCGGCCAACCCGACCGAGGCCGCGCCGACTCCGATCAGCGAGAGCACGCGGCGCCGGCTGAACAGGGTGCCGACATCGAAGAGCAGGCCCTGGTCGACCACCTCGTCGTCGGGGCGGTCCAGGCGGCGGCCCTCGTAGGAGAGTCCGTCCGGGGTGCGCTGGGGCTCGGGAATGCGGGTCATCGTGGGGTGCTCCTCGTCGCTCGTGGTGTCCGTCGAGGTCGACCCTGACCGGTGGGGCTGTGCGGCTCCGATGCGCCCCCTATGACAGGGATCTCACTCACGGATCTCGCTCGTGGACCTCACTGTCGGACCCGGTCGGTATGGTGGCGCCTGCCCCGGGCGCTCCGCCCGACCCGCCCGCATCGAGGGAGACCACCGTGACCCAGGGACGCCTCCGCGTCGTCGCCGCCACCCCGATCAGCGACGAGCTGATCGCCCGCGTGGTCGAGCTCGAGCCGCGGATCGACTTCATCGCCGACCAGAGCCTCCTCGCCCCGATGCGCCACCCCGGCGACCACCAGGGCGACCCGGCCTTCGAGCGCACTCCCGAGCAGCAGGCCGCGTTCGAGGCGCTGATCGACTCGGCCGACGTGCTCTACGGGGTGCCCGACGAGACTCCGTCGGCGCTCGCCCGCGCCGTCGCGGCCAACCCGGGCCTGCGCTGGGTGCAGACGATGCCCGCCGGCGGCGGCGCTCAGGTCAAGGCGGCGGAGCTCGACTCCGAGCAGCTCGAGCGCGTCGCGTTCTCGACCTCGGCCGGTGTGCACGCGGCTCCGCTGGCCGAGTTCTCGATCTTCGGACTCCTCGCCGGCGCCAAGTCCCTGCCCCGGCTGCAGTCGCTCCAGCGCGATCGTGTCTGGGGCTCGCGCTGGACGATGGGGCTGCTCTCGCAGCAGACGATCCTCGTCGTCGGCCTCGGCAGCATCGGCCGCGAGACCGCGCGCCTGCTCGCGCAGTTCGGCGCCCGCGTGATCGGCACGAGCCGCCACGAGACCTCGGTCGAGCACGTCGACGAGGTCGTCGTGCCCTCGGCGATCGCCGACGTGGCCGGACGCATCGACGGAGTCGTGGTGACCCTGCCCGGGACCAGCGCGACCGAGAAGCTGGTCGGCTCCGACTTCTTCGCGGCCCTCAAGCCGGGTGCGACGCTCGTCAGCGTCGGCCGCGGCACTGTGATCGACGAGGAGGCGATGATCGCCGCGCTCGAGGACGGACGTGTCGGCTTCGCCGCGCTCGACGTGGTGGCCGAGGAGCCGCTCGAGCGCGAGAGCCCGCTCTGGACGCATCCGCACGTGCTGATCAGCCCCCACACCGCCGCCCTCAACTCGGCCGAGGACCGCCTGATCGCCGAGCTCTTCGCCCGCAACGCCACCCGGTTCCTCGACGGGGAGCCGTTGATCAACCGCGTCGACACCGTCGAGTTCTACTGACGGGAGGCCCCAATACGCCCCCGGAGGCCGGTTTCTGCGGTAAGAGGGCTCCGGACGGCCTACCGTTGCAGTATGGCGACCACCGATACACCTTCTTCCGCCCCCGAGAGCGATACCGCTCCGGTGGCTGCAACCACTCCCGAGGCCGATTCCGCCCCCTCGCAGACCTTCTCCGACCTCGGCCTGAGCGACCCCGTGCTCAAGGCGCTCAAGGAGGTCGGCTACGAGATCCCCTCGGCGATCCAGGCCGCGACGATCCCGTCCCTGCTCTCCGGCCGTGACGTCCTCGGCGTCGCGCAGACCGGAACCGGCAAGACGGCCGCGTTCGCGCTGCCGATCCTGTCGCGCCTCGACCTCTCGCAGAAGACCCCGCAGGCGCTCGTCCTCGCGCCCACGCGCGAGCTCGCGCTGCAGGTCTGCGAGGCGTTCGAGCGCTACGCGTCCGGCCTCCGCGGCGTCCACGTGCTCCCCGTCTACGGCGGCCAGGGCTACGGCACGCAGCTCTCCGCTCTGCGGCGCGGCGTCCACGTCGTCGTCGGCACGCCCGGCCGCATCATGGACCACCTCGAGAAGGGCACGCTCGACCTCTCGCAGCTGAAGTTCCTGGTGCTCGACGAGGCCGACGAGATGCTCAAGATGGGCTTCGCGGAGGACGTCGAGACGATCCTCGCCGACACCCCGATCGAGAAGCAGATCGCCCTCTTCTCGGCGACGATGCCGGCGCAGATCCGCCGCATCTCGGGCAAGTACCTCAAGGAGCCCGAGGAGATCACGGTCAAGAACAAGACCACGACCTCCGTCAACACCACGCAGCGCTACCTGATGGTGTCGTACCCGCAGAAGGTCGACGCCCTCACCCGCATCCTCGAGGTCGAGAACTTCGAGGGCATGATCGTGTTCGTCCGCACCAAGAGCGAGACGGAGTCGCTGGCCGAGAAGCTGCGCGCCCGCGGCTACACCGCCGCCGCGATCAGCGGAGACGTGCAGCAGGCCCAGCGCGAGCGCACGGTCGAGCAGCTGAAGTCGGGCAAGCTCGACATCCTCGTGGCGACGGATGTGGCCGCCCGCGGCCTCGACGTCGAGCGGATCAGCCACGTCGTCAACTACGACATCCCGATCGACACAGAGTCGTACGTGCACCGCATCGGCCGCACGGGCCGTGCCGGGCGCAGCGGAGCGGCGATCAGCTTCGTCACGCCGCGCGAGCGCCGCCTCCTCGTCGCGATCGAGAAGGCGACCCGCCAGCCCCTCACCGAGATGCGGATGCCGAGCGTCGAGGACGTCAACGTCACCCGCCTCTCGCGCTTCGACGACGCGATCACGGAGGCGCTCGCCGACCGTGAGCGGCTCGAGCGGTTCCGCGAGATCATCGGCCACTACGTCGAGCACCACGACGTGGTCGAGTCGGACGTCGCCGCCGCACTGGCGATCGTCGCGCAGGGCGAGGAGCCGCTGCTGCTCTCGGCCGACGATCCCCGCTTCGCCCGCCGCGAGCGCGAGGAGCGCAGCGACAGCCGCTCGGACCGCGGCGACGACCGGGGCGAGCGCCCCGAGCGCCGTCAGCGCTCGTCGAACAGCAACCTGGCGTCGTACCGGATCGAGGTCGGCCGCCGTCAGCGCGTCGAGCCCCGCCAGATCGTGGGCGCGCTCGCGAACGAGGGCGGCCTCAACCGCGGCGACTTCGGGCACATCGACATCCGCCCGGACTTCTCGATCGTCGAGCTGCCCGCCGACCTCTCGCAGGACGTGCTGGACCGGCTCGCCGACACCCGCATCAGCGGCCAGCTGATCGAGCTCAAGCCCGACCGCCGTCCGAGCCGCGCCGGCTCCGACCGCGGCGGCCGCCCCTCCGGCCCGTCGCGCTCGATGGACCGCCCGGAGCGCAAGCCTCGCTACTGACCACTCCCACGAGATGCCACTTGAGTACGCCCGCCTCGGCGTGTTGCGTACTCAAGTGGCATCTCGCGTTCGGGCCAGGGGTCAGCGGCGCAGCACGCGGCGGGCCAGCACGTTGCCGAGCAGCTGCACGACCTGCACGATCACGATGATGACGAGCACGGCCGCCCACGTCACCACGGGCTCGAACTGCCGGTAGCCGTACTGGATCGCGAAGGTGCCGAGGCCGCCGCCTCCGATCGACCCCGCGACGGCCGACATGTCGACGATCGCCACGAACACGAAGGTGTAGCCGAGGATCAGCGGCCCGAGCGCCTCGGGCAGCAGCACGGTGCGCACGATCCGGAGGCGGCTCGCGCCGACCGAGCGCGCGGCCTCGATCACGCCGGGGCCGACCGTCAGCAGATTCTGCTCGACGATCCGACCGATACCGAAGGCCGCGGCCAGCGACAGCGTGAACACGATCGCGTCGGTGCCGATGCCCTTGCCCACCACGAGGCGTGCGAGGGGCTGCGCCGCGGCGATGAAGATGATGAACGGGATCGGCCGGAACACGTTCACGATCACGTTCAGCAGGCCGTGCACGAACCGGTTCGCGAAGAGCGCCCCGCCGCGGGTGAGTGCCAGCCCGAGCCCGATCGCGAGCCCGCCGATCCCACCGAAGAGGAGGCTGAGCGCGACGATGTAGAGCGTCTGACCGGTCGCTTCGCCGAGCTTGGGCAGCAGGGGGATCAGTGCGTCCATCGGGGCACCTCCGTGAGGGTGATGCGGCCGCCGAGGCGGGCCAGCAGAGGGTCGACGGTGTCGTCGGGGGCGTCGAGGGCGACGGTGAGATGGCCGAAGGCGCGACCGCGGACGTCGGTGATGCCTCCGTAGACGAGCTCGAGCGGCACGCCGGCGCGCGCGATCTCGGCGAAGACGTCGCCCTGCGAGGCGGAGTCGTCCGAGAACGACAGGGTGACCAGCCGGCCGCGGTGGCGCTCGCGCAGCACCGCCGCCTCCGCCGCGGACGGTATCGAGCGGACGACCGTCGAGACGAACCGCTGCGTCACGGGCTGTTGCGGCGCCGAGAACACGTCGAAGACGGGGCCGCGCTCGACGACGCGCCCCGCCTCCATCACGGCGACCTTCGTCGCGAGCTGCTGCACCACGTCCATCTCGTGCGTGATCACGACGATGGTGACGCCGAGCTCCTCGTTGATGCGGCGTAGGAGCGCCAGGACCTCGCCCGTGGTGTCCGGGTCGAGGGCGCTGGTGGCCTCGTCGGCGAGGAGGATGCGCGGCGCGGCGGCGAGCGCGCGGGCGATGCCGACGCGCTGCTTCTGGCCGCCCGAGAGCTGCTCCGGGTGGCTGCGCGCCTTCTCCGACAGGCCGACGAAGCTCAGCATCTCGTCGACCCGCGCGCGCAGCTCGGCGCGCGGGGTGCCGGCGACCTGCAGCGGGTAGGCGACGTTCTGCCACACGGTCTTCGAGCCGAACAGATTGAACTGCTGGAAGATCATGCCGATCCCGAGGCGCAGCCGACGCAGCTCGCGCTCGGGGAGCCCGACGATCTCGCGCCCGTCGATCTCGATGCTCCCGCTCGTCGCGGGCTCGAGAGCGTTGACGAGGCGCGCGAGCGTGCTCTTACCGGCGCCGGAGTAGCCGATGACCCCGTAGACGTCGCCGGCCTCGATGTCGAGACTGACGCCGTCCACGGCGACGGCGCTCGCGCCCCCGCGCGACGTCGGAGGATAGGTCTTGCTCACGTCGGTGAGCCTGATGAGCGTCACTGCGCTGCTCTCCTGGCCGCTCGGCGCTCAGCCGGCCTGCGCCGCGGTGTCCTTCTCGACGGTCTCGAGCGTCGACTGCAGCTCGTCGGCGGGGGTCTTCACGAAGATCGCGGTGCCGCCGGAGTTCTCGGAGACGCCGTCGAGCACTGCCTGCGTGTTCTGGTAGATCTCGACGAGCTTCGTGTAGGTCGCGTTGTCGGCGTCCTCGGAACGCGCCGCGAACACGTTGACGTAGGGGATCGCGTTGGGGTCGCTCGGGTCGTCCTCGGCGATGGCATCGGTGGCGGCGAGACCGGCGCCCTCGAGGTAGTCGTTGTTGACGATCGCGGCGGCCACGTCGGGCAGCGACGTCGCGGTCAGTGCGGCATCGAGGGCTGTGACCTCGACCTCGGACTTCGCGGTGTCGACATCGTCGATGCTCGAGAAGATACTGCCGCCGTCCTTCAGCTCGATCAGTCCGGCCGACTGGAGCACGAGGAGCCCGCGCGCCTGGTTGCTCTCGTCGTCGGGCACGGCGACCGTGGCGCCCTCGGGGATGTCGTCGACGCTGTCGTACTGCGTCGA
Source organism: Rathayibacter sp. Leaf185 (assembly GCF_001423885.1). Taxonomy (GTDB): domain Bacteria; phylum Actinomycetota; class Actinomycetes; order Actinomycetales; family Microbacteriaceae; genus Rathayibacter. The sequence goes on along the minus strand of NZ_LMPP01000001.1, from coordinate 818,697 downwards.
GTAGAGGCCGAGCGGGTAGATCGCCGTCGCGCCGATCGGCACGAGGTCGGCGTCGGCCGAGGTGTTGTACTGCGACAGGTAGACCAGGTGCTGGAACTGGTTGAGGTCGATCTCGCCCTCGGACAGTGCCGGGTTGGGCTGGTTGTAGTCGGTGAAGTCGACGATCTCGACGTCGATGCCGGCGTCCTCCGCGGCCTTCTCGTAGGTGGCCCAGTACGGGTCGCTCGCGCCGACGACGCCGATGCGGACGGTGTCGTCGTCGCCCGCTGCGGCGGACGAGCAGCCGGCGAGGAGGAGGGCTGAGGCGGTGATGGCGGTGGTCGCGAGGAGGGTGCTGCGCAGGGACATGCTGTGGTGGATCCTTCCGTGGAGAGGATCCGTGCGTCGCCCGGGCGGTACTCGGTCACCGCCGGCGCTGCGACCGGCCTCCGGTCGCACGACGCCGCGACTGCGCGGATCCCGGAGGCCACGCTACGCACGCGCCCGACGGTGCACGAAACGTGCCCGTAACACGGCGTCTCGGACGCTCAGCCTGCGAGCGACTGCACCTCGGCGGCCTCGTGGCGGGCCAGCTTCGTCGCGATCGCGTCGCGCTCGGCGCGGAGCGAGGCGATCGTCGGCGGGTCGAGCCTCGGGTCGGCGATGTCGGCGAGGGGACTCGCCGTGCCGGTGCGGGCCGAGACGAGTGCCGAGTACGCCTTCGCCGCGCTGCGCAGATCGGCGGCGGCGCGCTCGACCTTCCGCTGGCTCGACTCCTTGTCGGTGACGAGGGAGGCGTGCTTGTCGAGTGCTACTACCAGCGCGCGGTGAGCCGCGTCAATCTTCTTGCTCATAGGCGCATTATGTCGCATGCTCGCCTCAGCAGGCGAGATCCCGAAAGGGGCCAGCGGGCGGCTCGCACCCCGGCCGGACTCCGGTGCGCGCGACGACGACGGGTCGGGAGCAGCGCCAGGTCGCCCAGAGCGTCGTAGCCGGCCTTCGTGCCGCGAAGAACCGCCCCTGCTCCTGCGCGTGACTCGTCCGGTCGAGGGTGTCGCCGATTCAGCGTCAGCCGAATGCGGACGACCCCCTCTCATCCGACCGTCGGCGGGGTGCTGAGCGGAAACCGAAGCAACTCGACGTCTGCGGAATTCGTGACGGAGACGGTCGTATCGTCGGCGATGGTGACGCCGTCTATCGACTCCCCGTCGGGAACCGTCGCGCTTCCCATCCATTGCCACCCTCGATAGACGGCGACCATATTGCATCCGCTTCCGGTCGACGACGAGGTCTGTCCTGTGTGCACCTGCCAGAGGGCGCCCTCGACCTCGAGTTGGTCCGACCCGCACGAGTACGTGACCTTCGAGAAGATGTCTCCTTTGACCGACCAGGGGTACGCCGTCGTGGTCAACTTCGAGTACGAGACCTGTTCGGCCGCATTCCACTGAGCGCTGCTGGCGGGGATCAGCCACAGTGCGGCCGCCGCCAGTGCGGTGAAGCCGAACACGATGGACGCTGCTCGCAACGACCAGGGCCGCAGAAGAAGGAAAGCGGCCACGACCAGCAGGATGATGGCGCATCCCATCATCCAGTCCGACAGGAAGTAGTCGCCGTCTCCGCGCACCCGCGTGTCGAAGAGCAGGCCGTTCGTTCGGAAGAACGTGTCGCGAGCGGGCCACCGCCCGATCAGCCATGGTACGACGACCGTGATGCAGGCGATGATCGAGCCGACGATCACGAGCGCGTCGCTCGTCCGGCGGACGGCGGCTTTCGCTCGCGCGGCGGCGATCTTCTGCTCCAGTGTCATGGAGGCGCTCAATGGGAGAGGAAGCGATCGAGCTCGTCCGCCTTCCGGCCGAGGTACGACTTCAGGTCGTCGGCCTTGCGCGAGAAGGTCGAGATCTGGCCGAGGAGGCCTTCGAGATCGCGGTCGAACTGTCGTCGGCGATCGTCGTTCCAGTGGGCACTCTTCACGGTCGACCGCACCGACGCGAGTGACTTGTCGATGTCGTTCTGGCATCGGGTGAGCGCGGCGCGCACGTCGCGGAGAGACTGGGGGTCGGCGTCTACGTGGGGCATGGTCATCCTTCTCATGGTGTTCCCTGGGCGGAGCGTCGTCGGGCCGACGACGGTGTCACAGTTCTCGAAGCGCGCGAGCCAGTGCCTCGTCGGCTCGTGCGATGGTCTCGATCAGCGTCCGATCGGCGATCTGCAACGGTGAGAGTTGCCGGTCGTCGAGTCGCTGATAGACGATGTCGCGCCACTGCATGCGGGCGCGAGACTCCGCCTGCACTCTGAACGACTCATTGCGCCGCATCTCATCGAGCGCCGGCCCCAGATCAGCCACCGTCGTTCACCCGCGCGGGTATCGAGTCCAGGCCCATCCTTCGGGCGACCCAGATCCGGTGGTACCCGTTCTTCACCTCGAACGAACCGGACACCCCGTCGAGCTTGATCGCGTCCCCGTCCAGGAAACCCGAATAGGTGTCCGAATAGGAGCGGGTCCCCATCCGCCCCTCGGCCGCATCGCGGGCACGGAGATCGTCGATGGTTCCGCCTGCTGCAACGGTGGGGACGACGACATCGACGAAAGCGTTGAGCGCCCATTCCAGATCCTGAGGCGAGTAGCCCTTGCCGAAATCCTGGCCGCCGACGATCCGTGAATCGGAGTCGTCGATGTCGCTCAGCGCCACCATCCGCACTCCATTGGGGAGCGAGGGGGAGGCGAGTGTGGAGGACGTGGATGGCGTGGAGTCAGCGGCAGGTCCGGACCCGCCTGAGGCGTAGTGAGCTTGCAGGTACACCTCGAGGTCCGAATGCGTCGATCTCAGCACCCCGAGCGCTGAGGCGACGATCTGCTCGACCGAGCGGGTATGTGTCGTCACAGCGCGTTCGGCTTCGCCGAGGATCGCCTCGACCGTGCTCTGCACCCGGAGCGCCCCCTCGAGCGCTTGTTCCGCCCGGACGACGTTCTCGCGGGCGTGGGCCCGCGCCGCTCGGTCCTCCTCGTCGAGGCTCCGGAGGTCGTCGTAGGCGTCGTCGGAGTTGCGCCGCCGATGATCGACGACCTCCTGCACGTGCTGTCGAACGGACCGCGCGGCTCCTCGAAAGGTGTCGGCCGCGCCGCCGACTCGCGACTCGTAGCTGCGGAGATCCTTGGCGAGGTCGACGACCCCGTCGACTGAGACGTCAGCCGACGGTGTCACGCTGCTGCACGATCTGTGAGGCGAGCCAGTCGGCGCCGGGGAACTCCAGGCGCCGCAGGACCGTGGTGGTCGCACGGTCGAAGTCGTCCAGGAGCGTCTCCCCGCGCTTCAAGCTCGACGCGCGATCCGAGTCGGTGAGGCGGCGCGAGTCGTCGGCGCTCATGACACCGACCAGCTTGACGGTGAATTCACGGAGGGAATCCGAGGTGAGTCGCCGCGCGATCGACGCCGGACGGTCGGCCCACGCGATGGTGAAGACTCCGAACTCCGGCCCCTCGACGAGGAGACGCTCGAGCTTGGCGGAGGCGGAGCCCGGCTCGTTCGAGTAGCTGTCGGAGGAGAAGTCGCGGGCTCGGTGCAGACCGGCGAGCATGAGCACGCGAGGCTCGGCTGTGTAGTTCTGCGAAGCCTTGCGCCCGTCGATCTCGGTCAGCAGCTCGTCGAGCACGGTGATGAGTGCCCGATACCGGACCACACGGACGCCGGCGAGTTCGAGCTGATCGCGGGCCGCCTCACCGTTCGCGTCGAACACTCCGAAGTCGACGAGGGTCGTGTCGACGAGTGCGAGACGGAGATCGGCGGCTGAGATCAGCAGCTGGTGAAGACCCAGCTCGTCGACGATCAGCAGATTGCGTCCGGGCGCCCGGTCGAGAACGGCCCAGACCACCGGCTCCAGCGACATCGGCGCGCCGACCGGAATGAGGAGCGCATCCGACTTGCTGCTGCGGCCGAGGTGATCCCGCTGCACTTGGTCGACGGAGTACGCGCCGCGCCCGTCGAAGACGATCGGGGCCTGCGTCAGGCCCAGCGCGTCAGCTTTCTCGCGCACCTCCGTCAAGCGCTCGGCCCGGTACTCCGGGGCCCAGAAGGCAGTCTGGAACCGGTTGTTCGCTTCGCGCAGGCCTGCCTTGGCGTTCAGGATCCCTTCGCCCTGCTTGGTCAGCAGCTGCGCGTCGGGATTGCCCTCGCCGAGCAGGATCCGGGAATCCTCTTCGGAGGATGCGAGCACCAGCCGATAGAAGATCTGACCGGCGAGGCTGCGGAAGCCGGAGCCGACAGTAGCGATCGATTGAGAGCCGAGAATGGAGTGGACGCCGAAGGCACGGCCCTCCTTGATGATGCGCTCCAGTAAGCGCTCCGCTTCAGCGCGCAGCGCGTCGTCCCTCTCGAAGAGCTTGTGGAATTCGTCGATCACGAGCAGGATCCGTGGCAGCTTCGTCCCACCGAGTCTGCGCATCTGCGTCAGATTCGAGGTCGCTGCGCCGGTCGCGTTGAAGAGCTCCCCCCGGCGGGCGATCTCGGTGTCGAGGGCGCGGAGGATGCTGATGGCGAATTCACGATTGCTCTCCACCGCGACGGCCTTCGCATGGGGAAGACGGTGGTCGGCGTACTGCTTGAACTCGACGCCCTCCTTGAGGTCGATCAGGTACAACTCCAGCTCGTCGGGGCCGTACTGCAACACGAGATCCATGATGATCGCGTGCAACAGGTAGGACTTGCCGGAGCCCGTTCGCCCTCCGATCAGCGCGCTCGACTCCATCTGCGAGTTGAAGTGGATCTGCGCTATGCCGGACGCGCCCATGCGCCCGATGCGGGCGACGAGGGCGTCTTCGCTGGACCCGCGCCACCAGGTGCTCGGTCGGTCGGGCTGAGCGAGATCCGTCGAGAAGGCGACGCCGCGGCGCTGCGCCTGAAGTTCGTGCTTAGCCGCGAGATCGGCTACTCGCGCCGGATCGACCTGTGTCGTCCCGGTCTCCGAGAGTCCGCGGAGAACGGAGGAGAAGACGAGTTCGCGATCGGCCGCCGACGGAGCGCCGTTCCCGACGAACTCCCAACCGAGGTGCAGATCAGTGAAATGGCCAGAGGTGGGCGCCGTTTCCGGGGCCCCGAAGACGGAGGTCGAGTTCAGGTCGAGAAGGGACTCCAGCGTCGGCTGCTCGCCCGAGCTGCGAACGAGGAAGAAGACACCGGCGCGACGGCCGGCACCCACCAGCTTCTCGAGTCGGTTCAGGCTCTCCCCGTCCCACGAGTTGCCATCGCGCGTGAACATGGCGGGGAAGTCGTACAGGAGTACCGCCCGGTACGGCTCGGCCACCTCGCCGGCCGCGACGTTGTACTCGGTGAGGCTCGAGTGCTGGCCCTGCAAGTACTTCTGGGTCACGAAGGTGACGTGCTTCTCCAACTCGATCAGGAGCTTGCTCGACTGCTCGGCGGTGGTCCAGACGGCGTCTCCGAGCACCTTGTCGCCGGCGTCGTTCAGACCGTAGAGGAACTTCAGCGATTCGCCGAGTCCGACGGGATCGACGGCGTCCACGCGGAGCATTCCAGCGGGGAGCGTTGCGAGCAGCTGGATCACCGCGCTCTCGATGAGCGCCGGGGATTCGGTGACGAATCCGCCGGTGGTGTCGAAGTCGACGGCGACGGGGAATTCGAGGTTCAGCCGATCCGCTCGCAGCGAGATCCGCCGACTCACACTGGCGCCTCCCTCGCCCTTGCCGCGTGTGTAACCGTCGAACCGGAATTCCTGCAACTGCACGCGACCCGGCTGAACGACCGGAATCGGAACGGTGGAGCTGCTCGGAACCCGACCGTTCCACGACGCATGGTGGTCGCGGGGCCGCATGCTCACGTACGGCGCGTTGTCCCGCTGAATCTCGTCCGCCACGGGGCTCCAGGCGGTCGCAACGCGCTGCAGCCAACCATCGAATGCGCGTTGAGCGATGCCGTTGAGGTCGTTCTGGTAGTCGGTGGCGATGCGGTGGCGCAGATCTGCGAAGTGGGAGAGGACGCGTTCGGCTTTGTCCGTGAAGAGCTTGCGGTCTTCGAGCTTGGACACATTGAAGAACGGGATGCGCGTGCTCAGCGCCTGGCCGGTGAGCCCGTGTACATCGTGCAGCCAATCGTGGATCGACATTCCGCTGCGGTTCGAGAGCGAGAGCGACTGTGGTCTGATCTCGCGCGGCAGGAGGGCGCCGAGCAGAGCGTCTCTCGCACTGGTCACCGTCTTGATCGTCTCGGCGTACTTCGCGTCCGCGGTCGCTTCCTCGGCGAGCGGCTCGATCCATTCGGCGCCCAGCCCCTCGATCATCCGGCGCGCGGCGGCCAGTGACTCGTTCTGGATCTTCTTCGCATGTATCCGGTAAGTCGTCGGGAACGACAGAGTCGTCTCGGACGGACGCGCGTCGACATCGGTTGCATTCGGCACGGTGATCCTTCGCGGTCGTGGACACGGTGTCCGCATGCTAGCGGATGTGCGCCACTCGCCGTCGTAGCAATTACGGGCCCATCGACCCGGCAGATAGGGATGTCGTGTCCTCCCGATCTCCGGCGGACACCGTCACGGGCGATCCGGGGTGACGCTGCACAGGCTGCAGTCGGGCCGTCCCAGGTGAGAACCGCACGGGGCATGCTGGAGGGATGACCGACGCACCCCGATCCTCCGAGCGCCGCGCGCGCAGCCAGCACGTCCTCACCGTGCTGAGCACCGAGCCTCTCACCCCGCACCTCGTCCGCGTCCACCTCGGCGGCGACGGGCTCGACGCGTTCCTGGCGGAGGCCGACCCGGCGCGCCTGGCCGCGACCGATCGCTACGTGAAGCTCCTGCTCCCGCCGGCCGGCTCTCCGCTCGAGCCGCCGTACGATCTCGATGCTCTTCGCGCGAGCGTCGCATCCGAGGAGCTGCCGGTGCGCCGCACGTACACCGTGCGCTCCGTCGGCGAGCGGAGCGTCGCGATCGACTTCGTCGTGCACGGCGATGACGGCGTCGCCGGACCCTGGGCCGCTGCCGCCCGGGCCGGTGACCGGCTCGCGATGTCGGCTCCCGGAGGCGCGTGGGCGCCGAGCGGGGACCCGGCCGTCACGCACCTCCTCCTCGGCGACGACTCCGCGCTCCCGGCGATCGCCTCGGCACTGGAGGCGATGGGCCCGGCGACCCGCGGGCGCGCGCTGATCGAGGTGGGCGGGTCGGCCGACGAGGTGCCGCTGACCGCGCCCGAGGGTGTCGAGATCCGCTGGCTGCACCGTGGAGACCTCGAGGCGGGTCGTGCCCTGGTCGCGGCGGTGCGTGCCGAGGCGCGCCCGGACGGTGCCGTCGAGGTCTTCGCGCACGGCGAGCGCACGGCGATGAAGGAGTTGCGCGGGATCCTGCAGGACGGCTGGGGGGTGCCGCGGTCGGCGCTCTCGCTGTCGGCCTACTGGGCGCTGGGCCGGGCCGAGGACCGCTTCCAGGCCGAGAAGCGCGAGCCCGTCGGCGCGATCTTCAGCGACTGAGGGCCCCAGCGCTCGCGCGCCGGAGCCCTCGATCGTCAGCTCGGCATCAGACGCGCTTTAGCGAGACCGCCGCGCTCGTCGTCGAGTTGCCGGCCGCATCGACGGCCTTGGCGGTCAGCGGGTAGGTACCCTTGGCGAACGCCGAGGTGTTCATCGTGAGCTGCCAGGTCCCGTCGGCTGCGAGCGTGGCGTCGCCGAGCTTCGTCGTGCCGACCCAGTAGCTGACCCCGGTGACGGCCACGTTGTCCGACGCCGTCGCTGCGAGGGTGACAGTGCCGGTGACGGAGGTGCCGGACGCCGGTGAGACGATCGCGACGGTCGGCCGCGTCGTGTCGGCCGGAGCCGGCGCGGCGGTCGGGGTCGCGGTGGGCGTCACCGTGGGTGTCGCGGTGGGCGCCGGAGTGGCGGTCGGGGTCGCCGTCGGCGTCGGCGTCTCGGTCGGGGTCGGCGTCGCGGTCGGAGTGGGGGTCGCGGTGGGCGTCGCGGTCGGAGCGGTCACTCCGCCGAACTGGTCGGCGCCGGCGGTCGTGCCGCCCATGGTCTCGCCGTCGATGTCGGTGCGGGCACCGGTCGTCGATCCCCAGCCCGCGATCTGCGTCTGCGCGGCGTTCAGGACGTGCAGGTCGCCGGTCGCCGAGGAGACGAAGGCCGGAGCACCCTGCACGTTCCCCTGCTGGTTGAGCAGCGCGGGGGTCTTGCAGAGCTTGACGTTCCAGCCCTCGACGATCGTGTTCGTCATCGGGCTGGTGCACGAGGAGAGGTAGCTGACGATGTTGCGGTCGAAGACGGTGTTCTTCGCTCCACCCACGCGCAGCGCGCCGCTCTCGAACGTGTTGTTGCGGATGTAGATCCCGTCGGCCGACACCTCGCGGAAGTCGGCGGCCGAGCCTCCGCGGCAGTCGTTCGTGATCACGACGCAGCCCGACACGAAGTTCGACTCGACCGTGATCTCGCTCATCCCGTCGCCGCCGCCCGGCGAGAAGATGATGCCCGCGTTGTAGCAGTTGCTCAGCCTGTTACCGCGGAGCGTGACGTTGTTGCTCTCGAACACCTGGATGCAGTCGGCGTGCAGGCCGTTGTTCTTGTTCTGATCGAAGTCGCGCACGACGTTGTTCTCGATCAGGCCGTTGTCGGTCCCACCGACCTGGATGCCGTCGATCGACGAGCCGTTCTCGAAGAGGGAGTCGCGGACCACGACGTTCGGGCTGCGCACGAAGATCCCGGCGCCGTCGATGTGCATCCGGTTGACCGTGATGCCCGAGCCGTAGGTGTAGAACGGGGTCCTCGAGAAGATGTCGTTCCACACCGTGTTCGGCGTGTAGACCTTCGTCGTGCCGAGCACGGGCGAGGCGCCGGGGGCGGGCTGGACGGGGACGGGTGCGGCGACGGTCGCCTTGCCGCCCTTGAGGTCGGTCGTCGGGTAGGTGCCCGAGGTGAGGAGCACCGTGTCGCCGGGGGCGGCGCTCTGCACCGCGACGGCGAGAGTGCAGGGGGCGGCCGTGGTGCAGAGCGTTCCGGAGCCGGTGGGGGAGGCGTAGCGGTTCGCGGCCGCGAAGCTGGGGGCCGCCGTGAAGAAGGCGGCGATCACCACCAGCAGAGCGGCGAGAGTCGCGCTGAGCGTTCGAGTCATGGGCGTGGGGTCCAATCGGGGAAGGTGTGAGCGGGGACTCGGGAGAGGGGTCTGGGGTCGAGCGCCGCCGCTCTCCGTACCGGTTCCGCTCGCGGCCTTCCGCGCGCTGGAGCGCTGTCGGGGCTTCGCGGCGGTCACCGGCACGGGGCGTCCTTCGGGGCGTCGAGGTCAGGGGCGCGACCTGGGAGGGGGACCCCGGCGCTCATGCAGTGACACTAGGGGCGAGCCTCGAACATCCGTTCTCGATGAGCCTTCCTCCGCCGCCGTGGCCCTCATGGCGGGGCGCCGACCAGTCACGCCGCGCCGCGCCCCCGACGGATCCCGCCGCGGGGGCCCGTCAGGGCCCCCGCGCCGCCACTCAGACCAGGCGCCTCCCGCTGAACCGGTCGATCGGGGCGTCGCGCCGCATCGCCTCCTCGTACATCCGATGCAGAGGCTCCGTCAGTACCCCGTTCGTGCGGTCGAGCGAGTCCTGCCAGGCGACGATCTCGCCGAGCTGCGCCGCCAGATCGGCCCGCAGCGCCGCCTCGTCGACGGTCGTCGAGCGCCCGCCGGCCACCACGATCCGCCCCGCCACGATCACCGTGTCGATCGACGAGCCGTTCTCGGAGTAGACCAGCTGGTTCTCGAGGCGCTGCCGTGGGGTGAAGTTCAGCGTCTCGAGGTCGAAGAGCACGAGGTCGGCCTGCTTGCCCACTTCGATGCTCCCCGTGACGCGGTCGAGGACGGCGCTGCGCGCGCCTCCGATCGTGCCCGCCGTCAGCACCTCGGCCACCGTCGGCCACGTCGCGATCTCGGGGTCGGTCACCTTGTGCAGCAGCGCCGCGGCCTTCACCACGTCGAGCATCCGCGGCGAGTCGCTGCTCGAGCAGCCGTCGGTGCCGAGCCCGAGGTTCACCCCCGCGTCGTGCAGCGCCCGCCACGGCGCGATCCCCGAGCCGAGCTTGAGGTTCGAGATCGGGTTGTGCGAGATCGAGGTCCCCGCCGCGGCCACGCGCTCCATGTCGGAGTCGGTCAGCCAGATCCCGTGCGCGAAGGTCGTGTTCGGCGAGAGGGCGCCGATCCGCTCCATGTACTCGACCAGGGTCGAGCCGTAGGACTCCTCGCCGGTCACCAGCTGCGTCTTCGTCTCGAGCACGTGGATGTGGCACTCGGCGTCGTGCTCGAGCGCGAGCTCGGTCGCCCCCGTCAGCAGCTCCGGCCCGCAGCGCTGGGGAGCCGACGGCGCGACCATGTAGCGCAGCCGCCCGCCTCCGCGCCCGTGCTGGGTGGCGAACGCCTCGCGGCTGAACGCGAGGTACCCCTCCGTCGTGGGGCGCGCGGCCGAGCGCACCGAGTCGAGGATCTCGGCGGGCAGGTACTCCTCGACGAACGGCATCGTCTCGTAGAACGGCTTGCTGATCACGTGCCCCGAGATGTTCGCCCGGATCCCGATCTCGTCGTACGCGTCGAACACCGCGGCGAGCTGCGCCGCGTCCTGATCGGGGTTCTCGAGCACGTCGTCGACGAGGGTCGTCACGCCGGCCTTCAGCGACTCCAGCGCGAACAGCGACGATCGCAGCTTCACGAGATCCGGAGCGACGCGGCTGTTCCCGAGGATCGGGTACGACAGCAGCATCCACAGCTCCAGGGGCAGGTTGTCGTAGCGCCCCTTGTAGAGGTACTCCCACGAGTGGGTGTGGGCGTTGACGAACCCCGGAGTGACGAGGCGGTCGCGGCCGTCGATCACCTCGTCGCCGGGCTCGGGCGAGAGGCCGGGGCCGATCGCGGTGATGACGTCGTCGACGACGCGGATGCTCGCCGTGATCGGGACGGCGCCCGAGACCGGGTCCATGGTGATGACGGAGGCGTCGGTGATGAAGAGGGGCATGGCGGTTCCGTTCGTGCTGCGGTGTGCGGGGTGCTGGGGTGCGGGTCAGCTGCGGGCGGGCTCGGGCTGAGCTGCGGGCGCGGTGGCCTCGCGACGCTCGACCCAGGCGGCGGCGTCTCCGCGCCCGAGCAGGAGGTAGGCGAGCCCGGCCGACACGCCGCCCGCGAGCCACGACACGTCGATGCCGCCGAGCGCCGTCGCCGCGGGGCCCTGGAGGGCGGGCACCGAGCCGTTCATGAAGAGCCAGGTCAGCGTCGCGCCGATCGCGAACGAGAGCAGTGCGCGCCAGCGCACATCCGGGAGCAGCGGCGAGCCGACCGGGGCGAAGAGGTGCCCGAACGAGCGGACCCGCGGCTCGAACACCGCGTAGTGCACGAGCACGATCGCGCCCCACGGAGCGACCCAGCCGACCAGGCCGACGAGCCAGGCGTCGAGCGTGGTCGCGAGGTCGTCCTGGAAGACGAAGAACACCGCGGCGACGAACGCGAGCACGCCGACGAGGAGGCTCAGGGCGCGCCGACCGAGCCGGATGTCGAGAGCCTGCGTGGCCATGCCGAACGAGTAGATGTTGAGCACGTTCGTCGCGATCGGCCCGTGCACGACGAGCAGCAGCACGGGGATCGCGAGGGCGCCGAAGTTCTCGACGATGAGCTGGCCCGGATCGACCGAGCCGTTCTTGGTGGCGAGCGTCGCGCCGAGCACGCCCAGCCAGACCACGGGGATGAACTGCCCGAGGACGCTCGCGAAGTAGAGCTTCCGCTTCGAGGCCGTGGGGCTGACGAAGCGGGAGTAGTCGCCGGCGTAGGCGAGCCAGGTGAGGCCCCAGCCGATGCCGATCGCGGTCATGACGATCGACATGGCGGCGAGGCGGTCGCCTCCCGTCAGGGCGCCCTCGGCGGGGCCCGCGTACGACCAGTCGATGTCGAGGAAGAACCAGGCGACGATCGACATGATCGCGAGCACCAGGAGGGTCGGCGGCACGGTCCAGCGCTCGAACGCCGCGATCGCGCGGTAGCCGAGGAACGAGATCCCGACTTGGATCGCCATGATCACGGCGGCGACGGCGATCTTCCAGCCGAGGTTGGCCTCCTCAGGATCGACGATCCCGACGGAGCCGAGCAGGGCGATCACGAGGTCGAGCACGATCCAGGTGTTGATCGCGCACCAGCCGATGACGACGACGGCCTGGATCGCGGCCGGCGCGTAGTTGCCGCGGCGCCCGAAGACGGATCGGCCGACCAGCATGCCGGTCGCGCCCGTGCGCTGACCGAGCAGGACGAAGAAGCCGAAGACGGCCATGCCGACGACGTTGCCGAGGACGAGGACGGTGATGGTGTCCCAGAGGCCGAGGCCCATGTTCACGCCGAGGGCGCCGAGCACCCAGTTGATAGGGGCGATGTTGGCGCCCGCCCAGATCCAGAACTGGCCGTCGAGGCGGGCGGTGCGGCGGGAGTCGGGGAGCGGGGTGAGCGCGTCCTCCGTGTCGTGTGCGGTGCCGTGCAGGGCGTCGGTGCTCATGGCGGTTCCTCTCGGAGGGGCGGGCGCGGGGTGGGGCGACTGCGGTGGGGTGCGGCTCCAGCCTCGTTCCGCGCCGTTTCGCCGGGCTCCCGGCCGTGTAAATTCGCGGTGACACGAGAGGACGTTCTGTATGGCCTATCTGCTCGTCGACGCCCTCCGCGATCCCCTCCTGGCGGCCGCGCTGCCGGTGGTCGTGGCCGGAGGCGCGGGGGCCGATCGCGCGCTCATCCGCTGGGCGCACGCGAGCGAGCAGCTCGATGTGGCGCCCCTGCTGCTGGGCGGCGAGCTGCTGCTGATGGAGGGCGTGCACCTGTCGCTCGACCAGGACGCCGCGGACTGCCGCCGGTACGTGGCGTCCCTCGTCGAGGCGGGCGTGGGCGCGCTGGCCGTCGAGCTGTCGGTGCGTCTGCCGGAGGTCCCCGCGCCGATCGTCGCGGCCGCCGACGAACTCGGCCTCCCTGTGCTCGCCCTGCCCCGCCGCGTGCCCTTCGTGCAAGTCTGCGAGAGCATCAACACGCACCTCACCGAGCAGAAGTTCCGGAGTCTGCGCCTGGCGGACAGACTGTCCGGTCTGCTGAGCGACGCAGCGGCCGCCGACGCCGGTATCGACGAGCTCCTGCGCGTGGTCGCGACCGCGACCGGCGCCTCCGCCTCGCTGGTGTCGCTGACGGGGGAGGAGCTCGCGCGCGCCTCACCGGGGCGCGGGGTCGACACCTCGCCCACCGCGGGGGCGTTCTCGGGGGTGCTGCGGGCCGGCGACTCGCTGCTCGGGACTCTGCATCTGCGCGCCCACGACGCCGCCGACCTGCACTCGGTCGCCGTCGCGCTCGACCGCGCACCCGACGTCCTGGCGATCGCACTGCTGCGGCACCGGCCACCCTCGGTCACCGAGCGGCTGGCCGCGCAGCTCTTCGCGGTCGCCACCGACGAGCAGACGCGCGAGGAGGCGTCGGCGGACCTGCAGATCGATGCACTCCTCGGCCGGCTCGGCGCCGCCTCGCGCGAGCGCTACCTCGGGGTGTGGGCCGACACCGGGCACGACGACAGGGTGCTGCGCGCGCTCCGCGGTCTGCTCGGGAGTGTCGGCGCCGATCCCGGACCGGTGCTGATCGCGGTCGGCGCCGAGGTGCTCGCGCTGCTGCCCTTCGCCGATGCAACGGCGATGGAGGCGGGGCGCGCGAGGCTCCTCGAGCGCGCGGGGCTCCTCGATCGCTCAGGGCTCGCCGATGCCTCCGGGGCGCTGATCTGCGTCGGCAGCGGGCTCGGCGGCCAGCGGAGGGTGCAGCGCGAGCTCGCGGAGGTGCGGGGCGTGCGCGACTGGGCTCCCGCGGGCGGCGAGTTCGCGGTCGACTCGCGGCAGCACCGCCTGGCGCGGTTCGCGAGCACGCTGCACGACGACGTCGAGGCCGACGACCTCGTCGAGGAGGTGCTCGGCCCGCTGCGCGACGACCAGCTCGCCACCCTCGAAACGTTCGCGTCGCACTGGGGGAGCAAGACCGCGACGGCCGCGGCGCTCGGCATCGGCCGTCAGACGCTCTACGACCGCCTCGAGCGGATCGAGTCGCTGATCGGCCCGCTCGACTCCTCGCCGGCGCGCGCCCGCGTCGTCATGACCGCGGTCTTCCTGCACCGCGCCCGCGCGGCGCTCCCCTCGGCGCCCCCGCGCTCCCGCCGCGCGTTCCCGCCTCCCGCCGACCGCTGACGCGCCTCGAGACTCCAGGAGTTGTCGTACTCGGCACTCGAGCACGACAACTTCTGGAGGGTGGAACGTGTCACCGGGGCTGTCAGGCCTCGTCGGAGGTGAGCTCGGTGTCGGTCTCGTCGGCACGGTCGCGCAGCTCGTCGGCCATGGCGCCCGCACCCTCGGCGCCGTGGTCCTGGTCGACCTGCTCGATCAGGCCGCTCAGCTTCTCGTCGTTGCTCGCGTCGTCGGCGCCGTCCATGACGGGCTGGTTCTGCTCGGGCTGGTTCTTCTCACTCTGGCTCATGGTCGCCTCTCCGTGCGCCGCAGGTCGGCCGCACGCCTCCGACGGTACGGATCGCCACCGCCGAGCGCCGGACCTTGACGCCGCTGCCCCGACGTGGAACGACGACGGCCCGGCGCCTCCGGAGCGGGAGGAGCCGGGCCGTCAGCGGAGGGGAGCTACCTGATCAGCGTGACCGTCACCGGCGCGCTGTTCGTGGTGTTGCCGGCCGCGTCGGTCGCGCGGGCGGTCAGCGGGAACGTCCCGACGATGCCGGCCGTGCCGGCCGACAGCGACCAGGTGGTCGGGCCGGTCTGCAGGGCGTTGCCGACCTTCAGCGTCCCGACGTAGAACGTCACGGCCGTCACTCCGACGTCATCGGTCGCCTCGACGCTCGCGGTCGCGACGCCCTTGATCACGGCGCCGTTCAGCGGAGAGGTGATCGAGACGGCCGGTGCGACCGTGTCGGCCTCCGGTGCCTCGGGCTGCGCCGGGCCCGTGGAGGTCGGCGTCGGGACGGGAGTGGTCGAGGTCGGCGTCGGCGTCGGAGTCGCGCTCGGCTCCTCGGTGGGCTCCTCGGTCGGCTCCTCGGTCGGCTCCGCCGTCGGGGTGGCGGTCGGCGTGGCCGTGGCCGTGCTCGTCGGCGCAGGCGTCGGGTTCGCCGAGGCCTTGGCGGAGTCGGCGCCCGCGATGTTCCGCGCGAAGGCCTGACCGTCGATGTCCGTCGCGGCGGGAGCGGTGGAGCCCCAGCCGGCGATGACGGCCTCGTTCCCGTCGACGAGGCGCAGGTTCCCGCCGTTCTCGTCGACGAAGCGCGGTGCGCCCTGAATGTTGCCCTGCGAGTTCAGCAGGATCGGCGCGGCGCACATCTTGGTGTTCCAGCTCGCGACGATCGAGTTGGTCATCGGGCTGTCGCACGCGGCGAGGTAGCTGACGATGTTGCGGTCGAAGGTCGTGTTCGCGGCACCGCCGACGCGCAGCGAGCCGTCGACGAAGGTGTTGTTGCGGATCAGCAGGTCGCTGGCCGACACCTCGCGGAAGTCGGCGGCCGATCCTCCGCGGCACTGCGCCGTCTTGACGACGCAGCTCTGCACGAAGTTGGACTCGACGGTGATGTCGCTCATGCCGTCGCCCGAGCCGGGCGAGAAGATGATGCCCGCGTTGTAGCAGTTGGCCAGCTTGTTGCCCCGGATGGTGATGCCGTTGCTCTCGAACACCTGGATGCAGTCGGCGTGCAGGCCGTTGTTGCGGTCCTGGTTGTAGTTGCGGACGGTGTTGCCCTCGATCAGTGCATCGGAGGCGCCGCCGACCTGGATGCCGTCGATCGACGAGCCGTTCTCGAAGAGCGAGCCGCGGACGACCGCGCCGGCGTTGC
Source organism: Rathayibacter sp. Leaf185 (assembly GCF_001423885.1). Classification (GTDB taxonomy): domain Bacteria; phylum Actinomycetota; class Actinomycetes; order Actinomycetales; family Microbacteriaceae; genus Rathayibacter. Next base: position 802,886 of record NZ_LMPP01000001.1, on the reverse strand, counting down.
GGACGAAGAGACCGCCTCCGTCGAAGTGGGAGGACTCGACGGTCTGGTTGGCGCCGTAGAGGTAGAAGGTGAGCGACACGGTGATGTCGGACCACACGACGTTCGGCACGTAGCTCTTGGTGCGGCTCAGGATCGGGGAGGCGCCGGGTGCCGGGACGACCTGCAGGGGGTCGGCCGCAGTGCCCTTCCCGCCTCGCAGCGTCAGCTCCGGGTACGTGCCGGTGGTCAGGTAGACGGTGCTGCCGGCCGGGGCGTTCTGCATGCCGACGGTCAGGGCGCACGGTGCGGCCTGGCTGCAGGCGGTGCCGGTACCGGAGGGCGAGGTCCAGCGGTCGGCAACGGCCGCGGTCGCCGCGGGGGCGGCGAAGAGCGTCGCGACGAGAACGGCGAGGGCGAGGAGGATCGCGCCCAGCGATCCGGCGGTCGATGGTCTGTGCGGGGTGGTGCTGGAGGGGGACGTCGAGGACATGGCGGTGGCTTCCGATCGGCTCGTGAGGGCGAGGGGTGTGCCAGGAGGGTGTCGAAGCGGACCTCGAGTCGATCGGCGGCCCGGGCCGGCACCGGTGAGGGTGCCGCCCCGGGCGTACGCGTCACTGCATTCCGGGCGGGCGGTGCGTCTGGTGCGGTGGCTGTCGTGCGGGTGGTGCTGTGCTGTGCGTGCTGTGCTGTGTGTGCTGTCGGTCAGTTGCGGATGGTCAGGGTGATCGAGGCGCTCGTGCCGATGTTGCCGGCGGCGTCCACGGCCTTCGCGACGACCGTGTAGGTCGCGTTGGGCCAGTTCTTGCTGTTCGCGGTCAGCGACCAGGAGCCGTCGGCCTGCTTGACCGCGTCTCCGAGCTTCGAGGAGCCGGACCAGAAGGCGAGCGAGGTCACGGCCACGTTGTCGCTCGCATTGGCGACGAGCGTCGTGGTGCCGGTGACGACGCTCTGGCTGGCGGGCGAGACGATCTTCGCCTGTGGCTTCACCGTGTCGGCTCCGCTGGTCGGGGTGGCAGTGGGCGTCGGCGTGGCGGTCGCGGTGGGAGTCGCGATCGGCTTCGGGGTCGCCGTGGCCGTCGGAGTCGCGGTGGGCGTGGGCGTCGCCGTCGGGGTGACGGTGGGCGTGGGCGTCGCCGTCGGGGTCGCGGTGGGCGTCGCGGTCGGCGTGCTCGTCGGAGGCGTCGTCGCTCCGGTCGCGACGGTCGACAGCTCGTAGCCGTAATAGCGGCCCGCTACCGGCGAGGTCGGGTCGCCCGTGAAGGTGCGACCGCGGTCAGCGGCAGCCTTGGCCTGCGCGCGGATCTGGGCGATGATCTGCGCCGGAGTCTTGCCGACGCAGGCGCCGCCGGGGGCGAGGCAGTCGAGCACTGCGCCCGAGGTCGCGGCCGCCGCCATGCTCGTGCCGCTCTGGATGTAGGCGTAGCCGTTGCCCTTCTTGGTCGTGTAGGGGCACACTCCCGGCGCGGCGATGGTGTGAGCGCGGTCGGCCTCCGACACGGCCCAGTTGCTCTTGTCGGCGTAGGCGTCGTCCTTCAGGGTCACGCCCTGGCAGGGGACCGCGGCGAGCCCGCCGGGCTTCCCGTCGTAATTCGACATGTTGGTGACGGCGAGGACCTCGTCGTAGGACGCGGGGATGTAGGTGGCGAGGTCGGCGGTGCCGTTGCCGGCGGAGCCGACGACGGTGACGCCCTTCGCGACGATGTCGCAGATGATCTGGTGCACGGCGTCGCCGTTGGTGTAGCCGCAGTTGCCGTCGTCGGCTCCGGCGGTCGCGAGGGACATGTTCAGGACCTTGATGCCGTAGGTCGCCGCGTTCTGGGATACCCAGTCGAGCGCGCAGGTCAGGGTGGCGATGGTGCCGCGGTTGTCGCCGTCGAGGGCGCGGACCGAGTAGATCGGGGCGCCGGGCGCGATGCCCACGGTCCCGTAGCCGTTGTCGAGAGCGGCCATGTAGCCCGAGACTCCGGTGCCGTGACCGTTCGCGTCGTCGCCGGTCCCGGTGCTGAAGCAGTTGACCTGCTTCTGGAGGCTGTAGTCGGAGTGGTTGCTGACCCCGGAATCGATGACCGCGACCGCGGGACCGGTCCAGCTGGTGATGCCGTCACCGGCCGACACGGGTGCGAGGTCGGCCTGGGTGCTCAGGACGTGGGAGGGCATGACCTGGGCCGCACCCTCGACGACCTGGTCGGCGGGGGAGAGCGCGAGGACCCGGCTGTCCGCCGCGAGGACCGCGTGCTGGCGGGCGGTGAGCGTCGCAGTGAAGCCGGCGACGCCTCCCTCGAAGGAGTGCTCGAGCGGGATCCCGAGGGCCCGCACCAGGCTCGCCGAGACGGCGTCGGAGTCGACGGTCACGACGTAGCGGCCGGCCTCCGAGGCCTGCGCGGCGGGCGCCGTCAGGCCGACCGATCCGGCGGCGAGGACGGCGGTGACCGCGGTCGCGGTCAGGAACCGGCGCAGCCGCGACGGGGTGCGGCGGAGCGGGGTGGAGCTGCGGATCACGTGGACCTGTGTTTCTGTGCGGCGGGGGAGGCCGGGGCGGCCGGGAGCGTCTCGCCGGTCAGGGGTCGACCGACGACCGCCGGATGCTGCTGCATCGGGCGGAGGAGAAGGGGGCTTCGATCCCTAAGTTAGCGGCGCGAGGTTTCCGCCGCGTGACGAATTCGGGCTTCTCCGGCATTGACACGCCGGTGCGATACCCCCAGAACGAGTCTGTATGCGGCAATCGTCGAACGCGCGATGGCGTCCCACTCGAGCGCCGAGAGATCGGCCCGCTCGTCGGCCTCGCGCCGGTCGAGCCACTCGAGCGCCTCGTCGAGCACCGAGCGGTCGAAGTCCCCGCCGTACAGCCGCACCCAGTCGGGCCCCACCAGGGCCGCCAGCTCGTGCATCGATCCGAGGTCGGGGACCAGCACCGGGCGGTCGGCCGACACCGCGAGGATCGCGGATCCGGAGTTCTGGATCGCCGAGTACGGCAGCACGACGAGGTCGCTGGCACGCAGCCAGAGCGCGATCCGCTCGTCGCTGAGGAAGGCGAGCTCGAGGCGGATGCGCGGGTCGCCGCCGACGGCCTCCTCGATCACGCCGCGCAGCGGTCCGCGGGCCGGGTTGCCGGCGACCGCCAGCAGCGTGCCGTCGTCCTCGCGCTCGCGGAACCGCTCGATCAGCGTCGGGATGTTCTTGTAGGGCCGGATCTGGCCGACCGACACCACGAGACGGGCGTCGGGATCCACGCCGAGCTCGGCGCGCGCCTCGGCACGGCCGACCGAGAAGTCGTAGTCGGCGCGGTAGTGCCCGTGCGGAGTGACGAACGCGGGCACCTCCGCGAGCTCGGGGTACGACACGCGCATGGCCGCGACGCCCTCCTGCGAGAGGCAGATGATCGCATCGAGGTTCTCGGTCAGGAGGCGCCGGTACCAGTTGCGCAGGAACGGGGTCGCCCGCTCCTCGTGCGAGACGACGTTGTGCGCCGTCCAGATCAGGCGGGTGCCGCGGAGCCGGGCGACGCGGAGGAAGCCGAAGAAGAAGATCAGCCGCGCGACGACGCGATAGCGGCGGATCCCGCTGAGGAACGTGAGATCCGGCCAGTGCAGGTGCACGATGTCGACCCGCGAGGTCAGCAGCCGGAACCAGGAGAGGTCGCGCACCAGCACGCCCTCGGCGGTCATCGCCGTGTAGAGGCGCGCGTTGTAGGGGTTCGCGTAGCGGGTGCGGAACGCGGGCTCCGCCTCGACGACGAGACTCCTGCTCGCGGCGCTCTCGGGCAAGAGCAGACCGCGCAGGCGGGTGCGGATGCGGCCGCGGAGGGTGCGCGTGCCGCCCGGGATCATCGGGTGGCCCCGGTCGCCGCGCCGGTGCCGGGGACCCGGCCGAAGAGCGTGCGCTCCGCCTCCGGATAGCCGACGCGCCAGTCCTCGCGGCGCTGCCAGACCTCGGTCCACGCCCGGCGCTTCCGGCGGGTGGCGGCCTCGAGCACGGTGCGCACGAGCGCGCCGGCCTGGAGCAGCGCGATGCCCGCGCGGGCGGGGAGCGGCTTCCACGCGAGCCTGATCATCGTCGCCTTGCCGGCCATGACCATGCACATCTTGCGACCCGAGTTGCCGTCGGTCGCAGCGTCGCGGGTCGAGGCTCCGACGTCGTGCACGATCACGGCGGTCGGCACGATAACCGGGGCGAGACCCGATCGGCGGGCGCGGATCGAGAACTCGGCGTCCTCCCCGTAGAGGAAGAAGCGCTCGTCGAGGCGGCCGACGCGCTCGTACTGCGCGCGCTCCATCAGGAGCAGGCAGCCGGTGATGATGGGCACCTCGCGGACGGTGTCGCGCTGCCAGTGCCCGAGCGACTCGGGATCGAGCAGCGGATTGCCGCGGAACGCGGTCGAGAGCATGGTCGCATAGGTCAGGAGCGACCACAGCGACGGGGCGCCCCAGCAGGACGACGGGTCGACGCCGCCGTCGGGCCGGAGGGTGCGGCCGCCGTAGACGCCGTAGCGCGGGTTCGCGACGGCGAACTCGAGCAGCGCGCGGAACGAGCCGTCGAGCACGAGGGTGTCGGGGTTGAGCAGCAGCACGTAGCGCTCGGTCGCCGCGGCGACGCCGCGGTTCACCCCGCGGGCGAAGCCGAGATTGTCGCCCGCCTCGATCACGGTGGCGTCGGGGTGCGCAGCGCGGATCGCCTCCGCGCTGCCGTCGGCCGAGCCGTTGTCGACGACGATCACGTGCGGTGCGGTCGGGGCGTCGCCGCGGGGGATCGAGGCCAGGCAGGCGAGGGTCTTCTCGCGGGTGTTGTAGCTGACGACGATGATCGCCAGGCTCGTGTCGGTCGTGCTCTGCGGGTCAGGCACCGTTCGCCTCCGGTCGCTGTCCGATGACCTTCGCGGGCACGCCGCCGGCGATGCAGTTCGCGGGCAGGTCCTTGGTGACCACGGCCCCCGCTCCGACGATCGCGCCGTCGCCGATGGTCACACCGGCGACCACGACCACGTTCGCGCCGAGCCAGACGTCGCGGCCGATCACGATGTCGCGCTCGATCTTCGCCTGGTCCATCACGGGGGTGCCCTGCACGATGCCGTAGTTCGATGCCGTGACGGTGACGTTCGGGGCGAGCAGGCACTTCTCGCCGAGCGTGATGCGGCCGGAGGTGTTGCCCGCCCAGACGATCGAGTTCTCGCCGATGTGCGTCCCCGCGCCCAGCGTGATCCGCTCGGCGTTCCTGAACGACACGTTCGGCGCGAACGACACGTCGGCCCCGCGGGTCAGCTTCGGCACCTGATCGGCGTGGCTGTACGCGTGGAAGTGCAGCAGGCGCACGGCCTGCAGGTAGGTGCGCAGCTTCGTCAGCGTGCGCAGCGGTCCGCCGCCCTGGCTCATCGGGTTCCCCCCCTCAGGCTCGCGGGCTCGTCGGCCGGCCAGTCGACCGGAGGTGCACCGAGCTCCGTCAGCGAGCGGACCACCGAGTCGACGAAGGCGCGGGAGTCGTGGTCGGCGCGCACCTGCACGGCGAAGTCGAGGCGCTTGAGGTACGAGCTCGAGAACAGAGCGGCCTCGTCCTCCGGCTCGGTCGTGGGCCACAGGGTGAACGACTCGACGGCGGCGTGGCCGAAGTATCGCGGGCGGAGGAAGACGGGCAGGAACGAGGCGTAGCCCTGCCAGTCCCGCACGCCCCGGGTGATCCCCGACTCGCCCGTCTCCATCGCGTGGACGATCTGCTCGTGCACCGACGCGATGCTCTCGCGCAGCCCCAGGTCGACCGGGATGCTGACGCGCGCCATCGTGATGTGGTTGCGCTTCTCGGCCGTGCGGTCGCGCTGCGGCGAGATCGGCACGAGGGTCGCGATCTCGGAGCGCTCGGGGTGCATCGCCGCGAACGCGTGCAGGGCGAGGGCGACCGTGAGGTCCGAGACGGTGCCGCCCGAGGTGCGCGCGACCGACTTCGCCGCCTTCAGCTCCACGGTGATGATCGCCGCGTCCTTGGGCTTCACAGTGCGCTCGAGCAGGCCCGAGCGGCGGATCCAGACGTCGCGCGGGGCTCGGATCAGGCGCCCGGCCACCCGGCGGAGGCGCTTCTTCAGCGGCTTGCGCTTCCAGTCGGCCCACTCGTCGGCGAACGAGTCGTACGACGATGCGATGGCGCGGCGAGCCGCAAGCGTCAGGGCGATCGGACCGCGCGGAGCGGGCGGGTCGTCGGGGAAGCGCAGGGGGCGGCCGCCGGACGGCGCGACGTCGTAGGGCTTCTCCTCGGTGAAGGTCGTGAAGAGCATCAGGCCGAACATGCCGTCGCCCATCACGTGCTGGATGCGCATCGGGAACGCCAGCTGCCCGGTCGAGAGCTCGACCACGAGGATGTCCCAGAGCGGGCCCTTCGGATCCATCGGCCCGTTGAAGAGGCCGGTCAGCAGCTCCGTGCGGCGGGGGTCCCACTCGACGACTCCGGGGTGGAAGCGGACGTGGTCGGTGATGTCGATCGCGTCGGCGAAGACCCAGGACGGCGTGAAGAGCCCGAGCGGCGCGCGGACGAGGCGCTGCCGTTGCGCGGGGGAGTGCGTGATGAACCTCTCCCACGCCGTGAGGATGAGCTCGCGGTCGAGCGAGCCGTCCTCGCGCCGGAAGGGCGTGCTGTCGACGACCATCGTGGCGACGGGGCGCGCGGCCTCGTAGGCGATGGCGTTCGAGACGAACTTCTCATCGAGCGTGCGCAGCGGTTCGGCCTGCGTGCGGCCGGATCGGCGGGGAGTGCGGGTCATGGTCGGGCTCCTAGCGGGCGGGGCGGAGTCGGGACGGCCGAGGGGATCGCGCTCACTCGGCGGCGCGCCCGGTGCTCGCGTCGCCGGGCAGCCGGATCGGGGTCGGCGGGTACTCGTCGACGAAGGTCGAGCCCGAGAGCCGGAGGTGCCGCGAGCGGAGGTAGCCGCGGAGGATGCCGTCGATCATCGCGAGCTCGTCGCGTGCTCCGCGGCCGCGCTTCTTCGCCGAGCGCACGAGGCGGCGGCCGCTGCGGACGGCGAGCGTCGCGCTCATCCGCGCGCCGACCAGCGGCGACATCCGCCACCACTTGCCCACCAGCGCGCCGAGTCCGAGCCCGTAGCCGCGCATCAGGCGGCGGTACGCCGTGGGATTGCGGGTGTTGACGTGCAGCACGACGCTGTCCGGGACGAACACGGCGGTCGTGCCCGCGGCGAGGGCGCGGCAGAAGATGTCGAGATCCTCGGCGCCGGCGAGGTAGCGGCCCGCGCCGAGCGTGTCGTCGAAGCCGCCGAGCGTCTGCAGGGTCGAGCGGCGGAACGCCATCACGGCGCCGTGCCCGGCGTCGAGACCCTGCACCGCCGTGCGGTAGGTGATGCGATCGGTCGGCGGCACGTCCGTGTCGACGAGGGTGTGGTCGAGCATCCGCCCCGTGGCGACGCTCACCCGCTCGTCGTCGAAGGCGCGCAGCAGCGCCTCGATCCAGCCGGGCGTGGGCGAGCAGTCGTCGTCGGTGTAGACGACGACCGGCCGCTCGCTCGAGGCGAGCCCGAGGTTCCGCGCGATCGAGAGCCCCTTGGTGTCGGTGCGCACGTAGCGGACGCCGGCGGCCTCGGCGACCTCGCGGGTGCGCGAGTCGGTCGAGGCCGAGTCGACGACGATCACCTCGACCTCCGGGTCGGTCCCCGCGTTGATCGCCGCGAGAGCCTCCCGCAGCATGTCGGGCCGCTCGCGCGTGCAGAGGATGATCGAGACGTCTCGGGTGTTCACAGGTGTCAGGTCCTCGACGGGTCGGCGGGAGCGGTCGCGGTGCCGACCTTCCGCATGGCGGCGCGGTAGGCGGCGACGAGGTCGACGCCCGCTCGCGTCCAGGTGAGTTCGCTCCGGTTCGCGAGCGCGGCACGGCGCAGACGCGCCAGCAGCTCCCGGTCGGAGGAGACGAGATCGAGGTGCGCGGTCAGCGTCTCGACGTCGCGGGGCTCGTGGACGAGACCCTGGACGCCGTCCTCGAGGTTCGCGCCGGCCGCCGACGAGACGAGCGGCACGCAGCCCGCGGCCTGCGCCTCCGAGGTGACGAGGGCGCTGCCCTCCTCGATCGTCGGCAGGATCAGCACGTCGGCGTTCTGGAACACGCCCGCGACATCGTCGGTGAAGCCGCGCAGCTCGACGCCGGGCTGATCGAGCAGGCCGGCGAGCCGCTCGCGGTAGCCGGGCGTGAACTCTCCGTAGACCAGGAACCGGCCCGTGCTGCTGGCCGTTGACGCCTGCCAGGCCTGGAGGGCGTAGAGCAGGCCCTTCCGCGGCTCGATCCGGCCCACGAACACGGCGGTGAACACGTGGTCCGGATCGTCGCGCGGGTCGGGGTCGAGCACGCGGTCGGTGTCGACGAGGGCGCCGTAGCGGTGGCGGAGCAGCTTGTCGGGCGAGAATCCCTTCTCGAGGAAGGTGTGCTCGACCGAGGCGGACGGGACCAGGATCGCGGTCGCGGACGCCCACTCCCGCTCCTCCCGCTTCAGTCGCACCGCGTTGTAGGTGTGCGGCGACCCGGGGGGCGGGGTGATGCCGAGACGCTCGTACTCCTCGGCCACGACCTCGAAGGCGTGCGCCGTGTGCGTGTTCGGCGCCTCGCGGACCGAGGGCACGCCCTGGCGGGCGGCCTCGTCGAAGGTGCGGGCCGAGCCCCACGGCCAGCCGTGGACCACGTCGTAGTCGCCCTCGGCGAGGATCCGTGCGGTCACGCGGTCGTGGTGCGCGATCGAGCGGCTCCGCCCGAAGAGCCGGTGCGGGAGGCGCTGGCCGGCGACCGTGAGCGTGGTCACGGCGCGCGCGACCGGCCCCAGCGGCTCGGTGATGGACGCGGCGACGACGGTCACGCGGTGACCGGCCTCGGTCAGCGCGCGGACCTGGTGCAGCGCTGTCCAGCCGATGCCGGGCGAGCCGATCCCGTGCGGGAACGAGTAGAGGACCGAGAGCGGGTGGCCGTCGGAGCCCGAGGGCGCGACGGAGCCGGCGACCGTCATCGAACGGTCGTCAGCGGAGTCGGATCCGGTCGTGGAACGGGCGGATGGGTCTGTGGCAGTGGTGGAGCACTGATGCTCGTCATCCATGCGTCTCCTGTCGTGAGGGCGGCGCGCTCCGAGCTGAACCGAGGACTTCCATCCTCGTCTTTCCTGGAGGGAACAAGGTCTACCATCCTCGTCCATCTGAGAGGAATGCAAGTGCACGCCCTGCTCGGCGGGTCGAACGTCCAGGAGACTTAACACACCCGCAATACTTTCGGCATCTGCTTGCCGTGGGTTATGGTCACAATGAGTGTGTCGGGGCACCGCACTCGCGGGGTCCCGGTTCTCTGCCCGTTCCGACCCCCCAGGCCGCTCGCCCGGAGGACGGTGCGGACGCAGCGAGAGCACGTTCGAATCGCACTACGCACCAGGTTCCGTCCTCGTCATCCCGACGTCGACCGCCACACCACCCGTTCCGCCATTACCGCCGTGATGGACGGAGGCGTTGCTCCATCGTCTGCAGCAGCATTGCACCCTCCGAGCACGCGGCGCGTCGCCCGAGGTCCTACACCTCGCCGTCTGGAAGTCGAGACCGAGATGTCCGTTCCCCTTTACCTCCGAGTGCTCTGGAGCTACAAATGGCTCCTCGCCGTCGGCATCGTCGTCTCGGTGCTGGCTGCGATGGTCGCCGGATACACCGTCAAGGACGGTGAGATCGTCTCGCGCGTCGAGTCGACCTACCAGTCCGAGACCACCGTGCTGCTCGGAGGCGGGACGCAGAACCCGTTCGCGGCCGTCCGGCCCGGCCAGACCCTCCAGGAGGGCACGACCGCTGCCCAGCAGCTGGACCTGACGAACACCGCGGTCATCTACGCCTACCTCGTCAGCGGATCCGAGATCCGCGCGCAGGTCGAGGCCGCCATCGGCGGCTTCAACGAGGGCGAGGAGCTCAGCGGACTCCGCCGCACCACGCAGCCCTCCGGCACCGAGACCAACCCGGGCCGCTTCTCCCTCCCGATCCTCGCGATCGTCGGAGTCTCGACCGATCCCGCCCGCGCGACCCTCATCTCCGAGACCGCGTCGACGATCTTCCAGACCTACGTGGCCGCCCAGCAGGACGCCGCGGGAACCGCTCCCGACCAGCGCGTCACCCTGTCGGTCACCGACCAGGGCAACGTCGTCGAGCAGGAGGGCTCGAACCCGATCATCCCGATCGCCATCACCGGCCTCGGCGTGTTCCTCGCGTTCATCGCCCTCGCGTTCATCCTCTACAACATCCGCATCTCCCGTGAGCGCGTCACCGCGAACCGCGCCAACGTCCGCCGTGGCGAGTCGTTCCGCCGCGGTCCGGCCATCACCGGCTCCGGCACCGCCGAGAACCCGCGTCCCGCGGCCCTCGGCTCCTCCGCCGAGCCGGCTCCCGGGGCGGGTGAGCTCGCCTCCTCCGGGAAGCGCAGCGCCACCTGACGCGGGGTTCGCAGATGAGCACCAAGACGATGAAGGGGACCCCGATCGGGGTCCCCGGGAGCGACGACCCGTACGCGGGCGAGATCCTCGTCAAGCGGACCTTCACGGTCCGCTCGGCGCTCGCGACCCTGCTCCTCTCAGCGGTCGCCGTCGCGGCCGTCTACTACCTCAACCCGCTGATCGCGGGTGCGGTCCTCTTCGGGATCTCGTTCCTCTACCTCACGCGCAAGCTGGTCTTCAACTGGACCGGCGGATTCATCGTGCTGCTCGGCGTCGTGATGTTCATCCCGGCGCGCTACTACTCGCTGCCGATCCCGATCGGGTTCGCCCTCGAGCCGTACCGGCTCATGATCGTGGCCATGGTCGTCGCGGCGATCGTCGCGCTGATGATCGATCCGAAGTTCGTCTGGCGGCCCGCCGCGTTCGGCTGGCCGATCGGCATCTGGATGGCGTCGAGCATCGTCTCGATCGCCGCCAACGTCCAGTTCATCTCGGACGGTGGCCTGGGCAGCGGAGTCGTCGGTGCCATCATCATCGACCTGCTGGTCCTCTCGCTCTTCTTCGTCTCGCGCCTCGTGATGCGCAGCGAGAAGATCGTCGAGTCGTTCCTGATGGTGCTGGTCTTCTCGGCCGTCGTCGTGGCGTTCTTCGCCGTGATCGAGCGCGTCACCCACCAGAACATCTTCACCAGGCTCGACCAGTTCCTGCCGCTCGAGAAGCTCGGGGCCGAGCAGGAGGCGTACCGCGCCGGCGGATTCCGCTCGTTCGGCTCGTCGCAGCACCCGATCGCGCTCGCCGTGATGTTCACGATGATGATCCCGATCTCGGTCTACCTCTCGAAGTACGCCCGCTGGCCCTTCAACGAGATCAACCGCCGCATCATCTACTACGGCTGCGTCCTGGCGCTGCTGGTCGGCGTCGTCACGGCGGTCTCGCGGACCGCGATCGTCACGCTCGGCGTGATGTTCCTGGTGACGCTGATCCTGCGGCCGAAGATCGGCGGGTACCTGCTGCTGGGCGCGATCCCGGTCCTGGGCCTCGGCTTCGTCCTGATCCCCAAGATCCTGACCGACATGATCGGCTCGTTCCTCGACCCCGAGGCCCTCATCGCCTCGCAGTACACCTCCGCCGGCATGGCGGGAGCGGGCCGCCTGGCAGACCTCGAGCCCGCGATGGCGATCGTGCGCGAGCATCCGTTCTTCGGGACGGGCGTCGGCAGCCGCATCGTGGTGGGTCCTGAGGCGAACTCGTTCATCCTCGACAACCAGTGGCTCGGCACGCTCATGGACGCCGGAGCGGTCGGGATCCTCGGACTCGCCGTCCTCTTCCTCGTGCCGATCGTGATGCTGCTGCGCTACTCGTTCAACCGCACCTCGACGTCGCAGTACGCCGGCCTGGCCTTCGCGGTCGCGATCGTGCTGGTCGGATACACGGTGTCGGCGTACTTCTACGACGCCTTCGGCTTCTACCAGGCGTTCATGCTCTTCTGGGTGTTCATGGCCGTCGGGGCGTGGACCCTCACGGAGGCACCGCGGAAGTCGGCACGTCGCCGGCTCGCTGCCGAGGACGCCGGGCACGTCTCGGCCTTCAGCCGCTCCGCGGCGCACCACTCCGAGAACGGGCCGGCCCTCGGCGCGCACATCGGGAGCCACTCCGCCGATCACGTCGTCCGCAAACCCGCCCCCATCGAGTCGTGAGCGCGCGCGTCAGCGTGATCATCCCCGCGCACGACGAGGCGGCGGTGATCGGGCGGCTGCTGCGCGCGCTCGTGGACGGTGACCCGGAGGGCCGCCTCGAGATCGTCGTGGGGGCCAACGGGTGCACCGACGGCACCGCTGCGGTCGCCCGCGCCGTGGATCCGAGGATCCTCGTCGCGGAGACCGAGCGGGCATCGAAGATCGCCGGCCTGAACGCGGCCGACGAGATCGCGACCGTGTTCCCGCGCATCTACGTGGACGCCGACGTGAGCGTCTCGGCCGAGACGCTGCTCGCGGTCGGCGACGAGCTCGCCCGCCCGGGCGGCCCGCAGGTCGCGGCGCCGGAGTTCCACGTGGACACGACCGACGCCTCGTGGCCGGTGCGCGCCCACTACTCGATCTGGGAGCTGTCGGAGTACCGCGTGAGCGGGCTGGTCGGCTCCGGGATCTACGGCCTGTCGGCCGAGGGACGGCGCCGATTCGGCGCGTTCCCCGAGATCATCGCCGACGACCGCTTCGTGCAGCAGCTCTTCGCCCCCGAGGAGCGGCTCACCCTGGCCGGGTGGTCCTTCTCGGTGAAGGCGCCGCGCCGGATGCGCAGCCAGATCAAGCGCACCGTGCGGATCGCGATCGGCAACGCCCAGCTCGCCGCGTCCGGCCTCGTGCCCGATCGGCCGGCTCCCGCGGGGGGCACGATCGGCGCCCTCCTGGCGCGGCTCGTGCGCCGCCCCGCGCTGTGGCCCGCCTTCCCGGTGTACTGCTACGGCTATCTGCGACCGCGCCTCGAGGCCCGGTCGATCATCGCTCGAGGAGGCGTACCCGAATGGAACCGCGACGAGACGACGCGCGCGTGACGGGGTCGACCCCCGTCGGCGGCTCCTCCGCTCGGCCCCGTGCCACAGACGACCAGATCGAGGCGGCGATCGACGACACCGCCCACACGACCGAGACGCTCGCGACCGACGCGATCGCGCAGTCTCCGACGGTCGGCGACGGCCCGAACCTGCCTCCGAAGCCCTCTCTCGGCCACACCGCGAGCCGCGGAGTGCTGCAGACCCTCGGCGGACTGTGGGGCAAGACGGCGATCCAGCTGATCTCGACGCTCGTCCTGGCCCGGCTCCTCGCTCCGAGCGACTTCGGTCTGCTCGCGATGGTCACCGCGATCGTCGGTGTCGCCGACCTGGTCCGCGACTTCGGCCTGACCGGTGCGATCATCCAGTCGAAGAAGATGAGCGACGAGGTCTGGCGCTCGGTGCTGTGGCTGTCCGTCGCCCTCGGCATCGTCGGCACGATCGTCATCGCGGCCTGCGCGCCCCTGATCGCCGCCCTGTACAACGAGGACCGCCTGATCGTCCTGACGCTCGCCGTCGCGCCGACCCTCCTCATCAACAGCCTCTGCATGCCGCTCCAGGCGCGCGTGCAGAAGGAGATGCGCTTCGGCCTGATGGCGAAGATCGACGTCGTGTCGATGTTCGTCGGAGTCGTCGCGTCGATCATCGCCGGCTTCCTCGGCTGGGGCGTCTGGTCGCTGGTCGTCCTCCAGGGCGGCGCGCTGATCTACCGCTTCATCGCCCTGTGGGTCGCGGCGCGGCCCACGTTCGGCCGCCCGCGCATCGCGCGCGAGGTCATCCCGCTGGTCACCACGGGTGGCAGCATCTTCGGCGTGCAGCTGCTCAACTACGCGGCGCGCAACCTCGACAACGTCATCGTCGGCCGCCAGCTCGGCGACGGCGTGCTCGGTCAGTACTCGCGGGCCTACTCGCTGTTCCTGCTCCCGCTCCAGCAGCTGAACGGACCCCTGGGCCGCGTGGCCCTGCCGGTGCTCTCGTCGCTGCAGGACGACGGCGAGCGCTACCGCCGCTACGTGCGGGGTGCGCTGCTGGTGGTCGGCTACCTGACCCTCCCGACCTTCGGAGTCCTCGCTGCCCTCTCGGGGCCGCTGGTCGACCTCCTGCTCGGCGCGCAGTGGTCGGCCTCGGCGACGATCCTGTCGCTGTTGTCGATCGCCGGCATCGCTCAGGGCATCGGCAACGTGCAGGGCTGGATCTACATCTCGCTCGGCCGCGTGCACCGCCAGCTCGTGTACTACGTGGTGACGCGCCCGCTCGTCATCGGCTCGTTCTTCATCGGCATCTGGTGGAACGGCGTCGAGGGCCTCGCGCTGCTCTACGGCCTCACGACGCTGGCCCTGCTGGTCCCGGGCTTCGGCCTCGCGATCCGCGGCACCTTCGTCCGCGCCTCCGACATCGTGATGCCCGTGCTGCGCCCCGCGCTGATCGTGCCGTTCATGTTCGGTGCCGCCTGGGCGGTCGGGCAGTTCACCGACCTGCCCGCGTTCACCGATCAGGTCCTCGGCGGCCTGCACTCGGCCCTGCCCGCCGAGATCGCGCTGGTCATCCCGTCGATCCTGCACCTGCTGCTCGGCGGTCTCGCCTCGCTCGTGCCGCTGGCGCTGGCCATGCTGATCCCCGCCTACCGCCGCGACCTGCAGCAGATCCTCGCGTTCGTGAAGCAGGTCAAGAAGCCCAAGTCCAAGGCCCCGAAGGCCCCCGAGTCCACTCCCGTCGCCGATGGAGGCGCAGCATGATCCGTTCCCCCCGTCACCGCGCTCTCCGGCTGGCCGCCGCGGCCGCCGTCGCCGCCGTGCTCCTCGCCGGCTGCACGTCCTCGCCCGCTCCGGAGGAGACCACCGCCTCCGCTCCCGCGGGCGCCCTGCCGTTCGAGGCCGGGACGATCGTCGCGATGGGCGACTCGATGACCGCGGCCGTCGCGGCCTGCGGGCAGGACAAGGCCTGCCCCAGCGCCTCCTGGGCGACCGGTGAGGACGAGGGGGTCGACTCGATCGCCCGGCGCGCGGGCGAGACCGTCGGCGAGGTGCCGACCATCGACAACATCGCCTCGAAGGGCGCCACGTCGGACCGCATGCCGCTGCAGGCCGAGAAGGCCGTCGCGGCGAACCCGGACCTGGTGCTCCTCCTGATCGGCGCGAACGACGTCTGCCGCAAGAAGGTCGCCGAGATCACGCCGCCCGACACCTTCCGCGCGGCCATCACGTCGACCCTGCAGTCCCTCTCGACCGGGGCGCCGGACGCGACGATCTTCGTCGCCTCCATCCCCGATCTGCTCGCGTTCTTCGACGCCGAGCGGACGGACTCCGAGGCGGTCTCGCGCTGGGCACAGAGCCCCAACTGCAACTCGCTGCTCTACAACCCCGGCTCGGACGCCGAGGAGGACGTGGCCCGTCGAGCGGCCGTGGGCGACACGATCGATCAGTACAACACGATCCTCGCCGAGGAGTGCGCCGCGGTGGCGAACTGCGTGTCCGACGGCGGCGCGCTGCACTCGATGCCCGTGACGAGCGACGACATCTCGCTCGTCGACCACTTCCACCCGTCGATCCAGGGTCAGGGCAAGATCGCCGACGCCCTGTGGCCGGCGCTGCTCGCGAACGCGGGCTGACGCCGGCGCTCCCGGGCGCTCGGACCCCGGAGGACTCAGACGGCCGGGGAGCGCTTCTCGCCCCGGCCGCCGAAGTCGGCCCGGGGCCGGCCGCGCCGAGCGCGTGCGCGTGCCGGGGTGAAGCGGAACGGGGCGACGTCCTCGACGCGGCCCGTCGTCCCGCCGGCGGCGCGCAGCAGCAGCTCGGGAGTCAGCTCCTCGGGTGATGCGGCGATCGCGAGCCCGCGGCGGTCGAGCTCGCGGGCGATCTGGATCTGGTGGTCGTCGATGTGCTCGCCGCGCGCGACCAGGCGCGGGACCAGGATCGGCACCTTGCCCGCCTCGATGGCGGTGATGGCGGCGCCGGTGCCCGCGTGCGCGATGACGACGTCGGCGGCCTCGACCGCCTCCTGCAGCTCGTGGTGGGGCACGCTGACGCGGCCCTCGATGCCGTAGGGCGCGACATCGGCGAGACCGGTCTGCCAGAGCACGTCGGCTCCCGAGAGCAGGGGCACCGCGGCCGAGATCAGCCGGTCGAACGGGTAGAGGTCCTGCGTTCCGACCGAGATGACGGCCCGATGGATGCCGTCGACCTCCTTCGCGGGGCCGGTCGTGAAGGCGTCGAAGATCGAGCCGCCGAACTGCCAGCGCGCGTCCGCCCACACCGGGTACTGGCTGTAGGTGTTCACTCCTGGCAGGCGCGCCATGATCCTGCCCGTGATCGAGGGGCCGTCCGCCCGCGCCGCGCTCTCGATGTAGTGGCACTCGATGCCGCGCAGCGACGCCTCGGGCATGAACGACACCGCGGGGCTCGAACCGGTGCTGAACACCGCGGAGTAGTCGCCCTCGTTGAGGATGCGGTGCGCGAGCAGGGCGTTCTGCGCGATCGGCAGGGTGTCGCGCGGTGCGGCGAAGCGGCTGAAGGTCACGCGCCGGCCCTCGAGGAGGGAGCGGCTCAGACCGTTGTCGAACGTGACCCAGTGCTGATCGGCCGGATCGATCCCGAACCGGGACGAGAGCGTGAACAGCTGCTTGAGGTGCCCTCCGCCGGAGCAGACGAACAGGAACTGGGACATGGGGCCCTCCTCCGGACCGGGAGCCGAGGCGGCTCGCGGCGGATGCTGAGTGAACGGGAGATGGAGTCTGGTGGCGGAACCCGCGGCGTCAGCCGGGGACGACCTCGCCGGAGCGGGCGCCTCCGCGATCGAGCAGGATGTCGAGCACGGTCCCGTGCCGGGCCGCCCACGAGTTGGCGTGGATCCACTCGAGGCGGTCCTCCTCGCTCGCACGGCCGTCGGCGAGCGCGTCGTCGATGACGGAGGCGAACTCGGCCATCGTCGGGACGATCCGGATGCGGTCGCTGATCCCGTGGATCGGCGGGAGGTCGACCGAGATGACGGGGCAGCCGCTCGCGACGTACTCGTAGAGCTTGAGCGGGCTCATCGCCTCGGTCAGCGGGGTGCGGCGGTGCGCGAGGAGGCAGAGCTCGACGTTGCGCATGGTCGCGACCAGCTCGCGGCGGCCGACCGAGTGGTGCAGGTGCACGTTCGGGAAGCGGGCGAGCGGCGCGAGGTAGCCGGCATCGGGCTGCGGGCCCATCAGGATGATCTGCAGACCGGGGTGGGCGGTCGCGACCGCCACGATGCCCTCGACGTCGAGCCGGTCGTCGAGCGTGCCGACGTGCAGGGCCCGCGGGCCCGGGATCCGCTGCAGCCACTCGGGAGCGTCGGGGACCGGGCCGGTCCACTCCTCCGGAGCCACGCCGTTCGGCACCACGGCGTGCGGGCCGGTCGGGGCGATGCGGTCGATGATCTCCTGCGAGACGGCGGTCACCGAGCGTCCGGAGGAGGCCACGCGGCGGTACGCCTCCTGGAACGCGGGCCAGTGGCCCTTCCAGCGGGTCGAGGTGGTCCAGTCGTCGCGGGCGAAGAACATCACGTGCTCGGCCCACTCGAACGGCGAGAAGCCCGCCACGACGGGGCTGGTGGTGACGACCACCGGTCGCACGAGCTCGAGCTCGTCGGCCAGCTTCGCGATGCCGCGGTCGTAGGCCCGGTACTCCTTCTCGAGGCCCGCGATGTCGGTCGGGTCGCTCCGGCGCAGGCGCAACGGAGTGTGCAGGACGCGCGTGGGCGTGCCCGGGAACTCCACCTCCTTGCCGAGGGCGGAGCGCACGATGCTGGTCGGAGCGAAGCGGAACGGGTTGGCCACGATCAGGCGCCCCACCTGCGGGCTCTCCATCAGCGAGGTGAGGATGCGGTCCGGCGGACGCATCATGCCTCGGCGGGCCGCGTCGGTGTACGTCTCGTACGAGAACGTGAAGACGACGTCGCGCACGAGGCCGTCTCGAGTCGGGTTTCCCACAGCTGATGTCCTCACGCGAAGGTCCGGACGACGCGCGCGGGGACCCCGACGGCGACGGAGTAGTCGGGCACGTCGGACCGGACGACGGCATTGGCTCCGATGACGGCACCGCGCCCGACCGTGACGCCGGGCATGATCACGACGTTCTCGCCCAGCCACGCGCCCCGGCCGATGCGGACCGGAGCGATGCGCTCGATCGGCTGATCGCGCACGAACGTTCCGGCGTCCGAGAACCCGTGGGAGTGGTCCGAGATGTAGCAGCCGCGGGCGATTCCCACGCCGTCCTCGATGACCACGCTCTTCACGGCGCTGATCGCGGTCATGTTCATCCGGACGCGGTCGCCGATGATCAGGGCGGGGGTGGGGGCATCGGAGGAGGGGACCATGAGCATGCAGTTCGCACTGATCAGGACGTTCTCACCGATCGAGATGCGGCTGCCCTGACCGGGGCCGATCCTGAACGGCAGGCAGATGCGGGATCCCTTCCCGAACCGGTGGAAGCCACCGGCGACGATCTTGCTGAAGGCCAGATCGCGGGCCCGCTGAGCGAGAATCGCGAGATCCAGTCCGTTCACGGCATCAACTCCAGGTTCGAGCGGCGTGCAGAACGGCGGTGCGTTCAGCGCCTGGGGGCGGGGGCGCGCGGGCATCGCACGGGGGAGGAACGGACCCACGATAGCGAGCGTCACCCGTACAGGCGACCCCGACTCCGGGAGGCCTGCGTCTTGTAACCCTGTGGAAACAGGATGGACACGGTGCGGATTGCTGCGCGCTGGCCGAGGATACGGTCGCTCGAGAGGTACCGGGGCGCTCCGGAGTCGAGGAGAGCGTAAAATCGGACAGTCCGCGGAGCCGACGCACCCCGCAGGGGCGCCAGAGCCTCCGGATCGCGCGCTCAGCGCCGACGGACCCGGCGGCGTCGCTCGGTCCGATCGCGACTCCGACCCACCGCACCACCAGAGAGGCTCGACCGTGGCCCACGCCGCCGACACCGCCGAACGGGCGAGCTCCTGGACCCTCGCGCTCGCACGCGCCGCGGTCGCCGCGATCGCCGGATGCGTGGTGACGTTCTCTCCCGACCACAGCCCGGCCTTCGGTCTGGCCGTCTTCGCCGGATTCGCGCTCGCGAGCGGCGCCGTCTCGCTGGTGCGCGCACTGCGGGCACCGGAGGGACGCGGCAAGCGCCCCGCCGTCACCTCCGCGGGCGTCACCCTGCTCGCCGGCGTCCTGGGTCTCGTGGCCCTTCCCGTCGCCACCCTCCTGCTCTTCGTCGCGCTGGTCGCCGGCTGGGCTCTGATCTCGGGATCACTCGAGATCACCAGTGGGCGCCGGGGGCACGGGCTCGCCGCCCGCGACGCGGTCGTCGTCGGAGCCGGCACCGTGCTGCTCGGCGCCGCCTTCGCACTCCTCCCGCCGCATCCGGTCGTCACGGTCGGACTTCTCGGCGCGTACGCCGTCGTGATCGGCGTCTACCTCGCGATCGCCGCGTTCTCACTCAAGTGGGCCGCCGGTGCCGACGCCGTCGACGCCTCGACACCGACCTCCGGAGGAGACCGATGACCGCCGAAGGCCAGACCCCCGATGCGCCGACCCCCGGCGGCGAGCCCGAGGAGTTCGCGCCCCGCACCTTCCAGCCGACCCGCAAGGACCGGCTGCGACCCCTCGAGCTGATCGGCTTCTCGGCCGCGATGGCCGCGTTCGTGGGCCTCGTCGTCCTCCTGTCGACCCGCGAGCCGCTCGTCTCGGTCATCTCCTTCGGAGTCGCGTTCATCGTCGTCCTCGTCGCGATCGCGATGTTCTCGCTGACCTTCAAGCCGGACGACGCGGAGATCGCCGACCTCGACGAGCAGGATGGGCCGCACTGAGGCAGGGCGGCTTCGCCGCCCTGCCTCGCTGTCGGCTTCCCGAAGTGGTCGGGTCTTGTAGAGCGAGTCACGTTCGCTGCGCGGAAGCGCTTGGCACGCGATTCCGCGGTGCGCTCGTGAGTCCGGCTTGCGCGGAACGATCGGCGGGTGTTGATCGCGGTCGGTCCGGGTCGGTGGCTGCCCGCTGATCGAATAGCCCGCGGCGCGGGTGTATCGAGATCGACCGGTGCCTGGAGGTGCGGCGTGCGGACTTCTCGCCGGGCGGCGGCGTCGGTGGTCGGACGTACTGTGCGGGGGTGGCGGAGGCGATCGGGCGGTGGTGGGAGCGGCGGCGGTTCTCGCGAGGGGTCGAGGTGCCGTACGAGGTGGGGCGGTACCGGGAGGCGTGGTCCTCGTTCCCGGTGCTGGTGCGCCAGTACCGGCCCGAGTACAACGACGGGATCGTGCTCAGCCAGATCCCGCCGGCGGCCGACGTCTACCTCTGCTGGCTCTGCGACTCCGGGCACCTCTTCGTCGCGACGCCCGACGAGCAGCGCCACCGCCCGGGCCGCGAGCGGCGGCGGTCCTCCTGGTGCCCCGAGTGCGCGGCGCTCGCCCGGCCGCGGACGCCCAGGCCGGCTCGGAGTGACACGCCCGCGGAGAGCGATCCGCCGCCGCGACCGTCCGCCCGCGCGCCGCGGATCTGTTCGAAGACGCCCGACCTCCCGGTCGGCGAGCCCTTCGCGAGCCGGTGCGCGCCTCCGCCCGCCTCCGCCGTCGAGGCGCGACTGCGGGCGATGCTGGCCGCGCGGCTCGAGTTCGAGCCCGGGTTCACCGCGGTGCGGCTCGGGCGGGCGTTCTTCGACCATCTCGAGGCGTGGCCCGACATCGTGCTGGGCGAGCTGCGAGTGGCCGTCGAGTACGACTCCACGGGGCGGCACGGTCTCGAGCACGTCGGTCACCGCGAGGAGGCCGACCGGCGGAAGGACCGCGCACTGCGGTCGGCGGGGTGGGAGGTCGTCCGGATCCGCACCGGCCGCCTCCTCCCGCTCGGACCCCACGACGTGGTCGCCTCGGGGGTCTCGAACGCCGTGATCGACCGCCTGCTCGACGAGCTGCGGCTGATCCGCGGGGACCTCCTGGTCGCCTCCTGGAGCCGCTGACCCGCCGCGGCAGCGTCTCAGGTGCGCAGCGCGAGCGCTTCGCTCCACCAGCGGCGGTGCAGCGCCCACGGGTCGGGCTCGCCCGCCGCGACCGTCTCGATGTGTCGGTCGAGCGCGGGGCTCCTGGCGAACCACTCCGTGCGCTCGAGCCGCTCGGCGGCGAACTGCGCGTGCCGCTGCTGCTCGAGTGCCCGGCCGCCGCGCTCGAAGGCGAGCAGCTCCTCGTGCCGCAGCCGGTGCAGGCGCTGGCGCGGGTTGCCGCTGGTGCCGATCTTGATG
Source organism: Rathayibacter sp. Leaf185 (assembly GCF_001423885.1). Taxonomy (GTDB): domain Bacteria; phylum Actinomycetota; class Actinomycetes; order Actinomycetales; family Microbacteriaceae; genus Rathayibacter. The sequence continues at coordinate 781,696 of NZ_LMPP01000001.1, read as the reverse complement.
CGCTCGCCGAAGCGGATGTAGTAGACGACGTCGATGCGGGGCGGCGCGAGCTCGCCGTCGGGGACCTCGCCGAACCGCCACTCGCAGGCGGCGCAGAGCCACGCGGAGGGGAGCCGGACACCCAGCCGCGAGCCGCAGACGAGGCACGGCGAGGGCAGGGCGTCGACGACCCCGCTCTCGCGGGCGACCCAGTCGTGCGCCAGCTCGAGGTGCGCGGCGCAGAGATCGAGCGGAGCACCCGCGTCGGCCTCCGCCCGGCACCCGTCGATCGCGCACGCGCTCATCCCTCGACGCTACGCGCGACCCCCGACACCGGGCGCATCAGGGGAGGCGGTCCACCAGCTCCGAGGCGACGCCCGTGTACGCGGCGGGGGTGAGGGCGAGCAGGCGCTCCCGTGCCGCCTCGCCGATGTCGAGGCCTCGGACGAACGCCGCGAGGTCCTCGGCGTCGAGGCGCTTGCCGCGGGTGAGGTCCTTGAGCATCGCGTAGGGGTCGGTGATGTCGGAGCGGCCGGCGACCACCTCGGCTCGGATCACGGTCTGGATCGCCTCGGCGAGCACCTCCCAGTTGGTGTCGAGATCGGCCGCGAGGGCCTTCGGGTCGAGGTCGATCTCGAGCAGGCCGCGCGCGATGTTGTCGAGCGCGAGGAGGGAGTGGCCGAACGCGACTCCGATGTTGCGCTGGGTCGTCGAGTCGGTGAGGTCGCGCTGCAGCCGCGAGGTGACGAGGGTCTGACCGAGGGAGTCGAGCAGCGCGCTCGAGAGCTCGAGATTGGCCTCGGCGTTCTCGAAGCGGATCGGGTTGATCTTGTGCGGCATGGTCGAGGAGCCCGTCGCTCCGGCCTGCGGGATCTGCCGGAAGTAGCCGAGCGAGATGTAGGTCCAGACGTCGGTGCAGATGTTGTGCAGGATGCGGTTCGCGTGCGCCGCCTTCCCGTAGAGCTCGGCCTGCCAGTCGTGCGACTCGATCTGGGTGGTCAGCGGGTTGAAGACGAGCCCGAGCGACGCGACGAACTCCGACGCCAGCTCGGGCCAGTCGGTGTCGGGGTCGGCCGCGAGGTGCGCCGCGAACGTGCCGGTCGCGCCGCTGAACTTGCCCAGGTACTCCGTCGCCTCGATCTGCGCGATGACGCGCTCGAGGCGGAACGCGTAGACGGCGAACTCCTTGCCCATCGTCGTGGGCGTCGCGGGCTGCCCGTGGGTGCGGCTCAGCATCGACTCGTCTCGGTAGCGGACGGCGAGCTCGCGCAGGGAGTCGACGACCGAGCGGAGCTTCGGCAGCCAGATCTCGCCGACCGCCTGCCGCACGACGATCGCGTAGGAGAGGTTGTTGATGTCCTCGCTGGTCGCGGCGAAGTGGGTCAGCTCGGCGATGCGGTCGAGTCCGAGGTCGGAGAGCCAGTGGCGCACGAGGTACTCGACGGCCTTCACGTCGTGCCTGGTGCGGGCCTCGAGGGTCGCGAGCTCGTCGATCTCGGCCTGGCCGAAGTCGCGGGCGCGGCGGCGCAGCTCCTCGGCGGTGGCGGCGTCGACCGGCTCGGAGCCGAACAGCCGGCGGTCGGTCAGGGCGAGCAGCCACTCGACCTCGACGTGGACGCGTGCGCGGTTGAGGCCGGCCTCGGAGAGGTACTCGCCGAGCGAGGAGACGGCGCCGCTGTACCGGCCGTCGAGGGGGCTCAGCGGCTGGGTGGGGAGCGAGGTCATGCGGTGGAGCCTTCCGGGTCGCGGTTCTCCGCGCGGGCCGCGGAGCCGGCGACGGCGCCGGAGCGCGCGTCGGGGGAGTCGGGGCGGGTCGCGCGGTTGCCGCGCAGCCCGGGTTCGATCTGGGCGAAGAGCGACCGGCACGCGCTCTCGATGAGCGAGAGCACCCGGTCGAACGCCGCCGCATCGGAATAGTAGGGGTCGGGGACGTCGCCCTGCGGCGAGAGCGAGGGCTCGAAGGCGAGCAGGCGGCGCACCTTCTGGCGGTCGACGTCGGTGCGGGCCCACGATCGCAGTGCCCGCTCGTGGCCGTGGTCGAGCGCGACGACGAGGTCGAACTCGTCGAAGCGGACCGGGTCGAACAGCTGCGCGCGGTGCCGCGCGCCGTCGAGCCCTCGGCGCTCGAGGGCCGCGAGCGCGCGATCATCGGCGTGCTCGCCGAGGTGCCACTCGCCGGTGCCCGCCGAGCTGATCTCGATGACGGAGGCGAGCCCGGCGCGGTCGGCGAGCGACCTCAGCACCACCTCGGCCATCGGCGACCGGCAGATGTTCCCGGTGCAGACGAAGCACACGGCGAACGCCGAGGGCGCGGAGGAGCGGGGGGTCACCCGCCCATTGTGGCGCACCGCGGCTCCTCCACACCCGGCCGATCCGTCGGTTCTCCACGGTCCGGGCGGAGGCGGTCCCGCGGCCCGGCGCGCTCGTCGAGGCTGGCCGCGACGAGGACGGAACGGAGGCGGTGCGGATGACGATCGAGCAGCCGGCGGGGGTGACGGCATGGCCGAGCGCGGAGCTGACGGCGCTCGCCGACGGGATCGGCGGCGTGCGCGCGGCGGCGGCGGGACTCCTCCCCGATGCCGACTGGGAGGACGAGGCGGCGCGCGGCTTCGCGGAGCGGGCGGCCGAGCTCCTGGCGGGGCTCGCCGTCGCCGAGGGTGCGGCGCGGGGCCTCGCGGGAGGTGTCCGGTGACGGCGGACGTGCTCAGTCGCGTCGACACCGGTGAGCTCGACGAGCGCCGGCGGGCACTCGAGACCGTCCTCCGCGGCCTCGCCGACTGCGCGGGTGCTGCGGTACGGGCGGCGCCCTCCGTCGGTGCGGCGGCGCCGGAGCGGGTCGGCGAGCTCGAGCTGCTCGGCCGGCGGCTCACCGGGCTCGAGGGCGAGGCGGCGCTGCTGCGCGAGGCGCTGGGGGAGGCGGTGTCGGCGTACGAGCGGGCCGAGGAGGCGCTCGAGGAGCAGCTGCCCGTGATCCCCGCGCGGGTGGCTCCGCTGGTCGCGGCGGTGGCCTTCGGTCTGCGCGCGTCGGAATCGTTCGCCCGTCGTGTCCCGGGCGCGCGGGAGGACGCGGCTCTGCTCGTCAGGGCGACCGCGGAGGCGGCGTTCGGCTCGGTCGGCGCGGCGGCCCGGGTCCTCGCCGGTGACGACGGCGCCCGCGACGAGCTCTCCGCCGAGAAGGCGGACCTCGTCCGCGCGCTGCTCGGCGATCCGCTCCTGGTCGAGGGTCTGCGCGCGGTGATCTCGACGATCGGCCTGGGCACCGAGGTCGGCGTGCTGCTGCTGCCACCACCGGTGACGGCTGCTCTCGGCGGCCGCTCCGCCGGCGAGACGGTCGGCGGCGGGGTGAGCTCGGCGGCGAGCGTGCTGGTCGTCCTCGCGACCGTCTTCGGCGTCGTCCCGCCGCCGGGGGAGCGTCGACTGCGCGTGCAGACGGTCGAGCCGCCGCCGATCCGGCTGGGATCCGCGGCCGAGGCGCCCTCGAGCTGGGGCGAGCTGGCGGCGCGCATCCCGCCGAGCGATCCCGACGGTCCGCAGGTGGTGATCGAGGAGTTCGGAGGGGAGTGGCTCGTCACGGTCTCGGGGACGACCGACTGGAGCCTCGACCCCGAGCAGGCGTTCGGCGCCGCCTCGAATCTCAAGGCGATGAGCGGAGGAGGTGCGGCGTCGGTCGCGGGGACGCTCGCGGCGATGGAGGCGGCGGGCATCCCCGAGGGAGCTCCCGTGACGATCGCGGCGCACTCGCAGGGTGGGCTGGTCGCGCTGCGCGTGGCGCAGTCGGGGCGCTACGACGTGCACGACGTGATCGCGTTCGGAAGTCCGATCCGCGGTCTCGACCTGCCGAGCGGGACGCGGTCGGTGTCGATCGAGCACTCCGACGACCTCGTCCCGGCGCTGAGCGGATTCGGGCGCACCGCCGGCCAGGAGCAGGGGGTGATCGTCGTCGAGCGCGACTCGCCCGCCTCGACGCCGCAGGAGGGCCCGGTGCCGGCGCACGCACTCGAGTCCTACGTGGCGACGGCGCAGACGCTCGATGCCGATCCGCGGCTCGCCGCCTCCGGAGCCGCTCTCTTCGGGCTCTGGACCGCCGCCCCCGGCTCGAGGGTCGGCGCCCGCCTGACGACGGTGCCGGTCAGTCCTCGCGGCGCCCCAGGAACGGCCGGACGAGCAGCCCGATGAACCAGTTGACGATCGCGAGCACGAGGGCGCCGAGCACACCCCACCAGAAGCCGTCCACGACGAGACCGAAGCCGAAGAGACCGCTGACCCAGGCCGTCAGCAGCAGGAGGAGCCCGTTGACCAGGAACGCGACGAGCCCGAGCGTGATGATGTACAGGGGGAACGCGACCACGCGGACCACTCCGCCGACCACCGCGTTGACCACTCCGAAGATCACCGCGACCAGGAGGTACGTCAGGACCGCCGCGGTCGCCCCCTCCTCGTACGGATCCACGCGGACGCCCGACACGACGAGCGTGGTGAGCCAGATCGCGACGGCGTTGGTCAGGAGTCCGAGGAGGAGTCTGCGCATGCGTCCACTATCGCGGCCCGGCGGGTCGGCCGCGAGTCGCCGGTCAGGTGACGGGGTCGTCGATCGAGGGAGTGGGCGCCGGGGCGCAGAGGTCGGGATCGGTGCTGCAGTCGGGGCCGGGCACGGCGGTCGGCTCGGGCTCCGGCGCGGGCTCGGGTTCCGGCTCGGGAGCGGGCTGCGTCGGGACCGCCGTCGGGCCGGGTCGGACGGTCGCCTCCGGGGGCGCGGGCTCCGGCTCGGCGGGCTGCACCGGCTGCTCGGGCGGCGCGGTCGGGGCCTGCGCGGTCGGCGCGGGTGCCGGCGGCGCGGGGGCCTGCTGCGCGGGCGGGCCGCCGCCGCTCCCCGGAGGCGGGACGAGCGGATCGCGGGCGTCGAGCACCTGCGCAGCCGCGCCGGCGAGGCCCGCGCGCGCCTCGACGGCAGCGGCGAGCACCTCGATCGCGGTGCTGAGGGCCGCGCGCCGAGCGGTCGAGCCGCGACCGGAGGCGAGGGTCGCCTCGCCGAGACCGCGCACCCTGTCCGCGACCGCGAGCTCCGCCTCCGTCGTCGCCGCCGTCGCCTCGGTGATCGTCTCGGTCGAGACGCCACCGAGCGCGGAGTTGAGGGCGGCGACCGCCGAGAGGAGAGTGCTGCGCACGCCGCCCGAGACGGCGGAGTCCGTCGCGGTGAGGAGGGCGAGGGCATCGTCGCGGGTCGCGGTCCCCTTCTCCTTGGCCGCGGTGAACTCGGCCGTCGCCGAGACGTCGACCGCGACCACGCGGGGAGTCGGGCTCGGCTCGGGAGCGTCGGACGCGGGAGAGCAGGAGGAGAGGGCGCCGGTGAGCAGAGCGACGCTGAGAACGGCCACGGAGACACGGAGGACTGCCGGGCGCGCTGGCCGGACGGCTCCCCATCGACTCCGCATTCTCGAACCCTAATCGGGGGACTCGGCCGAAACCGCCCCTCGAAGGGGGACGCGAGCCGTTCGACACCCGATCGTGATCCTCGCGCCGAGCCCGACCGGGCCCTGTCGGCCCCTCGGCCTACCATGGGGCGGGTGACCGAACAGCAGGGGCCTCCCGTCCGACTCCGCCCCGAGATCCTCGCGCTCCCGGCCTACCGGCAGGGCCGCGCCGCCTCCGCCGATGCGTTCAAGCTGTCCTCCAACGAGAACCCGTTCGATCCGCTGCCCTCGGTGCTCGAGAGGGTCCGCGGCGTCGCCGACTTCAACCGCTACCCCGATGCGGCGGCGACCGCCCTGCGGACGGCGCTCGCCGAGAGCCATGGAGTGAGCATCGACCAGGTCATCGTCGGCGCGGGATCCGTCGCCGTCATCGCCCAGCTGATCAGTGCCGCCGCGGGAGTGGGCGACGAGGTCGTCTACGCGTGGCGCTCCTTCGAGGCCTACCCGTCGCTGGTCACGACCGCGGGCGCCACGAGCGTCCGGGTCCCGCTGCGCTCCGACGACACCCACGACCTCGACGCGATGGCGCAGGCCGTCACCGAGCGCACCCGCCTCGTGATCGTCTGCAGCCCCAACAACCCCACCGGCACCGTCGCGCAGGCCGACGACGTCGAGGCGTTCCTCGACCGGATCCCCGCCGACGTCCTCGTCCTCCTCGACGAGGCCTACGCCGAGTTCGTGACCGACGAGCGCGCCGTCGACGGCACGACCCTCCTCGGCCGCCACCCCAACCTCGTCATCGCGCGCACCTTCTCGAAGGCCTACGGCCTCGCCGGGCTCCGGGTCGGCTACGCGATCGGGCACCCGCGCATCCTCGACGCCGCGCGATCGACGGCCATCCCGCTCTCGGTGACCCGCTTCGCCGAGACGGCCGCGATCGCCTCGCTCGAGCACCGCGACGAGCTGCTCGAACGGGTGCACCGCATCGTGCTGCTGCGCGATGAGCTCTGGCAGGCTCTGCTTGACCAGGGCTGGACCCTCCCGAAGTCCGAGGCCAACTTCCTCTGGTTCGACACCCGCGACGAGACCGAGTGGGCCGCCGGCGTGTTCGAGCGGGCGGGAGTCGTGGTCCGGGCCTTCCCGCCCGAGGGCATCCGCGTCTCGGTCGGCGAGGCGGATTCTGTCGAGAAGCTCCTCTCCGCGGCGTCGGAGATTGTCGAGACCCTCCCCGAGGGCCATCCGGCCAGGCGGATAGGTTAGTCGGGTGGTAGCCACCAGCACGCAGTCGCCGACGGTCCAGTTCCTCACCGCGGACGGCCGCTTCGCACCGTCCCCCGCGGCCGAGCAGTACGCCTCCCGCCTCGACGGGATCGGCGAGGAGCAGCACCGCACCTTCTACCGCGAGATGGCGGTCGTGCGCCGGTTCGACCTCGAGGCGGCGAACCTGCAGCGGCAGGGGCAGCTCGGCCTCTGGGTCCCGAGCCACGGTCAGGAGGCGGCGCAGGTCGGCTCCGCGTTCGCGATGCGCCCGCAGGACCACGTGTTCCCCTCCTACCGCGAGCACGTCGTCGGCAAGATCCGCGGCATCGACCTCCTCGGAGTCCTCGCGCTGCTGCGCGGAGTCAGCCACGGCGGCTGGGACCCGGCGGACCCGGCCAACGGCAACTTCCACCTCTACACGCTCGTCCTCGGCTCGCAGGCGCTCCACGCGACCGGCTACGCGATGGGCCTCACCTTCGACGGCGCCACCGGCACCGGCGACCCCGAGAAGGACGCGGCGGTCGTCGTCTACTTCGGCGACGGCGCCTCGAGCCAGGGCGATGTGAGCGAGGCGATGGTCTTCGCCGCGAGCTATCGGACGCCCGAGGTCTTCTTCCTCCAGAACAACCACTACGCGATCTCGGTGCCCGTCGCGACCCAGTCCCGCAGCCCGCTCTACCTCCGCTCCTCGGGCTTCGGCATCCCCGGCGTCCAGATCGACGGCAACGACGTGCTCGCCAGCTACGCCGTCACCGCCCAGCACCTCGACGAGGCGCGCTCCGGAGGCGGCCCGCAGTTCATCGAGGCCCTCACCTACCGCATCGGCGCGCACACCTCGAGCGACGACCCGACGAAGTACCGCACCGACGACGAGCTCGCCTCGTGGGTCGCGAAGGACCCGATCACCCGCTTCGCCGCCTACCTGAAGACGCAGGGCGCCCCGCAGTCGTTCTTCGACGAGGTCGACGAGGAGGCCGCGGACTTCGCCGCCGACATCCGCCGCCGGCTCCTCGCGCTCGAGGCGCCGCCGACCGACGTGATCTTCGACCACGTGTACTCCGAGCCGCACCCGCAGCTCCAGGAGCAGAAAGCGTGGCTCCAGCGCTACGAAGAATCGTTCGGAGGCGAATGATGACGATCGACACGAGCACCACGACAGCCCAGGCGCCCCTCACCGAGGTGCAACTGGAGTCGATGTCCATGGCCAAGGCGCTCAACGCCGGCCTCCGCCGCGCGATGACCGAGAACGACCGCGTCCTGCTGATGGGCGAGGACATCGGCCCGCTCGGCGGCGTGTTCCGCATCACCGAGGGCCTGCACGCCGAGTTCGGCGCGAAGCGCGTGCTCGACACTCCGCTCGCCGAGTCGGGCATCGTCGGTACCGCGATCGGTCTCGCGATGCGCGGGTTCCGTCCCGTCTGCGAGATCCAGTTCGACGGGTTCATCTACCCGGCGTTCGACCAGATCACCTCGCAGCTGGCCAAGATGACCAACCGCCACGAGGGCACTCTCGCGATGCCCGTCGTCATCCGAGTGCCCTACGGCGGGCACATCGGAGCGGTCGAGCACCACCAGGAGAGCAACGAGGCCTACTTCGCCCACACGGCGGGGCTCCGGGCCGTCAGCCCCTCCACCCCGAACGACGCCTACTGGATGATCCAGGAGGCGATCGCCTCGGACGACCCGGTGATGTTCTTCGAGCCCAAGAGCCGCTACTGGCCCAAGGGCGACGTCGACCTGCGCTCCTCCGCCGCTCCGCTGCACGCGTCCCGCGTGGTGCGCACGGGCGAGGAGGTCACGCTGGTCGGCTGGGGCCCGATGGTGTCGGTGCTGCTGCAAGCCGCCGAGCTCGCGGGCGAGGAGGGCACGAGCGTCGAGGTCGTCGACCTGCGCTCCCTGTCGCCGATCGACTGGGAGCCGCTGCTCGCCTCCGTGCGCAAGACCGGTCGGCTCGTGGTCGCCCAGGAGGCCTCGGCGAACGTCAGCCTCGGCTCCGAGATCGCCGCGACCGTGACCGAGAAGGCCTTCTACTCGCTCGAGGCGCCCGTCCTCCGCGTCGCCGGCTTCGACGCCCCGTTCCCGCCCGCCAAGGTCGAGAAGATCTTCCTCCCCGATGTCGACCGCGTGCTCGAGGCCGTCGACCGCTCGCTCGCGTACTGACGCGCCCCCTCTTCATGAACGACCGGCACAGCCAGGAGTCCCGACGATGACCGAACAGTTCCTCCTCCCCGATGTCGGCGAGGGCCTCACCGAGGCCGAGATCGTCGCCTGGCGGGTCAAGGTCGGCGACGAGGTGAGCGTCAACCAGGTGCTCGTCGAGATCGAGACCGCGAAGTCGCTCGTCGAGCTGCCCTCGCCGTTCAGCGGAACGGTCGTCGACGTGCTCGTCGACGAGGGCCAGACGGTCGACGTCGGCACGGCGATCATCACCGTCAGCTCCGGTGCGGCGGACGGCCCCGAGGTCCCGGCGATGCCGGCCCAGGCTGCGCCCGCTCCGTCGACCACCGAGCCCGGCGAGGGATCGGGAGCCGCGCTGGTCGGCTACGGCACCTCGGGCGGACACGTGGCGACCCGCCGCCGCCGGCCGGGTGCCGCCGCTCCGGAGGCGCCCGCCCGTCCCGCCGCGCCCGTCCGCCCGACATCGGTGCCGGCCGCCGCCGCGCTCCCCGTGATCGCGAAGCCGCCGATCCGCAAGCTCGCCAAGGACCTCGACGTGAACCTCCTCGAGGTGCAGGCGACCGGGCTCGCCGGCGAGGTCACCCGCGACGACGTCATCCGGCACGCGTCCCAGGCCAGCGTCTTCCGCAACATCCAGACGCCGGAGTGGGGCGACTCCCGTGAGGAGCGCATCCCCGTGCGCGGCGTCCGCAAGGCCATCGCGGCGGCGATGTCGCACAGCGCGTTCACGGCCCCGCACGTCAGCGTCTTCGTCGACGTCGACGCGACGCGCACCATGGAGTTCGTCAAGCGCCTCAAGAACTCGCCCGACTTCGCCGGCGTCAAGGTCTCACCGCTGCTGATCATGGCGAAGGCCGTCATCTGGGCGGTCCGGAGGAACCCCACCGTGAACTCCGCGTGGACCGATTCCGAGATCATCGTCCGCCACTACGTGAACCTCGGGATCGCCGCGGCGACCCCGCGGGGACTCATGGTGCCCAACGTGAAGGAGGCGCAGTCGATGAGCCTCCTCGAGCTGGCGGGCGCCCTCGAGGCCCTCACGCTCTCGGCGCGCGACGGCAAGACCCAGCCCGCCGACATGCAGAACGGCACCATCACGATCTCGAACATCGGCGTCTTCGGCATGGACACCGGAACCCCGATCCTCAACCCCGGCGAGGTCGCGATCATCGCCCTCGGCACGATCAAGCAGAAGCCGTGGGTCGTCGACGGCGAGGTCCGCCCCCGCTTCGTCACCACGGTCGGCGGATCCTTCGACCACCGCGTCGTCGACGGCGACGTCGTCAGCCGCTTCGTCGCCGACGTCGCGAGCGTGCTGGAGGAGCCGGCGCTGCTGCTCGACTGAGTTCACCGGTCGATCTCCTCGTTCCTCGTCGATCTCCCCGCGGTCGGCTCGCAGAGGTCGCCACGACCCGGAAGGAGGGGGTCGACCACGCGCTCCGCTGTGGCCGGGGTCGGAGCTGACGCGGTCGGGGAGAATCGGCCGATCTTCTCCGCTGTTCCCTTGCCGTCGGTGAGGATGAGGGCCACTCTCGGAGCGAGCGCGATGCGGCGTTCGTGCCCGAACGAGGGAGACGCCGATGCTGAGGCCGAGCGAGACCTGGTTCTACGCGGATGCCGCCGCTCGGATCGTCGCCACTCGCGGCAGTGACAGGGCGCTGTCGAGGGTCGTGACGCCCCGTGACCGACGGCAGCTCGCTCGACTGCTCACCACCTCTCGTACGCGTCACCACTCTGCAGAGAGACTGACGACCACGCAGCTCTTCGAGCACGTGATCGCGGACGACGTCCGAGCCGCCTCCGTCGCGGTGAAGGTCGTCGACCGGGTGTCCCGGTCGCTCGACCTCGTCGCAGAGCACGAGGTCCCCCCGGCTGAGCCGGAACCGGAGCCGAGCAGCTCCGCCTCGCGCTGGCTCAACGTCGAATTCGAGGATCAGCCTCCGGAGGCCGCTTTCGAGGCGGACGAGTGGTACACGCTGGCCATCGACTTCTCCGCCACGAGGCGTCGATCCGCTCTCGGCGGCGGAAGTCTCCCGGTGTTCCCCGAGGGTGTCGACGTCGTCGAGTTCGGCGTGCGTCTGGACGGCATCAACGCGGAGATCGACAAGGGTGTGCGTCGCCTCCGCGTGCGGCGTGACGAGAAGCGTCCGCAGATCGTCCGGCTCGATTTCCGCCCGGAGGAGGACGGGCCGTGCACCCTGCGGGTCATCCTGCTCCGCAAGCGCAACTTCGTCCTCGCTGTCTCGATCGACTTCGAGATCGGCGTGGCCGACCCGAGGCCTCGGATCACCTTCGACGGCCGCCCCTTCGCCGCGGCCATCACTGCCGAGCCCCGATTCGCGCACATCCGGTTCGACAGGTCGGGTGACGACCGGCTGCGCTGCACCGCGACGGGACCGGGAACGGCGAACCCCGCGGCGACGCTCCCCCTGGCGGCCTCGTCCGTCTCCGATGCGGCGGCGGCCGTCTACCGCCAGCTCGACCTGATCGCCTCCTCCATCGACCTCGGGGACATCCCGGTCTCGGAGGGCGTGATCACTCCGCTCACAGAGCTGTCCGCTGTCGAGATGACACCGGATCGAGCGGCAGCCGTCGACGAGTGGAAGTACGAACTGGCGCTGCGCGGCCGCAACCTGTTCAACCGGCTGTTCCTCTCCGACCCCGCGAACACGGACGCCGTCAGGATGGGCGAGTGGCTGCTCACGGTGCTGGGTGGCGAAGAGTCCTCGATCGTCCAGGTCACGACCTATCCCGGTCTCACCCTCCCGTGGGGGTTGCTCTACCTGGGACCCGCAGTCCGGTCGTCGGCGGATGTGCGCTGGGACCACTTCCTCGGAGTCCGCCACACCGTGGAGGTGCAGACCCGATCGACCTACGGAGACGCCTCCTCCGCGCTCTCGGCGCAGCCGAGCCTGTCGATGGCATTCACGGGATACCGGGCGGAGCCGGGCGAGATCGTCACCGATGCGGTGGACAGACAACTCCGCTACTTCCGGGGGGTCGCGAAGACGTCGCCGCGACTCGCTTTCCGCGAACGTGCGGGACGCGAAGGGGCGATGAAGACTCTGGTCGCTCCGTCGCCGCCCGGACTGGTCTACTTCTTCTGCCACGGAGAGACCGCAGCCAGCAACGCCACGGACGGTCTCGGCTCGATGCTCCTGAAGTTCGCCCCGAACCGGGCCGGGATACTGAAGCTCGACCAGTTGGCTGCGGCAGACCCCTCGCCCGGAGTCGCCTGGCGAAAGGGGCCGCTCGTCGTCCTGAACGCCTGCCAGGTCGGCCGGCAGGCGGACGGGGACACCTTCGACTTCGTGACGCGACTCCTCCAGAAGGAGGCGCGGGGTGTGATCGCGTCCCACGCCTACGTGCCGGTGACCTTCGGAGACAGTTGGGCGCAGTCGTTCTTCATGCGGTTCTTCGCAGGCGAGACGGTCGGTGAGATCCTCCGCGTTCTCACCCTGCATTCTCTGAAGGTCTGGGGAGTCCCTCTCGGCCTCGTCTACACGGCCACGTGCGATATCGACACGCGGCTGGATCCACCGGTCCTCTGACAGGGAGGAGCGGACCGACCTCCTGAGAGGAGACACCGATGGTCATGCGCACCGTGCCGGGGACGACACTCGAGTACGAACTGATCAGCTTCGACAAGAACGGCGACGAGACGACGACCGGTGGAGCGGCCTCCGCAGTGGACGAGGTGGCGGCGCGCATCGCCGGCGGGGCCGCCCAGGAGGTGATCGTCGTCAGTCACGGGTGGAACAACGACAGCGTCGATGCTCCGCGTCTGTACGACCGCTGGCTCGGCCCGGTCGCCACCCTCATCGAGGATCGCAGCCTGCCCCGACCGCTCATCGTGGCCGTCCACTGGCCGAGCAAGGCCTGGGGTAGAGAGGTGGGGGTGACGCTCGGCGGAGCGGTGCTCGGCGCTCCCGAGACAGGGATGCTCATTCCGCTGAAGCAGGCCGTCGAGGAGTGGGCGGCGAGGCTGGGCGACACCGATCAGGAGCGGGCCGTCCTCGTCGAGCCGCTCACGGCGATCTTCACAGAGTCCGTCATCGGACCGGATCGTGATGAGCTCCCGCCCGACCTGAAGCGGCACTTCGACGTCATCAGCGCGATCGTGTCGCGGGACGGGAAGGACGAGGGCCCGTGGTCTCCACCCGAGGCGTACCGCCTCCTCGGGCAGTTCGGTACCGATGGTGCAGGACTCGGTGGAGCGGATCGGCCAGGCGAGGTCCTGGGCGGATCAGGTGGGTGGAAGCTCTTCGGGCTGGTGCGTCAAGCGTCGTTCTGGAAGATGAAGAAGCGGGCGCGCGTGGTCGGGACCAGCGGGGTGCACGCGATGATCGCGGCTTTCCGCAGCGCAGCAGTGGGCACCTCGACTCGTCTGCACCTCGTGGGTCACAGCTTCGGCTGCATCGTGGTGTCCGCGGCGGTCCTGGGAGACCCCGTGCTCGGGCCTCGCACGCCCGTGAGCTCGCTCACGCTTCTCCAGGGTGCGATGTCGATGTGGTCGCTCGACGCCTCCATCGCGGTCGCCGACGGAGCTCCCGGGTACTTCAGTCCGCTCCTGACGGAGAAGCTCGTCGATGGCCCCCTCGTCGTGACCTGGTCGAGGAGCGATCATGCGGTCGGGACGTACTACCCCCTCGCGGCGGCAGTGGTCGGCGCGGTGGTTCTCGGGCAGCCCGTGTACGGGGCGACGGGAGCGCACGGCGCGAGAGGCCTGGAGGCGGGCGTGGACGAGGTTCTCGAGCTCGCCCTCGGTCCGGCGACCTATGCGCTGAGAGCCGGCACGGTCTACAACGTGGACGCGAGCGCCGTGATCTCGGACGAGGAGCCGATCGAGGGCTCGCACAACGACATCGCCAGGTCGGAGGTCGCCGAGCTCGTGCTCGCTGCCGTGCGCGCGGCTCCGCGCGACAGGCCGTGATCGGCCGAGCCCGGGTCAGCGCGCGCCCGCGCCGAACGAGTGCAGGGCGAGGTCGGCGCTCAGCAGCTCGCTCGCGGCGGCGGCGCGGACGCTCGTGCCCTGGGCGTCGAGGGGCGGGCTGATCACGGCGGCGCCGAGGCGGCCGGGGGCCGAGAGGACGACGGCTCCCGAGACGCTCGACTTCGCGGGGATGCCGACGGCGCGCATCCACCGGCCGGAGCCGTCGTAGACGCCGCAGGTCGCCATCACCGAGACCACGTCGCGGGCGACCCGCGCGGGCACCACTCGCTCGCCCGACACCGGATTGACGCCGCCGAGAGCGAGCGTCGCGCCCATCACCGCGAGCGCCTCCGCGTCGACGAGCACCGCGCACGCGCGGGCGTAGGCGGCGACCGCGTCGTCCGCGCCGACCTGCAGCGTCCCCTCCGCCCGCATCAGGTGGGCGAGGGCGTGGTTGCGGTCGCCGAGCAGGTGCTCGTTGCAGGCGACGCTCTCGTCGACCTCGAGCGGCCGGCCGGCGAAGGCCGACAGTCCGCGGAGGATGCGGGCGCTGCGGCCGCGCTCGTCGCCTCCCTCGACCAGGGCGGCCGTCAGCAGGGCGCCCGCGTTCACCATCGGGTTCGGTGGGCGGCCGGTGCCGGTCTCGAGCTTCAGGGCGTCGAACGCCTCCCCGGTCGGCTCGATGCCGACGCGGTCGAGCGCCTCGCCATCGGTGTCGAGCAGGGCGAGCGCGAACAGGAACGGCTTGACCGCCGACTGGATGCTGAACGCCGCGTCGGCCTGGGCGCTCGAGCGCACCGTTCCGTCGGGCAGCGCGAGGGCGACGGCGCAGAGATCCGGGTCGGCGGCGGCGAGCTCGGGGATGCTGTCGTCGACGGTGCCGCCGGTCTCGCCCAGCACCCGCGACCGCAGCGCGTCGAGGTCGTAGGAGCGGGGGTCGCGGAGGGTGCTCATCGTCCCACTGTGCCAGGGCCGTCTGCGGACGGCGCTCAGCCGATGATCCGCCGCACCGCCTCGCGCACCACGGAGTCGTCGGCCGGCTGGTCGTCGAGCGCGCGGTGGATCGTCAGCCCCTCGGTCAGCGCGTCGATCATCCGAGCCGTCAGCGGATCGAAGTGCTGCTCGAGGGCGGCGCGGGAGCGGGCCATCCAGGTGTGCGTGATGACGCGGTACTCGGGTCGCCGCGCGGCGAGCGTGTAGAGCTCGTGGGTGAGCACGAGCTCGCGCCGGCTGCCGAAGATGTCGTGTACGACGACGTCGATCACGGCCCGGCGCGCCTCGTCGGGAGTCCGCGCGTCGTCCATCCGCCGCGTCGTCTGCGCGGCGACGGTGTCGGCGAAGCGCGTGAACGCCTCGTGCAGCAGCTCGTCCATGCCCGAGAAGTGGTAGCTCATCGAGCCGAGCGGCACGTCGGCCGCGGCGGCGACCCGACGGTGCGAGGTGCCGCTGACCCCCTCCTCCGCGATCACGTCGAGGCAGGCGTCGATGATGCGGTCGCGCCGGTGCGGGTCGGTGCGCCGCGGTGCCCGCTCCGCGCTCACTCGGCGATGCTCCGCAGCACCCGGGCGGGGTTGCCCACGGCGACCACTCCGGCGGGGATGTCGCGCGTGACGACCGACCCCGCTCCGATGACGCTGTCGTCGCCGATGCTGACTCCGGGGCAGACGATGACCCCGCCGCCCAGCCAGACGTTGTCGCCGATCGTGATCGGCAGTGCCGCCTCGAGCTTGTCGCGGCGCGGGCCGGGGGCGACCGGGTGGGTCGGGGTCAGCAGCTGCACGTTGGGGCCGATCTGGCAGTCGGCGCCGATGGTGATCGCGGCGACGTCGAGGGCGGTGAGGTGGTAGTTGACGAAGGTGCGGGCGCCGATCGTGATGTTCTCGCCGTAGTCGACGACCAGCGGAGGCTTCACGAACGCGCCGTCGCCGAGCGATCCGATCAGCTCGTCGAGCAGCGGGCGGGCGGCGGCCTCGTCTTCGACCGCCGCGCGGTGGTAGGCGTCCGCGAGCCGGACGGCGCGCTGGGCGAGACGGGCGTTCTCGGGATCGTCGGCGATGTAGAGATCGCCGGCGAGCATCCGCTCGCGGTTCGTGCGGTCGTCTCCGGCGAAGTGGTCCATGTGCACGATCGTACACATCGCGTGTACGTTCGTACGCATGACCCTCCCCACGCCTCCGACCCGCGAGGACCGCCGTGCCCGTGGCGCCGTGGCCGCGCTGTTCCTCACGAACGGCGCGCTGTTCGCCAACCTCATCCCGCGCTACCCCGAGATCAAGGCCGACCTCGGGCTCGACAACGCGGCGTACGGAGTCGCGATCGCCGCGTTCCCGGCGGGAGCGATCCTCGCGGGGCTCGCGGCCGGGGCGCTGATCCGGAGGTTCGGGAGCGGGCGCGCGGCGGTCATGGGCACGATCCTCACGGCGGCCGGCACGATCGTCGCCGGATTCTCGCCCTCGCTGCTCGCGTTCGCGGCGGCCCTGCTCGTCGCCGGCGCGACCGATGCGATCACCGACGTGGCGCAGAACACGCACGGGCTGCGGGTGCAGCGCCGCTACGGACGCTCGATCATCAACTCCTTCCACGCGATCTGGTCGATCGGCGCGGTGCTCGGCGGCTCGATGGCGGCGGGAGCGATCGCACTCGGACTGCCTCGGGCGGTGCACCTGAGCATCTCGGGGGTGCTCTTCGCGATCGTCTCGCTCGTGGCCCTGCGCTTCTGCCTCCCGGGGAAGGACGACGAGACCGAGCCCGGCGCGGTACCCGCGGTGCGCGGGCGCATCACGGCGCGGGTCGGGTTCGTGCTGGCGGCACTCGTCGCCGTCGCCATCGCGGGCACGCTCGTCGAGGACGCGGCATCGACCTGGGCGGCGGTCTATCTGAACGGCACTCTCGGCGCCCCGGCGGCCGTCGCCGCCTACGGCTTCGTCGCCCTGGTCGGCGCGCAGTTCGTCGGCCGGATCTTCGGCGACCGGCTGGTCGACCGCTTCGGGCAGCGCACGGTGGTGCGGGTCGGAGGGGTGATCACGGCGCTCGGGATGGGCGCGGCACTGCTGCTCCCCTCCGTGCCCGGCACGATCCTCGGCTTCGCGGCGGCCGGGTTCGGCCTGGCGACCACGGTGCCCGCGGCGATGCACGAGGCCGACGAGATCCCGGGACTGCGCGCGGGGACCGGGGTGACGCTCGTCTCGTGGCTGATGCGGCTCGGGTTCCTGCTGTCGCCTCCGATCGTGGGGCTGGTGGCGGACGGTGCCGGCCTGCGGGTCGGGCTGCTCGTCGTGCCGCTCGCCGGAGTCGTGGCGGTCGTTCTCGCGGGAGTGCTCAGCCCGCGCCGCTCCGAGAGGGTCGCCTCGTGATCGCCGCGGTGCTGTGGGACATGGACGGCACGATCGTCGACTCGGAGCCCGCGTGGGTGCGGGCGCAGGGCGTGCTCGCCGCGCGGTTCGGCTGCGCGTGGACCCGGGTCGACGCCCTCGCGCTGATCGGCAGCACGATGGAGCAGACAGTGCGCTCCCTGCAGGCCGCGGGAGTCGAGCTCGGCGACGCCGAGGTCGAGGCGGCGCTCGAGCGCGACGTCCTCGCCGAGATGCGCCGGGGCCTGTCGTGGCGGCCGGGCGCGCGCGAGCTCCTGCGCGACGTGCACCGCGGGGGAGTGCCGCAGGCGATCGTCACGACCTCGTCCCGCGTCGTGGCGCAGGTCGTGGTCGATGCCCTCGCCTCGGAGCTGCCGCTCGCGGCGCTCGTCACCGGCGACGACGTGACGCGGGGCAAGCCCGACCCGGAGCCGTACCTCCTGGCGGCCGCGACGCTCGGCCTCGACATCGCACGCTGTGTGGCGATCGAGGACTCGCCGACGGGACTGGCCGCGGCCGTCGCCTCCGGTGCCGTCGCGATCGGGGTGCCGCACGACGCAGTGCTCGCCGCGGGCGCCGACCGCACGATCTGGCCGACGCTCGCGGGGCGCGGGCTGCGCGATCTTGTGGAGCTGGCGGAGGCGCGTCGCTGACGGCCTCACAACCGAGGCTGAGGCGGTCGAACCGCCCGAAATTCTGAGGAATCCGCCGT
This sequence comes from Rathayibacter sp. Leaf185, assembly GCF_001423885.1. Lineage (GTDB taxonomy): Bacteria > Actinomycetota > Actinomycetes > Actinomycetales > Microbacteriaceae > Rathayibacter. The sequence goes on along the minus strand of NZ_LMPP01000001.1, from coordinate 763,873 downwards.
TGAGCCTTACTTAAGAGGGCGGCGGCGCTCGCACCTCCGTGTCCTGCGGTTGTCCGGCTCGCAGAAACACGTTCGGCTCGCAGGAATCGAGGATTCTCACGAGCCGAACGGGATGTCACGAGCCGAAAGTCGGCATCACGCCGTCAGCGAGACCGCCGTCCACGACACCGGAGGCAGGGTGAGCGTCAGCACGCCGTCGGCGAGGTCGGCGGAGGCGTCGCGCAGGCCGACGCGCTCCTGGTCGTCCTTCGTGTTCTTCGCGTACGGGTCCTCGTCGAACAGGGCCACCGCCTCCGCGACGCTCGAGACGCCGAGGCCGCTCACGTCGACCGACACCTCGAGTGACTCGGTCGTCGAGCGGTTCACCAGGAACACCGCGGCGCGACCCTCGTCGACCGTCGCGACCGCGTCGACCAGCGGCGCGTCGCCGTGCCGGGCGGTCGAGTAGGTGCCGACCTCGATGCGCGGCTTCAGCACCGATCCGGAGGCGAGGCGCGAGGTGGTCGCGAACGGGAAGAACGTGGTCTGGCGCCACGCGGCGCCTCCGGGCTCGGTCATGATCGGCGCGATCACGTTGACGAGCTGTGCGAGCGACGCCGAGGTGACGCGGTCGGAGTTCTTGAGCAGCGTGATCAGGAGGTTGCCCACCACGACCGCGTCGGCGACGGAGTAGACGTCCTCGAGCAGGCGCGGGGCGTACTCCCACTCGCGGGTGCTCTGGTCGCCCTCGGCGTCGGCCTTCTCCTTGGCCTGCCACTCCTCCAGGTACCAGACGTTCCACTCGTCGAACGAGAGCTTGATGTCCTTCGTCTTCTTGAGCTTGTACTTCACGTGGTCGACGGTCGCGGCGACCGTCGCGATGAAGTACTCCATCTCGAGGGAGGAGGCGAGGAACGAGCCGAGGTCGCCGCCGTACTCCTGGTAGTAGGCGTGGCACGAGACGTACTCGACGTCGTCGTAGGTGTGCTCGAGGACGACGCGCTCCCACTCGCCGAAGGTGGGCATGCTCGACCCGGACGAGCCGCAGACGACCAGCTCGAGCGACGGGTCCGCGATCTTGAGGGCCTTGGCCGTGCGGGAGGCGAGCTTGCCGTAGTCGTCGGCGTTCATGTGGCCGACCTGCCACGGGCCGTCCATCTCGTTGCCGAGGCACCACATCCGGATGTCGTGCGGCGCGGTCGCGCCGTTGGCGATGCGCTGGTCGGCGAGGGCGGTGCCCGCGGGGCCGTTCGCGTACTCGAGGACGTCGAGCGCCTCCATCACCCCGCGCGTGCCGAGGTTGACGGCGTACATGATCTCGCTGCCGGTGAGCGCGGCCCACTTGGCGAAGTCGTCGAGGCCGACCTCGTTGGTCTCGAGCGAGTGCCAGGCGAGATCGCGGCGGCGGGGGCGCTCGGCGCGCGGGCCGACCCCGTCCTCCCAGCGGTAGCCCGAGACGAAGTTGCCGCCGGGGTAGCGGATCGTCGTCGAGCCGAGCTCCTTGACGAGGTCGACGACGTCGAGGCGGAAGCCGTCCTCGTTCGCGGTCGGGTGCCCGGGCTCGTAGATGCCGTCGTACACGCAGCGGCCGAGGTGCTCGACGAACGAGCCGAACAGTCGCGGGTTCACGGGAGCGACCACGGCGGCCGGGTCGAGGGAGATGCGCGCCGAGGCGGCGGCGCGGGGGGCGTCGGTCATGATGAGCCTTTCGTGGCGCGTCTACAACGATGGAGACAACGTTGTAGAAACGATGATGCGGAGTCGCCGGGGGCGGTGTCAAGGTCGGGATCGTGGTGGACTGTCCTGCGTGGGATCGATCGACGCGTGCGCACTCCTCGCCGACCGGGTCGACGCGATCGCGTCGCGGGAGCAGCGGCCACGCGCCCTCGTCCGCTCGGTCGCTCGCGAGATCGCGGGTATCCGCGGCGGCCTGCTCGGTCCCGTCGACCTGGCCACCGGCGGTCGCAACCGGATCCGCGGCCACGGCTTCGCCCCCGCCTACGACGATGACACCCGCGGCCAGGCGCGGCACTTCGCCGGAGTCGCCGGAGCGACGCTCTACCTCGGCGGCGGGCTCGCCCACCTCTTCCTGCGCACGCTCGGCGGCGACGAACCGGGCAGTGCCGACGACCGCCTCACCCGGCGCGCGATCGAGTGGAGCCGCCTGCTGCGCCGCGGCGAGCTGCCGGTCGCGGAGGCGGGAGCGTGGATCCGGAGCGAGATCTGCGCCTGCGCCTGAGTGTCAGGCGGCGGCGGTCGACTCGCGCTCGACCAGCGTGAACGCGGCCTCGTGCAGGCGGGGCGGGGTCGTCGCGGTGCCGTCGATGCGCGCCTTCAGCACGTCGACGGCCGACTGCGCGATCTCGTCGCGGCCCGGGGCGATGCTCGAGAGGCTCGGGACGGAGTAGGCCGACTCGTCGATGTCGTCGAAGCCCATCACGGCCACGTCGACGGGCACGCGGAGGCCCGCGTCCTGCAGGGCGCGGATCGCGCCGAGGGCCAGGGTGTCGTTGAAGGCGAAGACCGCGTCGAACACGACCCCGGAGTCGAGGACCCGGCGCATCGCCGCCGCTCCGTTCGCGCGGTGCCAGGGCCCGGAGGCGCCCACCAGGTGCTCGTCGAAGCTCAGGCCGGCCGCCTCGAGGGCCTCGCGGTAGCCCTGCGTGCGGAGCGGCGCCGACCCGACCCGCTCGCCCTCGTGCGCTCCGAGCGCGAGGATCCGCCTGCGCCCCCGTGCGATCAGGTGTGCGGTCGCGGCGCGGGCCGCCGCCACGTTCTGCATCGTCACGTGGTCGACGCGGTCGCTGAAGATGCGCTCGCCGAGTAGCACCAGCGGGTAGTCGAGGGCGAGCTCGGGCTCGTCGGCGATGCCGAGGCCGAGCGGGCTGAAGAGCAGCCCGTCGGTCAGCTGACGGCGCGCGCTGGTGAGCACGCTGCGCTCGCGTGCGGGGTCGCCCTGGGTCTGCTCGATCAGCACGGTGAGGCCCCGCTGATCGGCGGCGCGCATGACGCTGTCGGCCAGCTCGGCGAAGTAGGGCAGGCTCAGCTCGGGCAGGGCGAGCCCGATGACGCCGGTGCGCCCGCGCCGCAGGCTCCTGGCCGAGAGGTTGGGGCGGTAGCCGAGCTCGGCGATCGCCGCCTCGACCCGCGCCCGCGTCTCGGGGCGGATGTACGGGTAGTCGTTGATGACGTTGGAGACCGTCTTGATCGAGACCTCCGCCGCGCGGGCGACGTCGTGCAGGGTGACCGCCACGTTCCTCCTCCGCGTGCCCTGATCGCCGCAGGCCGGGATCGCCCCGACCCTACAACGTTGTACCCATCCGCTCCCCACGAGATCCCGCGAGAGAGCGGGCGGAGGCGGTGATCGCGTGGGAGAGGAAGCGGTCGGCGACCGGGTTCCTCCGCCGGTCGAGCCGGCCCGACGGCGTCTCGACGAGATCGTGGAGGCCCATCGTGAGGAGGTGATCGGCGCGCGGCGCGCTCGAGTGCCGCCAGGTCCACTCGTACATGTCGAAGAGCGGCCACCAGGTGTAGCCGACGACCTCGGTCCCCTCGGCCCGCAGCTCGCCGAGCGCGGCGACCGACTCGTCGAGCCAGCGGATCCGCTCGGCGACCGAGCCGGTGACGCAGGTCTCGGTGAGCATCACGGGCGCACCGTAGCGCCGCGCCCAGGTGCGCAGCACGTCCTTCAGGCCCTCGGCCCCCGCGTCCTCGTAGGGACGCGGATCGGCGAACCCGCCGCTGTGGTGCACGCCCGCCTCGAAGACCTCGGTCGAGTGCAGCGGGTAGTAGTTGACCCCCATGACGTCCGGGTGCACGGCGTGCGAGCCGAACCAGTCGAGGAGCGCGTCGTCGACTCCGCCCCGCTCGAGATGCGGGAGGAGCGGATGCCCGGCCCCGACGCGGCCCGTCACGAGGTCCTCCACCAGGAACACCTGATCGCGCAGGCGCGCGACGGTCTCGCGGTGCTCGGGTGCGGTCACGGCGCCGGAGTAGCGGACGCCGGCGTCGACGTGCACGAAGGTCGCCCGCGCGCCCAGCGTCGAGGCGATCGCGCGCTGCGTCTTGACGAAGCCCTGAGCGAGCGCGGAGGCGATCCTCGCCATGCCGGTCGCGCCGGAGAGGTAGGGGGGCCAGTACCCGTACTCGCCCGAGAACAGGGCGTGGATCACCGGCTCGTTGACCGGCGTGTAGTCGGTCGCGATGTCTCCGTACCTCTCGGCGAAGCGCTGGGCGTACTCGGTGACGTGGTCCGAGTAGTCCGGGTGCGCGAACTCGCCCTCCAGCCACAGGGGTGTGCCGTAGTGGAGGAGGTCGATCACCGGCCGCAGGCCCAGCTCGGCGAAGCGGCCCATCACGCCGTCGACCCACGACCAGTCCCATCGGCCGCGCTCGGCCGCGACGCGGTGCCAGGGGACGCCCCAGCGGACGAACTCGGCGCCGACGCCGGAGGCCAGCAGCAGATCGGTCTCGTACTGCTCGTAGTGCTGGGTGAGCTCGTACTCGTCGATCGGACGCTCGCCGGGCCGCGTCTGCGGCACGAAGGTGTCCTCGATGCCGAGTCCGAAGTGCAGGGCGCCGTCGGCGTACCAGGTCATGGGGTCCTCACGGTGGGTCGGAGTCGGTGCGGTCACTTCAGCCCCGAGCTGGCGACGCTCTCGATGAAGCGGCGCTGGACGAGGAGGAACATCACCGCGAGCGGCAGCACCGCGATCAGAGCGCCGGCCATCATCACGCCCTGCGGGATGATGCCGCCCGGTCCGGTGAGCAGGGTCAGGCCGGAGGTGATCGTGCCCATCTCGCCGTCGGTCGTGAAGACGAGCGGCCAGAGCAGGTCGTTCCAGTTGTTGACGAAGGTGAAGATGCCCAGCGTGAGCAGAGCGGGCACCGCGTTCGGCAGCACGACGCTGCGGAAGATGCGCCACTCGCCTGCGCCGTCGATCCGGGCGGCGTTGTCGAGATCGCGCGGCAGGGAGAGGAAGAACTGCCGGAGGAAGAAGATCCCGAACGCGTCCGCCGCCCGCGGTGCGATCAGGCCGGCGAACGTGTTCACCCAGCCGAGGTCGGAGACCAGCTGGTAGATCGGGATCAGGGTCGCCTGGAACGGGATCATGAGGCTCGCGATGATCGCGATCAGCAGGACCTTCGACCCGCGGAAGTCGATGCGGGCGAGGGCGTAGGCCGCGAGGGAGTCGAAGACGAGCGCGAACGCGGTGACTCCGCCGGCGAAGAGGACGCTGTTGCCGATCAGTCTCGCGAACGGCAGCTCGGAGAAGATCGCGCGGAAGTTGTCGAGAGTCCACGCCGAGGGGGCGAGCGTCGGCGGGAACGCGTTGACCTCGGACACCGGCTTGAAGGCGGTCAGCACGATCACGACGATCGGCAGGAGGATCACCAGCGTGGCCAGCAGCAGGCCGGCGAAGCAGAGCAGCCCGACGGGGCTGACGCGACGGCGGCGCGCTACGACGACCGCAGCGGTGCGGGGGCGGGTGCCGACAGCGGCGCTCATGAGGCGGTGTCCTCTCCGCGGCGCCCGAAGAAGACGAACTGGATCAGGCTCAGCACGAGGGTGATGATCAGCAGGACGTAGGACAGCGCCGAGGCGAAGCCGAGGTCGAGGTCCTTGAAGCCGGACTGGTAGATCTCCATCACGATCGTCTGCGTGCTGCGGTAGGGACCGCCTCCGGTGAGCACGTAGATCTGATCGAAGGCCTGCAGGGCCGCGATCAGCGCCACGATCACGACGAACGCGAGGGTGTTCGAGAGCATCGGGAACGTCACCTGCGTGAAGCGCTTCCAGGGGCCGGCGCCGTCGAGCTGGGCCGCCTCGTAGAGGCTCTTCGGGATGTCCTGCAGCCCGGCGAGGAAGATCACCATGTAGAAGCCGAACGTCTTCCACACCGCGACGAGCACGACGGTCGGCATGGCGAGGACGGGATCCTGCAGGACGTTGCCGAGCCTGATCCCGACGGCCTGCAGCCAGTAGTTGAGCAGCCCGATCTGCGGATCGAGGAGGTACGACCACGCGAAGGCGGCCACCGCGAGCGAGACGATGAAGGGGAAGAACAGCGCCGTGCGGAAGAAGCCGCGGAACGGCAGCTGCTCGGCGTTGACCGCCAGCGCCAGCAGGAGCGCCACGGCGATCGCGACCGGGGTGAACAGGACGGCGTAGAGGGCGGTGTTGCCCATCGCCTGCACGATCGAGGCGTCGGTGAAGACCCGGAGGTAGTTGTCGAGGCCGACGAACTCGGCCCGCCCGAACCCGCTCGCATCGGTGAACGAGAGCTGGAGCGCCGAGACCATCGGCCAGGCGACGAACGCGGTCAGCACGATCAGCGCTGGGGCGAGGAAGCCGGCGACGGTGAGCCGGCGGCGGAGGTTCCCGGCGAGCGGAGAGCGGCCGCCGAGGGGCGCGGGCGGCCGGTAGCGGCGCCGCCGGTCGATCGGGTGAGTGGTCATGGGGTCTCCGCGTCGGGGTGGGCTCGGGGTGTCATCGGGGGGAGGGTGCGGCGGGGGTCCGGGTCCACCGCCGCACCGGCTCGGCGGATCTACTCGGCGAGAGCCGACTCGGCCGCCGTCTGCGCGGCGGCGAGCAGCTCCTCCGGGTCGCCGCCCGCGAGGGCCTTCTGGGTCGCCTCGTCCATGGCGGAGAGCACGTCGGTGCTGTTGACCACGCCGGGGAGCAGGGCCCGGCTCGTCGGTGCGATCTCGGTCAGGCTGGCGACCACGGGGTTCTCGGCGACATCGCTCGCGCTGACGTCGGTACGCAGCGCCGGCCAGCCCGATCCGAGCGACCAGGCGGTCGCGACGTCCTTGGTGTTGAAGTAGGCGAAGAACTTCTCGGCCGCGGCCTGCTCGGCCTCGGAGCTCTGCGCGGTGACGGCCATCGAGACTCCGATGGCCGAGGCGGCCTGCTCGGCGGGGCCGGCCGGGATCGCGGCGATGCCGTAGTCGATCCCGGCGTCGGCCGCGAGGCTCGCCATCCACGGGCCGCCGATGTGCATGACGGCCTTGCCCGAGGTGAAGAGCTTGTCGGCGGCGATCCCGTCGAGACCGGTCGGAGAGATCCTGTCGTTCTGCACGGCCGACGCCCAGTAGTCGAGGGTGGCGACGTTCTCGGGGGAGTCGAGGTCGGCGGAGGTGCCGTCCTCGGAGGTGACGGATCCGCCGCCGCTCTCGAAGAGGCTCGGCCAGACGCCGTTGCCCACGGTGGAGTGGTCGGGGAGGGCGAGGCCGTACTGCTCGGGGGTGCCGTCGCCGTTCTCATCGACCGTGGTCTTCTTCGCGGCGTCGACCCACTCGTCCCACGTGGTCGGGAAGGAGGTGACTCCGGCGGCCGCCAGCTTGGTCTTGTCGTAGAAGACCGAGAGCGGGACGAACCCGGTCGGCACGCCGAACTTCTCGCCCTTCACGGTCTCCATCGCCACGGCCTCGGGATTCAGCTCCGCGGTGTTGCTGTCGTCGGCGTCGTAGAAGTCGTCGAGGCCGACCAGAGCGCCCTTCGAGGCGTAGACGGGGAGGCGCTCGGCCGGCATCGCGACGATCTGCGGTCCGCTGTCGGCGGAGAGGGCCGGGAGCAGGGTGTCGTCGATGACGGCCCAGGTCTTGGTCTCGGTCGTGATCGTGATGTCGCTCTGCGACGCGTTGAAGTCGTCGACGATCGAGTCGAGGACTCCGCCGTCGGCCTCGGTGTAGCCGTGCCAGAAGGTGAGAGACACGGGGCCGGAGTCGTCGGTGCCTCCGGAGTCGCTCGAGCAGCCGGCGAGAGCACCGACGAGGACGAGGGAGGCCGCGACGGCGGCCGTCAGCTTCTTCACTGAGTACCTGCAATCTGCGTGCGACATCGCTGTGGCACGCGTGTGGAGTGGGAGGGGATCGATATTTACATCGATGTAAATGTGAACCTAGGTCAGCGGGGCGGCCGTGTCAACAACGCCGCGTCAGAGAGCGGCGCGACCGGTCGTCGATTCGCGCAGCAGGAGCGAGTAGCCCAGCTGCTCGACGACGGCCTCGTGCCGGCCCGGCTCCTCCGTGCTGTCGATCCGGGCCAGCAGCAGTTCGACGGCGCGTCGGGCGATGTCGGCCCGGCGGGGAGAGACGGTGCTCAGCCGCGGGGTCGAGTGCCGGCTGTCCTCGATGTCGTCGAAGCCGATCACGGCGACGTCCTCGGGGATCCGCCTCCCGGCGCGCTGCAGTGCGCCCATGGCTCCCAGGGCGAGGGCGTCGTTGCAGCAGACGAGCGCGTCGAGGCTCGTGCCGCCCTCGAGGAGCTGCTCCAGTGCCTGCGACCCCTCCGTGCGGTGCCAGAGCGGGGCGTCGAGCACGAGCGACGGATCCGCGGCCGTGCCGGCCGCCTCCAGCGCATCGAGGTACCCGCGGAGTCGCAGGGCGCCCGTCCCGGTGGCGCCCTCGGCGGGTGCGCCGAGGAAGGCGATGCGGCGGCGACCGAGGGCGAGGAGGTGCTCGGTCATGGCCCGGACGGCCTCGATGTCCGGGAGCACCAGGTGGTCGGCGCGGCTCTCGACGACTCGGTCGCCGAGCACGACGAGCGGGTACTCGGCGTCGAGCTGCGTGACGTCGCCGGTCGCGACGGCCGACGGGCTGTAGATGAGCCCCGCGATGGCGTGCCGCTTCATCGACGCGACGACCGCGATCTCGTCGCTGTCGGAGACGTCGGTCTGCTCGATGAGCACCGTGTACCCGCGCTCTCGGGCGGCGGTGATCACGGCGTCGGCGAGCTCCGCGAAGTACGCCTGGCTCAGTTCCGGGACCGCGAGGCCGAGGACCCGGGTCCGCCCTGAACGCAGTGCTCGCGCCGCGGTGTTGATCTCGTACTCGAGCTCGTCGACCGCCGCCATCACGCGCACCCGCATCCGCTCGGAGACGTGCTCGTAGCCGGAGAGGACGTTCGACACGGTCTTGGTAGACACCCCGGCGAGGCGTGCCACGTCCTGCATCGTCGTCGCCCGCGTCATGCCCCTAATCTCCCACGCCGATGGAGCCTCCTCCGTCGCCGCTCCTCACGATTTTGACAATCGTTATCAATAGCCGGTACCGTGTGGGCACACCGACCGTCCGACCCCGGACCTAGATTGGCGCCTCCTGTGACGACCCGCACCCGCACCCTCTCGCTCGCCGCCCTCCTCGGCGCCTCCGCTCTTGCGCTGTCCGCGTGCTCCGGCACCGGTGCCGCCTCCGACGCCGCGACCGACGGGCCCGTGCGGATCGTGGCCTCGACCGACGTCTACGGCGACCTCGCCTCGAGCGTCGGCGGCGACCTCGTCGAGGTGACGAGCATCATCGACAGCCCCGACAAGGACCCGCACGAGTACGAGGCCACCGCCCGCGACCAGCTCGCCGTCTCGGACGCCGCGCTCGTGATCGAGAACGGCGGAGGCTACGACCCGTTCATCGAGACCATGCTCGACGCCTCCTCCTCCGAGGCGCCCGTCATCACCGCGACGGTCGTCGCCGGCCTCGAGGACGAGCACGCCCACGAGGACGAGGCCGAGCACACCGACGAGGCGGAGGAGGGGCACTCCGACGAGGACGGCCACGAGCACGCCGAGTACAACGAGCACGTCTGGTACGACATCTCGGCCGTGCGCGACGTCGTCGGGCAGATCCGCGACGAGCTCTCGAGCATCGACCCCGGCAACGCGTCGACCTTCGAGTCCAATGCCGAGTCCCTCGACGGCGAGCTGAGCGCTCTGGTCGACCGTGAGGAGGAGCTCAAGGGCTCTCTCGGCGGCGCGTCGATCGCCATCACCGAGCCCGTGCCGCTCTACATGACCGACGCCCTCGGGCTCGTGAACGCGACTCCGGAGGCGTTCAGCGAGGCGGTCGAGGAGGGCACCGACGTGCCCGCGACCACGCTCCAGGACACCCTCGCCCTCTTCTCGGACAAGACGGTCGACGCCCTGATCTACAACGAGCAGACCGAGAGCGCCCAGACCGACGCGCTCCTCGACGCCGCCGACGCGGCCGGGATCCCCGCGGTCGGCGTCACCGAGACGCTGCCCGAGGACGCCGGCGGGTACGTCGGCTGGATGACCGCGAACCTCGATGCGATCGAGGGAGCCCTCTCGTCGTGACCCCGACCGACCCGACTGCCGGGCCCGCTTCCTCGGAGGCGGGCCCTTCGGTGCTGCAGCTGCGCGGCGCCGGGCTCCGCTTCGGCGACCGCGAGCTGTGGAGCGGCGTCGACCTCGACGTGCAGGCGGGGGAGTTCGTCGCGGTCCTCGGTGCGAACGGATCGGGCAAGACGAGCCTCCTGAAGGCCGTGCTCGGTCAGCAGGCCCTGAGCGAGGGCGAGCTGCGCGTCCTCGGTGCGCCGGTCCACCGCGGCAACCGCCGCATCGGATACATCCCCCAGCAGAAGCTCGCCGACGACGGCACCCCGTTGCGCGCCCGCGACCTTATCGGCCTCGGGATCGACGGCCACCGCTTCGGCCTGCCGCTTCCCTCGCGCTCGCGGCGCGCTCAGGTCGACGCGCTGCTCGAGTCGGTCGGCGCCATCGAGTTCGGCGACGCCCCGATCGGCAGTCTCTCCGGAGGCGAGCAGCAGCGCGTCCGCGTCGGCCAGGCTCTCGCGGGCGATCCCGCGCTCCTGCTCTGCGACGAGCCGCTGATCGCCCTCGACCTCGCGCACCAGCGCGCGGTGAGCGAGCTGATCGACCGGCACCGCCGCGAGCGCGACCTCGGCGTCCTGTTCGTCACGCACGACGTGAATCCGGTGCTCGGGATGGTCGACCGCGTGCTCTACCTCGCCGGCGGCCGGTTCCGCGTCGGAACGCCCGACGAGGTGCTGCGCTCGGAGGTGCTCAGCGAGCTCTACGACGCACCCGTCGACGTCATCCGCGCCCGCGGCCGCGTGATCGTGGTCGGCGCACCCGATCACAGCCACGTCCACGAGCACGAGCACGGCCACGAGCACAGGGAGGAGCGCGCATGACCGACGACGTCTGGTCGCAGATCTTCGACTTCTCGGACTACGGGGCGCTGCTCGCGCTGCTGATGAACTCGGTGATCGCCGGGGCGGTCCTCGGCGTCGTCGGCGGCCTCATCGGCGTCTTCGTGATGTCGCGCGACATGGCCTTCGCGGTGCACGGCATCAGCGAGCTGTCGTTCGCGGGCGCCTCCGCCGGCCTGCTGCTGGGCGTCGGAGTCGTGCAGGGCTCGATCATCGGCTCGCTCATCGCCGCCCTGCTGATCGGTCTGCTCGGCTCGCGCGCGAGGGATCGCAACTCGATCATCGCCGTGCTGATGCCGTTCGGCCTCGGGCTCGGCATCCTCTGCCTCGCGCTGTACCCCGGGCGCAGCGCGAACAAGTTCGGCCTGCTCACCGGGCAGATCGTGGCCGTCGACGACCCGCAGCTCGGCTGGCTGATCGCGATCTCGGTCGTGGTCGTCATCGGGCTGGCGCTGATCTGGCGACCGCTGACCTTCGCGAGCGTCGACGCCGACGTCGCCGCTGCCCGCGGGATCCCGACGCGGGCGCTGTCGATCGCGTTCATGCTGCTGCTCGGTCTCGCGGTCGCCGTCTCGGTGCAGATCGTCGGCTCGCTGCTCGTGCTCGCGATCCTGGTCACTCCGGCCGCCGCCGCGCTGCGCGTCTCGGCGTCGCCGGTCGTCGTGCCGCTGCTGAGCGTCCTCTTCGCGGTCGCCTCGCTCGTCGGCGGGATCCTGCTGGCGCTCGGCGGCTCCGTGCCGATCAGCCCCTACGTGACCACGATCTCGTTCACGATCTACGTGGTCTGCCGGATCATCGGCCGCAACGGGGTCCGCCGGACCGCGCGGCTCAGGGTCGGCGCGTAGCGTGGGGCGAGTGGAGAAGAAGGACGGGACGCCCGTGGTCAAGCGCAACACGTGGCAGCGCGAGGCGGTGCGCGAGGCGCTGACGGGCCGCGACGACTTCGTGAGTGCGCAGGGCCTGCACAGTGCGCTGCACGCCTCCGGATCGCCGATCGGGCTCGCGACGGTCTACCGCGCGCTGTCCGACCTGGCCGGCGAGGGCGAGGCCGACTCGCTGCAGTCGCCCGAGGGCGAGAGCCTCTACCGGGCCTGCACGCCGGGCACGCACCACCACCACCTGATCTGCCGGCGCTGCGGGCTGACCGTCGAGATCGCGGCCGACGAGGTCGAGACGTGGGCCCGCTCCGTCGCGGCGCAGAACGGATTCACCGAGGCGCACCACGTGGTCGACGTGTTCGGCCTCTGCGCGGACTGCACGCGCGCGCTCGCCTGATCCCCTCCGCGATATGCCACTTGGGTACGCGACACGCCGGGGGAGGCGTACCGAAGTGGCATCTCGCGGAGCAGGTCGGGAGGGTCAGCCGACGGTGACGATCGGCGGGACGGGGCGGCGGGCCTGGCGCAGCCAGACGAAGAAGCCGGTCAGCGTGAACGCGCCGTAGAAGACGTACATCAGCCCGGAGGCGTAGTAGCCGGCCGAGAAGAGCAGCGGCACGCCGACGAGGTCGACAGCGACCCAGATCAGCCAGAACTCGACCCAGCCCTTCGCCATCCCGTAGGTGGCGAGCAGCGAGCCGACGAAGATCCAGGCGTCGCTCCACACCGGCTCGTAGGAGCCGAGCGCGCGGAACACCGGAGTCAGCACCGCGGTGCCGCCGATCATGCCGAGCACCAGCAGCCCGCGCGTGCGCCAGGAGGCCCACCGCGGCTCGATCATGGTCGCCGCCTCGGGGCGGTGCGTCCAGCGGTACCAGCCGTAGATGCTGACGATGATGAACATCACCTGCCGGCCGGCCTGGCCGAGCAGGTTCACCGGGTTCGGAGTGTCGAACAGCGCCCCCATGAACACGGTGAACAGCAGCGCGTTGCCGATCAGCCCGACGGGCCACGCCCAGACCTTCCGGCGCATGCCGCCGAGCGCGCTGAGCAGCCCGAAGACGTTTCCGATGACCTCGCGCCACAGGATCGTCTGATCACCGATGACGAGCTGTGCGTCGAACAGCCAGTTCACGACGTCCACGTGGTCCTCCTCAGAACGATGACCCCAACCATGGCGGAGGCGTGGACATTCCGTGCTCGAGTGGCGCACGTAGGCTGGCACGATGAGCTCCCGGGTGCGCCTCCTGCTGGCGTCGTCGCATCCCGGGCCGACCGTCACCGTGACCGTGCTGGCGACGGTTCTGGCCGCCGCCTCCGGTCACGTGCCCGGGATCGTGGTCCTCGTCGCTCTCGCCGTCCTCGCCGGGCAGCTGTCGATCGGGCTGGCGAACGACTGGATCGACGCCGACCGCGATCGTGCCGTGGGCCGCACCGACAAGCCGGTCGCGCTCGGTCGCATCAGCGTCGGCGAGGTGCGGGCCGCCGCCGTCGTCACCGCGGTGGTCGCGGTCGTGCTCTCGCTCCTGCTCGGGCCGGTCGCGGCCGTCGCGCACCTGGTGCTCGTCGGCGCCGGCTGGGCCTACGACGCCGGGCTCAAGCGCACGGCGTTCTCGGTCGCTCCGTTCGTCGTCGCGTTCGGGCTGCTGCCGGTCGTCGCGGTCTCGGCGGGAGGTGATCAGCTTCCGGCCGCGTGGGCGATCGCGACCGGGGCCGTCTTCGGCATCGCGATCCACTGCACCAACGTCCTGCCCGACCTCGTCGACGATGCGGCGACCGGCGTCCGCGGGTTCCCGCACCGGCTCGGCCTGCGGCGCTCGGGCGTGGTCGCGTTCGGCTCGCTGGTCGTCGCGGCGGTGCTCGTGCTCGTCGGTCAGGTCGTCGGCGACGAGCCGGTCGAGGGCGTCGGAGTCGCGCTCGCTGTCGCGGGGACCGCGATCGTGGTCGCCCTCGCGGCCGTCGGCATCCGGCTGGTGCTGTCGGGGCCGCCGAGCAGGACGCTGTTCCGGCTCGTGATCATCGCGTCGCTCGTGCTCGTGGTCGAGCTCGGCCTCTCAGGAGCGCGGCTCGTCGCCTGAGCCTCGCGTCACGACCAGCGCATCGCGTAGACGCGGGCGAGCAGATCCGCGGAGGGGAGCGCCAGCGCCACCCGCAGCCCGGCCTCGCGACCCGCGCGGCCGAGACCGTGCACGGGGCGCCCGAGCGCCATGTTCGCCTCCGCCTGGTCGGCCGCCCGGCGTGCGACCACCGCGCGGCGCCGCGCGAAGCCGGGCCACGGCCCCGCGGAGCCCGCGCGGACCGCGCCGGTGAGCAGGGGAGCGAGCTCGGCGGCGTCGAGCCAGCCGAGGTTCATCCCCTGACCGCCGATGGGGCTGATCTCGTGCGCGGCGTCGCCGATCAGCACGACGCGGCCGACGCCGAGGCGGTCGGCGGCGCGGCGGCGGACGCCGAAGCCGCTGGTCATCGTGCAGGTCGCGGGGTCGAGGTCGGCGCCGGTCCGCGCCCGCACGACCGCGGCGAGGGCCGTCGCGGCGTCCGGATCCACGGGGCCGGTCGGATCCTCCAGCTCGGACGCGCCCCGGAGCGCCACGTACCGGCGGCGCCCGCCCGGCAGCGGGAACGACTCGACGACTCCGTCGGGGCCGACGTCGACCAGGGCGGAGGAGGCGCGCGAGGCGGGTTCGGGGTCGGCGAAGTCGCCCATCACGTAGCGGTCGGGGTAATCGCGGCCGCTGGTCCCGATCCCGAGCAGCTCGCGGACGGTGCTGCGCGCGCCGTCGGCGCCGACGACGAACGACGCGCGGACGGCCGTCGCCGTGCCGTCCTCCGCGATGCCGGTGGCGTCGACGTGGTCACGTGCACGCTGCAGGCCGGTCAGTCCCACTCCTGTCCGCAGCGCGTCGGGAGCCCGGGCGCGCAGCTGGTCGCGCAGGATCTGCTCGGTGCGGTGCTGGTCGAGGGTGACGACGTACGGATGCGTGCTCGACGCGCGCGCGAAGGACAGGGTCCCGAGGGTGCGACCGCGGCTGCGCGCGACTCCCTCGCGCACCCGCACGCCCTCGGCCAGGATCGGCGCCGCGGCGTCGATCGGCGCGAACGCGTCGAGCGAGGGCGGGTGGATCCCGATGGCGCGCGATCCGGACGGCACGGCGGTCCGCCGCTCCCAGACCTGCACGTCGACGCCGTTCGCGGCGAGGAGCGCGCCGAGGAACGCGCCGACCGGTCCGCCGCCGACCACGAGCACGTCCGTCCGCGATGCCGTCATGCTCCCGAGCCTAGGAGCGCCGGGCCGATCACCGTCAGGGTTGCGCTCGGCGCCACCAGCGGCGTCGAGCCGGCGGCGGCTCGGGCGGGCGCGCTCGCGACGCCCGCCGGTCCGCCCACGCCGCGACCTCGGCGTCGACATCGCGGAGCGGAGTCACCACCGGCGGCCCGCCGAGCAGCTGACGGCGCGCCTCGACGACGCGGCGATTGAAGTCGACGAGCGTCGCACGCACCTCCGACTCGCGCACGAGCCGGTCGAGCTCGTCGTTCAGCCGGCGGTCCTCGGCGCGGAGGAGGAACGCGGCCGGGCCGAGTCCGGTCAGGTTCTCGCGCTCGATCTTGCGGCGGATCCACCAGTCGGGATCGTGCGCCTGCCCGAGGCCCTCGAGCGGTTTCCCCGCACCGGGCAGATCGTCGAAGTCGCCCCGGCGGATCGCCTGCTGGATCGAGGTCTCGATGAACGCGGCCCGCTCCTGGGCGTCCTCGGGGATGGTCGGGCCGGGGTCCTCCCCGGATCCGCGGCCCTGGGAGTAGCGCGCGGCACGGTCGGCGGCGTCGGACACGGGTCAGGCCTCGGCCGGGAACCCCGGCAGGCCGTCGATGCTGCGCGCGTTCCGCGTGGCGCGGTACTCGGCCATCCCCTCCGGGCCCTTCTTCTCGGCCTGGAGGCGGAGCAGGTCGCGCTCGCCGGTCAGCTCCATCACGGGGACGCCCCAGCCGCAGGCGTCGCTGATGCGCGTGACGTCGACCGTGATGACCGCCCGCGTGCTGGGGTTCTCGGGGTGCTGGGCCACGACCTCGTCGAACTCGGCCGCTCCGGGGAGGAACACGGAGCCGAGCCCGTGCAGGCGGACGATGCGCGGGCGGCTCCCGAACGAGGCGAACATCAGGCAGACGCGGCCGTTCTCGCGCAGGTGCGCGATCGTCTCGACTCCGCTGCCGGTGTAGTCGACCCAGCCGACGCGGTTCGGTCCGAGGACCGAGAACGAGTCGAGTCCGCGCGGCGAGATGTTGATGTGCCCCTCGGCACCGAGCGGCGCCGTCGCGACGAACCACATCGGCTGCGCCCGGATCCAGGCGGTCAGGTTCTCGTCGAGGGAGTCGAATATCGCAGCCATGCTTCGAGCGTAGAACGTCGCGCTCGGGTCAGCGTCGCCGCTCTCGGCGGACGGCGAGGAGCCGGCCGGCCGAGAAGGCGAGCAGCAGGGCGCCGAGCACCGCGAGCACCCAGGCGAGCGCGACGCCCCGCGACATCACCACGGCGTCCGAGGGGGAGAACATCGTCTCCGAGAGCGGCGCATACGCGAACCAGCCGAAGCTGACAGCGCCGGGCGCGGTGACGCCGACGACGAGCCCGGCGATGATCAGGGCGAGCCCGGCGGCCGGGACGATCCAGGGGAGCAGACGCCTCACGGGTTCCCTCCGTTCTCCTCCGGCGGGCCGCTGACGACGAACGTCCCGCCGTCCCACGTGCCGGTCACCGCGTATTCGCCCCAGGTGGTCTCGTCGACGGTCGTCGCGCCCTCGACGGCGTCCCAGTCCCAGCCGCGCAGGGCCGACCCCTCGCACTGCGGCGGGGACGACTGGAGGATGAGGTCGCGGCAGAGGACGGGCCCCGAGCCCGTATCGAGGACGGTGGCGTCGACCGTGACCTCGCCGGCGCTGCACCCGGTGAGAGCGAGGACGGCGACGGCGACGAGGAGTCGCGCCGGCTGCACGGCACTGGTCATGCGGGCAGGAACACGCCCGCCGCGCGGTCCTTCACGACGGAGCCGGCCGGCAGGACGCGTCCGCTCATCGCGATGTAGACGCCCGGCGGGAGCAGCTGGACGGCGGCGACGGCCGCGCCGAGGTTGAAGGAGGCGTCGCTGTCGCGCATCCGCGCCGGCTGCATCGCCCCGGTGAGGACGACCACGCGGTCGCGGACGGTGCCGAGGGCCTCGGCGGACGCCGTCATGGTGTCGGTGCCGTGGGTGATGACGATGCGGTCCTCCTCGGCGGTGAGCACCCGCTCGCGCAGGAGGGCGCGGTCGTCGTCGTCGAGGTCGAGGCTGTCCTTCGCCAGGACCTGCTCGACGCGGAACTCGAGCGTCGACAGCACGGGCTCGAGCAGGCGCGGCACGGTCGGCTCGCCGATCTCGAGCTCGCCCGCGAGCGAGTACTCCTTGTCGATCGTGCCGCCGGTGGTGAGGAGGAGGATGCGGTCTGTCACGCGCCCAGACTAGAGCGGGGCTCCGACACGGGGCCGGAAGGGAGCCGCGATCTGTAGTGCGGTGTGCAGGTGCCGGTGCGGTGTGCAGGAGCCGGTGCGGTCTGCAGGAACCGGCGGTGCGATTCGCAGGTGATGGTGCGGTGTGCAGGAGTCGATCGGGAATCCCTCCGGAAATCCTGTTGCCGTGCCAGAAAAATGGTCGAAGTCCTGCAGACCGCACGAAGTCCTGCAGACCGCACGAGCACCTGCAGACCGCACGCCCCGAGCGAGCACGTTCGTGCGGAAACGCCCGATCGCCCGAGGCGCCCCGCCCCGTCCGCCACGATGGAAGCCATGTCGACCTCCACGATCTCCGTCCTCCGCACCGGAGCCAAGCTGCTCCTCGGCTCCGCCCTCGTCTTCGCCGGGGTGAGCCACCTGACCCGGGCGCGCGAGGAGTTCCAGGCGCAGGTCCCCGAGTGGGTGCCGCTGGATAAGGACACGGTGGTGCTCGCCTCGGGTGTCGTCGAGATCGGCCTGGGCGCGTCGCTGGTGCTCGCCCGCCGCCGTGCCCCGCTCGTCGGAGCCGCCGCGGCCGCGTTCTTCACCGCGATCTTCCCGGGCAACATCTCGCAGTGGCTGACGAAGACGAGCGCCTTCGGTCTCGACACCGATCGCAAGCGCGCGGTGCGCCTGCTCTTCCAGCCCGTCCTCGTGGCCTGGGCCCTCTGGTCGACGCGGCGCCCGCAGCGCTGACCAGGCGCAGCGCAGCGCCTCCACCATCCGGTCCACTCGAACCGCCACGCGCTGCCCGTCTCGCCACCGAGGGTGGAGGCCCCGGCGATCTCGCCGCCCACGGGCGCCACACGGCCGCCCGGGGCTGAGCCTGCTCAGGAGGCGGGCACCAGGTTCCAGCGCGCGGCCAGTAGCTCGAGGCCCTTGTCGAACGTGGCCGACCAGGCCGTCTTGTCGTGGGCGCTGTCCGGTACCTCCATGTACGTCGCGTCCATGCCCGCCGCCTTCGCGTCGGCGTAGAGCGTCTTCACTCCCGAGAGGAACGACGTGTCGTTCGCCCCGACTCCGAACAGCGCGACGGTGTCGGCGTACGGCGCGTTCTCGGCCAGGATGCTCGCGGGTTTCGCGGCCTCGTAGGCGGCCGAGCTGCCTCCGAAGCCCTTCGCGATGGTGGTCGCGTCGTCGCCGAGGGTCGGCGCGAGCTCGCCCGAGGCGACGATGATGTTGCCGAACAGCTGCGGGTACCCCGCGCCGAGCTGGATCGCGCAGGTGCCGCCCTGCGAGAGCCCGCCGATCGCCCAGTCGTGCGCGTCGCTCATCACCGGCAGGTTGGCGCGGATCCAGTTCGGCACGTCGACGGTGAGGTAGGTCGCGGAGTTCCCGAGGGGCGAGTCGATGCACATCGGGTTGGCGTCCGGGTCGCCCAGCTGGTCGGGGGAGACCACGATCGGCGCGAGCCCCGCGTGGGCGGCGGCGTAGGCGTCGAGCGAGGCCTGCAGGTTCTCGGTCGAGAGCGGGTCGGAGGGGGAGCCGGGCTGGCCGGAGAGCATCACCATCACGGGCAGCAGGGGCGGGTCGGCGGTGAGCGCTGCGGGGGGCAGGTAGACGACGGCGTCGCGGGCGGCGAACCTCGAGGTCGTGGCCGGGATGCTGACGGTCGAGACCGTGCCGACGCTCGGCATCCCGGCGGGGGCGGTCCACTCCGCGAGGCTCGAGTGATCGCCGCTGGGGACGGCGATCGGGTCGCCGACCGTGGGGTAGGGGCTGATGCCGAGGGCGCTGCGCACGGTCGGGTACTGGCCGAAGTCGATGTTCACCGACATCGCCGCCGTGGCGATCACGAGCACGCCGACCCCGAGGGAGGCGAGCAGCCGCAGCGGCCGCCGTGCGGCGAGCGCGTGCACGAGCACAACGGCGACCAGGGCGAGGCCGCCGAGACCGAGGCCGACCCAGAGGCGCGTCACCGGAGTGAAGTCGACGCCGAACGGACCGTCGGCGCCGTCGAGCAGCGCGGCGAGGGCGGCACCGGCGATCGCGGTGGCCACGAGGACGGCGACGGCGAGCACGAGCCGGCGGCGCCGGCCGTGGGGCCGGGCCCTGACGAAGGCGAGCACGAGCAGGAGGAGGGCGAGCCCGGCGACCGCGTACACGCCGATCACGAGGGGGCCCGAGAGCAGGCTGAGCCCGAGGAGTGTGGTCATGCGTCGGTCCGGTCGAGTCGTCGAGGCACCGCGGCGCGCGGCGGCGGTCAGTCTGGCCCGGCTCTCTGGGGGAGATCTGAGCGTCGGAGGGGAGCGGCTCGCGGGGCGGCCGCTCGGGGTCATCCTCCTCCACAGCCCGCGGATCACGCGACAGACCCGCAGACCGGGCGCAACCCCGCGCGGGTCGGCAGCCGCCCGCCTAGCGTGGAGGGAGAAGACGAACCCTCACGAAGGAGCTCGACCATGACGCACCCCCTCCGCCCCACCTCCTCCGGAGCCTCCGCATGAGCCGCGGCGTGGCCGTGGTCACGGGAGGCACCGCCGGTCTCGGCCGCGCGACGGTCCGCGAGCTCGCCTCGCGCGGCTGGGACGTCGCCGTGCTCGCCCGCGGAGAGGACGGCCTCGCCGCGACGCTGGCCGAGATCGAGCAGGCGGGTCGCCGGGGGCTGGCGATCCCGACCGACGTCGCCGACCGCGAGGCCGTCGAGTCGGCGGCCGACCGCGTCGAGTCCGAGCTCGGCCCGATCGAGCTGTGGGTGAACGACGCGATGGTCGGCGTGTTCGGCGAGTTCCTCACCACCGAGCCGGCCGATTTCGAGCGCGCCGTGGCCGTCAACTTCTTCGGCTTCGTCAACGGCACCCGTGCCGCTCTCTCGCGGATGACGCCACGGAACCGGGGGCACGTCATCCAGGTGGGCTCCGCGCTCGCGCACCGGGGCATCCCGCTGCAGGCCGCCTACTGCGCCTCGAAGTTCGGCGCGCGCGGCTTCACCGAGTCCGTGACGGCCGAGCTGCTGCACTCCAAGAGCAGGATCAGGCTGTCCGAGGTCGACATGCCGGCGCTCAACACGATCCAGTTCAACTGGGTCAAGTCGCAGCTGCCGCACCACCCGCAGCCGGTGCCGCCGATCTACGAGCCGGAGGTGGGCGCGATCGCCATCGCCGACGTCGCCGACAAGCCGCGTCGCCGCACCTGGGTCGGCGAGCCGACCGCCGGCACGATCCTGGGCGATCGCTTCGCCGGAGCCTTCATGGACTGGTACCTCGCCCGCAGCGCCTTCGACGGCCAGCAGGCGCCCGACAAGAAGGAGCCGATGCTCCCGAACAACGTCTACGAGCCGGTCGCGGGCGACCACGGCGCCCGCGGGCTCTTCAGCGACCGCGCGCACACCATGACTCCGCAGATCTGGATGATCAGGCACCGGGCGATTAGCTACGCAGGGGCGGCCGTCGCCGTCGCCGCGGGTGCGGTCGGGGCCGTCGCGGCACTGCGGAGGAAGTGAGCATGGTCGACGCGGTCGTCGTCGGAGCGGGCCCCAACGGTCTCGCCGCCGCGGTCACCCTGGCCAGGGCCGGGCTCTCGGTCACGGTGCTCGAGCGCAACGACACCATCGGCGGCGGTGCGCGCACGGCGGAGCTGACGCTCCCCGGGTTCCACCACGACGTCTGCTCGGCGGTGCACCCGATGGCGCTCGCGTCCGAGTTCTTCCGCCGCTTCGCGCTCGATCAGCGGATCGACCTCCGCGTCCCCGAGATCTCGTACGCGCACCCGCTCGACGGCGGCCGGGCCGGCATCGCCTACCGCGACATCGAGCGGACGGCCGGCCGCCTCGGCCGCGACGGTGCCGCCTGGCGCTCGCTGATGGCGCCGCTCGCCGAGCGCGCCGACCGCGTCGCCGGCTTCACCAACGACGCTCTGCTGCGCGTGCCGACCGACCCCGCGGTGCTCCTCCGCTTCGGCCTGCGCGTGCTCGAGCAGGGCTCGCCGCTGTGGAACCTGCGCTTCAGCGAGGACACCGCGCCGGCGATGCTCGCGGGCGTCGCGGCGCACGCGATCCGCCCGATGCCGAGCCTCTCGACGGCGGCCGCGGCGCTCGCACTCGGCTCGTACGCGCACGCCAGGGGCTGGCCCGTGCCGATCGGAGGCAGCCAGGCCATCGTCGACGCGATGGCCGACGACCTCCGTGCCCACGGCGGCACCATCGAGACCGGGGTCGAGGTCACCTCGCTCGCGCAGCTGCCGGAGGCGAAGGCCGTGCTGCTCGATCTGACGCCCGATGCGCTGCTCTCGCTCGCGGGCGATCGGCTGCCCGGCGCCTACGCGAAGGCGCTGCGGCTCTTCCGCTACGGCAACGGAGTGGCCAAGGTCGACTTCGCGCTCGACGGCCCCGTCCCGTGGACGAACCCCGAGCTCGCCGGGGCCGGCACCCTCCACGTCGGAGGCACGCGCGCCGAGATCGCAGCGGCCGAGCGCGACGTCGCCCAGGGCAGGCACAGCGAGAACCCCTACGTGCTGGTCGCGCAGCCCTCGCTCGCGGATCCGAGCCGCGCGCCCGCGGGCAAGCACGTCCTCTGGGCGTACACCCACGTGCCCCGGCACTCGCCGGCGCACCAGAAGGAGGCGATCACCGCTCAGATCGAGCGCTTCGCCCCCGGATTCCGCGACCGCATCCTCGCCGCCTCCTCGATGACGGCGCGCGACATGCAGGCGTACAACCCCAACTACATCGGGGGCGACATCGCCGCCGGAGGCGCGAGCGTCGCCCAGTTGATCTCGCGCCCCGTCCCGTCGCCCGATCCGTGGCGCACCCCCGCGAAGGGGCTCTACCTCTGCTCGTCGTCGACCCCTCCGGGCCCGGGCGTGCACGGGATGGGCGGCTGGCACGCCGCCCGGAGCGCTCTGCGCCACGAGTTCGGCATCAGGAGCACTCCCGACCTGGCACCCTGAGGGGGAAGCACTGCCCGATCCTCACGACAGGAGCCCGCGATGTCCCGCAACACCCGCGTCTTCCACTGCCCGCCCGAGTCCGTCTTCGCCGTCTTCGCCAACGGCTGGCTCTTCCCCGGCTGGGTGGTGGGGTCCTCGCGCATGCGCGAGGTCGGCCGCGACTGGCCGCACGTCGGCTCGAAGCTGCAGCACTCGTTCGGCGTCTGGCCGCTCGTCATCGACGACGAGACGACGGTGCTCGAGTGGGACCCCTCGAGCCGCTTCATCATCCAGGCGGCCGGCTGGCCGATGGGCGAGGCGCGGGTGCGCCTCGAGGTCGAGGAGCACGCCCGCGGCTGCCGGGTGCGCATCCACGAGACCGCCGTGAAGGGCCCGGGGACGCTCATCCCGAAGCCGCTCCTGCACGGCTTCCTCTGGGTCCGCAACATCGAGACCCTGCGCCGGCTCGCGCACATGGCCGAGGCGGGGGCCAACGGGCGCACGCTCGAGCCGACGGCGCTCCCCTCGCCGCGCGACCGCGAGGGGATGCCGACGAAGAAGCACGTCCTGCCGCGCGTGCTCGGCACGATCGCCTCGGTGGCGCTGGGGTCGCTCGCACTCCGCGCCGCGGCAGCCGCGGTGAGGAGAGCGCGCGACTAGACCTCAGGCGATGCGCTCGATGAGCCGGATGTGGTGCACGGCCACCCGCGTCGGCTCGCCCGCGAAGGCGGCCTCGCGCTCGGGCGAGGCCAGGTACACCGACTCGAGCTCGGCGAACGCCGCGGCGTCGCCCGGGGCGCTCACCGCCCAGACGAACTCGTTCACCTCGCGGTCGGCGTAGGCGAACTCGATCCGGAAGCCGTGCGCCTCGCGCGCCGCGATGATCCTCGCCCTGTACCAGGCCAGGAAGTCGTCCATCACCCCGTCCACCAGTTCGTAGCGGCGGAGTTGAATGGTGCGGGCCTCGTCGGTGTCGCTCATGCGCTCGACGCTACCCGAGGCCGCCACCCCACCCCACCCCACCCGCACCCCGAGGAGGCACGCCCTGGATCCCCGCCGCCAACGCGCCATCGCCCTCCTCGTCGCGGGCTGCTTCTTCATGGAGAACCTCGACGCCACGATCGTGACCACCGCGGCACCCGCGATCGGCGCCGACCTGGGCGTCGACTCCGCGGCGGTCGCGATCACCGTGACGGCGTTCCTCCTGACCGTGGCGGTGCTCATCCCCGCCTCCGGCTGGCTGAGCGAGCGCTTCGGGGTGCGCCGCGTCTTCACGCTCGCGATCGCGATCTTCACCGTCGCGTCGCTGCTCTGCGCGCTCAGCCCGACGCTGCCGCTGCTCGTGGCGGCCCGCGTGCTGCAGGGGGTCGGCGGCGCGCTGATGGTGCCGGTCGGCCGTCTCGCGGTGCTCCGCGTCACGCCGCGGGAGGGGATCATCCGCGCGATCGCGATCCTCGTCTGGCCCGGCCTCGTCGCTCCGATCATCGCGCCGTTCGTGGGCGGGCTGCTCACCACCTACGCCTCGTGGCACTGGATCTTCCTGATCAACCTCCCGCTCGGCGTGGTCGCGTTCGTGATCGCGCGGCGGATCATCCCGGCGGCGAGCACCGAGGCGGTGCCGCCCCCGCTCGACGTCGTCGGCCTCGTGCTCGTCGCGGTCGGCCTGGGGGCGCTGGTCGGCGCCTCCGGGCTCGTCTCGGCCGACGCGATCGACCCCCTGGCGCTCGCCCTCGCGGTCGGAGGCGCCGCCGTCACCCTGGTCGCGGTGCGGCACCTCCTCCGCACGCCGCATCCGCTCGTGCCCCTCGATGCGTTCCGCTTCGCGACCTTCCGCGTCGCCAACGCCAGCGGATCGCTGTACCGGGCGACGATCAGCGCGGTGCCGTTCCTGCTGCCGCTGCTGTTCCAGGACGCCTTCGGCTGGGACGCGGTCCAGGCCGGATCGATCGTGCTCGCGCTCTTCGTCGGCAATCTGGCGATCAAGCCGGCGACGACGTGGCTGCTGCGCACCGCCGGATTCCGCGCGGTGCTGGTCGTCTCGAACCTGGTCGGGGTCGCGTGCATGGCGGCGATGGCGTTCCTCACCGCGGACGTGCCGGTCGCCGCGATCGTCGCGCTGCTGGTGCTCAGCGGCGTCGCGCGCTCGGCGGGCTTCACCGCCTACAACACCGTGACCTTCGCCGAGGTGCCGCCGGAGGGGATGTCGGGCGCGAACACGCTGAGCGCGACGACGCAGCAGGTCGCCGCGGGCTTCGGAGTCGCCGCGGGCGGCATCGCGCTGGCCGTCGGCTCGGCGCTCGGCCCGGGTCTCGTGCCCTACCGCTTCGCGTTCCTCGCGATGGCCGTGCTCACCCTCGTGCCCTTGATCGCCGCCGCCCGCCTGCGCCGCGACTCCGGGAGCTCGCTGACCGGCTGACCCGTCCCGTAGTGGGAGACTCGGGCCGGACGATCCGGGCAGCGGAGACAGGACGACATGGCAGAACCGCGCAGGAAGGCGACTCTCGCGTCCGTCGCGGAGAGCGCCGGCGTGTCGCTCAAGACCGCGTCGAACGCCGTCAACGGGACGGGCCGGATGACGGACGAGACCCGCGCGCGCGTGAAGGCGGCGGTGGAGGAGCTCGGCTACACCGTCAACATCGCCGCCCGCAGCCTGACCCGGGGACGCACGGACGCGATCTCGCTCGCGGTGCCGACCCTGAAGGCGGCCTACCTGGCCGAGCTCGCCGAGGCCGTCATCGAGACGGCGCGCGACATGAGCCTCGCGGTCTACGTGACGACCTACCCCGATGACGGCGGCGACGGCTCCCGTCGGCTGCTGCAGCGCTTCGACTCCCAGCGCACGGATGGGCTGCTGCTCTCGCTCTCGGAGCACGAGACCCTCGATCGGGCGGACTTCGACGTGGCCTACCCCCTCGTCTGCCTCGGTACCCGCCACACCTGGGACCTCGTCGACAGGGTCACGACGGACGATGTGGCCGACGCCCGGGCGGCCGCGGCGCACCTCCTCGAGCGGGGCAGCAGGACGATCGCCGTGGTCGGAGCCCACGCGCCCTTCGACCCCGAGGTGATCGGCACGGCCCGCGAGGGCAACGCCGAACTGCGGCTGCGGGGCGTGTCCGAGGAGGCGGCGGCGGCGGGGCGCGCGCTGGATCCCCGGCTGGTGGGCGTGACCGGGTACGACTGGACGATCGGCTCCGGGTTCCGCGTCGCCCGGGATCTGGTCCGGTCGGGCCTCCCCTTCGACGGGCTGGTCTGCTTCAACGACCAGCTCGCCACCGGTGCGATCTCGGCGCTGCGCGAGGGCGGGCTGCGCATCCCGGAGGACGTGCAGGTGATCGGCTTCGACAACGTCGAGGAGTCCGCGTTCCTGACTCCTCCGCTGACCTCGATGGACTCGCGGATCGAGTGGATCGCCCGCACCTCGCTCGAGCGGCTGGTGGCGCGCATCGAGAGTGCGGACGCCGCGCCCACGACCGTCTTCGCCCGCTCCCGGCTGATCACCCGCGGTACGACGCGCTGAGACGCGGGAAAGCGCTTCTTGCCCTTTCCCCTCCTGCGGGCTAGATTCCCCCGTGTGGTACAACGCTGTATCACGGTGAACCTGCGATGACGGAGGATCTTCATGACACGAACGACGACGGCGCCGAGGCGGCTCCACGGGCTGGTCGCCGCGCTCCTCGCAGGTCTCCTCGTGCTCGCCGGGCAGACGCCCGCGACGGCGGCCGAGGTGCAGACCACGACGGTCGCGTTCACCGACACCACCACGGTGCGCGGCACTGCGCTGAAGACCTTCTACGAGGGCGCCTGGTCGAAGAACAGCACCCACACGTGGGCGAGCGCCGGCGCGGCCTTCGAGATCGCGTTCACGGGCGAGACGGTCGCTCTCTCGGGCCGGCGGGCCACCACCAACGGCACCGCCGACGTGTTCGTCGACGGGGTGAAGGTCGGCTCGGCCGACTACCGCGGCGCCCGGTCGACCAGCACGGTCCCGATCGCCTCCTTCACCGGTCTCGAGCCCGGAGAGCACGTCCTCCGCGTCGTCACCGTCGGCTTCATCAACCACGCCTCCGCCGAGTTCACCGCTACGACGCAGGTCGACGAGCGCGCCCGGCTGAGCGCGGTGCTCGACCGCCTGAGCGCGCTCGACGCGGCGGACGTCACCGCCGACTCCTGGGCGGCCTTCTCGAGCGTCCTCTCCCGCGCCACCGCGGTGCGCGACTCCGCCACCGCGACCGATGCCGAGCTGATCGCCGCCCGGGCCGACCTCGAGTCGGCCGAGGGCGACCTCGTCAGGATCTCGGGCCTGCGCGAGATGCTCGAGCAGTACCGCACCCGCGTCCCGTCGGCGTACTCGGCCGCGTCGTGGGCGCCGTTCGCCGCGGCGACGGTGACGGCGGGCGACGTCGTCGATGACCCGAGTGCCTCGAGCGCCGAGGTGGTCGCCGCCAAGAACGCGCTGCAGGACACCGCCGCCGCACTCGACCCCGTGTCGGACGGCGCCCTCGAGACGATCGGGAACAACCGCTTCTGGCTCGACACCGCGGGCGACCCGATCTTCTCGCAGGGCGGCGGCATCTTCCGCTTCGGCGACCGGTACTACTGGTACGGCGTCGAGTACACGGGCTCGCAGCTCTACTACGACGACCCGACCCGCACCTACACGCGGGCCGGAGAGGGCGACTTCGTCGCGGTCACCGCGTACTCGTCCGAGGACCTCGTGAACTGGACCTTCGAGAACGACATCGCGACCAGGGACACCGCGCTGCAGATCCCGACGTCGAAGGACGTCACGGGAACCTACTTCTCGGACATGGAGACGCTCGCCGACGCCGTCTGGATCGGCCGCCTGGGCGTCGCCTACAACGAGAGCACCGGACGCTACGTGCTGCTCACGCAGTTCGAGAGCCCCGACCCGGCCCGGGTCACGAACGCCGGAGTCCTGTTCCTCAGCGGGGACTCGCCCGTCGCCGACTTCGAGTACGCGAACCTGCAGACCCGCATCCCCGGTGTCTACGAGAACCCGAGCAAGCCCGGTTGGAACCAGGGGACCGGCGACCAGACCGTCTTCACCGACGACGACGGCACCGACTACCTCGTCTTCTCGTACCGCGACGGCCGGAGCCGCACCTACGTCGGCAAGATCAGCGACGCCGACTCGCTCTCGGTCGAGACGGCCGTCGAGGTGTACCGCGGAGCGGGCCGCGAGGGCAACGCGATGTTCAAGCTCGACGGTCAGTACTACGTCGCCAGCTCGGATCTGCACGGCTGGAACACGTCGCAGACCTACCTCGTGCGCTCGCTCGAGGGGCGGATCCAGGGGCCCTACTCGAGCATGTACGTGCTCCCCGGCACCGAGAAGGACTACAGCCACGTCACGCAGAGCGGCTTCTTCCTCACCGTGCAGGGCACGGAGCAGGACACCGTGATCTACGCCGGCGACCGCTGGGCCGACTTCGCCTGGAACGGCCTCGGCTACAACCAGTGGGTGCCGCTCAGCGGGACGGGTGCCGAGGTGCGCTTCAACTCGCTCAGCGAGTGGGACCTGAACGCCCGCACCGGCGAGTGGCAGGTGGGCGCCGGCAACAACTGGATCCTCAACCCCGACTTCGCCGCCGACCGGATCGCCGTCAGCACGGTGACCGGCTGGACGCAGACCACGGACCCGGCCTCGTCGACCACCGCCTTCGTCTCGAACCCCTCGCCCGGAGCCGACGGCTCTCGCTTCGCCCTCCGTCTCGGTGCGGCGCAGGCCTTCTCGGGCGGGGTGCAGCAGGAGAACGAGGTGCCCGCGGGCGTCTACGCCCTCTCGCTCCGGGCGGACAACCCGGGCGGGCTCTCGGCGGCGCGGGTCGCGGTGACCGGCGCCGATGGCATCGAGCACGTGACCGGCATCCCCGTGACGAGCGGATGGGCGGACGTCTCCTCCCCGGAGTTCGTCCTCCCGGCGGGCACGGCGCGCGTCGCGATCCTCGCGACCGGGCCCGGCGGCCGGAGCCTCACCGTCGACGCTCTGTCGCTGCGCCGTCAGGGCAGCGAGGCGGCGGTCCGCTCGATCGCCGTGACCCCGTCGACACTCCAGGTGCCGGTCGGTTCGGCCTTCGACCCGGCGGCCGTCACGGTCACCGCGACCCTCGCCGACGGCACGACGCGCGCTCTCGGTGCCGCCGAGTACACGGTCACCGGATTCGACACCGCGACCGCCGGGGACTGCACCGCCACGCTGTCGGTCGTCCCCGGCCTCCTCGCCACCGGCAGCGCCGGAGTCGAGGCGCGGCTCGACCTGAGGGTCCGCGCCGCCTGGTCGGCGACCGCGGTGTACCAGAAGGGCGACGGCGTCCTCTTCGCGGGCTCCGAGTGGCGGGCCTCCTGGTACTCGAGCAACCAGACTCCGGGCGACGTGAACGGCCCCTGGCAGCAGATCACGACCGCCCCCGACGGCACCGCCGTCTGGACGGCGTCGCGCATCTTCGACACCGGCGAGATCGTCCTGCACCAGGGGAAGCGCTTCCAGGCCGAGTGGTGGACCCGCAACCAGGCCCCCGGCGACCCCTACGGCCCCTGGCAGCCGCTCGGCTGACCGCCTCCGGCACCCTCGACCTCTCCCGCTTGCACTCCTCACACCTGCACTCACCCACTGCACCCACACAGAAGGAACAGATCACCGTGCGCACATTCAAGAAGAAGGTCACGACAGCCGTGGCCCTCGCCCTGCCCCTCACCCTCGCCCTGAGCGCCTGCGCGGCCGGCGGCGGCGGCTCGTCCTCCGGAAGCGGAGAGGGCGACGGCGACCAGAAGCTCACCGTCTGGGCCTGGGACCCGACGTTCAACATCGCCGCCCTCGAGGAGGCCGAGAAGATCTACCAGAAGGACAACCCCGACTTCGAGCTCGACATCGTCGAGACGCCGTGGGACGACCTGCAGCCCAAGCTCACGACGCTCGCGCAGTCGCAGCAGTACGAGGAGCTGCCCGACATCTTCCTGATGCAGAACAACGCGTTCCAGAAGAACCTCGTCAACTACCCCGAGGTGTTCACCGAGGTGTCCGCCGACGCGGTCGACTTCTCGGAGTTCCCCGACGCGGTCTCGGCCTACTCGACCCTCGACGACGTGCACTACGGCGTGCCGTTCGACTCGGGCACCGCCGTCACGGCGCTGCGCACCGACGTCCTCGAGGCGGCCGGCTACACGATCGACGACTTCACCGACATCACCTGGGAGGACTTCCTCGCCAAGGGCAAGGACGTCCTGGCCAAGACCGGTTCGCCGCTGATGTCCGGTCAGGCCGGTTCCTCCGACACGATCATGATGATGCTGCAGAGCGCCGGCGCCAGCCTCTTCGACGACGAGGGCAACCCCACCATCACCGACAACGATGCGCTGCTCGCCGCCATCGACATCTACAAGCAGCTCGTCCAGTCGGGCGTCTACGTCGAGGTCAACTCCTGGGACGAGTACCTCGGCACCTTCGTGAACGGCTCCGTCGGCGGCACCATGCAGGGCATCTGGATCGTCGGCTCCATCCAGACCGCCGAGGACCAGGCCGGCAACTGGGCGATCACCAACGTGCCCTCGCTCGACGGCATCTCGGGTGCGACCAACTACACGGCCAGCGGCGGATCGTCGTGGGCGATCAGCTCGAACGCCGACACCGAGCTCGCGACCGACTTCCTCGCCGCGACCTTCGCCGGCTCCACCGAGCTGTACGACACCATCCTCCCCAAGTCCGGTGCGGTCGCCAACTGGCTCCCCGCCGGCTCCTCCACCGCCTACGAGCAGCCGAACGAGTTCTTCGCCGGCCAGCCGATCTTCGCCGAGGTCGCCGAGTTCGGCGCCGAGGTGCCCAGCAACAACACGGGCGCCTACTACTACGAGGGCCGCGACGCCGTGAGCGCCGCGATCACGCAGATCATCGGCGGTGCCGACCCGGCGAAGGCACTCGAGGAGGCGCAGGCGAACGTCGAGTTCGCGATGAGCTGACCGCGTTCCCGGGCCGGGGAGGACGCCTCCTCCCCGGCCCGGTCCCCCTCTTCCCTCTCTCCGAGAATGCGAGTCGCCCGTGACCACCTCCGCCCCACCGCGCCCCAGACCGCGCGTTCCTCAACAGCGGCAGCGCGACCTGCGCCGCCCGACCCGCATGACCGGCGAGCGCCGCCGCAGCCTCACCGGCTGGGCGTTCCTCCTCCCGGCAGCGCTGCTCATCTTCCTGGTGAGCTTCCTGCCGATGCTCCAGGCGTTCCTGCTGTCGCTGCAGACCGGGCGGGGGGCGAACCTCTCGTTCGCCGAGCCCCTGTGGACCAACTACGAGCGGCTCCTGCAGGACGAGATCTTCCGGCTGACCCTGCAGAACACCTTCATCTACCTGATCATCCAGGTGCCGGTGATGCTGATCCTCGCGCTCGTGCTGGCCAGCGTGCTGAACACCCGGAACCTGAAGTTCAAGACCTTCTGGCGCACCGCGATCTTCCTGCCCTGCGCGGTCTCCCTGGTCGCCTACTCCCTGGTGTTCCGGACGATCTTCGCGAACGACGGCTTCGTCAACGACGTGCTGCTGGGCATCGGCCTGCTCGACTCGCCGATCAACTGGCTCGGCAACCCCGACACCGGGCGGTTCGTCATCATCCTCGGACTGCTCTGGCGCTGGACCGGCTACAACATGGTCTTCTACCTGGCGGCGCTGCAGAACGTCGACTACTCGAGCATCGAGGCGGCCAAGATGGACGGCGCGAACGCGCTGCAGACCTTCTGGCACGTCACGATCCCGCAGCTGCGGCCGATCATCCTGCTCACCGCGATCATGTCGACCAACGGCACCCTGCAGCTCTTCGACGAATCGTGGGCACTGACCAGGGGAGGCCCGGCGTACACGACCATGTCGATGTCGCACTACCTCTTCGAGGTCTCGTTCCTCAAGAACCCGAACTTCGGCTACGCGTCGGCGCTCTCCTACGTGATCCTCATCCTCGTCGCGATCCTCGCGTTCGCCCAGCTGAAAGTCGGTGACAAGCGTGACTGATCCCGTGCGCACTCTGCCTGTGACGGATCCGGTCCTCTCCCTCCCCGAGACGGAGTCGTCCGACTCCCGTCCCGAGACCGTTCCCGTCCACTCCGCCTCCCTCGGGACGCGGCTGCGCTCGCTGCCGAAGTACCTCTTCCTCTCCGTCTTCGCGATCTTCTCGATCTTCCCGCTCTACTTCATGGCCGTCTCGGCGACGAACACGAGCCAGGACGTGCTCGACTCCCGGCTCATCCCGGGCGCCGCGCTGTTCGAGAACTTCGCGGGCCTGCTCGACCTCCAGGATGTCGGGTCGGCGATGTGGAACTCGCTGACGGTCGCCGTCGGCACCACGGTGCTCGCCCTGATCATCTGCTCCATCGCGGGCTACGGCTTCGAGGTGTTCCACTCGCGGGCGAAGGACGCCGTGATGGCGGTCCTCCTGATCGCGATCATGATCCCGTTCGCGGCGACGATGATCCCGCTGTTCCAGGTCTTCGCGGAGCTCGGGATGATCAACTCGCTCGCCGCGGTCGTCATCCCCGCGGTCTCGACGCCGTTCCTCATCCTGCTGTTCCGCCAGGCGTCGCGGTCGTTCCCCTACGAGATCATCGAGGCGGCGCGGATCGACGGAGTGAGCGAGCTGGGCATCTTCGCGAAGATCTACCTGCCGTCGATGCGGTCGACGTACGCGGCGGCCGCGGTCATCACGTTCATGACGGCGTGGAACAACTTCCTCTGGCCCAAGGTGATCCTCGTGAACAACGACTTCCAGACCATGCCGATGCTGATCTCGAACCTCAGCGCCGGCTACGTGGTCGACTACGGGGTCCTGATGCTGGCCGTGTTCCTGGCCTCGGTACCCACGGTGATCGTCTTCATGATCCTGCAGCGCTCGTTCGCCGAGGGCATCACGGGAGCGATCAAGTGAGCCTCGCGCACCTCCCCTCCTCCGGCGCGCCGTCCGTCACCGGGTTCGATCCCGCGCGGCTCTCCGATCCCGGCTACTTCGCCGAGAACCGGCGGCCCGCCCACTCCGATCACCGCTGGTTCGCCTCGGCGGCGGAGGCGGAGTCGGGCACGAGCTCGTTCGAGCAGTCGCTCAACGGGCTGTGGCGGATCCACTGCGCGACGGACTTCTCGGGCACGGTCCCCGGCTTCGAGCAGCCGGGGTTCGACGCCTCCGGCTGGGATCTCATCCCGGTCCCCGCGCACATCCAGCTCCACGGCTACGACCGGCCCCAGTACGTGAACACGCAGTACCCCTGGGACGGCCGCGAGACGCTCGCGCCAGGCCAGGCGCCCCAGCGGTTCAACCCGGTCGCGTCCTACCTGACCACGTTCGAGCTCGCCGAGCCCGTCGCGCCCGGCGAGCGGATCGCGCTCGACGTGCGCGGCGCCGAGAGCGCCGTCGCGCTCTGGCTCAACGGCGTCTACCTCGGCTTCTCGGCCGACAGCTTCTCGCCCGCCGAGTTCGACCTCACCGACGCGCTCGTGCCGGGAACCAACACGCTGGCGGCCCAGGTCGTGAAGTGGACGAGCGGCTCCTGGCTCGAGGACCAGGACTTCTTCCGCTTCTCCGGCATCTTCCGCGACGTCGTGCTGCTGCGCCGGCCGCGGGTGCACGTCGAGGACCTCCGCGTCACGACGCTCGTCGAGGACGGGTCGGCCGAGATCGTCGTCGAGCTGGATGTCGACGGTGCCGGCACCGCCACGGTCGAGCTCGAAGGAGTCGGCGAGCTGCGCCGCGGCTCCGACGCGACGTACCGCCTCCGCCTCGAGGCCCCGCGCCTGTGGAGCCCGGAGGACCCGCACCTGCACCGCCTGCTCGTGCGCGTCCACGACGCCGAGGGCGGGCTCACCGAGGTGATCCCGCAGAGGGTGGGCCTCCGCCGCTTCGCGATCGAGGAGGGGGTGCTGCGCCTGAACGGCCGGCGCATCGTGTTCCTCGGGGTGAACCGCCACGAGTTCGGCCTCGAGGGCCGCGTCGTCAGCCGCGAGCAGACCGAGGAGGATCTGCGGATCCTCAAGCGCGCCGGAGTGAACGCGATCCGGACGAGCCACTACCCCAACAACTCCTACTTCTACGAGCTCGCCGACGAGTACGGCTTCCTCGTCATCGACGAGATGAACCTCGAGACGCACGGCCTGTGGGACCGCGTCCGCTACCTCGACGCGCCGCTCGCCGAGGCGGTGCCCGGGGACGACGGCCGCTGGGCGCCGGCTCTGCACGACCGCGCCCGGAGCCTCCTCGAGCGCGACAAGAACCACCCGAGCGTCGTGATGTGGTCGCTCGGCAACGAGTCGTTCGGCGGGACGGTGCTGCGCGACCTCTCCGACTGGTTCCGCGAGGCCGACGACCGGCCGATCCACTACGAGGGCGTGCACTGGGACTCCCGGTACCCCGGGACGACCGACGTCGTCAGCCAGATGTACACCCCGGCCGCCGAGATCGAGCAGTACCTCGCTGAGCACCGCGACAAGCCGGTCATCCTGTGCGAGTACGCCCACGCGATGGGCAACTCCTTCGGCGCGGTCGACCGCTACCTCGATCTCGCGTATCGCGACCCGCTGTTCCAGGGCGGGTTCATCTGGGACTTCGCCGACCAGGCCGTGGCGCTGGTCGACCGGCACGGGCGGCCCTACTTCGGCTACGGCGGTGACAGCGGGGAGTCGCCGCACGACGGGGACTTCAGCGGCAACGGGATCCTCTTCGCGGATCGGACGCCGACGCCGAAGCTGCAGGAGGTGGCGTACCTCTACCAGCCGTTCCGCATCGAGGTCGCACGCGAGGGGATCACGATCGAGAACCGGTCGCTGTTCACGCCGTCCTCCGAGTACGACGCGGTCGTGACCCTGCGGAGGGAGGGGCGTCAGCTCGCGGTCGCGGCGCTCGCGACCGCGGTCGCTCCGGGCTCGACGCAGCGCTACCCGAACCCGGTGGTCGTGCCGGAGCTGCCGGGCGAGTACACGGTCGACGTCGAGCTGCGGCTCGCGGTGGCGACGCGCTGGGCGGAGGCGGGGCACGTGATCGCCCGCGGTCAGAGCGTGCTCGAGGTGGCCGGCCGCCCGGCCGTCGAGCAGCTCCCGCGACCCGAGATCATCGACGGCACGCACAACGTGGGCGTCCGCGGCGAGGGCTTCAGCGTCCTCTTCTCGCGACTGCACAGCGGGCTGATGTCGTACCGGTGGGGCGGCGGGGCCGAGGGCGGGCGCGAGCTGCTCACCTCGATCCCGAAGCCGTCCTTCTGGCACGCTCCGACCGCGAACGAGCGCGGCTGGGGCGGTCCCTTCGAGGACGGGCAGTGGCTGCTGGCGAGCCGGTACGCCCGGGCCGCCGGCGACTCGCTGCGGACGGCGACGGTGACGTCGGACGACTCCGCGGTGACCGTCGGCTTCCACTACGAGCTGCCGACCACTCCGCGCGCGGTCTGCGACGTCGACTACCGGGTCACCGGCGACGGCCGGATCGAGGTGACCGTCTCGATGGCGGTGCCGGACGGCCTGCCCGACCTGCCGGAGTTCGGCATGCTGCTCACCACGGGCGCCGACGCGCACCGCCTCCGCTGGTACGGCGACGGACCGGACGAGTGCTACTCGGACCGCCGACTCGGCGCGCGCCTGGACGTCTGGGAGAGCGACGTCGCCGACGAGCTGCCCCCGTACTTGATGCCGCAGGAGTCGGGCAGCCGCACCGGGGTGCGCTGGGCCGAGGTGACGGGCGACGACGGCTGGGGTCTCCGGCTCGAGAGCGAGGGCGGCATGGAGTTCTCGGCGCTGCCGTGGACCCCGTACGAGATCGAGAACGCGCAGCACCCGAACGAGCTGCCGCCGGTGCAGCGGACGGTGCTGCGCCCGGCGCTGCGGCGTCGAGGAGTCGCGGGGGACGACTCCTGGGGGGCGCGCACGCACCCGGAGTTCCGGGTGCGCGCGGGCGCGGGGCCGCTCGTGTTCCGGTTCAGGATGGCGGGGGTGACGGGCGCCTGAGGCTGTACCCCTAGAGGGCGCCCTGCTCCGGGGTGCCGGCGGGGATCGGGACCAGGCGGACGATGCGCGGCGGCTCGGCGAGGAGCCCGTCGAGCGCCGCGTTCATCCGGGCGACGCGCTCGCCGGCGCCGTGGCGGTCGAGCTCCTCGGCGCTGGTCCACTTCTCGATCATGACGACGGTGCCGTCGGGCGCGTGGTGGATCGAGTACAGCTCGCAGCCGGGCTCGGTGTGCACCTCGGCGATGCCGGCGCGGAGGGCGTCGACCATCCGGTCCAGGGCTCCCTCGGCGGGGGTGAAGACGACGTGGACGACGACGGGCTCGGTCATGGAGCTTCCTTCCAGAGGCGGTCCGCCCACCGTACCCGGCGCGTGATCATCCGAGCCCGAGTGCGATCCCGTCGAGGATGTCGTGCGCGGTGGTGGTGACCGTGTCGAGCGCCCCTGACGCCTCCTGAGCCGCCCGCAGCACCTCGCTCCAGATCAGCGCGCCGGCCGCCAGCACGTCCTCGCGGCCGCTGCGCACGTAGGGCAGCGCCGCGGCCTCGGCGGGCGAGAGCGCGGCGAGCTCGTCGCAGGCCCCGAGCACGTCGGCGAGGGGGAGCGTCGCCTCGAGCGCCGCTCGATCGTAGGCCGTGAGCCGCAGGGCGTGCGCCGTGATCGTCAGCACCGTCGCCGCGACGCCGACCACGCTGCGGGCGGCCGGGAGATCGACGGAGGAGGCGGCCAGCGCGGCCCGCACGTCGCCGCGGATCGCGTCCCGCTCGGCCGCCGTCGGGGCACCGGCCCGGCGGTGCCGCTCGGTCAGCCGCACGCTGCCCACGTCCATCGAGTGCGCCTGCCGGGGCTGCGTGTCGCCGAGGACCAGCTCGGTCGATCCACCGCCGAGGTCGACGACGAGGACGGGCCGGGCGGAGTCGACGGCCGAGACGGCGCCGCGGAACGAGAGCGCCGCCTCCTCCTCACCGCTGATCGTCTCGGGCCGGACCCCGATGATCCGCTCGACCTCGTCGAGGAACTCGTCGCGGTCGGCCGCATCGCGGGTCGCCGAGGTCGCGACGAAGCGGAGGCGGGCGGCACCGGCCTCGCGGGCGAGCGCGGCGTACTCGCGGGTCACGCCGAGCGTGCGCTCGAGCGCCGCCGGATCGAAGCGGCCGGTGCGGTCGACGCCGTGTCCGAGGCGGACGATCTCGGTGCGCCGCAGCACGTCGACGAGGGCACCGCCCTCGACGTCGGCGATCAGCAGGCGGAGGGAGTTGGTGCCGCAGTCGAACGCGGCCACGCGGGATCGGGAGGGCATGACCCCATTCAAGCGCGCGCGGCGGCGGCGATAGATTGGCGGGACCCCCGTCGAAGGAGCCCTCCGTGCACGATCACCACGTCCGCGTCCACCGCAGCGACGAGGAGCTCCCCCGTCACGGGCAGCTCGCCCACGCGCTCGCCGAGGTCGCCGCCGACCCCGTCGAGGTCGACTCCGAGGTCGCCGAGATGGTGGTGAACCGCGTCATCGACAACGCGGCCGTCGCCACCGCGTCGCTGCTGCGCCGCCCCGTCGTGGCCGCCCGGTCGCAGGCCCTCGCGCACCCCGCCTCCATCGGCGGCGACGGAGCGAACGTGGTCGGCGCCGATCCCGCCCGCCGGGTCTCGCCCGAGTGGGCGGCCTGGGCCAACGGCGTCGCCGTGCGCGAGCTCGACTACCACGACACGTTCCTCGCGGCCGAGTACTCGCACCCGGGCGACAACATCCCTCCGCTGACCGCCGTCGCCCAGCATGCGGGCATCGGAGGCGCGCAGCTGCTGCGCGGCATCGTCACCGGCTACGAGGTCCAGGTCGACCTCGTCCGCGCGATCAGCCTGCACGCGCACAAGATCGACCACGTCGCCCACCTCGGACCCTCGGCCGCCGCCGGCATCGGCACGATGCTCGGGCTCGACGTCGCCGTGATCGAGCAGGCGATCGCGCAGGCCCTGCACACCACCACCGCGACCCGGCAGTCGCGCAAGGGCGAGATCTCGAGCTGGAAGGCCTTCGCCCCCGCCTTCGCCGGCAAGACGGCGATCGAGGCCGTCGACCGGGCGATGCGCGGCGAGACGAGCCCGTCGCCGATCTACGAGGGCGAGGACGGCGTGATCGCCCGGCTCCTCGACGGGCCCGATGCCGCCTACGACGTGCCGCTGCCCGATGCGGGCGAGGCCAAGCGGGGGATCCTCGACACGTACACGAAGGAGCACTCGGCCGAGTACCAGGCGCAGGCGCTGATCGACCTCGCCCGCCGCCTGCACCACACGCATCCGGAGGCGGCCGATCCCGAGCGCGTCGAGCGGATCGTCATCCACACCTCGCACCACACGCACTACGTGATCGGCTCGGGCGCGAACGATCCGCAGAAGTACGACCCGACGGCCTCGCGCGAGACGCTGGATCACTCCGTGCCCTACATCTTCACGGTGGCGCTGCAGGACGGCGCCTGGCACCACGAGCGCAGCTACGCGCCCGAGCGGGCCGCCCGCCCCGACACGGTCGCGCTCTGGCAGCGCACCACGACCGAGGAGGACGCGGAGTGGACGCGCCGCTACCACTCCACCGACCCGGCCGAGAAGGCGTTCGGCGCGCGCGTCGAGATCGTGCTCACCGACGGCACGACGATCGTCGACGAGATCGCGGTGGCGGATGCGCATCCGCTGGGAGCCCACCCGTTCACGCGCGAGCAGTACGTGGCGAAGTTCCGCACGCTCGCCGAGGGGGTGCTCGAGGGCGACGAGATCGAGCGCTTCCTCGACCTCGCCCAGCGGCTGCCCGAGCTGACCCCGGAGGAGGTCGGCCGGCTCACGGTCGTCGCGGCTCCGGGCGTGCTCGCCTCGGTGGAGTCGCCGCGCGGGCTGTTCTAGCGGCGCTCAGCGCGTCTGGCCGGCGATCCACTCCTGCAGCTCGGCGATGAAGCGCGAGCGCGAGAAGACGAGGGTGCGCGGGCGGAACTCGTCGACGTCGAGGTCGGTGGCGCGCTGCAGCAGGTCGTTCCAGTCGGTGTCGTGCTCGAGATCGGCGGTCACGCCGCCTCCGGCCAGCGCGACGCTCTCGCGCACGCCGCCGATCTCGGTGCCGATCACCGGGGTGCCGCACGCCATCGCCTCGACGGGCATGATCCCGAAGTCCTCGATCGCCGGGAACACGTAGGCGATCGCGCGCGCGTAGAGCGCCCGGATCAGCTGATCGGAGGGGGAGATCACGAACGTGACGTCGGCGGCGATCTCCTCCGCGTAGGCGCGCAGCCGCGCCTCCCAGGGCCCGTGGCCCGCGATCACCACGGGCAGGCCGGTCTTCACCCCCGCGTCCATGACCTTCTCGAGGCGCTTGTAGGGGACGAAGCGCGACGCTCCGAGGAGGTAGGGGCGGGTGAGCGAGTCGAGGACGCGGCACTCCTCGTCGGTGAGCGGCGCGCACCAGTCGATGATGCTCGTGAGCACCTCGGTGTTCACCGGCGGGTAGATGACGGTCGAGGGCTGGTGCCAGGCCTGGCCGACCCGCTCGCCGGTGAACCGGCTGTTGACCGCGATGGAGGTCGCCTCCGCCGCCCGGTAGCGGTCGATGGGCTTCAGCACCGTGCTCGCGGCGCGGGCGGCCAGGCTGCTGCCGCGGCCGTCGCGGTCGGGCTCCCAGATGTAGCGGGCGGGCGTGTGGGCGTAGACGAACTTCTTCGTCGGCCCCGTCGTGCGGACGTGGTGGGCGAAGAGGTGCGAGCTGACCAGCACCCACTCGTGCGGCTCACCGATCGGGAGGCGCCAGGTCGGCAGCATCGCGGGGAGCGCCAGGATCTTGTGGCGGCGCAGCGGCGTGCGGGCGAGCCACGACTCCTGCAC
The DNA here is from genome assembly GCF_001423885.1 of Rathayibacter sp. Leaf185. Taxonomy (GTDB): domain Bacteria; phylum Actinomycetota; class Actinomycetes; order Actinomycetales; family Microbacteriaceae; genus Rathayibacter. The sequence goes on along the minus strand of NZ_LMPP01000001.1, from coordinate 724,831 downwards.
GGGCCGCCCGACGACCTCGGCGGAGTCGCTCCACAGGACTCGGACGTCGGCATCGGTGAAGGCCTCGGTCATCGCCTCGAGGACGCGCTCCGCGCCTCCGCGGCGCTCGACCCACTCGTGGACGATCAGGCCGGGGCCGGTGGCGGCGGCAGGCCGGGGCCGCCCGGTCACTTCGACGAAAGCAGTGATGATGAGCCTCGATTCCCGAATGCGCGCTGATGCCTCGTCAGCGGTTGTCGAGACGCGAGGCGCCATTCCGATATCCCCACTGGTCCCCGTATGCGGGTCACAATTCAGTAGAAGCTAACCCGGCGCCTTCTTCGAGAATCGGAAGCATCGGGGAGTCGTCGCAGAATGACGGGGTGAGAGGGTTGTCATTCGATGCCCGGAAGCGCGTCTATAACCTCGGGATAATGGCGAGGATCGTCGGGCACTCGTCGGAGAAGCGCTTATCGATAAGCGGATCAGACCGCATGGACCATGCCGGAGGTCTGCCAGCGCCACTGGTCGCGGACGCAGTCGCGGATCGTCCTCGTGGCCCTCCAGCCCAGCTCCTGCGCCGCGCGGCGCGGGTCGGCGTAGCTCGCGGCCACGTCGCCCGGGCGGCGTCCCACGAGGCGGCGCCGGATGCTCGTCCCGCTCTCCTCCTCGAACGCGTCGATCAGCTCGAGCACGCTCGTCGGCACGCCGGTGCCGAGGTTGTAGACGGAGTGGCCGGTCGCCGCGCGCTCGAGGGCTGCGACGTGCCCCGCGGCGAGGTCGGAGACGTGGATGTAGTCGCGCAGGCCCGTGCCGTCGGGGGTGTCGTAGTCGTCGCCGAAGACGTCGACGCTGAGTTCCGGATCGGCGGCGGCGCGCGAGACGATCGGCATCAGGTTGGTCGGGAGCCCGGCCGGGTCCTCGCCGATCAGCCCGGACGGATGAGCGCCGACCGGGTTGAAGTAGCGCAGGCTCACGGCGGTCAGCGCCGGATCGGCACGGGAGACGTCGGCGAGGATCTCCTCGATCACGCGCTTCGTGCGGCCGTAGGGGTTCGCGAGGTCGAGGCCCGTCGGCGCGTCCTCGGCGACGGGCATCGCCCCGCCCGGCCGGTAGACGGTGGCCGAGCTCGAGAAGACGATCGTGCGGATCCCGGTGGCGGCCGCGACGGCGAACGTCGTCATCGCGGCGCCGAGGTTCACGGCGTAGTACTCGAGCGGGCGGGCCACCGACTCGCCCACCGACTTGAGGCCGGCGAGCAGCACGACGGCGTCGACGGGCGCGTGCTCGCGGACGAACCGCGTCAGCCGCGCCTCGTCGCGCGCGTCGGCGACGAGCAGGGGGAGGCGCACGCCGGTGAGGTTCTCGACCGCGCTGAGGGAGGCGGTTCCCGCGTGCGAGAGGTCGTCGACGATGAGGACCTCGTGCCCGCTGTCGACGAGCGCGACGGCGGTGTGACTCCCGATGTACCCCGCACCACCGACCAGAAGGACCCGCATGGCGGGGAGCCTAGAGCGGGGCGCGGTGCCGGCTCACCTCCGCCCGTAGCCCGCGATCCCGGCCGATTCGACGGTCAGCGCGACCAGTTTCTCGCCGATCGCGCGGGGGAGGACGGGCAGGGCTCCGTCGATCAGCGACGCCAGCCGGGCGAGTCGCCGCTCGGTCTCGACGCGGGCGAGGAGGCGGACGGCGGTGTTCCAGGGGCTCGCCGTCGCCGGGGCGGACGGGTGCGCCTCGGCCCCGTGCAGCCGCTCGAAGGTGCGCCGCGCGGCGCCCGACAGGAACGCGCGGCGGCTGCGGATCGCGGTGCTCGTCGAGGCGCCGTGGTGCGGGGCCTCGGCGGCCCGGTCGATCCGCACGGGGAGCCCGATGCGGTGCAGGCGGTAGCCCCAGTCGACGTCCTCCCAGCCGTAGGCCCGGTACTCGGTGCTGTAGCCGCCGATCCGCTCGAAGGTGCTGCGCGTGACCGAGACGTTGCCGCCCCAGTACCGCCAGGTCTGGCCGGCGGGTGCGGCGTAGGCGCCCGCCCGGAAGCGGGCATCGGCGCCGCGGCCGTAGGCGCGGGCGTACGCGGTGTCGTCGTAGACGTTCGGGCAGAGGCCGACGACGCCCGTCGCCGCGCCGGCGTGGGCGCTCACGTGCGCGGCGGCCCAGCCCGGCGGCGGCTCGAGGTCGTCGTCGCAGCGGATGAGCACCGAGCCGGTGGCCGCCTCGAAGCCGGCGTTGAGCGCCGCCGAGCGGCCGCGGTTCTCGGGGAGCACGACGCGCCGGACCCGGGGCGAGCGATCGAGCACGCGCTCGCTGTCGTCGACGACGCCGTCGAGCACGACGACCACCTCGAGCTCGGGGTGCGACTGCGCCTCGAGCGCTCGCAGCAGGCGCGGCAGCCGCTCGGCCCCCGCGTAGCTGGGGACGATCACGCTCGCGGCGGTCATCGGAGGCTCTCGACCAGCATCAGTTTCTCCATCTCGGTCAGCATCCGTTCGAGGTCGTCGACGATCGTGTCGGCCGCGACTCCGTGCAGCAGCGCGAGCCGCTCGGCGATGTCGGTGAAGTCCTGCGCGTCGGCCGCTAGAACGCGCCACGCCTCGGCGACGCTCGCCTGCATGGCGTACGGGCTGCTCATCGGCGACGGCGTCAGCGGCAGAACGAGGATCCGGCCGCGGACATCGACGAAGGCGGTGTCGGGATGGCGACGCCATCGGAGGCGTCGCGTGTCAGCCCGCACTGCTCTTCCCTTCTCTTCGCTCACTGCTTCATGCGCTCGCAGTCTTATCGGCGCATAAGCCTGTCGGCACATAAGGCCGTCCGCGCATTGTCGCCACGACGAGTAGAAATCCGCCAGAGAGCCATGAGACCGGCATGTCCTTCGCTATGTTTGCGGCCGACGCCACCACTTCGGGTGGTCCGTCGAGCGACACCTCGAAAGGGCCGCCCATGTCGGAGTCTAATCCGCTCGAAACGAACGAGATCAGCTCGAAGAAGAGCTCTGCTCTCGGGCTCACGCGGCGCACCGTCGTCGCCACGGCGGCCTGGTCGGTGCCGGCCATCATGGTGGCGCAGTCCGCCTCCGCAGCCCAGGTCAGCTGCTTCCCGACCGGGACTCTGTTCCAGGCGCGGGCGCGCGGCCGGCTCCTGAGCGGATTCCTCGGCGGGGTCAACCTCGACAACGTGGCAGGGCTCCAGGGCGAGTTCGCCCTCGTGCCCGATCAGGGCACCCCGGAGGTCACCCGGTTCGGGACGACCAGCGTCACGGCTCTCAACACGGTGCAGATCAACGCGACCGGACTGACGGGCGCGCTCTCGACGCTGCTGTCCGTCGCCGCGCCCAGCGGCGTCGGCGCCCTCGACCAGTACGCCCGGGCGAACATCAACGGCTCGGTCCGCGGAGCGGCGGGCGCGGTCGACAACCAGGGACAGCTCGAGCTCAACTCCGCCTCGGCGACGTTCCCCGACTTCGGCACGATCGACCTGCGGAGGATCCTCACCGGAATCGGCGCGCCCGCGGCGGGCCTCGTCGGTCAGGTCACCGACCTGCGACTGCAGATCGGCGCCGTCACCGGACGCGCCATCCTCGACTCGACGTGCATCGCGGGCATCGAGAACCTCCAGCGCGACTACCAGGTCACCCGACTGAACCTGGTGGCCGCGTCGCCGCTGCTCGGAACGGTCGTGACCCTCGTCGGCAACACCCTCGATCTGCTGGCCGGTATCGCTCTGACGACCGGCACCACCATCACGGTCGACCGCACGGCCGTCTTCGCGGGGAACCTCCCCGGAGCGGGTCAGCCCATCCAGGCGCAGCTCGGAGTGACGCCCGCGACCATCACGATCGACCTGCTGTCCCTGCTGGGGCCGGCGCCGGGTCAGCCGGGCAACACCCCGTTCGGTACCTACTCGGCCTACTTCAACAGTCTGCCGCCGAACTCGACGCTCTTCGTCGACAACAACGTCGCACTCCCGGCCGGAGCTGTCGCGGGATTCACGACCGCGCTCGTCGCAGCCCTCCTGAGCCGTCTGCAGGACAACATCCGCATCAACGGCACCCCGCTCCGCACCGCGACGGGTACGGCCGCCGGCCTCGTGAACGCGGCGCTCAACACGCTCCTCACGGTCACTCTGGTGCCGACACTCGGGCTGATCCAGACTGCGCTGCTCACTCCGCTGTTCTCGGCGCTCTCGACGCTGATCAACATCGACGTGAACGCGCAGAACCGCTCGACGAATCCTCCGGGCCCCGTGGTCTGGGACAGCCTGCCGGTCGGCCGCTACGACGTCGCGGCGATCTACATCCGCGCCCTCGGAGTGGTGAACCTGCTCGACCTGTTCATCGCCCGCGGCTCGGTCGGCGAGAACATCCCGCAGCCCTAGCCGAGCGGCTGAGGCGCGCGGGCTACTCGATCAGCGGGGCTGCGCGGACGACGCCGCGACGCACGAGCTCGGTGAGGACGGACTCGACGAGGGTTCGGGGGTCGCCGTCGGGCGGGGTGCCGTGGGCGTCGAGGACGGCGGCGGTGAGGTCGTCGAGAGTGGCGGGCAGCGCCCGCCACATCGTCGGGGCGATGCCCGAGAGGGTCTCGACGTGACTGCCGTGCAGGCAGGTGACGGTGCCGTCGCGGTCCACCCACTCGGTGCCCGCATCCCTCGAGTACAGGCCGGCCGGCGCCTCCGCGACGACCTCCGGCCCGTGCACCTCGACCGGCGCGGGCTCGCCCACGGTGTCGAGCAGCGGGAGCACCGACTCCGCCTCGCGGTAGCGGAGTCGCCGCACGCCTCCGATCGCGTCGACGAGGTCGGCCAGGTGGTGCAGGGCCGCCGGCAGGGTCGCGAAGAAGCTGAGCTCGGGCAGCAGGGTCCGGAGCGCGTCGTCGAAGGCGACCTCCTCGAGGGCCGGAGCCGCCGGGCCGTCGGCGTCGCGGGCGAGCAGCCACAGGCCGGCGAGCCGCAGAGGGGCGTCGGGCAGGGGGAGCATCCCCATCGCTGCGGGGGAGCGGTGCTCCTTCCATCCGGTACCCGTGCTCGCGTGCAGCGCGATCGGCTTCCGGAACGGCAGCACGCCTCCGTCGCGGCGCACGGCCACCGTCTCGTCGGTCACGTAGCCGTGCACGCGCCCGGCGCGGCTGACCAGCGTCGACTTCCCGGCCCCCGGTCGCCCGACGAAGGCGACGACCCGGCCGTCGGGCAGCGCGACGGCGGAGGCGTGGATGCTCAGCAGCCGGCCCTCGCAGGCGTTCGCCGCGGCCACGGTGAGGGCCGCGCCGATGTGCTCGGCGATCGCCTCCTCGGTCGGCTGCGCGATCACCCGCGGCACGCCCGCGGGCTCGGACAGCGAGACCAGGTGCGCGGAGCCCGGGCGATCCGCGACGTCGGTGACGTCACTCCACGACTCCTGCAGTGAGGCGATCAGCTCGTCGGGGACGGTGTCGTCGAAGGTGAGGCGCACGCCGAGCCCGAAGGGCGCGATCGTCAGCTCGCGGGTCATCCGGTGCTCCGGCCGGCGGCGCCGTCGGTCTGGCGGAGGCGCCGCCACGCGGGCCAGGCGGTCCGCGCTCCCCGGCGGAAGCGCCGCCACCAGCCCGCTACGGCGTCGCGGCGGCGCGGGCCGATCGCCGGGTCGGCGGCGCGCAGGGCGAAGGCCGAGGGGAAGAGGGCGCGGCGCAGCACGGCGAGCCGGCGCGCGGGCGGTGCGGTGCGCAGGGCCTCGACCCAGCCGGCGGAGGCGTGCGGGGAGGCCGCGTTGAGGCGCCAGGCGCGCACTTCCGCGGCGGGCACGTCGCCCTCCCGAGCTTCGATCCCGAGCTCCTGCAGGAACGGTGCAGCCGTCTGCACGGCGCCGAGCGACTCGGCGGCCCGGGCCAGTGGATCGTGGATCTCGGCGCGGGGAGCGACCGCGGCGACCAGCAGCTCGTAGTCGACGGGCCCGACGTGGCGCGGATCGGTGATCTGCCAGGCGTCGCGGAGGGAGTGCAGGGCCAGGACGAGCGCCATGTCGGCGACGCTGACCGTCGCGACCGTGCGGCCGGCGAGATCGACGAGGCGCCTCCTCGCCCACAGACCCTCGAAGGCCTCGGCCGGCGGGACGAGGAAGCCCGGCCAGCGCCAGTGCACGTCGATGTCGATCGGCCAGTCGGGGTGACGGTAGCTGCGCGAGTGCTTCGCCGCGAGCGTCGGCGCGTCGGGCCACGGGCGCAGGGTCCAGCCCTCGTCGCCGAGCAGCGAGACGAGGCGGGCCAGATCCTCCGGCGGCACGAGCACGTCCACGTCTCCGGAGGCGCGGGGCGGCCGCAGCAGGTCGGCGTCGGCGATCGGACCCTTGAGGACGAGGGCGCGGATCCCGGCCGCCTCGGCGCGCTGGTGGACGAACGCCGTCACCAGCGGGACCGCCTCCTCGGCGAAGAGCGCGGTCACGGGATCCATCGATCCAGTATCCCAGCCGGCCCCGCGCAGTGCCCGGCCGTTCTAGCGTGGGGCGAGGTCGGAGGGGCGGGCGAATGGCGAGCACGGGCGGGCTGTGGCGCGACGGGGTGACCCTCGCGACGAACAACGGCGACGTCGGCGGCGGCGAGGTGATGCTGCTGAGCATCGCGGCGGCGCTCGAGGAGCTGGGAGTCGCGGTGAGCGTGGTCGGACCGTCGCAGCCGGGGCGGCTCGTCGCGGCGGCGCGCGAGGCGGGCCACCGCGTCGTCGAGCTCGAGGCGACCGGGCGCCGGGAGTGGATGCGGGTGCTCCGGCGCTGGGACGCGTCCCCGCGCCGGGGCGTGCTCTGGTGCAACGGGCTGGTTCCTGCGGCCGCGACCGCGGGGCACGCGCGGCGGATCGTGCACCTGCATCAGCGCCCGACCGGCCCGCAGCGGGCGCTCGCGCCGGTCGCGCGTGCGGGGGCTCTGACGACGCTCGTGCCGTCGCGGTCGATGGCCCAGGCGGTGCACGGCGCCTCCGTGTTCGCGAACTGGAGCCGGCGGGTCGAGCTCGCGGAGCGCCGGGACCGCTCGGACGGCGTGACCGTGCTGGGCTTCCTCGGCCGGCCGTCCCCCGACAAGGGCGTGCCCGTCCTCGCGCGTGCGCTCGCCCGGCTCGAGGCCGCCTCGCCGGGCGCATATCGGCTGCTGCTGGCGGGAGAGCCCCGGTTCGTGTCGGAGGAGGCGCGGCGCGAGGTCGACGCGGCCCTCGAACCCCTCGCGTCCCTCCTGGAGCGACCGGGCTGGCTGGCGCCTGCGGACGTCTTCTCGCGGATCGATCTGCTCGTGGTGCCGTCGATCTGGCCGGAGCCGTTCGGCCTCGTCGTGACGGAGGCGATGTCGGCCCACGTACCGGTCCTGGTCAGCGATGCCGGTGCCCTTCCCGAGATCGTGGGTCCGTCGATCGGCGACAGGGTTCCGGCCGGGGACGACGAGGCACTCGCCGAGGCGATCGTCGCGAGGGTCTCCCGCGGGCTCGACGAGGGCGTGGAGGCCGGTCACCAGCGGTGGCGGGAGCACTACTCGCCCGATGCCGGGCGACGCCGCGTGGAGCAGCTGATGACCGATCTGGAGCGACGTCACGGACAGTGATTCGTCGGAGAGAAGCCGGAGTCGTGAGGTCGGAAGCGATATCCGCTCGGATATCGGCGCTGTTCTCGATGGTCGTGCTCTTCCCGGAGTCGGTGGTCCGTCGATCAGCGACACGGTCCCGGCAGAAGGCGACGTGTCGGTGTCGGGTGATCTTGCTAAGAGAGGAGCAGCGAGAGGGGGGAAAGGGCACAATGCCCTCATGACGACTTCGGCCGGAGAACGGCGACTTCGAGTCGTGGGGCTCTTCCTCAAGCATTCATCGATCGTGGCGGAGTCGGGTGAGCCCTTTCTCTCGGGCCGTCTTCCCTATCGCGCCGATCTTCTCGAGGACGACTCCCTCCGTCTTCTCGCCAAAGGCCATGCCTCGAGCCCTCGGCATGTGAAAGTCCGGGATGTCCTCGAGCACCGGACCGGCCTCTCCCTCGATACTCAGATCCGCTCTCTGCGCGCCGTCGCCTCGGCCGATGCGGTGCTCTGCGTGCTGGAGCCCGAGGCGGAGTTCCCCGCGCTGCTGCGGCGCGCGGGGATCCCGCCGTACGCGCGGACGCCGCTGGTCGTGCTCTCGTGCTGGTGGGCGGAGGAACTCGAGTCGGGGTCGTCCGAGCGCAGGCGCCGGGTGCTCCGGGCCGCCGGGAGCGTCGACCGGATCATCGTGCTGAGCGAGAACCAGCGCGGGATCTTCGCGCGGCACGGAGTCGGCGAGGAGAAGGTCGTCTCGGTCGGCTTCGGCGTCGACGCCGACTACTACACCCCTGCGTCGGAGCGCCCGAAGCGGTTCGAGGTGCTGGCCGTCGGCGTGGACCGGGGCCGCGACTTCGCCTCGCTCGTCGCGGCCGCAGCGGTGCTGCCGCACCGGCGGTTCGACGTCTTCACCACTCCGGGGCGCCTCGGCGGCCTCGCGGTACCGGCGAACGTGATGGTCCACGAGCCCGTGGCGGTCGGCGAGCACCGCGACAACCTGCGCGACGCCGAGCTCGTCGTGGTGCCGACCCACGACCTCGCCTACCCGACGGGCCAGAGCGTCCTGCTCGAGGCCGCCGGCTGCGGGACGGCGGCGGCGGTGACCCGGAGCGCGGCGATGGCGGGCTACGTGCACGACGGAGTCAGTGCGTTCACGATGCCGATGCACGATCCGGAGGGGATGGCGGCCGTGATCGAGGAGGCGCTCGGCGACGACGTCCGCCGCGCCTCCGTGGCTCGCGCGGGGCGGGCGCGCGTGCTGGCCGAGGCGAACGCGGTGCGGATGTGGGCCGATGTGCGCGCGGTGCTGCGCGAGGCGGCTGGTCGCTAGAACAGCGGCGGGACGAGCGGATCCTCGCGCCGCTCGGCCAGCAGCGCCAGCCCCGCACCGACGACGACGAACGAGATCGGCGCGAAGAACACCTCGCCGAGCTGGGTCGCGCTCAGCAGAACGGTGATCGTCGCTGCGCCCACCGCGTGCCGCGCGAACGAATCGGGGCGCCGGGGGAGGAGGCCGAAGCCGGCCACCACGTAGACCAGCAGCACGCCGACGAGCAGGACGACGCCTCCCTCGGCGAGCAGGGCGAGGTAGGAGTTGTGGAAGAACCAGAGGGTCCCGTCGACATCGGCCGTCGCCTGCCCGAGACCGCTGCCGGTCCACGGGGCGAGCGCGACCCGGTCGAGCGAGGACTGCAGGATCCGCTCGCGGAGGAGGTCGGATCCCGCCCGCTCGACACCGTAGACCCCGGCCGTCGAGAGGTTGGCCTCGGCCCAGACGAAGAGGAGGTAGATGCCGAGCCCGGTGAGCGCGCGGAAGAACAGCCCGAGGCGCGGGGTCACCACGAGCCAGAGCACCCCGCAGGCGAAGGCGGCCATCGAGGTGCGCGAGTCGGTGGCGACGACCGCGACGCCGCCCGCGACGAGGACGGCGATCCGCAGCCACCGGCGCGACGTCGCCGCCATGACGAGCAGCGCGGCGACGCCGTAGAAGAGGCCGGCCACGTTCTTGTCCTGCAGGACGCCGGTGAGCGCGCCCTGGTAGGCGTCCGGGGTGACGCCGGCGGCGAACAGCGCGGCGTTCAGCGCCAGCGCGACGCCGATGCCCTTGAGGGCGGAGGCGACGTCGATGCGTCCGCTCGCGAGGAACCCCGCCATCAGCATGACCAGCGCGATGTTGCCCGCTCGGCGCTCGACCTCGAGATCGTTGGTCACCGAGATCGCGACGACGAAGACGAGGAGCCCCAGGCAGAGGAAGGGATACCACGCGGCGGGCAGAAGAGATCGGGTCGGCTTGCGGAAAAGGCTTATCGCGAGAAGAACGATAAGCGCCGATTGGGCCACGGGAACGACGACCGGAAGAAAAGGAGCGGGAAGCCGATAGACGATCAGGCCCATCAGCACGGCATCGATGATGCGCGCGGAGTGTGCTATCGGGAATGCGACGCCGAGGCGCGACAGACGCGATGTCCTGACATCGACGACGTCCACTCCTCGCGCGCCGCCGTCCACTGCACTGCTCATATCGGAATCCTCGCAGAAGACGCCTCCCGGGCGCAGGAATACCGGTGCGCGAGAGGCGAGCGGTCAGGCTAGCGTTGCGGAAAACCTCAGCATCGTCGAGTGGCGAATGCCCCGACGGAGAAAGGCGCTCAGTGACTGTCGTCGATTTCATCGCGTTCATCCGACGGAACTGGAAGGCGCTCGTCGTCGCCGTCCTGGTCGGCGTCACCGCGATGGCGGCGTTCTCGTTCGTCACTCCGAAGGTCTACGAGTCGAGCTCGGCCGGGTTCGTGATCGCCGCCACTGACGGCAGCTCGGCGGACGCGATCAGCGGCGCGCAGACCGCCGTGACCCGGGCGAACGCCTACCTGCCGCTCATCTCGAGCAGCGCGGTCTACGAGCGCATCCAGTCGGATCCCGAGGCGAACCCGGGCGGCGAGGCCCTCAACGGCCGTCTGACCGCGAGCGTCGCGCCGGGCAGCACGCTCATCCAGGTGACGGCGGAGGCATCGACGCCCGAGAACGCGGCGGCCCTCGCGAACGGCGCCCTGGCGGCGCTCGCCGCGGTCATCGCCGACATCGAGACGCAGTCGACCGCCGACCGCACGCCGCAGATCACGGTCGTGCCGCTCGAGAACGCCGAGCCGGCGTCCACTCCGACCAGCCCGAACTGGCTGCGCAACCTCCTCCTCGGCGCTGCGGGCGGACTGGTGCTGGGCTTCGTCGTCGCGTTCCTCCGCCGCGCCCTCGACATCCGCGTGCGGACCGTCGATCAGCTCACCGAGCTCTTCGGAGTCGGTGTGCTGGGCCGCATCCCCAAGGCGGGCCGACGGGCCGGCCGGAAGGGCGAGACGGTCGACCGGATCACCGCCGAGGCCTACCGCGCGCTCCGCACGGGACTGCGCTTCTCGAGCGTCGACGACGAGACCCGCAGCGTCGTCATCACCAGCGCCAACCAGGCCGAGGGCAAGTCCACCATCGCGTCCGGCCTCGCCCGCGTCACCGCCGACTCCGGCCAGCGCACCCTGCTCATCGACGCCGACCTGCGCCGCCCCACGGTCGCGAAGATGCTCGGCATCGACGGAGCCGTCGGGCTGAGCGAGGTCCTCAGCCACCAGATCCCGGTCGAGGACGCGATCCGCCCGACCGGCACCGAGGGACTCTTCGCGCTGCCGTCGGGGCACATCCCGCCGAACCCGTCCGAGATGCTCGGATCCGCGGCGATGCGCACCCTCGTCGAGCGGCTGTCGAAGGACTACTTCGTGATCATCGACGCGCCGCCGATCCTCCCCGTCACCGACGCCTCCATCGTCGCGACGGTCGTCGACGGCGTCGTCTTCGTGGTCGCCTCCAACCGCACCCGCCGGCCCGAGGTCACCGCCGCGCGGAGGATCCTCGCGCAGGTGCGCGGTCGCGTGCTGGGCACCGTCCTCAACATGGTCACGGCCCAGGACGGCGACACCGGGTACTACTACTACGACCGCAAGAACTCGTACTACACGCAGCCGCAGCAGGCCGCCACGGAGAACGCGGCCGTCGGCCGGTCCGCTCGCCGCTCGCCGCGCACGCAGGCCCTCGAGCCCGTCGAGTCGAGGGCGGAGCGACCGACGGCCTCCCGGCGGACTCTGCGATGAGCCGTCACCTCCTCCTGCTCTGCCACGCGAACATCGCCCGCTCGCCCTCGGCCGAGCTGCTCGCGGCGGGCTACCTCGACGCGACGTCGGGCTGGAGGGTGACCAGCGCGGGAACGCACGCGCTCGTCGGGCGCGGCCTCGATCGCGAGCTGGGCGCCGTGCTCCGCGCCCGCGGCGTCTCGGTCGCGTCGCACCGGTCGCGGCAGGTCGACGGGCGGATGCTGCGCGACGCCGACCTGGTCCTCGCCTTCGACTCGGGTCAGCGCGCCTGGATCACGCAGCACTTCCCGGCGGAGGCCAGGCGGACGGCGACCATCCGGCGCGCGGCGCGGCTCGTGAGGGCCGCCCCGGGTGCCGAGGTCGGCGAGCTGGTCGCCGCGGACACCGCTCCCTACGACTCCGGAGACGACGTCGCCGACCCCTTCGGTCGCGGTCCCGCGGCGGCCCTCGCGGCGATCGACGAGATCGACTCGCTGCTGCGCGTCCTCCTGCCGGCCCTCGGCGCGGTACCGGCCGGCTGGGCGCCGCCGCGCGCCACGATGAGCCGCACGCGCCACTCGATGCGCCTCGAGGCGGTGGCCTCATGAGCGGTACCGCCGTGAGCAGTGCCGCCGTGAGCATCGTCGTCCCGCACTTCGGCGATCCCGCCCCCGCCCGCGCCCTCGTCGCCCGGCTGCGCGCCCAGCTCGACGCGCCGGAGCACGAGGTCATCGTGGTCGACGACGCCTCACCCGTGCCGTTCGGCGAGACCGAGGGCGTCGTGCTCGTCCGCCGCGAGCGCAACGGCGGCTTCGGCACGGCCGTGAACACCGGCGCGGCCGAGGCGCGGCATCCGCTCCTCCTGGTGCTGAACAGCGATCTGGTCGTCGGCGACACGTTCCTCCGCGACCTGGTGGCCGCGGGCGAGGCGTGGATGCCCGCCGTGGTCGCACCCCAGCTGCACGACGAGACCGGTGCACCGCAGTGGGTGGGCCGCCGGTTCCCGCACGTGCGGCACTACGTGATCGAGTGGCTGACCCCGCTGGCGCGCTGGCGGCCGCGGCTGCGCACGGCGGTCGGTCTCGACCCGCGCTGCGTCGACGGAGCGACGGTGCCCGTCGACTGGGTCGTCGGCGCGGCGATGCTGCTGCCGACCGCCGAGTTCCGGGCGGCCTCGGGGTTCGACGAGTCGTTCCACATGAACTGCGAGGAGGTCGACCTGCAGCGCCGCCTCCGCGCGCGCGGGGTGCCGTCGGTGTTCGCGGGCGACGTCGTCGCCGTGCATCGCGGCGGGGTGTCCTCCGACCCCGCCCGCCGACTCGTCTGGCTGCTCACCTCGCGCCTGCGCTACGCGCGGAAGTGGCGATCGAGCCCCGCAGCGCTCGCGGGGGCGCTCCGAGCCGCCTCCGTGGTCAACCTCGCGGCCAACGCCCTGCGCGCGCTCGCGGGCCGGCGCGTCCGGCCGGTCATGACGTTCCGCCGCGAGCTCCGGCTGATCGACGCGGCCGTGACGGCGGCGACGTGAACCGACCCGTGCTGGTCGTCAGCCCCGTCTTCCACGACTACTGGAGGGCACTGGAGGCGGCGTTCGTGCACCTCGGCGACTCCGTCGTCGTGCACCGCTACGACGACACGGCCGGAGCGGTCCGCCTGCGCGACGCCGTCGGCCACCGGCTGCCCCGCACGCGGATCCGCGCGTGGTCGAGGCGCGCCGAGACCGACCGCGCGATCCGGGCGCTGCGCGAGACGCGACCGCGCGCGGTCCTCGTGGTCAAGGGCGACTCGCTCGGCGAGGCGTGGTGGGAGGCGGTCCTCTCGAGCGGCGCGCCCGTCGTGCTCTGGCTCTACGACGAGCTGCGCAACATGACCTTCGGCCTCGAGCGGCTCCGGGAGCTCGCCGCCTCCGCCGTCTCGGTCGCCAGCTACTCGCCGCGCGATGTCGCGACGCTCGCGGGTGCCGGAGTCGCGGCCACGCTGCTGCCCGACGCCTTCGACTCGCTGCTGGGCTTCACACCGCGACCCTCGAGCGCGGTCACCTTCATCGGCGCGCGGTACCCCGAGCGCGAGCGCGTGCTGCGCGGGCTGGCCGAGAGCGGCGTCGAGGTCGAGGTGTTCGGGAGGCAGTGGTCGCGGCATCCGGCGGACGTCGTGCGCACCGGGCGCCTGCGCGGCCCGGGGGTCCGTGCGCACCGGGACATCCCGCGGTCGGCGTACTACGGCGCGATGGCCGGGTCGGTCGCCACGCTGGCGATCCACGGCGACGGCCACGGTGGGCTCTCGATGCGGGCCTTCGAGGCCCCGGGAGTCGGCGCGCTCGCGCTGATCGACCGGCCAGAGGTCGCCGACTACTACGACGTGGGGAGCGAGGTGCTCGTCTTCGACGGCCGCGATCAGCTCGTCGAGCACGTGCGGCACGCACAGGCCGATCCCGCCTGGGCGCGCGGCGTGCGCCGGGCGGCCGCCGAGCGGACCCGGGCCGAGCACACCTTCGTGCACCGCATGCGGGCGGTGAGTGCGCTGTGGGCCTGAATCATCCCGAAGACCTCGACGCCTGGCGGCGCTGGCAGCGCGGGCGCGATCCCCTGCGCGCGGCCCGGGCGCGCCTGCGGCCCTCGACCCCGGCCCGCCTGGTGCTGCACGTGCGCGGAGCCGAGCCGTCGATCCTGCTCGCGGTGGAGGCGTCGACGGCGAGCGCGGTGGCCTCGACCGCGGCCTCGCTCGCCCATGTCGGCGACCACTCGGTGGCCGTGCTGGCCCCCGCGGACGTGACGCGCCTCCTCCCGGGGGAGTGGACCACTGTGCCGCTCGACGAGGGCGCCCCCGCACCGGCCGGGCTGCGGAGCCTCCGCGCGGTCGTCGGCACCGGCCACTACCTCCCGGTCGGCGCCACCGCCCACTGCTGGGCCGAGCGCCTCGGCGCGCGCTTCCTCGTCGTGCAGCACGGGCTGCTCACGCCGTTCGCGCCGCCGCTGCCGCCGAGGGCGACGCTGCTCGCCTTCTCGGCCGCCGACGCCGACTTCTGGCGGTCGGGGCGGAGCGATGTCACGACAGCCGTCGTCGGCAGCCAGCTGCTGTGGTCGGCCGCTCAGCACCCGCGCCCGGTCGACCAGGAGGCCCGGCCGCTGTTCCTCGGCCAGCTGCACGGCGCCGAGCTCCCGCGCCGGATCGCCGCCGCGACCGCCGCCCGCTTCTGCCGCGAGACCGGCGCCGACTACCGCCCGCACCCCGCCGAGGTCGACCGCCGCTCGCGCTGGCAGCACGCGGCCTGGCGCCGCGGCGGCATCGGCGTGCTGGTCGGCGGCGACCTCGCCGCGCAGGCCCGCCCGGTCGCCTCCGTCTTCTCGACCGGTGTGCTCGAGGCCGCGGCCGCGGGGACGCCCGCCTGGGTGACCTGCGTGGACCCGCCCGCCTGGGTGCGCGAGTTCTGGAGCCGCTACGGGCTCTCGCGCTGGGGAGAGGCCCCGCCGACGCCGGCGCCCGCCGTACCGCCCGTCGAGCCCGCGGCCGCTGTCGCCGCCGAGGCCCTGTCGATCGCTGAGAGAGGTGCGGGATGAGCATCCTGTGCGTGATCCCCGTGCGCGGCGGCTCGAAGGGCCTGCCGCGCAAGAACGCCCGTCTCGTCGCGGGGAAGCCGCTCGTGGTCTGGAGCATCGAGCAGGCTCTCGCCGCCGGGCTCGACGTGCTCGTGTCGACTGACGACCTCGAGCTGGCGGCGATCGCCGAGGGCGCCGGAGCGGATGTGCCGTTCCTCCGCCCCGCCGAGCTGGCCCGCGACGAGACGGCGACCGAGCCCGTGGTGCTGCACGCGATCGCGCACCGCACCGCGCTCGGCCGGCGACCGGAGGCGGTGATGCTGCTCCAGGCGACCTCGCCGATCCGCCTCCCGGGCACTCTCGACCGCGCCGTGGAGCAGTTCGAGAGCACGGGAGTCGACTCGCTCGTCGGTGTGGTCGCGCAGACTCCGTTCCTCTGGCGCTCGGACGGCGACCCGGGCTCCTCCGCCGAGCAGAGCGCCCTGCCGCAGTACGACGTCTCGGCGCGCCCGCGCCGGCAGGACCTCGAGCCCGCGGAGTTCTTCTACCGCGAGACGGGATCGATGTACCTCACCCGCACCGAGGTCTACGAGACCGAGCACAACCGCATCGGCGGCCGGGTCGGCCTCTTCGTGATGGACGAGCTCGAGGGTGGCGACATCGACACCGCGCTCGATCTCGTCGTGGCCGAGCAGATCCTCCTCGAGCTCGAGGAGCGGAGACCCGCATGATCATCGACCGCCATCTCGCGCCCTACATCGTGTTCGCCGAGGACCCGGTGCTGACCGCGCTCGCGAAGATCAACGCCAACCGGCAGCGGATCGTCTTCTGCGTCGACGGTCACGGCGTGCTGCGCGGCTCGGTGTCCGACGGCGACTTCCGCCGCTGGATCATCGCGAACCCGACGGCCTCGCTCGACGTGCCGGTGATCGCGGTGGCGAACACCGACGTGACCACCGCCTCCGCCGACGACCCGACCACCGAGATCGCGGCGCGGCTCGGCTCGAACGGGATCAGCCACGTGCCGCTCGTCGACGAGCGCGGCCACCTCGTCGCCATCGCGATCGAGGGCGACCTCGCGCTGCAGATCGGCCGGCACCCGGTCGGCGACGGGCACCCGGCCTTCCTGATCGCCGAGGTCGGCAACAACCACAACGGCTCGGTCGACCTCGCCAAGCGCCTGGTCGACCTCGCGGCGGGGGCGGGGGCCGACGCGGTCAAGTTCCAGCTGCGCGATCTCGACTCGCTCTACCGCCAGAGCGGGAGCGCGACGGCGGGGGAGGACCTCGGCGCGCAGTACACGATCGACCTGCTGCGCCGGTTCTCACTGCCCGCCGAGGCGCTGTTCGAGGTGTTCGACCACGCCGGCGACGTCGGGATCGACGTGCTCTGCACCCCCTGGGACTCGCCGAGCGTGCAGGCGCTCGTCGACTACGGCATCCCCGGACTCAAGATCGCCTCGGCCGATCTCACCAACCACGCGCTCCTCGCCGACGCCGGCACCCGTGGCCTGCCGCTCCTGCTCAGCACGGGGATGTCGCGCGAATCCGAGATCCTCGAGTCGGTGACGCTCCTGCGCTCGATGGGCACCTCCTACGCGCTGCTGCACACGCAGTCGACCTACCCCGCGCCCTACCGCGATCTGAATCTCGCCTACCTCGAGCGGCTGGCCGAGATCGGCGGCGGCGTGATCGGCTACTCCGGTCACGAGCGCGGCTGGCACGTGCCGGTGGCCGCCGTGGCGCGGGGTGCGCGGATCATCGAGAAGCACTTCACGGTGGACCGCGCGATGGAGGGCAACGACCACTCGGTCTCGCTGCTGCCGGACGAGTTCGGCCGGATGGTGGCCGAGATCCGCGACATCGAGGTGGCGCTGGGCACGGCGGAGGCGCGCGGCATCTCGACCGGGGAGTCGATGAACCGCGTGGCGCTCGCCAAGTCGCTCGTGGCGGTGCGCCCGCTGCCGAGCGGGCACGTCGTCGCCTCGGCGGATGTGGCCGTGCGCAGCCCCGGCCGCGGACTGCAGCCCAACGAGCTGCCGCGACTGCTCGGCCGGACGCTGCACCGCGACGTCGCCGAGGGCGGGTTCTTCTTCGATGGCGACCTGCGCGAGTCGACCCCCACCGGCCGGCCGTTCCGCTTCCGCCGACCGTGGGGGCTGCCCGTCCGCTACCACGACCACGCCGAGCTCACGGCGGGCGCCGAGCCCGACTTCCTCGAGTTCCACTTCTCGTACCGCGATCTCGAGATCGACGTCGACGACGTGTTCACCGAGCGTCAGGACCGGGGCTTCACGACCCACCTGCCCGACCTGTTCGCGGGCGACTTCCTGGTCGACCTCGCCTCGGCCGACCAGGACCACTGGGAGCGCTCGATCGCCGAGGTGCAGCGCACGATCGGCGTCACCCGCTCGCTGTCGCGCTGGTTCCGGCAGGACGAGGACCCGATGATGGTCGTCACGATGGGCGGCTTCACGCGACACGGCCACGTGGATCCGTCGCGCCGCGGTGCGATGTACGAGCGGATCGCCGATGCGCTCGCCCGCATCGACTCGAGCGGCGTGCGTCTGCTGGCGCAGACCCTGCCGCCGTACCCGTGGCTGATGGGCGGACAGCAGTTCCACAACCTCTTCGTCGATCCGTGCGACACGGCGGAGTTCGCCCGGG
Organism: Rathayibacter sp. Leaf185; assembly: GCF_001423885.1. Classification (GTDB taxonomy): domain Bacteria; phylum Actinomycetota; class Actinomycetes; order Actinomycetales; family Microbacteriaceae; genus Rathayibacter. The sequence continues at coordinate 707,030 of NZ_LMPP01000001.1, read as the reverse complement.
CGACCGGCACCGCCCTGTGCCTGGACGCGTCGCACACCAAGCTCGCCGCCAACTTCCTCGGCACGGCCTTCTCGGAGGCGGTCGAGATCCTCGCGCCTCTCAGCGCGCACCTGCACCTCGTCGACGCCACCGGCATCGACGGCGAGGGCACGCAGATCGGCGAGGGCGAGATCGACTGGCCGTCGTTCGCGACGGCGCTCGACGTCCTCGCGCCGGGCGTCCCGTTCATCCCCGAGATCTGGCAGGGGCACGTCAACAGCGGCGAGGGCTTCTGGACGGCGCTCGAGCGGCTGGAGGAGTGGCTGTGAGCGCGCCGCCCATCGCCCTGTGGGTCGTCCCCGTCCCCGAGTTCGGAGGCGTGGCGCGCCACGTCGTCGACGTCGCGCGGCAGGGCCTCCCGGGCCACCGCGTCGTCGTGCTCTGCCCCGAGGGCGCGCTGGCGCGACGCCTCCGCGCCCAGGGCTCGGCGGTCACGACAGGACGCTTCGGCACGGGAGCCGGCCCGGCCGCCTCCGTCGGCACGCTGCGCGCGACGGTGCGGGCGCTCCGCCCCGCGATCGTGCACTCGCACCTGGCGTACGCCGACATCGTGAGTGCCGCGACTCCGCTGCCCCGGCCGGTGCGGCGGCTCACCACCGAGCACGGCATCGCGGGCCCGGATGCGGTCTACCACCGCTCGGGGGCGCAGGCGCGGCTGATGGCCGCCGCCCACCACGCCCGGCTGCGCGCGTTCGACGGCGCGATCGCGGTGTCGCAGGCGACGCGGCGCGCGATGCTCGAGAAGTGGCGGCCGTCGCTGCCGGTCGACGTGGTGCTCAACGGTGTGGACGCGCCCGCGCAGGTCTCCTCCGAGCCCTCGGTCGACGGCTCCCTCCGCGTCGTCTCGCTCTCGCGGCTCTCGCCCGAGAAGCGGATCGACAGCCTCCTCGACGCGTTCGCCCTGCTCCTGCGCCGTGTCCCCGGCGCCACCCTGACCGTCGCGGGGGAGGGGCCGCTCGGCGACGACCTGCGGGCGCAGGCGCACCGGCTCGGCCTCGGCGACGCGGTCGCGTTCCCCGGCTTCGTCGACTCCGAGCGGGCCCTCGCGCACGCCGACGTCATCGCCCAGCTCTCGGTCTGGGAGAACTGCTCGTACACGCTGCTCGACGCGGCCGCCCGGGGTCTCGGGCTCGTGGCGTCGGCGGTCGGCGGCAACCCCGAGATCCTGGCGCCGGGCTCGCTCGTCGACGCCACGGACACCGCAGCGGTCGCCTCGGCGATCGAGCGGCAGGCGGCGAGCGGAGGCGGCGCCGCAGTACCGCGGTCCGTCGCGGAGATGTGCGGGGACATCGCCGCGGTCTACGAGAGGACGCTGCACAGGAGGACCACCGCATGAGGGGCTCGATCCGCCAGGGTCTCGGCACCCTGCTCGCGCTCGCCCACGCCGCGTCGCCCGGCTGGATCGTCGTCGCGATCGCCGGGTCGATCGCGCTCGCCGTCCTCGACACGCTGGGCGTCGCCGCGATGGTGCCGCTGATGGCGCTGCTCACCGGCGCCGACACCGGCTCGGGCTCGGTCACCGGGGTGATCGCCGGGATCCTCGGAACCACCGACGTCGCGACCCTGGTCCCGATCGTCGCGGGCTTCGTCGCCCTCGTCTTCGTGCTCAAGAGCATCGGCACGATCGTGTTCCGCTGGTGGCTCCTCGGCCGCACGACGCGGATCGCGGCCGACGCCTCGACCGAGCTGCTGCGCCGCTACGTGCTCGCGCCCTACGCCGTGCACCGCTCGCGCCGGCTGTCGGAGGTGTACCGGAACATCAACGACGCGACCGCGCAGGCGTCGGGCGTGCTGCTCGGCGTGCTCGGGATCGCCTCCGACCTGCTGGTGCTCGTCGCGCTCGTCGCGATCCTGGTCGTCGCCTCGCCCGTGGCGACGATCTTCGCGGCCGCCTTCTTCGGGATCCTGCTCGGCGGCACGCAGCGGCTCCTCCGCCGCAGGCAGGGCCGGATCGGCGAGGAGACGGCCGAGGCGTCGCTGCAGACCTGGCAGTTCCTCCTGCCGGCGCTCGACGGCTTCCGCGAGGCGCGGCTCTCCTCGAGCGCGTCGAGTCTCGTCACCGGGTTCCGCGCCGCCAAGCGACGGGGGGCGGAGGCGTCCCGGATGCTCTCGATGGTCTCGGAGCTGCCGAAGTACCTTCTCGAGATCGGCTTCGTCGTGGCCATCATCGGCATCTCGGGGATCCTCGTCGCGACGGGGTCGTCGGCGGAGGCGCTCTCGGTGCTGGGCGTGTTCGCCGCGGCCTCGCTCCGTGCGCTGCCGACGCTCAACCGTCTCTCGGCGACCTTCGCGATCGTCCGGAGCGGTCAGGCGAGTCTGCTGATCGTCGACGACGCGGCGCGCGAGCTCGAGGGGCACGACTCGCACGACGAGACGCCCGGCGCGGGCGGGCGCTTCGCGGGCGACCTCGAGCTCGAGGGGGTCTCGTACCGCTACCCCGACTCCACCGACGACGTCATCCGCGGCATCAGCCTGCGGATCGAGGAGAACGCGACCACCGCCTTCGTCGGCTCGAGCGGGGCGGGCAAGAGCACGCTGCTCGACCTGGTGCTCGGGCTGCTCGATCCCACCGAGGGCCGGATCCTCTGCGGCGGCCGCCCCATTCGGGACGACCTCGCCGGCTGGTATGCGGGGCTCGGCGTGGTGCCGCAGGACGTCTTCCTGCTCGATGACTCCTTCGCCGCGAACATCGCCTTCGGGGTGCCCCGCGAGAGCGTCGATCCCGACCGGGTGCGCGAGGTCGTCCGCGCCGCCCAGCTCGCCGACGTCGTCGACCAGCTGCCGCTCGGGCTCGAGACCCGCGTGGGCGAGCGCGGGGTGCGGCTCTCGGGAGGGCAGCGGCAGCGGATCGGGCTGGCCCGCGCGCTCTACCGCCGGCCGTCGGTCCTCGTGCTCGACGAGGCGACCTCGGCGCTCGACAACAAGACCGAGCACGAGATCTCTCGGGCGATCGCCGACCTGCACGGCAGCATGACGGTGCTGATCGTCGCCCACCGGCTCTCGACCGTCCGCGGCGCCGACCGGCTGCTGTTCCTCGACGACGGGCGGATCGAGGGCGAGGGCACCTTCGACGAGGTGCGCGCCGCGCATCCGGGATTCGCGCAGCTGGTGGCCCTCGGCGAGCTGTCGTGAGCCTGCGGGCTGCGGTGCTCGAGCCGCTCCGGAGGCGCGGGACGACCGTGCTCATGCCGCAGGAGGCGTTCGGGGTCGGCAACCTGCTCTACTTCTGGCTGCAGGCCGCGGTGCGGCGCGAGCGCGGGGAGCCGACGGCGGTCCGGCGGACGGCCCGGACGGTGCAGTGGTCGAGCGTGTTCGAGGTCGGAGACCTCGTCGTGGCGCCCGAGGACGTGTCGTTCTTCAGCCCGCGCGAGGTCGGCGACGTCTACCAGCGGTTCGGCGTCGACTTCACGCCCGGCGATCTCGAGGAGTTCATCGCCTCACGGCTCCTGGGCGGCCTCACGGGACTGGTTCCCGAGACGCCCCCGGCCGATCTCACGATCAACGTCCGCCGGGGCGACTACTACAGCGTCCCCGAATTCCGCGGGCGGTACTCCTTCGACGTCGTCGAGTACGTGCGCACCGCTCTCGCGGTGGCTCGCGAGGCGGGGGAGGTGCGCAGCGTGCTGCTCGTCTCGGACGACCTCGCCTGGTGCCGGCTGAAGCTCGCGCCGCTCCTCGGCGGGATCGACGTGCGCAGTCCCGACCCCGCGACTCCGGTGCCGCAGCAGCTGGCCCTGCTGGCGGGGTCGCCCCGCCTGGTGCTCACCAATTCGACCTTCTCGTACTGGGGCGGCCACCTCAGCACCCACCTGCACGACGACGCCCGGGTGATCGCGCCCTGGTTCCACAGCCGGGGCTGGGGCGGCGGCGCGGCCACCCAGCTCGACCCGCGCTGGAGCGTCATCCGCGACATCCCGGGCGGCTGGGACGGCTGACGGCGGGAGCGTCCGTCGAGTGCGGGCGGGGCGTGGGCGCGTCAGAACGGAGGTGGCGCGTCGTCGAAGCGCGGAGGTGGGGTAGGTGGGCGCCCGGGGAGGGCGGGTGGAGGGGTGGTGACCCGGCGTCCGGTGGGCGTGGTCCAGTCGGTGGTGCCGTCGGGGTGGAGGCGGTAGGTCCAGCGGTCGCCGTGGCGGACGTGGTGGTGGGCGGTGCAGAGGGAGGCGAGGTTGTGAAGGGAGGTGTCGCCTCCGTTGCGCCACTCGATCGTGTGGTCGGCCTCACTCGTGGAGGCGGGTCGGGTGCAGCCGGGGAAGCGGCAGGTCTGGTCTCGGAGCTGCAGGTGGAGCCGCATCTGCGGGGGTGGGACCCGGTGCGTGCGGCCGACGGAGGTGACGGTGCCGGTGTCCGGGTCGGTGAGGACGCGGGTGAACGTCGCCGCCACTCCGACGAGATGGCGGGCGGTCGCGGCGGGGATCGCTCCGTAGCCGTCGAGGTCGGCGTGGGCGTCGTCGAGGCCGGCAGCCGTGGCGGCGGCGAGGGTGAGGCGGACGTCTGCCCGCACTGCGGGGACGAAGGTCGGCGGAGCCTCCATTCCGTCGCTGACCGGAGTGGTGCCGGTGATGTCGCCGTCGCAGAGCAGATCGGTGAGCGCATCGGCGCGCAGCTGAGCGAGCGTCCGCTCGTCTCCGTGACTGCCGTCGCCGTCGCGGAGGTTGCGGGCGATCCGGTCGAGGCGGTTGTACGCGCCGACCGCGTCAGGCGCGGGTAGATAGGCGGACAGGGTCGCCATTCCGTCGATCTCCGGGGTCAGCCAGACTCCGCGGTCCTCCTTGGCGCGGGCGTGCCGCTTCTCGAGGGGCTCGTCGTGGAGCTCGTCCCGCAGCCTGTCCACGGCGCGTCGCAGCTGGGTCGGGGTCTTCGAGAGCGCCAGCTCTGCGGCGCGCTCGTCGAACTCGGGGAGGGACGCTTTCGGCAGCAGTGCGGCGACCGCGCAGATCACCTCGGCTGCCCGCCAGCGGATGCGCGCCGCTGCGAGCGCCGCGCGGGTGCGGGGCAGGTCCTCGATCAGCAGATGTGCGCGTTCGAGTTCGCGGGACAGCTCCCGCTCGGACACCCCCGACCCGACCGCGAGCTCGGCACGGATCGAGCGCTCGACGAGGTCGCTCGAGTCGCTGCTCGACAGGCCGCCTCGGGCGAACGCGAGCGGGATGGAGAGCGCTGCCCGGTACACCTCGTAGAGCTTCTCGGCGGACGCGAGCAGCGCCGGGGCGGCGTTCCGCGCGAGCCGACCGACCTCGTCGGCGCCCTCGCGGATCGCGTCGAGTGACGCCTCCGCGGGACTGATCTCTGCTGCAGCTGCCATACGGAGATCGAACCAGGGAGCACCGACACCAGGGCGGCTAATGCGCCAGATCAGGACGACTCGCGCCACGGAACGACCTGTAGAGGAGAGATCCACGATGGCGTCCCTGCCCGTCACCGCGAGGGGGTCGCCGTCCAGCAGGTAGCGACCACGGGCCCGCTACTGCGCCCGGTCTCCCGCTGCGCGGCGCCGTCGTCAGGCAGCCGCCTACTCGAGCAGCTTCCCGGCCGTCTCGACCTCGCCGATCAGCGCCTGGATCTCCTCCGGGACCGCGGGGATCTCCTCGCGGGTGATGCCGGTGCCGGGCGACCAGACGAGGTTCACCTGCAGGGCGGGGTCGATGTCGGGGTAGTCGCTGCGGTTGTGGCAGCCGCGGCTCTCCCGGCGCTCGAGTGCGGCCTCCAGGGTGGCGCGCGCCGCCATGGCGGCCGACTTGAGGTCGAAGGCGTGCGCGAGGTCCTGGTAGCCGGCGATGTCGGGGTGGATCCCGATGTCGGCGATGCGCGCCTCGATGGCGTCGAGTTCGGCGAGTCCGGTGAGCAGGCCCTGCTCGTCGCGGACGACTCCGGCGTGCGCGGTCATGGTGTTGCGGATGGCGCGCTGCAGGGCGCGGACGTTCTCCTCGCCGTCGGCGGCGAGCAGGTCGGCGATCTCGTCGCGGGCGACCTGCACTGACGCCGCTGAGCGGGTCTGCGCCGTGAGGGAGGCGGAGTACTCCGCGGCGGCCTGGCCGACGATGCGGCCGAAGACGAGCAGCTCGATGAGGGAGTTGCCGCCGAGGCGGTTGGCGCCGTGCAGGCCGCTGGAGGCCTCGCCGATGGCGTAGAGGCCGGGGACGTCGGTGCTGTGGTCGTCGGAGCGGACCCAGACGCCGCCCATCGAGTAGTGCGCCGTCGGTGCGATCTCGATCGGGTCCTTCGTGATGTCGAGCATCTGCAGCTCGAGCATCGTCTGGTAGACGCGGGGGAGGCGGGTCATGATCGTCTCGCGCGGCAGGTGCGAGACGTCGAGCCAGACTCCGCCGTTCGGGGTGCCGCGGCCCTCCTTGATCTCGGTGTAGCAGGCGAGCGCGACCCGGTCGCGGGTCGAGAGCTCGAGGCGCTCGGGGTCGTACTTGTGCATGAAGCGCTCGCCGAGCCCGTTGCGGAGGATGCCGCCCTCGCCGCGCGCGGCCTCGGAGATCAGCGTTCCGGCCGCGTTCTCGGGCTCGATGATGCCCGACGGGTGGAACTGCACCAGCTCGGGGTCGCGCAGGCGCCCGCCGGCCTCGACGGCCAGGCGGAACGAGTCGCCCGTGTTCTCGTCGCGGCGCGAGGAGGTGCGGCGCCAGATGCGGTTGTGGCCGCCGGCGGCGAGGATCACGGCGTCGGCGTGGATGAGGTAGCGAGTGCCGTCGACGAGGTCGAAGCCGTACGCGCCGAAGACGACGCCGTCCTCGTTGACGAGGATGCGCGTGACGTAGACGGTGTCGAGGATCGGGATCTCGAGCTGCGCGGCCCGATTCACGAGCGTCCGCTGGATCTCGAGTCCGGTGTAGTCGCCCGCGAAGGCGGTGCGGCGGTAGGTGTGCGCGCCGAAGAAGCGCTGAGAGATGCGGCCGTCGTCCTCCCGGGCGAACGGCATGCCGTAGCGCTCGAGGTCCTGGATGCCGCGGGCGGCGTTCGAGGTGACGATCTCGACGGTGTGCGGGTTCGCGAGCAGGTAGGACTCGGTGATGGTGTCGGCGGCGTGCTGCTGCCAGCTGTCGTCGGGGTCCATCGTGGCGAGGGCGGCGTTGATCCCGCCGGCGGCGAGCGAGGTGTGCGCGTCCGACTTCGACCGTTTGCCCAGGGCGATCACGTCGACGCCGGCCTCGGCCAGCTCGATCGCGGCGCGCAGACCCGAGCCTCCGGTGCCGATGACGAGGACCGAGGTGGAGATCCGACGCTCCGTGGTGGGTGCTGAGGTGCTCATTCCTCCACGGTAGGCAGCGCTTCTCGATTACTCCAATGCATATAACGGCTGCAGTTGATGCATTTAGGCTATGAACATGAACTTCGAGCAGCTGACCGGCTTCGTCGAGGTCGCGCGCCTGGGCAGCTTCACCCGCGCGGCCGAGGAGCTGCACCTCGCGCAGCCGTCGCTGAGCCGCCAGATCGCGTCGCTGGAGCAGGACCTCGGCTCGGAGCTGTTCCACCGGGCGCGCGCCGGCAGCACCCTCACATCGGCCGGTGAGCTCCTGCTGCCGCTCGCGCGGCGCATGCTCGCCGACGCCGAGTCGGTGCGCCGCGAGCTGGCCGAGCTGGCGGGGCTCGAGCGCGGCCGGGTGCGCTTCGGCGCGACTCCGACCCTCTGCATCAGCCTCGTCGCGGAGGTGCTGCACGCGTTCCACGCGGCGCATCCCGCCATCGAGCTGCACCTCGCCGAGGACGGCTCGCGGAGCCTCTTCGACCGGCTCGCCCGGGGCGAGCTGGACCTCGCGCTCGTGACGACGTCGACGGCGGCGGCGGTCGGCGCCTTCACGGTGACTCCGCTGCTCGTCGAGGAGCTCGTCGTGGTCTCCTCCGCCGCGCAGCCGCCCCTCGCCGAGGGCGACGCGATCGATCTGGCGGCCGTGGCCCGCCTCCCGCAGATCGTCTTCAACTCGAGCTACGACCTGCGCCGAGCGACCGATGCCGCGTTCTCGGCGGCGGGTCTGGCGCCCGACATCGTGCTGGAGGGAGCCGAGATGGACGCCGTGCTGCGCTTCGCCGAGCGCGGCCTGGGCATCGCGATCGTCCCGGCGATGGTGCTGCAGGGCCGCCCGGGCCTGCGCTCGATCCGCCTCGAGGAGCCCGACCGGCTGACCCGCACCATCAGCCTCGCCCGCCCGGCCGACCTCGCGCCGACCGCCGCGGTGCGCGTGATGCAGCGCACGATCGCCGCGACGGCGAGGGCGTTCGCCGCCCAGGCGGGCGGCACGATGCGCCTCGCCGACGCTCCGGTCGTTCATCCCTCCGTGAGTGTATGATGATATGTAATCATCACGCTCGAACGGGGGACTGTTGTACACCGCGCCCGATCTGACCAGCGAGGAACGCGACGTCCGTGCCGCCGTCCGCGAGGTCAGCGACTCCCTGAAGTACCAGGTACGTCAAGGCAACCGCTGGACGGCGCCTCTCCGCCGAATGACCTTCGCTCGAAACGTGCAGGGATCGAACAGTATCGAGGGCATCAACGCGAGCGTCGATGACGTGGCTGCCATCGCCCAGGGCGAGAAGCCGGTCGGTCTCGACGACGAGACGGAACGCGCTCTCGTCGGCTACCAGCTGGCGATGACCTACGTGCTTCAACTCGCTCAGGATCCGGTGATCGTCGACCCCACGCTCCTCCGCAGCCTCCACTACATGGTGACGTCGCACGACCTCACCAAGCGCCCCGGGCGCTACCGACGGGGACCCGTCTACGTCCAGCAGGAGTCGACCGGCGACATCGTCCACGAAGGCGCCGATGCAGCGGCTGTGCCCGCGCTGATGGACGAGCTCGCGAACTCGGTCGTCCTCACTGGCGACACGCTCATCGATGCGGCGATGGCGCACCTGAACTTCGTGCTCATCCACCCGTTCAAGGACGGCAACGGACGTATGGCACGTGTGCTGCAATCGCTCGTGCTCGCCGCGGACGACGACATCTCGCCCGTCTTCCTCTCGATCGAGGAGTACCTGGGCCGCCACACTCAGGCCTACTACGACGTCCTCGCCGCTGTCGGCCGCGGCCGGTGGGCGCCGGAGGAGTCGACACCCGAGCAGGTGCGCCCCTGGATCCGGTTCGTCCTCACCGCCCACTTCAATCAGGCGGAGGAGCGCGCCGCCCGCATCACCGCCGCGGGAGTCGCATCCACTGCCCTCACCGACCTCCTGCAGGCCGTCGGCGTCGATGATCGCGCACTGGACGCGCTGTTCGATGCGCTGTTCGGTGCGACGGTCACCCGAGGCCGCTACATCACCTCGCTCGCCGACGTGGGAACAGTGGTCAGCCCGCAGACAGCCACGCGCGACCTGATGACGCTCGCCCGAGCAGGGCTCCTCGCGGCGGTCGGCGAGAAGCGCGGACGCGCCTACACCGCCGGCGAGGCGCTGCTCGCTCTTCGGCGGGAGGTCGGCCTGGGGCGTGCGTGGAAGCAGGTCGATCCGTTCCGGCGGCCCTGACAGCTTCTGCCGCGTCACGCGTCGAGGTCGCGCACCCGCCGTGCCGGGGTGCCGGCGTAGAGGCCGTGCGGCTCCGTGTCGGCGGCGACGACCGCGCCCGCGGCGATCACGCAGCCCGGAGCGACGGTGACGCCGGGCAGCACGAGGGCGCCCGCGCCGATCCAGCAGCCGTCGCCGATGGTCACGGGGTGGTACTCGGAGGCGCCCCCGCGCCGGTCGGCGCCTCCGATCGCGTGGGTGGAGGTGATCACCTTCGCGTAGGGCCCGATCATCACCTCGCGCCCGATCGTGACCTGCGCGGCGGCATCGAGGTAGACGCCGACGGCGAGGAAGCCGCCGGGTCCGATGCTGAGACGGTGGCCGTTGATCCAGCCGCCGCGCTTGATCGTCGGCGCCGCGAGGTCGCGCCAGCCGAGCGCGCGCAGCGCCCGCCAGCGCACCCGGGCGCCGAACAGCGACGAGTACGCGACCGCCTCGGCGAGCTCGTGCGCGCGGATCCTGATGCCCAGTGTCATCGCGGTGCCTCCTCCCTCAGCGGAGGACGCGGCCCTCGGCGTCGACGGGGGCCTTCGCGGTGAGCCGCTTGAGCCGCATCGCGGGCCGTTCGACCAGCAGCCAGCTCGCCCAGGCCAGCGGGAGGGTGCAGGCGATCGCGAGCAGGATGAACGCCCAGGTGGGCACGTCGATGCCGAGGAGCATCAGCGCGAGGATCTGCTGCACCGGGAACGCGTAGATGTACATCCCGTACGAGATGTCGTGCGTCGCGCCGAGCTGCTGGAGGGGGAGGAGCGCCCCCAGCGCGAGCATCAGGTAGGCGAGCGGGAGGCCGGCGAGGACGCGGTACAGCCCGAGATCGACGACGACCGCGAAGACGACGGCGGCGGCGATCGTCAGCGGGATGCTCAGCGGGATCCGATCGCGGAAGAGGTACACGAGGGCCCCCGCGAGGAAGTAGCCGACGAGCGTCACCATCTGGTTCAGCACCGCCGGGACGGGCACGAGATCGGTGGCGAGCACGCCCGCGGCGAGGGTGAGCCCCGCGAACAGCACGACCACGCAGGGGCGGACCCCGCGCAGAGGCACGACCGAGACCAGCGCGCCGATCACGAGGTAGCTCGCGAACTCGTAGAAGAGGCTCCACAGCGAGCCGTTCCAGGGCCCGGGGTACGGGATCGAGCCGAGCATGCCCGTGATCCCGAACTCGCGGATGTAGAGCGCGAGGTTCCCCAGGACGAACTGCAGGCCGGCCCCGACGCTGTACGGGCCGGCTCCGAGCAGCAGCGACGCGAGCGGCGCCATCACGAACGCGACGACGAGGAGGGAGACGAGGAAGCCGGGGTAGATGCGCAGGAACCGGCGCCAGAGGTAGTCGAGCAGGGTGCGCGAGCGGATCCGGCTGGCGGTGATCAGGTAACCGGAGGTCGCGAAGAAGCCGCCCACCGCCCAGTTGCCGAGATCGGTGCCTCCGAAGCCCGGCGCGTCGCCGTAGCCGCCGAGCGGCCAGGAGTGCGCCACGATCACCAGCACCGCGAGGCCGAGGCGCAGCGCGTTGATGCTGTTGTGCCGCGGGTCGAACGCGGAGCCGACCGTCGAGCGCCGTGGGGTGTCAGCGGCGGTGGGGCGCTGAGCGTTCTCCTGCCGCGTCATGCGGACATCCTGCTCACCGCCGCCCCCCGATGGGTGGCCTGACGCTAACGGCATGCACCCGGTCGCGGATGGGCGGGACGCCCTCCCCGCCGCTCTGGAACACTCGGCGGAGAGGGCGAGGGGGATCGGGTGTCGTCACGCTTCGTCGAGCTCGACGGCCTCCGCGGGCTCGCCGCGCTGGGGGTCGTGGTCTACCACCTCACCTCGTCGTTCTCGACCGACAACCCGGAGGCGCCGGCGAGCCTGATCGGCTTGCCGTACGGCATGTTCGGCGTGCAGCTCTTCTTCGTGATCAGCGGGTTCGTCATCCTGATGACCGCGGAGCGGGCCGAACGGCCGTCGGACTTCGCGATCTCGCGCCTCACCCGGCTCTACCCCGCGTACTGGATCGCGGTGGTCGTCTCGATCGTCGTCGGGGCCCTCGCGCACGTTCCCGGCACGGATCTGACGCCGCTCCAACTGCTGCTCAACTTCACGATGGTGCAGCGGCTGCTGCTGGTCCCCGACGTGAACGGCGCCTTCTGGACGCTCGCGATCGAGATGCAGTTCTACCTGATCGTGCTGCTGCTCCTGGTCGTCACGCGGTGCCGGATCTCGGATCGGCTCGTCCGCGTGCTCGTCGGCGCGTGGCTCGGACTCGCGGCGGTGGCGGCGTTCGCGGCCCACGTCCTCGCGGGGGGCGTCGACGTCGCCTCCGCTCCCGTCGCGGTGCGCATCCTGGCGAACGTGACGCTGGCCGAGTACGGGCCGCTGTTCTGCTTCGGGATGCTGCTGTTCCTCGCGCGGCGTCGCGGGAGGTTCGAGCCGCTCGCGGTGCCGGCCGGGCTCGTCGCGGCGGTGAGCGCGTCACTGCTGCACGACTGGACCCACGGCGCCGTGGTGCTGGGGATCTGCGCGCTCTTCGCGGCCGTCGCGCTCCGCGACAGGACCGCCGTGCTCCGCTGGGCGCCGCTGCTGTGGCTCGGCCGGATCAGCTACTCGCTCTACATCCTGCACGTCGTCGTCGGCTACGCGATCCTCGCGGCGCTCTGGCCGGTCGTCGGGCGCGATGCGGCGGGGATCGCGGCCTTCGGCGCGGTGCTCCTCCTGTCGTGGGGCCTGAACGCGCTCGCGGAGCAGCGCCTCAGCCCGGCGTGGCGCCGCACGCTGACGTCGTGGCGCGACCGCCGCGCGCTCGCGCAGGCGGTGCGCAGAGCCTGATGCAGCGATCGGCCGCCGGCGTCAGAGCAGCGCGTCGGTCAGGTGGTCGGGGGTTCCGAAGCGGTGGGCGGTGATCGAGACGGCCTGCTCGCGGAGGAACGGGAGCAGCTCGAGGCGGCCGGACTCGGTCGCGGGGCCGGCGTAGACCGCGAGGTCGGGCCGCCCGCCGGTGACCGCGGTGACGGAGGAGGCGGGAGCGCCGAGCAGCCGCACCCGCCCGGACCCGTGGGCGCGCACCCGCAGGGCCCAGGCGGCGGCGTCCTCGACCGTGACCGTGTCGGCGATCCCGGCCACTGCTGCGGCGAGCTGCGGAGGCAGTGCCACCGCACTCGAGACGACCACGCGCGCCGAGGCCGTCGCCGCCGCGGCCGCCACCAGGGCGAGCGCGCCGAGCGGGGCGTCCTCGAGCCGCACCAGCACCGCGGAGTCGTAGGGCCGGTGCCGGAACACGTTGCGCTCGGCCGAGAGCCCGGTGACATCGACCGGACCGGTCGCTCCCCACGCCGCCGCGATGCTGCGCGCCGCCCGCTCGACCGACGACGCCTCCGCGCCCGGCAGCTCGGCCCGAGCGGCCGCCGCGAGTCGGGCTGCGCGAGCGTTCACCGGCGCCATCGCCGACGACTCCGCCGGCTCCCACGACCCGAGCCCCAGCAGGTAGTCGGGCCCGCCCGCCTTGGTGCCCGGGCCGACCGCCGACTTCTTCCAGCCGCCGAACGGCTGGCGCTCGACGATCGCGCCGGTGATGCCGCGGTTGACGTACAGGTTGCCCGCCTCGATGGAGTCGAGCCAGGTGCCGATCTCGGCCGGGTCGAGCGCGTGGAGCCCCGAGGTCAAGCCGTAGTCGACCTCGTTGACCACCGCGATCGCCTCGTCGAGGGTCGCGGCGGTCATGATCCCGAGCACCGGCCCGAAGTACTCGGTGCGGTGGAACTCGGAGCCGCGCCGCACGCCGTCGCGGACCCCCGGGCTCCACAGCTTCCCGGAGTCGTCGAGCTTCCGCGGCTCGAGCAGCCAGCTCTCGCCCGCGCCGAGCGTCGTCAGGCCGCGCAGCAGCTTGCCCGCGGCGGGCTCGATGACCGGGCCCATCCGGGTCGCGGGGTCGGTCGGGTAGCCGACCGTGAGGGAGGCGACGGCATCGAGCAGCTGAGCGCGGAACCGCTTCGAGCGCGCCACGGACCCCACGAGCACGACGAGGGAGGCCGCCGAGCACTTCTGGCCGGCGTGGCCGAAGGCGCTCGAGACGACGTCCTTCACCGCGAGGTCGAGGTCGGCCGACGGAGTGACGATGATCGCGTTCTTGCCGCTCGTCTCGGCGAGCAGCGGCAGATCGTGGCGGAACGAGCGGAAAAGCTCGGCGGTCTCGTACGCACCGGTGAGGATCACGCGGTCGACACCGGGGTGCGCGACGAGATCGCGCCCGAGCTCCTCCTCGGGCAGGCGGAGCAGCAGCAGAGCCTCGCGCGGCACGCCCGCGGCCCACAGCGCCTCGGCCACGACGGCTCCGCAGCGCGCGGTCGGACCGGCGGGCTTGAGCACGACGGCCGAGCCCGCGGCCAGCGCGGCGAGCACGCCGCCGGCCGGGATCGCGACCGGGAAGTTCCACGGCGGAGCGACGAGCGTCAGCGCGGCGGGAGTGAACGCGGCCCCGTCGACGTGGTCGAGCTCGCGGGCCCGCTCGGCGTAGTAGTGCGCGAAGTCGATCGCCTCCGACACCTCCGGGTCGCCCTGGTCGATCGTCTTGCCGGCCTCCGCAGCCATCACCTCGAGCAGGTCGGCGCGACGCGCCTCCAGCTCCTCGCCCGCGCGGTGCAGGATGCGCGCGCGCTCGTCGGCGGGCAGCGAGCCCCAGCCGGAGGCGCGGGTCGCGGCGATCCCCGCCTCGAGCTCCTCGCGGGTCGAGATCGTCGCGGCCTCGATCGTGTCCACTCCGAGCAGCGACGACGGCACCCGGTCGAGGATCGCGCGCGCCCACTCCCGGTTCGCCGCGACCGATGGATCGGTGTCGGGCGTGCTGCGGAAGTCCCCGAACCCGGGGCGCCCCGCCGCGGCGAACCGGTCGGCGACCCGGTGCGCGGGCGGCACCGCCCCGTCGAGCGCGGTGACGGAGGCGCGGAACCGCGACTCCTCCCGCGCGAACAGCGCCTCGTTCGACTCGAGCTCGAAGACGGCCGACATGAAGTTCTCGCTCGAAGCCCCCTCCTCGAGGCGGCGGATGAGGTACGCGATCGCGACGTCGAACTCGGCGGGTGCGACGACCGGCGTGTAGAGCAGGAGCGACCCGACCGTGCGGCGCACCGCCTCGGCCTGGCCCTGCGCCATGCCGAGGAGCATCTCGTACTCGATGCCCTCGCGGACCCCGCGCTCGCCGGCGAGCAGCCACGAGTAGGCGACGTCGAAGAGGTTGTGCCCGGCGACACCCAGGCGGACGTTGCGGATCCGCTCGGGGTGCAGGGCGTAGTCGACGACGCGCTTGTAGTTCGTGTCCGAGTCCTGCTTGGTGCTCCAGGTCGCGAGCGGCCAGCCGTGGATCGACGCCTCGACCTGCTCCATCGGCAGGTTCGCGCCCTTGACCAGGCGCACCTTGATGCCCGCTCCGCCGCGGGCGCGGCGGGCGGCGCTCCACTCCTGCAGACGGATCATCGCCGCCAGCGCGTCCGGCAGGTAGGCCTGCAGCACGATGCCGGCCTCGAGGGCGAGGAACTCCGGCCGGTCGAGCAGCCGGGTGAAGACCGCGATCGTGAGATCGAGATCCTTGTACTCCTCCATGTCGAGGTTCACGAACTTGTTCGGAGTCGCGGCCGCGGCCCGCGCGAAGAGCGGAGCGAGCTCGTCGACGATGTCGTCGACCGCCGCGTCGAACGCCCACGGGTTGTGCGGGGCGACCGTCGACGAGACCTTGATCGAGACGTAGTCGACGTCGGAGCGCTCGAGGAGGCGGTGCGTGCCCTCGAGGCGGCGCTGCGCCTCGGCCCGGCCGAGCACGGCCTCGCCGAGCAGATTCATGTTGAGCCGCACGCCCTCGCGGCGGATCTTCGCGATCGCCGGACCGAGACGCGAGTCGGTCGCGTCGATGATGAGGTGGCCGACCATCCGCCGCAGCACGCGGCGCGCGATCGGCACGACGACGTCGGGGAGCAGCGGGGCCATCACGCCGCCGAGCGCGACGGCCCCGCGCATCGGGGCGGGGAGGAACTCCGGCACACCGCCCGCGATCGAGCGCAGGGCGGCGGCGGCGACGCGGGTGTCCTCGGGGCGCACGACTCCGTCGACGAAGCCGACCGTGAAGTCGAGGCCCGACGGGTCCTTCAGCACGCCGGCGAGCTGCGTCCCGGAGGCGTCCACCGGGATCTGCGCCGCCTCGCGCAGCCAGCGGCGCACCAGCGCGATGCTCTCGTCGACCAGTCGCGGGTCGACGGAGTCGGGCGAGGGCCCGGTCGGGCGGGCGGGAGCGGCGAGGTCGGTCACGGGATCTCCTTCAGGGGCGGTGACCTCAGTATTCGTCCGCAGTACCGTTGAGCAGAAGCGATCGTTCCTTACCGGTACCGGTCAGCTGAACTGATCGATGGGAGTCGCCGATGCTCGATGTCCGCCGCCTCGTGCTGCTGCGCGAGGTCGCCATCCGCGGCACGCTCGCGGCCGCCGCCGACGCCCTCGCCTACAGTCCCTCGGCGGTGTCGCAGCAGCTCAGCGTGCTCGAGCGCGAGACCGGCGTCGAGCTGCTGCGCAAGGTCGGGCGGCGGGTGCAGCTGACGCCGCAGGCCGAGATCCTGGTCGAGGCCGCCGGCGAGGTGCTGGCGCTGCTCGAGCGGGCGGAGGCGGCGCTCGCCGCGTCGGGCGAGTCCGTCACGGGCCGTGTCCGGGTCGCCGTCTTCCAGTCGGCCGCGCTCGCGCTGATGCCGGGCGCACTGCGGGCGATCGCCGAGCGCGCGCCGGAGGTCCGGGTCGAGATGGTCCAGCGCGAGCCGGAGGGGGCGCTGCACGAGACGTCGTGGGCGCGCGAGTTCGACCTCGTGGTCGCCGAGCAGTACCCCGGCCACTCGGTGTCGTGGCTGCCGGGCCTGGTGCGGGCCGACCTCACGACCGACGCGATCCGCCTGGCGGTGCGCCGCGACTCCGCTGCACTCGCACTGGGCGACGTGCGCGATGCCGCCTGGGTGATGGAGCCGCGCGGCACCGCCAGCCGCCACTTCGCCGAGCAGCTCTGCCGTGTCGCCGGCTTCGAGCCCGACGTGCGCTTCGAGACGGCCGACCTGCAGGCGCAGATCCGCCTGGTCGCCTCGGGCAACGCGGTCGCGCTGATGCCCGACCTGGTCTGGGCGGGCGAGGCCCCCGAGTGCCGCCTCCTCGACCTGCCCGGCCTGCCCCGCCGCACGATCTTCACCGCGCAACGGGAGGCGGGCCTCGCGTCGCCCGCGGTGCGCACGTTCCGCGAGTGCCTGGCCGAGGTGGCCGGGGCGCACACCTCGGCCTGACCAGTCAGGCCGTCGCCGCCTCCGGGCTCGGGATCGCAGCGAGCAGCGCCCGGGTGTACGGGTGCTGCGGCGCGTCGAAGATCTGCGCCGGAGTGCCCGACTCGACGATGCGGCCCTTCTGCATCACGTGCACGGTGTGCGAGATCATCCGCACCACGGCGAGGTCGTGGCTGATGAAGAGGTAGCTGACGCCCAGCTCGCGCTGCAGGTCGGCGAGCAGGGCGAGGATCTGCTCCTGCACGAGCACGTCGAGGGCCGACACCGCCTCGTCGAGCACGACCAGCTCGGGCGAGAGAGCGAGCGCCCGGGCGATTGCGACCCGCTGCAGCTGCCCGCCCGAGAGCTGGCGCGGGAGCTTCGCGGCGGTCTCGGGCGGCAGCGCGACCTGCGCGAGCAGCTCCTCCACGCGCGTCCGCCGGGTCGAGGCGTCGCCGATCCGGTGCAGGAGCAGCGGCTCCTCGATCGAGCGGAACACGGTGTAGCGCGCGTCGAACGAGCTGTAGGGGTTCTGGAACACGGGCTGCACGTGGCGCCGGAAGTCGGTCAGGTCGGCGCCGCGCAGGTGGGCGACGGTGCGCCCGCGGAACTCGATCGCGCCGGTCGTCGGCTCCTCGAGCCGCAGCACCAGCTTCGCGGTCGTCGACTTGCCCGACCCCGACTCGCCGACCACCGCGACCGTCCGTCCGCGCGGGATGTCGAACGACGACGACTCGACGGCGGTGAAGGGCCGCGCCCGACCGAGGCCGGAGCGCACCGGGTACTGCTTGCCGACCTCGCGGAGGGTGACCAGGGGCGGCTCCGTCTCGACCCGCGCCTCCGCGACCAGCCGCTCCGAGGTCAGGTTCGGCGCGGCGGCCAGCAGCCGCCGGGTGTACTCGTGCTCGGGGTGGCGGAGGATCTGCGCCGCGTCGCCCTGCTCGACCACCTCGCCGCGGAACAGCACGAGCACCCGGTCGGCGCGCTCGGCCGCGAGGGCGAGATCGTGCGTGATCAGGATGACCGCCGTGCCCATCTCGGCGGTCAGCTGCTCGAGCTGGTCGAGGATGCCGCGCTGCACGGTGACGTCGAGCGCGCTCGTCGGCTCGTCGGCGATGAGCAGTCGCGGCCGGCAGGCGAGGCCGATCGCGATGAGCACCCGCTGGCGCATCCCGCCCGAGAGCTCGTGCGGGTACTGGCGCGCCCGGCGCTCGGGCTCGGGGATGCCGACCATCGCGAGCAGCTCGACGACGCGCGCCTGCGCCTCGGCCCGGCGCATCCGGCCGTGCACCAGCAGTGCCTCGCGGATCTGCGCGCCGACCCGCTGCAGCGGGTTCAGGTTCGACATCGGGTCCTGCGGGACGAGGCCGATGCCCGCCCCGCGCAGCGCGGTCATCCGCTTCTCGGTCGCCTGCGCCAGGTCCTCGCCCTCGAACAGGATCGAGCCCGAGGCGATCCGGCCGTTCTCGGGCAGCAGCCGGTTGATGCTCGCCGCCGTCGTCGACTTGCCCGAGCCCGACTCGCCGACGATCGCGATGGTCTCGCCGGCGTGCAGCTCGAGGTCGAGCCGGCGCACGGCCTCGACCTCGCCCGCGGGCGTGGCGAACGAGATCGTCACGTCCCGCAGCGAGAGGAGCGGCTCGGTCACTACACGGCCTCGGCGGTCTCGAGCTCCCACGCCGACTCGATCTCGGCGATGTCGACGACCTCGCCGAACGACCAGGCGATACCGAAGAGCGCGTAGTGGTTGCGCTCGGCCGTGAACTCGGCGACCGCGTCGCGCACCACGTAGGTGCCGTAGTCGCGCTGGCCGGCGTCGCGGGCGGTCGACTCGACGCAGATGTTGGTCGTCACTCCGCAGATCACCACGTTGCGGACACCCATGCCGTTGAGCACCGGCTCGAGCCGCGTGCCGTAGAAGGCGCTCGGCCGCGACTTGTCGATCACGATCTCGTCGGGCCGCGCCTCCAGCTCGGGGATCAGCTCGATCTCGTCGGTGCCCGCGCCGAGCGAGTTCGAGGCGATCCGCTCGGCCGCCTTCGCTCCGCGGACCGGGCCGAAGTCGACCATGCCGGGCATGTAGACGTAGCGGGTGAAGATCACGGGCACTCCGGCGGCGCGGGCGTCCTGGACGAGGCGCACGGTGCCGGGGATCGCGTCGCGCAGCGGGGTGACGTCGATGCCCGAGCGGCCGAGGGAGTCGTCGTTGTCGAAGAAGGCGCGCTGCATGTCGACGACGATGAGGGCGGTGTTCTCGCGGGGGATGGTGGTCATGGCTTTACTCCTGATCAGAAGGGGTTTCAGTTGAAGACGATCATGCCGTCGGGGCGCGGGGTCCAGTCGAGGCCCTGCGCGACTGCGTACGTGTAGGTGTCGGTGAAGAGCGGCGCGTAGTAGGTGTTCTCGTCGACCAGCGCCGAGATCTGCGCAAAGTCGTCGGCGCGCGCGGTCTCGTCGGCCTCGCCGGTCTCGTCGGCGAGCAGCTGGTCGATCGCCGGGTCGGAGCTGTAGCCCTGACCGCCGGTCTTCAGCAGCATCGTGAGGGGCAGGTCCGCATCCATCACCGACGGCGCGAAGGCGTAGAGGTAGAGGCCGGGGAGCGCGGCCGAGAACCAGGTGCCGCTGAAGGTGTTGGCCTCCTGACCGTCGAGCTCGATCGTCAGGCCGACGTCCTCGAGCTGGCTCGCGATCGCCTGCGCGATCTGGTCGATCTGGGGGAGCCCCGCGGTGGGGTACGAGAGCGTGATCGGGCTGCCGTCGTAGCCGGAGGCGGAGATCAGCTCGCGGGCGGCGTCGGCATCGGTCTCGGTCGCGGGCAGCGACTCGTCGTAGCCGAACGAGACCGGGGCGATGAGCTGCCCGGTCGGAGTGACGGAGCCGTTGAGCAGGTCGTCGCTGATCGCGTCGCGGTCGATCGCGAGGTCGACGGCCTCGCGCACCTGGGGGTCGGAGAGCCACGGCGCGGTCGCGTTGAAGCCGGTGTAGAGCACCCGGTTCGACTCCTGCTCGACGACGTCGACGGTGCCGGAGCCCTCGACGGCGGCGACGTTCGACGGGCCGAGGAGCACCAGGTCGAGATCGCCCGACTGCACCGAGTTGGCGCGCGTCGTCTCGTCGGGGACGGGCTGGAAGACGACCTCCTCGTACGCGCCCTTGGCGCCCCAGTAGTCGTCGTTGCGCTCGAGGGTGATCGAGTCGCCGTTGACCCACGAGGCGACGGAGTAGGGGCCGGAGCCGACCGGCGCCTTCGCGAACGCGTCGGCCCCCTCGGCCTCGTAGACCGCCTTCGGCACGATCGGCACCAGGGTCACCTGACGGTCGAACGGGGCGAAGGGCGTGTTCAGGGTGAAGGTGACCTCGTTCTCGCCGGTCGCGGCGACCGTGTCGATGGCGGTCATGTAGCCGCCCAGGTTCGAGGCCGGATCGGCCATCGCGGTCTCGTAGGTGAAGACGACGTCCTCCGCGGTGACGGGGCTGCCGTCCTGCCAGGTCGCGTCGTCGCGCAGGGTGAAGACCCAGCTCGTGAGGGAGTCGTCGTGGGTCCACTCCGTCGCCAGCCGCGGCGAGACCGAGCCGTCGGCGTCGACCTGCGCGAGCTGGTCGAACACGTTGTAGAAGATGTTGAGCGCCGGCAGCTGGGTGTCGTAGAGCGGATCGAGCGACGACGGCTCGCCGGTCAGGGCGACGGTGATGCTTCCTTCAGCGTCGGCGGCCGAGGCGGAGCCGTCGTCGAAGCTCGCGCAGCCGCTGAGGACGAGGGTCGCGGCGCCGACGAGGGCGACGGCGCCGAGGGTGCTCCGGGGGTGTGCAGGGTTCACGGGAGGGGCCTTTCGGGTGGGGGGGGGTCACGGGCGCGGGCGGGCGCCCTGCGAGACGAACTGGACGCCTCCGATGACGAAC
The DNA here is from genome assembly GCF_001423885.1 of Rathayibacter sp. Leaf185. Taxonomy (GTDB): domain Bacteria; phylum Actinomycetota; class Actinomycetes; order Actinomycetales; family Microbacteriaceae; genus Rathayibacter. The sequence goes on along the minus strand of NZ_LMPP01000001.1, from coordinate 686,328 downwards.
AGGATCATCAGCGCGGGCAGGAGGGTGAGCGCGGGATCGGTCTGGAGGTACTTCTGGCCCTCGTTAATCATCAGACCGAGACTCGGAGTGGGCGGCTGGATGCCGAGGCCGAGGAAGCTCAGCGACGACTCGATGGTGATGACCACTCCGATCTCGAACGCGGCGAGGATCAGGACCTGCGGGAGCACGTTGGGCAGCAGGTGCTTGCGGACGATCCACCAGCCCCCGCCTCCCGCGGCCGTGACGGCGCTGACGAAGTCGCTCTCGCGCAGCGACACCGCGAGCGAGCGGGTGACGCGGCCGTAGCCGACCCAGTTCGTGAGACCGAGCAGCGTCACCAGCAGCAGCGGGCTCGAGCCGAGCGCCGCGACGAGCACGATCAGCAGGAGCACGACCGGGATCGCGAGCTGCACGTCGCCGACCGCCATCAGCACGCTGTCGAGCCGGCCGCGCCGCCAGCCGGCGAGCAGCCCGATCGTCAGCCCGACGAGGGCACTGATCGCGACGGCGCCGAACGCGACGAGGAGCGACACCCGGGTGGCGACCGCGAGGCGGCTCAGGGTGTCGCGGCCCAGCGCGTCGGTGCCGAGCAGGTGCCCCGGGTCGGTGAACGCGGCCGCGCGGCTCCCCGCCAGGTCCTGGGAGTAGGGGTCGAAGCCCGGGAGGAACGGCACGGCGACCACGACGAGCGCCACGATCGCGAGCATCACGACGGCGATCCCCACCGACGGACCGGGCAGGCGGGCGGCCGCGAGCTGCCAGCGGGTGCGCGTCCGGATCGTCTCGGTGGTCACGACAGCCTCACTCTCGGGTCGAGGACCGCGTAGAGCAGGTCGACGACCAGGTTGATCACGATGAAGAGCAGGGCGATGACGACGACTCCGGCCTGCACGATCGGGTAGTCGCGCTGGGTGACGCCCTGCACGATGAGCCGCCCGAGGCCGGGCCAGTTGAAGACCGTCTCGAGCACCACCAGGCCGCCGACGAGGACGCCGAGGTTGATGCCCGCGACCGTGATGATCGGCAGGAGCGCGTTCGGCAGCAGGTGGCGGATCACGATCCGCCCGTTCGAGACGCCCTTGGCGCGGGCGGTGCGCACGAAGTCGAGCGAGCGGGTCTCGTCGAAGGAGGCGTTGAAGAGTCGGAGGTAGAGCGCCACCTCGAACGTCGCGATGGTGATCACGGGGATCACGTAGCTCGCGTAGGAGGTGCGGCCGAGCGCGGGGAGGAGGCCCAGGCCCACCGAGAAGACCAGGATCATCAGGATCCCGAAGAGGTACGGCGGGACCGCCTGCCGCAGCGTCGCGGCCCAGAGCATCACGGCGCGGAGGCGGCGGTCGCCGGTCACCTCGGCGAGGACAGCGAGGGTCGTGGCCAGGACGAACCCGATGACGAACGAGGTGATCGCGAGCTCGAGCGTGGCGGGCAGCCGGTCGAGCACCAGCGCGAGGGCGGGCTGGCCCTGCCGGATCGAGTCGCCGAGGTCGCCGCGGAGGATGTCGGCGAGGAACGCGCCGTACTGCACGATCAGCGGCCGGTCGAGTCCGAGCGCCGCGCGCACATCGGCGACGTCCTGCGCGGTCGCCTGGTCGGGCAGCATCAGGCGCACCGGGTCGCCGGTCATCCGGGCGAGCACGAACGCGAAGGTGAGCACGGCGAGCAGGGTCAGGATCGCCCTCACGGCGCGCCAGCCGAGGAATCGCAGCACGGCCGTCACCTCCTCTCGTCGGCCGGAACGGGTGCCCGGTCGATGAGTCAGGAGCGTAGGAGCCGTGGTGACTCCGGCTGATTGCGGCGGCGTGAAGCTTGGATTGCGCACCCGCGATCGCCGTCCTGGCGCCCATCGGAGCGCTGTCCGCCACTGCGCTGAGCATGCCGCGCCCGCGCGCACCCCTGCTGGTCGAGCAGCCCCGCAGGGGCGTCTCGAGACCGACCGGCGTCAGGAGGCGGCGGAATAGGAGGGCGGTGTCGTCGGTGGAAGTGTCGCAGGAGGCGCAATCGTCTCGGATTCCCCGCGCTGACGCGGATCCGAGCCCCTCACCGGCGGCGCGAGCGCCCCTCCGCCCGACCTCGGGAACTGTGTCCACCGGCGCAATCCGGATTCAACATCCGGCTGTCAGGATCGTGCCCGACCCCGCCGTGCTCCCCGACCGAAAGGACTCCTGCGCCATGAGTCTCGAGACCTACTCGCCCGATCCGCAGCTCCTCCGCCAGGCCTTCTCGCACTTCCCGTCAGGAGTCGCGGCCTTCGCCGCAGAGGTCGACGGGCGGCTCGAGGGGATGGTCGCCTCCTCCTTCTCGGTCGGCGTCTCGATGGATCCGCCGCTGGTGATGTTCGCCATCCAGAACTCGTCGACCACCTGGCCCGTGCTGCGCTCGGCCGGCCGGATCGGCGTCTCGGTGATGGGCGCCGGTCACGACGGCGCGGCCCGGCAGCTCGCCTCCCGCAACAAGGCGGGCCGCTTCGAGGGCCTCGAGATCGAGCGGAGCGAGGCGGGCGCGGTGTTCGTGCACGGCTCGCCGCTGTGGCTCGAGTGCTCGATCTTCCAGGAGATCCCGGCCGGCGACCACCACGTCGTGCTGCTCCAGGTCACCGCCCTGCACAACGACGCGACGATCGAGCCGCTGGTCTTCCACGGCTCGGCCTTCCGCCACCTGCGCTCGGTGGCCTGACTTCTCGTCCAGACTCGGTGGAGGGGCGCGCGATCCGCGCACTCCGGTCACCGAGAGGAGTCGACGTGCCCTTCGCCGATCAGCTGATCGACTCGCGTACCGCCGATGACCTCGCCGCGGCGATCGCACTCGTGCACACCGGCACTCCGGAACTCCATGCGGCCGGGGCGCGCCTCGCCGGACTCGCGCTGCGCGAGCGGGCGGACCTCCTCCGCGACGCCCTGCTCGCGGATGTCGCCGGGAACTACGCGGAGCTGGCGCGGGTGGTCCGGGCGGCACGCTCGGAGACGTTCCGCGGCTGGATGATCTGGCCCGTCACCGCCGCGGTGGCGACCAGGGCGGTGGAGGATCCCGACACGGCCGCCGTCGACGATGCGCTCGCCCTCCTGGCCGAGCTGACCGGCCTCCTGAGCTCCGAGTTCGCGATCCGCACGCTCCTCCGTCACGACCTCGACCGCGCGCTCGCGATGGCGGCGACCTGGACGACCTCGAGCGACGAGCACGTGCGCCGCCTGGCCTCGGAGGGCACGCGCCCGTACCTGCCGTGGTCGGTCCGCGTCCCCGAGCTGACGGCGAGCCCCGGCGTCACCGTGCCGATCCTCGACGGCCTGTACCGCGACGACTCCGAGTACGTCCGCCGCTCGGTCGCGAACCACCTCAACGACCTCAGCCGCGATGCGCCCGCCCTCGTCACCGACACCGCCGCGCGCTGGCTCGCCGACCCCGACGAGCACACCTCGCGCCTCGTGCGCCACGCCCTGCGCACCCTGGTCAAGCGCGGCGATCCCGCGGCGCTCGCCCTGCTCGGCTTCCCCGCCGCGGGCGACTCCCTCGAGGTCGACGGCCCGCACCTCGAGCGCACCGTCGTCGCGATGGGCGAGGCGATCGAGTTCCGCGCGAGCATCCGCAACGTCGGCGGCGACGACCTGCGCCTCGCCGTCGACTACGTCGTCCTCCACCGCAAGGCGAACGGCGGCCAGACCTCGAAGACGTTCAAGCTGACGACCGCGACCGTCCGGCCCGGGGAGACCCTGGAGGTGCGTCGCGCGCACTCGTTCCGGGCGATCACCACCCGCCGCTACTACGCCGGCCCGCACGCGATCGCTCTGCAGATCAACGGCGTCGCGACCGAGCGCGCGGTCTTCGAGCTCGTGGGGGAGTGAGCGGTCAGCCCGTCCCTCGCAGCCGCACCCGCGGCAGCAGTATCAGCGCGGCCAGCGCCACGCACGCAGCGACCGCCGACAGCGCGAACACCAGCGGCAGCCCGAGCGCGTACGCCTCCGCCTCCGTCGCGCCCGCCCGCGTCAGCACCGAGAGCCGCGCCGAGAGCGCCGCTCCGTAGCCGACCAGCCCGGCGGTGCCTCCGAGGGTGAAGAAGAAGACGATCGCGGCGCTCACCGAGCCCGTGCGGCCGAGCGGAGCGACGGTCTGCGCGGCGAGCACCAGGTTCTGAAGGGTCATGCCGAGGCCGGCGGCCAGCAGCAGCGCGCCTCCGAGCGCCAGGGGGAGGGGAGCGAGCGGCGCCAGGGCGAGCAGCGCATTGCCGACGAGCATCGCCGACGCCGCGAGCAGCAGCACGCCCTTCAGCCGGCCGGTCCGGGTGATGCGGCGGCCCGCGAACCAGGAGGCGGCGACCGCGCCGACTGCGAGCGGCGCCAGCAGGAGTCCCGCCGGCGCCGGATCGATGCCGAGTCCGATCTGCAGGTACTGCGTGACGAACACCGAGCCTCCGAACAGCGTCGATCCGAGGAGCAGGGCGGCGGCGGCGCACACCAGCGTCACCCTGCCGCCGAGCAGTCGCAGCGGGATGATCGGCGCGGCCACCCGTAGCTCGACGATCACGAGGGCGATCAGGGCGAGCGCACCGAACGCGCCGAAGCCGATCAGCGCGACGCCGATCGAGCCCTCCCCGAGCAGAGTCAGCGCGATCAGGAGGGACGGCACGCCGGTCGCGATCAGCAGCGCGCCCGCGTAGTCGGTCCGCCCGCCGCGCGCCTTGACCGGGAGGCGCACGTGCAGCGTCGCGGTCAGCACGGCGAACGACGCGAGGGCGAGCGGCAGGGCCACCACGAAGCACCAGCGCCAGCCGAGCGACTGCACCACCAGGCCGCCGACGAGGGGGCCGAGGATCGTCGCCGAGGTCTGCAGGGCCTGCAGCGCTCCGTTGACCCGGCCGCGCTCGCGCAGCGGGACGAGCAGAGCGACGGCGGCCATCGACACCGCGGCGGTCCCTCCGAGACCGATGCCCTGCACCGCGCGGGCGGTCAGCAGCACCGCGGTCGAGGGAGCGAGCGCGGCGAGCACCGAGCCGGCGACGAACACGGCGATCGCGGCCTGCAGGATCCGCTTCGGCGCGACCAGGTCGGCGAGGCGGCCCCACAGCGGAGTCGTCGCCGTGTTGCCGAGGATCGTGGCGGCCACCAGCCAGGTCGACAGGCCCGCGGCGCCCTCGAGCGAGCGCATCACGGTGGGGATGCTGGTCGCGACGATCGTCGCCGAGAGGCCGGCGACGAACTGGGCGATCATCAGGCCCGAGAGCGGCGCGCGCACCTCGCGCGCCAATGCGGGTGCGGCGACGCCCGCCGTCACGACCCCAGGCCGGCGCCGGCGAGGACGGCCGCGGTGAACTCGCGGGGAGCCCTGGCCGGGAACTGGCCGCTCACCGGCATCTCGACGACGCGGGTGCCGGGCATGTCGGTGAACTCGATCGGGATGTCGAGGGTCATCCGCGCCCACGGCGGGCGCAGCACGGTCAGCTCGACCCCGGCCTCGACCAGCGCGAGGTTGTCGGACCAGGTCGTCGCCCGGCCGCGGAACACTGCAGGGTAGATCGAGTTGTAGCGCTCGAGATTGCCGAGGGTGTCGGCCACGCAGCCGAGCAGCGCGCGCGGATCGTCGGTGCCGTAGAGGCCGATGTTCTTCTGCCACAGGTACTGCAGCACGGCGCCGTCGGCGGTGACCGGCAGCTCCGGCGCCCAGTTCGCGGCCCAGTACTCGGTCGACTCCTCGTCGGGCTGCTCGAGGGCGTAGAGCACGGCGCGCTGCACGCGACCGGTCCCCACGAGCGAGACGGCGATCGCCGTCGCCAGCGAGCTTCCGGTCTTCATCCCGACCGGCACGAACTCGTCGACCCCGAGCGCGTCGAGCGCCTGCACGAGGATCCGCGCGTACTCGGCGAGCGGCTGGTCGGCCGGCGCCGAGTCGCTCTGGCCGAAGCCGGGGGTGTCGAAGGCGATCGTCGTCGTGTGCGCGCCGAGCGCCTCCAGCACCGGCTCGTAGACGGCCGAGGTGCGGGGCGACTCGTGCAGCAGCACGAGCGCCGGGCCGCCGGAGCCGCCGGGGCCGCCCGAGCCGCCCGGGCCGCTCCTCCGGTAGTGCAGCTGACCCCAGTCGGTGTCGACGTATCCGCGCATGGTGACTCTCTCCAGAACGATCGATGGCTCAGAACTCGAGCAGGTTGTCGCGCAGCTGGTCGAACGAGTACTCGCGCCGCGTGAGTCCGCGGCGCTGCAGCTCGGGCACCAGTCCGTCGCAGATCTCGGCGATGAAGCGGCGGGTGACGCCGCTGGTCGAGATCAGGAACCCGTCACCGCCGGCGATCCGCATCATCTCCTCGAGCTGATCGGCCACCGACTCGGGGGTGCCCGCGATGACCGGGCCGTTGCCGACTCCGCGCGAGACCACTGCCTCCCGGAGCGTCCTGGTGGCGTTGCGGGTGACGAAGTCGGTGAGCTGCTGCGTGCCGTTGGTGCGCAGATCGAGCGAGCCGAGGGGCACGTCGAGCGGGACCTGCGCGAAGTCGATGTCGGTCGACTTGGCCATCGCGGCGAGGTGCACCTCGATGTTCTCGGCGATGTCGTCGCGGCGCAGGCGCACGCGCTCCTCGGCCTCGGCCTGCGTCGAGCCGACGACGGGACCGACTCCGAAGAGCACCTTGATGTCGTCGGGGTCGCGCCCGAACGAGACCGCCGCCGCGCGGACCTTGTCGCGGTAGGCCTTCATCCCCTCGGCCGTCGCATGGATGGCGACGATGGTGTCGGCGTACTGCGCGGCGAACGCGATGCCGCGGGGCGAGCCTCCGGCCTGCGAGATCACCGGGCGGCCCTGCGGCAGCGGGCCGGTGTTGAGCGGCCCGCGGGTGGAGTAATGACTGCCGCGGTAGTCGGCGCGCCGCACCTTCGTGTGGTCGGCCCAGTAGCCGGTGTCGTGGTCGGCGACCACGGCGTCGGGCTCCCAGGTGTCCCAGAGGGCGATCGCCGCCTTCAGGAAGTCCTCGGCCACCTCGTAGCGCGAGTCGTGCTCGTCCATGCCGTCGAAGCCGTAGTTCTGCAGGGCGCGGTCGGAGGTGCCGGTGACGACGTTCACGCCCATCCGCCCCTTCGAGATCTGGTCGATCGACGCGGTGAGCCGCGCCAGCATGTACGGGTGGTAGGCGAAGGTGCCCGCCGTCGCGATGATGCCGAGCCGCTCGGTCGCCTGCGCGAGGAGGGTCGCGGTGACCATCGGATCCTGGCGCGGGGTCTGGAACGCGTGCTTGAGGTAGAGCTCCATCGAGTCGCCGTAGCGGTCGCCGACGAAGGTGTTGTCCTCGATCAGCACGTAGTCGAAACGCGCCCGCTCCATCGCCCGCGCGAGGTCGACGAAGATCTCGGCCTGCTGCCACTGCGTGCCGATCGCCCCCGAGAACTCCTGGCCCCACGCGGGCACCGAGGTGCCGTTGAGGAACCAGCCGAGGTGGAACGGAGCGACGCCGGCCATCAGAACGCCGCCAGGTTCGCCTTGAAGGTGGGCTCGTCGTAGGAGGAGCGGATCAGGCCGCGCCGGCGCAGCGCCGGCGCGAGGCCGCTCGCGATCTCGTCGATGTAGCGGCGCGAGTGCGTGCGCACCGGCTCTCCGCGGACGAGGAAGCCGTCGCCTCCGACGAAGTCCACGACCTCCTCCATCTGCTCGGCGACGGAGTCGGGCGTGCCGACGAGCTTCACCGACTCGGACGACTGGCCCATCAGCGCCTCGCGGATCGTCTTTCCCGCGGCGCGCTTCTTGAACGACGCGAGCCCCGACTGGTGCCCGTTGGTCGTGACGTCGTCGGGCAGCGGCTGATCGAGGTCGAACTGCTTGAAGTCGACCTCGGTCGTGATCGACATGATGCCGAGGACCGTCTCGATCTGATCCTGGCTGAGCTCGTAGCGGCGGCGCGCGAGCTCCTCCGCGTCGGCCTGCGTCTCGCCGAGGACCGGCTGGATGATGTACATCACCTTCACGTCGTCGGGGTTCCGGCCGTGGGCGGCGGCGCGGGCGCGGATGTCGTCGCGGTACTCCTTCATCCCCTCCACTCCGCTGGGCTGCGAGAGCAGCACGTTCGAGTGCTTCGCGGCGAAGTCGCGGCCGGCGGGGGAGCCGCCCGCCTGGCAGAGCACGGGGTGCCCCTGCGGGCCGGCGGGCAGGTTGAGCGGCCCGCGGACCTTGAAGTACTTCCCCTCGTGGTGGATGGGGTGCACCTTCGTGTGATCGGCGAGCACGCCGGTCTCGCGGTCGGCGACGATCGCGCCCGGCTCCCACGAGTCCCAGAGCGCCTTGACGACGGTGACGTACTCCTCGGCCATCGCGTAGCGCTCGTCGTGGGGCAGCAGGTGGTCGAGGCCGTAGTTCTGGCCGGCGAGGTCCTCGGAGGAGGTGACGATGTTCCAGCCGACCCGCCCGCGGGTGAGGTGGTCCATGGTCGCCATGGTGCGGGCGAGGATGAACGGCGGGTAGAAGCTGGTCGACATCGTCGCGATGAAGCCCATCTTGGAGGTGTGCTGCGCGAGCACCGGCAGCAGTGGAACCGGGTCGCCCTTGGGCGAGTGCAGACCGTGCTTGAGGTCGTTCTCGGTCGTGCCGCCGTAGGTGTCGGAGACGAGCGTCGAGTCCTCGAACATCATGAAGTCGAAGCCGGCCCGCTCGAGCTGGCGCGCCATGTCGATGTAGTAGTCGCCGTTCAGCCAGGTCGTCGGGGTGTCGGCGGCCCACGGACTCTTCCAGGCGGGGGTCTTGAACGGGGTGAACCAGGCGAGATGGAAAGGGGTGACCATGGGATCGGGCTCCTTCGGAAGTGGCGCGTGCGTGCGGCGGTGCCGGTGCCGCTGCTCTGGAGGCCATTCCACCGGGCGCAGATTTCGCCGGGAGCGCGGCGCGGTGCCGATCTGATTGCGCAGTGCGGAGGCGGGGCGATCGGGCGCTGACCGGGCGTTCTGCGGCGGAGGGCGCGGCAATTCGCCGGGAGGCGGATGCAGCTCGCGCGGGTCGCGCCGGCGCTCGCGGCGGTATCCGCCGGAGTCGATCGGGTCGGAGCATGCCGAGGCGCGGCTGCGGCGAGGGGGAAGTCGAGTAGCCCCGCAGGGGCGTATCGAGCGTCAGAACGGGGGTGGTGGGTCGTCGAAGCGCGGGCGCGGCGGTGGGGCGGGCGGTCGTCCGGGGAGTGCAGGTGGTCGGGTGGTGACGTGGCGGCCGGTGGGGCTGGTCCAGTCGGCTGTGCCGTCGGGGTGGAGGACGTAGGTCCAGCGGTCGCCGTGGCGGACGTGGTGGTGGGCGGTGCAGAGGCAGGCCAGATTGCTCAGCGCCGTCTCGCCGCCGTTGCGCCACTCGAGGGTGTGGTCGGCCTCGGCCGTGGAGGCGGGCCGGGTGCAGCCGGGGAAGCGGCAGGTCTGATCGCGCAGCTGCAGGTGGAGGCGCATCTGCGGTGGTGGGACGCGGTGTGTGCGTCCGACGGAGGTGTCGGGGTCGGTGAGGACGCGGGTGAACGTCGCGGCGATCCCGACGAGGTGGCGGGCGGTAGCGGCGGGGATCGCTCCGTAGCCGTCGAGGTCGGCGTGCGCGTCGTCGAGGCCCGCGGCGGTGCTCGCGGCGAGGGTCAGGCGTACTTCCGCGCGGATTCCGGGGACGAACGTCGGAGTCGTCGTGCCGTCGCTGAGCGGGGTGGTGCCGGTGATGTCGCCGTCGCAGAGCAGATTGGCGAGGGCGTCGGCGCGCAGCTGCGCGAGGGTGCGCTCGTCACCGGCAGTGCCGTCGCCGTCGCGGAGTGTCCGCGCGATGCGGTCGAGGCGGTTGTATGCGCCGACCGCGTCTGGCGCCGGAAGGTACGCGGACAGGGTGGCCATTCCGTCGATCTCAGGGGTGAGCCACACTCCGCGGTCCTCTTTCGCGCGGGCGTGCCGCTTCTCGAGGGGCTGGTCGTCCAGCTCGTCGCGGAGGCGGTCGACTGCGCGCCGCAGTTGGGTCGCAGTCGTCGACAGCGCCAGCTCGGCGGCGCGCTCGTCGAACTCGGGGAGTGACCCCTTGGGCAGCAGCGCGGCGACGGAGCAGATCACCTCGGCCGCCCGCCACCGGATCCGGGCCGCTGCGAGCGCCGCCCGGGTCAGCGGCAGGTCCTCGACGAGCAGGTGGGCGCGTTCGAGCTCGCGGGACAGCTCGCGCTCGGAGACTCCCGACCCGACCGCGAGCTCGGCGCGGATCGAGCGCTCGACGACGTCACTCGACTCCCTGCTCGACAGGCTTCCGCGCGCGAACGCGAGCGGGATCGACAACGCTGCCCGGTACACCTGGTAGAGCCGCTCGGCGGACGCCAGCAGATCGCGCGACGCGGCGCGGGCGAGCCGGCCGACGTCATCGGCGCCCTCGCGGATCGCGTCGAGTGACGCCTCCGCGGGTCTCATTTCTGCTGCAACTGCCATACGAACATCGAACCAGCGAGCACCGACACCGGACCGGCAAAGGCGCCAGAACCGGACGACTCGCGCCACACGAGACCCGGCGGAGCGACGACGCCGCGGTCAGCGGGCTCTGCGCAGGTCGCCCGGCACCTCGCGAGGCCGGGAGCCGGCCCGGAACGCCGCCGCGGCGAGCCCGACTGTCGCCGCCAGGTACACGACCTGCAGCGCGCTCCGCGGACCGAGCCTCTGCGACCACTCCAGATCGCCTCCCGAGAGCGCGAGCCCGACGTTCGCCGGGAACATCGCCACGAGCAGTGCCGAGAGGCCGGTCGCGGCCCAGGGGGTGAGTCGCGGCGAGAGCATTCCCGCGGCGCCGGCCAGCTCGAGCACTCCGGTGGCCGAGACGACGAGCTCGGGATCGGGCAGCCACTCCGGCGTCATCGCGATCATCCGGTCGCGCATGCCGGCGAAGTGACTGATGCCGGTGACGGCGAACATCGCCCCGACCGCGACGCGCAGGGAGGAGACGACGCGCGGCCGCCGGTCGGGCGCGCGCAGAGCCGTCACGCCGAGGGCGCTGCAGAAGGAGGCGGACAGGACGGCGAGGGGGACCACGGGTTCTCCGATCGGGGCGTCGAGCGTTTGGATAGTGACGCTACCCACCGCCGGATAGTACCCGTATCCACCGACGCCCCCTCACACCGCGGCGGCCGCCTGCTCGCGCGACCAGGCGGCGGCCGCCGCGAGCTCGTCGGCGTCGACCGGTGCGACCACCCCGCCGCCCGGCTGCATGGCGAGCCACTCCTCCGTCGCGACCGGCACCGGGTGCTTGTAGTCGCTGGTGACGGTCGTGTAGAGCGAGCCGCCGAGGCGGGCGACCGGGCGGTACTTCGCGATGTCGATGCGCCCGCTCGGGTCGAGGATCGCGTCGTCCGCGTGCACCGCGAGCACCTGGCCGAAGACCACGTTCGCGTCGTACACCTCGGTCTCGCGCAGCAGCACGCACTCGAGCGCGACCTTCGCCATCGCGAGCCGCTTCGGCCCGACCCTGGTCGACTCGACGACCTCGAGCCCGAGCAGCGCGGCCTCGTCGACCGACGGCGGAGTGATCGCCGCCGTCGCCGTCTCGACCTCGGCCTGCCCGTCGGTCACGAGGTTCACCACGAACTCGCCGGTCGCCCGGATGTTGTCGTGCGAGTCCTTCTCTCCGGTGAACGAGATCATCAGCGTCGGCGGGTCCATCGTGACCAGCGTGAAGTACGAGAACGGGGCGAGGTTGCCCACTCCGTCCGCGCTCTCGGTGCCGACCCAAGCGATGGGGCGCGGCACGACCGCGTTCTTGACCATCCAGGTGAAGTCGTGCGGGCTGCCGGTGTCGTCGGCGAGGTACATGCGTGCTCCTTCGTGATCGGGGACGGTGTCGACGCGCCCGCTACTCCCAGCTCGCCTCGCGCCAGTCGACGTGGCCGTCGGCGCGCGGAGTCCAGTCGAGGCCGGGGGCGACTCCGTAGGTCGCGACGGTGTAGTCGATGTTCGCGAGGTGGGTGCGCTCGGCGTTCAGCGCCCAGATGTCGGCGATCACGTCGTTGCGGGCGTCGGTGTCGACCGTGGCGTTGGCCTCGACGATCAGAGCGTCGACGTCGGGGTCGGAGAAGATCGCGTAGCCGGTCGGTCCGTAGAGGTAGTTGAGCGTCGTCGAGGCGTCCATCATCGACGGTGAGAACTGGGTGATGTACATGCCCGGGTGCGACTTCGACGAGGTCAGCAGCACGTAGGAGGAGTACTCCACGCCCTCGAGCTCGACGGTGATGCCGACCTCGGCGAGCTGCGAGGCGATCGCCTGGGCGACCTCGGCCGAGTTCGGCACATTGCCGCCCGTGGGGTACTGGAAGGTGATGGCGCTGCCGTCGTAGCCGGAGGATTCGACCAGCTCGGCCGCCGCGTCGGGGTCGTAGGCGAGATCGGGCAGCTCGGCGTCGAAGCCGTTGACGTTCGGGGCGACGGAGGAGGCGTTCGCCACGGTCGCGTAGCCGTCGTGGATGGTCTCGATGATGGTCTCGCGGTCGATCGCCAGGCTGATGGCGTTCCGGAGATCGGCGTCGGCGAGCGGGCCGCCGGAGGTCTCGTTGAAGCCGACGTAGATCAGCTGGTTCGACTGGCCCTCGGCGACGGTGTAGCCCGAGCCCTCGACGGAGGCGACCTGCGCGGGGGTGATCGCGGTCAGGTCGATGTCGCCCGAGAGCAGCCCGTTCAGCCGCGCGTCGGGATCGGCGATGGGCTCGACCGTCACGTTCGCGATCGCCGGCTCGCCGCCCCAGTAGTCGGGGTTCGCGGCGAGCTCGGTCGAGACTCCCGGCGTCCAGCTCTCGAAGGTGTAGGGACCGGAGCCGATGGGGGCCTTCGCGAAGCCCTCGGAGCCGACCTCGGTGTAGTACGCCTCCGGCACGATCGAGATGTAGTAGGCGCGGCGGGTGAAGACCGAGTCGCCGGCGGTGAGCTGGAAGGTGATCTCGGTGTCGCCGGTCACCTCCATGCTCGCGATGTTGTTCGTGTAGATCTTGTTCAGCGAGTCGGGCGAGTCGATGACCGCCTGGAAGCTGAAGCGCACGTCCTCGGCGGTGACGGGGGTGCCGTCCGTGAAGGTCGCGTCGTCGCGGAGGGTGAAGGTCCAGGTCTTCGCGTCCTCGCTCGCCGTCCACTCGGTGGCGAGGCGGGGCTGCAGCTCGCCGTCGCCGTCGACCGTCGTGAGCTGGTCGTAGACCGCGTGGAAGATGTTGGTGCTGTAGAGCCCGTTGTCGATCACGGGGTCGGCGTTGGCCAGGTCGCTCGGCTGCGCGACGACGATCGAGTCCTTCGCGCCGCCCTCGCTCGAGGAGGCCTGGCCGCTGCAGGCGGTGAGGAGGAGGGCCAGGGCCGCGGCGGAGGCCACGGCGGCGGAGTGCCGGGTGCGTCGGAGCATGGGGGGAGTGCCTTTCGTCGAGGATCGGGCGCACGGGAGCGGAACCGACCGGCGCGGGAGCGCGCGGGAGGAGCGTGAAGGCGGAGCTGTGGAGCGTGAGGGGAGCGGGTCAGGCGGCGGCCGGGAGGGCGCGCCGACGGCGGGTGGGATCGGGGACGGGGGCGGAGGCGAGCAGCGAGCGGGTGTACTCGTGCTGCGGATCGTCGAACACCGCCGCGGTCGGCCCGGTCTCGACGAAGACGCCGCGGTGCATGACCGCCACGTCGTCGGCGAGGGCGCGGACGACCGAGAGGTCGTGTGAGACGAAGAGGTAGGCGAGTCCGAGCTCGGACTGCAGCTCGGTGAGCAGCGCCATCACCTGGGCCTGGATCGACACGTCGAGGGCCGAGGTCGGCTCGTCGAGCACCAGCACGTCGGGCTTGAGCGCGAGCGCCCGGGCGATGCCGATGCGCTGCCGCTGGCCGCCCGAGAAGTCGGCGGGGCGGCGCTTGGCCGATTCGCGGGCGAGACCGACCTGCTCGAGCACCTCCGCCACCCGGGCCGCCGAGTACCGGCCGTTGATCCGCAGCGGCTCGGCCACGATCTCGTGCACGGTCAGGCGCGGGTCGAGCGAGGAGTACGGGTCCTGGAACACCGCCTGGATCGCGGAGCGCAGCGGCCGGCGGGCGCGGTCGCCGAGCTCGGAGACCGTCGTGCCGCGGTAGCTCACCGAGCCCGACGTCGGCTTCTGCATGCCGAGGATCGTGCGCACCAGCGTCGACTTGCCGCAGCCGGATTCGCCGACGAGGCCGAGGGTGCGGCCCGCCTCGAGGCGGAACGAGACGCCGTCGACCGCGCGGAACGGCTCGGCCGACCGGCCCCAAGCGCCCCGCTGCGGGAAGTGCACGCGCACCTCCGACACCTCGACGACCGCCTCGGCGTGCGGGTGCGCGACGGAGGTGACGACGGGCGCGACGGCGCGCGCCTCCGTGCCCGTCACCGGCAGGATGCTGGCCAGCAGCCGCTTCGTGTAGTCGTCGCGGGGGTCGCGGAACACGTCGAGCGTCGTGCCGCTCTCGACGATCCGCCCCTGGTGCATCACCAGCACCCGGTCGGCGTTCTCGGCGACGAGGCCCAGATCGTGGGTGACCAGCACCAGCGACGAGCGGAGGCGCTCGCGCACCTCCTGCAGCACGCCCATGACCTGCGCCTGCACCGTGACGTCGAGCGCCGTGGTCGGCTCGTCGGCGATCAGCATGCCCGGCTCGTGCGCGATCGCCATGGCGATCATCACGCGCTGGCGCTGACCGCCCGAGAGCTCGTGCGGGTACGAGCGCAGCCGCCGCTCGGGGTCGGGCAGGTGAACGAGCTCGAGCAGCCGGAGCGACTCCGCGCGCACCTCGGCCTTCGAGAGGCCCTTCCGGTGCAGCGTGATCATCTCGGCGATCTGGGTGCCGATGCGCATCACCGGGTTCAGCGAGGTCATCGGGTCCTGGAAGATCATCGACAGCTCACCGCCGCGGATCGAGCGGAGCGCCGCCTCGTCGACCGCGCGCAGGTCGACTCCGCCGAGGAGGATCTCGCCGCTCGTGACGCGCACCCCGCGGGGCAGCAGGCCCATCGTCGAGAGCATCGTCATCGACTTGCCCGAGCCCGACTCGCCGACGACAGCGACGACCTCTCCGGGCATCACGTCGAAGCCGATGCCGTCGACGAGTCGGACGGGGGCGTCCTTCGGGCCGGCCTCGATGACGAGGTCGCGGACGCGGAGGACGGGGACGTCACCTTCGTGGGGCATGCGCTACTCCGCCTTCTGCGACTGGACGCCGGTGAGGCGCTGGCTCATGAACTGGAGCCCGGCCACGAGCATGAAGAGCATCAGGCCGGGGAGGATCGTGATCATCGGGCTGTCGCGGAGGTAGGTCTGACCCTCCTCGATCATCCCGCCCCAGCTCGGGGTGGGCGCCTGGATGCCGAGGCCGAGGAACGACAGCGCCGCCTCGAGCAGCACGATCACGCCGAGGTCGAACGGCACCAGCACGGCGAGCGCGGGGACCACGTTGGGCACGAGGTGCTTGCGCAGGATCCAGCCGTGGGTGGCTCCGTGCGTCTTGGGCGCCCAGATGAACTCGCGCTCGCGGAGCGACCAGGCGGTCGCGCGGGCGACGCGGGCGTAGCCGACCCAGTTGGCGACTCCGATCACCACGATCAGCGTGAGGATGCTCGGGCCGATCGCCGAGACGATCGCGATCAGCAGCAGCATGATCGGGATCGCGAGCTGGATGTCGGACAGCGCCGAGATGACGGTGTCGAGCCGCCCGCCGAAGTAGCCCGCGATGAGCCCGAGCGTCACGCCGATCAGGAGGTTCAGCGCCACAGCGGGCACCGCGATCGAGAGCGACACCCGGCCGGCGACGGCGAGGCGCGAGAGCATGTCGCGGCCGAGCGCGTCGGTGCCGAGCAGGTGCGCGGGGTCGGCGAACGGCAGGAGGAAGCGGCCTCGCAGATCCTGGGTGTCGGGGTCGAAGAACGGCAGCAGCGGCACGAGCACGATCGTCAGCACGACGATCGCGACGAGCCCGGTGGCCACGAAGAAGGAGGCGCTCAGCGGCGCCCGCGACGAGCCGGGTTGCGGGCGGCGGAACAGCCACCGCACCCGCTGGATCGCGAGGGCCTGCGTCGAGGTCCGGGTGGAGGCGGGAGTCGGCACCGGGATCGGCTCGCGCGCATCGATCGTGGCGGGGACGCGGCCCTGGGCGGCGTCCGTCTCGAGGGGGCTCACTGCAGTCTCACTCTCGGGTCGAGGGCGGCGTAGAGGAGGTCGACGACGACGTTGACGAGGACGAAGAAGATCGCGATGACGAGGATCGCCGACTGCACCACGGTGTAGTCGCGGTTCGAGATCGACTGCATGAGCAACTGCCCGACTCCTGGCCAGTTGAAGACCAGCTCGACGACGACCGTGCCGCCGAGCAGGGCGCCGAGGTTGAGCCCCGCGACGGTGATCACGGGCAGCAGGGCGTTGGGGAGCATGTGCCGAAGGATCACGATGCTGCGCCGCTGCCCCTTCGCGTAGGCGGTGCGGACGTAGTCCATCCGGTACTGGTCGGCGAAGCCGGTGTCGAGCAGGCGGATGTACAGCGCGAGCTCGAGGGTCGCGATCGTCACCGCCGGCAGGATGATCGACAGCGGCGAGTTGTTGCCGAGCGCCGGCAGCACCCCGAGGCTCACGGCGAAGACCATCACCAGCAGGATCCCGAACCAGAACGACGGGATCGCCTGGCGGGCGCTGGCGAACCACAGGATCGCGTTGCGCAGCCGAGACGAGTCCGAGAGCTGCAGGATCAGCACCACCACGAAGGCCAGCACGAGTCCCAGCACGAAGCTCGTCAGGGCCAGCTGCAGGGTCGCGGGCATCCGCTGCAGCACGAGCTCGAGCGAGGGCGTGCCCTGGCGCAGCGAGTCGCCGAAGTCGCCGGTGACCGCCGCCGCCAGGAAGCCGGTGTACTGGAAGAGGAGCGGCTGGTCGAAGCCGAGGCTCGCCGAGAGGCGCGCGATGTCCTCCTGCGACGCCTCCGGCCCCAGGAGGAGCGCGGCCGGGTCGCCCGAGAGGCGCACCAGGAAGAACGCGACGGTCACGACTCCGAAGACCGTGACGAGGCCCTGGACGAGCCGTCGTGAGACGAAGCGGACCATGGTCGCTCTCCTTGTGCTGGGCGACGCGCGAGAGCGCGACCGGTGCTGTCGGGGGGTGTGATCAGTACAGCGGGTGGGTATTTCGGGAGGGGGTCGCGGCCGTCAACACCTGATTGCGCGTCGCGTCATCGACGCGGAAAGCCGCACCGACCGGGGGTTTCCCCCGCCCGACCCGTCAATTCGCCGGTGCCGTGTCGGCTGTGCGCTCGCCGAGGGGCGGGGCGGTGAAGCGCATCGCCTCGACGTCGGGGTCCTCGGCCCAGAGCGCGACGCGATCGCCTCGGTAGTGGCCGTAGGCGAGGATCTGCGGCACCCCGGCCGCGTCGCGGACGAGGGTCTCGCGGGTGAGGATCGCGGCGCCCTCCTTGAGGCCGAGGATCCGCGCGGTGCGCTCGTCGGCGTTCACCGCCTCGACCGTCGCCTCGACCTGGTTGCCGGGGGCCGCGCGGACGGAGTCGATGAAGGGCATCGGATCGGGGCGCATCCCGGGCGGGGTCGTCCCCGCGATCGGGTGGTAGCCGACGATGATCCCGGCCGGGACCCCCTCGATCGACACGAGCTGCTCGGCCATCACGACGCGGTCGCCGTCGAGCTCGAGGCGCTCGCGGATGTGGCGGTGGGCGATGACCTCGCTGACGTCCGTGACCTCGCAGGTCATCTCGAGGCCTCCCGGGTGCTGCACCGAGTCCGACCCCATCACCCATCCGCTCGTGGGGAGGAGGGAGAGCAGGGGGAGCTCCCAGATGCTGCCGACCACGTTCGTGCCGATCCGCTGCCGGCGGCGGATGAGACCCTCCGAGCCGAGCTGCTGCAGCGCGCTGCGGATGGAGTTGCGGCTCATCATCATCGACATGACGAGGTCGTGCTCCTCGACCAGGTCCTTCTCGGTGATCAGACCGCGGCGGATGCTGGCGCGCAGCAGGGCGTGGGCGCGGCGCGGGCTGCTCTGCAGCAGCTCGCGGATCCGGCGCTGGCTGCCTTCACGGGCGCGGCCGAGGGCCTCCGCGAGTTCGAAATCGTCGTCCATGGTGTGCCTCCTCGGGGGGCCCGGGGCCCGAATCCCCACCGTAGGTGGGCTTCTATGCGCCTGATCGCGTGTCGCGTAAAAGCTGGGTTACGGCTGCTCCGGCGCGGTCGTCGACCGCACCGCGGTCAGCAGCTCCTGCGTGCTCGGGTACGCCCAGCGGAGGTAACCGAGCGGGAGTCTGCTGCGCTCGGCGACGGTCTCGTGGGTGGCGTCGGCGGCGTCGAGCGACCCCGCGAGGGCGGCGAGCCGCTCGGCGGTGCGCCGGCCGGCAGCGGCCTCGTCCCGCGGGCGGCGCGCGCCGACGGGGTGCCGGCGTCCGCGGTGCTCCGGCGCGGAGGCGCTCTCGAGCGAGGCGCTCTCGAGTGCCCAGGTGCGCGTGGCCGCGACGTCGCGCACCAGCTGCTCGACGAGCGCCTCGGCTCCGCGGTACCGGCGCTGCGGTCGCAGCTTCACGTGCAGCTCGACGCGGAGGGAGTGCCCGTACAGGTCGCCGGCGAAGTCGAGGAGGTGGGCCTCGAGCAGGCGGACGCCGTCGCGGCCGTAGAAGCTCGTGCGGCGGCCGACCGAGACGGCGGCGAGGTGCTCGGAGCCGTCGGCCGCGTCGATCACGGTGCCGGCGTAGACCCCGTCCGAGACTCCTCCGTCGGGCAGCGGCAGGTTGGCGGTCGGGAAGCCGAGGAGGCGACCGCGCTGATCGCCGGGCACGACGACTCCGCTGATCACGGTCGGCTGGTTCTGAGTGCTCACGCGGTCTCCTCCTCGTGCGGGTGGGGCCCAGTCAACCCGCCTCCCGTTTCGGCCGGATGACCGGCGGCGACCTGTCGTATTGCGCCGTCCGGAACCGCGGTGCCGACCCGCCCCGCCCCGTATTCCGCCTCCGGGATCAGGCCGCGAGGTCGCTGAGCACCGCGCGCGCCGTGCGCACCGCGAGCGTGACGCCGGTCAGCGTCGCGTTGCAGACGAGCGCCGTCGGGACGACGCCGTTGCCCGCGAGGTAGAGGTTCTCGTGTCCCCACACGCGGCCGTCGCTGTCGCAGACGCTCGTGCCGTCGTCGACCGGACCCATCCTGACGGTGCCGGTGTAGTGCAGGGACGAGCCGGGCGGCAGCACGGCGGAGGTGTGCTCGGCGGCGTCGGCGGAGAGCCTCCGGGCGACGGCGGCCTGCTCGACGCGGGCGCGCGCGATCAGCTCGAGGTCGCGGGCGGAGTAGTCGAACGACAGCGCCATCCGGGGCAGACCCGCGGCATCGGTCTCGTCGGGCGAGAACGCGACGCGGTTGCCGGCCGAGATCTCGGTGGGCACGTACCAGGACATCGTGACGAGGTAGTCGCGCCCCCGGTCGGCCCGCACGTGGGCACGCACCAGCATCCCCGCGTGGAACGGCTGCTCCTCGCCGCCCTGCGGCACCCAGAGGGAGTTGAGGAACGGCTCGTCGGGGTCGGGGGCGGGCACCTCCTCCGGTGCGACGCCGAGGGTCTCGGGATCGACCAGCACCGCTCCGCTCACGAAGGCGTGCTCGTTGAGGCGGGTGCCGAGTGCCGGCGGCCGGATGCCCGATGCGAACAGCAGCTGCGGGGTGCGCAGTGCATCGGCCGCGACGACGACCACGTCGGCCTCGAGCGTTCCCGATGCTCCGGTCGGGAGGTGCCGCGTCTCGACGCCGGTGGCCCGCCCGCCCTCGACGATCACGCGGGTGCAGAGGGTGTCCTCGACGAGGCGGAGGCGCGCGCCGTCGCCCTCGGTCATCTCCGGCAGGATGCGGTTGGGTCCGGTGCGCACGAGCGTGCCGTCGGCGGTCTGCTCGAGCGCCATCGGCATCCGCCGCGGGCGCAGCCCGGGCGGGTTGCGGGCGCCGACCGTGCTCTCGAGCACGCCGAGGAGGGCGCACGCCGTGCGGTCGAGCGGGAACGCCTCCGGAGTCACGCGCAGGAGGCGCTGCGCGGTGTCGAGATCGCGCCGCCACTCGTCGGCGTCGAGGAACTCCGGCACCTCGTGGCCCGACGGGAACGGCGTGCCGCCCGCCCAGTGCACGCTCATGCCGCCCTCGTTCCAGGCGACCGCCGCGCCGGGCATCGCCGCGCCGTCGTCGCCGAGCGCCCCGATCGCGCTCATGCCCGCGCGGATGCCCGCCGCGCCCCCGGCCTCTCCCCGGTTCGCTCCGACGTAGAGGTTCTGCGAGTTCACGGCGGCGCTCCGGGCGAACTCCCGCCGGACCGCGGGATCGGGGCTGGCGTGCAGGTGCTGCCCCGGGATGCCGCCGATGCGCGGCCCGCCCGAGATCATCGTGATCCGCGCCCCGGGGTGCTCGTCGAGCACCCTCCGAGCGACGGCCGCGCCCATGATGCCGCTGCCGACGATGAGCACCGAGGCCCGGGCTGTCATCGGAGGGCCCCCGTCGCCGAGCGGCGCGAATGCAGGCCGGAGGCGGCCGCCTCGTCGAGGATCACGACCGCGTCGCCGTGGAGCTGGAGCACGGAGGCGGGGACCTCGGTGGTCGGCGGCCGCTCGAGGGCCCGGGCGACGGCATCGGCCTTGGCCTCGCCGAGCGCGAGCAGCAGGAGGCGCCGCGCCGACAGGATGGTGCCCAGCCCCTGGGTGAGGCAGTGCGTCGGCACCTCGTCGAGCGAGCCGAAGAAGCGGCGGTTGGCGAGCCGGGTGCTAGGAGCGAGAGCGGTCGCCCTGGTGCGCGAGTCGAACGCCGAGCCGGGCTCGTTGAAGCCCACGTGCCCGTTGGTGCCGATGCCGAGGATCTGGAGGTCGATCCCTCCCGCGTCGCGGATCGCCTGCTCGTAGCGGTCTCCGGCCCCCTCGAGGCCGCCCTCGCCCGGGACTCTCACGGAGTCCGCTGGCAGCCCGAGCACGCCGATGACGTCGCGGTCGATGACCGCCCGGTAGCTCTCGGGGTGCCCGGGCGGCAGGCCCAGGTACTCGTCGAGCGCGAAGCCCGTCACCTCGTCGAGTGCGAGACCGCGGCGCGCGAGCGCGCGGTAGGTCGCCTGCGGCGTCGACCCGGTGGCGAAGCCGAGCACCGCCGCGGGCCGCTCCCGCACGACGTCCGAGAGGAGATCGGCAGCGGCCTCGGCGGCGGCCTCGGGGGTCGTGACGATGAGGATGTCGGGCATCAGCACCGCCCGAGGTGGGCCGCGCCGAGAGCGGCCACGGGGGCGCTCGATCCCGCAGCATCGTCGGCGTCGAGGAGCCGCACCCGGCCCTCGAGATCGAGGGAGCGGAGGAAGGGCGAGTCGGCCGCCCAGCGCGCCAGGACGTCGCGGACGGCGTCGAGGAGCGGGCGCCCCACCGAGGTCAGGCCGCCGCCGATGACGATCAGATCGACATCGGTCGTGAGGATCAGGATGCGCACCCCGGCGGCGATGCTCGAGACCAGCCGGTCCTTGACCGCGATCGCATCGGCACGGCCGGCGAGGGCGGCGTCGAAGAGGGCCTGCACGGGGCGCCCGTGCGAGGTCGGCCACATCCTGGCGACCGCCGATCCCGAGGCCGTGAGCTCGAGGCAGCCGCGCTGCCCGCAGGCGCAGACAGGGCCGTCCGGGTCGACCGGGATGTGCCCGATCTCGCCCGCGCTGCCTCCGAAGCCCCGGCGCAGCTCGCCGCGCAGCACGAGCCCCGCCGCCGTTCCCGTGCCGAGGTTGAGGTAGGCGAGCGAGTCGGGCGAGGCGAGGCCCAGGAGGTGGAACGCCCCGACCGCGGCCGCGTTGACGTCGTTCTCGATCCGCACGGCGAGGCCGAACGACTCCTCGAGCAGATGGCCCAGCGGCAGGTCCTCGAGGCCGAGGTTGACGGCGTGGGCGACGACCCCCGAGCGGCTGTCGACGCGGCCGGGGATCCCGACTCCGATCGAGGCGAACGCGCTCGGCGCGCGCCCCATCGCCTCGGCGAGCTCGGTGACCGCGAGGCGGGTCGTCCGTACGACCGCCTCGGGCCCGAATCCTGTCGCCGACCGGCGGCGCTCGAGGATCCGGCCCTCGCCGTCGATCGCGATCGCGTCGGTCTTGGTCCCGCCGACGTCGACCCCGAGCAGGATCGGGAGCCGGTCTCCGGCTGCCTCGCGCGTCATCGGACGTCGATCTCCCGTCCCTCGGCGGCCGAGCGGTAGATGGCCTCGACCATCCTCATGACCTCGACGCCCTGCGAGGCGGTGGCGATGTCCTCCGCCTTCCCGAGGCAGAGATCGACGAAGTGCGCGAGCTCGTTGCGGAAGCCCTCGTCCATCTCGAAGCTCGGGTGATCGAGCTGCGGCGTGATGTTCAGGATGGTGTCGTGCTGCTCCGACACGAGGCGGAGGGCCGGCTCGAGCTCGGCGCCGCCCCGATCGCCGAAGAGCGAGATCTCGAGCTTGTCGTCGGTCGCGTGCACCGAGTAGCTGGTGTCGAGCAGCAGCGAGGATCCGTTCTCGAAGCGGATCAGCGCGTTCACCAGGTCCTCGACCGTGTTCAGCGACGGGTCGTAGTCGGTGGCCTTGTAGCGGGTGAGGTTGGTGATGTTCGCGCGGTTGCCGAGGTGCGAGTAGGTGTTCGCCGAGACCGTCGTCACCGCGGGCGAGCCCATCATGTACCAGCAGAGGTCGATGACGTGCACGCCGATGTCCACGAGCGGGCCGCCGCCCGAGCGGTCGACATCCGCGAACCAGCCGCCGGGATTCCCGATGCGGCGGAGGTTCGCCGCCTTGGCGTAGTAGACCTCGCCGATCGCCCCCGCGTCGATGAACCGCTTGAGAGTCAGCGCGTTGTCGCCGAACCGGCGCACGAACCCGACCTGCAGGTGCTTGCCGCTGCGGGCGACCGCCTCCTCGACCGCGATCGCCTCGGTGACACTGCGGCTGAGCGGCTTCTCGACCAGCACGTGCTTGCCTGCGTCGAGGGCCGCGACGGCGAGCTCGGAGTGGGAGTCGTTCCAGGTGCAGATGCTGACCGCGTCGATCCCGGGGTCGGCGAGCATCTCGGTCAGCGAGGCGTAGGCGCGGTCGGCGCCGTAGGCCGACGCGACGCTCTCGGCGCGGATCATGTTGCGGTCGTGGATGCCGACGAGGTCGACGGCGGGGTTCGCCGCGTACGACCTCAGGTGGAAGCCCGCGATGGTGCCGGCGCCGATCAGGCCGACGCGGAGCCGCTCGCGGCTCATCGGATCTCCTCGAGGATCCGCACGGTGTTCTCGAGGCCGCGCTGGGCGCCCAGCAGGCAGTCCTCGATGCCCTCGAACTCGATCGAGACGTACCCGTCGAAGTCGCTCCGGTCGATCGCGCGCAGGATCGAGCGCATGTCCATGTCGCCGTAGCCGACGATCGAGCCGCGGATGTGGTTCCCGCCCGCCGTCAGCAGCCAGCCCGGTCCCGGATGGTCGCGTTCCGGCCGGATGTAGAAGTCCTTGAGGTGGATGATCGAGGCCACGGGCAGGTTCTGGGCGGTCGCCGTCACCGGGTCCTCGTCGACGACGAGGAAGTTGCCGACGTCGAGCGTCGTCTTGAAGTTCGGCTCGTCGACCAGGTGGATCAGGCGGCGCACCCGCTCGCTGGCGTTCATCATCAGGCCGTGGTTCTCGATGCTGGTCGTGATGCCGTACCCGGCGGCGAACTGCGCGATCTCCTTCGACGCGTCCACGATGATCGGCAGGCTGCGCTCGAAGTCGGCGATGTCGGTGTCGCGGTGCGCCCATGTGACCACGTCGTGGCGGAACAGGCGGATGCCGAGCTCGTCGGCGACCCGGATGTGGCCCTTCACCCGCTCCATCTGGTAGTCGAACTCCTCGCGGGTCGGCGGGAGGAAGTCGGCCGGGATGACGAGGTTGCTCAGCTCGACGCCGGTCGACGCCGCCTTCGCCTTGATCGCCGCGACGAACTCGGGGTCGGTGTCGAGGGTCGACGAGTCGGAGGTCATCTGCTCCGACAGCGAGACGGTCGCGAGCTCGAGGTGCTCGCCCTCGCTGGCGGCGACCCAGTCGAAGACGTCGAACAGGGTCATCTCTCCGGTCTGCATCTTCTGGTAGAAGCTGTACGAGCTGAATCCGAACTTCACGGCGGGATCTCTTCCTTGTGTCTGATCTGACGGGGCTGGTGCTGGTTCAGGGGGTCGTGGCCGAGAGCGACTCGTAGTGCCGCCGCCGCTCGGCCTGCCGCGCCGGATGCGGCACGGGGGAGGCGAGCAGGAGCTTCTGCGTGTAGGGCTCGCTCGGCTCGGTGGTGACGGTCTCGCTGTCGCCGGTCTCGAGGATCCGGCCGCCGAGCATCACCGCGACCCGGTGGCTGATGTAGCGCACCACCGAGAGGTCGTGGGTGATGAAGAGGTAGGCGACTCCGGTCTGCTGCTGGATGTCGATGAAGAGGTCGAGCACGCGGGCCTGGGTCGAGAGATCGAGCGCGCTGACGGGCTCGTCGCACACGATGAGCTTCGGATCGAGAGCGAGAGCCCGCGCGATCGCCACCCGCTGCCGCTGCCCGCCCGAGAACTCGCGCGGGTAGCGCCGCACGGCGTCGGAGGGCAGCTGCACCTGGTCGAGGAGTGTCCGGATGCGCGCGGAGGCGTCGCGCCGGGTCGCGCCCGCCGCGCGCAGCGGCTCGGCGAGCACGGTCTCGATGGTCATGCCCGGGTTGAGCGACGAGTACGGGTCCTGGAACACCACCTGCAGGTCGCTGCTCAGCGCGCGCCGGGCGCGGGGGCGGAGCGAGGAGATGTCGCGGCCGTCGAACCGCACCCGTCCCGATCCCACGGGAGCGAGCCCGAGGATGGCGCGGCCGAGCGTCGTCTTGCCCGAGCCCGACTCGCCGACCAGGCCGAGCGTCTCGCCTGGCGCGATCTCGAGCGACACGTTCTTCAGCGCGTGGAACGGCTTCGCACGCAAGCCCTTGGCCCGGTACGACACGTCGATGTCCTCGACGCTCAGCAGAGCACCTCCGACGGTCATCGCTGCGCCCCTCTCGCATCGCGCCGCGCCCGCGACTCCGCACCCTCGAGGGTGGAGTCGAGGAGCATGCGGGTGTACTCGTGCCGCGGGTCGTCGAACAGCTCGGCCACCGGCCGCTGCTCGACCACGACGCCTCCGCGCATGACCGCGACGCGGTCGCAGAGGTCGGCGACGACGCCGAAGTTGTGGGTGACGAGGATCATGCCCATGTTCCGCTCTCGCTGGAGTTCTCGGAGGAGGCTCAGGACCTCGGCCTGCACGGTCACGTCGAGCGCGGTGGTCGGCTCGTCGGCGATCAGGAGCTCCGGATCGCACGACACCGCGCCGGCGATGAGGACGCGCTGCGCCATGCCTCCGCTGAGCTGGTGCGGGTACGACGCCATGGTGCGCACCGGGTCGGGGATGCCGACGCGCTCGAGCAGCGCGATCGCGCGGTCGCGCGCCTCCTGACGCGACACCTTCAGCCGGTGCCGCATCGGCTTGGTCAGCTGCGAGCCGACGGTGAAGGAGGGGTCGAGGTTCGACAGCGGCTCCTGCGGCACGTAGGCCATCCGGGTGCCGCGGAACGCCTGCAGCTCCTTCTCGCCGAGGCCCGAGAGGCTGGTCCCGTCGATGCTCAGGCGCGACGCGGTCACCTCGGCGCCGGGCGGGAGCAGGCCCAGGATCGCGAACGAGGTCTGGGACTTGCCCGAGCCCGACTCGCCGACGAGCCCGAGGACCTCGCCGCGGTCGACCCGCAGCGACACCCCGTCGACGACGGTGCTCAGCGCGCCCGTGCGGGAGCGGTAGCCGATGGTGAGGTCCTCGACCTCGAGCAGCGCCTGCGGTCGCGAGGACGGCTGCTGCTCGCGCGGGCTCGTCACGATCGGGGCGGCGCTCGCCGCGGCGGGCTTCGGGCGGCGCGCGATCGCCCGCTCGGCTCCGAGCGCGTCGGCCGCCGCGGCGCCCACGATCACCAGCGACATCACGGTCAGCCCGATCGCGACGCCGGGCGGGTAGATCAGCTCGGGCGCCCGGTAGAAGGTCTGGAACGCCTCGCTGAGCATCCGGCCCCAGCTCGGCCGGTTCGACGAGCCGAAGCCGAGGAACTCGAGCCCGGACTGCACGATGATCGCGAGCCCGAACACCAGTGACGAGCGGATCAGCACCGGCCCGAGGATGACGGCGAGCACGTGGCGGAAGATGATCCGCGCGTTGCTGAGCCCCGACACCCGCGCGGCGTCGATGTACAGCTCCCCGCGGACGGTGACCACGACGCTCCGCGTGAGGCGGAAGAGGTCGGGCGAGGACAGCACGCCGAGCGCGATCATCGTGGGGTAGAGGCCGTTGCCGAGCGCCGTGATCACGACGACGAGGATCAGGACCTGCGGGAGCGACATCAGCAGGTTCGAGAACCAGGACGCGAGGGAGTCGAACCAGCGGGCGAAGTAGCCCGCGAGCAGGCCGGAGGGGACGCCGCAGAGGATCGCCGTGACGATCATGATCAGCCCGGCCTCGAGGCTGGTCCGCCCGCCCCAGAGCAGGCGGCTGAGCTGGTCGCGTCCGCTGCCGTCGGTGCCGAGCGGGTGCTCGGCGCTCGGCGGCTGCAGCGCCTTCGCGAGGTCGATGAAGTTGGGGTCGTACGGGGCGATCAGCGGCGCGAGGAGCGACGAGAGCACGATCACCAGCAGGAGGACCGCCGCGCCCATGCCGAGCGGGTTGCGGAGGAACCGCTTGCCGCGGACGAAGCCGCCGCCTCCTCCGCCTCCGCCGACTCCGGGATCGACCAGTGCTGCCTGCGTCATGAAATGCGCACCTTCGGGTTGATGGCGCCGTAGACGATGTCGACGACGAGGTTGACGCCCACGACGATGAGGACGGTGAAGAGGAGGACGCCCATGATCACCTGGATGTCGCTGGCGCCGCTGCCGGCGATCGCCACGGAGCCGATGCCGTTGAGCGCGAACACGCGCTCGACGATCGCGGCGCCGCTCAGAGCCGCGATGAACTGGAGCGAGAGCATGGTGAGCGCCGGGGGAGACGCGTTGCGCAGCACGTGCGTCAGCAGGATGTTCCGCGGCGAGAGGCCGCGGCTGCGGAGCGTCCGCACGTAGTCCTGCTCGTAGACGCCGATCACCGAGTTGCGCAGCTGCTGGGCGATCGCGGCGATCGAGCCGATGGCCAGGGCGACGACCGGCAGGATGATCGTGGTCAGCCAGCCGATCGGCGAGTCGGTGAAGGTGATGTACCCGGTGGCGGGGAACCAGCGGAGGTTCACAGCGAACACGATCGCCAGCAGGATCGCGACCCAGAAGTTCGGCAGCGCGAAGCCCAGCACCATCACGACCTGGAGGAGCCGGTCGAGGCGCCCGGGGTTCACCGCGGCGGCCATCCCGAGCAGTCCGCCGAGGACTCCCGCCACGACCACCGCACCGATGGCGAGCGACACCGTCACGGGCAGGGCCGAGAGGACGAGGTCGACGACCGGCGCGTTCGTCGAGGACGAGACGCCCAGGTCGCCGCGGAGCGCGGAGGTCAGCCAGTCGAGGTACTGCTCGAGCACCGGCCGGTCGAGCCCGAGCTGCTCGCGCTTGGTCGCGACCTGGTCGGCCGTGGCGTAGAGCCCGAGGGCGCCGCGCGCCGGGTCGGTGCCCGTGAGCTTGAGGAAGAAGAACATCCCCGTCACGACGACGTAGGCGAGCAGCAGGCCCGCGAGGAGCCTGCGGATGATGAACCGGATCACGGAGTCCCCCTGGGATCGTGGTCGGGCGGGGCGGTCCGGCGTGAACCGGACCGCCCCGCGAGAGGCGCTACGACGAGGCCGGGGCGAAGAACCGCAGGCTCGGCACCAGCTGCGCCTGCTGCATCGTCACCGAGATCTCCGGGCTGGACAGGTAGATGTTGTCCAGCGTCGCGATCGGGGCGAACCAGGCCTGCTCCACGATGTACGTGTTGAAGTCCTGGTAGAGCGTCTTCTGCTCGTCTCCGGAGGCGCGCGGGATGTCCGCGAGGAATCCGGTGACCGTGTCGTCGGTGTAGCCGAAGTGGTTCCAGAGCGAGGTCGGCGTGAGCTTGTTGAGCACGTCGATCCAGGCCGGGATGTTCGTCGAGAACGACAGCACGAACGAGGGCTGGCCGACGAGCGTGTCGAGTCCGCCGTTCGAGAACGAGGCGACCGAGACCGGCTCCAGCGTGATCCCGACGTCCGCGAGGTACTGCGAGAGGATCGGGATCAGCGGGGTCTGGAAGCCCTCGGAGTACGACAGCGGCAGAGTGAAGCCGTCGGCGTAGCCGGCCTCGGCGAGCAGCGACTTCGCCTTCTCCGGGTCGTAGGGGTACTCCTCGTTCAGGCTGTCGAGCCACGCGTCGCTCGCGGGGTTGAACGTCTGGGTCGACACCCGGCCGTAGCCGCCGTAGAAGGTCTCGAGGATGCTCTCGCGGTCGAGCGCGTAGTTGATCGCCTGGCGCACGCGGACGTCGCCCAGGGCGGGGGCGATGGTGCCGGCGCGGTCCTGGAGGATGATGCCCTGCCACTCACCGGGCACGGTGTCGACGGTGAGCCCCGCGGCCTCGGCCTGCTCGGTCATGTCGGCCGTGGCGTACATGAACTGGATCTGGCCGGTGCTCAGCGCGTTGTACTCGGCGGTCATCTCGGTGATCGGCTTGATCACCACGGTCGAGAACGGGAACGCGTCGCGGTTCCAGTAGTCCTCGCGGGCGTCGAACTCGTAGCTCGTGCCCTTCTGGCTCTTCGCGTCGTTGAGCGTGTACGGGCCTGTTCCGACGGGCGTCGTCGCGGCGGTGCCGTCCTCGATCGCCTTCGGGCTCACCATGAAGCCGGTGTAGGTGGCGAGTCCGGCCAGCAGGCCGGGGCTCGGCTCGCTGAGCGAGATCTTCACCGTGGTCGCATCGACGGCCTCGACGGACTCGATCGACTTCGCCGTCTCGGAGGCGGATCCGGCGCCGGTCTTGCGCGCCTCGAGGTTCGCCTTGACCGCATCGGCGTCGAACTCGGTACCGTCGGTGAACGTGATGCCCGACTGCAGGGTGAGCGTCAGCTCGGTCAGGTCGTCGTTGTAGGCGTAGTCGGTGGCGAGGTTGCCCTCGATCTGCGAGTCGGCGGTCTTGCGCAGCAGCGGGTCGTAGACGGCCTCCGCGTAGTGGATGACCATCCCCTCCTTGAGCTCGCCCGGGTCCCAGCTGGTGATGTCGCCGGCGTTGCCGAGCGTCAGGGTCTCGGAGGCGGAGTCCGAGGACCCCTCGTCCGACGACGTCCCGCATCCGGTGAGGAGCAGGGCGCTCGCGGCGAGGAGCGCCGCGAGCTTGTATGCAGTACGCACGTCGTTCTCATTTCTGTGGCGCGGCCACGGTCGAGTGAAGTGGAGCTCGTGGTGCCGCTCGGGCTCAGGAGAAGCCGAGCTCGCGGGACAGGACCGTGACCGCGGAGCCGCGGATCACGATGTCCTGCCCGAGCGTCGTGAGGCGGATGGTCAGCTCGCCCGTGTACGTGGCCATGGTGCGCGCGCGCACCACCGCCGTCGCCGCGTCGAGGAGGACTCCGCCGAGCAGCCCCTCGGGGCCGCTCAGGATGATCTCGGTCAGGTTCAGGACGCCGACGATCGGCGCGAGCACGAGGCCGAGTCGTCGCCCGGCCTCCCGCAGGATCTGCTGAGCGCTCTCGCCGTCGACGGAGTCGGCGGGGCCGACTCCCGCCAGCGCGAGCCGCGATTCGAGGCGGGGGCCGGCCACCCAGGTCTCGAGACAGCCGACCTTGCCGCAGACGCAGAGCAGCCCGTCGTCGTCGAGGCCGCTCACGACGTGCCCGATCTCACCGGCGGCGTTCATGCTGCCGAGCAGCGGTGCGCCGCCGAGCAGGAGCCCGGCGCCGACTCCGTGACCGACCTTGACCAGCATCATGTCGTTGTCGGTCTCGCCGAAGGAGAACTCGGCGAGCAACGCGGCGTTCGCGTCGTTCGTGACGACGACCGGGACGCCGAAGCGCGTCGTGAGGCGCAGCTGCAGCGGGAGGTCGAACCAGCCGAGGTTGGGGGCGGTCACGACGACGCCGTCGGGGTCCACGATGCCGGGGGAGCCGATCCCGATGCCCAGCAGCGGCGACGTGGACCGGGCGATCAGCGCCTCGCACAGGGCCACCACCTTCTCGAAGGCGTCATCGGCGGTCGCGCCCTCGAGCGGCACGTCGGCGCGCTCCAGGATCCGCCCGTCGAGGTCGAGCACGCCGCCCCGGAACGTGACGTAGTCGCTGAGGTCGATGCCGATGATCTGGAACGCCGCGCTGTCGATCTCGAGCAGCGTGGCGGGCTTCCCCGGCCGAGCGTCCTCCCGCTGCCCGGTCTCGACGACGAGGCCCTCGACGATCAGCTCGGCCACCAGATTCGAGATCGTCACGCGGGTCAGACCCGTGCGCCGGGCGATGTCGGCGCGGCTCAGGGTGCTGGCGCTGTAGAGCGTCTGCAGGACGAGGGCGCGGTTGTGCACCCGCCCGTGCTGGGGCAGGCGCTTGGTCGTCGGGCGGAGGACCCGGGTCGGCGCGACGGCGCGAGCGGACGGATCGGTCATCGCGAACCCGTCCGTTCACCTGTGCGCCGTGTCGTGGTCATGCGATTAGTAAACGGACTGAACATATCCGGGCGCAACGTTCATTAAGACTATTAACATATTGGTAACACGACGGAATCACGGGCGGTCCCCGGCGACGGCGGAGCCGACTCCGGTCATGGGCATCCGCTTCCGCACCACCCCCTGACAGCGAGACCGCCACGGCGTAGCGTCGCGGGATGTCGAAGTCGAGCACGCACGGGGACCGGATCCGCAAGAGGCTCTACGAGGCCGAGCTCGAGCGCCTCCAGATCGAGCTCGTGACGATGCAGCGCTGGGTGATCGAGACCGGCGCCCGCGTGGTCGTCGTCTTCGAGGGCCGCGACGCCGCGGGCAAGGGCGGCGCGATCAAGCGGATCGTGCAGTACCTCAACCCGCGCTCGGCGCGCGTCGTAGCGCTGCCGACGCCGAGCGAGCGCGAGAAGGGGCAGTGGTACTTCCAGCGCTACCTCGAGCGACTCCCGACCGCGGGCGAGATCGTGCTGATGGACCGCTCCTGGTACAACCGCGCGGGTGTCGAGCGCGTGATGGGCTACTGCACTCCGGAGCAGTACCGCCTGTTCCTGCGGCAGGTCCCCGCGGTCGAGCGGATGCTGGTCGAGGACGGCATCATCCTGCTCAAGTACTGGTTCTCGGTGTCCGACGACGTGCAGGAGGCCCGCTTCCGGTCGCGCCTGGAGGATCCGATGCGGCGCTGGAAGCTCTCGGACACCGACCTGCAGTCGATCACCCGGTGGGAGGACTACTCGCGTGCCAAGGACGAGATGTTCGAGGCCACCGACCACGCCGACGCGCCCTGGTGGACCATCCCGAGCGACGACAAGCGCTCCTCGAGGCTGAACGCGATCACGCACCTGCTCTCGCAGATCCCCTACGAGCACCGCGATCCGGAGCCGATCGTCTTCCCGCCGCGCCCGGCCTCCGATACCTACGAGCGCCCGGCCCGCGACCGCTTCCGCACGGTGCCCGATCACGCGCGCACCCTGGAGTAGGAGGCCGCGCTGCTGCGCTGACCTCGCCGGCCGCGGCAGCGAGCCCGCACGCATACTCGACCCGCGGGTCCTTCCGCCAGCGTCGTCCGCCGTGTTGCCTCCGAGCCCCCGAGACGGCACTGTCGACCACAGACCGCCGACATCACGGGAGATGCATGGACGACGAGACGCTGCTCGCGGCGCTGCACCGCGGCCGCCCGAGCACCCTCGCCGAGGCCTCCGTGCTGACCGACCTCGACTCCGCCGAGCTGCAGACCGCCGTGGACCGGCTGCGCGATCGAGGTCTCCTCCGCCGCGACGGCGACGCGCTCGGGTACATCCCGCCGGCCGAGTGGGCGTCGGAGGCGATCGCCCGGCACACCGAGGCGGCGCGCCTCGCCACTCGCGAGTCGATGGACGGCATCGAGCGCATCGTCGCCGGGCTGCCCTCGCTGCTCGGCGCGTGGTCGGTCGGCGAGTCCTCCGCCGATCTCGTGCCGACCCTGCTCCGGAGCGGGCCGCACGCCTCCGAGGACCTCTGGTTCGACCTCGTCCGCCGCGACTCCGGCACGCTCGACGCCGTGCTGCCCGACGTCGAGCGGTTCCTCGACCCGCCGAGCGAGCGCGCCCAGAGGTTCGGGCAGGCGCTGATGGCGAAGGACAGGGTGCGCGTCATCATCCCCGCCGCGTCGATCGGTGATCCGCGCGTCCTCGCCAGGGTCGACGCCTACCAGAGGGCCGGAGTCCAGTACCGGCTGCTCGAGAGTCCGCCGTGCTGGTTCTGGGTCGACGGCGAGCACCTCGCCGTGCCGTTCCAGTGGGGCGAGACTCGACCCACGAGCGTGCTGGGCGTGCGTCACGGCGGCCTCGCCGGGCTGGCCGGCGCGTACTTCGAGGAGCTGTGGCGGCAGTCGACTCCGGTCGGTGCCGTCGAGCAGCCGTGGACTCCGCTGCTCCGCCTCATGCAGAAGGGCATCACCCTCGAGACCGCGTCGAAGCGCCTCGGGATCAACCCCCGCACCGGTCGTCGTCGCGTCGCCGCCGCCATGGAGCACCACGGCGTCTCGACCCTGTTCGCGCTCGGCGCGGCGTGGGCGGCCGACGGCTCAGCGCCTCAGGGTGCCGATCACACGGCGAGTATTCGGGTCACCCCGGGTGATCGGCACGCACCGCAGGGGCGCGATCCAGTGTCCTGAACCTGCCGCGATCGCTTCAAGCTCCTCTTGCGGACACGTCCGGAAGAGGACGCGATCTCAGAGGTGCAGCAGGCTCCAGTCGATGATCACCGCCAGCGCCGTGTAGAGGGCGGCGACGGCTCCGATCGCCTTCCCGGCCCGGTCCAGGTCGTCCTGCGGGTCCGGCCGCACATCCGCGACGACGCGCAGCACGGCCCCGAGCACGGCTATCACCGTGATGGCGAGGATCCAGACCTTGAGCGCGAAGTGCGCATCGGCCGCCATCAGCGTCAGCGACCCCACCGGGACCAGCACCGCGAAGATCGACACCAGCACCAGTAGGCAGCCGCGGCGCGTGAGGTCGGTCGGTCCGAAGGATCCGCCCCGGAGCCACGCGCGGAGCCGGTCCCGCGCGGTCGCGTCGGTGGACGGCCGCTCCTCGGTGGTCTCGGTCACCGACGTGCGCCGACAGCGATGAGCGGGATCACGGGCATCGCGGCGACTCCTGTGGTCGGGGAACCTCCCGATTGTCCCGACGCGGCCCCGTCGCGGCAAGATCCGCTTGCGGACACGTCCGGAAGCGGACGGCGCGGCGTTCACCGAGCGTTCGCCCCATTCGGCACCCATCAGGGGGAGTCTTGTCGTATGGCGAAGAAGCTCTGGATCTCTCTCGGCGCTCTGCTCGCGATCGGCCTCGGCGGTGCGGCGATCGTCGTCTTCGTGTGGATGATCGACGAGACGCACTTCGACCGGCCCGACGAGGGCTTCGACCGGCTGACCGCGCAGGTCGAGAGCCTCCCGGGTGCGAGCGTCGACGGCAGCGAGCGCTGGGTCGAGGCGCCGACATTCTCGGATCCGACCTCGTGGATCGGCCTGAGCGTCGACGAGGCCGGACTGGCCGAGGTGATCGACACCTCCTGCGCCTCGCCGTACCCGAGTGAGGTGATGTGGACGCTGCGGGTGCGGACCGACGGCGGGAACTCGGTCACGGTGAACAGCCCGGCGGAGGGAGCCGCGGCGTCGGGCCCCTGCCTCGACTCCGGTCTCGACGCCGCGGCGCTCGCCGAGCGGATCGGCGGCGCCGCGCAGGACCTGGAGCTGTACGCCTCGAATGCGCCCGACGGCCCGTTCGCGCTGGTCGCTCTCGAGGAGGGCTCGGTCCTCGACGACGACGCCGCCCGGATCTCCGCCCTCCTCCCGCTGGTCACCCACGCCGAGGCCCTGCGGGACGCCGCGGGAGTCGACTCGACGGTGTCGGTCGACATCGGCGGTTCGCTGCTCAGCGTCCTCGTCGAGCCGGGGGAGTCGGAGCGGTACCGCGCCCTGCTCGACCGCCTCGTCGACGAGCACGGGGTCACGCGGTACTACGCCGACGGCGGCAATCAGATCGACGGAGTCGCGAAGGTGCAGATCGTCGCGCCCGACGACCAGCACGCCGCGATCGAGGCGGCCGTCCGCGACTCCGGACTGCACATCGCCGACCTGCCGGTGCGCTTCCTCGAGCCCTGACGGAGTGCGCGGCTCAGGCGCGTTCCACGGGCAGCCACAGCTCGCAGGTGGCGGTGCTGAAGTCGTCGGAGCGGTCCAGGACCGCGACGATCGACGGCCCGGGTCGGAGCCTCCAGGGCTGCGAGGGGAACCACTGCGTCGCGGTGGCCGCCCACGCCGCCTGCAGGGCGTCCGGGTGGGGGCCCTCCGTCCGGAACACCGCCCAGGTTCCGGCGGGGACCTCGATCGCAGCGAGATCCCGGGGCGTCGCGGTCGTGCCGTCGACGGCGACTCCGTGGAGGTACGTCAGCTCGCTGCCCTCCGCGTAGTCCGGATCGACGTCGGCGCTGACCTGGAGCAGGCCCGCCGGCTCCGTGCTGCTCAGCTCCTTCAGCCGGGCGTGCGCCGACGGGGGCAGCGCGGCGATGTGGGCCTGGATGTGCGGATTGACCCCGTGGTGCAGGAGCGGGACACGGGCGGCGTGGCCGATGAGGCGGAAGGCCGGTCGGTCGGCGATGCGGGTGTGCAAGACGGTCGTCCCTTCTACGGTCAGGTGGAACCTGAGCTGCGGTTGCGTGCGAAGGGGGCCGCCGTCTCGGCGCACGTCGCCGGGGCCGGCGCCGTGCACGGATCTGAACGCTCGACCGAAGGCCTCGGTCGAGCCGTATCCGTAGCGCACCGCGATGCCCAGCAGGTCGCCGGTCCCGAGCACGTCGGCTGCGGCGACCGTCATCCGGCGACGGCGCACGTACTCCGAGAGCGGCATGCCGGCCAGTGACGAGAACATCCGGCGGAGGTGGTACTCCGTCGTGCCGAGCTCGGACGCGAGTCCGGCGACGTCGATCTCGTCGGTCAGCCGGTCCTCGACCAGCTCGACGAGGGTGTTCAGTTCTGCGATCACGGCTCCCCCTTCGAGATCCAGACTCGCCGGTGCTCCCGACCGGCACCCTACTCATCCGGTCCGATCCGATCGGCCTGCCGGTGCCCCTGCCGCACGGGCGTCCGCGGGGCTAGCCTCCGAGGGCGGACGCACCGGCGCGCCGCAGTGGAGGACGAGGAGAGCGACCGTGTCGATCATCGTGACTGTTCCCGAATCGGAGGCGGCGGGCTCGGTGGCCGAGCTCTACGCCGACGACGTGCACGACCAGGGCTCCGTGGCGGCCCACACGAAGGTGCTGGGTCTCAATCCCGGCGCCCTCCTCGCCTGGAACGAGCTGAGCAGGGCGATCACCGCGCAGATGGATCGCCGGCGCTACGAGCTCGTGACCCTGGCGGCCGCCCGTGGGGCCCGCTCGGCGCACTGCCTGCTCGCGCACGGCCGCGTCGCCTCGCGGTACCTCCCCGAGGAGCAGCTGATCCGCATCGCGCGCGACTTCCGCGACGCCGGGCTGACCCCCGCCGAGGTCGCGATGATGGAGTTCGCGGAGCGGATCAGCAGGGACGCGGCCGACATGACGGAGGCGGACAGTCTCCGGTTGCGCGAGGCCGGCTTCACCGATCGCGAGATCGTCGACATCGCGCTCGCCGCCGCGGCCCGCAACTTCTACAGCCGCGCGGTGCAGGCGCTCGCCGTCGAGGTCGAGCCGCCCGGCGACGTCAGCGCCGAACTGCAGTCGGCCCTCGTCGACGGGCTGTAGCCCGGCGCGTCGATGTCAGAGGAGGTCGAGGCCGCCCCAGTCGAGGATCACCGCGAGCGCCGTGAAGAGGGCGGCGACGGCTCCGATCACTTTCCCGGCCCGATCGAGGTCGCTCCGCGGGGTGGGCCGGGCGTCCGCGATCACGCGCAGCGCCGCTCCGACGAGGGCGACCACGGTCACGGCGAGCACCGACACCTTCAACGCCAGGTGCACCTCGACCGACAGCAGCGTCAGACCCACGACGGGGACGATGACGACGACGACCGACAGGAGGACCAGGAGCACTCCGCGGTGGGAGAGCTCGGTCGGCCCGAAGGCGCCTTCTCGGAGCCACGAGCGGAGGTCGCGCGGTTCAGTCGCGACGGCGGTGCCCGAGTCGGAGGCGCCGGGCTGGGTCTCGATCAACGACGTCCTCCTCTCGGCGCTTCGTGGGCCGGCGTCTGCCACGGACATGCGCTGGTGTCGAGTGTCGCGACGCGGGCTCCCCGCGGGCAAGTGCCGCTTGAGGACACGTCCGCAAGCGGACGGCGCCGGCTCGTCAAGCGCGTGCGGCCTTCACGTACGCGACTATCGCGTTCGCGTGCCCGTGGCCCAGCCCGTGCTCGTCCTTCAGCCAGGCGACGACCTGCATGTGCGGCACTTCGTCGAGCTTCGCGTCAGCGAGGTCCAGCCACTCCTGGATCGGGCGCTCGTAGGTGCGCTCGATGCTCGCGAAGTACGACGCGGGCCCCTTCGGCTTCGACCCGTCGGCGGGCGGCTCCGGGGCGAGGACTCGATCTGCAGGCATGTCGTCACCGTAGCGAGCACCCGCCACCGCCGTCGAGGGCCGCCGCGCTCACGGGATGAGCCGCCGGTCGCGGAGGTCCTGGAAGATGCGCAGGAGCATCGCCTCGCTGTCGACGTACTCGTGGAACCCGGCCCGTCGCGACTTCGAGGTGTCGGCGAGGACGTCGTAGTCCCAGCCGAAGACGAAGTCGCCGAACCGCCACGAGGACACCTCCGAGTACGGGGTCCTGACGAGACCGTGGCGCAGGGTCATCGCGTCCCACAGCGGCCCCTTGTCGGCCATGACCTCGGTCAGGCTCATCGGCAGCGGAGGGGCGGCGTCGAGGTCGAAGAACGCCGCGATCGCGGGCCACATCCTCGACCAGCGGAACAGGTCGCCGTTGGTGATGTTGTACGCCTGGTTCCGGGTCTCGGGCGTCGTCGCCGCCCAGGTGATCGCCCGGGAGAGCAGATCGGCGTCCGTCAGCTCGATCAGCGCGGTGTAGGCGCCGGGGCGGCCCGGGAAGCGCAGCGGGATGCCGAGCTCCTTGCTGATCGAGGCGTAGACCGCGATGACCATCGCCAGGTTCATCGGGTTGCCCAGCCCGACTCCCGCCACGACCGACGGCCGGAGCGCCGACCACGTCCAGGTGGCGCCCGCCTGCCGGCGCTCGAGGAACTGCTGCTGGTCGACGTTGAACTCGGGCGGCATGTGCCCGGGGTCGTCCTCCTTCGCCGGCGTCGAGAACGGCCCGAGGTGTGCGCCGTAGACCTTGTACCCCTGCATCAGGCCGATGTGCTCCAGTCGGGCGGCGACGGGCTCGATCGCGTCGACGACGTTCGTCAGCATCGCGAGGTTCGGCTCGACCAGCTCGGCCCAGGTCGGCCTGTCCTGGTAGGCGGCGTAGAAGACGTGGGTCACCTCGGTCAGATCGCGCAGGCCCTCCGCCGTCGCCGCCCTGTCGAGCAGGTCGATCGACCTGTGGCGGACGACGCCCGCATCGGCTCCTCCGCGCCGGGAGAGTCCGATCACGTCCCAGCCGCCCTCCCGCTCGAGATGCTCGATCAGGTTGCCCCCGATCACTCCCCGTGCCCCGACCACCAGTGCCGTCCGTCGTGTCATGCCGCCTCCATCGTTGAATCGTGATCTACCGATTTAAGGAGTAGCACAGCATCGGTACATCGCGATACTGCGATATAGTCGTCGGCATGGCGGAGCTGACGGACGAGCAGATGGTGGCGGCCTTCAAGGCCCTCGGTCACCCGACCCGGCTCGCGATCCTCGGCTGGCTCGGCGAGCCCGAGACGTTCCCCCCGCAGGACAGGCCGGCCGAAGAGGTCGGAGTGTGCCTCAAGCACATCCAGGCGCGGGCCGAGGTCTCGCAGTCCACCGCCTCGCAGTTCATGGCGACGCTGCAGCGGGCGGGCCTGGTGACCTGCACGCGGATCGGACAGTGGTCGCACTACCGCCGCAATGAGGAGGTCCTCAGCGCCCTCGGGCACGGGCTCGTCTCGCGCGTCTGAGGGGTCACCTCTGCCTCGCCGAGCCCGAGCTCAGGCCGAGCTCTCCCGCACGACGAGCTTCGGCGCCGCGGTGTACTCGCCCGCCGGCTCGGTCCCGCCGGCGATGCGGTGCACCAGCCGCTCGACGGCCGTGCGGGCCATGTAGGCGTGGTCGGGATCGATGGTGGTCAGCCTCGGGATGGTGTACTCGCCCTCGATGATGGCGTCGAACGCGGCGACGCGGACGTCCCCCGGCACCGCGACGCTCCGGTCCGCGAGGCCGCGGAGGACGCCGATGCCGACCGTGTCGGTGATGCAGAACACCCCGTCGAAGGCGATCCCGCGGTCGATGATGTCGCGGATCCCCTCGGCGCCGCCCGTCATCGTGAACTCCGAGACGTTCACGTGCAGATCGGGGTCGACGGGCAGCCCGGCGTCGCGATGGGCGCGCCGGTAGCCCTCGAGGCGGAGGCTCGAGACGTCGACCTCGTCGTGCTCCGGGTTGTCGACCATGACGATGCGCCGGCAGCCGCGCTCGATCAGGTGGGCGACCGCGGTGCGGGCGCCCTCGACGTTGGCCATCGCGACGTGGTCGACGGGCCCCTCGAAGATGCGCTCGCCGAGGATGACGAGCGGATGATCGACGCGCAGCAGCTCGGTGTCGGCGGCGCCGAGACCGACGGTGCTGAGGATGATGCCGTCGTAGAGGCGCTTGCGCGACGAGGCGAGCGCCTCGAGCTCGTTCTCGCGCCGGGCACCGGTCTGCTCGATCACGACCCGGAGGCCGTGCTTCTCGGCGGCGGTGATGATCTCGGCGGCGAGGCGGCCGTAGTAGGGGCGATCGATCTCGGGGACGGCCAGGCCGATGGTGCCGGTCCGTCCGGTCCGGAGGTTGCGGGCAGCGACGTTGACGCGGTAGTCGAGCCGGGCGATCACGCCGAGCACGTGCTCCCGGGTGCTCTCGCGCACATGCGGATGCTCGTTCAGGACGTGCGAGACGGTCATGGGGGAGACCCCCGCCTCCTTCGCCACGTCGTGGATCGTCACCATGTCGCGCCTCCTCGCGTCGATCGTCCCACGCCGGCCGGCAGCAGCGAGCGGAGGCGGTCGGCCTCGTCGCGATCGAGCGCGAGCAACGAGCCGTGCCGCGCGTCGGCGGGGAGGCGGGCGCCCCTGACCGGCTCGAACGCGCCGGAGCGCGGGTCGTCGCTGACGAACACGCGGTAGCCGCGCAGCCCGAACTCGTCGATCAGGAGCCAGGTCCGCTCCCCGTCGGGCGAGGAGGCGACCGCGGGGCCCTCGCCCTGCGCCAGTTCGGGGGTGCCGATGCCGGAGCGCACGGTTTCGAACGGACCGTCGAGCGAGGGGCCGCGCGCGAGGGTGATCGCGCTGACGCCTCCGACGCTCTCGGCCTCGACGGTGAAGCGGAGCCACTCGTCGCCCCGCTCGAGGAAGGCGGCGTCGATGACGTCGCGCCCCGTGTCGAGGGCGACCCGCGCCGGCGAGAAGGCGGCGAAGTCGGGGGTCTCGACCACGAGGATCCGCTGGTGCGCGGCCGCCCGGCGATCCGACTCCGGAGCGAACAGGCCCGAGGAGAAGAACACCAGCCAGCAGCCGCGCTCGGTGCTCCAGTACGCCTTCGGCGCCCAGGCGTTGCCCGCCGCCTCGGGGGCCACCTCGTGCAGGGAGGCGTCGCTCCAGTCGACGAGATCGCTCGAGTGCCAGACCAGGATCGAGCGGCTCCCGCGTCGGACGGCCCGGTGCCAGTCGCCGTCGGGCCAGGTCCGCAGGTCGGTCGCGACCATGATGAACCGGTCCGTCGCCGCGTCGCGCACCAGGAACGGATCGCGGGCACCGCGCTCGCCGACCCGCGGCACCGGCACCTCGATCGGGAGCGGGAGGAACGACTCCGGAGTCGCCCCCTCGCTCACCGCCAGTCGCACCCGCTCGCCGTCCTCGCGCTCACCGGGGAGGAAGTAGGCGAGCAGGAATCCGGTCATCCCTTCACGCTGCCCGAGACCAGGCCGCCGACGATGTGCTTCTGCATCGCGATGAAGAACACCACCATCGGCAGCAGCACGATCACGCTGAGCGTCAGGAACGCGGGCCAGTTCACGCCGAACTGCCCGACCGCCTTGTAGACCTGCAGCACCAGGGTCTGCTTCTCGGGCGAGCTGATGAACACGTTCGGAGTGATGAAGTCGTTCCACACCCACATCGTCTGGAACACGCCCACCGTGATGAGGATCGGGCGGATCAGCGGCAGCACGATGCGCCAGTAGATCTGCCACGGTCCGGCGCCGTCGATGCGTGCCGCCTCGAAGATCTCGAGCGGCAGCGACTTCATGTACCCCTGGATCAGGAAGTAGCAGAAGATCGAGCCCGCGGCGTAGAGCAGGATCAGGCCCTCGAGGCTGTCCACGAGACCGGCGCCGGCGAGCAGCCGGTAGAGCGGGATCAGCGTCGCCTGACCCGGCACGAGGAACGCGATGATCAGGACCACGGAGGCGACCCGGGTCACGACCGTCTTGCGCAGCAGCATCGCGTAGGCGGCCATCGACCCCACGAGCAGCATCAGGGCCACGGAGGCGACGGTCACGTAGAGCGTGTTCGCGAAGGCTCCGAGGATGGGGACCGAGGCGAACACGTCCGCGTAGTTGCTCGGGTCGAAGGTGCTCGGCAGGGCGAACGGGGCGCTCGACACCTCCTGCTGCGTCTTCAGCGTGCTGACGACGATGTAGTAGAAGGGAGCACCGACGAGGGCGGCGAGCGCGATCATGCCGACGCTGGTGAGCGCGCTGCCCCAGCGGCGGCGGCGCCGAGCGGGCCCCGCCGGGCGTCGGCGCCGGGGCGGCTCGAGCTCGAGGGCCGGGGCGGGGTCCTTGATGAGGGTGGTCATGAGGTCCTCTCCTCGAAGCGGCGCGAGATGAGCAGCTGGACCGCGACGATCGAGCCGACGACGAGCAGGAACACCACGGCGAGGGCCGAGGCCTTGCCGAACTGCGCCTGCGCGACTCCGTTCTGGATGATCGACTGCGTGATCGTGTAGGTCGAGAACCCCGGCCCGCCCTTGGTCAGGGTGAACGGGAGGTCGTAGACCTTCAGCCCGCCCGTCATCAGGAGGAGGGTGCTCACCGTCACCGCGGGGGCGAGGAGGGGGAGCGTGATCGAGAAGAACCGGCGCGGGGCCGACGCTCCGTCGATGCGGGCGACCTCGTAGTAGTCCTCCGGGATCGACTGCAGGTAGGCGAGGTAGAGGATCGCGTGCCAGCCGGTGCTCGACCAGACCCCCACGACGATCACGGAGAGCTGCGCCAGGGCACCGTTCGAGAGCCAGGGCACCGGACCGAGCCCGGCGACGGCCTCGAGGACGCGGTTGATCGCTCCGGAGCCGAGCGGGGACAGGATGAGCCCCCAGACCAGGCCGAGGATCGCGATGCTCGGGATGGCCGGGAAGAAGAGGATCGCGCGGACGGCTCCGCGGCCGACGAAGGGCCGGTTGAGCACGAGCGCCAGCGGGATCGCCAGCGCCGTGACGATCGCCGTGGTGCCGAGGCTGTAGGTGAGGGTGAAGACGAGCCCGGCGAGCATCGCCGGGTCGCGGAAGATGCTGACGTAGTTGGCGAAGCCGACGAAGTCGGAGTCGACCGAGTACCCGTCGAAGTTCGTCAGGCTGAAGTAGAACGACTGCGCCAGCGGCACGGCGAACAGGAGTGCGAAGACGAGCAGGATCGGCACCAGGAACATCCCGGTGCTGATGGTCTCGCGTCGGCGGAGCGGAGAGGCGGGGCGCCGGAGCGCGAGGGCTCCGGCGCCGCGGGTGGCGGTGTGGGCGGTCATCCGAGGCCCGGGCTCAGCCCTGCGACTCGAGTCGCGCCTGGAGGGCGGCGGCGACGTCAGCGGGAGTGGACTGCCCCTGAGCGAGGAGCTGGATCTGCGCCACGGCCTCGGTGTTCAGCGCGTCCTGCTCGCGCGGCCAGGCGATCTGCGGGAGGTAGAACTCGCCCGCCTGCAGACCTGCCAGGTTGGGCTCGAGCGCGGGGTCGATGACGGGCGAGTAGTTCGTCGTGGTGGTGAGCGCCGAGGTGCCCTCCTGGTAGATGCGGACGCCCTCCTCGCTGCCGAGGAAGGTGAGGAACTCCTCCGCCTCGGCCGTGTGCTCGGTCTTGGAGTTGATGGCGAAGCCGGGCGACGCGGCGCCGGCCCAGTATCCCTGGCCGTCGAGCGTCGGGAACGGAGCGAAGGCGACATCGAGGTCGGGCGCCTTCTCGCGCACGGCGGGGAGGTTCCAGGGGCCGGCGGACATCATCGCGACGCGACCGTTGGCGAACTCGTCGACGATCTGGTCGCCGGTCAGGCTGACGACGTCCTGGCTCATCAGGCCGCTCGTGAGCAGCTCGCTCCAGGCCGTCAGCGGCTCCTCCCAGAGGTCTCCGAACTCGGCGGATCCGTCGAAGATCGCAGCGTCCACCTCACCGCCCTGCTCGGCGTCGGCCGAGCCGACGAGGGCCGAGACGCCCAGCGGGATCTGCGAGGCGGAGTCGTAGTACGGCGTGACTCCGGAGTCCTTCACCGTCTTCAGCACGTCGAGGAACCCGTCCCAGTCGGTCGGGATCTCGGTGACGCCGGCGGCCTCGAGGAGCGCGCGGTTGTACAGGATGCCGCCCGCCCACGAGGAGGTGGACATCCCGTAGGCCTTGCCGTCGGCGCTGTACGTCTCGGTGTTGTACGGCGACATCGCCGACATGAAGGGCTCGTCGGTGAGGTCCTTCACGAAGCCGCCCTCGATGAGGTTGGTCTTGTTCTCGGCCGCGATGATGAAGACGTCGGCGGCGTTGTTGCCCGCGAGGCGCGTCTGGAGCGTCGAGATGTACTCGGCGACGGGCGGGGCGTTCGAGAACTCGATCTCGATGTCGGGGTGGGCGGTCTCGAAGGCGTCGATGACCGGCGTCATCGTCGCCTCGTTGTCCCACGAGAAGAAGCTCAGCGTGGTCTTCCCGTCGGAGGCGCCCGAGGCGCCGCAGGCGGTCAGGGAGAGAGCGGCCGCGGCGGCGACGACGAGAGCCGCCGAACGGGTGGTGCGGGAGCGATGCGACATTGCATACCTCTGTTCTGTGTGTTCTGTGGAGGGGGTCAGTGGTCTGTTCTGTGTGTTCTGTGGAGGGGGTCAGTGGTCGGTCGGAGT
This sequence comes from Rathayibacter sp. Leaf185, assembly GCF_001423885.1. Lineage (GTDB taxonomy): Bacteria > Actinomycetota > Actinomycetes > Actinomycetales > Microbacteriaceae > Rathayibacter. The sequence goes on along the minus strand of NZ_LMPP01000001.1, from coordinate 643,068 downwards.
CAGGGGGAGGCGGAGGTGCTCGTGGCGCGGGACCACCGGGACGAGGCGGTCGCCGTCGTGCACGAGCAGGTCGAAGACGATCTCGCGGTGCACCCCGTCGCCGTCGGGGATGGCGAAGCGGTGGTACGCGATCACCCACTGGTCGGTGCCCGGGACGGGGGTGATCGAGTGGTGGCCGGTGGCGAGGATCCCGATCGCGGTGTTCTTCTCGAGCAGGACGCCGCCGTCGGTCCACGGGCCGTACGGAGTCGGGCCGACGGCCCAGCGCACGCGGTAGTCCTCCTCGCGGGTGTCGTTCTCGGACCACGTGAGGAAGTAGGAGTCGCCCTGGCGGTGCAGGTGAGCGGCCTCGCGGAATCCGGTGGGCACCCACGAGTGGACGTCCGCCTCGTCGAACGACACGAGATCGTCCGCGAGCCGCACGAGGTGCGCGACGCCGTTGCCCCAGAGCAGGTACACAGTCCCGTCGTCGTCGCGGAAGACCGACGGATCGATCGCGACGCCCTCGAACCGGCCGGCCGTCACGAGGGGGGCGCCGATGTCGGTGTACGGCCCGGCCGGGCCGGAGGCGCAGGCGACTCCGATGTTGTTGCCCGCGGTGAAGTAGAGGTAGTGGGTGCCGTCGGCCTCGATGGCGGAGGGGGCCCAGGCGAACGAGTCGGCCCAGGCGACGTCGCGGCCCAGCTGCAGGATCTCGCCGTCGTCGGTCCACTCGACCAGGTCGTTCGAGGAGTAGGAGCGGAACGCGCTCGCGCCCCAGCCCTCGATGCCGTCGGTCGTGGGGAAGAGGTGCCAGCGCCCGCCGATCACCACGAGCGACGGGTCGGCCAGGAAGCGCTGCAGGGGCGAGGGCGAGGGCGCCGCCGTCGTGTCGTTCATCGCACTCCTTCGTGCTGCCGTTCCTGTATCGGTACAGGATTTGTGTATCGATACAGTACGAAGCGCCGGAGACCGTGTCAAGAGACCTGGTCTCCGCTCCGTCGGACAGGACCCGTCGCTACGCTGACCGGCGTGAGTCCAGCCGCGTCGATCCCTCCCGCGAGAGGGCTGCTGCGTGTCGCCGTCGGCGTCTGCGCGATCGCCATGATCGGGTACGCCTTCGGCCTGAGCGTCGCGGCGGGAGACGCGAATCCGTTCGACTACTTCGGCTACTTCACGAATCAGACGAGCCTCTTCGTGAGCGTCCTGCTCGTCGCATCCGGAGGGCTCTCGCTGGCGCAGCGCCGAGCGCCGTCGTAGCTGAACTCCCTCCGCGGAGCGGCGACCACCTACCTGATCGTCGTCGCGGTGATCTACAACACCCTCGTCCCGGGGACCGGTTCAGCACCGCCGTGGGTCAGCGCCGCGCTCCACGTCGTGCTCCCCGTGATCGCCGTGCTCGACTGGGCTCTCGTCGACGACAGGCGCCCGCTCGCGTGGCGGCGGCTGTGGAGCGTCCTCGTCTACCCGCTCGTCTGGCTGATCGTCGTCCTCACTCGAGGAGCCACCGACGGCTGGGTGCCCTACGGCTTCCTGCTCCCCGAGAACGGGATCGCGTCACTCGCGCTCCACATCATCGGGCTGATGGTCGCCGTGGTCGCCGCGGGCGCGCTCGTCTGGGCGATGAGCAGGCTGCGGATCGGTCGACGCGCACCCTGAGGGGGAGGTCCACCTCGTCCATCACGCCTGCTTCATCGCAGGCTGACGGCTCTGCGGGTCAGGCCCAGGTCCACGACGCGAGGATCGACTCCGAGAGGTCCTCGCGGGCGTCGTCGTCGACGGTCGGGCTGAACGAGAACGTGACGACGTACGTCTGGTCGTCCTGGGTGAGGTAGTACTGCTCGATGCTGTACGACGCGCCCTGCGAGGTGAGCGCCGCGCTCAGGTGGGCCGACTCCGTGCCCGCGACCTGCACCCGGTCCTGCACCTCGACGTCGGTGGCGCCGGCGCCGGTGAGCTCGTCCTTCCCGGCCGTCTCGACCTGGTCGGGCGTGACTGCTCCGGAGGGGCTCAGGACGACGTTGACGTTGTCGGAGAATCCGTCGGTGTCGGTGAGGTCGGCGGCGAGGGTGTCCGCGCCGATCGTCGAGGGGTCCGTGTCGGGGATGTCCCAGCCCTCCGGTACGGAGTAGCTGTAGCCGTCACCGGTGACCTGCACGCCCGCGGCCGCGGCGGCGTCGATCTCGTCGGCGTCGGAGCCGCTGCCGGTGGTGGAGGAGCAGGCGGTGAGGAGGGCGGCGACCGCGACGGTCGCCCCGAGGCGCAGGAATCGAGACATCATGCCTCCACAGTAAACCGACTGGTTCCCTCGGCGTGGTTCCTCGTGCGCCTCGCACGTGGCGTCAGCTCGCTGACGATCGTGCCGGCGACGATCAGCGCGGCGCCGAGGATCGCGAAGGCAGGGAGGCGGTCGCCGGCCAGCCGTCCGACGACTCCGCCCCACACCGGCTCGGCCGCGTAGATGATCGTGGCGCGGGCGGGCGAGACGGAGCGCTGCGCCCAGTTCATCGTGAGCTGGATCAGGCAGCTGCTCGCCCCGAGCGCGAGCGCCGCGACGAGCCAGACCCACGAGAACGCCGGGATCGACTCGCCCGTGAGGGGCATGAACGCGAACGAGAGCGTCCCCGCGACGAGCAGCTGCACCACCGTCACCCGACCGAGATCGACGCGGCCGGCGAAGACGCTGATCAGGATGATCTCGGCCGCGATCGGGAGGGTGCTGATGAGCGTCGCGACCTCGCCGGCACCGAGCCCCATCCCCGTCTGAGGGCCGGCGATCAACAGGAGCCCTGCGAAGGCGAGCGCGACTCCCACGAAGGTCAGTGCTCTCGGCCGCTTGCGGAAGACGATCCACTGCATCAGCGGTACCAGCGGCACGTACAGCGCGGTGAGGAAGGCCGACGTGCTGCTCGGGATCGTCTGGAGGCCGTAGGTCTGGAGCCCGTAGCCGAGGAAGATCATCGCTCCGATCGAGGCTCCGGCGCCCAGATCGATCCTCCTCATACCGCGGAGAGACCGGTGGAACACCACGGCGCTGATGAGTCCCGCGGCGACGAATCGCACGCCCACGAAGAACAGCGGCCCGCTGTGCTGCATCGCGATGTGGACTGCGAGGAAGGTCCCGCCCCAGACGGCGGTGATGCCGATCAGCGCCCATTCGGGCCGGGAGAACCGGATCTGCATCCGCGATGTGCGCAACATTCTGCTCATTCTAGAGTGCAGAATTCTGCACAGTGCAGAATAGTGCGCATGTCACCCGCCGCCGTCCTCGCGCACCTCGGCAGCAACCTGCGCAGCGCCCGGCAGCACGCGGGGTTGAGCCAGTCGGCTCTGGCCGAGCGCTCCGGCATCAGCCGTCGCACGATCGTCGCCGCCGAGGCGGGCGAGGCCAACATCAGCCTGACCGGAGTCGACCGCCTCGCTCTCGCGCTCGGCACCACCTTCACCGCGCTCGTCGCCGCGCCGGGAGCGTCGCCCGCCGACATCGACGAGGTCGCCTGGCGGGGTGAGCACTCGCAGAGCGTCGCCGTGATGCGGTCCTCGGTCCCGGCCCGAGCGGAGGCGCAGCTCTGGACCTGGACGCTCGGCCCGGGAGACCGCTACGACGCCCAGCCCGACCCGGAGGGCTGGCACGAGATCCTCCTGGTCACCGCTGGAGTGCTCCTCCTCGAGCGCGGCGACGGAGACGTCTCGCTGGCCGCCGGCCGGCACGTCGCGTTCTCGACCGCGCAGCCCTACGCCTACGCGAACGCGAGCGCCGACGACAGCGTCACCTTCACCCGCATCGTCGTGAGCTGAGCCGGCCGCCCATCGCGCTGGGCGACCCGGACGTGCCCTTCCGTACACTGGCCGACGACGTCGACGCCCCTGGGAGGGGTGAACGGCGCGCGACGCCGGGGGAGGCCGAACGATGACGACGAACGAGCGCGGTGTCCGGCACGGACGCCTCCGGGCCCGCTCGGGAGCCCGCACCCTGCTCCTCGCAGTGGCTGCCTGCGTCGGAGTCCTCGCGGTCAGCGGGACGTCGATCGTCGCGATCGCGTCGGCGAGCATCAGCCGCAACGTCACCGAGAACTCCGTCGATCTCGGCGTCGCGCCGTCGGCCGAGCCCGAGGCGGTGCAGCTCGGAGCGATCGAGGGCGGCTTCAACGTCCTCGTCGTCGGGACCGACAACGATGCCACCCAGGGCGATCAATTCGGGGAGCGCGACGCGACCCTCAACGACGTGAACATCCTGCTGCACGTCTCGGCCGACCACCGCAGCGCGACCGTCATCAGCTTCCCCCGCGACCTGATCCTCGACCGCCCCGAGTGCACCGATCCCGAGACCGGCACCGTGACGGAGGCGGACGACGGCGTGCCGCTCAACTCCACGTTCCAGTACGGCGGCCTGGCCTGCGTGAACGACACTCTGCAGCAGTTCACCGGCCTCTCCGTCCCCTACGCCGGCTGGGTCTCGTTCAACGGCGTCATCGAGATGAGCAACGCGGTCGGGGGAGTGCCGATCTGCCTCGCCGGGCCGATCCTCGACACCGACTCCGGCCTCGACCTCCCCGCGGGTACGACCACCGTCTCCGGCGCCACCGCCCTCGCGTTCCTCCGCACCCGTCACGGAGTCGGCGACGGCAGCGACCTGAGCCGGATCTCGTCGCAGCAGCAGTACCTCGCGTCGCTGATGCGCACCGTCCGCTCGGCCGACACCCTGTCGAACTTCCCCGCCCTCTACGGTCTCGCGCACGCGGCGTCGTCGAACCTGCACCTCTCGACCACGATGACGAGCCCGGCGACGATGATCTCGCTCGCGCTCGCGCTGAAGGACGTCGACCTCTCGCAGATGGTGTTCGTGCAGTACCCGGCGCTCGACGACCCGGACTACCCCGGCAAGGTCGTCCCCGACTCCGTCCTCGGTGCCGAACTGATGACGCGGGTCCTCGCCGACCAGCCCGTGACCCTCGCGACGACGCCCACCGAGGCGCCCGCGGCGCCGGTCGAGACGGAGGCGCCTCCCGAGACGGAGGCGCCTCCCGAGACGGAGGCGCCTCCCGCGACGGAGGCGCCGGCCGCCCCCGCCGCCGAGGCGCTCACCGCTCCCGGCCAGACGGCCGCCGAGGAGACGTGCGCCGTCCCCAACGACTGACGACCTCCGGTCGCAGCTCGCGCTCACCGTGCGGACGCGGCCCGGCGCCTCTCGAGCACTGCCGCGAGCACGAACAGCGCCGCCGCGGCGATCGCCCACGGCGCGGTGAACACCAGCGCGCGATCGAGAGGCCGCCACATCGGAGCCACGAGCCCGCCCAGCAGCAGCCCCGCGCCCGCGCCGACGAGGGCGTTCGCGACCGTGCCCGCGGCGAGACGGCCGCCGCGGCTCAGCCAGACGCGGTCGACCACGCGATCGAGGAGGTAGGTGACGACTCCGACCGGGATGCTCGCGAGCGCGGCGACGACGAGCAGTGCGCCGAGGGCGAGCAGCGTGAAGCCGGGATCGGCGGCGAGCGGAGTCGCAGCCGTGCCGTTCGCCACGTCGGTCAGCGTCCCGATCGAGAACGGGACGACGGCGAGGAGCGAGCTGAGCAGCGCCCGGACCGCATGTCGGCGTCCACGCGCGCCCGGCTCGGTCGTCACAGCGTCTCCGTTCCTCGCTCCGCGCGCTGCCGGAGCAGCGGGCCTCCCATTCTGCAGCCGGTTCAGCTGAGCTCCGTCTGCTGCGCGCCGAGGCCGGCGGACGCGGACCAGCTCCCGAGCAGCCGCAGGCCCTCTCCGGACGCCGAGCCGATCGGCGCGGAGAAGGCGATCAGGAGCAGGCCGCGGTCGTTCGTGAGCTCCATGCCCTCGTAGCCGAGGTCGAGGTCGCCGACGACCGGGTGGCGGAGGCGCTTCACTCCGGTGAGGTGCTCGCGGACGTCGTGCGACGCCCACAGGCGGCGGAAGGGCTCGCTGCGGGTGGAGAGCTCGCCGATCAGGTCGGTGAGGAGGCGGTCGTAGGGGGCGCGCCCGGCCTCGGCGCGGAGCAGGGCCACGGTCTGCGCCGCGGTGTCGTCCCAGTCGCGGTAGAAGCCGGGCGCGCGGGGGTGCTCGAAGACGAAGCGGCCGAAGTTCGCCGGGCGATGCGGCTGCTCGAGCATCGGCGAGAACACCGCTGCTCCGAGCCTGTTCGTCGCGAGGACATCGAGCCGGCCGTTCTGCACGAGCGCGGGGACGTCGCGCATCCCGTCCAGGATCTGCTGCACGATCGGGCGCACCTTCTGCGGTCGGCTGGTGCGGCGGCGGCGGAGCGGGTGGGCGCCGTCGTTCGCGGTCCGGACGAGATCGTAGAGGTGCGAGCGCTCGGCATCGTCGAGCTGCAGGGCGCGGCTGACGCCCTCGAGGACGGTGTCCGAGACGCCGGAGGCGTTGCCGCGCTCGAGCCGCACGTAGTACTCGACGCTCATCCCGGCCAGCAGGGCGACCTCTTCGCGTCGCAGCCCGACCACGCGGCGACGGCCGCCGAAGTCGGGCAGGCCGGCCTGCTCCGGAGTGAGCCCGGCGCGACGGGAGATCAGGAACTCGCGGATCTCGTTCGGAGTGTCCATGCCGTCGAACCTACGACGGTCGCGAGTGCCGAGAGGGTCACCAGCATTAACCCTGTCGGCAGAGACTCCCTCACTCCGCGGCCGGAGCCGAGAGTGGAGGTGTTCCCGCCATCGAAGAGAGAAGACGCAGATGAAGAACGCACGACTCGGAGACCTCGAGGTCTCGCGCATCGGCCTGGGCGCGATGACCATGGCCGGCACCTACACGACCGGCGGCGGACTCGACGACGACGAGTCCATCCGCACCGTCCAGCGCGCCCTCGACCTCGGCGTCACCCACATCGACACCGCCGAGATCTACGGGCCGTTCCACAGCGAGGAGGTGGTCGGCCGCGCGATCCGGGGCCGTCGCGACCAGGTCAGGATCGCCACCAAGTTCGGCCTCGTCTCGCACTCCGGAGGCGGACCCGGCACCGTCGACAGCAGCGCCGCGAACGTGAGGGCCGCGGTCGAGGGCTCATTGACGCGTCTGGGCACCGACCGCATCGACCTCTACTACCAGCACCGGGTCGACCGGGGCACTCCGATCGAGGAGACCGCCGGAGCCGTCGCCGATCTGATCGCCGAGGGCAAGGTTCTCCACTTCGGTCTCTCGGAGGCGTCGCCGGAGACCATCCGCCGCGCGCACGCCGTGCAGCCGGTCTCGGCGCTGCAGACCGAGTACTCGCTCTGGACCCGCGACGTCGAGGCCGAGATCCTGCCGCTGCTGCGCGAGCTGGGCATCGGCTTCGTCCCGTACTCGCCGCTCGGTCACGGGCTGCTCGCCGGGCAGCTGCGCTCCGCGGCGGACATCCCCGACGGCGACTGGCGCACGACCAATCCGCGCTTCGTGGGGGAGAACTTCGACCGCAACCTCGCCCTCGTCGACGAGGTCCGGGCCGTCGGCGCCGAGATCGGCGCGACGCCGGCGCAGACCGCACTGGCCTGGATCCTCACCCGCGGCGACGACATCGCGCCCATCCCCGGCACCCGTCGCGTGGCCCGGGTCGAGGAGAACACCGCCGCCGACGCCGTCGAGCTCGGCCCGGAGCAGCTCGACCGCCTGAACGCGATCGAGCCGGCCGCGGGGGAGCGGCACGACGAGGCGAACATGGCGTCGATCGACCGGTAGGACGCGACCGCGGCGCGAGTCGTCCCGTTCAGGCGCAATCGGGGCCCGGGTGTCGGTGGTCCTTGCTTCGATAGGTGAATGGCAGTAGGAGCAGAGACCAGACCCGCGGAGGCGCCACTCGACGACATCCGCGAGGGCGCCGACGAGGTCGGCCGGCTCGCCCGCCACGCGAGCCTCGACCTCCTCGCCTCCGCAGAGAAGCTCTACGCCGTCTATCGGCAGGGGCTCGCGATTCCGCTCGCGTTCGCGCGCGGCGGCCTGTCTAACCGCGAGTCCCTCGATCTCGTCGAGCGCTCCCTCCGCGCCGAGCTCGCGACCGGATCGGGGGTGTCCGAGGGGGAGCTGTCCCGCGAGCTCGAGCGAGCGCATCTGCTGGTCGAGGATCTGCCGCGGACTCGTACGGCTCTCGCGGCGGCGCGGATCCGGTGGCGGGCGGGCGAGGTGATCTGCGCGGCCGCCGCGATGCTCCCGAAGGAGTCGCTCGCCGAGTTCGACGAGCGCGCCGCCGACCTCGCCCTGTCGACGACGCCGACGCAACTGCGACGAGCGGTGGACCGGTTGCGAGACGAGCTGCACACGACGCCCCTCGCGCAGCGGCACGAGCGCGCCCGCGCGGACCGCGGTGTGTGGCTCACCCCGGAGATCGACGGCATGGCGACGCTGTCGGCCCACCTCCCGGCTGCTGCTGCGGTCGGTGTGTGCCACCGCCTCGACCGCATCGCCCGCGCCCTCCGCGAGGGTGACGGCGATGCTGCTGCGGGCGACCAGCGGACCCTCGCGCAGCTGCGTGCCGACGCCCTCGCCGATCTGCTCTGCGACGGCGACATCGCCGGAACGACCCCGTTCAGCGACGGGTCGGCGACTCCGCCGACGTTCGTGCCCGGAGTGCGCGCAGAAGTGCGCCTCACGCTGGCCGCGAGCACCGCGGCCGGGCTCGACGACGCTTCCGCCGACCTCGACGGCTACGGTGCGATCCCCGCCACGGTCGCCCGAGAACTCGCCGGAGTCGCGGCCTCCTTCACCCGCGTCCTCACCGATCCGGACACCGGCGCCGTCATCTCCGTGGGCCGAACCCTCCGCGTGCCACCGTCGCAGATGCGCCTCGCGCTGCAGCTGCGTGATCAGACGTGCCGCTTCCCCGGCTGCACCCGGCCCGCCTCCACAGGCGAGGCCGACCACACGATCGAGTGGCGCAACGGCGGCGAGACCGCCCTCCACAACCTCGCGTCGCTCTGCACCGCCCACCATCACGTCCGCCACGGCGACCGCTGGACCTACCGCCTCCACCCCGACGGCACTGCCGACTGGACCACTCCCACCGGCCGCCACGTCACCACCCGTCCACCCGTACTCCCCGGACGACCACCCGCAGCGCCGCCTCCGCGGTTCGCCGACGCGCCCCCGCCGTTCTGACGCGCCCGTGCGCGTCAGGAAGGACGCGCGCCGTCACTCGCCGCCGAGACCGAATCGTGACTCGTGAGAGCGCTCTCTCTGGCTGTATCCTGCAGGGGACACGATGTCCGGCCTCGACCCGGCGCCGGTCGCACGGGTAGTCGGCCCGAAGAGCCCCGGCGACATCACCACTCAACGAGGAGGAACCATGCGGTCATCCCTGCACCGCCGAATCACCCTGCCGATCGCTGTTCTCGCGGCCGCAGGCATCGCTCTCGCGGGCTGCTCGAGCAGCAGCGACCCCAACGACCCCAACGCCGGCGGCGACAACGGCGGCACCGCGGCCGCGGGCGACGGCGTGGTCAACATCTACGGCACCATCAACGGTGACGAGGCCACCCTCCTGGAGCAGTCCTGGGCCGACTGGGAGAAGGAGTCCGGCATCGACATCAAGTACACCGGCGACAAGGGCTTCGAGCAGCAGATCGGCATCAAGGTCCAGGGCGGCGACGTCCCCGACCTCGCGATCTTCCCGCAGCCCGGACTGCTGGCCGACACGGTGGCGTCGGGCAAGGTGAAGGAGCTGCCCGAGGGTGCCCTGAAGAACGTCCAGGACAACTGGTCGGAGGACTGGCAGAAGTACGGCCAGGTCGACGGCACCCAGTACGGCGCGCCGCTGATGGCGAGCGTCAAGGGCTACGTCTGGTACTCCCCGGCGAAGTTCGCGGAGTGGGGCGTCTCGGTCCCGACGACGTGGGACGAGATGGAGGCGCTCGGCACGACGATCGCCGAGAAGTCCGGCGGGCCGTCGTGGTGCGCGGGCTTCGCCTCCGACGCCGCCTCGGGCTGGCCCGGAACGGACTGGATCGAGGACGCCGTCCTCCGCGAGTCCGGCCCCGACGTCTACGACTCCTGGGTCGCCGGTGACACCCCGTTCACCGACCCGAAGATCAAGCAGGCCTTCGACTCCGTCGGCTCGATCCTCCTCGACCCGACACTGGTCAACGCCGGCTACGGAGACGTCTCGTCGATCAACGCGACCGCGTTCGGTGACGTCGCGCAGAACATCGCGAACGGCTCCTGCGCGCTGACCCACCAGGCGTCCTTCTTCGAGGGCTTCCTCACCGGAGCCGACGCGACGGTCGCCGAGGACGGCGACGTGTGGGCGTTCCTCACCCCGCCCATCAACGCCGATGACGACCAGGCCGTCACCGGTGGTGGCGAGTTCGTCGCCGCATTCGCCGACGACGAGGACACCGCGAAGGTCCAGGAGTACCTGGCCAGCGCCGACTGGGCCAACAGCCGCGTCACGCTCGGCGGAGTGATCTCGGCCAACACGGGCCTCGACCCGGCGAACGCGAGCAGCGACCTGCTGCGCAGCTCGATCTCGATCCTGCAGAGCGAGGACACCACGTTCCGCTTCGACGCGTCCGACCTGATGCCCAAGGCCGTCGGCTCCGACAGCTTCTTCAAGGGCATCGTCGACTGGGTCGACGGCTCGAGCACCGACCAGGTCCTGGAGTCGATCCAGGCCGGGTACACCTCCTAGCGGGCACGAGAAGGGCCGCCGTCCTCCGGGGCGGCGGCCCTTCTGCGTCCGTCGGCTCCGGTGCGTCCGGACGAGACGCCGATTCAGGAGTGGAGCCGGATCCGCCAGGGCAGGACCGACCAGATCCCGACGATCGCCGCGGCCGTGACCACGGCCATCGTGATCGCGAGGGGGCGCGTGGTCACGACGTCGAAGACGAGGAGGACCGTGCCCACCAGGACGAGAGCCACCGCGCTCAGGGTGAGACGCAGGAGGATGTTCGCCGCGTGCACGAGGGACTTCTTGGCGCCGCGGCGGAACAGCTCGCGGTGCAGGCTGACGGGTGCGAGCCCGAGCAGAGTGGCGAGCACCGAGACGGTGACCAGCACGAGGTAGACGTCGATCTGGAACGCGTCGAGATCGGTGAAGCGCTGCTGGAAGGCGATCGCGAGCAGGAATCCCGTCAGGATCTGCGTCCCGGTCTGGATGACCCGCAGCTCCTGGAGGATCTCGTTCCAGTTCCGGTCCAGTCGCTCCGTCTCGGTCTCGTCCCGCCCGTCGCCCTGAGCATCGGAGGCGGGATCGAGGGGCGCGGCGTCAGCGGACATCACCACATTCTCGCCTGCGCGATCCGCTCGTGCGGCATCCGGAGGGCGCTCGCCGGTTCTGCGGATCGTGGAGGCTCGTCCGTCGAACCGCGAGCCGGAGGCGTCGTACTGAGCAGAACCTACTGGTCTTCGGAATGGTGCCGCCGGCTCGAGGGCGCCTCGTTGCGCCCCTGACCGGGCCGGGCGTCGCGGAACCCTCGTCGTGACCCCCCATCGGGTGTGAGACTTTCTCGCGACACCCGGACAGACTGACCGGCGCCTCCCGACCTGCTCCATCGACACGGAAGACTCCGATGGAGACCGCCACCGCCCTGGACCCGTCGCCCGCGCGCGATCCCCGCGTCCCACCGCTCATCGCCCTTCTGCGCTCACCCGCCGCCTGGGCGCACGCACGGTGGTCGGACCTCGGCGCGGTGCCCACCGGGCGACGGGTCCCCGGCAGCGTCACGGTGTTCGTCGTCGTCCTCGTGATCGGGGCCCTCGCCTCGGTCGTCTCGGTCTCGTCGGGGGCGGGGATCACCTACCGGGACGAGCAGCTGCACCTGAGCATCGCCCGGCGGCTGTTCGACAGCGCGACACCCGGGTTCCAGCAGCTGGGCACGGTCTGGCTGCCGGTGCCCCACCTGATCCTCGCCCCGTTCGTGATCGACTTCGGCTGGTGGGTCAGCGGAGCCGGGGCCGCGATCGTCGGGACCGTCTGCCTGGCCGCCTCCGCCTCCGCTCTGTACCGCATCGCCGCGCGGATGCGAGGGGGTCGCACCGCGCGCCTCGCGACCGTGGCGGCCTTCGTCAGCAGCCCCGCCGTGCTCTACGTGTTCACCACTCCGCTCACCGAGCCGGTGCTGATCGCGGGCCTGCTCGGATGCATCGCCGGGCTCGCCCGCTGGGTCACCGCCCGGCGCCGGCACTCGTTCGGCGAGACGGCGGTCTTCTGCGGCATCCCGCTCGCGATCGCGGTCATGTCGCGCTACGAGGGCTGGGCGCTGCTCGCGGGCGGAGTGCTGTTCGTCCTCGTCGTGTCGTTCCGCCGCGACCGCCGGGTCGCCTCCGCGGTGTCCTCGGCGATCGGCCTGGCGCTGCCCTCGGCGGTGGCGATCGCCTGGTGGCTCGCCTACAACGCCGCGACCTACGGCAACCCGCTCGAGTTCGCGAACGGCCAGTTCTCGGCCGCAGAGCTGCAGCGCGGCATCACGGAGGCGGGGCTCGTCACCACCGCGGGGAACCCGGGTATCTCGGTCTACGTCTACGGCTGGAGCATCGTCCAGGCGTTCGGCCCGGCGACCGCCGTCCTGGCCACCGGCGGTGCGGTGCTCCTCGCCGTCCGCGACGGGCTCTCGGACCGCTTCCTCCTTCTGGGCCTCACCTCGGTGCCGGCGCTGTTCTCCCTCGTCAGCCTCGCGGCGGGCCAGTCCGTGATCTACAGCGACCACACTCTGCCCACGGGCTGGTGGAACACGCGCTACGCGCTGGTCGCCGGCCTCTTCACCTCCGTGCTGATCGGATACCTCGTGCAGGCGGTCGTGGAGGCGCGCGGCCGAGCTCGCCCCACCCCGAGGACGTTCCGCGCGGCCGTCGGCGTGACGGTGCTCATCGCGCTCGGCGGTCAGTCGCTGTGGATGCTCCAGGCGCCCGACCGGGTCGCGGTGCTCGCCGAGGCCGCCGACCAGCGCGCGGCCTTCGCCGACCTCCGCCGCTCGTTCACCTGGCTCGGCGGCGAGTACGACGGAGGCGGGATCCTGGTCGACGAGAGCCAGAACCCCTTCGTCCTCGACCTCGGGCTGCCGCTCGTCGAGCTCGTCGACTACGCGGCGGGCGACGCGTTCGTCCTCGCGCAGGAGGACCCGGAGAACTCGGTCGAGTGGATCTTCCTGAACGAGGACAACGAGGTCGACACGATCGCGAGGACGCTCTCGCGGCACCCGGAGCGGCTCGAGGGGTTCGCCCTCGTCCACTCCGACGGGCCGTACCGCGTCTATCGGAGGTGGTGACGGGGTCGCGCCGCCGGGCGCCCGGCCTGCCACGCACGCCGAACGATCGCGACCGTGAAGCAGATGCCTGCCCCGACCAGTGACAAGGCTGCTGACACGGTCATCCCCATCGGCTGAACCGACGTGCCGTCGGCGCACATCGCCGTGCCCAGGAACTTCTCCGTGCTGGGGTAGCTCCCGCGCACCAGGCACGTCTCCTCCGGATCCCACGCGAAGATCCCGGAGACGGTGCTCAGCACGACCGCGACGACGACGAGGAGCAGTCCGAGCACGAGGGGAGCGGCGGCACCCTTCCGCGCAGGCTGTCCGGCACTCACGTCGCCGTACCCTCGTCCTCCTCCGAGCCGCCGACGTCCGTCACGGACGATTTGCGCGCAGCGACCGAGAACATGAGCGGCAGACGCTCGCGACCGTCGGGCAGGACGAAACCCTCGGCTGTCGGGACGAGCGTGGGCAGCGCCTTCCACGGGATGGTCGTGTGCTCGTCGAAGGAGACGATCGTCAGCCCGGCGCGCAGCAGCGACCCGAGGATCTCGGAGAGGGAGTGCGGCCACTGGTAGGTGGTGACGTGCTCCTCGATGAGGGTGTCGCTGGCGTAGGTCGTTCCGTCATCGAAGCGCTGCGGTTCGCCGGTGGGGAAGTACGGCTCGGTGACCACGAGGAGGTCGTCGTCGCGCTCGTAGGCGAGGGCGCTCATCATCGGGTGCCCCTCGCGGAGGAAGAAGAGCCCGCCCGGGCGCAGGAGCGTGTGGATCGTGCGCGCCCAGGCGTCGAGGTCCGCGAGCCAGATCAGGACGCCGACGCTGGTGAAGGCCACGTCGAACTCGCGCCCGAGCACGGCCGGCGCGTCGTCGTTGAGGGTCTGCACGAACTCCGCCTCGAGCCCCGCGCGAGCGGCGAGCCCGCGGGCGGCGCTGACCGCCTCGGCGGAGAAGTCGGTTCCCGTCACGCGCGCGCCGAGCCGCGCCCAGCTCAGCGAGTCCGTGCCGATGTGGCACTGCAGGTGCACGAGATCCAGACCCTCGACCGAGCCGCCGGGCAGGTGGGGTGCCATGAGCGCCAGGTCGCCGAGGACCCGGTTGGCGTCCGGGTCGTCGGCGAACGCGTCAGCGCCGTAGGCGATCAGGTGGTCGGAGACGCGCGCGTCCCAGTTCACGCGGTTCGCTTCCACGTATTCGTCGGTCATCATCGGCTCCTGAGTCGGGGGATGAAGCCCGCCAGACTCCCAGGCGCGGCGCGGGCCGTCAAGCGCGATGTCACCCGAGCCCGACCGCCGGACATCACTCCGATCGAGCGCTGGGCGCGGCCACCACGGGACCTCGAGAATAGTCGCAGAGCGAGGGGGGAGCCGATGGCCGACGCGAACGAGCACTGCATCTTCTGCGTGATCGCCGAGGCCGATCCGCACGGGCAGACCTTCTACGAGGACGAGCACGTCGTCGCCTTCCTCGACATCGCCCCCGCCGCCGAAGGCCACGCCCTCGTCGTACCGCGGCGTCACGCCGCCGACGTCCTGAGCATCACCAGCGACGACTTCGCGGCCGTCGCGCGGGGAGCGCACGCTGTTGCCGCGCTGCTGAACGAGGAGATGCGGCCGGACGGGCTGACGATCGTGCAGAGCAACGGGACCGCTGCGGGACAGGACGTGCTTCATCTGCACGTGCACGTGATCCCGCGCTTCGCGAGCGATGCGCTCGTGCCGCCGTGGAACTCGTCGCCGGCGGGCGCCGTTCAGGGTGTCGCTCAGTTGACGGACGCGCTCCGTCGTCGAGTCGCCGCCCAGTAGGTCACCGAGCGGGTCGACCGCCTGCGCCGTCGGACGGCGGGTCATCCGCACCTCGCGCAGGCCGTCCTCGATCTCGGCCCTGCGGTGCCCGCGCTTAACGGGGGGTACCCGGATCTGCCGGTGCTCGACGGGGGATGCGTCACACTGAGCGCGTCGACTGCCGCGTCCCGTGTGCTTCTCGGCCGGGTCGTGCCGATGCCGTGCGGCGCGAACGCCGACCTGCCTCGTCCTCCGGTCGACGTCGAACCTCCCGATCCCTCGCCGGACCGAACACCCTGGAGCGCACCCATGACCGACCTCGAAGAGACCCCCACGGAGTCGACCGGTCCCTCGCGACGTCGCATCGCGGAGGCCGCGGGCTGGTCCGTGCCGCTCGTGATCGCCGCCGTCGGCGCACCGGCCGCGCAGGCGAGCACGACACCGCCGCCCGCGTTCGAAGGTCTCACCGGGTTCTGGGGTGCCGTCTCGACGGCGCGCCAGATGTTCGACACCACCTTCACGGTGGTCAACACGGGCACGAGCAACTACGACTTCAACTCGATGACGATGTTCAGCAGCAACCGCGCGCAAGACGGCCATCAGGGTGCCCTCGTCATCATGGGGCTCAGCGGGTACATCCAGACGAATGAGGCGACCTACACCGGTCGGTTGAACCGTTCGGCCGGGATCCCCTGCATCCTCTACAGCATCGAGGAGTCCGGGGTGATCGTGCCGGGTGGACAGCTCGTGATCGACGTCTCCGTGGGGCGGAACCCCGACGGCATCGTCGAACTCGTCCCCGCCCTCGCCCCGTTCGTCTACTTCAACCAGAACCCCGCACCGACGAGTTTCCCGCCGAAGACCTTCACCACCTGAGCTGCGCCGCCATCACCACCGTCGACCGCACAGTGATGCCGGGGGAAGTGCTGACGATCGGCGCGCTGGGTCAGCGCGTCGGGATCGATCCGGCCGCACTCGATCTGCACGAGATCGTCGAGATCCGACGACTGTGGGCGCGCGCGACGACGAACTCCGGCGCGACAGCCCCGGAGTCGTCGTTCCCGATGCGTCGCACCGACACACCCTTCGAGCACCGCGCGTCGGCGGCGATCTCGGAGGTGACGCTGCGGGCGATCGAGGCCGCGCAGGGCTCGCTCCTGATGCTGCACGCCTGCGCCCTCGCCGACCCGTCGGGCGCGACCGTCGTGTTCGTCGGGCCCTCCGGTCGCGGGAAGACGACGGCCGCTGCGACCCTGGGTCGCTCCTACGGGTACGTCACCGACGAGACGACCGGCATCACCCCGGACGGGCGGATCCTCCCCTACGAGAAGCCGCTCCTGATCCGGACCGCGGAGGGCATGCCCAAGCGGCCCTTCTCGCCCGACGAGCTCGGCCTGCTGCCGGCGCCCGCGGACCCCCCCCTACGAGAAGCCGCTCCTGATCCGGACCGCGGAGGGCATGCCCAAGCGGCCCTTCTCGCCCGACGAGCTCGGCCTGCTGCCGGCGCCCGCGGACCCTCGGCTCGCCGCTCTCGTGATCCTGGATCGCGACCCGTACCTGATCGGGCCGGCGCAGCTCGAACTCCTCGACCTGGCCGACGCGATCCCGCTGCTGGTCCCCGAGACCAGCGCCCTGCCCGCGCTCGAGAACGGCATCCCGATCCTCGCCCGCCTCTCAGCCGGCGTCGGCGGCGTGCATCGGGTCCGGTACCGCGACGCGGAGCAGCTCGTCACGATCACCGCCGAGCTGCTCGCGGCGCCGCCCGCACCCGACCCCCACTGGCGTGACGTGCCCGGTCGGAACGCGGTCACGGACGGACAGCGGGTCATCACCCTCGCCACCGGCACCGTGCACGTGCTCGACGGCATCGCCGCGACCATCTGGCACCACCCGCACCTGCACGGCGACACCCTCACCGCAGCCGTCACCGCCGAGCACGGGCACGTCGACGACGCGGCGGAACGCGTCAGCGATGCGGCGGCCGCGCTCGAGACGCTCGGGCTGCGCGCCTCGGAACAGCTGCGGGCGGCATCGCCCCGGCTTCAGGGCCGAGGCTCACTCCGGCCGCGCTGAGACCGCGGCGTCGAGTGATGGACGGGGTGGAGCGTCAGCCCACGTGCACCGACAGGTTCTCGCCGAGCTGCGTCCAGCCGTCGCCGGTGGCGTCCTCGGGAGCCGCATCGTCCGGGTGGATCCGCACGGTCCACTCGTTCTGCTTCGAGACCGTGTCTCCGCAGCCGCTCACCAGCCCGTCGTCGGAGTGGACGATGATGCATCGTCCGGCCGTGTCCCGACCGTCGGCGCGGTAGAAGTCGAGGCCGTCGACCGAGCCGGCGAAGTCGACCGACTCGGGATCGAGGTTCTCGGCGACCCGTCCGAGGAAGGGGAGCACGTCCCGCTCCTCCTGCACCTTGTCGTAGTCGGAGTAGGTGGTCGAGTTCTGCTCGGCGCAACCGACGAGAAGGGGGAGCACGATCGCCGCGGTGATCGGACCGATCATGTACGCGCCTGTTCGAGAGTGCACAGCCGCCCCTCCCTCGTTTCCGTTCACCCTAGGTCTCGGAGCCGTCGAGCGGTGCGGCGAATCCGCACTGGTTATCCTGGCGTCAGCGTCGCGTGCCGGTGGCAGTCCGTGTCAGGCATGGAGGCGCCGAACCGAAGGACCGTGGATGCTCGCATCACTCCCTTCGTCGTCGCGTGACTGAGCGCGACACGACCCGGCTGCTCGCCTGGAGCACCGAACTGCGCACCGTGCACCAGCGCCTCCGCGATGCCCTGGCGATCGCCCGGGAGGCTGCTCACGACGGGGGCCCGAGCGAGCAGGCCGGCCGCGACCTGCTGCTCTTCTGCCACGGCTTCTGCGCGGCACTCGACGGACACCATCGCGGCGAGGACCGCGCCCTGTTCCCCGCGATCGAGGAGGCGCATCCGCACCTCGCACCCGTGCTGCGGGCCCTCGAGCGCGATCACTCGATGATCGGGCACCTCCTCGGCGGTCTCCGCGACGCCCTCGACGGAGCCGCTCCACCGGACGAGCTCGACCGGCACCTGGAGGGTGTGGCCGCGATCATGGAGAACCACTTCCGCTATGAGGAGCGGCAGCTGCTCACCGTCCTCGAGGGTCTGCAGCTGGATGCCGCGGTACACGACGTGCTCGGACCGCTGTGACCAGGAGCCGCGAGCCGTCTGCGAGAGTGCTGGCATGCCGTCTCCGCAGTCGCTGTCCGAAGAAGATCGTCGTCTCGTCGCAGGGTGGGCCGCCGACTGCGCGGAACGGGTGCTGCCTCTGTTCGAGGCCGAGGCTCCGGAGGACGAGCGCCCGCGCGACGGGATCGCTCGCGCGCGGGCGTTCTCGCGGGGCGAGCTGGAGGCGGCGGGGGAGATCCGGCGGCGGTTCGTCGCGGGGCGGGCGGCGCAGTCGGCGACGTCCCCGGTGGGAAAGGCCGCGGCGTGGTCCGCGGGGCAGGCGTCCGGAGTCGCGCACATGGGAGCGCACGCGCTCGGCGCCGCCGCCTACGCGGTGAAGGCGGCCGAGCTGGCGTCCCCTCAGCGGGGTGGCGAGGCCGAGATCAGGTGGCAGGTCGAGCACCTGAGCCCGCCGGTGAGGGCGGCGCTGCGACGGCTGCCACTTCTCGCAGAGGACCCGTCCGGCCCTCTCGGTTCCGGTCTGCTGGCGTCGGGCGCGCTCGGGTCGACCATCCGCGCTCTTCAAGCGGCTCTCGCGGAGGAGGAATGAGCGTGACGAGCGCCCTGGTGGACCGGTGGGTCGAGGGGTGGTGCGACTCCCGTCGGATGCTCGGCCGGCGCGACGGCGACGGCTGGCTGGTCGAGGTCGCGGCGGACACTCGATCGCGGGAGTCCATCAGTGCGGCGCCGTCGCTCGCTGAGCTTCATCGTCTGGTGGCCCTCACCACCGCGCCGGACGTGTGGCTGACGCTCGTCGGCGACCTCGATGCGCAGCACCTCGCCGCGGTGGCCGCCCTCGACCCGGTGACGAGCGGCGAGCGCATGATGACCGCCGGCATCCTGCCCGCTGAGGTGCCGCAGCGCGTGAGCATCGAGGTGGACGGGCGGGTCGCGCATGCCCGCATCGAGGTGGAGGGCGCGCCGGCCGCTCGCGGGCAGGCGGCGGTGCGCGGAGGCGACGTCGTGTTCGATCGCATCGAGACGGTTCCCGAGTTCCGTCGACGCGGCTTCGGCGCCCTCGTCATGACCGGCCTGGGCGCGTGGGCGGCGGAGAACGACGCGACGACGGGCCTCCTGATGGCGAGTGCCAGCGGGCGCCGGCTCTACGAGAGCCTCGGCTGGTCGGTCGTCGCGCCGATCGTCACCTTCCGAGGACGGGGGTAGGCCGGCTCCCGCTCAGGCCGCCGCGTGCTCCGGAGCGGTCGGCTCCTCCGTGGCCCGCGAGTCGGTGAGGGACAGCGAGCCGATCGTGGCGATCACGCCGACGAGGACGGCGACGGCGAGGTAGATGATCCGCTCGCCGGCGAAGAAGGACTGCACGAGGTCGGAGCTCCACGCGCCGGCCGGGAGGCTCTTGGTGACGAGGGCGGCGATGAGGGTGCCGACGACGGCCGTGCCGAGGCTGGTGCCGAGCTCCTGCGACGTGTCGTTGAGGGCGGCGCCGATCGAGGTCCGGTTCTCGTCCATCGCCTCGACGAGAGCGACCGCGCAGATGGTCATGATCGTGCGCAGTCCGATCGTGAGCACGATCATCATCGCGGCGATCGCGAGGTAGCCGTGCTCGACCGCCCAGGCCATGCCGAGCAGTGCGCCCACCAGCAGTCCGGTGCCGACGAGGCAGGCCATCCGGTGGCCGAGGCGGGCGGCGAGCTGCTCGGCGATCGGAGTCGCGGCGATCATCGTGACGATGATGGGCAGGTTCGCGAGACCGGCCTGCATCGGGCTCCAGCCGTAGGCGTACTGGAAGTGCAGGATCAGCCCGAACAGCACGCTGGCGAACGCAACCGAGGCCGCGAGCTGCGTGAGCGCCGCACCCCGGACCGGTCCGGTGCGGAAGATCGCGAGGTCGATCATGGGCGAGGTCGCACGGCGCTCCCGGAGGAGGAATCCGACGACCGCGGCGACCGTCCCGACCGCGCAGGCCAGGGTGACGAGCGAGAACCAGCCGTCCTGCACTCCGCTGGTGAGGGTGTAGCAGCCGAGCCCGATCGCGGCGACGGTGAGGGCCGCACCGGGCAGGTCGAGCCGCTCGGAGGTGAGGTCGGCGCGCCGGTCGGGCGGCACGCCCATGCGGACGCCGATCCAGGCGATCAGGGCGATGGGCGCGTTGATGACGAGGAGCCACTGCCAGCTGAACTGGCTGAGGACCGTCCCGCCCAGGATCGGACCGAGGACGAACCCGGACATGCCGACGATCATGACGATCGTGATGGAGCGCATCCGCAGCTTCTCGTCGTCGAAGAGGCGGAAGATCAGCGACATCGTGACGGGGGCCATGGCAGCGGCAGCGCCTCCGAGCACCGCGCGCAGGGCGATGAGGTGGCCGATGTCGGTGACGAACACGACGGCGAGGCTGATCAGGCCGAAGGCCGCGAGGCCGCTCAGCAGCACGCGACGTCGCCCGAACCGGTCGGCGGCAGACCCCGCGGTCAGCAGCAGTCCGCCGAAGGTGAGGGAGTAGGCGCCCGTCACCCACTGCAGTCCCGCCGTGCCGCTGTCGAGCGAGCGGCCGATCGTGGGCAGGGCGATCGAGAGCAGGGTGTTGTCGACCATCTCGACGAAGAAGGCCAGGCAGAGAGCGGCCAGAGGGAGTGCTGCGGCGCGCAGCGAGGTGTAGGCCGGGGGCTTGGTGGGGCTGATCGTGAGCGCGCTCATCGCGGACCTCTCTATCGAACGTCGTACGACTATCGAACGACGTTCGTTAACATAGAACGGCGTTCGGTAAGATGCAAGGCATGGCTGCAGATCGATCGACGGAGACCGAGCGCGCTCGTCCGACCCGTGCCCGGGGCCGTCAGCGGGCGTCGCACTCGCTCGACACGGTGCTGGGGGAGGCCATCGCGATCCTCGACGAATCGGGCGAGCCCGCACTGACCTTCCGGGCGCTCGCGGCGCGGCTCGGCGGAGGCGTGGCGAGCATCTACTGGTACGTCGCCAGCCGCGAGGAGCTGCTCGATCGCGCGACCGAGGAGGTGATGGGCCGGGTCCTCGAGGAGAGCGAACCGCTCACCCATGGGCCCGACCCGGTGGCGAACGTCCGCGCCATCGCCGTTGCGCTGTTCGACGAGTTCGTGCGCCGGCCGTGGTTCGGCCAGTTCATGCTCCGCAACAACGGGCTGCTGCCGAACTCGATGGCGATGTACGAGCGGATCGGCCAGCAGCTGTTGACGCTGGACCTGACGCCACGGCAGCGCTTCCACGCGGCGTCGTCGATCGTGAGCTACGTCGTCGGCGTCGCCGTCGATCTCGCGCAGCCGCCGCCCAAGGAGTTCCTCGAGAGCGGGCTGGAGCGGCTGGAGTTCCTGGCCGTGCTCGCCGACCGGTGGCGGGATCTCGACCCGGAGGCGTTCCCCTTCTACCACCAGGTCGCCGACGAGATGGCGACGCACGACGACATCGACGTGTTCCGCTCCGGACTCGATCTGCTGCTCGACGGGCTGCGCCTGCAGGCCGGCCTCGGACCGGACCTCCGGCGCTCGTAGGGGACTCGATACGCCTCAGGCGGTGGCTGCTCGACCAGCGGGGCTGCCGGCTCGCCTCCGCTCAGGGGCTCGGCTTCATCCAGAAGGGCGAGTAGTGGTAGCCGTCGAGGTCGTCGAACTGCCGCTGGTACATGAAGGGGTAGTCGTCGGTGTCGCCGACACGCCCGCCGGCGGCGCGGGCGCGCTCGACGAACTCGTCGACCGCCTCGCGGCTGCCGAGGTCGAACGAGACGGTGACCTTCGAGGGGGTGCCGGGTCCGCCGATCAGGTCCTCGGTACCGCCGACGCTCGCGTACATCTCGCGACTGCCGAGCATGACGTACTGGTCGGGTGCGATCGCGAAGCACGCCGCGTTCTCGCCCGACATCTCGGCGTTCATGGTCCAGCCGAGGGCGGTGTAGAAGGCGGTCGCGCGCTCGACGCTCTCGACCGGGCAGCTGATGAAGAGGCTCATGCGGCCCACACTCCGCCGTCGCTGGCGCGAGGGCAAGGAAACCGCTCGTTTCCGCGAGCGGAGTCGGTCGACGGAATGGCGTGGTGACAGCTCCGGAGCCTAGGCTCATCGGATCGCGTCCCTGCCCTCGATGCGCTGAATCGTGTTCGTGAATCAGCAGAGGACGTCGCCATGAAGACCCTGTTCCACACCGGCGGGTCCGTCGACCTCGAGAACGAGACCGCGGCCGCCGTGATCCGCTACTCCCTCGCCCTCGCGCACCGCCGCGAGATGGGCACCGTGACGCTCGACGACGCCGGGCACCCGGAGAGTCGGTCGCAGGTGCAGATCGTCGTCGGCCTCGGCGTGCCGCTGTCCGTCCACGGCGTCCTCGGACCCGACGAGGTGACGCGAAGCGGGGACACGGGAGCCGACATCGACGCGCGGACAGCGGGACTCGGCGCCCCTCTCGTCGTCGGTCTCGCGGACGGCCCGGACCACGCGGAGGCGTACGACTACGACTACGACGTCGGCTTCGATCTCGAACTGATCTGACGCACTCGTAATCCGAGGCGGCCCCGCGCTCCAGGCGCGAGCCGCCGCCTCAGGAGGCGCTCCACGCGATCTCGAGCTCGCTGCGTCCGCCGGGCGGCAGCACGGTCAGTGGCCCGAGCACCTCCAGCTCCACCAGGTGCGCGGTCGGGTGCAGGCCCTCGAGCGAGGCGATCGGCGCGTCGGTCGGCCGCTGCAACCAGACCTCCACCTTCGAGCCGCCGTCGGGCCACTCGCCCTCAAGTGCGGGGGCGGTCGCGAGGCGGAGGGAGGCGCCGCCCGGCTCGCGGTACCGCACGGATCCCGAGGCCCGCGGATAGCCGCGCTTCGCGACTCCGCTGCCGAATGGCAGGACGACGTCGCGGCCCTCGAGGGACGACGACACCGCGCCCTCGTACGAGCCGAGGTCGAGCTCGAGCGGATCGTGATCGTGCGGCACCACGACGACGCCGCCGGGAGCGGTCGCGACCTGGCACACCTCCCAGATCGCCCACCTCCGCTCGGTCGCCGACACGTTCTCGAACGTCACGCGCTCGCCGAACGACGATCCGGTCGCCGGGATCGTGAAGCGCCGCGTCACGCGGAGGCCGGAGCGCGGATCGTCCGGGCTCGTCAGCACCACCTCGACCGACGACGGCTCCCGCGTCCACTCGGACGCCCAGGCCCCCGAGTCGAGCACCGGATCGGGGGGCCCCGCCCACTCGCCGGGCCCCGACCAGCCCTGCGGCGCGGGCCAGGTCTTCGAACCGCCGAGGTTCGCCCAGCTCGACATGCCTGCGGTCCCGGCCGGCCACGCGGCGACCGGCACGATCGGGGTCAGCGTCGCGGAGACCAGCTCCGGGTTCCGCCAGAGCAGCTCCCGCCCGTCCACGACCAGCGAGAGGAGGCGCCCGCCGCAGCTCGGCGCGAACACCAGCGCCAGATCGGGTGTGGTGACGGCGAGCAGCGGCAGGTCGTCGCCTCGCGACTCGACGATCACGGCAGGTCGCGCACGGGCAGCGACTCGCGCAGGCCGGCGACGACCCGGCGCAGGCGGGCCACCTCGGCGTCGCGGAGCTGCTGCGGATCGGTGTGGAACAGCAGCATCGTCGGCAGCGAGGTCGCGAAGTAGTCGACCTCGCCGGGGGTGACTGCGAGCTCGTCGACGAACGCCTCGAAACGGTCGAGGACCTCGGCGGCGGCCCGCTCGTCGCCGAGGCGGGCCAGGGCGAGGATCGCCGCGGCGCTGCGCTCGGTGAACGGCTGGGCGGCCATCCCCGCGAAGTCGCCGGTCGCGCGCGACGACTCCGTCCAGGCGGCGCGCGCGCCCTCGGTGTCGCCGCACGCCGCGAGCGCGTCGCCGAGGGCGAGGTGCAGCTCGGCCGTCGTCGCGAGGGTGTGCCGGGCCTCACCGAGGGTCGGCGGAGGCGTCAGCGCGGCCAGCACGAGCGAGCGCGCGGTCTCGGGATCCCCGGCCGCACGCGCCGCGGCGAGGGAGGCGTCGTCCCAGGCGCCGAGCACCTGGCCCTCGCCGCCCTCCCAGGGCTGGAAGCGGCGCGACGCCAGCGCCCGCAGCGCCTCGTCGTGCCGGCCGACGGCCGTCAGCAGCCGCGCCGAGACGACGCTGAGGTCGTCGCGCTCCTCGACGAGTGCGGGCCGCGCCTCCAGGGTCGCGAGGCGGGTCGCGGCACTCTCGCCGCGGCGCTCGGCGAGCTGGTCGGCCTCGAAGAGCAGCCGGGCGTCGTCGGGGAGGCGGCGGCGGGCGGAGGCGTAGTGGCGCGCGGCGAGATCCGGGTCGTGCAGCACGTTGTAGGCGGCGACGCCGAGGTTGCGCTCGACGAGCGCTGCGGCGGAGTCGTCGAGGTCGCACTCGAGTGCCGCGCGCCAGGCGTCGATCGCGTCGGAGCCTCGACCGCGGTCGTAGTACCAGCTGCCGAGCAGCGACCAGGCGAGGCCGTCTCGCGGGTCGCGCGCCACCGCCTCCTCGAGCACCGCGATGTCGTCGAGCCGCGAGGGGAGGCAGTGGGTGGCGTCGCGGTGGCCGACGTCGACGGCTCGGCCGAGCAGTGCCGCGCGGTGGTACGCGATCAGCGGAGCGACGTTCACCTGGCCGAGCGCCGTGACCGAGCCGTCCGCCAGGTCGAGGACCTCGAGCGCCTCCTCCGCGTACCCCGCCGACGCGTACTCGAGGGCGACGTCGAGCAGCGTCGGCGCATCGGCGGTGAGCGGCTCGCCCGCCAGGTGCCGCGCCCACTGATCGAGCGGGTCGATCGCGAGCGTCTCGGCGAGGAGGCGCTCGGCCTCCTCCGCGCGGCCCAGGGCGCGGAGGCTGAGCGCCAGCAGATCGCGGGCCTGCAGGTTCTCGACGTCGTGCCGCAGCACCGTGCGCAGCAGCTCCTCCGCGCGCGCCGGATCGACGAGACGGGCGAGGGCGAGCGAGGCGGGGGCGACCCACGCGGAGTTCCAGGCGGACTTCGCGAACGCCTCCGCCGCCTCCGTCACGCGGCCGAGGCGGCGCAGGGTGAGGCCGAGACGGTAGTGCGCCTCGCCGTCGGCCGGGTTCGGCGCCCAGGCGAGCTGGCGCGCGAGGGCGGTGCGGAGGAGCGCGAGCGCCTCCTCGTACCGAGCGGCCCCGTGGCGGCGCGCGGCCAGGGCGACGTTGCTGCGCAGGTCGCAGGGATCGCGGCGCAGCGCCTCCTCCCAGTACGGCTCGGGCGATCGGGTGGCGTGCCGGTACTGCTCGAGGTACTGCCCGATCAGGAAGAGCTCCTCGACGGTGCCGACCTCGGCGGGTCTCGGCGGTGCGACCGCGGGCGCGGGCGCCTCACCGCGCGGCTCGGTGCGCTCGACGGCGGATCCCGGAACGGCGACCAGCAGACGCCCGCCGTGGCGCACCTCCACCACGAGATCGGCGAGCCGCACGCCCGGCGGCAGCGCGAGATCGACGACCACCGGGGAGCCGGGCGCCGCGTCGTGCAGCGAGGGCGCGAGGGCGCTGCCCGCGACGGCGCTGCCCGCGACTGGGCTGACCACGATCTCGAGACCGGAGCGGACCGCCGTGACGGCCACGCCGACCCGCAGCACCGACTCGTCGACGAGGTCGAGCCGGAGGGCCGCGTCGCGCGTCGCCTGCTGCGCCGGCCCGATCTCGGTGATCGGGTACCAGTACTGGCTGAAGGTCTTGGTCTCGCCGGGTGCGAGGAACGAGAAGTCGGGCTGGTTGTCGGTGTACACGCCGGCCATCAGCTCGACGTAGGGGCCGTCGCCGTCGGTGAGGTTCGCGTCCCAGGCGTGGCCGAACGGAGCATCGCCCCAGGTCCACTGCTTCTTGCCGGGCGAGATCGCGCGGTCGGCCCAGTGCACGAATCCTGCACGGCGGCCGTGGTCGTAGCCGCCGAAGAAGGCGTCGGCCGTCTGCGTGACCATGTACGAGGTCGGCACGGGGATGTTGCGGTACCAGTCGAGCCGATCCGCATCCGGATGCTCCGCGTCGACGCGGGCGGGGTAGTCGACTCCGTAGTACTCGCCCTCGACTCGCGGGAACGAGACCACCGCGCGCTTGGCGTGGTCGGCCACGTACTCGACGTCGGTGGGGAAGAACGACTGGTAGTCGTCGTTCACCGCCGCCGCGACGTTCGCCCACCAGAGGAAGGTCTGCACCTCCTCGCTGCGGTTGAACAGGCGCACGCGCGCCTCGATCAGCGACGAGTCGGGGCGGAGGCGGATGCCGTGCATGCCCTTCATCCGCGCGAAGGGATCGTGGTCGGAGCACCAGACCGTCACGGAGCCGTCGTCCTCATGCTCGATCGAGACGTCGGTCGGGAGGAACGTGGCGGGACGGTGGTGCTGCGGCCAGTTGAACTCGATCCCGCCCGAGATCCACGGCCCGGCGAGCCCGACCAGCGCCGGCTTGATGACGTTGTTGCGGTAGAAGACGTCGTAGTCGGCGCTCTTGTCGTAGGCGATGTGCAGGCGGCCGCCGAGCTGCGGCAGCACCACGAGCCGCAGCCAGCGGTTCTCGAGGTGCACCGCGTCCCACGAGTGCGGCGCCTTCTCGGCCGCGATCCGCTCGTGGAACGGGAGGGGGAACACCCGCCCCGACGAGCCCTGGTAGACGCGGGAGTCGAGGAACGCGGGATAGCGGTCCGGCTCGCCCGGCAGGTAGGTGTCGATCAGCAGCGGCTCCGTCCACACCGCGACCGCGGCATCGGCCTGGTCGGCGGGGACGGGCGGGAGGATCAGGGTCGACTCGGCGGTGAGCATGCGCTCATCGTAAGAACAGGCCGCAGGCAGGCGGAACGACCGATCCGGCGGCCTGCATGGACGAAACGACGATCGTGCGCCAGGCTGGCGGAATGGTGATCGAAGACGGCTTCCCCGGGCAGCGGCTGCTGGTGATGCCGCGTCCGCGCGTCAAGGCGGCGCTCGCCAGCCCCGGCGCCTCCCACCTGGTGGTCACCGACGCGGGCTACTTCCCGGAGGCGCGAGCGCACGGGATGACGCGGCGCGAGGGGGTCGCGCAGTGCGTCATCCTCGTCTGCACCCGCGGCTCCGGCTGGTGCGAGATCGACGGGGTGAGGCATCCCGTGCAGGCCGGCCAGGTCGTCATCGTGCCGCCCGGCACCCCGCACTCGTACGGAGCCGACACCGCCGCCCCCTGGACGCTCTGGTGGCTGCACGTGGTCGGCCGCGACCTCGCCGAGTTCCTCCGGGTGGCGGGAGTGACGGCGACCGCTCCGGTCCGCGAGCTCTCGGACACGTACCGCATCGTCGCCCTCGTCGAGGAGGTCGTGCAGGCCATGGAGCGCGACCAGACCTTCGCGAGCACGCTGGCCGCCTCGGGAGCCGCCTGGCACCTGATGGCCCTGCTCTGCTCCGAGCGCACGGCCGGAGCGCCGCGTGTCTCGGCGATCGACCAGGCGATCGAGTACCTCCGCCAGCACGTCACCGACCAGATCTCGATCGGCGATCTCGCGCGGATGGCGCGGCTCAGCCCGTCGCACTTCGCCGCCCGGTTCCGCCAGGAGACCGGATCGTCGCCGCTGAAGTACCAGACGCAGCTGCGCATGTCGCGGGCGCGCGAGCTGCTCGACACCACCGACCTGCCCGTCGCGCAGATCGCCGCCCGCGTCGGCTACGCCGATCCGTTCTACTTCGCGCGCCAGTTCACCTCGGTGCACGGGGTGCCGCCGATCCGGTACCGCCTGCAGCGCAAGGGCTGAGCCGGCCATCACGCGTCCTGCGGCTCGAGCACGAGGACATCGGCGTCGGGGGCCCAGGTGAAGGCGACCGGTACTCCGACGCCGCTGGCGGTCTCGGCGGTCACGACCAGGTCGGTGTCGCGGAGGCGGTACCTGACGCCCGGGGCGAGCCGCGTCGGGAACACCCGCGGCGCCTCCCGATCGCGGTGGCGGTCGCGGTCCCGGTCGAAGACGAGGATCACGACGCGTCCGTCGGCGCCTGCGTACTCGGTCGAGTAGAGCGGAGCGGCGGGATCGCCGTGCACCGTGACGTCGCCGGTCAGCACCACGTCGCGGATCCCGCGGTAGGCGGCGATGCGCGCGGTCGCCTCCGCCCGCTCCTCCGGCGACCACGCGAGCAGATCGGAGCCGATGCCGAGCACGCCGCCCATCGCGACGGCGAAGCGGTAGCCGAGCGAGACGGGGGAGCGGTCGCGGTGCCCCGGGTCGTCCGAGACCCACGAGCTCATGGCGTGCGGCGGGTAGGCCGAGAGGTAGCCGTCCTGGATCACGAGACGGTCGCGGGCGCCCACCTGATCGCTGGTCCAGACCACGTCGGCGAGCGCGAGGACCGCGTTGTCGATCCGCGCGCCTCCGCTCGCGCACGCCTCGACGGTGACCTGCGGGAACTCGTCGCGCAGCATCCGCAGCACCCGGTAGTAGCCGCGGGTGTGCTGGATCGGCCACTCGCGCCCGTGCACGTCTCCGGGCCGGCCGCCGTCGGTGACCGGCCGGTTCATGTCCCACTTGAGGTAGGTGATCGGCGTCGTCGTCAGCAGGGTCCGGAGCATCGCGCAGATCCAGTCGACGACCTCCGGCCGCCCCAGGTCGAGCACGTACTGGTTGCGGATGGTCAGAGGCTCCCGGCCCTCGGCGCGGTAGATCCAGTCGGGATGCTCGCGGTAGAGGTCGCTGTCGGGGTTCACCGCTTCGGGCTCGACCCAGAGGCCGAAGCGCATTCCGGCGGCGAGAACCTGGTCGGACAGCTCCGTGAGGCCGCGGGGGAACTTGGCCTCGTCGGGGCGCCAGTCGCCGAGCCCCGCGTCGTCGTCGGTGCGCCCGGCGAACCAGCCGTCGTCGACGACGAACACCTCGACGCCGATTCCGGCCGCGAGGGCGGCGAGCTCGGCCTGGTGCTCGACGCGCACGTCGAACCGCGTCCCCATCCACGAGTTGTAGACGATCGGCCGGTGCTCGGGGCCCCTCGCGAGGGTGCGCTGGAACGCGTGCCAGGCGTCCGACACGCCCTGCGCGCCTCCGGCACTGAAGACCCCGAGGGCGTCGGGCGCGGCGAAGGTCTCGCCGGGCAGGAGCGTCACGACCGCGGTGTCGTCGTCGACGCCGCCCGAGACGCGGATGCTCTGCCCGAGAGGGGTGGAGTCGGCCTGCAGGCGCCAGGATCCGCTCCAGTCGAGCGCGACGCCGTACGCCTCGCTCGGGGGCCTGCCGAAGGAGTCGGCGCCCGGCCGCGCGGTCACCGTCATCGTCGGCGCGAAGGTCATGCCCGTCACGCCCTGCCGGCTGCCGAGGGCGAAGGTGCCCCACTCCAGATCGATCGAGCGCCGGTTGGTCTCGTAGGCCCAGGCTCCGGCGAGGTAGTCGATCCGCGCCGACTGGCCGACCGGCACGTTCCAGCCCGCCGAGAACGCGCGGCGGAGCTCGACGGTCGTGCCGGAGTCGGTCAGCGTCATCGAGCGCCGGATCACATCGTGAGCGGTCGAGACCGCGTAGCGCAGTGTCAGGAGGAGCGTGCCGGACTCGTCGACGAACGGGACGCTGAGCTCCGCCGCCGTCTGCCGCACCTCATCGGCGAGGACCCGCCAGCGTGCGCCCGTGCGGCCGTCGCCGCGGTCGACGAGCAGCTCGCTGAAGGCGACGTGCCGCTGCCCCGCCGACGCGTACTCGAGCGGAGCGGCGTCGGCGGCGGTCGCGAAGCCGACGAACCGCTCGGGCTCGCTCCACTCCGGGATCGCCTCCTCCGTCGCCGCGCCCCAGTAGTCGAGCACCAGCCCGTCGCCGCTGCCGTCGTGGTCGCGCAGCAGCGAGACCACGTAGAGGGTCGACGCCGTGCGGAGGCGCCACTGCGTCATCGCGTCACTTGCCCGACCCGAGCGTCAGGCCCGAGACGAACTGCTTCTGGAACGCGAAGAACACGATCGCGGTGGGGATCGCGGCGATCACGGCTCCCGAGGCGACGACGTTCCACTGGCTCACGTAGCCGCCCTGGATGTTGAGCAGCGCGGCCGTGATCGGGAAGTTCGTCTCGGTGCGCAGCACGGTGACCGCCCAGATCAGGTCGTTCCAGATCCAGGTCGTCGCGAGCGCCCCGAGGGCCGCGAGGGAGGGCCGGCACAGCGGCAGGATGATGCGCCAGTAGGTGCGGATCGCGCCGGCACCGTCGACCTGCGCCGCCTCGAAGATCTCGACCGGGATCGAACGCATGAAGCCGTGCAGCACGAACGTGTAGAAGCCGAGCCCGAAGCCGACCTGCACCACGATCAGCGCGAAGAGCGTGTCGTAGATGCCGAGGCCCTCGGTGATCCGCGAGACCGGGATCAGCAGGATCTGCGGAGGCAGCAGGTTGCCGGCCAGCATCAGCAGGAGGATCCCGCGGCGGAACGGGATCGCGAACCGGCTGAGCGCGAAGGCGGCCCACGAGGCGAGCAGCAGCGACAGCAGCACCGTGAAGACGGTGACGATGACGCTGTTGACGAGCGCCTCGCCGACGAGCCCGGCCGTGAACACCGTCACGAAGCCGTCGAACGAGAAGCTCGCCGGCAGGGCTCCGAGGCCGTTGCTCGTGATGTCGTCGAAGCTGCGGACGGCGACGAAGAGCACGAACACCATCGGCAGCACCCAGAGCACCGCGATCGGGCCCATCACGGCGTGGAAGATCCAGGAGCCCTTCACCCGGCGCGGGCGGGTCTTCGGGGCCGACCCGGCGGGGATGATCGGCGCGATGACGGCCATCTCAGTCCTCCTTCGTGGCACGCACGAGGTACGTGATGATGAAGACGATCGCGAGCAGGAAGATCACCACGGCGATCGCGGAGCCGTAGCCGAGGTTCAGCACGGTGAAGCTCTCCTGGAACATGTAGGTCGAGAGCAGCTGCGTCGAGTTGTAGGGCCCGCCCCGCGTCATCGCCCAGACGATGTCGAAGGTCCGCAGCGAGTCGATGACGGTGACCGCGAAGACGACTCCGTTCACGCCCTTCAGCTGCGGCATCACGATGCGCCAGAAGCGCTGACTCCGCGAGGCGCCGTCGACCGCCGCCGCCTCCTCGAGCGTCGGGTCGACGCCCTTCAGCCCGGCCAGGTAGAGCACCATGATGTAGCCGCACTGCCGCCAGACGGCCGCGACCAGCACCGCGTAGAGCGCCAGGGTCGGGTCGGCGAGCCACTGCCGCTCGAGATCGCCGAGGCCGATCACGCCGAGGAAGCTGTTGACGACTCCGTCGGGCTGGTAGATCACCCGCCAGAAGAGACCGGTGACCGCGAGCGAGAACACCATCGGCAGGTAGATCGCGCTGCGGTAGAAGCCGACGCCGCGGCGCGGCTTGTTGAGCGCCACGGCCAGGGCGAGCCCGATCGCCACCGAGAGCCCGCCGAAGCCGATCACCCAGATGATGTTGTTGACCAGCGCGGTCGCGAAGATCGGGTCGGAGCCGAGATCGACGAAGTTGTCGAACCCGATGAACTCGGGAGTGCCGATGCCGTTCCAGCGGGTGAGCGAGAGGTAGAACGAGTTGATCGCCGGCCAGAACACCCAGGCGACCTCGATCGCCAGCGGGATGAGCAGGAACAGCCAGACGGCCAGGGGGACGCGGGTGACGCGGCGGGACCCGCGCTTCCTCTGGACCGTCGGCCGCTCCGGCTCCGCCGCGTGGGGCAGCGGAGCCGGAGCCGTCCGGGTGGGTGTCGTCACGGGTTGAAGATCTTGTCGGCGGCGGTCTGCCACTCCTTCAGGATGCTGTCGACCTCGCCGGGCTGCGCGATGAACTTCGTCAGCGCCGCATCGGCCGTGGTCTGCAGGTCGTCGGAGGAGTCGCGGTTGAAGAACTGCGTGATCTGCTCGGTGTTCGCGAGCAGCTCGACGCCCTTCTGCACCAGCGGCGAGAACCCGGAGGTGTCGACGTCGGGCGAGGTGGGCAGGTTCGAGGACTGCGAGGCCGCGATGTACGCCGACTGGCTCTCGGCGCCGGCCAGGTAGGCGAGGAACGCCTTGGTGGCGTCGGCGTCCTTGGTCTTCGCGCTGGCGAAGTAGCCGTCGGTGGGCGCCTCCTCGGCCGTCGGGATCGACTGGTCGATCACCGGGACCGAGAAGAAGTCGAGGTCGTCGCCCTCGCCCTCGGGCATGTTCTGCGAGATGAAGGCGCCGACGAGGTACATCGCGTTCTTCTTCTGCACGAGCGGCGTGACCGCGTCCTGCCAGGCGTAGGAGGGAGCGTTCGGGTCCATGAAGGGCACGATGTCGGCGTAGTACTTCATGACGTTCTTGACCTCGGTCGAGTCGAACGAGGATTTTCCGGCCAGGAGCTCCTTGTGGTAGTCCGCACCGTTGACGCGGAGGTTCAGGATGTCGAACCACCCGGAGGCCATCCACGGGGTCGAGCCGATGCCGTTCGAGAGCGGGACGATGCCCTTGCCCTGCAGCGTCTCGCAGAGCGACATGAACTCGTCCCACGTCGTCGGGACCTCGACGCCCCACTCCTCGAAGGCCGACTTGCGGTAGAAGACGGCCCACCAGTAGTAGTTCGTCGGCAGGAAGATCTGCTTGCCGCTGCCGTCGGTCGAGAGGTCCTTGAGGGCGGGAGAGTAGTTCGCCGCCGCTCCGTCGCCGCTCCACATGTCCGAGAGGTCGAGCAGCAGATCCTGGCTCGCGTAGTCGCGGGCGACCGAGCCGGCGTACCAGGTGAGCACGTCGGGCGGGTTGCCCGAGGTGAGGTAGGTCGAGAGCTGCGCGCGGAACTGCTCGATCGCGACGGTGTTGAGGGTCACGGATCCTTCGGAATAGCTCTTCACGAGGGCCTCGAGCGCCGCCTTCGGGGCGGGGTCGGAGAGGGAGGACTGCAGGACGATGCCGCCGCCTCCGCCGCCCCCTCCTCCGCTCGTGCCGCCCATGCAGCCGGCGAGTGCTGCGGTCGTGCCGAGCGCGGTGGCTCCGTAGAGGAAGCCTCTGCGGGTGAGATGCGGGAACTGCTGCTGCTGGGTGGTCATGGTGTCCTCCTCGACTCCGTGATGCCGTGCTTGCTGGTGCGTGCTGCTTGCTGTGCGGGTGTGGTCAGGGTGCGGCGGTGAAGATCGCGTTGCACTCGAGCTGCAGGGCGACGTCGTCCCACATCGGGTGCTGCGGAGCCGCGTTCGAGCAGACGATCGAGCCGCGCGCGCCGACGCGTCGCGACTCGCGCATGGCGAGCCTGCAGTACTCGGCGCCGACCGGCCCCTCCTCGAAGCGGCCCTCGAGCGGCGTGTAGCCGACCCAGCCCTCGCCGAAGACGAGGGGGATGCCGCGCATCGCCGCGTGGTCGGCCGCGACGGCGATCCAGGTCTTCAGCGTCGCCTCCATCTCGAGCTGGTGGCGCCCGTAGTGCTCGTAGAGGAACAGGTCGATCCGCTCGGCGTCGCCCCAGTCGTGCGCGTAGATCTCGCCCTTGCCGACGATGGTCGCGGTCAGCTTCCACTGCGACTCCGGCGGCAGCGTCCACTCCGCGATCGGAGGCGCCCCGTCGAGCAGGAAGGTCTCCGCGGCCCGTTCCTGCTCGAACTCCTCGATCGGCCGCCGCAGCGCGAAGTCGCGGATGAAGTCGTCGAGCACCCCGTAGATGTAGGGGTGCACGACGAGCA
The DNA here is from genome assembly GCF_001423885.1 of Rathayibacter sp. Leaf185. Classification (GTDB taxonomy): domain Bacteria; phylum Actinomycetota; class Actinomycetes; order Actinomycetales; family Microbacteriaceae; genus Rathayibacter. Next base: position 609,412 of record NZ_LMPP01000001.1, on the reverse strand, counting down.
CGTCCGAGTTCCACGGGATCCCGCGCATGCCGCCGACGGGCACGTGCGCGTAGTTGACCGAGCACGGGACGCCGGGGGCCAGCTCGTGGAAGCGGTCGATGCCGCGGGTGAGGCGGGGGCGGAGGGCGAGGGTGGCTTCGTCGAGGTTCTCGTACTCCAGGCCCTCGGTGAGGTGGCCGGCCTGGACCTCGTTGTGCAGCTCGACGAAGGCGATGCGGTCGTCGAGGTCGTGCTCTCTCAGGAACGCTATGAGGTTCGCGTGCGCCTCGGCGAGCCGCTCCGCCCGCTCCTCCGGAGGAACAGCCATCAGCGCGTCGAACCACGCGCGATCCTCCGCGAAGGCGGACGACTGCTGGTACTCCCAGGACGAAACGATCACGAACACGTCGTGCTTCTTCGCCGCCTCGAACAGCGCCAGAAGGTGCTGCCGCGCGTCGATGACGGTCGGGGTTTTCACGTCGTACCAGCGCACGTGCTGCGCGTACCCGCCGCCGAGCGGACCTAGCTTGAGCGCACTCGTGTCGATGTCCGTGCCGAACAGCAGGAACGGCATCGCGCAGATGCGGATCGTGTTGTATCCGCGCTGCAGCGCGCCCGCGAAGGCGGCGTCGAGATCCTCGAACGGCTCCCCGGGGCCGGTGCGCACGTACCAGGAGAAGTCCCAGAGGGTGATCGTGAGCTGGTCCGGGATGTGCGGTGCGAGCGGGACGGGCTTGGCGGGGGAGTCGTACTCGTCGATGAGCATGGGGTCAGCGTAAGGAGCGCGGTGGGTGCGCGCCCATGGCTGATCTGGCGGAGTTGCTGGAGGAAACGACGGGGGACCGAGCTCCCGCAGGCGATCGAGCACCGACCGGCTGCGGAAAGGCGATGTGACAGCGGGTTTGGGTGATGGACGATCTGGCGGTTGGTAATCTGGCCGCTGAATCGCAGATTCCCGTGCGTCACTCTGCGCCGGGTCGAGACGTTGCGGGAGCTGGGCGCGGGCCTCTCCTTCGTCGGTCGGCAGGTGCACTTCTAAGTGGACGGCGATGACTTCTTCGTCGACTTGCTGTTCTTCAATTGGCAGCAGGTGCGTTTCGTCGTCGTCGAGCTCAAGATGCGCAAGTTCGATCCGCGCGATGCCGGCCAGCTCGGCTTCTACGTTGCGCTCGGCTCAACACAGCAGGTCGCCGTCAGTCGTAACGAGCTGTCGCCCAGCGACCAGGCGACGCTCCCAGCGGAGGAGACGGTGACCAGAATCGCCGCAGAGGACGCGGACAACCCGGATCCGACAGTGGACTGACGGAGATGCTCACCGCACCGCAGAGCGCAGCCGCCGTCAGGGGACCCGACTTGGAGCCGCCGTCGTGAGGGAGCGTCTGGGCGCCGAAGATTCCCAGCACCTCCTGAAGAAACAGTGCCGCCGGTCCGGGCGTGTCATACCGCCGTGCGCCTATTCGCTATTGACCGCCGCGCCTCGAGTGATCGAGTTCCCAAATCTCGGGCTTGCAGAGACGTTCGTGTTGAGTCTCCGATTCGGTCGGGGTCCCGCTGTCCACCTGTGTGCAGGCCAGCCCTAGTGAGAGCTTAGCTGAGACCCTTCGAGGGCCCCAGCTAGCTCAAGTGCGCACGCGCCTGGCCTGGCGCTGAACTAACAGGGGTCGTTTGGGGCTATCGGCGTACGGCGCCAGCGACCCAGGCTGGTTGTGCGACGCCGTTGGCGAAGACGTGGGCGCCCTTGTATGTGGTTCCTGCGGAGGTAAGAAGTCGCAGAGTGGTGCTTCCGACGTCTTGGTAGAGCAGGTCGCTTTTGCCGTCACCGTCGAAGTCTTGCGCCCTTGTATGTGGTTCCTGCGGAGGTAAGAAGTCGCAGAGTGGTGCTTCCGACGTCTTGGTAGAGCAGGTCGCTTTTGCCGTCACCGTCGAAGTCTCCGGTGACTTGCCAGGCTGGTTGTGCGACGCCGTTGGCGAAGACGTGGGCGCCCTTGTATGTGGTTCCTGCGGAGGTAAGAAGTCGCAGAGTGGTGCTTCCGACGTCTTGGTAGAGCAGGTCGCTTTTGCCGTCACCGTCGAAGTCCTTTCCCAGGCTGGTTGTGCGACGCCGTTGGCGAAGACGTGGGCGCCCTTGTATGTGGTTCCTGCGGAGGTAAGAAGTCGCAGAGTGGTGCTTCCGACGTCTTGGTAGAGCAGGTCGCTTTTGCCGTCACCGTCGAAGTCGGACGGCTTTGTCGTTGGCTTGCTAATTGAGGACGTGAAATGAATGAAATTGTCCGGCCACTGGGGATATGTTGATCCGGCGCTTATCCTCTTCCTCGTCGTGTAATTGTATCCGTAGTTGTCATCCGTGGTAACTATATATCCATTGCCAACTTCTTCAACATATGCCACATGTCCAGAGTTGTACTGAGCGATGTCGCCTACGCGCGGGTAGCCGTCGACAGGTATGCCATATTTCCTAGCATTATCGTCCCAGGATCCTGCGCTACCCAGGTTTCCTGGATTGCGGGCACCGTTCTGCGCAACTCGGAAAGCAGCGTAGGAAGTGCAGTTGTGCTTTGTGCCATTCGATGCCGTGCTTGAACTGTTCGAGTAACCCCACGAGTCGGTCCCCGTGTATCCACCGCCAGTGCACCCGTAGGAGTCCTGCATTTTGCATGTCTCTGTGCCGTTAGCAAAAGCCGGCGGGGAGATGATCAGGATCGCTATAGACACAGCTAGCGCCAGCATCGCTGCCGTCACAGCCCGTCCGAGGCGTCGGATCACGAAACTGGGTTTGCGGCTGCTCACGGGGGGAGCGTAACATCGACATCCCGATTCGAATAGGCTGCTGAGCGAAGATCCCTGTCCCAAAGTTGATTACGTGCACGCGCCAGAAGCGAAGATGCAAGGTCTCGGTAGGCTGTTTTCATCGGGTTCGGTGGTCCTCGGACCTAACCGGCTCGAATTGGGAAGGGGAAGTACCCCTCAACCATCTGTGGAAGCTTCTGCATCTCATTGATCTCGTCGGAGCGGTCTGCCCGGGGTGGGACGATCGGACCGATGGGTGCGGCCGTCGATCGCGCGGAGGCTCGGGTCGGTCGGGGTGCAGGTCACGGCTTCAGCGCAATCAGGGGGCGTGGTGGAGTCGTCGACGGTCACCGGAGTGACGGAGTCAAGCACCCCCGCAACGGCGCCAACTCCTCGCTTCGCCAGATCGTTTTCTCGCCCGGCCGCCGTACAGATCGTGCATGTGCCCCCTCTCGGCAACATCCGATAACCGTGAAGACGTCTGGCTCGACGCCGTGCGCAGGCTGCTGCCGACGCCGCCGGAATGCCCGTCAGCGCTCGCGCACCTGACAGAGGCGTGCTCGCGCGACGAGCGCCCGATGAGAGAAGCAGAGGCCCAGCAGGAGTGGCGCCGAGCCCCGGAAGAAGCGGGATGCCTCGGTCCTGATCAGGCCGACTGCGCCCGCTCGACCAGCAGCCGCAGAGCCCCCCGCGGCCCCTCCTCCACCCGAGGGTGCTCGGCGAGGACCAGCGTGGATCGTCGAGCACTCGAGTACTCCGGCCACCCGCTCAGGTCTCGTCCCGCGATGAAGTCTCCCCACCAGCCGCTCATCGCGTCGCTCAGCGTCCAGGGTGCCCCCAGTCCGACTTCGCGGAGGGCCGCGTCGGAGTCGTCGAGGTGGCGGAAGAGGAACGGCAACTCGAGCGAGTGAGCCGCACCGCGCGCGTCATCCGCTCGGAAGGCGAAGAGGAACGCCCTCGTCGATGCCCCGGTCTCCGCTCGGGCGTCGAGGAGGCGCTGGCTCGGCTGGCGGTAGATCTCGTCGGCGAGGCAGCTCTCGAGCGCTTCGGCGTCGGTGGGTGCTCGGCCCAGGTCGACGGCGAGCGCGTCGCGGTAGGCGGAGGAGCGGCTGCCCGGCCACACAGGCAGCACCTCCCGAAGGTGCCGGTCGAGTTGAGCGCGCAGGAGCCCGTCGTCTCGGGCCTGGAGATCGACGGCGCCCGAGCCCTCGTTCACGTTCGTGCCGACAACGAGGTCGACGTGGGCGGAGGCGCCGCCGCGGAGCGCCTCCGCGGGCGACCGCGTGAGCAGGCGGCCGTCGAGGGCGGGCCGGAACACCGCGACCGTGTTCGGTCCGTCGGAGGAGCGCTGCTCCAGCAGTCGGTTCTGGGCCGTGAGGATGCTCTGCCACGGGAGGCCGAGCAGTCGATCCGGTGCGTGCCGGAGGCCGAGGAGCCCGAGGAGATCGTTCGTGACTGCCTCCCCGTAGGCGCGGTCGCCGAGGCGCTCGGGGTTGGCGCTGTGCAGGATCGCCCGAGGGAAGAGGCCGGCGGCGCGGTCGGAGGCGAGGAGCATCGCGACCGTCGTCGCTCCGGCCGACTGGCCGGCGAGCGTGATCGCTCCGGGGTCCCCTCCGAAGGCGCTGATGCTCTCGCGCACCCATTCGAGTGCGGCGATCACGTCGTGCAGTGCGAGGTTCGCGGAGTCGGAGTACTCGTCGCCGAGCAGGTGGTCGAGGGTGAGGAACCCGAGCGCGCCGAGGCGGTGGTTCACCGCGACGACGACGGTGCCGGTCCGCGCGGCGAAGCGGGCACCGTCGGTGAGGGGCTCCGCGTTCGAGCCCGCGACGTGCAGGCCGCCGTGGATCCACACCAGGACCGGTGCAGCGCCGTCGGTCCGCTCCGGCGTCCAGATGCTGACGGTGAGGCAGGAGTGCTCGTCGCCCACGGGATCCCCGGAGGCCCAGGCGATCTGCGGCGCGGGAGGCGCCGGCCGCGTCGCGTCGCGGACACCGCTCCACGACGGGGCCCGACCGGCCGGCCGGAAGCGCTCGGTGGGCTCCGCGTAGGGGATGCCGAGGAACGCCTGGGCGGGGCCGTCCGGAGTCGAGACGGCCAGCCCGCGGAGGCGCCCGGAGGGCGTGTCGAGCTCAGGCCTCATCGGAGCGCTGCAGGATCGGGCCGTGCCCGGGCGAGAGCGTGCTCTGGAGGACGAGCGAGGACGCTCCGACAGCAGCGGCGTCGCGCGGATTGCTCGACAGAGACACCTCGAGGGGATGAGCGCGGCGCGCGAAGCGGCGCTCGTCGAGCCTCGACCTGATCGCGCGCGTCGAGATCGAGCCTGCGATCGCCACTCCGGGGCCGGTGAGGACCAGCTCGTCGAGGTCGAACAGGTTCACCAGCGTGAGCGCGCCCTGCGCGAGGTGGTCGGCGGCCCTCTCGACGAGGGCGAGCGCAGCCGCGTGGCCGTTGATCGCGGCGAGGCTCAGCACGTCGAAGTCGCGGCCCTGATCCTCCGCCTCGAAGGAGAGCTCGAGATCGGTGAAGGAGCGGTGATCCGCCCGCGCCTCGTCGACGACGACGGTCGGAGCCGCGTACCGCTCGAGGCAGCCGCGGTTGCCGCAGAAGCACTCGTGGCCGTCCGGCACGATCGAGATGTGGCCGACCTCGACGGCGTTCGAGCTCGCCCCGCGCAGCAGAGCCCCGTCGAGCACGACACCGGCGCCGATGCCGGTGCCGACGTAGATGCAGCCGAAGGTCCGGTGCCGCGAGACGCCGCGGCTCCAGAACTCGCCGATGCCCGCCGCGGCCGCGTCGTTGTCGAGCAGGATCGGGGCGCCGATGCCGGCGCCGAGCGCCTGCCGCAGGGGGAAGTCGCGCCAGTGGTGCAGCGACGGAGGCCCGAGAACCCGGCCGGCCCGCTGGTCGATCGGCCCGGGAGCCACGGCGGCGACGCCGGCGATCGCGCGGCGGTCGATCCCGGTGCCGCGCACGAAGTCCTCGTAGCCGCGCACGAGGCGCTCAGTGACCTCCTCGGGGGAGGCCAGCGCTGCTCCGTCGATCTGCTGGCGGGCGATGACGCCGCCCCCAGTGTCGGTCGCGACCAGCGTGATCGATTCGAAGCCGAGCTGGATGCCGATCCCGATGCGCGCGCGGGCGTTGATCTCGAGGAGCTGACGGGGCTTGCCTCCGGTCGCGGTCGAGCCGGTCTGCCGGATGATGCCGTCGGTCAGGAGCTTGCGGACGATCATCGAGATCGCGGGCTGGGTGAGACCGGTCGCGGCGGTCAGCTCGACACGGCTGATGGGGCCGGACGAACGGATGAGGTCGACCACGAGAGCGCGGCTGCCCGGCGCGGCGGGGGTCGCTTCACGGCGTGCCATGGCGCCTCCTCTCGCTCCGATCGACAGAGTACGGGACCGCCCGGGCCCCGCTCCTCCCGCCCGTGACACGATCGCGGGTCGCTCTACGCTGGTGGTCTCCGCAGGAAGGACAGCGCTGATGACCCGGACGGCACTCCCTCGACCCATCGGCCTCGCGCTGGTCCGCGCGACCGAGATCATGGGCGCCGAGCCCTACTTCCACGAGTTCATCGCGGGCGTCGAGCGCGCGGTCAGACCCGCGGGGTACTCGGTGCTGCTCAATGTGCTGCCCGATGCGGAGGCGGAGCTCGCGACCTACCGGCGGTGGAGCGACGACGGCGAGGTCAGCGGAGTGATCGTCGTCGACCTCGAGGTCGACGACGAGCGACCCGAGTTCGTGCGGGGTCTCGGGCTGCCGGCCGTCGTCATCGGGCCGCCGAGCGCTGCGGAGGGCTTCCGCGCGGTCTGGACGGACGACGGCAACGCGATGAGGAGCGCCGTCGGCTTCCTCGCCGGGCTCGGGCACGAGCGCATCGCGCACGTCACGGGCCCCGCCGAGCTCCTGCACACGCGCATCCGGCAGGAGGCGTTCGCGCAGGAGTGCGAGCGTCTCGGGATCGCCTCGGCCACCGCCTCGGGCGACTACTCCCGCGCGTCCGGGGGCCGTGCCCTCCGATCGCTGCTCGACGACGCCGCGCCGCCGACCGCCGTCGTGTTCGACAGCGATCTCATGGCTCTCGGCGGGCTCGACGAGACCCGCGAGCTCGGCATCCCGGTCCCCGGCGAGCTCTCGCTCCTCGCCTGGGACGACTCCGCCCAGTGCCAGCTGAGCGAGCCTCCGCTGTCGGCCGTGTCTCACGACGTGCAGGTGATCGGGATGCTCGCGGGCCGGGAGCTCCTGGAGGAGATCGCGGGCGGCGAGAGCCGGGCGACGAGCAGCCCCGAGGTCGTCATCGTGCCGCGGCGGTCGACCGGCACGCCCGCAGCAGCCCGCGAATGAGGAGCGCCGTGGACCGAATCCTTCACGGGTCGATCGTTACATAAATTATTTACTTTTGTATTGACGAGGCCCCCGATCGTCGACGAGTCTGTGTGAACCGACGCAGCGCGCCCGAGCGGCAGCGAGCCGGTCAGTCTCATCCCCCGGTCGAAGGAGCCCTGGAAAACACATGTCCCGATCCGCCCCACCGCCCGCCTTCCTGCGGGCCCCGCTCCGCAGCTGCCTCGCGGGCATCGCCGTCGTCACCGTCACCGCAGCGACACTCGTCGCTGCGGCCCCGGCCTCCGCCGACGCGCCCCGCGACTGGACCAGCGAGAACACCGACTTCGTCCAGCGCGAGGGCAGTGCGCTGACTCTCGACGGCGAGCGGTTCCGTGCGAGCGGCACGAACATCTACTGGCTCGGTCTCGACGAGAACGTCGGGGGAGTCGACTACCCCACCTACTTCCGGATCAAGGACGCTCTGGACACCGCTTCGCAGATGGGCATCACCGTCGTGCGCTCGCACATGATGACGTCGACGAGCCAGGACGGCCAGGACCCTCTCGCGCTGATGCCCCGCCTCGGCGAGTACAACGAGGAGGCGTTCCGCACGATCGACTTCGCCGTCGCCTACGCGGGCACTCTGGGCATCCGGCTCGTGCTGCCGCTGACCGACGAGTGGGAGTACTACCACGGCGGACACCGCGACTTCACGACTCCGCTCGGCCTGGAGTCGGCCGACTTCTACACGGATCCCGCTGCGATCGACGCCTACCAGGACTACGTCGACCACATCCTCGACCGCACGAACTCGATCACCGGCACCCGGTACGTCGACGACCCCACGATCATGGCGTGGGAGCTCGGCAACGAGCTCGAGGGGATGACCCTCGACTGGATCGACCAGCAGGTCGCCCACATCAAGGAGCAGGCTCCCGAGCAGCTCGTCGCCGCCGGCCGTCGTTTCGACATCGACCCCGACACGCTCGCCGCTCCGGATCTCGACATCGTCGACGTGCACTACTACCCGCCGACCGCGGAGCGCGTCTCGGCCGACGCCGCGACCGTCGCGGACGCCGGCAAGGTCTACATCGCGGGCGAGTACGCCTCGACCGCCGCCACCCCGGAGCTGCTCCAGTCCGCCGCCGCGGACGAGAACGTCTCGGGGATGTTCTTCTGGTCGCTCTTCGGCAACAACGACCGCGGCGGATTCGTGCCGCACGACGACGGCTTCACCCTCCACTACCCGGGGGACTCCGCTCGCGAGCAGGAGAGCGTCACCGCCATCGAGGAGTACAGCGCCGCGACCGGCAGCGCTCCCGGTGGGCTCGAGCTCGGTGCACCGCTGATCACCGCCCTCGACAAGAACTACGGGATCAACGTCGTCTCGTGGCGCGGCACCGCCGGAGCCGAGGGCTACCGGGTGCAGCGCTCGGTCGGCGACGGCGATTGGACCGACGTGACGGATGGAGTCGTGCTCGCCTCCGCCTCGCCCGTCACCGACTACGAGTCCCCGGCGGACGCCCGGTACCGCGTCGTCGCGATCGGTGCCGGCGGCGAGCGCGGACCGGCGTCCGACGTCGTCGCCGCGCCGTCCGAGGGTGCGGTGCTCGTCGACCCGCTGCAGAGCTGGTCGCTCACCTCGGCGCACGACGGTGCCGAGATCTCCGCCACTCCCGCGGGGGGAGTCGTCACCGCCACCGGAGACGCGGCCGCCGGCATCACCTGGCAGCGGGACGGCCTCAGCGCGGCGTCGTTCCTCGTGTCCGAGGTCGACGCCGTGGTCGAGACCACCGCGGACGGATCGACCTGGACCCGCGCGCAGACGACCGCCACCGCGGTCGACGGGCGCACGACGATCACCGCGACCGGCCTGTCCGGCAGCGCCGTGCGGCTCAGCTGGACGGGCGCCGGCTCGGTCGAGCGGGCCACCCTCACCAGTGCCGCCGAGAAGGTGGCGCTGTTCGATCCGCTGGACGACTTCTCGAAGACGACGGCGCACGACGGCAGCCTCTCGTTCGACAGCGGCAATCCCGCGCTCTTCGGTGGTGACGCCTCACGGGTGAAGCGCGACAGCGCCGATCCGGCGAGCCTGACCTACTCCCTCGACGACATCAGCGGCGCCGACATCACGGCCTACTACTGGCCCGACCAGGCCGTCGTCCCGCTGAGCGTCGAGGGCTCCTCGGACGGCACGACCTGGACTCCGCTCGCGGTCGACACGCGCGGCGGGACCGGGAACTGGAAGGCGTACACGTACAGCGTGCGCGGCCTCTCGGGCACCGACCACCTCCGGATCTCGTGGCCGCAGGGCGCGGGCGAGGTGTGGACCCCGCAGATCGGCGCGGTCAGCCTGCACTCGCCGAACGCGGCCGAGCTCGGCGCTCCCGGTGCGGTCGCTCTCGGTTCGCCGGAGGACGACGCCTCGGCGATCCGATCGACTCCGACCTTCGCCTGGCAGCCGGCGGCGGACGCGGCCTACTACCGCTTCGCGCTGTCGACCTCGAGCGATCTCGCGGACCCGATCGTCTCGACCACCGGACTCTCCGCGACCAGCTACCGCCCGGCCGTCGATCTCGCCCCCGACACCCGCTACTTCTGGCAGGTCACGGCCGTGAACGGAGTCGGGACCACCGCCTCCGAGACCCGCTCGTTCGAGACGGCGGCGCTGCCCACCGAGCCGGTGATCGTCGACGACTTCGAGGGGTACGCCGACGACGCTGCGCTCCAGGCCGCGTACGTCCGCAACACGGGCGGCGGCACCATCACGCCGACGCTCGTGCCCGAGGCCGTCACCGGCTCGACCGCCGCTCGCTTCGACTACGACCTCGCGACCGCGGGGTACGCCGGAGTCGTGAAGACGTTCGACGTCGCGCAGGACTGGTGGGGCCGATCCGGCCTCTCGCTCCAGGTCGACACCGATGCCGACGACTCCCTCTCGGTGCAGTTCGTCGCGAACGGCGCCTACTGGGAGGCCTCGGTCACGCCGGGCACGGACGGGCCGCAGACGATCGTGATCCCGTTCACCGAGTTCGCGCCGCCGTCGTGGGCTCCGGAGGCGGACCTGGATCTGACCTCGGTCAGCCAGTACGCCCTCTACCTCAACGGCAGCGGGACCGGCAGCCTCACCGTCGACGACGTGCGGGCGGTGCTCGCGGAGACGACGCCCACGCCGACGCCGACGCCGACTCCCACTGCGACGCCGACGCCGACTGCCACCCCGACGCCGACTACCACCCCCACTCCGACTGCCACCCCCATTCCGACCGCGACCGCGACCCCGACACCCGGAACGCCCTCGACCCCCGCGATCCCCTCGTGGCTCGAATCGCTGGTCAAGCAGTACCTGCCCTCCCTCTGGCAGTGGTGGCTCGGCCGCCGCTAGCCCCCTCCCTCCGTCACACAGCACTGCACCCCGTCGCCGATGGCGGCGACGGCCTACCTAGGAGAATCACCGTGCACCGTACGACCCCCACCCGCCGAACCACGCTGATCGGCATCGCCGCCGTCGCCGTCTCGACGTCCCTCGCTCTCTCCGGCTGCGCCGCCGGCGCGAGCAACGACTCCGGAGAGCCGGCCGGCGAGATCACCGTGCTCACCAACCGCACCGACATCGTCGACACCACCTTCGCCGACTACGCGAAGGCGTTCGAGGAGAAGTACCCCGGCACCACCGTGAAGTTCGAGGCGCTGACCGACTACGAGGGCGACACCAAGATCCGCCTGAACTCGAAGGACTACGGCGACGTGCTGCTCATCCCGAGCTCCAACGTCACGAAGGACGACTACGCGAACTACTTCGAGCCACTCGGCTCCACCGAGGAGCTGTCGTCGCAGTACCGCTTCACCAACGAGGGCTCGTTCGACGGCACCGCCTACGGCATCTCGACCTTCGGCTCGGCGATGGGCTACGTGTTCAACCGCGACGTCTGGACGGCCGCCGGTATCACGACTCCGCCCGAGACCGAGGAGGAGTACCTCGCCGCCCTCGAGAAGATCAAGGCGAACGGAGTCACTCCGTACTACACGAACTACAAGGACGGCTGGCCGCTGGCCACCATCGAGGGCAACCTCGGCACCGTGCAGGGCGCCGAGGTGCGCACCGAGATGATCGCCGACGACGCACCGTGGACCGAGGGCAACGACCAGTACAACATCGACGGTCTGCTCTACGACACCGTCGCCGCCGGCCTCAGCGAGGACGACCCGACCACGACCAACTGGGAGGAGTCGAAGGATCTGCTCGCCAGCGGCGAGATCGGCTCGATGGTGCTCGGCTCCTGGGCCGTTTCGCAGATGCAGGACGCCGCCGAGAAGGCAGGCGAGCCGCGCGACACCATCGGCTTCTGGCCGATGCCGTGGGCGCAGGACGGAGCGTTCACCTCGGTGACCGCCTCCGACAAGTTCCTGGCGATCAACAAGAACTCCGAGAACAAGGCGACCGCCCGCGCGTGGATCGACTGGTTCACGAACGAGTCCGGCTTCGCGGCGAGCCAGGGCGCGATCAGCCCGGTCATCACCGACCCGGCGCCCGACACCCTCGCCGACTTCGACGCGCTGGGCGTGCAGTACCTCGAGCTCGCTCCCGACCCGGTCGGTGAGGAGGCGGTCATCAACGACATCGCCAACGAGGCCGAGATCGACCTGTTCGGCAACTCCTACCGTCAGGAGCTCATCGACACCGCTCGCGGCGCCGGCGACGGCGACAAGGAGACCCTCTTCGCCGATCTCAACGAGCGCTGGGCCGCCGCCCGCGCCGCCGTCGCGGAGTAAGACCCCGASCGCATCCCCGGATGCCGAAAGGATCGACATGGCGATCACCGATGCTCCGCCTCTCGAGGTCGGAGCGAGCAAGCGGAGCCGCCCCCGACGCGGACAACGGCTCACCGGCCGCCGCATCACTCCGTGGCTCTTCCTGGCGGTGCCGCTCGCCTTCCTCGTCGTTCTGACCTACATCCCGGTCGCGAACATGTTCTGGTACAGCGTCACCGACTGGGACGGGCTGGACCCCGACAAGACCTTCGTCGGGCTCGAGAACTACGTCGAGATCTTCACCCGGCCCGAGATCTTCCGCGTCTTCTTCGTGAGCCTCTTCTACCTCGCGGGCGCCGTCGCGCAGCTCGGACTCGCCCTGTTCTTCGCGACGCTGCTGAGCTTCGACACGCGGTTCCGCAACTTCTTCAAGGGGGTCATCTTCTTCCCCTACCTGATCAACGGCGTCGCGATCGGGCTGATGTTCCTCTACTTCTTCCGCCCCGACGGAACGCTCGACGCGGTCCTCGGCGCCTTCGGTGTCCAGGACACCCCGCAGTGGCTCGGCGACCCCTCTGTCGTGAACGTGTCGCTCGCCGCGACCTCGGTCTGGCGCTACATGGGCCTCAACTTCGTGCTGTTCCTCGGAGCGATCCAGTCGGTCCCGGAGGAGCAGTACGAGGCCGCCGACATCGACGGAGCCACGTCGTTCGACAAGTTCCGCTTCATCATCGTGCCGAGCATCCGCCGCATCCTCGGCCTCTCGTTCATCCTGGCGATCGCGGGAGCGCTGTCGGCCTTCGAGATGCCGTACATCATGACCGGCGGCGCCAACGGCTCCGAGACGTTCGTCATCCAGACCGTCGACACGGCCTTCCGCTACTCGAAGGTCGGCCTCGCCTCGGCGATGGCCGTCGTGCTGCTCGCGATCGTCCTGATCATCACCGCGGTCCAGCGCCGCGTCTTCCCCGACGAGAAAGGCGGCCAGGAATGACCGACACCCAGCCGCGACAGGCCGACGTGACCGGTCTGCCCGTCGAGGACCGGCCGGCGGTCGGAGCACCCGCACCGACCCGCAGCCGTCGGAGGGGATCGGGCCGCCTGCTCGCCGGGTTCGGCAAGTACGGATCGCTCGTGATCGCCTGCCTCTTCGCGCTGCTCCCGATCGTCACGATCTTCATGCTCGCGTTCAAGACGTCGGCGGAGTACCGCAGCACCGGTCCTCTCGTCCCCCCGAGCAACTGGTTCAACTTCGAGAACTTCGCGATCGCCTTCACGCAGGGCGGGATGGTGACGGGCTTCCTGAACACCGGGATCATCCTGGTGGTCTCGATCGCCGGGACCGTGTTCATCGGGACGATGGCCGCCTACGCCATCGACCGCTTCCGGTTCCGGGGGCGGAGACTCGTGACGGGGCTCTTCCTCCTGGCCACTCTCGTCCCGGGGGTCACGACCCAGGTGGCGACGTTCCAGGTGATCAACGTGCTCGACCTCTTCAACACCCGTTGGTCGGCGATCCTGCTCTTCACCGGCACCGACATCGTCGCGATCTACATCTTCCTGCAGTTCATGCAGTCGATCCCGGTCTCGCTCGACGAGGCGGCGATGCTCGACGGCGCGAGCCGGTTCACCGTCTACTGGCGGATCATCCTGCCCCTGCTGAAGCCCGCCATCGCCACCGTCGTGATCATCAAGGGCATCGCGGTCTACAACGAGTTCTACATCCCCTTCCTCTACATGCCCTCGCGCGACCTCGGCGTGATCTCGACCTCCCTCTTCCGCTTCATGGGGCCCTTCGGGGCGCAGTGGGAGGTCATCGCCGCCGGCACGATCCTCGTGATCGTCCCGACGCTGATCGCGTTCCTCTTCCTCCAGCGCTTCATCTACAACGGACTGACCTCAGGAGCAACGAAGTGACCCACATCCTCGACACCAACCCTCGCACCGCGGCGGCCACGAGCCGCACGCTGCACGACGGCTGGAGCGTCCGCGCGACCCGCGGACCGATCCCCGCCGAGCTGGTCTCGGCCGTCGTCCCCGCCGTCGTCCCCGGACTCGTGCACACCGACCTGCTCGCAGCCGGGCTGATCCCCGACCCGTACCTCGATCAGAACGAGAAGAAGGTGACGTGGATCGGGGAGACCGACTGGGAGTACTCCGCCTCCTTCGACTGGTCGCCCGACGGCCACGAGGTGCACGAGCTCGTCTTCGAGGGGCTCGACACGGTCGCCGTCGTCTCGCTCAACGGACGCGAGATCGCCAGCACCCGCAACCAGCACCGCACCTACCGGGTGCGCGTCGACGGGGTGCTGCAGGAGGGGGCGAACGATCTGGTAGTGCGCTTCGCGTCGCCCGTGGCGGAGGCGGACCGCGCGAGCCTCGAGATCGGCTACCGCCCGCACACCTACTCCCACCCCTTCAACGCGCTGCGGAAGGCCGCGTGCAACTTCGGCTGGGACTGGGGTCTCGACGCCGCCTCCGTCGGGATCTGGAAGCCGCTCACCCTGGCCGCGTGGACGACGGCGCGCCTCGCCTCTGTGCGCCCCGTCGTGACCGTCGACGGGAGCACCGGTCGAGTGGCCGTGCACGTCGAGCTCGACCGCGACTCCGACTCCGAGGTCGAGCTCACCGCGACGGTCGCGGGAGTCGTGGCGACCGCGAGCGTCGCGGGAGGCTCGAGCTCGGCGGTGCTCGAGCTCTCGGTCGAGGACGTCGCGCTGTGGTGGCCGCGCGGCTTCGGCGAGCAGCCCCTCTTCGACCTCGAGGTCGAGCTGAGCGCCGACGGAGAGCCGATCGATTCGCGCTCGCACCGCATCGGCTTCCGCACGCTCGAGGTGCAGCTCGACAGTGACGCCGAGGGCACCTCGTTCCGCTTCGTCGTCAACGGCGAGCCCGTCTGGATCCGCGGGGCGAACTGGATCCCCGACGACGCCTTCGTCACTCGCGTCGACCGCGCGCGCCTCGCCCGGCGGATGGACCAGGCGGAGTTCGCGAACATGAACCTGCTGCGCATCTGGGGCGGCGGCTACTTCGAGTCGGACGACTTCTACGAGCTCTGCGACGAGCGCGGGATCCTCGTCTGGCAGGACTTCCTCTTCGCCTGCGCCGCCTACGCCGAGGAGGAGCCGCTGCGCAGCGAGGTCGAGGCCGAGGTGCGCGACAACGTGACCCGCATCATGCCCCACCCGAGCCTCGCGCTCTGGAACGGCAACAACGAGAACATCTGGGGCTTCGAGGAGTGGGGCTGGGAGAAGCGCCTCCAGGGCCGCACCTGGGGGCTCGGCTACTACCTCGATCTCCTCCCGCGCCTGGTCGCGGAGCTCGACCCCGAGCGCTCCTACACGCCGGGCAGCCCCTGGTCGGGCGACCCGCAGGTCTTCGCGAACGACGTCGATCACGGCTCCGTGCACCTGTGGGAGCTGTGGAACCGGGTCGACTACCCGGCCTACCGCGAGGTGCACGCCCGCTTCGTCGCCGAGTTCGGCTGGCAGGGGCCGGCGAGCTGGTCGACCATCCAGCGCTCGATCTCGGACTCTCCGCTGACCCCGGAGTCGCCCGGGATGATCCACCACCAGAAAGCGACCGACGGCAACGACAAGCTCACCGACGGCCTCGTCGCGCACCTCCCGCTCCCCGACGACACCGAGGACTGGCACTGGGCGATGTCGCTCAATCAGGCTCTCGCGGTGACCGTCGCGATCGAGCACCAGCGCTCCGAGAGCCCGCGCTGCATGGGGTCCGTGGTCTGGCAGCTCAACGACTGCTGGCCGGTCACGTCCTGGGCGGCGGTCGACGGCGACGGTGTCGCCAAGCCGCTGCTCTATGCGCTGAAGCACGTCTACGAGGACCGCCTGCTCACGGTCCAGCCGCGGGGTGAGGGACTCGCCGCGGTCGCCGTGAACGACAGCGCCGAGGAGTGGTCGGGTGAGTGCCTCGTGCGCCGTCTGGGCTTCGACGGCCGCGTGCTGGCCGAGGAGCGACAGGAGGTGACCCTGGGCGCGCGCTCGGCGACGACGCTCGCCATCGGCGTCGGCGAGGCCGGCGACTCCGCCTCCGAGCTGCTGGTCGTCGACTTCGCCGGAGCGCGCGCGTTCTGGTTCTTCGCCGAGTACCGGGTCTCGGCTCTCGAGGTGGCCCGCGTCGCGACCTCGGTCCGGCAGCTCGACGGAGTCGCAGAGGTGACGGTCACGGCCGAGAACCTCGTTCGCGATCTCACCCTCCTCGTCGACAAGCTCGATCCGTCCGCGGTGGTCGACGACCAGCTCGTCACCCTGCTGCCGGGGGAGTCGGTCACGTTCCGGGTGCGGTCGGAGTCGCCGCTCGACGCGGAGGCGCTCGTGTCGCCGAGCGTGCTGCGCACCGCGAACCAGCTCGTCGCCGACTGGGCCTGACGCCCGCGTGGGGCGGTGGCGACCTCCGCCGCCCCGCCCCACCCGCCCCTCCCGAGGAGACCTCCATGCCCATCCAGCTCGCCCTCGCCCTCGACGTCGGCGGAACGAAGGTGGAGTCGGCGCTCGTCTCCTCGGACGGTGCGCTCGTGCCCGGCTCCCGGCACCGTCGGCCGACCGGCCGTGCTCTCGCTCCCGACGGATTCCTCGACGCGATCGGCGCCTGCGTCGACCTCTCGCTCGCCGCCGCTCGACGAGCCGAGGTCGTCGGGATCGGGATCGGGTCGGCGGGGCCGATCGACGTCTCCGAGGGGCGGGTCAGCCCCAAGAACCTGCCGCTGCTGCACGGCTTCCCGCTCCGCGACGCGATCGAGCAGCGGTCCGGTGGGTTGCCGGCCGTTCTGCGGCTCGACGGCACCTGCATAGCGCTCGCGGAGCAGTGGGTCGGCGCGAACCGCGCAGCCGCCTCCTCGATGAGCCTCGTCGTCTCGACCGGCGTCGGCGGAGGGATCGTGCTCGAGGGCAGGATCGTCTCGGGTCGCTCCGGCAACGCCGGACACATCGGGCAGATCCACCTCCGCGACGCGGATGCGGCCTCGGGATCGGACGGCACGCTCGAGAGCATCGCCTCGGGCCCGAGCAGCGTCTCGTGGGCGCGGAGCCGCGGATGGTCGGGCCTGACGGGGGAGGACCTCGGCCGGAGTGCGGCGGGCGGCGACGCGACGGCAGTGGCCGCGATCCGCCGCTCGGCCTCCGCCGTCGGGACGGCGATCGCGAGCGTCGCGACGCTCCTCGACATCGATGCGTTCGCCGTGGGAGGCGGGTTCTCCGGGGTGACCGACTGGTACCTGGAGGAGGTGCGCCGGGCGGCCCGCGCGGGAGTCGTCTTCGACTACTCCCGCGAGGTCGGCATCCGTCCCTCCGGGCTCGGCAGCGAGGGACCGCTCATCGGAGCGGCGGCGCTCGTGCACCTGCCTCTCCTGCTCGGCCCCGCCCGGACTCGTGAACCCGTGTCGGTCGACCTGCTGTGAGCCGCCGGTCCGCGACCGACCGCTCCGGCTCGGGGATCGATGCCGAGCGTCCCCTGCGCTCCGCGCTCCGCCCCTCCGGAGGGCGCCTGGTTCTGGCGGCCCTCGCGTTCGCGGTCAAGGACAGCCCGCTCTGGATCCTGCCGCTCGTGACCGCAGCCGTCGTCGACGCCCTCGTGGCAGGCGACCCTCCCGAGGCGCTGCTGATCCCGGCCGCGGTGGCGGCCGCCACCATCGTCGTGAACGTGGCGGCGAACGGCGTCTTCGTGCGGCTCTTCTCCTCCTCCGTCCGCTCCATGGGCGCCCGTCTGCGGGAAGCGCTGGCGGTGCGCCTCCAGCTGCTCTCCTTCGGCTACCACGCCCGCGGCAGCGCATCGGTGGTGCAGACGAAGATCGTGCGGGACGTGGAGAACCTCGAGCTCATGCTGCAGCAGGCGTTCGGTCCGGTGCTCAACGCCGTGGTGATCCTCGTCGGTGCCGGAGTCGCGACAGCCGCCCGGGTGCCGCAGTTCCTCCCGGTCCTGGCGCTCACCCTGCCTCTCGCAGCGGCGCTCATCCTCTGGCTGCGGTCCCGCACCGCCGCGAGCAACGAGACCTTCCGGCTCGACGTCGAGACCATGTCCTCGGCCGTCGGCGAGATGTCCTCGCTCCAGGAGATCACCCGGGCACACGGTCTCGAGCAGGTCTCGACGCGGAGGGTCGTCGACGCCGCGCACCGGGTCGAGCGCGCCGGCGTGCGACTCGACCGCCTCAACGGCCGATTCGGAGCACTGTCGTGGAGCAGCTACCAGGTGATCACGCTCGGCTCTCTCTTCGGAGCCGCGCTGGTCACGATGACCGGTGTGCTCTCCATCTCGGTGGGCGAGGTGGTGCTGCTGAGCTCGTACTTCGCACTGCTGACCGGTGCTGTCACGGGCGCGTTCCAGACCGCCCCGCTGATCACCCGCGGCATCGCCTCGCGACGCTCCATCGCCGACGTCCTGACCGATCCGGACGTCGAGAGGAACGAGGGAGGCGCCGTCGTCGACTCGCTCGACGGTGCGATCGAGTTCGAGGCGGTCTCGTTCTCGTACGGCGAGCAGCGAGTCCTCACGAGTGTGAGCCTGCGCATCGCTCCGGGGGAGACGATCGCGTTCGTCGGCGCCTCCGGATCGGGCAAGTCGACCCTGACGCGCCTCGTCCTGGGCTTCCTCCGGCCGACCACAGGACGGGTGCTGCTCGACCGCCGCGACATCGGGACGCTCGACATGCGCTCCGTCCGGCGATTCGTCTCGGTCGTGCCGCAGGAGTCGGTCCTGTTCCGCGGGAGCATCCGCGACAACATCCTCTACGGCGCCGACGAGTCGGACGACGAGCGGCTGACGGCGGCGCTCCGAGCGGCGAACGCCGACTTCGTCTTCACCCTCCCCGAGGGGTGGGACACGACCGTCGGAGAGCGCGGCGCGCAGCTCTCGGGCGGGCAGCGGCAGAGGCTCGCGATCGCCCGAGCGCTCATCCGGGATCCGCGGCTGCTGATCCTCGACGAGGCCACTGCCGCGCTCGATCCGCAGGCGGAGGCCGAGGTGCGGACGGCGCTGGAACGCCTCCGGAAGGGGCGGACGACGCTGATCGTGGCGCACCGGCTGAGCACCGTGCGGACGGCGGATCGGATCGTCGTCCTCGACGGCGGCCGTGTCATCGAGGTGGGGACGCACGAGCAGCTGCTCGCCGCTCGAGGGCGCTACGCCGAGATGGTCGGGGCCGCGTGAGGCACGCTCCCGGGCAGCGTCAGCTCACCCTGGTTGAGCACTCTCGGGTGGAAGTACGCGCTCTGGATCGCCGCGTTCGTGTTGCTGCCGCGGAGCTGCTCCGACCAGATCATGAAGTACGACCAGCGCGTCCGGCTCTGCAGGAGGGACGCGTCGGGGACCTTGCCCATCTCGGCGATCGCGATCGGCTTCGAGCCGGCGATGGACTGCATCTGCTGCCCGGATCAGGTTCGCCGGGCCCTGGGAGTCGAAGTAGTCGCGCATCTGCTGGTAGATCTTCGCTCCGCCGTTCACTCCGGGGCGTCCGCTCCACCAGTTCCGGTTCTCGTGCATCTCTGTGCTGCCCCGATCCGCCGCTTGTGCTCGAGGGAGCGGCCGCCCATCTCGGTGGACCGCTCGCACCCCGGGCAGCGCCTGACAATCCCCTTTCATCGGCGGCCGCCCGGCGGTGCGCTTGAGCATGCGTGAAATGAAGTTCGTGAAACTCGTCACCCGCCTCGAAGACGCGGCTGCCCTCGATCCGCTGGTCGGCCGCGTGCGGAAGGTGGTCAACGCCGTCATCCGGCCGCAGCCCGTGCGCGACGTGCTGCACGGGGTCCCGGTCGGGCACCCGGTGCATCCGCTGCTCGTTCTCATCCCCGCGGGCGCGTGGGTCTCGGCGGCGGTCCTCGACCTGCTGCCGGGCAACGAGCGGGCGTCGCGTGCGCTCATCGGCGTGGGAGTGGTCAGCGTCCTGCCGACCGCTGCGGCCGGCTACACCGACTGGTCGGAGCTGCACGAGCAGCAGATGCGCGTCGGGCTCGTCCACGCCGGCGCCAACGTGATCGCGACGGCCCTCTATGCGGCGTCCTTCGTGCAGCGAGGGCGGGGGCGTCGCACCAGCGGCAAGGTCCTCAGCATGGCCGGGCTCGCCGTCGTGTCCGGTGCCGGATACCTGGGTGGGCACCTGAGCTATCGGCAGGCGGCGGGCGTGAACCACGCCGAGGACGTTCCGCACCGCTTCCCCACGGGGTGGCAGCTGGTGGGACCGCTGGAGGACCTGCCGGAGAGGAAGCCCGTCAAGAAGGACGTCGCGGGGATGCCGCTGCTCGTCTTCCGCCGAGGCGAGCGCGTCGACGTGCTGTCGAACGTGTGCAGCCATCTGTCGGGTCCGCTCGATGAGGGCGAGATCACGGAGGCGGGCGGTGAAGCATGCGTCGCCTGCCCGTGGCACTCGAGCGTGTTCTCGCTCGAGACGGGCGAGGTGCTGCGGGGGCCGGCCACGTCTCCGCAGCCGCGGTTCGAGACGCGGGTCACCGGCGGGCTCGTGGAGGTGCTGCTGCCGAACGCGGGGTGAAGTCGGGGGTGAACTCCGGCGCCCGCGTCGGTCGCGGCGCTCCGCCTCTGCCTGGATACGAGGGAGGGAGCAATCGAGCCCCTCATCTTGCCAGAAGAGGACTTTCATGCTCCAGGACTCCCGCCACCTGTCGCGCCGCACCGTTGCCACTGGCGCGGCGTGGACCATTCCCGCCGTCGCCGTCGCCGTTGCAGCTCCGATGGCCGCCGCGTCGACGACGCCGCCTGAGCCCGATCTGTACAACTTCGCCGCCCAGGGCGGCGGGGCCCTGCCCGGCCAGAAGATCAACGCGTACGTCCGCATCCGCAACCGCTCCACCAACCTCGCCGTCCAGGGCCAGGTGGGCATCGTCTTCTTCGGCGCGACGACAGGCTTCGAGCTCCGCGACCTCTCGGGGAACGTCGTCACCATGCTCCCGGGCACTCCCACCGACGCCTCCGGACGCTCCTTCCCGAGCAACGGCGGCGTCTACGTGAAGGAGGACACGGTCGAGGGGACCCTCGGCAGCCTCAGCGCCTCGTGGACCAGCCCGGCCCCCGAGTCCCGCCTCTACTCGACGGACTCGCTCGACCTCGAAGCGCTGTAGCCCGACCCCGCCCTCAGAGCCCCCGGTCTCGATGCGGGATCCAGCGACGGCAGACCCGAACCGCCGTCGCTGGGTCCCGCTCAGTCCTGAGCCCGCGCCGCGATCCGGCGCGCCATCACGATGGAATATCGTGTCGCGAGCGTGCGAGGACCCGACCCCGCCGCTCTTTCCGGAGTCCGCCATGTCTGTCACGGCCCTTACTTCCGCGCGCCCGTCCGCCGGCCCCCACGGGCGTCCCCGCCTCCTGCGGCGCCTGGC
Source organism: Rathayibacter sp. Leaf185 (assembly GCF_001423885.1). GTDB lineage: Bacteria > Actinomycetota > Actinomycetes > Actinomycetales > Microbacteriaceae > Rathayibacter. The sequence goes on along the minus strand of NZ_LMPP01000001.1, from coordinate 588,227 downwards.
TCACATCCGAGGCCTCATCCTCGTGCGCGGTGTCCGCGGGAGCGGGCGCACCACCCTCGCTGCGGCCTGGAGTGCCCAGAGGCGCAGACACGGCTCGACGACCGCCTGGATCGACGGACGCCCCCGCTTCGCGCAGGAGCAGGACCTCGTCGCGGCGCTGGCAGAAGCCCTGCGCGTGCGTCCGCGCGGCGAAGGCCTGGATGCCCTCGCCGGCGTCCTGCTCGAGCGCGAGGGACCGATCGATGTCGTGCTCGACGATGCGGACGCCTACATCAGCGAGCCGTTGCTCCGCTCACTCGGCTCCCTGGTGACGCGGGTGCCGAGCATGACCGTCCTGATCATCGGCCGCCGCCCCGAGCCGATCAGCACAGTGGCGCTCGATCTCCCGAGCGGCGAGCTGCACGCGACCGTCGATGAGCTCGGCAGCATCCTCGACTCCTTCCTGCTGGACCTCGGCGCGGAGGAGATCGAGCAGCTCCACGCGTGGTTCGGCGGCTGGCTGGTTCCGACGCTGTCAGCGGCACGGGCGTGGTCGGCGTCGCTCGGCGCGGGACATCCGGACGAGCTCGCGCGGCGGACGGCTCGAGAGGCGGGGAGCGCCACGGCGCTCGAGATCGCCGACTCCGAAGCGGGTGCGCAGCTGCTCGGCTCCCTCTGGCTGTGGCGGCTGGCGGGCGACGAGATGACTCCGCAGGCCGCCGCGGCGGCATGGGACCGTCCGGAGCCGATGCCGATGATCCTCGCCCTCGCTGCGGAGGGAGCCGTCGTCGTCGTCGACGGGACCCGCCCGCGCTGGCGGGTCGCGATCAGCGAGGTGCTCGCGGATGCTCTCTCCGCCCGCTTCGAGACCGAGGAGGCGGACTGCATCCGCGCCGCTCATCGGCGCCTGTCCGATCTCGCGCTGGCGGAGGATCGTGTCGCCGACGCTCTCCGGCACGCGTCGCTCTCGCAGGACTGGGAGCACACCGCGGCGCTGCTCATCGAGCACTGGGCGTCGTTGCTCGCCTCTCACAAGAGCGTCGTCCGGGAGGCGCTGCGTGCACTGCCGGAGGAGTTCGTCGACCGGTATCCGCGGTGGGCGCAGGCGAGGGTGTACGTCGAGCGCATGCCGTTCCCCGGCACGGCACGTCCCGTGCAGTTCACGGCCCCTCGCCGCGAAGCGACGGATCTGATGGACGTCCTCGCGACGACGACCGCTCGACTCTCGACAGACCGCTTCGCCGGCCGCCTGACCGCCGCGCGCGCCGCCGTCGAGGATCTCGCCGAGATCGTCGCGGAGGTGAGCCCGGACCGTCTGGAGCCCCTCCTCCCCGCGTTCCCCGATCTGCGCACGCAGTGGGCGCGGACCTTCTTCTTCAGCGGCGCGCTCGGACGCGCTCGCTCGGAGTACGAGAGGACCTACGACGAGGCGCTCACCCACGACAACCTCCGCATCGCCGTCGGTGCCGCGGGCTCACTCGCCCTCGTGTCGGCGCTCGCAGGCCGGACCGACAAGGCCGAGATCTGGCTGGAGCGGATCCCCGAGTACCCCTCGAGCGACGCTCCCGACACGGTGCACGCCGTCGGGCACCTCGCCCGGGCCCTTGTCGCGCTCAACACCCTCGACGTCCAGGCCGCCGAGGTGATCCTGCGGGACCAGGCGGACATCACAGACGCATCCGAGTATGCGGCGATCCAAGCGTCGATCTTCGCGCTCATCGCCGGCTGGAGGGGGAACCCGATCGCCGCACTGCACACGCTCCGGTCCGAACGGGATGCGGCCGGCTCGCGGTGGAGCTCGGGGCTGAACGCGGTCGTCCTCGCCGATACCGAGTCGACCCTCCTGGTTCTCGCCGGCCGCTACAACGACGCGGCGAGGGCACTCGAGATCGCGGTCGACGACGACGTCCTGCAGGACGTCCTCCTCGTCGGCCGCGCCCGCACGGGGCTCGCCGCCGGCCATCCCGACGCCGCCGAAGCCGACAGCCGTACCGCGCTGGAGCGTCCGGTGCTGTCCGCCCGCTCAGCGATCACGGCCCACCTCGTCCTCGCCGGTGCCCTCCACGCGGCCGGTGACCGCGATGCCGCGGACGCGAGCGCTCGGACCGCCGTCGCTCTGGCTGCCCAGTACCGCCTGCCCTCCGCCTTCGCGGCCCTCGCGCTGCCCGATCTCGAGGAGATCGCGCAGATCGTTCCCGAGGAGGTCCTGGTGCGACTGCGCTCGATGAGCCTCCCGCGCAAGGCGGAGCGGCCGCTGCCCGCGCTCACCCCGCGCGAGCGGGAGATCCTCGGACAGCTGATCGCGGGCCTCACGGTGGACGGCATGGCCGACGCGGCGTTCGTCAGCCGCAACACCGTCAAGGCGCAGATCCGTGTGCTCTACCGCAAGCTCGACGTCCACTCCCGCCGGGAGGCGATCGACCGAGCTCGGGACGCCGGTCTGATCAGCGGTTGAAGTGTCGCGTGGATCCTGGAGTCTCGACGATCAGAGGTGGGGTGCGATCTGCTCCGCGAAGTCCGTCGCCACCCGCGCAGCCACCGCCGCGTACTCCGCATCCCACACGTCCTGGTTGAAGATCTCGACCTCGATGTCGCCGGTGTAGCCGGCGGCGGACACCGCCTCCGTCAGCAGCGTGAAGTCGATGACGCCGTCGCCCACGTAGTGGCGGGAGAGCAGGACGTCGGCGGCGAGCGGGGTCGCCCAGTCGCAGACCTGGTAGCTGGCGATGCGCTTCTCCGCGCCGGCGCGGGCGATCTGGGGGAGTACCTCGGGGTCCCACCAGATGTGGAAGGTGTCGACGACGACTCCGACGGCCGCGGGGGCGAAGGGGGCGGCGAGGTCGAGGGCCTGCTTCAGGGTCGAGACGACGGCGCGGTCGGAGGCGTACATCGGGTGCAGGGGCTCGATCGCGAGCTGCACGCCGGCCGACAGGGCGGCGGGGGCGAGCTCGGCGAGGGCGTCCTGCACGCGGGAGCGGGCGCCGATGAGGTCGCGGGAGCCCGCCGGGAGGCCGCCGGCGACGAGCACGAGGGCGGGGGCACCGAGGGCCGCGGCCTCGTCGATGGCGCGGCGGTTGTCGTCGAGGGCGACGCGGCGCTCCGGGCCCTCGACGAGGGTGAAGAAGCCGCCGCGGCAGAGGGACGAGACGCGCAGGCCGCTGTCGGCGACGAGCCGGACCGCCTCCGCCAGCCCGACCTCGGCGACGGGCTCGCGCCACAGGCCGATCGAGGAGTAGCCGGCGGCGGCGGTGACATCGAGGGCGGTCGCGAGCGGGGCGTACTTGATCGTCGCCTGGTTCAGCGAGAGGCGCGGATGCGCGGGGACCCCAGTCACACCAGCACCGTCCTCAGCGCGTCGACTCCGCTCAGCGCGAGCAGCTGCGTCCACCGCGCGGCCGCCAGCTCGGGCCGCTCCAGAGCGCCCGCCTCAGCGGCCAGCCGCACGATCTCGGACAGGTGCGGCAGCGACCGCGCCGAGTGCAGCCCGCCGACCATCGAGAACGCCTGCTGGTGGCCGTTGAGCCACGAGAGGAACGCGACTCCGGTCTTGTAGTACTGCGTGGGCGCAGCGAAGATCTGGCGGGACAGGGCCTCGGTGGGGCTGAGGATCCGGCGGTACGAGTCGACGTCGCCGGCGTCGAGGGCCTGGATCGCGGCGGAGGCGTTCGGCGCGACGGCGGCGAACGCGCCGAGCAGGGCGTCGGAGTGGCGGGTGACGCCGTCCGCCTCCGCTGCGCCCTCGATGAGGCCGACGTAGTTGAAGTCGTCGCCGGTGTAGAGGCTCGCGCCGAGCGGGAGGCGGGCGCGGACGGCGATCTCGGACTCGGCGTTCAGCAGCGACATCTTGATGCCGCTGACCGACGCGAGATTGGTCTCGATGATCCGGATGACGGTGTCGGACGCCTCCGACACGACCGACGACCCGAAGTAGCCCGCCAGCACGGCGTCGAACGCCTCGCCGAGCCAGTGCAGCACCACGGGGCGCGACGCGCGCGACAGCACGGCCGCATACGCGCGCTCGTAGTCGGCGGCGGAGGTCGCCGCGCGCGCGAGGTGCCGCGAGGCCATCATGACCACTCCCGCGCCGGCATCCTCGGCGAAGGCGAGCTGCTCGAGGTACGCGTCGATGACGCGGTCGAGCGAGACCACGTCGTCGGTCAACTGGTCGGTGTTGATGCCCACGACGACGGAGGCGTTCACCGACGCGGCCTCCGCGGCGCTGCGGCGGATCAGCTCCTGCGTCGCGACCCAGTCCATGCCCATGTTGCGCTGGGCGGTGTCCATCGCGTCCGCGACTCCGAGGCCCCAGGACCAGACGTGATGGCGGAACGCGAGCGTGGCGTCCCAGTCGACCTGCGCGGGGTGGCCCGGCACGTTCTCGCCGTGCACGAGCGGCACGACGTGGGCGGCGGCGTACGCCACCCGGGAGGCGAGCGGCGCGCGCGGGCGGACGAAGGCGGGAGCGCCTCCGATGTCGAACGCAGTCAGCGTGCCGTCGGAGGAGAGCAGGGTGACGTCGGTCACGACACGACCTCGACGGCGGCCAGCGCCTCGGCGTCGGCGGCGGCGTCGAGGGCGGCGACGTCGATGCGGCGGCCGTCGCGCGAGGACTCGAGGCCCAGCTCGGCCAGGCGGACACCGCGGGCGCCGGCGAAGAAGTCGTACTCGTGCGGGGCGTCCTCGACCACGTGGCGGATGAACTGCTCCCACTGGGTCTTGAAGCCGTTCTCGAAGACGTCGTTGACCGGCAGCTCCTGCCAGTCGCCGGAGTAGTCGTGCTTCTCGGGGAGGTCGGGGTTCCAGGTGGGCTTGGGGGTCGCGACGCGCGGCTGCACCTTGGCGCCGAACAGACCGACGACGGCCGAGCCGAGGGTGCCGTCGACCTGGAACTCGACGAGCTCGGGGCGGTCGACGCGCACGGCCCACGAGGAGTTCAGCTGCACGGTGATGCCGCCGGCGACGTCGAAGATCGCGTAGGCGGCGTCGTCGGCGGTCGCGGTGTAGGGCTCGCCCTGCTCGTCGACGCGGGTGTGGATGTGGGTGGTCGCCTTGGCGTAGACGCCCTCGATGGGGCCGAAGAGGTTCTCGAGCACGTAGTTCCAGTGCGGGAACATGTCGACGATGATGCCGCCGCCGTCCTCGCTGCGGTAGTTCCAGCTGGGGCGCTGCGCGTCCTGCCAGTCGCCCTCGAAGACCCAGTAGCCGAACTCGCCGCGGACGCTGAGGATGCGGCCGAAGAAGCCGGAGTCGATCAGGCGCTTGAGCTTCTGCAGGCCCGGCAGGTAGAGCTTGTCGTGGACGACGCCGTTCTTGATGCCGGCGGCCTTCGCCGCCTCGGCGATCTCGAGCGCCTCGGCGTACGACTCCGCGGTGGGCTTCTCGGTGTAGATGTCCTTGCCCGCGGCGATCGCCTTCTTGATGGCGGGGACGCGGGCCTTGGTGACCAGGAAGTCGGCGTAGATCGGCCAGGCGGGGTCGGCCAGGGCGGCGTCGAGGTCGGTGGTCCAGTGCGTCAGGCCGTGCTTCGCGGCGAGCTCGGCGAGCTTGGCCTCGGAGCGGCCGACGAGCAGGGGCTCGACCTGCACGCGGGTGCCGTCGGAGAGCAGGACGCCGCCCTGCTCGCGGATGGCGAGGATCGAGCGGACGAGGTGCTGGCGGTAGCCCATGCGGCCCGAGACGCCGTTCATGATGATGCCGATGGTGCGGGGCGTGGTCGACTCTGACACGAGAGGCCCTTTCGATGGAGGAGCTGGAAAGCGTTTACCGCATCGTATGCGCAGGGAAGGGGGCCGGGCAAGCGATTTCCCGCGGGTGCGCCTCCGCGGCATGCCACTTCAGTACGCGACACGCCGAGGAAGGCGTACCGAAGTGGCATCCCGCGGAGCGGGACGAGGGGTGGCGCCCCGGGTCAGCGTCCGGGCGTGCTCTCGCGCACGACCACGGCGGTCGGCAGCACGACGGAGGTGTCGCCGTCGGCGTCGTCGTCGAGCGCCATCGCGATCGCGCGGCTGCCGATCTCGGTGAGCGGCACGGCCACCGTCGTGATCGCGGGGCTGACATCGCGCAGGGTGGGGATGTCGTCGAAGCCCGCCACTCCGATGTCGGCACCCGGTTCGACGCCGCGCGAGCGCAGGGCCGAGGAGGCGCCGATCGCCATCACGTCGTTGACGGCGAAGATCAGGTCGATGTCGTCGGCGTGCTCGTCGAGCAGCCGGAGCGTCGCCGCGTGTCCGCCGTCGCGGGTGAACGCCGTCTCGACGACGAGCGCGGGGTCGACGCTCACGCCGTGCGCGGCGAGACCGTCGGTGAAGCCCTGCATGCGGTCGGCCGAGGTGAGCAGGCTCGCGGGGCCGTGCACGATCGCGAAGCGGCGGTAGCCGAGGGCGACCAGCTCGACGGCGAGGTCGCGCGCGCCGGCACGGTTGTCGAGCTGCACGGTCGGGAACGGCAGCGAGCGCTGGCTCAGCATCACCACGCGGCCGCCCGAGCGCTCGAACGCCTCGAGCTCGGCGACGAGCGCGTCGCGGGAGGACTCGTCGTCGAAGCGGCTGCCGGCCAGCACCATCACGCGCGGGCGCCCGCCGCGGAGGGTGCGCACCAGCTCGAGCTCGCGGAGCGGGTCGCGGCGCGTGACGCCGATGGTCACGACGAGACCGGCGGCCTCGGCCGCGGCGAGCACACCGGAGGCGATGCTCGAGAAGTAGGGGTCGGCGATGTCGCTGACCAGCAGGGCGACCGTCGAGGTCGTGCCCTTGGCGACGGCCTGGGCCGACAGGTTCGTGGAGTAGCCGAGCTTCGTCGCGGCGGCGACGACGCGGGCGCGGTAGGCGTCGTTGACCTTGCGGGCGCTGCCGTTGAGGGCTCGGGAGGCGGTGGCGAGCGATACTCCTGACTCGCGGGCCACGTCGTGCAGGGTCACGGCCGCGGTGCGATCCTTCGATGCCATCGATCACTCCTCGGCGGGCTGCGTGCCCGCTCCACGGTCGCCATTGTGCCACTCCGCGACCCTGCGGGGGAAAGCGTTCGCCGCCGAGCGCCGCGAGAGAAAACCCCGGTGCGGTCGGTTATTCGACAGCTGTCCGCGAGAAGCGGACGGCGACGGCCGCGAAGACCGTGCAGCCGAGGGCCGGCACGACGAGCGGAGCGAGCTGCCAGGTGACCACTGCGGCGAGCAGGAGCGCCACCAGCACCGCGCCCGAGCCGCGGAGGTCGCGGACGGAGCGGGCGGCCGCCTCCTGCAGCAGGGGCAGCCAGCGGGAGTCGGGCTGCCAGGCGGCGCAGGCCGTGAGCAGCACGACGAGCCCCGCGGCCAGGAGCGCGGCGCAGACGACTCCGACGGCCGCGGCACCCGGCAGGGCGCCTCCGGCCACGAGCGCGAGATCGAGGGCGAGCGCGGCGGAGGCGACGACCAGCCCCAGCCCGACCGGGAGGGACCGGAGCAGGCCGGCACGCGCCTCCGCCAGCGCCGTGCGCATCGACGACGGCTCGTCGAGCACGAAGCGGCGGAGGTGCCGCGCACCGACCGCGAGCGCGAGCGGCAGGGTGACCAGCGGCAGCGCGAGCACCGTGACCAGCACGCCGGTGAAGAGCACCTCGGCGAACAGCGCGAACTTGTTCGCCGCGCCCGGCCACCGCAGCGCCGTGCCGTCGGCGGCGGCCGCCCGGGCGTCCCGGGCGGCACGGCGCTCGCGCGACGCGCTCATCCCTTGAGGCCCTGCGTCGCGACTCCGTCGACCAGGAAGCGCTGGAAGATGATGAAGAAGATCAGCACCGGGAGCAGCGCGAGCACCGAGACGGCGATCGTCGCTCCGTAGTCCGAGGCGGAGGTCTGGTCGTTGTAGACGCGCAGCGCCAGCGGGAGCGGCTGCTTGTCGGGGGTGTTCAGGTAGAGCAGCGGGCCGAGGAAGTCGTTCCAGCTCCAGATGAACGCGAAGATCGACGAGGTGATCAGCGCAGGGCGGATCAGCGGGATCGTGATCGAGCCGAAGATCCGCAGGTGGCCGGCACCGTCGATCCGTGCGGCCTCGTCGAGCTCGCGCGGCAGGTTGCGGATGAACTGCACCATCAGGAAGACGAAGAACGCCTCGGTCGCGAGGAACTTGCCGATCAGCAGCGGCCAGTAGGTGTCCATCATCCCGAGGGTGCGGAAGATCGTGTACTGCGGGATCAGCAGCACGTGCATCGGCAGCAGCAGCGTGCCGATCATCAGCGCGAAGTAGAGCGGACGACCGCGGAAGTCGAGCCGCGCGAAGGCGTAGGCGGCCATCGACGACGAGAGGACGACTCCGATGACCGAGCCCACGGCCAGCACGGTGGAGTTGAGGAAGAACTGCCAGAGCGGGACGCCGCCGACCCCCGCGAACACCTTGACGAAGTTGTCGATCGTCGGGTTCTGCGGCAGCAGCGAGGTCTGGCCGCCGAACTCGCTGTTGGGCTTGAAGGCCGCGGCGCCCATCCAGACCAGCGGGTACAGGACGATCGCGGTCAGCACGATCATCGCGGCGACCCACAGGATCGTCGAGGTCTTCGGCCGCTTGCGCTTCGCGCGGGGGCGGGGAGCCGGCTCGGTCAGCACCTGCGTGTCGGCCGAGGGGAGCGTGGTGTCGAAGGTCGTCATTTGGTGTCTCCCGAGTAGTGCACCCAGCTCTTCTGAGTCTTGAAGAGGACGAAGGCGAGGAGTCCGACGAACAGCAGCAGGACCCAGGCCATCGCCGAGGCGTAGCCCATCTGGTTGTTCGTGAAGGCACGGGTGTAGAGGTACACCGTGTAGAAGTTGGTGGCTCCGGCGGGGCCGCCGGTGCCGTTGCCGATGATGTACGCCGAGGCGAAGACCTGGAACGCGTTGATCATCTCGAGCAGCAGGTTGAAGAAGATGACCGGCGAGAGCATCGGGAGCGTGACGCTGCGGAACTTGCGCCAGGGCCCTGCTCCGTCCATCATCGCGGCCTCGTAGAGCTCGGCCGGGACCTGCTTGAGGCCGGCGAGGAAGATCACCATCGGGGCGCCGAACTGCCACACCGCCAGGATGATCATCATCGGCAGGATGAGGGCGGGCACGCCCACCCAGCCGCCGATCTGGATCCCGAAGATCTGCAGCCCGGAGTCGACGGGGCCGTCGGTCGAGAACATCGCGCGCCAGACGATGGCGATGCTGACGCTCGCGCCGATCAGCGACGGCGCGTAGAAGGCGGAGCGGAAGAACCCGGTGCCCTTCGCGCTGTAGTTGAGGAGCATCGCGACGACCAGCGCTGCGGCGAGCTTGACCGGCGTCCCGACGAACACGTAGGCCAGGGTCAGCTGCACCGACTGGATGAACTTCGGGTCGCCCAGCAGGCGCTCGAAGTTGGCCAGGCCGACCCACTCGGGCGCGGTGAAGAGGTTGTAGTCGGTGAACGCGAAGTAGAGGGACATCAGCATCGGGCCGAGCGTGAGCCCGACGAAGCCGATGAGCCACGGCGAGAGGAATGCGTAGCCGGCCAGGGTGTCCCGCTGGGGGCGGCGCCGCGCTCCGCCGCCGGCCGGACGAGGAGTGCTCGTCCGGCCGGGGGTGGGCGCGACGCGACCGTCTGCGGCGGTGCCGCTCGGGGTCGACGTCGTCGTCATGAGATGCCTTTCCTGGCCAGTCGAACGGATCAGTTGTCGAGCGTGACGGCGGTCTCGTCGAAGAACTGCTTCACGGCCTCGTCGACGCTCACGGCGCCGAGGCCGAGGCTCGTGCCGAGGTCGAGGAAGTTCGCCTCGATGGCGCCGTAGCCTGCGACCGGAGCGGCCGGGGCCTCGCCGATGCGGTCCTCGACCGAGTCGAGGTAGTCGGCGACCTGCTTGTCGGGGCCCTCGAGGTTCGCTCCCGCGAGCTGCTCGGAGGAGGCCGGGATGCCGAGCGTGGCGCCGAAGATCTCGCCGACGTCGGGGCTGTTGATGAGGAAGTCGAGGAACGTGGCCGCGGCCTCGGGGTGCTCCGTGCTCGACGAGATCGCCTGCATCAGGCCGACCTTCTGGTAGAGGTCCTTCGACCCCTCGTCGGCGGTGGGCGGGGCGGTCATCAGGATCTCGGAGGCGCCGCTGTCGCCGATGTAGCCGCCGAGGAAGTTGCTCCAGCTCATCTCACTGGTGGCGATGCCGGCGCCGAAGCCGGATTTGGGCAGCAGCTCCTGGAGGCGCGCGGCCGGCACGCCGGTCGTGGTGCGCATCTCGTCGCCCTGCTCCCAGAACGACGCGAGGTCGTCCTCGGTGAAGGCGAGCTCGCCGTCCTCGGTGAACAGCTCCTTGCCCTCGGCGCGCAGCTGCAGCTCGAAGTTCTGGATGCGGCCGGTGTAGTCGGTGCCTCCGTAGACAGCGCCGCCGGTCGTGGCGGTCACGTCGGCGACGTAGGCCGCGTAGTCGTCCCAGCTGCCGCCTCCGGGGTAGGGCTCGACGCCGTTGGCGGTCAGGAGGTCCTGGTTCTGGAAGATCGCCCAGGCGCTGTAGCCGGTGGGGATCGCGTAGGTCGCGCCGTCGAGCACGCCGGTCGCGAGCAGGTCGTCGGAGATGGTGGTCTCGTCGACCGCGCCGCCGAAGTAGTCGGACAGGTCGCCGAGCAGGCCGTTGTCGCCGTACTGGCGGAGGTAGGTGTAGTCGAACTGCATCACGTCGGGGAGTCCGCCGCCGGCGGCCTCTGTCTGGCGCTTCTCCCAGTACCCGCTGTAGTCGGTGAAGGTCGAGTTGATCGTGATGTTCGGGTGCTCCTCCTCGAAGAGCGCGATGGCCTGGTCGTAGCGGGCGGCCCGGTCGTCGTTGCCCCAGAACGTGTAGTTCAGAGTGATCTCTTCGTCGGGGTCCACCGTGGCCGAGGCGCCGGAGCCTCCACCGGAGCAGGCGGTCAGCGCGAGCGCGGCGGAGGCCATCAGGGCCACGGCTGCGACGCGGGTGCTGTGTGTGCGGAACATCTTCGTCCTTTCGAGAACATCATTGTTTCGAACCCCCGCGACGCTGTGAAACGTTTCGGGAAAGCGTTTGCCCTAAAGTACGTCGCCGTTCTCCGCGGAGTCAAGCGGGGATTGCGCAAGGGTCCGGCGGGGAGGGGCGCACAACGTCGGCTGAGAGTGCTCGTCGCGCACGATCAGCCGCGAGCACGACCCTCAGCTGACGTTGTGCGGCCGACTACTCGGGGAGGAGGGCGGTGAGCTGCTGGGGGTCGAGCGGCCTGTCGGCGAGCAGCACGCGCCACGACCAGCGGGCCGGGCCGGCGAGGGGCCAGGCGCGGTGGAAGAACGGGGCGGCGCAGAGCATCGGCGTCGGGTCGGTGCGCACGAACCAGGGCGACGGAGCGACGGGGTTCGTCGCGGAGGCGGCGATCGCCACGGTCGCGGCGTCGGTCGCGAGGGCCAGCCACGGGGCGTCTGCGCCGCGGGCCTCGTCGGCGGTCGTCTCTCCGCTCGGCGACAGGACTCTCGCGCGGGCGAACGCGGGTGCCAGGCGGAGGAACAGCCCGCCGTACCCCGCGTCGGGGCGGCCCGCGGTGGTCGGCGACCCGAAGTGGAGGCCATGGACCTCGGGGGTCCACTCGCTCTCGATGCCGAGTACCGCGACTCCGTCGGCCGGCCGCTCGACGCGGTGGCGGCGCCTCTCGCGCAGCAGCAGCCGACCACCGGCGTCGAACCAGCCCAGGCTCAGGGTCGAGCCGTGCTGCTCGAGCACGCGCTGCGAGCCGTTGTTGTCGAGCTGGCGATAGCCCTCGCCGGTCACCCAGGTGACGCCGCCCCAGAAGTTCGCGTCCTGCGGCTCGTCGCCGATGCTCACGTTCGAGACCGTCAGCGAGAGGCCCAGGTGCCAGTCGTGATCCGGCGGGCGGAGGTCCGAGACGACGACTCCGCCGGGCGTCCGCAGCGGATGCAGATAGGGCCGGGGGGAGTCGCGCGCCGGAGTGCCGGGGTCATCGGTGACGAGCACGGCGACGCCGTCCTGGAGGATCACGGCCGCGCCTCCGGACGCAGATCGACCACGTCGGCGCGCACGGCCGACCGCAGGCGGGGATCCTCGCGCAGCTCCGCGATCCGCACCGCGCCGCCCCTCTGCGTCGAGAGGTAGAGGGCCTCGACGATCTCGAGGGAGCGGGTCGGCTCGTCGGCGACGTCGGGCAGGGGAGCGCCGGAGCGCAGTGCCGTGTAGACCGCGTCGAGGTAGGGCTGGTGCCCGCTCGCGACCTCGTCGGCCGGGAACGCCCAGCCGGCGGCCTCGGTGGGATCGACGTGGGGCGCCGGCGTGATCCGCCAGTGGTCGTGGCCGTGGCCGTAGAGGTGCTCGAGCTCGACGGTCGCGCGCTCGGTGTCGATGCGGATCGAGCTCGACTGCCGCGGCGAGACGGCGCTCGTGAGCACGGAGGCGACGACTCCCGAGGCGAAGCGGAGCACGGCGGTCGAGACGTCCTCGGTCTCGATCTCACGGCCGACGCGCCAGGCCTGGCCGGTCACCTCGTCGACGTCTCCGAGCAGGTGCGCGAGCAGGTCGAGCTGGTGGATGCCGTGGCCGAAGGTGGTGCCGCCGCCCTCGGTGTCCCACCGGCCGCGCCACGGGACGGCGAAGTACTCGTCGTCTCGGTACCAGAGGGTGTCGCAGCGCGCGACGAGCGGGCGGCCGAGCGCCCCGGTGCGGAGCAGGCCGCGGACATGGGCGGCGGCGGTGCCCGTGCGCTGCTGGAACACCACGGCGAGGCGGCGGCCCGCGCGCTCGGCGGCGGCGAGCATCCGGTCGACCTCGGCGAGCGAGAGGGCCGGCGGCTTCTCGACGACGACGTGCGCGCCGAGGGCGAAGGCCGCCTCGGCCTGCTCGGCGTGCACTCCGGGCGGCGTGCAGAGGTGCAGCACGTCGACCTCGGGGAGCTCGGCGAACGAGGTGCCGGAGGCGGGGATGCCGTACTGCGCGGCGAACCGGCCCGCGCGCTCGGCGTCGGTGTCGATGGCCGCGACTATTCGGGTGTCGTCGCGACCGGTCAGTGCGGCGGCGTGCAGGTGGGCGACCCCGCCGGTGCCGATGATACCGACGCGCAGCGGAGGGAGGGTGTCGGCGTCCATGGGCGTCCTCGCGATCAGGGCGTCGGCGCGTGCCGGCGCTCTGGGAACCCTAGCTCGGAAAACGCTTGCCCGCCATCGGGATCGCGAGTAGCGTCGCCTGCGACCACGCCGACGGAGCCGCCGTCGGAGGTGTCGAATCGGAGACGATCCCCTCGTGAGGCAAGCCCGCCCGTCCCTCGCACCGATCGGGATCGACCGGCGCCGGCCCGCCCGCTCGTCCCTCCGGCTGCTCGGCCGCTACCGCGGACGGATCACCGTCGCGGTCCTCTTCTTCGCCGTGAAGGACACTCCGCTCTGGCTGCTGCCCGTGGTCACCGGCGCGATCGTCGATGTCGTCGTGGCGGGCGGACCCTCCTCGACGCTCTGGCTCTGGACCGCGATCGCGCTGCTCGCGCTGCTGCAGAACTACCCGAACCACGTGATGTACACCCGGCTCTACATGAGCTCGGTGCGCCAGACCGGCAAGGACCTCCGGAACGCGCTCGCGGCGCGGCTGCAGAACCTGTCGATCGGCTTCCACACCCGGGCGAGCTCGTCGATCGTGCAGACCAAGGTCGTGCGCGACGTCGAGAACATCGAGACGATGCTGCAGCAGGTCGCGCATCCGCTGCTCTCGGCCGTGATGGTCGCGATCGGCGCCCTGGTGATGACCGCGCTGAACGTGCCCGAGTTCCTCCCCGTCTACGCGCTCGCCATCCCGCTCGCGGTGCTGCTGCGCGCGTTCCTGACCAAGCGCTCGCGGCAGGGCAACGAGTTGTTCCGGCGCGAGGTCGAGCAGTTCTCGGCACGGGTGGGCGAGATGGCGACGCTGATCCCGATCACCCGCGCGCACGGACTCGAGAGCACCGCCGTCGACCGGGTCGCGGCGGGCGCCGAGGGCGTGCGCTCGGCCGGCTACAGCCTCGACCTGCTCAACGGGCGCTTCGCGTCGCTCTCGTGGGTGGGGCTGCAGCTGCTCGGAGTCGCGTGCCTCGTGGCCGCGGCCTGGGCGTCGATCAGCGGTTGGGTCCCGATCACGGCGGGCCAGGTGGTGCTGCTCAGCTCCTGCTTCGCGCTGCTCACCGGAGCCGTGACGAACCTCCTGATGCTGCTGCCGATCATCGCGCGCGGCACCGAGTCGGTGCGCTCGATCGGCGAGCTGCTCGAGGATCCCGACCTCGAGCACAACGAGGGCAAGGCGCGGGTCGACGAGCTGCGCGGCGCGATCCGCCTCGACCACGTGGGCTACCGGTACGACTCCGACACCATCGCCATCGACGACGTCTCGCTCGACGTGCAGCCGGGCGAGACGATCGCGTTCGTCGGATCCTCGGGCTCGGGCAAGTCGACGATGCTCAACCTGGTGCTCGGGTTCCTCCGGCCGACGCGCGGGCGCATCCTGCTCGACGGGCGCGATGCGGAGTCGCTGGACCTGCGGAGCGTGCGCCGCTTCGTGTCGGTCGTGCCGCAGGACTCGGTGCTGTTCGAGGGCTCGATCCGCGAGAACGTGGCCTACGGGCTGGGCGCGGTCGGCGACGAGCGGATCACCGGGGCGCTGCGGGACGCGAACGCGCTCGACTTCGTCGACGCGCTGCCCGAGGGCTGGGACACCGTTGTCGGCGAGCGCGGGGCGCGGCTCTCGGGCGGGCAGCGGCAGCGGATCGCGATCGCGCGGGCGCTGGTGCGCAACCCGCGCGTGCTGGTGCTCGACGAGGCGACGAGCGCGCTCGACCCCGAGTCGGAGGCGCTCGTGCGCGAGGCCCTCGAGCGGCTGATGCGGGGCCGGACGACGCTGGTCGTCGCGCACCGGCTGTCCACGATCCGGTCGGCGGACCGCATCGTGGTGCTCGAGCACGGGAGCGTCGTCGAGGTGGGCTCGCACGCCGAGCTGCTGGTGGCGCGGGGTCGCTACGCGACGCTGCACGCGGTGCAGGCGGGGAGCTGACGGAGCCGCTCCCCCTATCGCGTCGGCGCGTCTCCTCGGGGCTCTCCGGGCGCAGCCGTGCTCTCGCGCACCATCAGCGACGGGCTGATCACGACGCGGTGCACGGGTCGATCGGGCGAGCTGATCCGCCTGTTCAGCAGATCGACGGCCGCCTGTCCGACGGTCGCCCGGGGTGGGCTCACGGCCGTGAGAGCGGGACTGAACAAGTGGGCGACCTCGTCGTCGTAGGCGATGATCGAGAGGTCATCGGGCACCGAGATCCCGCGGTTCAGCGCGAGATCGACGATCGCCATCGCCTCCGGATCGGAGTGCACGAGCAGGCCGGTCGTGCCGCTCCTCAGGACCGCGTCGAGGGTGTGATCCACGACGCTGGGGAACTCGGCGCTCGTGCGATCCGGGAGGATCTCCTCGATCGCGCGGCCCGGCGTCAGCCCGAGCTCCGCGCACGCCGTGTGCCAACCCGAGGAGATCTTGCGCGACGTCGGTGAATTGCGGGAGAGGACCAGGCCCACGCGCGTGTGCCCCAGCGCCGCGAGGTGTCGGGCCGCCAGGACAGCGCCCAGAGCGTGGTCGGTGACCACCGACTCCACGGGTGCTCCCTCGGGGTAGGACACCGCATCGCGCTCGACGAGCACGCTGGGCACGCCGCACTCGTGCAACCACTGGATGACCTCCTGCGCGTGGGCGGTGTCCGTGTTCGGAGCCACGATGATGCCGCGCACGTCCTCCGTCGACACGAGTCGTTCGAGCACGGGCCGTTCGTCCTGCAGCTCGTAGGACGCACCCCGCAGCAGGAGCCGCAGGCCCAGGCGGCGCGCCTCGGCCTTCATGCCCTGCACGACCCCGGGCCAGTAGTAGTTCAACGACGGCACGAGCACCGCGATGGCACCCGCGTCGACATCGGGGAGAGGCGCCGCCACCACGTCGGAGAGGGCGGGAGCTCCGGGGGCGGCCACGGCGCCACCGTGCACCCTGCTGAGCAGGCCCTCACGCTCCATCTGCGCGAGGTCGCGGCGCAGGGTCACCGGGGCGACGCCGAGCTCCTCCAGCAACTGCGACACCCTGACCACACCGTCGCGGGCCAGGGCGCTGAGCACGAGCTCTCTGCGCTTGGCGGCGAGGAGCGGATGCTGCAACTGGTCTGTCATCGCTCTTCCCCCTCCGGCATCGCGCCCCGGGACCCGTCGTCGGCCACCTCGATCGTGAGAGACGCCCTCGTCCGGCCCGCCACGGGGAGTGTGAGTCGGACCAGCTGCGGCCCCCACACGTCTCGCAGCAGCGGATCGTCGAGCGGCCGGATCTCTGCAGAGGCCTCGATGTCGTCCGGCCATCGCAACAGTACCGGCGGCGCCGACGCCAGCGGCACCACCCGCGCACCACCGGGGTGCAGCGACACCTCGCCGGCGAGGAGGAGGTGCAGCGACGTCGGGGCGGACGTCTCCCCGGCGGGGGCGAGGTCCCACTCGTCGAGCACCTGCACGCGGCGCCCGAGGCGGTCGAGCAGGGCGCGACGACGCCAGCTGCGCAGACCCTCGACGTCGTACGCGCCGGCGAGCTCGAGCTCCTGCGACGTGGCGGCGTCGGTGACCTGCACGGTGACGTCCGCCGCCGCCCACGTCTCACCCGCAGGCTGAGAGGCGCCCCGGATCTCGGGCACGTTGTGCCAGTCGCTCTGCATGGTCCAGATGTCGTACCGGTCGGGCCCGAAGGTCTGCTTCGTGTAGGTGGGACGCCCGGCGTCGACGATCACCGGCACGCCGTCGGAGGCGACGATGAAGGAGCCGACGTCGTTGTGATTGTGGTTCTCGCCGTTGTGGCCGCCCTTCACCACGAGGGTGAGACCGTCGGCACGGCCTGTGCTCTGCCGCGCGAGCAGGGTCTGCGTCGATGGCAGCACGACGTCGCGGGGGAGGGGCGGCGCTCCTGTGGCGCCGAGCCACGCCGCGTCCGTCATGCCCCTCAGCAGGCGTCCGAGGCCCTCGACCTCGGACGCCGCGGCCGTCCCGGCGATCCGGTGCCACGCGGCGTGCGCCGCCGCGGCGCTGTCACCCACACGATGTGCAGCGCGGTGGAGCGCGTGCCAGGGCTGGTCGCGCGCGGGCCGGGCCTGGCCGTCCGCGAAGTTGACGTACCAGGGACCACCGAGGTGGCTGCGGTGCGGGAAGGCGACGGTCTCCCGCAGTGCCTCGATCCGGGCACTCGGATCGAGCACGCCGTCCGTGACGACGGCCAGCAGATCGAGGGTCTCCAGCGCGCGGCAGGCACCGTTCCACCAGTAGCCGAACCCTTCGTCGATCGCGCCGTCGCTCGGCAGCGCCGCGACGTAGCGGTCGAGCCCGTCGAGAGCGAGCGCGATCGTCTCTCCGCGCACGCCGGTGTCGTCGGGGCCGTCGAGCAGTCGCAGCGCCGCGGTCACGACGTTGCCGTGGATCCACGGGTTCCAGTTGTGGACGTCGCCGTCCAGGCCGATCCAGTGCCAGTCGCGTCGAGTCAGGAAGGGATCGATGACCCGGGTGCGGACCTCGGTCCGCATGCGCGCGCGGAGCCCCGGATACCGGTCGTCGAGAGCATCGGAGAGGAGGTGGTCGATCCACGCGAGCTGCGCGGCGATCTCGCCCGCGCCGAGGTCGAGGAACGGTGCGGAGACCGTCGCCAGAACGGCACCGTGGCGCTCTCGGGTGTCGTCGTGAGCGGGCCAGCACCACGACGACTGCTCGCACAGGAGCTGCACGCCGTCGGCGACGGAGTCGATCCAGGCGTCGTCGAGCGTGTGCGCCGCTGCCACGGTCGCGCGGGTCAGTCGGCGCTGTCGTTCGAAGGCGGCGCTCTCCCACTCCTCCCGGTTCCCGTCACGATGAACGCGGGCCGCCTGGCTGGCGAGGGGCTGGGGCCAGGGAGCGGCGCGCTCCGCTTCGGCGCGAGCGAGAACGCCGTGCACGGTCGCCGAGTCGGCCCGGCCCGTCGGCCCCCAGACCTCCCGGTCGGTCGCCGGAGCCACGGGGAGTGACGCTGCGGGCGAGGGGAGCGCGCGGGCGAGAGCGGACTCCCACTCGGTCCCGGGCCCACCCAGCTGATGGGCGAGGACGTCGATCAGTGGCCGGAGCCTGGGCTCCGATGATGTCGTGACGATGATCAAGTCCCTCCGAGGCGGCTTCCGTGCTCAAGCGATCACAAACGATCATATGCGTGATCGAATTGTCTTGCAATGGACGGAACCCGTTGATAATCTCCCTGCTAGAGCGAGTCTGACTGTCGTTCTGCTCATTCAAAGGAGAATCGCGTGCTCGTTGTCGACTGGCGCAGGGAGCAGTGGGTGGCGCTCGCGGACCGCCTGCTCTCGGCCGTCGAACCGTGGGCCTCGCCCGACTTCGCGCGGATCTCTCTTCCGGGTGAGGAGGGCGGCTACGGTGCCGACGTCGACGGCCTCGAGGGATTCGCGAGGACGTTCCTGCTCGCCGGTCTCCGCATCGTCGGCGAGCGCGGACAGGGCCTCGACCGGCTGATCGCCGACTACAGCCGCGGTATTCGCGCCGGGGTCGATCCCGCGAATGCCGGCCGGTGGGTGCGGCTCGACGAGCACGCGCAGGCGAAGGTGGAAGCGGCCTCGATCGCGCTCGCCCTCGACATGACCCGCCCCTGGATCTGGGATCGACTCGACGCGACCACGCAGCAGCGGGTCATCGCGTACTTCTCGCCGGCCGTCGGCGACGACACCTACCCGCAGACCAACTGGGTGTGGTTCCGGCTCGTGGTGCAGACCTTCCTGCGCTCGGTGGGCGGGCCGTGGTCGGCGTCCGACATCGCAGCCGACCTCGCGCGGCACGACTCGTTCTCGCGGTCCGACGGATGGTCGTCCGATGGCGACGAGCGGTCGTTCGACCACTACGTCGGCTGGGCGCTGCACGTCTACCCGGTGCTGTGGGCGCGCATGCGGGGAGCCTCCGAACTCGCTGAAGGACGCGGGCCCTCCGACACGGCGGCTCTCGACCGCTACCTCCTCGACGCCGTCGCCCTCGTCGGCGCCGACGGCTCGCCGCTCTTCCAGGGCCGGAGCCTCATCTACCGCTTCGCCGCCGCCGCTCCCTTCTGGGCAGGCGTCATCGCCGGTGTCCCCTCGACGAGTGCCGGCACGCTGCGGCGAGCGGCCTCCGCGGTCGTCGCGCACTTCGTCGATCGCGGGGCGCCCGATCCCGACGGGCTGCTGACGCTCGGATGGCACGGCGCCTGGCCCGCCCTGGCGCAGAGCTACTCCGGTCCGGCCTCGCCCTACTGGGCGGTCAAGGGGCTGCTGGGCGTCGCGCTGCCGGCCGATCACCCGGTCTGGACAGCCGACGCCCAGCCCCTCCCGATCGAGCGAGGCGACGACCTGCGCGTGGTCGCCGCCGCGGGGTGGATCGTCTCGGGCACGCAGGCCGACGGCGTGGTGCGCGTCATCAACCACGGCACCGATCACGCTCGTGCCGACGCCGTCTCGGGCGACTCGCCGCTCTACGCCCGGATGGGGTACTCCACGGCGACGACGCCCCTCCTCGACCCCGAGGCGTGGCGCGAGCCTCTGGAGCAGTCCGTCGTGCTCGTCGACCGCGAGGGGCGGAGCACCCATCGGACGGCCATGGCACTGCAGGCGGCGCGGATCGATGTCGACCCGTCGGGGACGCGTGTCGGAGTGGCCGGTTCGGTCTCGCAGGTGCACTGGATCGACTTCCACGATCGCCAGATCGGCCACGGCTCCGGTCTGGCGGGGGAGCCCTCGTTCGCCGCCCCCCTCACCACCTGGTCGATCGTCCGCGGCGGGTGGGAGGTGCGGTGCGTCCACATCGGAGCCCTCACCCCCGGCCTCCGTGCCGAGGACCTGCGGCTGCGGATCGGCGGCTGGGCCCTGACGGAGGCGACCGGGCTGGAGGTCTCCGAGAGCGCAGCCGCCGTCTCCGACGGCCGCCTCAGGAGCATCGTCGAGGCCGTGGGCCGCGAGGCCGTCGCCACGGTCGTCGAACGGCCGGCGAGCAGTCCGCTGGGAGCCCGCTCCTTCGTCCCGACGCTCGAGAGCGCGGTCGCAGTGGGCCGATGGACCCTCACCGCTGTGGCACTCAGCGGCGCTGCCGGCTCGACTCCCCTCGTCGTGCTCGGCGACGACCGGACCGCGGTGCTCGTCACCTGGGCCGACGGCGTCCGCACCCGCACCGATCTTCCCGACCCGCAGACCCTTCCCGACCCCACAGACCATCGACGCGTCATGACGACAGCGTCGGTCTCCGGAGGCCCATCGTCGGGTGCCGGAGCAATTGCAAAGGAGCAACTGAAATGAAGCGCAAGATCGCAGCCGCCGGGGCTCTCATCGTCTCGGCGACCCTCGTCCTCACGGCGTGCAGCAGTGGGACGTCGTCCGAGGCCTCGGGCCCGGCGACCCTCACCGTGTCCGGGTGGAGCCTCCAGACGACGCCCGAGTTCCAGGTCCTCGCCGACGGCTTCCACGAGAAGTACCCCGACGTCACCGTCGAGCTCAAGGAGTACGACCCCGCCGAGTACAACACGCTGGTGACCGCGGACCTCGCGGCCGGGTCCGGCCCGGACATCATCACGCAGAAGGAGGTCAAGTACGTCACGACCTTCAAGGAGGGCGGGCAGCTGCTCGACGTCTCCGACATCGAGCTCCCCGACGGCATCAGCGGTACCGAGTCCTACGAGATCGACGGATCGGCCTACGCCGTCCCGTACCGTCAGGACTCCTGGGTGCTCTACTACGACAAGACCCTCTTCGACACGGCGGGCGTCGCCTATCCCGACGGCTCGTGGACGTGGGACGACTACGCCGATGCGGCGGAGGCCCTCAAGGCCGGCCTGACCGCGGCGGGCAACACGGCCTACGGCGCATACCTGCACCGGTGGCAGTCGACCGTCCAGGGATTCGCGAGCGCGCAGGCGCCCGACGCCGACATCCTCAGCGGAGAGTTCGACTACCTCGAGCCCTACTACGACCGGACGCTCTCGCTGCAGGACGACAAGGCGCAGGTCGACTTCAACACGATCACGGCGAATCAGCTCGGCTACGGATCGGAATTCGGTACGCAGAAGGCAGCGATGATGCTGATGGGCACCTGGTACGTCGGGAGCCTCACCGCGCAGCAGGCCTCCGGCGAAGCGCAGGACTTCGACTGGGGCATCGCTCCGGCCCCCCAGTACGACGAGTCCACCACCGGTCTCGACGAGACCCCCGTGACGTTCGGCGACCCGACCGGATTCGGCATCAACGCGAACATCGACGACTCCAAGACGCAGGCCGCGAAGGACTTCCTCGCCTATGCGGCCAGCGCGGACGCGGCGGAGCGTCTCGCCGAGATCGCGATCACGCCGGCACTGCTCGACGACGAGGTCGCCGAGACCTTCTTCGCCACACCCGGTGTGCCGACCGACGAGCTCTCCCGCTTCGCCGTCTCGACGCACGACACGAAGCCCGAGAACCCGACCTCGAGCAAGACCGCGGCCGTCCAGACCATCCTCGGCGACCTCCACACCGGCGTGATGTCGGGATCGGAGTCGGTCAGCGACGCCGTCTCGACCGCGCAGGACCGTGTCGCCAGCGAGGTGGGCACGGACTGACCTGAGAGGGCCCGTGAGGGCCACCCGGCGGTGGCCGGCCGCGACGCCGGCCACCGCACCCCCCTTCTTCACACTCGACGAGGAGTCTTGATGTCCACCACCATCCCGGAGGTCGGTTCGACCGCACCGCCTCCCGTGCGCAAGCGCCGGTCGGCGCTGCGGCGGCGAAACGCCCTCATCGGGTGGAGCTTCATCCTCCCCAACTTCATCGGCTTCGGGTTCCTGACCCTGCTGCCCGTGCTCATCCTCTTCTACATGGCGTTCACCAACTGGAACGTCTTCGGCAAGGCCGACTGGATCGGGTTCGACAACTTCACCCGTCTCCTGAGCGACGGCAGCTTCCGCATCGCCTTCGGGAACACGATCTACTACTCGGTCCTGCACATCCCGCTGACCATCGCCGTCTCGCTCGGACTCGCACTGCTGCTGAACAACAAGCTGCGCGGAGTCGCGTTCTTCAGGACCGCCGCGTTCTTCCCGTACATCACGTCGATCGTCGCGATCGCGGTGGTGTGGAACCTGCTCTTCAGTCCCGACTCCGGGCCGATCAACGAGGCGCTGCGCGCCATCGGCTTCACGGATCCCCCCGGCTGGCTGACCTCGTCGGAGTGGGCCATGCCCGCCGTCGTCATCGTCAGCACCTGGCGGGACATGGGCTACTACATGATCCTGTTCCTCGCGGGGCTCCAGACGGTACCGCGCGAGCTGCACGAGGCCGCCCGCGTCGACGGTGCGAACGCCGTGCAGCGCTTCTTCAACGTGACCCTGCCCTGCCTGCGCCCGACGATGTTCTTCGTCACGGTCATCCTCACCATCAACTCCTTCAAGATCTTCGATCTGATCCTCGTCATGACCGACGGCGGGCCGGGGCAGTCGACGTCGGTCCTGTCCCAGTTCATCTACCGGAAGGGCTTCGAGGAGTCGCAGTTCGGCTATGCGTCGGCGGCGGCCGTCGCCCTGTTCTTCCTCTGCATCGTCGTCACGATCGCGCAGTTCCTCTGGAACAAGAAACGGAGCGTCTGATGTCCGAACTCCTCGTCCCCACCGACGACCGACGGGCTCTCCGCGACCTCGCGGAGAACCCGGAGCCCCTGCCCGCCCGCCGACGCGGCGCGCCGGACCGGCGCACCCTCGGCCGCGTCCTCGGCTACCTCGGCCTGTTCGTGTTCGCGGTCGGTCTGCTGACGCCGTTCATCTGGATGGTGCTGAGCTCGCTCAAGTCTCCGAACGAGGTCTTCTCCGTACCCATCGTGTGGCTGCCCGAGACGTTCGTCTTCAGCAACTACATCGACATCCTGCAGCTCGCGGACATGCTGACGTGGATCCGCAACTCCCTGCTCCTGGCGACCGCCGTCACCTTCCTCCAGGTGCTCACCGGGTCCTTCGCCGCCTACGGGTTCGCCAAGATCCGCTTCCCCGGGCGCGACGCCCTCTTCCTGGTGTACATCGGCACCATCGCCGTGCCGTGGCAGTCGTACATGATCCCGCAGTTCATCCTGCTGTCGAATCTGAAGGTGTCGAACACTCTGTGGGCGATCATCCTGCTCCAGGCGTTCGGCGCGTTCGGCGTGTTCCTGATGAAGCAGTACTACGAGACGATCCCCGACGAGCTGAGCGAGGCCGCGCGGCTCGACGGGCTCAGCGACTACGGCATCTGGCGACGGATCATGCTGCCCCTGTCCGTCCCGGCCCTGGCGAGCCTCACTCTGCTCACCTTCGTCAACACGTGGAACGACTACCTCGGTCCGCTGATCTACCTCCGCAACCCGGACCTCTGGACGATCCAGCTCGGGCTGAAGAGCTTCGCCTCGAACCTCTACGACACGAACTACGCACTGCTGTTCGCGGGCCTCACCATCTCGGTCATCCCCATCGCGGTGATCTTCGTCCTCGGCCAGAAGTACTTCGTCGAGGGTCTCGCCACCAGCGGACTGAAGGGCTGACCGTGCGACGCGTTCCGCATCAGACCTGGGAGGCGATCCTCGGAGTCGTCTATCTCGGGCTCATGGGCAATCTGCTCACCTGCGCGGCGGCGCTTCCGCTCGTCGTGCTCCTCATCACGACGGATCCCGCCGTGTCGTGGCCCTTCATCGCCCTGACGGCGCCGACGGTCGCGCCGGCCGTCGCCGCCCTGTTCAGGGTCTTCCGCGACAGCAGCGACGGTTCGTCGGCGGTCGTCCGTCCGTACTTGCGGGCGTGGCGCCTCCTCTGGCGCCGCTCGCTGCTCATCGGGGCATCGGCCACCGCCGTGCTCGTCGTTCTCGCCGTGGATGTCCGGATGCTGTCGGCGACGCCTCTGTCGGTCGTCGTCGTACCGGTGCTCCTCGTCCTCGCCTTCCTCACCCTGGCGACGGGGCTCCTCGCCCTCGTCGCCGTCGGTGAGCAGCCGGACGCGCGCCTGCGGGACGTGCTGCGGACGAGCCTCGTGCTGTCGGTCCGGCGCTGGCCTTTCAGCATCGCGTCGATCGCCGTGATCGGCGTGCAGGTCGTGCTGTTCGTCAATGTCCCGGCCCTGGCGCTCGGGCTCACTGCAGCGCCCGTGCTCTACGTCGCCTGGACCAACTCCCGATACTGCCTCCGGTCTCCGGCCGCCGTCACCCGCGCACTCTCCGGATCACCCACGACGAAGGACGCCATCTCATGAGTCACCAGTCCCTCCCGGCCTCTCCCGGTGCAGCAGTCGCGGTCGATGCTCCCGCGGCACTCGAGGCCGCCCTGCACACCGTACGACGCAACATGGCCGCGTGGGGCGCGTCCTACCCCGACGACACCACCGTCGACGGCCGCTACCTCCCCCGTCCGGCAGCCGGCGGCATCGCGCAGGGCGGCAACAGGGGGTGGACGACCAGCTTCTGGCCCGGCGCGCAGTGGCTGTCCTGGGAGTCGACGCGCGACGAGGCGTTCCGGTCGGCCGCGGAGGCGCACGCGGGCGACTTCGCCCATCGCGTCCGAGAGGGCATCGACCTCGACACCCACGATCTCGGCTTCCTGTACAGCCTCGGGTCCGTGACGGCGTCGCGGATGGGCTCGACCCCCGCGATCAGGGACGATGCGAGGGCTGCGGCCCTCCTCGCGGCCGACCACCTGATGACGCGATTCCTCGAACCGGCGGGCATCATCCAGGCGTGGGGCGACCTCCGCGATCCGACTCAGGCCGGCCGGACGATCATCGACAGCCTGATGAACATGCCGCTGCTGACGTGGGCGTTCGAGCAGACGGGCGATCGGCGGTACGCCGACGCGGTGCGACGGCACACCGAGCAGCTGCGGGCGCACATCCTCCGGCCCGATGACACGACGTTCCACACCTTCTACTGGGACGTCGAGACGGGACGTCCGCTCCGCGGGGCGACCGAGCAGGGCGCCTTCGACGACTCCTGCTGGGCGCGGGGTCAGGCGTGGGGTGTCTACGGATTCGCCATCGGTGCGCGCACGACCGGTGATCCCGGTCTCCGCGAGGCGGCGTGGCGCTGTGCGAGGTACTTCCTCGCGCACCTCCCCGACGACGACGTGCCCTACTGGGACCTCGTCTACACGAACGGGAGCGATGCCCCCCGCGACAGTTCGGCCGCGGCGATCGCCGCCTGCGGTCTGCTGGAACTCGCCGGCCTCGAGCCGGACACCGAGCGCGCGAGGACCGCGACCGAGGCGGCGCACCGCCTCGTCGCCGCCCTCATCGCACGATGCACGCCGGAGAGCCCCTCCGATTCGGACGCGCTCCTGCTGCACGGCGTCTACGACCTGCCGAAGCAGGTCGGGGTCGACGAGGGAACGCTCTGGGGCGACTACTTCTACCTCGAGGCACTCGTGCGGATCGAGGACCCGGAGTGGGTGACGCACTGGTGAGGCTCGTCAGCATCCGCACACCCGGCGGAGAGCGCACGGGAGTGGTGGTCGACGTCGACGGCACGGATCGCGTCGTCGAGGTGCCCGGCGGGCACACGACCGTCGACGTGATGTCCGACCCCGACGCCCGCACCGCGGCTCGCCGGGCGGCCGAGAGGGCGAGCGCGGCATCGCCCGCCCTCGCCGGACTCGACCTCGCCCCACCGGTGCGCCCCGGCACGATGCTGTGCCTGGGCTACAACTACCGGGGGCACGTGCCGGACGGGCAGGACCCGCGCCTGGGCGATCCGGACTTCCCCGACGTGTTCGTCAAGACTCCGAACACCCTCGCGGGCCCCGGCGACGCGGTCGCGATCCCCGCGGTGGCGGAGGACGTCGACTACGAGGGCGAGATCGCCGTCGTCATCGCCCGGACCGCGCACGCGGTCCCGATCGAGGACGCCCTGTCCTGCATCGGCGGCTACACCCTCCTCAACGACGTGTCGGACCGGTCGTGGCAGCGTCGGCAGAGCCAGTGGACGATGGGCAAGTGCTTCGACGGCTTCGCCCCCCTCGGCCCGTGGATCGTCACTGCTGACGACGTGCCGGATCCGCAGGACCTCGTGGTGGAGGTCGTCCGCGACGGTCGGGTGACGGTCTCGCAGTCGACCTCGACGACGATCTTCAGCGTCGCCTTCATCGTCCACTACCTCAGCACGGTCATGACCCTCCGCCCCGGCGACGTCATCTCGACGGGCACGCCCCAGAAGCTCCCCGACGCCCAGGCCGCCCACCGCCCGATCGCGTCCGGCGACTCGGTCACGGTGCGCGTCGCCGGGATCGGCGAGCTGACCACCGTCTTCACCGACCCTCCGGAGGTCCGCCCATGATCCTCGACTCCTTCAGACTCGACGGCCGGGTCGCCCTGGTCACGGGGTCGAGCCGAGGCCTCGGTCGGAGTGCCGCCCTCGCGCTCGCCGAGGCCGGCGCCGACATCGCAATGCTGGATCGCAGCGAAGCGACCGAGACCGCTGCGCTCATCCGCGGACTCGGACGCCGTGTGCTCGAGCTGCGCTGCGACTTCGCGACGGCCTCGCCCGATGACCTCGCCTCGGCCGTGACCGCGGTCGTCGCCGAGTACGGGCGCCTCGACGTCCTCGTGAACAACGCCGGCACGATCCGGCGCGCCCCCGCCGTCGACTACGCACCCGACGACTGGAGCGAGGTGCTGCGCGTCAACCTCGACTCCGTCTTCCACCTCTCGCAGGCCGCAGGACGGCAGATGCTGCTCCAGGGCTCGGGACGCATCATCACGGTGGCCTCCATGCTCTCGTTCCAGGGCGGCATCCTGGTGCCCGCGTACGCGGCGTCCAAGCACGCTGTCGCCGGGCTCACCAAGGCGCTCGCCAACGAGTGGGCGTCGGGCGGAGTGACGGTGAACGCGGTCGCGCCGGGCTACATGGCCACCGACAACACGGCGGGGCTCCGCGCCGACATCGAACGCGAGAAGTCCATCGTCGCCCGCATCCCCGCCGGGCGGTGGGGCGAGCCCGCCGACGTGCAGGGCGTCTTCGTCTTCCTCGCCTCGCCGGCGTCCGCCTACGTCACCGGCGCCGTCATCCCCGTCGACGGCGGCTGGCTCGTCCGTTGACCCCCTCCACCCCTCAGCTTCCAGGAGCAGTCATGCAGCAGCGCTACGCCACCAACCCCGCCCAGGTCCCCGGGATGACCACCGAGGACCTGCGCACGAACTATCTCGTGCCGGACGTCTTCGTCGCGGGCGAGATCCGGGTCACCTACACCCACCACGACCGCATCGTGCTCGGGGGCGCCGAGCCCGCCGGGTCGGAGCTGACCCTGACCGGCTACCCCGAGATCCGGAGCGACTACTTCCTCGAGCACCGAGAGCTCGGCATCGTCAACGTGGGCGGAACGGGCTCGGTGACCGCCGACGGGGAGGTCCACACGCTCGTGAAGGGGGCGTGCCTCTACCTCGGCCGCGGGATCCGCGAGGTCGTCTTCGCCGATGCGGAGGCGGGATCGGGCGCGCAGTTCTACCTGTTCTCCGCGCCCGCGCACACGACCTATCCGACAGTGCTCGTCGCCCCGGGTGGAGGAACCGTGCGCGAGCTCGGCGACCCGATGACGTCGAATCGGCGCACCCTCAACCAGTACATCCACGAGAACGGGGTCCGCTCGTGCCAGATCGTGATGGGCGTCACGCAGCTGCACCCCGGGTCGATGTGGAACACGATGCCGGCGCACACGCACGACCGCCGCACCGAGTGCTACCTGTACTTCGACGTCGCCGACGACGCCCGCGTCATCCATCTGCTCGGTGAGCGCGAGGAGACGCGCCACCTCGTGGTGGCGGACCGGCAGGCCGTCCTCTCCCCGAGCTGGTCGATCCACTCCGGAGTCGGAACCGCCTCGTACTCCTTCGTCTGGGCGATGGCGGGCGAGAACCAGGCCTTCGACGACATGGACACCGCCCCGGTCTCCGGGCTGCGCTAGACCGTGGCGGCTCGGTGGGCCCAGGACGGCGCCCTGCTCGCCGTCGGCGAGACCATGGCGATGATCGCTCCCGTGAGGGCCGAGCGCGTCGAGGAGGCCGAGGTCTTCCTCGTCGACGCCGGGGGCGCCGAGTCGAACGTCGCCGCGCACGTCGCGGCTCTCGGACACGAAGCGCGGTGGTTCAGCCGACTCGGCGACGACGCGCTGGGTCGTCGGGTGGCCGCGCAGCTGGCCGCTCGCGGCATCGACGTCTCGGGCGTCGTCTACGACAGCGACCGTCCGACGGGCCTCTACGTCAAGGATCCCGGCCGAGGCGTGGTCTACCACCGACGCGGTTCGGCGGCCTCGCACCTGTCGGTCGAGGACGTCGGGCTGGTCGGCCTCGACGGTGTCGGGATCCTGCACGTGTCCGGGATCACCGCGGCGCTGTCCTCCACCGCCGCGGCCTTTCTCGACCACCTCATCGATCGTGCCCGGAGGGCAGGAGTGACCATCAGCATCGACATGAATCATCGGGCCTCCCTGTGGCGGCCGGGAGGCGCGGCTCCGGCGCTCGACGCGCTCGCGCGCCGTGCCGACGTCCTCTTCACCGGCCGTGACGAAGCGGAGGAGCTCTGGGCCACACCGAGCGCTCTCGACGTCCGGCGTCGCTTCCCCGATGTGCCGGAGGTGATCGTCAAGGACGGCGAGGTAGGAGCCACGGCCTTCCTCGGTGGCGAGGCGACGTTCGAGCCGTCGGAGCGGGTCGACGTCGTCGATGCGGTCGGTGCGGGGGACGCGTTCGCGGGAGGGTACCTGGCCGCCCGCCTGTCGGGCGCTCCAGTGGCCGACAGGCTGCGGAGCGGGCACCTCCGCGCGGCACTGACGCTGAGGACGACGGGCGACTCACTGCACGAGAGCGCTGCCCTGCGCGAGAGGATCGGCCGATGACCGTGACCGGCTCCTGGTTCGACGGCGCGTTCGCCGACAGCCCGATCATGGCCATCCTCCGCGGCACCGGCACCGATCGCGCCGTGCGCCTGGCCGAGACCGCCTGGAATCTCGGGATCGACTCGGTGGAGGTCACCATCCAGAGCGCGGAGGACGAGGAGGCGCTGCGTGAAGTGGTGCGGCGTGCGTCCGCGCAGGGGAAGAGCGTCGGCGCCGGCACCGTGCTGACCCGCGAGCAGGTGAGGATCGCGTCCGATGCGGGGGCGTCGTTCGTCGTCGCGCCGGGCTTCGACCCGTCGATCGTGGACGAGGCCGAGGCGCTCGGCATGCCCGTCCTCCCCGGGGTCGCGACCCCCGGGGAGGTGCAGCTCGCCTACGCCAGGGGGCTGCGATGGATGAAGGCCTTCCCCGCCGAGTGGCTCGGCGTCGGCTGGTTCGGCCACATCAGAGGTCCGTTCCCCGATGTGCGCTTCGTCGCGACCGGCGGGCTGGGGGCCGGGAACGTCTCGGCCTTCCTCGATGCGGGGGTGCGGGTCGCAGCCGTCGGCTCGGCGCTGGAGGACCCGGCTCAACTCGCGCTGCTCGCCGAGATCCTCCGCACCCGACGGGGGGCCGGACTCGGCAGTGCTCGCTAGGCGGCGGGTCCCGACTCGCGCACCAGTGCCCAGCCGTACTGCTCGAGGCGCAGCGACTCGACGGGGGCTCCGGTGAGCACGTCCGAGCCGGACACGGCCACGTCGACCGGCTCGGCGCCGTGGTTGATCACCGTCAGAACGTCACCGCGGCGCGCCGCTTCGACCCACGGCGACGCGGCGAGAACCGGCTCCACACCCGACTCCGCAGCCAGCCAGCCGGTGAGCGCGGTCATGCCCGCGTCGTCGGGGATCGTCGCGAGGTAGTGCGCGGTCCCGGAGCCGGTGGTGCACGCCGTGAGCGCCGGCATTCCGGCGGCCTGTCCGGAGGTGAAGCGGCCGAGCACGGTCACCGGGCCCGTCTCGACGAGCTCCTCCGCCAGGAACCCGCCCTCGAAGGCGCCGACGGGCCCGTCTGCACTCACGGAGGCGGTCGCGCCGAACTCGACCACGCTCACCCCGAGCACCTCGCGCAGCCCCACCTGGAATCCTCCGTCGCGGAACGCGTCGTCCTCGTCGACCACGTCGCTGAAGGCGGTGACGAGCAGGCGTCCGCCGCTCTCGACGAACGAGGTCAGGTTCACCGCCGCATCGTCGGTCAGCAGGTAGGAGTGGGCGAGCACAACGAGTGCGTAGCCGGAGAGGTCGTCGGTCGCGCGCACGAGGTCGACGGCGAGGTTCTGCCGGTGGAACGCGGCGTGCCAGCGCTGCACCAGGTCGAGATAGTCGAGCACGACGGGGTGGTCGGGGTTCTGGATCGCCCACCAGTTCTCCCAGTCGAGCACGAGGGCGATCCGCGCTCCGGAGGCGGTGCCTCCGAGATCCGGCAGCTCGGCGAGCGTGGACCCCAGCTCGACGACCTCCCGCCAGGTGCGGGTGTCGGTGCCGGCCTGCGGCAGCATCGCCGAGTGGAACTTCTCGCTGCCCCGACGCGACTGGCGCCACTGGAAGAACAGGATCCCGTCGGCTCCGCGGCCCACGGCCTGCATCGACAGCGCCGCCATCCGCCCCGGCGCCTTCGGGGAGTTGGACGGGCGCCAGCTGACCGCGCTGGTCGCCTGCTCCATCAGCAGCCACGGCTGGCCGGGCTTCAGCGACCGCATCAGGTCGCGGGTGAAGGCGGCGCCGCGGAACGACTCCGGATCGGCGGGGTCGAAGTAGTTGTCGTCGCTGACGACGTCGACCTCGGCGGCCCACTTCCAGTAGTCGAGTGGAGGGAACGCGCCCATGAAATTCGTCGTGATCGGCTGGGTCGCACCCGCGGCGCGGAGGATGTCGCGCTCCATCGTGTACAGGCCGAGCAGGGTGTCCGAGGTGAAGCGGCGGAAGTCGAGCAGGCCGGCGGGGTTGTGGCTGTACGGCGCCTTCCTCGGCGGCACGATCTCGTCGAACGAGCCGTAGCGCTGCGACCAGAAGAGCGTGCCCCAGCGGCGGTTCAGCTCGGCGACGTCGCCGTACTTCCGCTCGAGCCACGCGCGGAACGCGACGGCGGCGTTGTCGGAGTAGTCGTGGTTCAGGTGGCAGCCGTACTCGTTGTTCACGTGCCAGAGGACGATCGCGGGGTGATCGTGGTACCGCTCGGCGATCGCAGTGACGAGGCGAGCGGCGAGCCTGCGGTAGTCGGGCGAGGACGGGCTGTAGGCCTGGCGGCTGCCCGGCCAGTAGGTGGCGCCGTTCTCGTCCTGGGGGAGCAGGGCCGGGTACTTCTTCGCGGCCCACGACGGAGGCGACGCGGTCGCGGTCGCGAGATCGACTCCGATCCCGTTCTCGTGCAGCAGGTCGATGACGCGGTCGAGCCACTCGAAGTCGAAGGTGTCCTCGTCGGGCTGGATCCGCGCCCACGCGAAGATGCCGAGGCTGACCGTGGTGACGCCCGCCTCCCGCATGCGGACGACGTCCTCGCTCCAGGTCGCCTCGTCCCACTGCTCGGGGTTGTAGTCGCCTCCGTAGTGCATCATCCGTGCGACGTCCCTTCCGTGATCGAGATTCAGGAGCGACGGGGCCGGGCCGCGTCGTCCGCCGGACTTCGAGCATAAAACGTTTCACGACGCCTCCGCCGCTGCCCTGCGGAGGGGTGCACTCGCGGTGCACGCACCGTCCACCCCTGTCACCAGGGCCCGTCACGCGGTGTGATGGAGCGAACGCCCGCACGGGGCATCACGACGAGAGAAGGACCGCCATGACCACCTGGCTCATCACCGGCTGCTCCACCGGCCTCGGCCGCGCCCTCGCGACGGCCGTCCTCGAGCACGGGCACGACGTCGTCGTCACCGCCCGCGACGTCGAGTCGGTGCGCGACCTCGCCGAGCAGCACCCCGGCTCCGCCCTCGCGCTGGCGCTCGACGTGACCGACGACGCTCAGGTCACCGCCGCCGTCGAGGCGGCCGAGGAGCGCTTCGGGGGAGTGGACGTGCTCGTCAACAACGCCGGCTACGGCTACCGCTCGGCGGTCGAGGAGGGCGACGACGCCGACGTGCGGCAGCTCTTCGACACGCAGCTCTTCGGCACCGTGCGCACCGTCAAGGCGGTGCTGCCCGGGATGCGCGCCCGCCGCTCCGGCACGATCGTCAACCTGTCCTCGATCGGTGCGCGCATCTCGCCCGAGGGGTCGGGCTACTACGCCGCCGTGAAGGCCGCGATCGAGGCGCTCACGCTCTCGCTCCGCAAGGAGGTCGCTCCGCTGGGGATCACCGCGTTCTCGGTCGAGCCCGGCGGATTCCGCACCGACTTCGCGGGACGCTCGCTGACGCAGTCGTCGCAGCCGATCGCCGACTACGCCGACACCGCGGGCAAGCGCCGCAAGGAGAACGACACCGTCCACGGCACCCAGGCCGGTGACCCCGCGAAGGCGGCCGCCGCGCTGATCCGGGTCGTCGAGTCGGAGTCGACTCCGTCACTGCTGCTGCTCGGCAACGACGCGTCCGACGCGTTCCGCACCGCGCTGAACACCCTCCTCGCCGAGGCCGACGAGTGGGAGGCGCTCAGCCGCGGTACGGACTTCTGACCGCGCGGCTCAGGCCGGCGCGTGCACCAGCTCCGAGATCCGGCGCTTGTACTCGTTGAACTCCGGAGTGGTGACGTCGCGCTCCTCCGGCAGCCCGATCGGCACGATCTCGCTGATGTGGCCGGGGACGCCGTGCGAGGCGCCTCCGGTCATCACGACGACGCGGTCGGCGAGGTAGACCGCCTCCTCGATCGAGTGCGTGACGAACAGCACCGTGGTGCGGGTCTCGCGGTGGATGCGCTTGAGCTCGGCCTGCAGATCGGAGCGGGTCAGCGCGTCGAGCGCGCCGAACGGCTCGTCCATCAGCAGCACCGAGGGCTCGTTCGCGAGGACGCGGGCGATCGCGACGCGCTGCTGCATGCCTCCGGAGAGCTCGCCCGGGAACCGGTCGGCGAAGCGGGTGAGCCGCACCGCCTCGATGAAGCGGTCGGTCACCTCCGTCACTGCTGCCTTGGGCAGCTTCTTGCGCCGCGGCCCGTAGGCGACGTTCTCGCGCACGCTCAGCCAGGGGAAGAGGCCGTAGTCCTGGAACACGACGCCGCGGTCGGGGCCGGGGGAGGCGACGGGGACGCCGCCGACCTCGACCACTCCCTCCGTCGCCTCCTCGAACCCGGCGAGGATGCGCAGCAGCGTCGACTTGCCGCAGCCGCTCGCGCCGACGACGGCCACGAACTCGCCGGAGGGGATGTCGAGCGTCACGTCGGCCATGGCGAGCACGCCGCCGGTCGCGGTCTCGTAGCGCTTGACGAGGTCGAGCACGTGGACGTCCGCGGTGCGGACCGGTGCGAGTGTCATGAGGGCCTCACTTGATGAGCGGCCGGCGGCCGAAGAGCAGACGGAACACCAGGAGCAGCAGGCGGTCGGAGGCGAAGCCCGCGATCGCGATGCAGATCATGCCGACGACGATCAGGTCGGTGCGCACGACGTCGCGCGCGAGGAAGATCGTCGAGCCGAGGCCCGTGCTCACCCCCGTCGTCTCGCTGAGCACCAGCACGACCCAGGCGAGCCCGAGACCGACGCGCATGCCGTTCACGATCGCGGCGGCGGAGGCGGGCAGCACGACCCGCGCGAGGACGCCCGCGGTGCCGGTGCCCAGCATCCGCGCCGCCTCGATCAGGCGCGGTGGCACCTGGCGCGCACCGCTGATGGTGCCGAGCACGATCGGGAAGAAGGCCGAGAGCGTGATCAGGAAGATCGACGCCTGGTCGCCGTAGCCGATGAGCAGCGCCACGAGCGGGACCCAGGCGGTCGCCGGGACCGGGCGGAACAGGTTGATGAAGGGGTCGAACAGCGAGTTGACCGTGTAGTACCGCCCCATCAGCACGCCGAGCGGGATCGCGATGACGGTGGCCAGCGCGAAGCCGCCGAACACGCGCCCCGCGCTCGCGCCGAGGTCGGCCCAGAGTCCGCCGCTGAACGCGTCGTTGCGCAGGCCCGCGAAGGCGTAGTCGATCAGCGAGACGAGCACGTTGCCCGGGTAGGGCAGGAACGCCATCCTGATGCCGAAGGGCAGCTCCCACTCGCCCGCCCGCCCGAACTGCCAGAGCAGCACGAACAGGATCGGGACGGGCAGGCCGAGGAGGAACGTCGTCCAGCCCGAGCGTGCGGGCCGGCGCTTGCGCGTCGTGGTCGAGAGCCGCTCGGTCGCGGTCGACGGCTCGGCCGTGGTCGTCACGAGGTCGGCGCGAAGCTCGTGTCGACGACGTCAGCGATGGCGGGCGCCTCGTCGATGAAGCCGAGCTCCTGCATCTGGGTCGCGAGCGCCTCGAGCTGGCCCTGGTACTCGTCGGTCAGGTCGGAGCGGAGCCAGAAGTTCTCGAGCGCCGATTCGAGGACCTCCTGATCGCCGCCGAACTCCGAGATCATCTCGGGCAGCCACTCGTCGACGTTGTCGTCCATGTACTCGATGGTCGCCGCGTGGGTGTCGACGACCTTCTGCACGACCTCCGGCTGCTCCTCGATCATCGCTCCGGTGGTGACCAGGCCGATGTTCACCCGGCCGATCGGGGTGTCGTACG
The DNA here is from genome assembly GCF_001423885.1 of Rathayibacter sp. Leaf185. GTDB lineage: Bacteria > Actinomycetota > Actinomycetes > Actinomycetales > Microbacteriaceae > Rathayibacter. The sequence continues at coordinate 553,755 of NZ_LMPP01000001.1, read as the reverse complement.
GGTCGGCGATCTCGGTGCCGCCGGCCGCCTCCGCGAGCGAGACGCCGATCTCGACTCCGAAGAAGGCGTCGATCGAGCCCGTCGTGTATGCCGACGCCATCTCGGGCACGGGGATGGTGGTCAGCTCGAGATCGGAGTCGGTGAGGCCGGCCTGCTCGAGGTAGTAGCGGAGCGCCACCTCCTGGGCGCTGCCCTGGATGTAGCCGACCTTCTTGCCGGCGAGGTCCTCGACCGACGAGATGCCCTCGCCGCCGATGAAGCCCGATCCGCCGTCGGCCGCGGAGGCGACGATCTTCAGGTCGCGGTCCTGCGCGATCGACGAGATGGTCGGCGTGACCCCCGAGATCGCGAAGTCGATGGTGCCGGCGACGAGCGCGTCCGAGAGAGCGGGAGTCGTGTCGAGGGTGATGACCTCGAACTCCACGCCCTCCTCGGCGAACTGCTCGTAGAGGAACGGCTGGTAGAAGTGCGGCTGGCCGCGCAGGGTGCCGACGGTGACGGTGACGGACTCGCCGCCCGCGTCCTCCGCGTCGCTCGCCCCCGAGCAGGCGACGAGCGAGAAGGTCGCCGCGGCGGTGGCGGCGAGGGCGAGGGCGCGACGGTATCGGGACTGGGGCATGGCGGGCTCCGTGGGGTAGAGGTGCGCGACCCCGTGCTGTCGGGGACGTCGTGCCTCCACTCAACCCTGCGCAGAAGTCAGGGCATTTCTGAGCGGTTTCGAACGTGTTAAACCCCGGGCACCACTTCGCGAGATGCCACTTCAGTACGCCTGCGCCGCGTGTCGCGTACCGGAGTGGCATGCCGGGGCGCGGCGTCAGGCCTGGGCGAGGAAGCGGTCCGCCGTCCGCAGCGACAGCGCCATCGTCGCGAGTGCCGGATTGGCGATCAGCGCGCTCGGGAACACCGAGTTGTCGCAGACCCAGAGGTTCGGGATGTCGAAGCTGCGCCCGTCGGAGTCGATGACCGCATCGCCGGGGTCCGTCCCCATCCGGCAGGTGCCCAGCGTGTGCGCGGTGCGCGCCAGCACTCGGGTGCTCGTCGCGCCCGCCGCCTCGACGATCGCGGTCATGGTGCGGATCGCATGCGCGTCGATCGCCTCCTCGTTCGCGCCGGCCGAGAACGAGATGCGCGCCTTCGGCACGCCGTGCTCGTCGAGCTCGTCGGTCAGCTCGAGGCGGTTGCCGTCGGCGGGCAGGCACTCGGCGTTGATGCCGACCCCCGCCATGAAGCGGTAGCCGTCGAGCGCGTCGACCAGCTCGCGGCCCCACAGCCCGCCGCCGCGGGCGAGGGTCGTCGCGAGGGTGAGCGGCATGACTCCGAGGCTCTGGATGAGGTAGCCGCCGGCGAAGTCGGCATCGGCGGGCCGCACCGTGTCCTCGGTGATCACGGAGGAGGGGTAGCCGCGGTAGCCGCGCATCTCGGTCTCGAAGGTGCCCCAGACCTGCGTGGCGCCGTGCGCGAGGAAGTTGCGGCCGACCTGGCCGCTGCTGTTCGCGAGCCCCGTGTGCAGCAGGAGGCGCGGGGTCTCGACTCCGCCCGCGCAGAGGAACAGCGCCGAGCAGCGCTGACGGCGCTCGACACCGCCGACGGTGTAGACGACGGCGCTCACCCGGCCCGCCACGTCGAGCTCGATGCCGTGCACGAAGGACTCCGCGCGGATCTCAGCCCCGGCGCGAACGGCCTGCGGCAGGTAGGTGTTCTCCATGCTCCCCTTGGCGCCGGTGCGGCAGCCCTGGTGGCACTGGCCGCAGTTGACGCAGGCGGGGCGCTCGCCGAAGTCGCCCTGGTGCCGGCCCCCGCTGAGCACGGCGGCGGGAGCGTCGGTGGCGCGGATCCCGAGGGCCGCGCAGCCCCGGAGCATCATGTCGGCCGACGCGTTGCGGTCGACCGGCCCCTGCAGATAGCGGCGGGAGGGGTCCCACGGGTAGTCGGCCGGCCCGGAGACGCCGATGGTCGCCTCCACCTGCTCGATGTACGAGGTCAGCTCGGCGTGCGCGATCGGCCAGTCGCGGCCGAGGCCCGACTCGGTGCGCAGCAGCAGGTCGCGCGGGTCGGGGCGCGGCGTGAACGCGCCCCAGTGCAGCGTCGAGCCGCCGACTCCGCGGCCGCTGTTGTTGGGGCCGAAGGCGGTGGGGGTCTCGCCGCCGCTGAGGCGCTCCTCCATCCAGTTGATCTGCGTCGCCGCGTCCTCGTCGGCCGTGTAGTCGACCGGATCGAAGTGCGGGCCGGCCTCGAGCGCGACGACGCGGAGGCCGCGCGCGGCGAGGGAGGCGAGCAGCGGCGCGCCGCCTGCGCCCGTGCCGATCACGACGGCGTCGACGACCTCGTCGAGATCGAAGCGGCGCATTCCTGCGGTGTTCATCGGACACTCCTCGTGCTCGGCTCCCAGGGTTCCCGTTCGTCTGCGCCGAGCACGCGGAAACCGGGGATGAGCGCGGTGTCGCCTCCGGTGGCGTAGCCGTCGTAGCCGACGCGCGCCATCGTCGCGGGGTGCGCGAGCCACTGGCGCACGAGGTCGACGCGGCAGTCCTCGAACCAGGCGGTGAGCTGGCCGGCCGAGAGGGTGCCGAGGTCGCCCGTGCCGAGGTCGCCCGTGCCGAGGTCGCGCAGAGCCGCCTCCTGATCGGCGAGCGTCTCGAACCCGGCGAGCGCGTCGAGAGCGAGGCCGTACGCGACCGGGTCCGCGGGGAGCTCGGCATTGCGCCAGCCGTCACCCACGCCCTCGGCGAGCTGGGCGTCGACGCGGGCGGCGAGATCGATCGCGGGGCCGTCCTGCGGCACGACGCGGTCGGCGATCGCGCGCAGAGTGGTGAGCTGCGCGGCGGTGAGCACCTGCGGCGCGTAGTGCGGGTCGTCGGCCAGCGCGCGCTCGGCCAGAGCGGCGCGCACGCGGCTGCTCGTGCGGGCCGAGACGATCGCCCGGGAGGCGTCGGCCGGCACGATCGGCGCGGTGCCCGCCTCCTCGGCCCAGAACTCCCTGATCGCGGTGGCGACCTCGGCCGGCCGCTCGAGGGGGAGCACGTGACCGGCGCCCGCGAGGGTCACGAGGCGCGAGCGCGGGTAGGTGCGGCCGTTCGTGCGGCGCTGAGCGTCCTCGCCGAGGTCGCCGTCCTCGCCGCCCGCGATCAGCAGAGCGGGCACGGCGGAGGCGTCGCGCGAGAAGTCGGTCCGGCTCCCGGTCTCGAGCCACTCGCGCCACGCTTCGGGCGAGGTGCGCAGCAGGTCGCCGAGAGCGAGCTCGTCGAGCGCGGGCGGCAGCGCTGCGCCGAGGTTCTGGTCGAGGAACGTGCGGGCCTGCTCCTCGTCGAGCGGACCGTCGTCGACCCAGCCGAGCATGGTGCGCCGCTGCTCGTCGGCCATCGGCTCGGGCGAGAGCGGCGAGCCGGCCAGCAGCACGACTCCGGCCAGGCCGAACAGGCCCGAGCGGCCCGACATCGTCCGCTCGGCGACGAGAGAGGCGACCTTGCCGCCCATGCTGTGGCCGGCGATCAGCCAGCGCTGGGGCGAGTGCTCGCGGATGCGGCGGACGACGTGCGCGGTGACCTGCTCGACCGACGTCTCCGGATTGTCGCGCTCGTCGCCGAAGCCGGGCAGGTCGATCGCGACCACGTCGAACTCGCCCTCGAGCTCGCGGGCGAGCGCGTCGAAGAGGTGCCGGCTGAAGCCGAGCCCGTGCAGGGCGAAGAGAGTGGGAATGTCGGCGGGCACGCGGCTCCTTGATCGTGGTCGCATCGGTCGCGACGAGTTCCATGCGACCACACGCCGATCGTGCTGTCCGGCACTTGCGCGTCCCGGGCCGTCGTGCGAAGCGGCGGGTCAGGCGGCGGCGGGAGGCTCCTCGGTCGGCACGAGCACGACCTTCCCGTTCTCGACCGTGACCGTCATCGGCCGGTGGCCCTCGATCATCACCGTCTGACCTGCCGTGAGCCCGCCACCGTCGAGCAGCGACTGTGCGAACCGGGTGCTCTCCTCGATCGGGAACTGGGTCACCAGCCGGGTCGTCGTGTCCTCGGCCGGTGCGGGTGGCGTGTCCTGCGACCGCGCGAGTCGCGCCACGAATCCGGCGAGACGGTCGAGGCGCAGTGAGCGGAGGAACGGCATGACTCGATCGTGTCAAACCTCGCCTGTGTCGGTGCTTCGCACACGGGGTGCTTGCGCTGCCGACGAGAAGAGGCTCCGGATCCCGCACCCGAGCACGAGGGAGCGTGTCAGTGCGGTGGCGGTCGGTCGTCGAAGCGCGGGCGTGGTGGTGGCGGTGCGGGTGGGCGCCCGGGGAGCGCCGGTGGGCGGGTGGTGACGTGGCGGCCGGTGGGAGTCGTCCATTCGGCGGTCCCGTCCGGGTGGAGTCGGTAGGTCCAGCGGTCGCCGTGACGGACGTGATGGTGGGCGGTGCAGAGGCTCAGCAGATTGTCGAGCGCGGTCCGTCCGCCGTTGCGCCATTCGATGGTGTGGTCGGCTTCGGCGGTGGAGGCGTGGCGGGTGCAGCCGGGGAAGCGGCAGGTCTGGTCTCGGAGCTGGAGCGCGAGGCGCATCTGCGGCGGCGGGATGCGGTGGGTGCGGCCGACGGAGACCACGGCTCCGGTGTCGGGGTCGGTGAGGACGCGGGTGAGGGTGGCGGCGATGCCGGCGAGTTCTCGAGCGACGGCGGCGGGGATCGCTCCGTACCCGTCGAGGTCGGCGGGGGCGTCGTCGAGACCCGCCGCCGTGCGGGCGGGAAGGGTGAGGCGCACCTCTGCGCGCACTCCGGAGACGAACGTCGGCGATGGGTCCGCCCCGTCGCTCACGGGGGTGGTGCCGGTGATGTCGCCGTCGCAGAGCAGGTCGGTGAGGGCGTCGGCGCGCAGCTGAGCAAGGGTCCGCTCGTCACCGGCAGGGCGGTCCCCGTCGCGCAGGGTCCGCGCGATCCGGTCGACGCGGTTGTAGGCGCCGACCGCGTCCGGGGCGGGGAGGTAGGCGGACAGCGTCGCCATCCCGTCGATCTCCGGGGTCAGCCACACTCCGCGGTTCTCCTTCGCGCGGGCGTGCCGCTTCTCGAGGGGCTGGTCGTGCAGTTCGTCGCCGCGAGCGCGAGCTCGGAGGCGCGTCCGTCGAACTCGGCGAGCGACTCCTCGGGCAGTGTCGCCGCGACGGTGCAGATCACCTCGCCCGCTCGCCACCGGATCCGCGCCGCCGCGAGCGCCGCCCGGGTCAGCGGCAGGTCCTCGACGAGCAGGTGCGCGCGTTCCAGCTCGCGCGACAGCTCCCGCTCGGACACCCCCGACCCGACCGCCAGCTCGGCCCGGATCGACCGTTCGACGAGGGCGTTCGACTCGCTGCTGGGCGGCCCGCCGCGCGCGAAGGCGAGCGGGATCGCCAACGCTGCCCGGTACACCTCGTACAGCCGCAGAGCCGACGCGAGCATCGACGGCGCGGCCGCGCGGGCGAGCCGGCCGACCTCGTCGGCGCCCTCGCGGATCGCGTCGAGTGACGCCTCCGCGGGTCTGATCTCTGCTGCAACTGCCATGCGGAGATCGAATCAGCCAGCACCGACACCAGGGCCGCCGATGCGCCGGAACCGGACGACTCGCGCCTCACGAAACCCTGTGGAGGAACGTCACCTCACCCCGCTAGCGTTCCTCCCGAGCAACGTGTCGACGGAGGGGGACCCGCACCGTGCCACTGGACGAGACCGACCGAGACCTGATGCGAGCCGTCGCCCGCTACCTCAAGCGCATCGAGGCGCTCGAGACCTCCGAGCAGGCCGCCGCGCGCACCCCCTTGGGCGACGCGGTGAGCGAGTACCTCGGCGCGGACGCGACGGCGCTCGCCGTCATGACCGAGGAGGTCGCCCCGCACCGGCTGGTCGACGCCGACATCGCGCTCGACCTGATGGCCCGGGAGGGCGGGACAGTGCTCGGTGTCGGCGGCGGCGACCAGCGATTCCACTCCGCGATCGGCGAGCTGCTCGGCAACCCGCACACCCGCTTCGCGCCCGGGCCCGTGACGTACGCGACGCGCGCGACCGGCCCCGACTCCGATCGGCGCGTCGTCGCGTTCGGGGTCCGGCTGCTCCGGGTCGAGGGCGCGCCCCTCGCGGTCCTGCAGCGCGACGCGGCGCCTCAGTACGGCCGCATGAACGCCACCCTCGAGGTGATCGCCGCCGACGAGGGCGTGGTCCCCGGGTTCCTCCGGCGCCTGCACGAGCTGATGGTCGAGCACAGCGTGCTCCGCGGCCAGGTGCTCTCGTTCTCGGGCACCGAGTACGGACAGCAGGCGGGCGCGACGTTCCTCGCTCGCCCCGAGGTCCCCGCCGCCGACGTCGTCCTCGCCGACGGTGTGCTCGAGTCGGTCGTCGACCACGTCGTGGGCATCGGCGAGCACCGCGCCGAGCTGCTCGAGGCCGGTCAGCACCTCAAGCGCGGGCTGCTGCTCTACGGCCCTCCCGGCACCGGCAAGACCCTGACCGTGCGGCACCTCCTGACCCGCACGCCCGGAGTCACGGCCGTGCTGCTCACCGGATCGAGCATCCAGTTCATCCAGGCCGCCGCCGAGATCGCCCGGACGTTCCAGCCCTCGTTGGTCGTGCTGGAGGACATCGATCTCGTCGCGATGGAGCGCAGCCACAGCCCGCAGCCGCTGCTGTTCGAGGTGCTCGACGCGCTCGACGGCCTCGACGGCGACGCCGACGTCGCGTTCGTGATGACGACCAACCGGGTGCAGGTGCTCGAGCGCGCGCTCGCCGCGCGTCCCGGCCGCGTCGACCTGGGGGTCGAGATCCCTCTGCCGGGAGAGGCGGCGCGGAGGCGTCTCTTCCGCCGGTACGCGGGCTCCCTGCCGTTCAGCGACGCCGCCCTCGATCGCGCGGCCGATCGGGCGGAGGGCACCACCGGATCCTTCGCGAAGGAGCTGATGCGCCGCAGCATCCTCTCGGCCGCGCTCCGCGGCGCGACGCCCGACGACGACGATCTCGCCGGCGCCCTCGACACCCTGCTCTCCTCCGGCGAGGCACTCACGAGACTGCTGCTGGGCAGCGGCTCCGGAGACACGCGGCCGGACGACACGGGGCCGGACGAAACGGGTCCGGACGAAACGGGGCCGGACGACGCGGACGGCCACGTCGTCGTCGCGCCCGGCCGCTACACCTCCGGCTCCTCCGCGATGAGCAGCCGTCTCGAGATCACCGACGACCCGACCTGACCCGGCCCCGTCGCTCCGCCATGACCGTCTCGATCGAGTGCCGCACCCGCTCGGCCCGCCCCGCCGCCGAGCTGTTCGACCGCGCGCGCGACATCGATCTGCACCGCGCGTCGCAGGCCGGTGCCCGCGAGCGCGCGATCGGCGGAGTGACGAGCGGCCTGATCGGGCTCGGCGAGCACGTGACCTTCCGCGCGCGCCACTTCGGGGTGCCGCTCACTCTGACGAGCGCGGTGACCGCGCTCGACGCGCCGAGGAGCTTCGTCGACGAGCAGACCAGGGGGCCGTTCCGGCGGTTCCGGCACGAGCACCGCTTCGAGCCCGACGGCGCGGGCTCGGTGATGATCGACCGCGTCACGTTCGCCGCCCCGTTCGGAGTCCTGGGCCTTCTCGCCGAGCGGCTCGTCCTCGCTCGCCACCTCGAGCGCCTCCTCGTCGCCCGCGGCCGGTTCCTCGCCTCCTGAAAGCCGACCTCGTGCGACCCGCGCCGCACCCGACCGCGGGAGAGCCTCAGTCGGCGGTCGCCGTCGCCGACACCATCTCGACCACCTGGGCGAGGATGTCCGCGAGCGGCTCCTCCGCACCGCCCGTGAGCCACCGCTCGAGCGTCATGTCGTAGACGGCGACGGCCAGGCGTCCTGCGACCTCGGCCTGCAGCGGAGCGAGCCCCCGGCGGACGAACGCCTCGGTCGCGCCCTCGTGGATGATCGCGAGCTTGCGCAGCTCGCGCTCCCGGAGCGCCTCGTCGGTCCGCACGATCGTCCACCGCCGCAGCAGCTCGGAGCGGTACAGCTCGAGCCTCGGCAGCACGATCGAGCGCAGCCCGCCGTGGATGACCGCCATCGGCGCCAGCGCGGGATCGGCCTCGTCGACCACCCGTGCGACGACCGCGGGCAGCTCCTCCTCGCCGACGAAGAGCACTTCGCGCTTGTCGGCGTAGTAGCGGAAGAAGCTGCGCGTCGTCAGCCCGGCGCGCTCCGCGATCTGCGGCACGGTCGTCGCGGCGAAGCCCTGCTCGAGGAACAGCTCGAGGGCGGATTCGTGGAGTCGGCTCGCCGCATCCGGAGCCCATCGCGTCATGCCGACCATGCTACTTGACGACACGCCGTGTCATCGTTCATGCTCATGACACGACGTGTCGTCAGGCCGTCACGAAGGAGTCGTCATGCCCCATCCCACCGCCCCCACCCGCCGCACGCGGGTCCGCCGATGAGCGCCCACGAGGCGCTCCGGCTGCGCACGCGCTTCGGCTCGCTCGAGGTGGGCGAGGCGCCCACTGCGGCTCCGGGCCCCGGCGAGGTGGTCGTCCGCGCCCGCGCCGTCGCCGTCAATCCGGTCGACGCGATGAACGGCGTGGCCCGCGGCTTCGTCTACCCGTGGTTGAGCTATCCGGCGGTGCTCGGCTCCGACGTGGCGGGCGAGGTCGTCGCCGTCGGCTCCGGAGTGGCGGCGCTCGCGGTCGGCGACCGGGTCACCGGCTTCGCGGTCGGGGCCGAGCGGAGTCGGAACTCGCCCGCCGAGGGCGCGTTCCAGACCCACGTGACGCTGCTCGCGACCCTCTGCGCGCCGATCCCCGACACGCTCTCGTTCGCCGACGCCTCCGTGCTGCCCCTCGCGCTGACGACGGCTGCGGCCGGCCTCTTCGAGGCCGACCAGCTCGCGCTCGAGCTCCCGCGCGCCGACACCCCGGCGCGCGGGAGCACCGTGCTCGTGCTCGGTGCCGCGACGAGCGTCGGCATGAACGCCGTCCAGCTCGCCCGCAGCGCCGGCCACCGGGTCGTCGCGACGGCCTCGCGGAGCAACACCGAGCTCCTCCAGGGGCTCGGCGCCGACGCGGTCGTCGACTACCACGACTCCGATGCGGTCGCGCAGCTCGTCCGGGCGCTCGACGGACACGATCTCGTCGGCACGATGGCGGTCGCGAGCGGATCCCTGCCGATAGCGCTCGCGGTCGACTCCGCCCGCGGAGCGAGCGGCGTGCGGCGCATCGCCTCGGCCCACCCGACCCCTGTGACGACCCTCCGGGCGGCGCTGGCCCGGCGTCGCGGCGTGCAGGTGTCGGCGATCTGGGGCGGCAGCCCGAAGGACACCCCGGTCGGTGCCGGCATCTGGAACGACCACCTGCCCGCGGCGCTCGCCGACGGCCGGCATCGCGCGGCTCCGGAGTCGAGGGTCGTCGGCCACGGACTCGCAGCGATCCCCGAGGCGCTCGCGCGGCTGCGTCAGGGTGCCCGCGCCGAGAAGTTCGTCGTCACGCTCTGATCCGCCCCCCTGCCCCTCTCCGGACACCTCCCGCCGGTACGGTGTCGCTCATGAGCGACTCCCTCCCGCACGTCCTGTTCGTCTGCCGCAAGAACGGCGGCAAGTCGCAGATGGCCGCCGCCCTGCTCCGCGATCTGGCCCGCGGAGACGTCGTCGTCGTCTCGGCGGGCACGGCGCCGGGAGAGGCGCTGAACGCGCAGTCCGTCGAGTCGCTGACCGAGCTCGGCATCGGCCTCGGCGACGAGCACCCGAAGCCGCTGACCGACGAGATGCTGCGGACGGCCGATGTCGTGGTGGTCCTCGGCGCGGAGGCGCAGGTCGAGGAGGTGCCCGGTCCCCGCTACGAGACCTGGATCACCGACGAGCCGTCCGAGCGCGGCGTGGAGGGCATGGAGCGGATGCGTCTCGTCCGCGACGACATCCGCGCGCGGGTGCACGAGCTGCGCGCCCGCCTCTGAGGGAGGCCGGCCCGAGTGCACGGGGCGCCCGAGCCGGGACCTCCCTGCGCATTCGGGACAGGCTGAGATTCTCTTCATAGAATCAGGGGCGGCCCGTCACCGGTGAACGGTCGGGCCCCGCACTCCGTACTCCTCTGAGAGGGGCCGACCGGTCCGACGAGGAGGCGCCAGTGGCGACAGCGCAGACGGCGTTCGCGCCCGCCGCGATGAGGCGACGACGAGAGGGGCCGGCTGTGACGGAGCCCGACACGCGAGGCCGCTTCGCCCGCCTCCGACGACCCGCCGCACTCGATCTCACCGCCGCGTTCGACGAGCACGGAGCTGCCTTGCTCGGCTTCGCGGTCAACGCCCTGCGGGACCGGGGACTGGCCGAGGACTGCGTGCAGGAGACGTTCCTGCGCGCCTGGCGCGCGCGCGAGAGCTACTCGTCCGAGCGCGCGAGCCAGCGGACCTGGCTGTTCGCGATCGCGCGCAACGTCGTCATCGACGTCCACCGCTCGGTGCAGAGGCTGCCCCGCCTGGTCGCGGCGGAGGTGCTCGAGGACCTGCCGGGCGACGAGGCCGATCCGCTGATGCCGCTGATCATGCTCGAGGCTCTCGCGCGGTTGAGCGTCGAGCACCGCGCCGTCGTCGTCGCCGTCCACGTGCGCGGCGAGAGCTACGCCGAGGTCTCCGCGGCCACCGGCGTGCCGGTCGCGACGCTGCGCACCCGCGCCTTCTACGCCCTGCGAGCGCTCCGCGAGCACCTCGCGGACGCCGATCCGACCGCCGAGGAGCGATCATGACCGACATCGACGACCCGCGCGGCGGCGGCCGCCGCGAGGAGCTGATCGCCGCGGCCCTCGCCGGCGAGCTCTCCGCCGCCGAGGGCGCCGAGCTCGACCTGCTGCGCGCCTCCGACCCGAGCATCGACCGCGAGCTCGCCTTGTTCGGCGTCGTGCTCGCCGATCTCCGCACGGTCGGCCGGTGGGACGAGGTCGCGCCGTCGGACGACCTGCGCCGACGCATCCAGAGCCTCGCGGGTGTCGCCCCGATCGCCCGTGGTCGCGGCGCCCTCCTGATCGGGGCCGCCGCGGCCTGCCTGGCGCTCGGCGCCGTCGGTGGCGCGGGCCTGTACCTGCTCGGCGACCGCCCCGTCGAGGGCGCGCCCGGCCAGCTCGGCGCCGTCGAGACGATCGCCTTCGACGGCGCTCCCGAGGGGATCGACATCGACGGCTCTCTGATCGCGCACACCTGGGGCACCGAGACGATCCTGCGCGCCAGCGGCTTCGCCGTCGGCGAGAGCTACGACCTCGTCCTCGTCACCGATGAGGGGGAGCGCCTGCCGTCGGGGTCCTTCCTCGGCAGCGCCGTCGAGATCGACTGCGAGATGAACGCCGCGATCCTCCGCGACTCCGTCTCGGCGATCGAGATCACCGACGACTCCGGCGAGACGATCGCCGTCGCCGACCTGCCGCCCGTCGCGACCTGACGTGAGCGTCCGTTCCCTCACGCGGTCCTCGGAGCAGACCGCTCAGGCGCGCACCCGCAGCGCCTCCAGCAGCGCCGCCGGCGTCTCGGGGTCGGGCAGGCTGATCGCGAACTCGCGCCGGTTCGCCGTCGTGATCACGAGGCCGGGTCCCGCGCCGAGGATCAGCGCCGAGCGGCCCGGCATCACCCGGTAGCCCCAGCCGCCCCACTCCGACGGGCGCAGCTGAGCCGTGCTCGCCGAGGCGATGTCCTCGAGCGGGATGCGGCGCAGCGGGATCCCGAAGGCGCGCGACACGACCCGCAGCCCCCGACGGTCGGCGGTCACGCGGAGGCGCGCGAAGCCGAGCATCACCAGTGCGCTCGCTCCCAGCGTCACCGCCATCGCGACGGCCGGCCCCACGGCGCCCTCCGCCAGGAGCGTCGAGGTGGCGATCGCGGCCGAGCCGATCAGCACGACTCCGACGACCGCGAACATCCGGCCGGTGATCGTCGACGACCACGCGCCCGTCTCTGCGCTGCCGAGCGGGAGGCGATCGACGGCGGTGCGCGGTTCCCGGACGGTCGGGGGCGCGATCAGAGCGGGCACGATCGCGTAGAGGATGCCGGCGAGCAGCACGAGCAGCCACGGCCCGAGCACCGCTCCCTCAGCGGAGCCGGCCGCGAGCGTCGTGCCGACCGAGGTCGCCCAGGTCGAGGCGCCGAGACCGGCGACGCCGCCGGCGGTCGCGAGGACGAGCCGGGGCGCGCGGCCGAGCGCGACGAGCACGACCCCCGTCAGCGCCGCCCCGCCGGCCATCACCAACGAGAGGGCGAGCGCGGCACCGACGGTCATCGTGTCGTCGGCCGCGCCGGTGCTCGACCAGTGCGAGGCGAGGGTCCCGGGGAGCCGATCGGCCAGCGCGAGGCGGGAGGTGATCACTCCGAGGGCCGGGAGCAGGAGGGAGGCGGCGGCGAGGATGTCGCGGGTGCGGGTGGTCATGGGGTGGTCCTCTCGATCAGGCGGACGAGGTCGGCGGGGCTGATCCCGCTGCGGCGGGCCTCCGCGAGCAGCTGCTCGACCAGGGTGGTGACGCGCACCAGGCCGGGCCCGGCCGACTCCGCGATCCACGCGCCGCGGCCGCGCCGCATCTGCAGCAGGCCGTCGTCGCGCAGCGCCCCGTAGGCCCGCAGCACGGTGTGCATGTTGATGCCGAGCGAGTCGGCCAGCTCGCGGGCGGGCGGCAGGCGGTCGCCCGCTGCGAGGCTGCCGTCGGCGACGGCGGTGCGGACCTGCGCCTCGAGCTGATCGGCCAGGGAGCGCGGCGAGGAGTGGTCGACGCGGAACAACATGTTCGTAATGTTAGTAGAACAATCGGTTCAGGAGCATGCCTGGATCGACGGGTGTCGGGTAGCGTGGCGGGAAACCCCGGGGGAGGGGATCCGCATGACCGCCGTCCGACCGTCCGCCCCTTCGCGCGGAGCGACGCTGCGGCTCGCAGGGATCCTCGTGGGTGCCGCGGGACTCCTCCAGATCACGCTCTGGTTCGCGCCGCTGGGCATCGTCGGCGTCGGCCGCGTCGCGCCGATCCTGCTCGCCGGGCTCCTCGGTTCCGCCGCGGTCGTCTCGGCGCGGGGCGTCGACGTCGAGGGCGGCCTGGTCGGCCGTCGCGGCCGCGCTGCCTTCCTGGCGTTCGCCGTGCTGCTGGTGCTCGGCCCCGTCGTCCGGCTGGCCACTCCGGCGAGCGGATCGCTGGGCATCATGGTCGGCTCGTCCGTGCTGTCGGGGGTGATCCTCGCGCTGTCCGTCGTCGCGGCGGCCCTCGGGCTCGCGGCGCTCGCCGCCTCCCGTTCCGTCCCGCGTCCTGCGGTCGTCGTCGCGATCGTGGCGCTCGCCGTCCATCTGCTCGGCGGGGTCGTCACGTCGATCCCGGGATTCGTCGTCGAGGTCCCCGCGCAGGAGCTGCTGCTCGCGCTGTACGCGATCGCCTCCGTCGCCGAGACGGCGTCGCTGGTCGCGGTCGGACTCGTCTGGTTCCTCACAGGCCGGTCTCTGCGGGGCTGAGCCCCGTGGGCCGTCAGCTCAGCGCGAGCGACACCGCCAGCACCACCATCACCACGGCCACCCCCGCGTCGAGCACCCGCCACGCCCCGCGGCTCCGGAACAGCGGGCGCAGCGCCCGTGCCCCGACCCCCAGCGCCGTGAACCAGAGCACGCTGCCCAGCGCCGCCCCCGCGCCGAACCACCAGCGCTCGTCACCGTGCGTGTTCGCGACCGATCCGAGCAGCACGACCGTGTCGAGGTACACGTGCGGGTTCAGCAGCGTCAGTGCCAGGCAGGTCCCGACGGCAGTGCGCAGCGACGTGGAGGCGCCGGCCGGGTCGCCCTCGAGGGTCCCGGGCCTCAGTGCCCGCTTCGCCGCGAGGAAGGCGTAGGCCAGGAGGAAGAGGATCCCGCCCCAGCGGATGACGACGAGGAGCCAGGGCGCCGACTCGAGCACCGCGCCGATCCCCGCGATACCGACGACGATCAGCGCCGCGTCGGCCAGCGCGCAGATCGCGACGACCGCGAGGACGTGCTCGCGGCGCAGCCCCTGCCGCAGGACGAAGGCGTTCTGGGCGCCGATCGCGACGATGAGCGAGAGGCCGAAGCCGAGACCGGAGGCGGCGGCGAGGAGGGAGGACACGGCTCGACGGTACGGGTGCCGCGTACTGTAGACCAGCTCATGCTCCTTCAGTACCGTAAGCCGAACTGATGCTGACCGACGATCTCGACCTCTCGCGCCTGCGTGCGCTCGCCGCCGCCGTGCGGCACGGCTCCTTCGATGCAGCCGCCCGCGCCCTGCACATCACTCCCTCGGCGCTCAGCCAGCGCATCAAAGCGCTCGAGTCGGCCGCGGGCCGTGTGCTGCTCGTGCGGTCGCGGCCGGTCGTGGCGACGGAGGCCGGTGCCGGGCTCCTCCGCCTCGCCCGCCAGATCGAGCTGCTCGCCGACGACGCGGTGCGCGCGCTCGGCGGCGACGAGGTCGACACCTCCGGGCCGGTCGTCGTGCCGCTCGCGGTGAACGCCGACTCGCTCGCGACGTGGGTGCTGCCGGCGCTCGCGGGCGTGCCCGACGTCGTCTTCGAGCTGCACCGCGAGGATCAGGAGCACACGACCGCGTTCCTCCGCGACGGCACGGTGCTCGCGGCCGTCACCGCCGAGGCGGAGGCGGTGCTCGGCTGCACCGTCGCGCCCTCGGAGTGATGCGGTACCGCGCGATGGCGGCGCCCGGGTTCGCCGACCGGTGGTTCCCCTCCGGAGACCTCGGCGCCCTCGACCGCGCCCCGGCGGTCGTCTTCGACGAGAAGGACCGGCTGCAGGAGCGGTTCCTGCACTCGCGCGGAGTCGAAGCGCGGCCCCCGCAGCACCGGGTGCCCGGGTCGACCGACTTCGAGGCGGCCGTCCGGCTCGGCCTCGGCTGGGGGATGCTGCCCGAGCTGCAGGCGCCGGTCGGCGCGCCGGGCCTCGTCGCGCTCGGCGGCGCGCCCGTCGACGTCCCCCTCCACTGGCAGCAGTGGGCGCTGCGCACCCCCAGCCTCGAGCGCGTCGCCGCCGCGATCACCGCCGCCGCCCGCGCGACCCTCCGCTGATCGGGTGCGCCCCGCCCGCGGCCTGCGCGAGATGCCACTTGTGTACGCGACACGCCGACGAACGTGTACCGAAGAGGCATCTCGCGGACCGGGTCAGACGGCGAAGACGTCGCGCAGGGTCACGGTCTCGAGCGAGCGCGAGCGGAGGATGTCGACCAGCTGCGCGTAGACCTGCGTCACCGGGTCGAAGTTCGCGTGCCCGATCACGACGTGCTGCGGCAGGAACCACTGGTCGGCGAAGTCGAGCACCTGCTCCGGCGTGATGCGCCCCGAATCCGACAGCGACCCGTACCAGAGCGTCGTGGCCGTGTAGCCGATCCCCGCGGCGGCGGCCCGGCTGGCGGGGTCGGTGTAGCCGAACGGCGGTCGGTAGAACGGCGCGGCCTCCACCCCGTAGGTCGCGCGGATGAAGTCGCCGTTGCGGCCGAGCTCCTCCTGAATCCCCTCGGTCGAGAGCGTCGTGAGGTCGGCGTGCGACCAGGTGTGGTTCGCGAGCTGCACCTGACCCGACTCGACCAGTGGCGCGAGCGCGGGCGCGTTCACGGTCCAGGAGTCGTACTGGCCGTTGAGGAAGAACGTCAGCCGCGTCCCGGTGTCCTTCGCGAACTGCGCGTAGGCGGCCACCACCTCGGTGTCCGAGCCGTCGTCGACGGTCCACGCGAGCAGGTTCCCGTCGCCGGGGAGCTCGGTGATCGTCCCCTCGGGCAGGGGCACGCGGACCCGGACCGGCGCGGCGGCCGCGGTGATCGAGGGCGTCGGGCGCGGCGGGGGAGGGGGAGTGGCTGTCGGGGTCGGGGTCGGCGTGATCGTCGGCGTGGCCGTGACCGGCTGCGGCGTGCACCCGGTCAGTGTCACAGCGGCGGAGGCGAGCCCCAGCAGCAGCGCGCGCCGCCTCATCCGGTCCACGGTGTCCCCCTCGAGGCGCAGGTGCCCCCCGGGCGCCACTCGCGACCGTAGCAGCGATGACGCCGGCGGAGGCGGCGATCCTTGCGGCCGGGTCGGCGCTCGCCTAAGCTACTCAGGTTGCGTGCATCTGCACGCGCTTGCGTGCTGCCCACGCGACGGGATCCTCGTCGCCGGCGGGCGGTGCGCCGACAAGTGACCTTGGGTGGGTCGGGCGGAGCTTCCGCGTGGCCCACGGTAACCACACATGGAGGAAACCATGGCAGCAGTCTGCCAGGTGACCGGAGCCGTTCCCGGCTTCGGGCACGCCATCTCGCACTCGCACCGGCGCACCAAGCGCCGCTTCGACCCGAACGTGCAGAAGAAGACGTACTACGTCCCCTCGCTGCGCCGTAACGTCACTCTGACGCTGTCGGCCAAGGGCATCAAGGTCATCGACGCCCGTGGCATCGAGTCCGTCGTCAAGGATGTTCTCGCTCGCGGGGTGAAGATCTAATGGCCAAGCAGCAGGACGTCCGACCGATCATCAAGCTCCGTTCGACGGCAGGAACCGGTTACACCTACGTGACCAAGAAGAACCGTCGCAACGACCCCGACCGTCTCGTGCTCAAGAAGTACGACCCCGTAGTGCGCAAGCACGTCGACTTCCGCGAGGAGCGCTAAGTATGGCTAAGAAGAGCAAGATCGCCCGCAATGAGCAGCGAAAGATCGTCGTCGACCGTTACGCGGCCAAGCGCCTCGAGCTGAAGAAGGCCCTCGTCGACCCGGCCGGGACCGACGAGAGCCGCGAGGAGGCCCGCGTCGGCCTCCAGAAGCTCCCCCGCAACGCGTCGCCCGTCCGCGTCCGCTCGCGCGACGCCGTCGACGGCCGCCCCCGCGGCAACCTCTCGAAGTTCGGCATCTCGCGTGTCCGCTTCCGTGACATGGCCCACCGCGGCGAGCTGCCCGGCATCACCAAGTCGAGCTGGTAGTCAGCAGCGCGCAGCGCTGCTGACCAGTGCCGCAGCGCTCACGCCGAAGGCCCCGGATCTAGCGATCCGGGGCCTTCGGCGTTCCCGTGCAAGGGGCGTCCCCGCCGCCCCTTGCCGCAGTCGGCTTGTCGAGGCGGCCGATTTCCGCAGAGCGTGTTGCGTCCGCTCCGTCGAATCGCTTGGCACGCGATCGATGCTTTTCCGAGAGGGCGTCCCCGTCGCCCTCTCTCGCAGTCGGCTTGTCGAGGCGGCCGATTTCCGCAGAGCGTGTTGCGTCCGCTCCGTCGAATCGCTTGGCACGCGATTCGACGATGCGCTCGGGGTTCCCTCGTGCGGTCCACGCTCCTGAGGATCGAGTCGTCGCGGATGGCTGCCCCGGCTCGGCTCAGGGGGCCGTTCGTGACGGATCGGAGGGGAGCTGCCGCCTGCCTGCTGATCGAGACCGCAGCCCTCCCAGAGGGCGGATCGAGATCCATCTCCGCCCGCAGGGGAGGCGCCTGCGCCCCGCGTAAAATGGGGGCATGACAAGCAGCCTTCCGAGTGTCGCCGAGATCGCGGCGCTCATCGACCACGCGATCCTCAAGCCCGAGCTCACCCGCGCCGAGGTCGACGCGCAGCTCGACGAGGCGCGCGCGTCGGGCGTCTTCAGTGTGTGCGTCCGCCCCTCCGACATCGCGCACGCCGTCGCCCGCCTCGAGGGCTCCGGCGTCCTCGTCGGCACCGTCATCGGCTTCCCGCACGGCACCACCTCGACGGCGGCCAAGGTCGCGGAGTCGCGTCAGGCTCTCGCCGACGGCGCCTCCGAGCTCGACATGGTCGTCAACATCGGCCGCCTGCGCAGCGGCCTGCTCCAGGACGTCGAGGACGACATCCGCGCAGTGGTCGACGCCGCCGACGGTCACGTCGTCAAGGTGATCCTCGAGACGAGCTTCCTCGACGACGAGCAGATCGTCGCGGGCAGCGAGGCGTCCGAGCGCGCCGGCGCCGACTTCGTCAAGACCGCGACGGGCTTCGCGGGCGGCGGCGCCAACGAGCACGACCTGCGGCTGATGCGCGGCGCGGTGTCCGAGGCCGTCGAGGTGAAGGCCTCCGGAGGCGTCCGCGATCTCGACACTCTCCTCGCCTACCGTGCGCTCGGCGTGACCCGCTTCGGCACGAGCGGCTCGGCCACGATCCTCGGCGACCTCTCCGCGCGGCTCTCGGGCGACTCCTCCGCCGCTCGCGTCGACGCCGCCTCCTACTGATGCCCGCGGCCCGACGTGCGTGAGGGCGGCCCGGCGTCGCGCCGGCTCGCCGACTCCCGGGTCCCTCTCGACCAGATCGCCCGGGCCCTCAAGGAGCGGGTCTACGCCGCCTTCACGGGTCTCGCCGTCGTGATGATCTACGCGGTCGGCGACGAGCCCGACGCGGCGCACGCGCTGCGGAGCCTCGTCGTCTCGATCGTGGGCATCTCGGCGGCCGGCTTCGTCGCCGAGGTGATCGCCCACCAGGTCACCCATGCCGCGACTCCCTCGGCCGCGGAGGCGCGCACGATGCTGCGGATCGCGGCCGGCGCGCTGGCCTCCGCCTCCGTGCCCGTCTTCGCCCTGTTGGCCGCCGTGCTCGGCTGGCTCGATGACCAGACCGCCCTGTGGATCGGGGTCGGCGTCTACGTCGCGACGCTCGCGGGCATCGCCCTGATCGCGGTCGCCCGGTCGGGGCTCGGCTGGCGTCGGAGCCTCGTCTCGCTGCTCGGCCTCGTCGGCCTCGGCGCGCTCGTCGTCGGGGTGTTGGCGCTCGCGCACTGACGTGCACGCGCGCGCGTAGGCTCGGACACCATGTCGTCACGCACCAGGGTCGAGCTCGGTCGGCGCGAGGATCTCGGCGCCGACTGCGCGAACTGCTTCGCCCTGTGCTGCGTCGCGCTCGCGTTCGCCCGCTCGGCCGACTTCCCGGTCGACAAGCGCGCGGGCGACCCGTGCACGAACCTCGACGCGGAGGACTCCTGCACGATCCATCGCCGCCTGCGCCCCGAGGGCTTCGTGGGCTGCACCGTCTTCGACTGCTTCGGCGCGGGCCAGAAGGTCTCCCTGCAGACCTTCGGAGGCGTGTCGTGGCGCGGTGACGACGCGGTCCGGGCGCAGATGTTCGCGGTGTTCCCACTGATGCGGCGACTGCACGAGCTGCTCTGGTACCTCGATGTGGCCCTCGCGCTGCCCGGCGTCGACCCCGAGCTCCGGCGCAACGTGCGACAGCGGTTCGATGCAGTGCACGCCCTGACGCTGCGGGACGCGGCGGGCGTTCTGGGCCTCGACGTCGACGCGGAGTACGCGGCGTCGCGTCCGGCGCTGATCGCGGCCAGCGCGGCGGCGCGCGCGGGTCGTGGAGCTCCTCGCAAGCGCTTCGCCCCGGGCGCCGATCTCGTCGCGGCGCGCCTCAGAGGAGCGGACCTGCGCGGAGCCGACCTCCGGGGTGCGCTGCTGATCGCCGCGGACCTCCGTGGCGCAGATCTGCGCGACTGCGACGTGCTCGGGGCCGACCTGCGCGACGCCGACGTCTCGGGCGCTGATCTGTCGGAGGCGATCTACCTGACGCAGTCGCAGGTCTCGAGCACCCGGGGCGACGCGGCGACGATGCTGCCGCGCGACTTCTCCCGCCCTCCGCACTGGACGCGCTGAGCACCCGACCGCCGAGGTCAGTCCGCGCGGACGTCCTCGGGCGCGTCCTCGGCGTCGATCCCCTCGATCACGGACCGCTCGAGCAGGTTCGGTCCGCTCCACGTCTCGACGATGCAGCGGGGGAACGCCTCGCGATCGGGGTCGCGCAGCCAGGTCGTCGCCGCCTCGCGGGCCCAGGCCTCGGAGGCGTAGACGCCGATGGTCTCGGTGCGGTCGTCCCAGGGAGTCGCGGTCGAGAGCACGAAGTGGTCTCCGCTCATCACTGCTCCTCCCCCTCCGCCTCAGGCGTCCGCCCGCGCGACGGCGAGACGATCGGCTGTGCCGAACTGTCCCTCATCGGCGGGCCAGCCCAGAGTACCGGTCGCCGGGCGGGCTGATCAGGCGATCGTGTCACGGAGTCGCCCGTTCAGAGCGCCCAGTGCGGCGACGAGCTCGTCGCTGTCGGCACCGGGCAGGACGGCGGCGCCCAGCTCGAGGCTGTGCCGGAGGACGGCGACATCGCCTTCGGGGAGTCTGCCCGCCGAGACGAGGGCCTCGAGGGTGGCGAGGACGGCGACGAGGGCGACGGCGTCGTCCACATCTAGGGGTCGGGCGCTGGAACGCTCCACGACGCACCTCCTGTTCGGAGTCGAGAGGATGATCGGGTGGGAGGGGGATCCGCGTTCGGGGATCGCGCGCACTCGATCTTGACGCACGCGAGACGCCCCGCGGCCGTTCAGCCGCGAGGCGTCGCGCAAAGGGACTACTACTGGGGTCAGGCGACGCGAGGCTCGGCCTCCGGAGCGTCGTCCTCGGGGATGTGGACGTCCTGCACGGTCACGTTGATCTCAGCGACCTCCATGCCCACGATCTGCGAGATCGCATCGGCGACGGCTGCGCGGACGCCCTCTGCGACGTCCTGGAGCGGGACCGGGTACTCGGCGACGATCGTGACGTCGGCGGCGACCTGCCGCTCGCCGACCTCGACCTTGACGCCCTGGGCGCGGTCGTCGTTGCCGATGGCGCTGCGGAGCGCCCCGATGGCCCGGGCGGCGCCTCCGCCGAGAGCGTGCACGCCGGGCACCTCGCGCGCGGCGATGCCGGCGACCTTCGCGATGACGCCGTCGTCGATGACGGTGCGTCCTGCTCCGGTTCCGGGGGTGGTGATGCTCTCGGCCATGATCTCCTCTTTCGCTCTCGGCCCGGTCTCGGTGATCGGGCGCTTCTGCAGAGAGGACGCTCGTGGCGGCTCGATCGTCACGCTCGGATCCGGTGCGCCCAGGGAACTGCCAGACGGATCCGCCTCCGCTGCCCGCGGGAGACGCGCGCAGTCAGCGGGCCGTGACGCTGTCGAGGAACGCGAGGGTGCGGGTGAGCGCGGTGCGCGCGTCGGGGAGGTCGAGGTCGAACTGGTACTCGTGCCCGAGCTGCGCCTCGTGCCCGGCGCCCCAGAAGAGCTCGGTCACGGGGACGCCGAGCGAGCGCAGGTGCGCCGCGAACGGCCGGGACTGACGGGCCGTGAGGGCGTCGGCGTTGCCTCCGCTGATGAACACCGGAGGGAACCGCGGAGTGACGTGGTCGATCGTCGACATGTGGGCGCCGACCGTCGACTCCGCCCAGTTCCGCCGACCGGTGTACGCCCAGAGTGCCGAGCGGAATCCCCAGCCCGCGACTCCGGTGACCCTCGCCATCGCGCTCAGGTCGAACACTCCGCAGTGCAGCACGACGGCGCGCACGGCCTCGACGGGGAGCGACGTCGTGAGGCCCGCATCGCGGGCGTACGAGGGGTTGGTGACAGCGGTGGCCAGCTGGCTCGCGAGCTGCGCGCCAGCGGAGTCGCCCGCCAGCACGATGCGGTCGCGGGCGATCCCGAGGCGGCCGGCGTTCCTCCGCAGATGCTCGAGCGCGGCGAGGAGCTGGCGGGGCGCCGTCGGGTAGGTCGCCTCGGGCCCGCGCCCGTAGTCGAGGCCGACGGCCGTGTAGCCGGCGTCGGCGATCAGGCGCAGGTAGGGGTCGACGTCTCGCCGGTGCCCCGAGATCCAGGCGCCGCCGTGGATCCAGACGACGGTCGGGCGGGAGCCCGCCCCGCCCGTGCGGGAGCCCGCCCCGCCCGTGCGGAAGACGTCGGCGGTGGTCGCAGGGGCGCCCGGGCGTGCCGGGACCACCTCGGCGACGCGCACCACGCCCTCCGGGACGTGCCGCCGCATGCCCGCGGCCGTCCGCCGTGCCTCCCGCTCGAACACCGCCCTGATCGCCAGTGCCGACGGCCACCGCGTCGCCGCGAGCACGCCGCCCCCGAAGTCCTTGCTCGCCATTGGTCCCCCCGCCGCGCACGACGAAGGCTACGCATCGCCGGTGCCGGTCGAGCGGCACCCGGCGGTGATTCGCCGGAGGCTGTCGCCCTGTGATGCGATGGAGCCGTGACGGACGATGCGACGATCGAGACCCCCGCTCCTCGGGTGCGCCCGCGGACGCTCCTCCTCCTGGCCCTGATCGGCGCGATCGGCGGAGTGCTCTCGGGCCTCTTCGGCGTCGGCGGCGGCATCGTGATGGTGCCGATGCTCATCGCGTGGGCCGGGATGGACCAGCGACGCGCCTCCGCCACCTCGCTGCTGGCCATCGCGCCGACGTCGGTCGCGGGTGCCTTCGCCTATGCGCTGTCGGGCCAGGTCGCCTGGCTCCCCGCCGCCGTGATCGCCGCGGCGGCGATGCTCGGCGCCCTCGCCGGATCGTGGCTCCTGGCCCGCCTGCCCCTCGGGGTGCTGCGCTGGATGTTCGTCGTCCTGCTCGTCGCGGCGGCCGTGCGGATGGCCGTCTTCGGCTCGAACGAGACGGGCGACGTCGCGGAGGGCTGGGGCGTGTGGCCCGGCTTCGCGGGGCTCGGGATCGCGATGGGCGTCGCCTCCGGCCTCTTCGGGATCGGCGGCGGCGCGATCGCCGTGCCCGTGCTGGTGGGCGCGTTCGGCCTCGCCGATCTGCTCGCGAAGGGCACGTCGCTGGCGGCGATGATCCCGACGGCGGTCACCGGATCGATCGCCAACGCGCGGCGCGGGCTGCTCGATGTGCGGGCGGGCCTCGTCGTCGGACTCACCGCGACGGCGTTCTCGTTCGCCGGGGTCGCGCTGTCGTTCCTCCTGCCCGCTCGGCTCTCGGGCGTGCTGTTCGCCGCGCTGCTGCTGCTCGCGGCACTGCAGCTCTCGCTCCGGGGTCGTCGGAAGGCTTGACACCGGCGAGTTGTTAGTGTCTGATCAGTCACATGTCTTCCACCGGACTCCGCTCCACCGCCGAGGCGCAGCGCGAGCGGATCACCCTCTCGGCCCTGCGCGTCTTCGCGGCGACCGGCTACTCGTCCACCCCGGTCACCGAGGTCGCGACCGACGCGGGCGTCTCGCCCGCCTACGTCTTCCGGCTCTTCCCGGGCAAGCTCGGCCTCTTCGTCGCCGCGGTCGACCGCTGCTACGCGCTCGTCTCGGCGACGCTCGCCGCAGCGGGGGAGGCGTCGCCCTCCTCCGACCCGGCCGATCGCCTCGAGGCGATGTCGGAGGCCTACATCGCCCTCGTCGCCGACCGCGACCTCATCCGGCTCCAGGTGCACGCGCAGAGCGCCTGCGAAGTGCCCGAGATCCGGGACGCGGTGCGCCGCGGTCTCTCGGAGCTGGTGCGCACCGTCTCGGTCGTGACGGGCGCCGACGGCCCCGCCGTGCAGCGGTTCCTCGCCTACGGGCAGCTCTGCCACCTCATCGTGCAGGCCGAGCTCGACGGGGTCGACTCCGAGTGGGCGCGCATCGCGACCGCTGGCATGCGCCATCCGGGCTGAGCACGGCCCGCCTCTCCGTTCTTCTTTCTTGTCCGCATTTGTGACTGTCCGATCACTAACAAAGGAGTCCACCATGTCCGACCTTCCCGCCACCACCCTCCGCGTCGTCCTCCCCGGGCTCGTCGAGCCCTCCGGCCTCGAGCTCGAGCACGCGCCGATCGAGCAGCCCGGCGCCGGCGAGCTGCTCGTCGCTGTCGAGGCGACCGGCATCACCTTCGCCGAGCAGTCGATGCGGCGCGGCCGCTACTTCGGCCAGCCGGCCTTCCCCTTCACGCCGGGCTACGACCTCGTCGGCCGCGTCGTCTCCGTCGGACCGGGCGGCGACCGCACGCTGCTCGGCCGCCGCGTCGCCTCGATCACGAAGACGGGCGGCTGGGCCGAGTACGCGCGGGTGCAGGAGCGCGACTCCGTCCTCGTGCCCGACGGCGTCACCTCGGAGGACGCCGAGGCCGTCGCCGTCAACGGCGTGACCGCGTGGCAGATGCTGCACCGGTCGGCCCGCGTCCGGCGGGGCGGCACGATCCTGCTGTTCGGTGCGAACAGCGGAGTCGGCGGCATCCTGATCCAGCTCGCGCGGCAGGCGGGCATCCGCGTGATCGGCGCCGCCTCGCCGCGGCACCACGAGGCGCTCCGGGCGGCGGGCGTCGAGCCCGTCGACTACAGCGACCCGGATCTCGCCGCCACCGTCCGCGCGCTGGCGCCCGGCGGCGTCGACGCCGCGTTCGACAATGTCGGCGGCGAGACGACCCGCGTCGCCTGGTCGCTCCTGGCTCCCGGAGGCGCGCTCGTCGCCTACGCGATCGTCTCCGCCCCGGTCACGGGAAACGTCTGGATGCCGTTCCTGAAGGCGCTGGGTCGCGTCGCCTTCTGGAGCCTCTCGCCCAACGGCCGCACGGCCACCTTCTACAACCTGTGGGCCGGCCACTCCCTGCGCCCCGCCCGCTTCCGTGCACGGCTCCAGGGGGATCTCGGCCGGCTCTTCGCCCTCCTCGCCGACGGAACCGTCACGGCCAACATCGCGGCGCGCTTCCCGCTGACCGAGGTCGTCGCGGCCCTCGAGCTCGCCGAGTCGCGGACGCTCAACGGCAAGGTGATCCTGCTGCCGTGAGGGTCGGGCTCCTCTGCGATCGCCGTGAACGCTGATCGATCCGTCACGGAAGGCCCGTGCCGCTCGCATCACACGGGCCGGTTCCGACGGATCGATCAGCGCGGAGGCGCGAGACGGAACGCGGGAGCCCGCGGGCGTGACACGATCGAGGGTGATGTCCTCCGGAGCCGCATGAGCGCGTTCACCTACCAGGCCGCGTCGATCCCGCTCCGCCTCGCGAGCTCGGGGATGGTCGTCGCCCTCCCCGTCCTCGCCGTCGAGCGGCTCGACGACGTGGCGCTCGGCGCGCTGCTGACCGGCGCCGCGCTGTTCCCGAGCGTGGTGGCGGCACCGCTCGTCGGCACGGTGCTCGACCGCATCCGCAGGCCGCGCCGCCTGCTCGTCGGCGCCGCGCTGACGACGGCCGTCGCGTACGCCGCGGCCGCCTTCCTCGGCGACGTGCCGACTCCGCTGATCGCCGTGCTGCTCCTGCTGGCCGGGCTCGCGACTCCGGTCTACATGGGCGGCATGTCGAGCTTCGTCACCAGCGCGATCGCCGACCCGCGGCGGGCCTACGCGCAGGACTCGCTCTCGTACACCGTCGCCTCGATCAGCGGCCCGGCCATCGCGGGGCTGGCGATCGGAGTCGGATCGGCTCGCGTCGCGATGCTCGCGATGGCCGCGCTCGCCCTCGTCGGGGTCCTCGGCTCGCTCGCCCTGGTGATGGAGCCGCGCCCGATGCCGACGGTGGGCGTCGGGCGGACCATCGCGGCCGGGATCACGCACCTCGTCCGGCACCGGCCGATCGCGGTGGTCACCCTCTCGGGCACGCTGAGCCAGGTCGGCGGCGGCGCCGCGGGAGTCGCCGCCATCGGCCTCTCGCTCGAGCGGCTCGGCAGCACGGCCGGGGCGGCGTGGATCCTCACCGCCTTCGCCGTCGGCGGCCTCGTCGGTGCGATCGCCGTCGCCGCTCGGCGCTGGACCCGCCGGCCGCCGGCCTGGGTGATGGGCGCGGGCTTCGCCGCGACCGGTGCCACGCTGCTGGTCGCCGCTCCCGACCTCGGGATCGTCGTCACCGTCGTCGCGTTCGCCGTGGCGGGGATCTTCACCGCGCCGGCCAACGCGGCCATGCTGCTCCTGCGCGATCAGGAGAGCCCGGCGGCCGTGCGCTCGCAGGTGTTCACCATCGGCGCGGGCCTGCGCGCCGCCGCAGCCGCGGTGGGTGCGGTGCTCGCGGGTGCCGCCTCTGGTCTCGCCGCCGGCTGGCTGGTCGTCGGCATCGCGACGATCTGGATCGTCTCGGGCCTGCTGCTGCGCCTCTTCCCGCGCCCGAGGGTCGACTCTCAGCGGGAGGCCCCGCACAACTGAGGCTGGATCAGCTGATTCCGCGAGAATTCCGAGATTCGAGCTGTCCAGCCTCACCTGTGCGGACGATCAGGCTGCGACGCCCGCGAGGCTCCCCGAGTTGGGGCCGGCCGGGTCGGTGATCAGGCAGTTGATGGTGCGGTCGCCGCCGTCCCAGCTCTCCTGGGTCGGGTAGTAGTAGCTGAAGTCGTACTGCGACTCCTGGTAGCCGATGCCGACGAAGCCCTCGAAGGCGGCGGTGCACTCGGTCTCGGCCTGGTCGGTGGTCGCCGACTCGCCCGGGTACTCGTCGGCCTCGGCCATCGTCACGTTCTGGAACACCTCGTAGCTGTGCGGCTCGGTGCACGGCACGGTCGGCACATCCGTGACCTCGGTGGCCGTCTCGCTCAGCTCGTCGTTCAGGCAGTCGCCCACGCGCAGCTGGAAGACATCGGTCGTGCCGCCCTCGACGATCTCGCCCGATGTGTCGTCGCGGGTCTCGCCGCCCATCATGCTGTTGATCCCCGAGCAGCCGGTGAGGCCGAGGGCGAGCGCGGCGGAGGCGGCGAGGACGAGGGCGGTACGACGGCGGTTCATGAGCTGCTCCAGACGAGGCTGCGGTGACGGATCGACCACCAGGGTAGGGCGAGACGGGGGCGCGGGGCTCCCTCCGGCGACGGATTCGCGACACTCTGCAGTGGCGGACGCCCAGCCGACGGTAGTCGAATAGGGGCATGGCTCAGAAGACGGTCGCGGACCAGCTCATCGCTCAGCTCATCGACGCCGGTGTCTCCCGGATCTACGGGATCGTCGGGGACTCGCTCAACCCCATCGTGGACTCGGTCCGCCGCAGCGGCGGGTCGGCGAAGGGGGGCATCGACTGGATCCACGTGCGCAACGAGGAGGCGGCCGCCTTCGCCGCCGGCGCCGAGGCGCAGCTCACGGGGAAGCTCGCGGTGTGCGCGGGCAGCTGCGGCCCCGGCAACCTGCACCTGATCAACGGGCTCTACGACGCGCACCGCTCCGGTGCCCCCGTGCTCGCCATCGCGAGCCACATCCCCAGCAACGAGATCGGCTCGTCCTACTTCCAGGAGACGCACCCCGACCGCCTCTTCGTCGAGTGCTCGAACTACCGCGAGCTGGTCTCGACCGCGGCGCAGGCGCCCCGCGTGGTGAACGCCGCGATGCGCAGTGCCGTGGCCCTGAAGGGGGTGGCCGTGGTGACCCTCCCGGGCGACATCGCCGAGCTGGAGGCGGTGGGGGAGTTCCCCGCGTTCGTGCTGCCCGCGACCCCGACGCTCGTGCCGAGCGACGCCGACGTGCGGGCGCTCGCCGCGGCGATCGACGAGGCGAGGACCGTCGCGATCTTCGCCGGCGCCGGAGTGCGCGACGCGCACGACGAGGTGGTCGCGTTCGCCGAGCTCGTGGGAGCCCCGGTCGGGCACTCGCTGCGCGGCAAGGAGTGGATCCAGTACGACAACCCGTACGACGTCGGCATGACGGGCCTGCTGGGCTACGGAGCCGCGCACGCCGGCATCCACGACGCCGATCTGCTGATCCTGCTCGGCACCGACTTCCCCTACGAGCAGTTCCTGCCGGACGACGGGAAGGTCGTCGTCGCGCAGGTCGACACCGACGCGTCCAAGCTCGGCCGGCGCGTGAGCGTCGCGCATCCCGTGCACGGAGACGTCGCCGCCACCCTCACCGCGCTCACGCCGCTGGTGAAGCGCAAGGATCACCGCTTCCTCGACAAGACGCTGAAGAAGCACGAGAAGCTCGTCACCGGAGTCGTCGGCAAGTACATCGAGGTCGAGAAGCGCCGCCCGATCCACCCCGAGCTGGTCGCCTCCACCCTCGACGGCCTGCTCTCGGACGACGCGATCGTCACCGCCGACACCGGGATGGGCAACGTCTGGCAGGCCCGCTACATCACGCCCAACGGCAGGCGTCGGCTGATCGGCTCGTATCTGCACGGCTCGATGGCGAACGCACTGCCGCAGGCGGTCGGCGCGCAGCTCTCGCACCCCGGCAGGCAGGTCGTCTCGCTGAGCGGCGACGGCGGACTCTCGATGCTGATGGGCGAGCTGGTGACGGTGGCGGCCTACCGGCTCCCGGTCACGATCGTGCTGTTCAACAATTCGACGCTCGGGCTGGTCAAGGTCGAGATGCTGGTCGACGGCTTCCCCGACTTCGCGGTCGACGTGCCGATGGTCGACTACGCGAAGGTCGCCGAGGCGGTCGGCATCCGCGGGATCCGCGTCGAGGATCCGCGCGAGGTCGAGGGTGCGCTGCGGGAGGCGCTCGCCGAGGACGGGCCGGTCCTCGTCGACGTGGTGACGGATCCGCTCGCCCTGTCGCTGCCGCCGACCATCACCGGCGCCCAGGTGAAGGGCTTCGCGCTGGCGATGTCGAAGATCGTGATGAACGGAGGCGCGGGCGAGGCCGTCGCACTCGCGCGCACCAACATCAAGCACGCGCTGCGGTGATCGACCGCGAGGCGCTCGCCACCGGCACCTGGTTCGTGCGCGGCTCGAGCCTGCCGCTGTGGCGCTCGCGGGCCGGAGTCGCGATCACCTACGCACCGCTGCCGAGCGGTGAGATCGGCGACGTCGTGAGCTGGCGCGGGCGGCGCGGGACGCGCTACGTGGTCGGGATCGACGTGCCCGACCCCGCGGATCCGCTCGGCTTCCGCTGGCGCGGCGTCGAGCCGCTCACGCTGCTCGCGCGCAGCCGGTGGTCGTTCGTCGCGGCCGACATCGAGGCGGGCTGGGCGCTGACGCGCTTCGCCCGCACGCCGTTCACTCCGGCGGGGGCGGACGTGTACGTGCGCTCCCCGCACCCGGCCCCCGGGGTGCTCGCTGCGGCGCTGGCGGCGTGCGCCGCTCATCCGCTGACGGCGCCGTTGCGCCCGCGGATGTTCGAGGTCGCGGCCTGAGCGCAGCACGACGTCAGCTGAGAGCGGCTCTCGCGCACCATCGTGCGCGACGCCCCCTCTCAGCTGATGTTCTGCGCGTCTGCCAGCTCGATCGAGTCGGCACCCATCGGCTCGCCGCACACCGCGCAGTGCAGCCGCGGCTCCAGCCGCGCGCCGCAGTCGTGCGCGTACGGCTGCCGCGCGCCGGGTTCCCGCGCCCAGCGCTCGCCCCAGTCCGCGAGCGCGATGAGGATCGGCACGGCCTCGCGGCCGGCCTCGGTCAGGTGGTACTCGGACCGCGGCGGGCGCTCGGAGTAGCGGACGCGCTCGAGGACCCCGTGCTCCTCGAGACTGCGCAACCGCGAGGTGAGCACGTCGCGCGGGGCGCCGGTGAACGCCTGGATCCGGTCGAAGCGGTGCACGCCGAAGGCGAGCTCGCGCAGCACCAGGAGGCTCCAGCGCTCGCCCAGCACCTCGAGGCCCGCCGCGATCGGGCAGGCGCGGGGAGTCGAGTCGACGTCGGTCATGAGTGCCCTCCTCGAGTCGGTTGGGAATACCAACCTACTCGTCCCGGGTTGTCAGCGGTGATGGTCGCGTCGCGACCCGGACCCCAGGGAGAACCACCATGTCATCACTCAGCGGAGCAGTCGTCCTCGTCACCGGAGCGAACGGAGGACTCGGCTCCGAGTTCGTCGCCCAGGCGCTCGCGCGCGGCGCGGCCAAGGTCTACGCCGCCGCCCGCCGCCCGAAGGAGTGGGGCGACGAGCGGATCGTGCCGCTGGTGCTCGACGTGAACGACGCGGAGTCGATCGCGGCGGCCGTCGACGCGGCGCCCGACGTGAGCGTCCTCGTCAACAATGCGGGTGTCACCGGGGCGAGCTACAGCCTCCTCGAGCTGTCGGCGGAGGAGCTGCGCGCGGTCATGGAGACCAACTTCTTCGGGCCCGTCCTGCTCGCGAAGGCGTTCGCGCCGCGTCTCGCCGGGGTCGACGGAGCGGCGATCGTCGACGTGCACTCCGCCCTCAGCTGGTTCGCGGTGGCCGGCGGCTACAGCGCCTCGAAGGCCGCGCTCTGGTCGGCGACGAACTCGCTGCGGCTCGAGCTGGCGCCGCAGGGCGTGCACGTGCTCGGCCTGCACGTCGGCTACATCGACACTCCGATGGCGGCCGGCGCCGAGGGCCCGAAGGCGAGCCCGGTCGACGTCGTCCGGCAGGCCTACGACGGCCTCGAGGCGGGCGCCTTCGAGGTCCTCGCCGACGACACGAGCCGTCAGGTCAAGTCGGGCCTCTCGGCCCCCCTCGAGGCGGTCTACCCCCAGCTCGCGGTCTGAAGCCCGCACGACATCAGCTGAGAGTGGTGGGCCTCGCCCAAGGGCGGAGCCCCCTCCCTCTCAGCTGATGCTGTGCGCAGCTCCGACGGCCTTCCCGACCTTCCGCTCACCGCCGGCACCACGAGCGCACCGCGGAATCGCGTGCCAGGCGATTCCGCGCAGCGAACGCACGACGCTCTTCGGTACCCGACCACCTCGACGAGCCGACCGCGGGAAGGGGCGGCAGGGACGCCCCTTCCTAGAGAGAACTGCCGACGGCGATCGCCTGGGCCTCGACGACCTCTGCCTCCTCGCCGTGCGCGTCCGCGCGGGCGAGCGTCTTGCGGCCCAGCAGCACGATCAGCGACGCGATCAGCACGGCGCCGGCGGCGGCGTACATCGGGAACGCGGGCGAGATCGCCGCGGCCAGGGCGGAGGCGGCGGGCGGGGCGATCGCGCCGCCGAGGAACCGCACTCCCGAGTAGGCGGAGGACGCGACGGAGCGGGGCAGGTCGGTCGCCTCCATCACGCACTCGGTGAGCACGGTGTTGACGACGCCGAGCAGCAGGCCGCCGACGATGATGCAGACGATCAGCCCGACCCGCGACGAGATCGCGAGGCCGCCGGCGACGAGGTCGAGGGCGAGCAGCACCAGCACCGAGCGCAGGACCACGGTGCGGGGCAGCCTGCGGGTGAGCAGCGGCGCGACGAAGACCGACGTGATCGCGACTCCGAGACCCCAGCCGAAGAAGGTGAAGCCCAGACCCATCTCGTCGAGCCCCAGCGGGTAGGGCGTGTAGGCGAGCAGCACGAAGAAGCCGATGTTGTAGAAGAGCGCGGCGCCGGCGAGGGTGCGGATCGCGGGGACCTTCAGCGCGGCGAACGGGGCCGAGAGCCGGGTCGGGGTGGGCCGGGGGCCGTCCTCGCGCAGCAGGGTCGCGATGGCGATGAAGCCGATCGCCATCAGCACGGCGGTGCCGAAGAACGGACCGCGCCACGAGACGCTGCCGAGCAGGCCGCCCAGCAGCGGGCCGATCGCGATGCCGATGCCCAGCGCGGCCTCGTAGAGCACGATCGCGGCCGACGAGCCTCCTGAAGCAGCGCCGACGATCGTCGAGAGCGCGGTGGCGATGAACAGCGCGTTGCCGAAGCCCCATCCGGCGCGGAAGCCGATGACGCCCTCGACGCTGCCGGCGGTCCCCGCGAGTGCGGCGAAGACCACGATCAGCACGAGCCCGATCATCAGCGTCTTCTTCGCGCCGATGCGCGTCGAGATCCAGCTGGTGAAGAACATCACGACGCCGGTGATCACCAGGTAGCTGGTGAACAGCAGCGAGGTCTCGGTCGGGGTCGCCTTCAGACTCTCGGCGATCGCGGGCAGGATCGGGTCGACCAGGCCGATGCCCATGAAGGCGATGACCGCGGCGAAGGCGACGGCCCAGACCGCGAGCGGCTGCTTCAGGATCGAGCCGCCGGCGGCGGGGGAGTGCGGGGAGTTCACGGCGTGGGGCCTTTCTCGGGGGAGGGGGAGCGGGTGCGGGCGACGCGGCTCTCGATGATCGAGGCGGCGCGCTCGAGGGCGCGCCGGTCGTCGTCGTCGAGGTCGTCGAAGAGCGGGGCGAGGGCGCCCTCGAGGCGGAGGCGGTGCTCGCCGAGTGCGGCGAACCCCTCGGCGGTGCCCTCGATCAGCCAGGCGCGACCGTCGTGCTCGTCGTGCACGCGACGGATCCAGCCGGCCTCGTCGAGGCGCGCGATGATGCCCGTCATCGTCGGCTGGGTGACGCGGACGCGCTCGGCCAGCTCGCCGAGGCGGACGGGAGGCGAGGTGCGCAGCTCGGCGAGCGTCGACCAGACGGCGCCGGACTGGGCGCCGAGCCCCGTGGCGCCGCTCGACCGACCGGCGAACCGCGCGAGGGCGGTGGCGGCGGAGGCGAGGCGCACGGGAGCGCTGGAATCGGGCACGTCCATAAACATAGCACGCCTATGTATCCGAGGAGGCGTCTCCGTGCTCACCGCCCATCTCCACCGTCGATGTGGCAAAATGGTCCGCAATCCCTCGCTCAGCGCGGTGATCACCGACGGAAAGAGTTGTCATGCACCGAAGCGAGACCGACCGGATCGAGCGCGAGTACGACGTCGTCGTGATCGGAGCCGGTGCCACCGGCCTCACCGCCGCCCTCCGCCTGCACGAGGAGGGCCGCAGTGTCGTCGTGCTCGAGGCCCGCGATCGCGTCGGCGGCCGCCTCGAGACCCGCGTCATCGAGGGGCAGATGCTCGAGCTCGGCGGCCAGTGGGTCTCGCCCGACCAGACCGCGCTGCTCGAGACGCTCGACGAGCTGGGCCTCGAGACCTACTCCCGCTACCGCGACGGTGAGAGCGTCTACATCGGCGCCGACGGCCGCGCCCGCCGCTTCGTCGGCGACATCTTCCCCGGCAGCGAGACCACCGAGGCCGAGATCGAGCGCCTGATCAGGGTGCTCGACCGTCTCGTGTCCGAGACCGACCCGGCCGCTCCGTGGGCGCATCCACTCGCTCACGACTACGACCGCATCAGCTTCAGCGCGTGGCTCGAGCAGCAGACCGAGGATGCGGAGGCGCGCGCCAACATCGCGCTGTTCGTCGCCGACGCCATGCTCACCAAGCCCGCGCACTCGTTCTCGCTGCTCCAGGCTCTGCTGATGGCGGCGAGCGCGGGCGGCTTCAGCCACCTCGTCGATGCCGACTTCATCCTCGACAAGCGCGTGCTCGGGGGCCTGCAGCAGGTGCCCGAGCGCCTCGCCGAGCGCCTCGGCACCGAGCGGGTCGTGCTCGACGCGCCGGTCCGCTCCGTGCGCTGGGATGCCGACGGAGTCGAGGTCCAGACCGACGACGAGACGGTGCGCGCCCGCCGCGCGGTCGTCGCCGTGCCGCCCAACCTCGTCAACCGCATCGCGTTCGATCCGCCGCTTCCGCGCCTGCGGCAGCAGTCGCTGCAGCACCAGTCGCTGGGCCTCGTGATCAAGGTGCACGCGACCTACGCGACCCCGTTCTGGCGCGCCGACGGACTCTCGGGCACTGCGTTCAGCCCGCACGCCCTCGTGCACGAGGCCTACGACAACTCCAACGCGGGCGAGGAGCGCGGCACCCTGGTCGGCTTCGTCTCCGACGAGAAGGCCGATCGGGTGCTCCGCCTGCCTGAGGCCGAGCGGAAGGCCGCGATCCTCGACTCGCTCGCCGCCTACTACGGGCCGGCCGCGCTCGACCCCGTCGTCTACTACGAGAGCGACTGGGCTGCCGAGGAGTGGACGCAGGGCGCCTACGCCGCGAGCTTCGACCTGGGTGGGCTGACCCGCTACGGCGCGCTGCAGCTGGAGCCCGAGGGCCCCCTCCGCTTCGGGTCGAGCGACCTCGCGGCCGAGGGCTACCAGCACGTCGACGGCGCGATCCGCGTCGGCCGGCGGCTGGCGCAGGAGATCATCGACGAGGACGGCGCGACCGCTCCGGCCCACCACCGCGAAGGAGCACTGCCCGCATGAGCACCCACTACGCCGTGATCGACCCCGCCTCCGGCGAGACCCTGAGCGAGTACCCGGGCATCGGCGACGCCGAGCTGATCGAGGCGATCGGAGCCGCGCACGACGCGTACTCGACGTGGTCGCGCACCGTGCCCGTCGCGACGCGCGCCGCCCTCATCGCGCGGGTCGCCGACCTGCACGTCGAGCGCGCCGACGCCCTGGCCGAGATCATCGTGCGCGAGATGGGCAAGCCGCTCGAGCAGGCGCAGGGCGAGGTCGGCTTCGCGGCCGACATCTACCGCTACTACGCCGACAACGGCGAGGCGTTCCTCGCCGACGAGCCGATCGAGTTGTCGGACGGCACCGGCTCCGCCTTCGTCCGCCGCGCGGGCCTCGGCGTGCTGCTGGGCATCATGCCGTGGAACTTCCCCTACTACCAGGTGGCCCGCTTCGCCGGCCCGAACATCGTCGCGGGCAACACGATCCTGCTCAAGCACGCTCCGCAGTGCCCGGAGTCGGCCGCCGCGATCGCCGACATCTTCCGGACCGCGGCCGAGGAGCTGGGCGCTCCCGCCGGCGTCTACGTCAACCTCTACGCCTCGAACGACCAGGCCGCGACCGTCATCGCCGACCCGCGCGTGCAGGGAGTCTCCGTCACCGGCTCCGAGCGCGCCGGCGCGGCCGTCGCCGAGATCGCCGGGCGCCACCTCAAGAAGGTGGTGCTCGAGCTGGGCGGCTCCGACCCGTTCATCCTGCTGTCGACCGACGACCTCGACAAGGCGGTCGAGGACGCGGTCTCGGCGCGCCTGGACAACAACGGGCAGTCCTGCAACGCGGCCAAGCGCTTCATCGTCATCGACGACCTGTACGAGGCGTTCGCCGCCAAGTTCACGGAGGCGTTCACCGCCGCCCAGCCCGCCGACCCGTTCGCGGAGGGGACCCTGCTCGGCCCGCTCTCCTCCTCCGCCGCCACCTCGCGCCTCGAGCAGCAGCTCGCGATCGCGCGAGAGCAGGGCGCGACCGTCCGCGCGAGCGGCGAGGTGACGGGCAACTTCTTCCCGCCCGCCGTCCTCGAGGACGTCACCCCCGAGATGAACGCCTACCGCGAGGAGTTCTTCGGCCCGGTCGCCGCGCTCTACCGCGTGCACGACGAGGACGAGGCGATCGCAGTCGCGAACGACACCCCGTTCGGTCTCGGCTCCTACCTCTACACGACCGACTCCGAGCAGGCGCTGCGTCTCGCCGACCGGATCGACGCGGGCATGGTCTGGATCAATCTCGTCCTCGGCGACGCCGTCGAGCTGCCCTTCGGCGGCGTCAAGCGCTCGGGTACCGGACGTGAGATGGGTCGCAGCGCCCTCGAGGAGTTCGTCAATAAGAAGCTGATCCGCATCGCGTGAAGAGGGGGAGCGCGCGCGGCAACCCCGCGCGCTCTCTCCCCGCGGCTGACTAGGGTCGAGGGGCGGCGCCCGCCGCCGCCTCGTCACCCCGGAAGGCCTCTGTCGCATGCGCGTGTTCGGCTGCCCCCACTGCGAGGCCCGCGTCGAGTTCGAGGACGCGGTGTGCCTCCGGTGCCGCACGGCGCTCGCCTACGACCTCGAGCACGACGAGCTGGCCGAGGCCGGGGGCCGGCACCTCTGCCGCTATCGCGACACGATCGGCTGCACCTGGCTCGCGGTGGAGGGGACCGGCGGCGCCTGCGCGTCGTGCGCTCTCACCGGCCTGCGTCCCGCGGTCTACGACGCCGCCACTCTGAGCCAGCTGACCGTCGCCGAGTTCGCCAAACGCCGGCTCGTCCGCCAGCTGCGCCACCTCGACCTGCCCGTGCAGCGCCGCAGCGGCTCGACCGGACTGACCTTCGAGCTGCTGTCGTCGGCGCAGGGGCAGCAGGTCACGACGGGTCACGCCGACGGAGTCGTCACCGTCGATCTCTCCGAGGGCAACGACGCGCACCGCGAGGCCCTCAAGGCGCGCCTCGGCGAGCCGTACCGCACGCTGCTCGGCCACTTCCGCCATGAGATCGGCCACTACTACTGGCAGCTGCTCGTCGAGGGCACCGACCTGATCCCCGCCTTCCGCGCTCTCTTCGGCGACGAGCGCGCCGACTACGCGGCCGCGCTCGACACGCACTACTCCGGAGCATCGGGGAGCGAGGACTGGGCGCGCGACCACATCTCGCAGTACGCGACCACCCACCCGTGGGAGGACTTCGCCGAGACCTTCGCGCACTACCTGCACATCGCCGACGCGCTCGAGACGACCGCCTCGGTGGGCATGACCGTCGCGGGGCCGTGGGGGCGCCTCCCGGAGTCGCTGGTCGGCAGCGTGCACGCGATCGGCGCCGAGCGCGTGTCGTCGCTCGAGATGCCCGAGATCCTCGGCCGCTGGCACGGCTTCTCACTCGCGCTCAACAGCGTGAACCGCTCGATGGGCAAGGACGACCTCTACCCGTTCGTGATCACTCCGGTGATCGCCGAGAAGCTCGGCTGGGTGCACGAGCTGGTGCGCCGCTCGGTCTGACGCCTCGGCGCCGACCTCCGGTGAGCGTCGTCAGCGAGCGGCGGGCTCCGGCTGCGCGGGCGTGGCGGCTCTGCTCCGCCTCGCGTCGAGCCGGCCGAGACGACCGGCCTCGGCGAGCCACCTCTCCCGCCGCTGGGGAGTCGAGCCCTTCACCGGCCCGAGCCGCGTGGCGCGCACAGGCCGGATCCCGCAGAAGCGCAGGGTCGTCTGCCGCACGTGCCTCACCGTCGTGTCGCCGACGAGCGGCAGATACCACCACGGAGAGTCCGACGTCACGATCACGCGTCCGGTCCTGCCGGTGAGCAGCCCCTCCGGAAGGCCGTTCTCCTTCGTTCGGTAGGCCCGGCGGGGCAGGAGCACCCGGTCGAAGAACCCCTTCAGCAGAGCGGGAACCGAGCCCCACCAGATCGGCGTCACGACGACCACGTGCCGCGCCTCGAGCAGCAGCTGCCACGCGCGTTCGAGATCGGGCTCCAGCTCCTGCCTGCGGGTGTAGCCGGAGCTGAGGTCCGGGTCGAACTCGAGGTCGCGCACGGCGAGGACCACGGCATCGCCGTGCGCGACGGCGTACTGCCGGGCGAGGGCGGCGCAGAGCGAGCCGGCGTTCGGGTGTCCGTCGATGATCAGGGTGTGCACGGTGCCTCCGTTGAGAAGAGTCGATCTGGACGACGCCCAGAATGTAGACGATGCCCATAATGTGGACGATGCCCACAATGTGGACGGTGCCCACATCGACGTCCCGACGCTAGAGGTACGATGTTGCTCGTGTCAAGATCAACGAGCGCCTATCATCACGGGAATCTCGCTCCAGCGCTCGAGGCCGCGGCATTCGACCTCCTCCGCACCCAGGGGCACGCCACGTTGAGCCTGCGCGAGGTCGCGAGGGCCGCGGGAGTCAGCCACAACGCGCCGTACCACCACTTCGGCGACCGCACCGCTCTGCTGAAGCGGCTCAGCGAGGTCAGCATGGCCGAGCTGCTCGCGTCACTGACCGAGGCGCAGGCGCAGGCGGCCGGACGCTCGGCCCAGGCGGGCGCGGTGCTGATCGGAGGCGCCTACGTCGGCTACGCGAGCCGCTACCCCGAGCGGTTCCGCATCATCTACGACCCCGAGGTCTGCGTCCCCGGATCGCCGAGCGCCGCGATGGCCCCGCTGATCGACGGGGTCGAGGAGGTCCTCGCCACGGCGACCGCCTCCCTCCTGCCGGCGGACGCCTCGCCCGCGGAGAGTGCCGCCCTGACCACCGCCGTGTGGGGTGCGGTGCACGGTCTGGCCGAGCTCGTCGTCGCGGGCCACATCACCGAGGCGGCGGTGGAACCGGCGCTGATCGCGCTCCTGAACCACCGCTGACGCCCTGACGTCACTGCCCCACGCGGCGGTCGACGCACTCGCGGAGCAGGTCCGCGTGCCCGCAGCGCCGCGCGTACTCCTCGATGCGGTGCGCCGGCCGCACGACCGCGGGAGTGGTCAGCCCACCGTCGACAGCACGCCCGACACGATGACCGCGACGATCGTCGTCCACGCGATGATGGCGACGCCCTGCCATACCAGGATGCGCACCCGCTCCACCCCGGCAGCCGCGAGCATCGATGCCGTGAACTGCGTGGGCAGCAGCAGCGGGCCGAGCAGGCTCACTCCGGGGACCCCGTAGCGCTCGAAGGCGCGCTGGAACTTCGCCTTCCGGGGCGAAGGCGCGGGCTCGACCTGCTCCGAGCCCCCGCCGGCGGTGACGAGCACCCGCTTGCGGTTGACGACCGCCTGCCGCGCTCCCGAGCTCAGCAGCACGACCAGCGCGACGCAGGCGAAGTTGCCGACGATCGCGGCGATCACGGCGACGACAGGGTTCACGCCTCCGAGGATGCCGATCGTCGCCGCTCCCTCACCCTCGACGAACGGCACGGCGCCCGCGGCGGCGACGATGATCGGCTGAACGAGGTCGGGGACCTGGGCGACGAGGTCCTGGAAGGTGGTGATGACGCTCATGACGTGCTCCTTGAGTTCGAGGACCCGAGTCGGTCCGGTGCCTGCGGTACCCAGTCCACCGCCGTGCAGCCGACCTCGGAAGTGCCCGCCTGTCACCGCCTCCCGGGCGCTCCACCCGCCCGACCCGTGACTTCTGTCACGCGTTTAGGGTGGCCTCGTGACCACTCCCGCCCCCGCCTCCGTCGCGCCTGCGCGCAGTGCGCTGCAGCTCACGAGGGGCGTCTCGGCCACCTGGTGGTACACCGCGAGCGGCATCCTCTTCTTCGACGCGGTACTCGTCCTCGTCTGGATGTCGGCGCTGCTGGTCTCGGATCGCGGCACCGTCGCGGTGCTCGTGTCCGGTATCGGCGGCGCCTGCTGGGTGCTGGCGCAGATGCCGGTGCTGCTCGCCTACCGCAACCGGCCGGGAGTCCTGGAGTGGCGTCGAGTCCTCCTCCCGATCCTGGTCGCCGTGGCCTACGGCGCCGCCGGGGGGCTCGCCTCCGGGATGTGGATCGCGGCCGCCTTCCCGCTGATGCAGATCCTGGTGCTGCTGAGCTGGGGCCCGGGCATCCGCCGCCGGATCCTGCTCGCAGCGACGCTGCTGCTCGTCGCACTGTGGATCATCGACGTCCGCGCGGATCCGCTGTCCGACGAGGGGGTCAGCGGCTGGCTCGTCGGCTTCTACTCGATCTTCCTGCCGTGGATGTCGGTGCTCTCGCTGTGGTGGTGGGACGTGCTCGTCTCGCTCGACCGCGCCCGCGCCTCCGAGGCCCGGCTGGGTGCCACGCAGGAGCGCCTGCGCGTGGCGACCGACGTGCACGATCTTCAGGGGCACCACCTGCAGGTGATCGCCCTGCAGCTCGAGCTCGCCGAGCGGCTGATGGCGAGCGATCCGGAGGCGGCGCTCGCCCAGCTGCGCGCCGCCCGCACCAGCGTCGACGAGGCTCGGCAGGGCACGCGCGACCTCGCGACCCGGTTCCGCTCGGTGCCGCTCGGCGACGAGGTGGCGAACGCCGTCGACCTGCTGCGGGCGGCCGGCGTCTCCGCGGAGGCGTCGGTGCATCCCTCCGCCGATCTCGCGCCGGCCGACGTCCTCGGGCCGGTGGTCCGCGAGACGACGACCAATGTCCTGCGTCACGGCGGTGGCCGGTGGGCGCGGTTGTCGCTGCACCCGGAGGCGGGGGCGTGGCGTTTCGCGATCGAGAACGACGCGGAGGCGGCGGCGGACGACGACGGCGGGGGCGCCGGGCTCGAGGGGGTCGGCCGGCGGGTCGCCGAGGCCGACGGGACGCTCGACGTCCAGCGCGGGTCGAAGTCGTTCGCGGTCACGGTGACCGTCCCGGTGTCGGGGGACGCGCGGTGATCCGCGTCCTGATCGCCGACGACGAGGCGATGATCCGCTCGGCGCTCGCGTCCCTCCTGGGCCTCGAGGACGACATCGAGGTCGTCGCGCAGTGCGCCGACGGCGAGGAGGCGCTCGTCGAGGCCGCCCGCCTCGCCCCCGACATCTGCCTCCTCGATCTCGAGATGCCGGGACTGGACGGCGTCGACGTCGCCGAGCGGCTGGTGCGCACGGTGGCGACCCGCTGCATCGTCGTGACCCGCCACGCGCGGCCCGGCGTGCTGCGGCGCGCGCTGGCGTCGGGAGTCTCGGGCTTCCTCCCCAAATCGCGGGATGCGCACGAGGTCGCGGAGGTGATCCGCCGGGTCGCGGCGGGCGGCCGCTACGTCGATCCCGAGGTCGCCGCCGACGCGCTCAGCGACCAGCGCAGCCCGCTGACCGACCGCGAGCTCGATGTGCTGCGCGCCGGCCGTCGCGGCGAGACCACCGGCCAGATCGCGCGCGCCCTGTCGCTCGCCCCGGGCACGGTCCGCAACCACGTCTCGGCGGTCCTCGCGAAGCTCGCGGTCCGCACCCGCCAGCAGGCCGTCCTCCTCGCGGAGGAGCGCGGCTGGCTCTGACCGCTGCCGCAGGCGCGGCGTCAGCCCTGATCGCGGAGGCGCTTCGGGGCGCGGGCGTCCCACGCCTCCCGGAGCAGCTCGCCGAGGCGGTCGGGCGCGACCTGGTCGAGCCGCACGAGCACGCTCGGGTGCCCGTCGTAGTGGCTCGTGGTGAAGAACGCCTCGGGGTCGCTCTGCAGGAGCGCCTCGCGCTCCCCGAGGTCGGCGCGCCACAGCACGAGCACGCCGGGCTGCTGGTGCAGCCGTGCGAACATCTTCGGGCCCGCATAGAAGGCGGGGGTCCCGTAGGCCGTTCGCTCCTCGGTGCCCGGGAGCTCGAGCGCCAGCCTGCGCACGTCGTCGTCGCTGCTCATGCCGCCAGTGTGCCGCCCGCCGGCTCGGTGGTCGAGTGCTGCCCGCTGGTCGAGCCCGGGATTCCTCGGGGGGTGGTCCCTACTTCTTCGTCAGCGACGACTCCTTGTGGGCGGCCTTCGCGTCGGTCTTGTCGCTCTGGACGATCCAGTACGGCTCGTCGTCCGAGGCCTTGAACGTCTGGCCCTCGAACTGGAACTCCTTCGTCTTCTTCTCGACCAGCTCGCCGTGGGTCTCGCCCTGCGAGGTGTTCCAGCTGATCTTGTCGCCCTTCTTCATGAGGAGCGTCCCTTCTCGTGGTGGCGCGGATGCGCGTCGGTGGTGTCGCGCGGGAGCGCGATCGTGGTGGTGACGTCGACGATCGCCGGAGTGGCGGGCGCCGATGAGAAGCCGAAGCGCACGGGAGGCGACAGCGGCCGGAGCGGCCCGAGCGCGGCTCCGTCGAGCGACGCATCGACCCCGAGCACCCGGCGGATCGCGCGGACCCCGTAGTACTCGCGGCGGCCGTGGCCCGCCGAGCCCGCGGTGCGCACGCCGCGCACGAGCAGGGAGGCGACGGGCGAGATCGCCGTCAGCCAGGCCGGATGCTCCGCCACGGCTCGCGGCACGACCCTCAGCAGCCGTCCGAGCGGAGTCAGCGCGCCCAGCCGCAGCGTCACCGCGAGCGGGCCTGCCGTGAGCGCGATCCCGCCGTGGATCCGCCGCCAGGCGACCGGCTCGATCCGCACCTCGTCGAACGAGTACGTCGACGCGATGAGGTCCGCGGCCTCCGGGGTGGGCGCGATGAGGAGTCGGTGCCCGGCCGGGTCCTCGATCATCGCGTCGGCGAAGGCCCCCAGCGGAGTCGTCTCCCACATCCCCAGCACCACGCGGGTGCCCGAGGCCGTGCCGAACCCCGCGATGCGCCCGCTGAAGCGGAGGCGCCGCGGGGTCCGGCCCGGCATCACGCGGCCGAGCGCAGCAGCGTGAACGAGCCGTCGCGCACGATGAGCGTGGTGACCTCGCCCTCGACGACCTGGCCGGGGTCGCTCGAGGAGGCGAGCACCCACTCCGCACCGGGTGCCTTCGGAACCGTGAACTCGACTCCGTTCTCGGCCGCGTTCATCAGCAGGGCGAACGAGTCGCTGCCCTCGTGGGTGAACACGAACGTGATCGAGCGTGCGTCGGGGTTGTCCCAGTCCTCGTCGGCGAAGCCCTCCGCGTCGGAGCGGAGGATGTCGACGATGTCGGGCCCGCCGTCGCCGGGGGCGCGGCGGAACCACTTCGGGCGCAGCGCCGGCTCGGCCCTGCGCAGGGCGATCAGCTCGCGGGTGAAGGCGAGCAGCTCGCGGTCCGCGTTCTCCCAGTCGAACCACGAGATCTCGTCGTCCTGGCAGTAGGCGTTGTTGTTGCCGCCCTGGGTGCGGGCGATCTCGTCGCCGCCGAGGATCATCGGGACGCCGGCCGACAGCAGCAGGGTCGCGAGGAAGTTCCGGCGCATGCGCGCGCGGCGCTCGTTGACCGCCTCGTTCTCGGTGGGCCCCTCCGCGCCGTTGTTGGAGGAGCGGTTGTCGCTCTCGCCGTCGTTGTTGTCCTCGCCGTTGGCCGCGTTGTGCTTGCGCGAGTAGGCGGTGAGGTCGGCGAGGGTGAAGCCGTCGTGCGCGGTGACGAAGTTGACGCTCGAGACGGGGGAGCGCTTGTCGGCCTCGTAGACATCGGGCGAGCCGAGGATCCGCTGCGCCGTCGTGCCGAGCACCGAGTCGGCGCCGTGCCAGAAGTCGCGCACGTCGTCGCGGAACTTGCCGTTCCACTCCGACCAGTCGGCCGGGAAGCCGCCGACCTGGTAGCCGGCGGTGTCCCACGGCTCCGCGATCATCTTGACGGGGGCGAGCACCGGGTCCTGGGCGATGAGGTCGAGGAACGCGCTGTGCACCTCGGCCTCGCCGGTCTGGCGCGTGAGCGTGGTGGCGAGGTCGAAGCGGAAGCCGTCGATGTGCATCTCGGTGACCCAGTAGCGCAGCGAGTCCATGATCAGGCCGAGTGCTGCGGGGTGCGCGACGTTGAGGCTGTTGCCGGTGCCGGTGGTGTCGAAGTAGTTGGCGCGGTCGTCCTCGACGAGGCGGTAGTACGAGCCGTTGTCGATGCCCTTGAACGAGAGGGTCGGTCCCTTGTCGTTGCCCTCGGCGGTGTGGTTGTAGACCACGTCGAGGATGACCTCGAGCCCCGCCTCGTGGAACGCCTTCACCATCGCCTTGAACTCGTCGACCTGCGAGCCGTCGTCGCCGGCGTGCGAGTACTCGTTGTGGGGTGCGAAGAAGCCGAGGGAGTTGTAGCCCCAGTAGTTGCGCAGGCCCTTCTCCTCGAGGTGCGAGTCCTGCACGAACTGGTGCACGGGCAGCAGCTCGACCGAGGTCACACCGAGGTCGGTGAAGTGCTTGATCGCGGCGGGGTGACCGAGCGCGCGGTAGGTGCCGCGGATGTCCTCGGGGATGTCGGGGTGCAGCTGGGTGAACCCCTTCACGTGCACCTCGTAGACCACGGTCTCCTCGAGCGGGATGCGCGGCGCGACGTCGCCGCTCCAGTCGAAGGAGGCGGGGTCGGTGACGACGCACCGCGGCACGGATGCGGCGTCGTCGGCGTCGTTGCGCGTGTCGGCGTCCTCGTAGAACTGCCCGAAGACGTCCTCGGACCAGCTGTACGAGCCCTCGATCGCGGTCGCGTGCGGGTCGAGGAGGAGCTTGGCGGCGTTGTGGCGGAGGCCGTTCGCCGGGTCCCAGGGGCCGTCGACGCGCAGGCCGTAGCGGGTGCCGACGGTCATCCCGGGGACGATGCCGTGGAACACGTGGCCGGTGCGCTCCGCGAGGGCGACGCGGGTCTCGGCTCCGGACTCGTCGAAGAGGCAGACCTCGACGCTGTCCGCGGTCTCGGAGTAGAGGGCGACGTTGGCGCCGTCGTCTCCGCGGA
Organism: Rathayibacter sp. Leaf185; assembly: GCF_001423885.1. GTDB lineage: Bacteria > Actinomycetota > Actinomycetes > Actinomycetales > Microbacteriaceae > Rathayibacter. The sequence goes on along the minus strand of NZ_LMPP01000001.1, from coordinate 510,567 downwards.
GGGAGACGCCGAGCGGATAGGGGAAGGAACGGGGAGTTGCGGGCATGCGACCATCCTGACCGGAGGCCTCCGGCCGCTTCTCGTCCTTGCCCGCCCGGCTCGCACCCGGTACTCTCGCTGCCCCTCTTTCCTCGCCGCCGGACTGGCGCTGCAGCGCCGGTCGGGCATATAGTCAGCCGGCTGACTAAATAAGAGGAGAAGCGGATGCGCAACCGCAAGTGGATCGGGCTGGTCGTCATCAGCCTCGGCGTGGCGACGATCATCGTCGACTCGACCATCGTGAACGTGGCGATCCCGTCGATCGTCGCCGACCTCGGCATCACCTCGACCCAGGTGCAGTGGGTGCAGGAGTCGTACACCCTCGTGTTCGCCGCGCTCCTGCTCGCATTCGGCACGCTCGCCGACCGCTGGGGCCGCCGCCGGATGCTCGTGATCGGCATCTCGCTCTTCGCCCTGTCCTCGATCGCGGCGGCGCTCGCTCCGACCGGCGATCTGCTGATCCTCTCGCGGGTCGTGCAGGGCGTCGGCGGCGCGATGGTGCTGCCGACCACGCTCTCTCTGATCAACGCCACCTTCCGCGGGCGCGAGCGCGCCGTCGCCTTCGCCGTCTGGGGGTCGACGATCGGAGGCATGACCGCCGTCGGTCCGCTGCTCGGCGGCTGGCTCACCACCGACTTCTCGTGGCGCTGGGCGTTCGGCATCAACATCCCGCTCGGCATCGTCATCGTCGTCGGCGCGCTGGTGTTCGTCGACGAGTCGAAGCAGGCCGACGGCCGCCGGGTGGATCTCGTGGGCGCCCTGCTGTCGGTGGTCGCCTCCGCCTCGCTCGTCTTCGCGCTGATCGAGGGCCGATCCCTCGGCTGGTGGGGCGTCGATGAGCGCCTCTCGGCGGGCGGCTGGACCTGGCCGATCGACCTCTCGCCCGTGCCGATCGCCTTCGCCGTCGCCGTTCTGGCCGGAGTCGCGTTCGTGCTCTGGGCGCGGGCGCGTGAGCGGGCGGGCCGGTCGGCGATGCTCGCGCTCGAGCTCTTCCGGCTGCCGTCGTTCCGCAACGGCAACCTCGCCGCGATGATCGTCTCGCTCGGCGAGTTCGGCATCATCCTCGCCCTGCCGATCTGGCTGCAGAACGTGCTCGGCTACTCGGCGGTGCAGACGGGGCTGGTGCTGATCGCGCTCGCGCTCGGCTCGTTCGTCGCCTCCGGGTTCGCGGGCGCCTACGGCAACAAGGTCTCGCCGGTGCTGATCGTGCGGGTGGGCCTCGCGGCCGAGATCGTCGGAGTCGCCGGCATCGGAGTCGTGATCTCGGACTCGACGCCGTGGTGGGCTCTCGTGCCGTTCCTCGCGGTCTACGGCTTCGGCGTCGGGCTGGCGACGGCGCAGCTGACCGGAGTGGTGCTGCGCGACGTGCCGGTCGAGCGGAGCGGCCAGGGCTCGGGCACCCAGTCGACCGCGCGCCAGATCGGCTCGGCGCTCGGCATCGCGGTGCTCGGCACGGTCCTCTACACCTCGACCGCGGGAGTCCTGACGGCCTCGCTCGAGGAGCAGGGGCTGCCCGCGGCGCAGGTCTCGAGCACGGTCGATGCCGTCGTCGACTCGTCCGGCGCCGCGATCGCGGGGCTCGCCGCGTCCGATGCGACCGCCGACATCGCCCGGGCCGCCGAGGAGGCGTTCTCGAGCGGCACCCGCTACGCCGCCTTCGCGGCCGCGGGCTTCCTCGCGATCGGGTTCCTCGCGACCCTCTCGCTCGGCAGCGGGCGACCGCCGGAGGAGGTGGCGGAGGCCGGGCCGGCGGAGGTCAGGCCAGAGGAGCCGTATCGTCGGCCGTGAACACGATCTTCCCGTGGGTGCGATCGGTCCCGGCCGATCGCCGGGCGAGCACGTCGACGACCTCGTCGAGCGGATGCACGGCACCGACCTCGGGCCGGAGGTCACCGGAGGCGGCCAGCGCGACCGCGCGTCGGATCCGCTCGGCGCTCGCCGTGACGATCAGGTTCTGCACCCGCGGGCGGTCGCGGAGGACGACGCCCGCGGCCTGGGCGCCCAGGGCCGCTCCGCTGGGCACGAGAGTCGCGTAGCGACCGCCGTCGGCGAGCAGGATCGCGGCGTCGGAGGCGGGCAGACGGCCGGAGACGTCGATCACCGCATCGAAGCGCCCAGCCAGAACTCCGAGGTCGAGCGCACGGTAGTCGTGCGGCTCGGCGCCGAGAGCGCGCAGCAGGTCGGCGGAGGAGGCGGAACCGGTCGCGGCGACCGCGCAGCCGGCACGCACGAGCAGCTGAACGACGGGATTCCCGATGGCGCCGGAGCCGCCGCCGACGAGCACCCGCTCGCCGGCCCGCACCCGGAGCGCGTCGACGACTCCGATCGCCGTGCCGCCCGACATCGCGAGCGCCACGCCCTGAACGAAGTCGAGGGAGTCGGGCAGCGGGACGAGTGCGCTGCTCTTCGCGAGCGAGGCGTCGGCGAAGGCGTCGCCGTCGCGGGTCATGCCGACCACGCGGTCGCCGATCGCGACGGAGTGGGCGCCCGGGCCGAGAGCCTCCACGGTCCCGGCGACGTCGAGTCCGAAGCCGAACGGGCGGCGGCGTCCGAGCGCCATGATGCGGGCGCTGCCCGAGAGGATCTTCTCGTCGGTCGCGTTGATGCTCGCCGCGCGGGTGCGCACGAGCACCTCGCCGCGACCCGGCATCGGCACAGGGGCGTCGCGCCACGACAGTGCGTCCGGTCCGCCGAACCGTTCGTATCCGAGCCGTCGCATCGTTCTCCCGTCCCCTTGCGCCGTTCTCACGGCCCCGCGACAAGCCTAGGCGGTGCCGCAGGAGCCGGGATCGAGGCCTCTGTCGACCCCTCGGGGAGTGGGCCGCGCCGGTGCTACCGTGCCCCCATGAGCGCAGACACGACCCCCGAGTTCTCCGGCTGGAACGGCGAAGGCCTGAGCGGCGCCGACCCGAGCGGTGCAGGAGCGGCCGATGATGTGCGTCCCGCCGACGCCGAGGTCGAGGAGAGCACGACGCCGGACGAGAGCCGCGACCCGGATCACGGCTACGACCCGATGGCCGAGAGCGGCTCCGAGAACGCGGCGGAGGACGAGGTGACCGACTCCGAGGACGAGGAGGGCCTGCTCGCTCCCGGCAGCACCGCCGAGGGCGCCGGCACGTCTCTCGGCGCGGTCCCGTCGGAGGCGGCCCGGCCGCTGCGGGCAGAGGGGACCGCCGGTCAGCTGGCCGACGAGCGCTGGCGGACCAACGGCGTCGACCCTCTCGGCTGAGATCGCGCGCGGGCGGAGGACCGAGCGCCCTCGAACTCCGCACGCTCGAACTCCGCGTCCAGGAACTACCCCGGTTGCTCGGAGGTGTCCCTCCGGCGGGCCCCGTAGCGTGCCCGGAGCGCGGTCGGCAGGCCGCGCGGACAGGGAGTGCCATGTCGTTGTTCCTGAACCGCACCCGGGAGGTCCGCTGGACCCCGGACGAGCGTCGGGCCCTCGCCGAGGCCGTCGCCGAGGACCGTGCCGAGCTCTGGCGGGCTGTCGGCGACCTCGATCGCACCGTCGTCGTCTCCACCGAGGACCCGGGCGTCCGCGGCGGAGCGCGCTGGCCCACCGATCACCGCGCGTTCCTGCGCGTCGACCGCGGCGCCTCCGTCGTGCTCGCGACCGACGGCCTGAGCGACCCGTTCGACCGTCTCGCCAGCCCCGGCACCGGGCTCGGGCTGGAGCTGTGCCTCGAGACCTCCGCGCTCCGGGGGGTGCCCACTGCCGAGCTCTGGAACCACTGGCAGTTCCGGCTGCTCTACGAGTCCGCGCGCCTCGCCGCCTTGCAGGGCGTGTGCTGCCGTACCGGGATCGTGACGAGCCGCCTGACCGGCGTGGCCGCGCCCGCCTCCTGGGCCGACGAGCACGGGGCCGTCGGCGTGCTGCTCGGGCTGCGCAGTGCCGGCCTCCCCGAGCGGATGGACCTCGCGACCGGCCAGGCCGAGCTCGTGACGCTCACTCCGCTGTGGCCGGAGGAGTTCGCCTGGGCGAGCGTCGACGCAGCGGCTCGCGCCGAGATCGCCGCTCGCCTCCGCGCCCTGCCGCACGACGAGCTCGTGCACACCGCCCGACCGCGCGTGGTCTGAGCCGGAGGGGTCAGTCGCCCTCGGGCTCCGGGCCGACGATCATCTCGCCGGTGTTGTTCGCGACGGTGACGAACTGGTCGATCCACACGCGGTTGAGCGCCGGGCGCCTGCCCGCGTGGAAGCGGAAGTGCAGCGGTGTCGTCGGATGGATCCAGATCGAGCTGCGGCCGAATCCGGTCGACTCGGGCTCGGCCCACGAGAGGCTGAACGACTCGTTGCGGCGCATCTTGGTGAACATCGCCACCTTGAGGTGTGCGAGCAGTCGATCGTCGAAGTCGATCTCGAGTGATTGCGGCCCGTAGATCAGTCGTCCCATGGCTCCGAGCCTACCGATCCGTGGAGCCTGCCGATCCGTGTGCACGGCGCAGGAACGACGAACGCCCCGCCGGCCGGATCCTGGGATCACGGCCGACGGGGCGCCGGCTGAGTTCGGAAGAACTCTGAGTTCGAAGAACTCGGAAGTCGGAGATTACTCGCCGACGCCGCGGATGTTCGCGGCCTGCGGGCCCTTGCGGCCCTGCTCGACGTCGTACTCGACGTGCTGGTTCTCGACGAGCTCGCGGTAGCCCTGCTTCGCGATGGCGGAGAAGTGCGCGAACACGTCGGCGCCTCCGTCGTCGGGAGCGATGAAGCCGAAGCCCTTTTCGGAGTTGAACCACTTAACGGTGCCAGTAGGCATGTCTTTTCCTTACGTGATGGTGACGCGGCCGGGGCCGACGTCTTCTATATTCCGCACGAGTGTGCGGTACCCGACCGGCTCCGCCCCTGCGCCGGTGAGCGCTGCGCGGATGAATCACGCGTCGGGAGGGAGTCGTCCGGGTCGTTGTGGGGGCGGAGGATGCTGTTCTGCACGAGAACGGCAGCTCTGCGGGGGAGAACGTCCCGCGAGCCGACGGAGTCGGTGGGGCGGGGGTCGAACGAGGAACGGCGCGGCTTCCGCGGCGTCCTGTGAAGGGCGGTACCCGCGGGCGAGGCGGGCGTTCGAACCGTGCGATCGGGGGCCGAACCGAGGCCGGAACCGGTGAGGGTGGGGCCGTCGAGCTCTGCGCCAGTGATCGTGGCGGTCTCTATCAGGGGCTGAGTCTCTTCGTCGTGGTGCGACTTCTCAGCCGTGGAATTCGGGCGAGTGCCCAGGAGATGCCTCCACCCTACGGGATGGGACGCACCGAATGCGACCGTCGGCCGTAACACAGCGGGTGCCGGTGTGTCACGATGATCCCCCGTCCACCGCCTCCCGGGCCGCCGCGTCCCGGGAGCCTCCTCCGCCGAGGTCGCCGTTGCCCGCTCCGAGGACCCTCGGCCGCTCCTCCCAGGACGTCCTCCGCAGGGAGCAGTCCGACGTCGGGATCGTCTGCGCCCGGCTCGCCGGCGGCGTCTTCACCGCCGCCTCGGCGCTGCACCTGCTCACCCTCGACCCGGCGGGTCTCCTGGCCGCGCTGCCGGTGCTCCTCCTGCTCTCGGTCGCGGCCGTCGTCCTCCTCGTCGGCCGCCGGTCGGGTCCGGGCGGCGGGGTCGCCGTGATCGTCGGCACCGCTCTCGGCGTCGCGGGGCTCGCCGCCTCGCTTGCCCCGGGGGTCGACGGGCGCATCCCCGCGGTGATCGGGGGAGTCACGATGATCGCGTCGATGGCGATCCCCTCGGCGCTCTTCGCGATCGGCACGGCCAGGCGTCTCCCCGTGATCGCCCTCGCCGGTGTGGTCCCCACCCTCGCCTTCGCTCTCGCGGCCACGTGGGAGTCGGGGCGCGCCTTCTTCGTCGCCCTCTCGGTGGTGGTCTGCTGGGCGGTGCTCACCGCCGCGGCGCGCTGGCTGGCAGCCAGCGTCGAGCGCGCGCATGTCGGCACGGCCCGGCTGCGGACCGCGCACGCCGCCGAGCGGCGCTCCAGCGAGAGCGAGGCCCGCCGCCGCTACGACGCGCGCCTGCTGCACGACACCATCCTCGGCACTCTCACGCTGGTCGCCCACCGCGGCGAGGGCGTGGCTGCCGACACCGTCCAGGCGCAGGCCGCCGCCGACCTCGGGCTGCTGCGGCGCCTCGGCCGGCCGGGCGCCGAGGAGGTGCGGCCGGTCGACTCCGACCCCGTGCCCCTGCCCGCCGCGTTCGCCGCGCTCGAGAGGCGCTTCGAGGCGGTCGGTCTCGAGATCGCCTGGCACACGACGAGAGCGGTCGGACCCGCCGACGACGCGCTCGCCGCTTCCGCCCTCGACGCCCTGGTGCGCGCGACGGGGGAGTGCCTCGAGAACGTGCGGAGGCACTCCGGCGTCCTCGCCGTCGACGTGACGGTCGCCGAGGACCCGGAGACGGTCCGCGTCGCCGTCTCGGACGCCGGGAGGGGCTTCTCGCCCGACGAGGTTCCCGCCGGCCGGCTCGGGCTCGCGGAGTCGGTCGTCGCCCGCCTCGAGGCCGTCGGCGGCGACGTCCGCGTGTTCTCCGCCCCGGGTGCGGGGACGACCGTCCTGATGAGCGTGCCGCGATGAGCCGGCGCGAGGACGCGGTCGGGGAGGGGACGCTCCTCGAGCTCGTCCGTGCCGCCGAGACGGGCTCGCGGACGCTGGAGTCTGTCCGGCACCGGATCACGCGGACTCATCGACTCAGCGCCAGCTACCTCGGCCTCGGCTTCGTCGGGATGGCGGTGCTCATCGTGATCCGCGGTCTCGCGTCGTTCCTCTGGGCTCTCAGCACGCACTCGGCGACCTGGCTGAGCGGCGCCGCGTGGCTCGTCGTGATCGCCGGGCTCGTGGCCGGAGTCGCAGTCGCGCTGCTCCACCGCGGCGAGCTGCCGAGGGGGGTCCTCGCCGCCGTCCTCGTGGTCGACACCGTCGCGCTGCTCCTCGAGTTCTCCGACTTCGGCCTGACGGACCCGTCGCGGTCGTACTACCCGAGCGTCTGCGTGGGCATCGGGGCGACCCTGATGGCGCTGATCTCGTTCCAGCCGCTCTCGCGCACCTGGGGGGCGGTCGGCCTTCTGGTGGGGCTGAGCGCGCTCGGCATGCTCGTGCAGGCACTGATCGGCCACCGCGGCCTCGGGCTCAGCGTCACCACCATCCTGCTCGCGCTGGCTCCGGTCTTCGTCTGCGTCTCGCTGCTGACGACGCTCGATCGCCACGTCCACCGCTCCCTCGACCGCTCGATCGCCGAGAGCGTGGTCGACGGGCCGGGCACCGGGCCGGGCAGCATCGCCTCCTCCGAGATCTCGAGGGTCGACGCACAGGTCGAGGAGCTGCTCGGCCGGGTGCGCACCGAGCCGCTCGACGCCGCGATGGGCGAGCGAGCGCGGCGTCTCGGCGACGAGCTGCGCACCGCGCTGGCACGCAGCCACGACCAGACCTGGCTGAGCATCGCGATCGAGGAGTCGGCGCATCTCTCGGGAACCGTCTCGCTCGAGGACGACGGGAATCTCGCCGCCGCGTTGAGGCCGCCGGACCGGGCGCGCCTGCTGTCGGTGCTCTGGCTGCTGTCGGCACCGTCGATCGCGTCGAGGACGCCCTCGATCGCGCTCACGCTCTCGTCGGGCCGGGAGCCCCGCGCGGTGTCCCTCGTTCTGGAGGCAGAGGGAGTGCGGTCGCGCGACCTCGACGCGGCGATCTGGGGCATCCTGAGCGAGCTGGGCGACTACAGGGTCACCGCAGTCGGCGTGCGCACGACGCTCCGCCTCGACCACACCGCCGCACGGAGGCCCTCGACATGAGTCACGCGGAGACCGGCGACCTCCCCGCCGAGGAGCTCGCCGTGGCGATCCTCGACGACCACCCGATCCTGCTCCGGGCGCTGACCGAGTGGGTGAACCGCTCCGGATCGAGCATCCGCGTCGTCGCGACCGCGAGCCGCTGGATCGATCTGCTCGCCCATCCCGCGTTCCCCACCGACGTGGTCCTGCTCGACGTCGACCTCGGAGACGATCTCGACCTCGCCATGAAGATCCGGACCCTCACCGCGGCCGGCGCCGCGACGATCATCATCAGCACCCACTCGCGGCCCGAGACGGTCGCGCGCGCGCTCGAGGCCGGCGCGTGCGGCTACCTGGTCAAGAGCGAGCCGACGGAGGTGATCATCGACGCGATCCGCACCGCTGCGGCGGGAGGGCGGGTACCGAGCGCCGAGGCGCAGGCGAGCGGCGCCACCGCCTCGCTCAGCGCCCGGGAGCGGCGGATCGTCGGCCTCTTCGTCGAGGGGATGTCGCTCAAGCAGGTCGCGAGCTCCCTCGGGATCACTCAGGACGCCGCGCGCAGCTCGCTCCGGAGCGCTCGCGCCAAGTACCGGGCCGACGGCAGGAGCGTCAGCACGAAGATCGCGCTGCGCGCCGAGGCGCGGCGGGACGGCATCATCGGGCGGCACTGACGGCGGGTCGGCGTTCGCGGGTCGGCGCTCGCGGATCTGTGCTCGAGGATCGGTGCTCGAGGCGGGAAGAGGACAGGGCAGGTCTCCGGCCGGAGGGCCTGTGCGGCGTATCGGGTCCGTCGCAGAGGCGATACTGCCACCTCGTCGCCCCCACTCGGAGGGCTTGGCATTAACGGGGGTCATGACCCCCGTGCGGTGGACACACGGATCGGCTGTCGCAGGGCCGTCAGGGTCCGCCGGATCAGGCCGGAGCACCCTCGCCGTCGGTCGCGTACTCCATCGTCCAGCGGTACTGCACCTGGTCGGCGACCGCTCTCGAGGTGTCGACGGTGATCTGCTGGTCGGTCCGGGTGCGCAGGTACCGGCCTCCGGTGTCGACCCGGAAGCCCGATCCGTACTCGCTCGCGAGGTAGCCGCGGATGCCGATCGAGCCCTCCATGTACCCCGTGTACGTCACGCGCAGCCGGGTCCCCTCCTGCGCATAGCTCCAGACGCCCGCCTCGTCGTCCTCGCCGACGATCGGACCGAACGCGGACAGCGTCGCGATGATCGTGTCGGTCGCGCGCGACGGCGAGATGAGCAGCGAGACGGTCCCCGTGTAGTCGACTCCCGCGGTCTCGATGAAGGCGATGGTCATGTCGGAGCTCTGCCCGATCGCCAGCTCGGTGTCGTAGGGGTACCAGTTGCCCTCGATGGTCGAGAGGCCGGTGGAGGCCGCGGCGGCCGGAGTCGCGAGGGCGACCACGACGACGGGCGAGGACCACACCGCTCCCCGCAGGAGGGTGCGGCGAGCCGGTCCGGGCTCGGCGTGCGCTGCCGCGCCGGGGGTCGTGGTCATGAGGCGTCCGTCCGATCGGTGCGGGAGCAGCGGAGTCTGACCGCCGCCTCACACTGACAGCCGGACCGCCCGACCGACGTCGTTCGGCATCAACGGGGGGTCAGACGCGCTCGGACCGCTTCTGGCGCGCGGGCTCGGCCGGCTGGTCCGGTCCGTTCCAGATCGTGACGATGCCCCATGCCACCGCGGCGATCGGCACGGCGAGCACAGCGCCCACGATGCCGGCGAGCACGGTCCCGACGGTCAGCGCGATCAGCACGATCAGCGGGTGCAGCTTGAGCGAGCGGGCCATCACGACCGGCTGGAGGAAGTTGCCCTCGAGCTGGTTGACCGCGACGACGACGATGATCACGGCGAGGGCGGCGACCGGGCCGTTCGCGACCAGGGCGACGAGCGCCGCCAGGATCCCGGCGGCCGTCGCACCGACGATCGGGATGAAGGCCGTCAGGAAGACGATGACCGCGAGAGGAAGGGCCAGCGGTACCTGGATGATCGCGAGCGCGACTCCGATGCCGATCGCGTCCACTGCGGCGACGGTCGCGGTGCCGCGGATGTAGCCGCCGAGCACGTCGACCGTCTTCGCGCCGACGCGCTTGGCGCGGTCGTAGCTCGAGCCGGTGAAGGGGCGGAGGAGGAACTCCCAGATCTTCGGGCCGTCCTTCATGAAGAAGAAGAGGACGACGATCATCAGCACGAGGCCGGTGACGAAGTTGGCCGCGGCCGCGGCGCCCGCGAGCGCACCGGAGCCGAAGCTGCTCGACGTGAGGAAGTCGACGACGGTCTGGCGGGCGTCCTCGATCTGCTGCTCGTCGATCTGGAACGGCAGGTGCTGCACGTAGTCCTGCAGCGAGCTGATGCCGTCGGAGGCGCTGCTCACCAGCTCGTCCCACTGGTTGCGGACCGCGACGGTGATCAGCCAGGCGACGGCGCCGAGGATCGCGAGGAGGCCGAGCAGCGAGAGCCAGGTCGCGAGGATCGACGGCACGCCCTTCCGGCGCATCCAGGCCAGCACGGGGTGGATCGCGGAGGCGAGGATGATCGCGATCATCACCGGGATCAGCACGATGGTGAGCTGCGTCATCGCGAACACCAGCACGGTCGCGAGAGCCAGGACGATGATCACCTGGAGGCAGCGCAGCGCGAAACGGCCCGCTCCGTCCCGCCACACCGTCGGCGCCGGCGTCGGCTCGGGCCGCTGCTCGCGGTCGGGGGTCGCGGGTGGGACGGTGCGGTCGAAGAAGCCCATGGGGTGACGGTACTGGAGGCGCTGATCGGCTGTTGCGGGTTGACGAGCCGGTGCTTCCGAGCGCGAGCGCGCTGTCCGGCCGATCGTCGTGACGCCGACGTGCGCGGCCGATGTCGCGAAATGTGCGGGATCCGTCGTGCCGGCAACGGATCCCCTCGAAAAACGGCCCCCTTGCGAGGCAGAACGGTGTCGTTCGGGCGAAAGTCATTGCTCTCACGACGGAATGCGCACTATGGTCGCGATATCCATGCAGGTGCATGGGGTGCGGCACCCGAAGCCGCGCTGCAGTTCTGCGCCTGCTCGCGATCGCCTCGGCGGCCGGGAACCCGAAACTCCCGGCCACTCGAGAACACCGCCCGCGTCGAGAACCCGAAGCTCTCACGCACCGCGACCGGGAACCCGAAACTCCCGGTGGCGCCACGGCGGACCCCACCCCCCCCGGAACACCCGCACACCCTGGAGCACCACCCCCATGCCCACGACCCCCCTGCGGGGTGACTCCGGCGCGCACTCCCGCGCGCCGGACGTCTCCGCCGTGCCCTCGGGCACCCCGTCCACCGATCGCCGGTCGATCGTCCGCGCCGCACTCTGGAGTGCTCCCGTGATCGCGATCGCCTTCGCCACTCCGGCCGCTGCCGCCTCAGCGGCACCGACCTCGCCCGCGACCCGGGCGACGTCGACGATCGTCTTCGACACCTGGCAGAACAACGCCCACTGGGACGGATCGGGCCACCGCACCGGCCTCGACACCCGCATCCAGGTGCAGAACCGCTACTGGACGGGCTCGGACTTCGCGGCGGTGAGCGCGCCGGTGACGACGTTGTCGGTACGCGTGCGCTATCCGGCGTCGGCGCGCGTCGGCGCCCGCCCGGTCGCGCTGGCCGGAGACGGCTGGAGCTGGACCGCGGCGACGGCCGACCTCAAGGGCGCGGTGGAGTACGTCTTCACCTGGTCGGGAGGGGCGCTCGCGGCCTCGCGCTCGACCCCGGAGCTGACCTACACGCTGAACGCCGACGTCCCCGGCCAGGTGCAGCTGTCGGCGTCGGCGTCCGCTCCGAACGCCGACCCGGTCGCCGCGCCCTCCTGGGGCGACACCGCCTACTGATCCGCGTCGCGGGGAACCTCTCCCCGCACTCACGCAGCGCGCGTGCAGCGCTTGTCAGCCGGCTGTGCCGCTAGGCCGGGACGCGCACCGTGAGCCCGCCGGGCTCGATCCAGGTGCGGAACGCCGAGGTAGAGCCGAAGGGGTCGCCGTCGAGCTCGATCTCCTGCGCGCGCTCGAGGCGCACGACGAGGTCGCGGCCCTTCACGTAGCGCAGCGCCGCGACCTCCTTGGTGAGGCCCATCAGCTTCTGGCCGACGACTCCGGTGCGGCGCAGGACGCCGTTCTCCCAGACCACCTTGAAGATGATCTGCACCCAGCCGAAGAACCCCTCGGGGCGCAGCAGCACGATGTCGAACTCTCCGTCGTCGACCGCCGCATCGGGCAGCAGCAGGATGTTCGCCGGCAGCGACCCGCAGTTGCCGACGATGATCGTGTGCGCGCGCACCCTGCGGGTCTTCGCGCCGTCGAGCTTGTAGCGGAACTCGAGCTGGTTCTTGTCGAGCAGCGCCTTCCGCAGCGCGTCGACGTAGGCGAGCCAGCCGGCGCGCTTCTTGAGGTCGTCATCGGTGTTCGCGAGCATCTTCGCGTCGATGCCGAGTCCGGCCATCACGACGTAGGCGCGGCGATCGCGGCCCTTGTCGGTCTCGATGTCGATCATGCCGATGTCGATCGCGCGGTCCGTGCCGCTGAAGGCCACGGTCAGCGCGTTGTCGACGTCGTCGAGCGTGAGGTTGAGATTGCGGGCCAGCAGGTTGCCGGTGCCAGAGGGCAGCAGTGCCAGCGAGGCGTCGGAGCCGCGCAGGGCCTCGGCGACCACGCGGACCGTGCCGTCGCCTCCGGCCGCGATCACCATGTCGGCGCCGGCCTCGAGGGCCTCGCGCGTCTGCCCCGCTCCCGGGTCCTCGACGGAGGTCTCGAACCACAGCGTCTCGTCCCAGCCCGCGGCCTCCTCGGCGCGCGCGACCGCGGCCTTCACGGCCGCGAGGTCGACCTTGACGGGGTTGTAGACCATCGCGGCACGGCGGCGCTCAGACATCCGCGCCGTCCTCGTCCTCGCCGAGGCGGCCCGGGCGCACGGCGGCGTCGTCGCGGATCTCGATGTGCGTGTCGCCCGCATCGGTGGTCGAGACGTCGATGCGGGGAGCGGCATCGGCCTCGGTCGCCTTGGGCGCACTGGTCAACTGGTCTCGGCGATCGTCCGCCGTCTGGTCGCTCATGCCAGGACGGTAGCAGCGCGATCGCGCCGCGCGCTCGGGGTTGCGCCGGGCGCTCAGCGCCCCGTGGAGCGCGCCGCCTCGAGGCCCCAGAGCACCAGCGGGATCTGCAGGGGCAGGCGCAGCAGCGTGATCGCGCGGGTGCGCGGGCGGCGGGCGTCCCGGGCCATCTGCACGTTGGCGGGGAACACGGCGGCCATCAGCGCGGCGGAGGCGAGGCCGCCGGCCACGCGCGTCGGCGGCCAGAGCATCGCGGCCGCGCAGGCGATCTCGGCGACTCCGGAGGCGAGCACCCAGCCCCGCGCAGAACCCGGCATCCCCCTCGGCACGGCCGCGTCGAAGGTGCTCGGGTGCACGAGGTGCACGACGCCCGAGACCGCCATGGCCGAGGCGAGCGCGAGCGGTCCGGCGCCGAGCGGCCCGCGGGTCACCGGTCCTCCGCGCCGCGCTCCAGAGGAGCGACGTGGTCGAGGATCCGCCGCCACTCGCGCACCAGGGCGAGGCGGCCCGTGCCGTCGACGCTCGCGGTCCGCGCGTCGGCGAGCCGTCCGCGGTACCAGCGGCCGTCCTCCGCGCTCGCGACGGGGTCGGCGTCGCCGTGCACGATGAGGGCGGAGGCGGTGACCCGGTCGAGCTCGTCGGCCCACGACCCGTCGCGCAGCGCCGAGAGATCGGTCGCCGCACCGCCCGGACCCTGCCGCCAGCCCTCGCCGAGCATCCGCGTCAGGCGGTTGCGCAGCCCGCCGTGGCTCGTGAGCACGGGATCGTCGGCGTCGACGCCGAGGGCATCGAGGCCGGGGACGCCGTCGGGGAGGCCGCCCGCGATGGCCGCGGCGTCCTCTCCCTCGAGGATCTCGCGGCGCTCCCACGCCTCCGTCGGGCGGACCAGCACACCGGCCTGCGGCGGAGCCGGAGTGCCGACGATCGCGAGCCGGTCGACGAGATCGGGGTGCCGGGCTGCCAGCGAGAGGGCGAAGACGCCTCCCGAGCCCCAGCCCACCACGCCGACGCTGCCGAATCGCGCGCCCTCGACCATCCGCGCGGTGCGCTCCGAGCGGCGCAGGTACTCGGCGAGGTCGTCGGCCCGGTCCTGCACGCTCGCGTGAGCGGTGTCGACCGGATCGGATGCGCCGTAGCCGGGGCGGTCGAGGATCAGCAGGTGCAGACCCCACGGGCCGGTGATCAGCGGATCGGGGTCGAAGCCGCCCGCGCCGGGGGTGGGGTGGCAGAAGACGACGAGCCGGTCCGCGATCGGATCACCGGCCGCCGAGACGCCGATCCCGCGACCGGATCGCAGCTCGAAACGGTGGTTCGCCATGTCGCCTCCCTCGTCGCCGCCGCCGATCGGCGCGACAGCCCCCAGTCAAGCGGAACGCGGCCGCCCCCGAGAGGGCCTTGTGCGCTCGAGTCGCGGTACCCCTCCGACACCCCGGCGTATCGTGACGGCATGACTGATCAACGACCGATCGGATACTGGCTCACTCTCGTCGACCGGCTGATCGAGGAGCGCTTCGCGCGGACACTCGACGAGCACGGCGTCACCCGGATGCAGTGGCAGCTGCTCGAACTGCTCAGGCGCGGCCCCGCCGCGGTGGGCGCGCTCGACCGGGCACTCGCGCCGTTCCTGCCCGCAGCACCCGCGGAGGAGCCGTCGAGCGTCGCCGAGCACCTCGCCGAGCTCGTCGAGAGCGGCTGGGTCGCCGACGAGGGCGACGTCTTCGCCCTCACCGAGCAGGGCGGAGTCGCGACGGCCCGACTCGAAGAAGTGGTCGGCACGGCGCGCACCGCGGTCACCGAGGGCGTGAGCGACGAGGACCACGAGCGGACGGTCGCGACGCTCCGGCGCATCGCCGCGAATCTCGGCTGGGACGACGCGGTCTGACACGCCGCGCTCGCCTCCGCCACCCCCTGCCCCGAGCGGCGACTGCGGAGGAGAGTTGAACGGTCGGCAGGTCGCCGGCCGGAAGGAGAAGGCCACCATGGATCAGAACGAGCGCACCACCGGTGACGACGTCGAGAAGACCGAGGAGCTGCCGGACGGCACCGGGACCGACACCTCCCCGGGTGGCGGCGACACCGACACGGTCTCGGGCGGCGACGCCGACGAGTAGACGCGACGAGCAGACGTGCGGAAGGGCGGGACGCTCTCGTCCCGCCCTTCCGTCGTTCTCAGACCAGCGGTCCGTCGCTCTCGCTCGTGCGGCGCGTGACCTGCTCACCGCTGGCCGGGTCGACGGCCGAGCGGGTGGTCGACACCGCCTGGCGACGCCGGGTCATCAGCACGAGGCCGAGGATCAGGCCGACGACGCCCGCCGCCATCAGGATGTAGCCGATCGTCTTCAGGTCGATCCCGGCGACCTGCACATCGACGGCGAACGCGAGGATCGCGCCGACGACGAGGAGGAAGATTCCTGCTCCGATGCTCATGACGTGCTCCTTCTGCGTGCGCCGGTGTGCGCGCGGGAGGCGAGCATCCGCACCGGCGCTGCCACGGTAGACCCGCGCCCGCACCGCGCGGCAGGCCTTCCGGAGCCGGCCCGCCGCGGTGTAGGGCGGCTCAGCGGTCCGAGATCCGCAGCATCACCCGCGTGCGGTCGCCGCGCGTCACGATCCCCTCGATGAAGAGGAAGACGCGGTACTCGAGCCGGTACTTGCGGGCGAAGATACCGCCGAGGCGCTCGACCGTCTCCTCGTCCGAGACGATGCGGGCCGCGGCCTCGATCACGGGTGCGCCCTCCTTCACCCGGCCGCGGCGGTCGCAGGGCACGAGGGTCACGCGCGGGTCGTTCCTCAGACGCTTGACCTTGCCGCTCCTGCGCGGGGTGGTGACGATCAGCTCGGTGCCGTCGCGGGCGATCCAGACCGGGGTCGACACGCCCGCGCCCGTCCTGCGGAACGTGGTGAGCGAGACGAAGGACTCGTCGCTGAGGGCCTCGAGGGCGGAGGAGAGGGGCATGTCTCGAAGCGTAGGACCGCGCGCGCCCGCCACCGCAAGCCTCCTCGTGACTGGACGGCACCCGTTTAGGGTGGGAGCATGACCGTCCCGACGCCTCTGATCGGCCGGACCGAGGCGCCCGGGCTGCACGTGATGACGTACAACATCCGGCGGAGGATGCCGCGGCTCACCTCGCGCTCGGTCGACCTGTGGGATCGCCGCCGTCCACTGATCCGCCGCCTGCTCGAGGCCGAGCAGCCCTCGATCCTCGCCGTCCAGGAGGCGCTGCCCGACCAGGCCGCGTTCGTGCACGAGTCGCTCGGAGCGTCGTTCGAGGGGATGGGCTTCGGCCGCGACGCCGATCGGGGCGGCGAGCGCGTGATGCTGTACGTCGATCGCCGCCGGTTCGCCGTGCGCGACTGGTCGCAGATCGCCCTGTCCGACACGCCGGATGTCGCCGGCTCGCGCAGCTGGGGCAACCGCATCCCGCGCACGGCCGTGATCGCCGAGCTCACCGACTACGGCACCAACCGCGATCTGACCGTCGTCGCCACCCACTTCGACCACCTCTCGCGGCGCTCGCGGCTGCGCTCGGCCGAGCTGCTCGCCGAGCGGGTGCTCGCACTGGGCCGGCCCGCGATCGTGATGGGTGACGCGAACACCGACGCCGGGACGGCTCCGTACCGCGCGCTCCTCGACCGGGCCGGACTCGCCGACTCGTGGGTCGTCGCGGGCCGCCACCTCACCCCCTCCTGGGGCACCTACTCGAACTACCGCCCGCCGAAGCCGGGACGCCGCATCGACTGGCTCGTCCAGAGCGCGAGTGCGTTCGAGGTCGTCGCCACGGGGATCAACGCGGTCCGCTACGACGGAGCGGCCGCCTCCGATCACGAGCCGGTCCAGGCGCTGCTGCGCTTCACCTCATCGTGAGGGGCGTCGTCCTCGTTGAGACGTTCCTCGCTCCGCCGCGCACGCGGGGCGAGTGGTTCGCCGACGGGGTGCGGATGGCCGGCGTCGCGAGCATGGTGGCGGCCGGGATCGGCTGGGGCTTCGTCGACGTGATGGTCTTCGCCCTCGCGGCGATCGGGCTCGTGATCCCGCGCTTCCTCGGGATCCGCCCCGCGCTCGACGCGGCGTTCGGCGTCGCGCTGCTGGTCGCCTCCTGGAGCAGCGTGCTCGATCTGTACCAGGCGTGGGCGTCATGGGATCTCGTCGTGCACTTCGTGCTGAACGGGCTGGTCGCGGCGGTGGCGTACATCGTCGCGGCGCGCGCCGGGGTCGTGACCGCGGTCGTCGGCGACCGGGGCCCGCTCGCTCCGGCGATCGTGCTCTGCGCCTGCTTCGGGACGACGGCGGGCGTGCTGTGGGAGTGGGGCGAGTGGGCGGGGCACCGCTTCGTCGACGCGTCGATCTTCGTCGGCTACGAGGACACCCTCGGCGACCTCGCCGCGGGCGCAGCGGGCTCGCTGCTGGCCGGCGCGCTGATGCGCTTCTGGTCGGCGAAGTCCCGCGTCGCGGCGCGCGAGCACGCCTCTGCTTGACCCGCCGCCGTCCTATCGCGGCAAAGATATGAGCATTCGGAGACAGGGGCGGCTTTTGCGTGCGCTCGACGGCGATATAGGCTGATACGTAATATGAATCGGCCCGTCGAAGGAGACAGCGTGCGCACCGTCCAGTACAGGAGAGACCGCAGCTTCGCGGTGGCCGAGGAGCCCCGCTATGCTCCGGCGCCCGGATCCGTCGAGATCGAGGTCGGCTTCGTCGGCCTCTGCGGCACCGATCTGCACATCTTCCACGGCTCGATGGACGGCCGCGTCGCCCAGGACGCCGTCATCGGTCATGAGATGAGCGGCACGATCTCGGCCCTCGGCGAGGGCGTCGACGGCTGGGCGGTCGGCGACCGCGTCACCGTGATGCCGCTCGACTGGGACGGCACCTGCCCCGCCTGCCTCGCGGGCAACGAGCACATCTGCCAGAACCTCGACTTCATCGGGATCGACTCGCCCGGCGCGCTGCAGCAGTACTGGAGCGTGCCCGCCCGCACGCTCGTGCGCCTCCCCAAGGGGCTGCGCCTCGACCACGCCGCGCTCGTCGAGCCGGTCGCCGTCTCGGTCCACGATGTGCGCCGCTCGGGTCTCGTGCCCGGCGAGAAGGCCGTCGTCATCGGCGGAGGACCGATCGGCGTCCTCATCGCCACCACCGCCCGCGAGTTCGGCGGCGACGTGGTCGTCATCGAGCTCGACGCCACCCGCCGCGCCGCCGTCGCCGAGCTCGGCTTCGAGGTGCTCGACCCGCGGGCCGTCGACCAGGTCGAGTGGGTCGACAGCTGGACGGGCGGCGCCGGCGCCGACGTGGTGTTCGAGGTCTCGGGAGCGGCGGCCGCCGTCCTCGGCGCCACCTCGCTCGCCCGAGTCCGCGGCCGCGTCGTCGTGGTCGCCATCCACCCCGAGCCGCGCCCGATCGACCTGCAGCGCGTGTTCTGGCGCGAGCTCACCCTGATCGGCGCGCGCGTCTACGAGCGCCCGGACTTCGAGACCGCCGTCGAGCTCGTCGCGCGCGGCGTCGTGCCCGCCGAGCTCCTGATCACCCGCATCGAGCCTCTCGACGCGGTGCAGGAGGCGTTCACCGCCCTCGATGACGGCCAGGCGATGAAGATCCTGATCGACGTCTCCGGAACGAGCGCCTGATGAGCGGCCCGTTCGACCTCACCGGCCGCCTCGCCGTCGTCACCGGGGCGCGGAGGGGGATCGGCCTCGCGATGGCCGAGTCGCTCGCGCGCGCCGGAGCCGACGTCGTCGGGGTCAGCGCCGCGATGACGCCCGACGGGGGAGAGGTCGGCGAGCGGGTGCGCGCCGCGGGGCGGGAGTTCACCGGCCTCGCCTGCGACTTCGCCGACCGCGAGGCGACCCTCGCCCTCGGCGCCGCCCTGAACGGCCTCGACCGGCCGATCGACGTCCTCCTGAACAACGCCGGCACCATCGAGCGCGTGCCCGCCGCCGATCACCCGCTCGAGCTCTGGGACCGTGTGCTCGAGGTCAACCTCTCGGGCCCGTTCGCGCTCACCCAGGCGCTGGCGGGGCCGATGCTCGCCCGCGGCCGGGGCTCGATCGTGTTCACCGCGTCGCTGCTGAGCTTCCAGGGCGGCATCACCGTCCCGGGCTACACGGCCTCGAAGTCGGCGGTCGCGGGGCTGGTCAAGGCGCTCTCGAACGAGTGGTCGGCGCGCGGCGTGCGCGTGAACGCGATCGCTCCCGGGTACATCGCGACCGACAACACCGCGGCGCTGCAGGGCGACGCCGATCGCTCGCGGTCGATCCTCGAGCGCATCCCCGCCGGACGGTGGGGGGCTGCGGAGGATCTCGGCGGCGCGGCCGTGTTCCTCGCGAGCGACGCCTCCGCCTACGTCACGGGCATCACGCTGCCGGTCGACGGAGGGTGGCTCGGCCGGTGAGCGACGCGACGATCGACGCGCTGGCCCGCTCGGGCGTCGTGCCCGTCGTCGTGATCGACGACGCCGAGCGCGCCGACGCGCTGGGTGACGCCCTCGTGGCGGCGGGCGTCGTCGCCGTCGAGGTGACCCTCCGCACCGAGGCGGGGCTGGAGGCGCTGCGGCGCCTCGCCCTCCGCGGTGACCTCGTCGTCGGGGCCGGCACCGTCCTCACGCTCGAGCAGGTCGACCGGGTGGTCGAGGCGGGAGCGCGGTTCGTCGTCAGCCCCGGACTCGACGACGGCCTCGTCGAGCGCTGCCTCGCCCTCGGCGTGCTCCCGCTGCCCGGCATCGCGACGGCGAGCGAGCTCCAGCGCGCGGTGGGCCTCGGGCTCTCGGTGCTCAAGTTCTTCCCGTCCTCGGTGCTGGGCGGCCTGCCCGCACTGGAGGCGCTGGCCGGCCCATTCCCGGGCGTCCGCTTCTTCCCGAGCGGCGGGGTGGGTGTCGAGGAGGCGCGACTGCTGCTCGCGAGTCCGCTCGTGCTCGCGGTCGGCGCCAGCTGGCTCGCGTCGCGGGCCGACATCGCCGCGGGCGACGCCTCCGCGCTCGCGGAGACCGCCCGGGCCGCACTCGAGCGCGTGCGACGTCCCGAGGTCGAGAGCACCGCCGGAACGCCCGTCGAGCCGCGCGTGCCCGCCGGCCCCATCGTCACCCTCGGCGAGACCCTCGCCCTCTTCCACACCCACGGATCGCTCGCGCACGCCGGCAGCGTCGACGTCGGGATCGGCGGCGCGGAGTCGAACGTCGCGATCGCGCTCGTGCGGCTCGGAGCCGAGGCGACCTGGATCGGTGTGCTCGGTGCCGACAGCGCGGGCGAGCGGGTGCTCCGCGAGCTGCGGGGCGAGGGCGTCGACCTGGTCGTCCGCCGCGACGCCGAGGCGCCGACCGCGCTGATGATCAAGGAGCGGCCGACTCCGGCGACCGCCCGCGTCACCTACCACCGGCGCGCCAGCGCGGGCAGCACTCTCCGCCCCGCCGACGTCCCCGCCGATCTCGTCCGCCGCGCCTCCTGCCTGCACGTGACCGGGATCACGCTCGCGCTGTCGGAGTCGGCGCGCGAGGCCGCGCTCGAGGCCGTGCGCCTCGCCGTCGAGGCCGGAGTCCCGGTCTCGTTCGACGTCAACCACCGCCCCACGCTCTGGCGGGGGAGGGACGCCGCCGAGGCCTACCGCGAGGTCGCGCGCGCGGCGACCCTGGTGTTCGCGGGGGAGGACGAGGCGCGGCTGCTGGTCGGCGCCGAGAAGGATGCGCACCGCCTCGACCCGCTCGGTCTCGCCCACGCCCTCGCCGACCTCGGTCCGCGCCACGCCGTCGTGAAGCTCGGCCCGGCCGGCTGCGTCGCGGTGGTCGACGGGGCGGAGCTGCGCCGGGCCGCCCTGCCGATCACGGCGGTCGACACGGTCGGTGCGGGCGACGCCTTCGTCGCCGGGTACCTCGCCGAGTACGTGCAGGGCCTGCCGCCCGAGGACTGCCTCGGGACCGCGGTGACGGTGGGCGCGTTCCAGTGCCTCGCTCCGGGCGACTGGGAGGGCCTGCCGCGGCGCTCCGATCTGGCGCTGCTGACGGCGAGCGAGCCGGTGCAGCGATGACCGCCTCCTTCTGGGGCCGCTCGGGCGACGGCTTCCAGGCGTCGATCCGCGCTCAGGAGGATCTCGGGCTCGACGAGCACTGGATCGGGCTCCCCGAGCTCGAGCACGCCCTCTTCGAGACCGACGTCTGCGTCGACGGCAGCGCCGACCTGGTCCTCGTCCCCGCCGACTGGCTGCCCCGGCTGGCCGAGAGCGGAGCCGTGCGCCCCCTCGACGACCTGCTCGACGACGCACCGATCGACGGCTGGCCCGAGGCGTGGTCGCCCGCGTTCACCGACGTCGTCTCGTTCGACGTGCCGTCGCGCGGCGGCCGCTCGGTCTGGGGGATCCCCTTCCACGACGGCCCTCCGCTGCTGGTCTGGCGCACCGATCTCTACGGGGCGCCCCGCGAGCGCGAGGGCTACCGCTCGGCGACCGGGGACGATCTGGCGCCTCCGCGCAGCTGGGACGAGTTCGACGCCCAGGCGGCCTGGTTCACCCGACCCGACGAGGGGCTCTGGGGCACGGTGCTGGCCGGCGCCCCCGACGGGCACAACAACGTCTACGACTTCGTCACGCAGCTCCGGATACGCGGGGCCGATGTGCTCGACGAGCGCGGATCGGCCGGGTTCGGAGGCGCTCCGGGACTCGCGTCCCTCGCCTGGCTGCGCGATCTCGTGGTCGCCGGCCGCGTGCCTCCGGACGCTCACGGGCTCGACAGCGTCGGCAGCGGCGCGGCCTTCGCCGAGGGGCGGATCGCCGTGATGGTCAACTGGGCGGGCTACGCGCAGCGGGCCCAGGCTCCGGGCAGCGCGGTCGAGGGGAGGGTCGGCGTCGGCATCGCCCCCGCCAGGCCCGACGGCTCACCGCTGCCGGTGGTGAACGCGTTCTGGGCGCTCGCCGTGACGACGGGCGCGCCGGCCCTCGGCGACGCCTGGGCGGCGGTGCGCGAGCTCGCGACGGCCGAGGCCGATGTGCGCACGACGCTGGCGGGCTCCTCCGGAACGCGCCTCGACACCTGGCGCGACCCGCGGGTGCTGGCCGTCTCGGGCACGTCGGCGCTGTTCGAGGAGGCGCACCGCGCCTCCCGCCCGCTGCCGATGGTGCCCGAGCTGCCCGAGCTGGTGCAGGTGCTCAACCGGCTCGTCGACGACGTCGTCTGGAGCGGCGAGGACGCCCCGCCGAGGCTCGCGCGCGCGGTCGAGGAGGCCGATCGCCTCTTGTCTGCTGAATAGGCCTGAACTCGCCACTAGCTTGCGGAAAGTGTCGCTTTGCGTGTTCAATCATCATATCTCTCGCGATCATGGAGGATCCATGCACGGCATCACCACCGTCGGTGACGGCGTTCCCGTCACCGGCCTCGGCCTCGGTACGGCCCAGTTCGGCAACCTGTACCGGCCGACCAGCGACGACGAGGTCGCCGGAGCGTTCGAGGCGAGCTGGGAGGCCGGGGTCCGCTACTTCGACACCGCCCCGCACTACGGACTCGGGCTCAGCGAGCGCCGCCTCGGCGCCCTGCTGCGCGGCCGCCCCCGCAGCGAGTTCACGATCTCGACCAAGGTCGGGCGCCTCCTCGAACCGAACCCCGACCCGCGCGGCGCCGAGCAGCAGGACACCGAGGGCTTCGCCGTCCCCGCCGCGACCGTCCGCCGGCTCGACTACAGCGCCGACGGCGTGAAGCGCTCGCTCGAGGCCAGCCTCGAGCGCCTCGGCCTCGACCGGATCGACATCGTCTACGTCCACGATCCCGACGACTTCGGCGACCAGGTGATCGCGGAGGCGCTCCCCGCGCTGATCGCCCTGCGCGACGAGGGCGTGATCGGCGCGGTCGGCGCCGGCATGAACCAGTCGGCGCTGCCCGCCCGCTTCGTGGCCGAGTGCGACATCGACGTGATCATGCTCGCCGGGCGCTACTCGCTGCTCGAGCAGGACGCGCTCGACGACCTGATGCCCCTCGCCGAGGAGCGCGGGGTCGGGATCGTGATCGCCGGCGTCTACAACTCCGGCCTGCTCTCGCGCGACCGCCCGCCGGCCGACGCGAAGTACGACTACGACTCCGCCCCCGCGGCCCTGATCGCCCGCGCGAACGCGCTGGCCGACATCTGCGAGAGCCACGGGGTCACGCTCCCGGAGGCGGCGCTCGCGTTCCCCTGGCTCCACCCGGCCGTCGTCTCGGTCGTCGTCGGGCAGCGCGACCGCGCCCAGGCCGTCGAGAACGCCCGCCGCGCGTCGGTCGACGTGCCCGAGGCGCTCTGGACCGATCTCGCCCGCGCAGGGCTGCTGCGCCCGGAGGTGCACGGCACCCGGCCGCGCTCCGCGGCCACCACCGCCATCTCGAGAGGACTCACCTCATGACCACGATCACCGCCGTCGACGCCTACGACGTCAGGTTCCCCACCTCGCTCAGCGCCGACGGCAGTGATGCGATGAACAAGGACGGCGACTACTCGGCCGCCTACGTCGTCCTGCGCACCGACGACCCCGAGCTGTCGGGTTTCGGCTTCACCTTCACCATCGGGCGCGGGAACGACCTCTGCGTGGCGGCGGCCCTGCAGCGGGCCGCGCCCCTGATCGGGCGCGACGTCGGCGAGCTCGTCACCGACCTGGGCGGGGTCTACCGCACGCTGCAGAGCGACTCGCAGCTGCGCTGGCTCGGGCCCGACAAGGGCGTCATCCACCTCGCGCTGGCCGCCGTGATGAACGCGGTCTGGGATCTCGCGGCCCGCGTCGCCCGGAAGCCCCTCTGGCGCCTCCTGGTCGAGATGACCCCGGAGGAGCTCGTCGACGCGGCGGATCTGCGCTACCTCTCGGACGCCCTCACGCGCGACGAGGCGCTCGAGCTGCTCCGCGCCAAGGAGCCGACCCGCGCCGTGCGGATCGCCGAGCTCGAGCGCGACGGCTACCCCTGCTACACCACCTCTGCCGGCTGGCTCGGCTACAGCGACGACAAGCTGCGCCGCCTGTGCCAGGAGGCGGTCGACCAGGGCTACCGGCACATCAAGCTCAAGGTCGGCGCCGACCGCGCCGACGACCACCGCCGTCTCGGCATCGCGCGCGAGGTGATCGGCTGGGACGCCGACCTGATGATCGACGCCAACCAGGTCTGGGACGTGCCGGAGGCGATCGAGTGGGTGCAGTCTCTCGCCGAGTTCCGCCCGCTGTGGATCGAGGAGCCGACGAGCCCGGACGACGTGCTCGGGCATGCGGCCGTGCGCCGGGCCGTCGCGCCGATCGGCGTGGCCTCGGGCGAGCACGGGATGAACCGGGTGCTCTTCAAGCAGATGTTCCAGGCCGGCGCGCTCGACTTCTGCCAGCTCGACGCCGCGCGGCTCGGCAGCGTGAACGAGATCGTCGCGGTCTACCTGATGGCGGCGAAGTTCGGGGTCCCCGTCTGCCCGCACGCCGGCGGGGTCGGGCTGTGCGAGCTGGTGCAGCACCTCTCGGTCTTCGACTACGTGGCCGTCTCGGGCAGTCTCGAGGGGCGCGTCACCGAGTTCGTCGACCACCTGCACGAGCACTTCGTCGAGCCGTGCATCGTCGAGGACGGCGCCTACCGCCTGCCCGGAGCGCCGGGCTACAGCGCCGAGATGTTCGAGTCGACCCTCGACGAGTACACGTTCCCCGCCGGCAGCTACTGGGCGGGACGCGCGCATCCGATCGTCACGGCGGCCGTCGAGCCGCTCGAGGAGCACTCGGCCCACGCGACCCGCGTCGGAGTCGCGTGAGCCTCGTCGTCGACGCCCACCAGCACGTCTGGGACAGGACGAAGGCCCGCTACGACTGGCTGGGCCCCGACCTGCCCGAGATCGACCGCTCGATCTTCTTCGACGAGCTCCGCCCGCAGCTGCGGGCCGCGGGAGTCGATGCGACCGTGCTGGTGCAGTCGGCCGACGAGGCCGCCGACACCGACGAGATGCTGCGGGTGGCGGCGGCGAACCCCGAGATCGCGGGCGTCGTGGTGTACGTCCCGCTCGAGCGGCCCCAGGAGGCGCACGACCGCCTCGCCGAGCTGCGGCGCGACCTGCACGTGGTCGGCGTCCGGAACCTGATCCACGACCAGCCCGACCCCGACTGGATCCTCCGGCCCGACGTCGACGAGGGCCTCGGCGTGCTCGAGGCGGCCGGCGTCCCGTTCGACTACGTCGCGGTGCTGCCGCGGCACCTCGCGCACCTGCCGGTCCTGGCGGAGCGCCATCCGCAGCTCTCGATCGTCATCGACCACCTCTCGAAGCCGCCGATCGGGCTCGGCTCCGACGAGCCGTGGCGCTCCCTGATCGCCCGTGCCGCCGAGAATCCGCGCGTCGTCGCGAAGGTCTCCGGCCTCTACTCGGCGACGCGGGACGCCGCCTCGTGGACGACCGGGCAGCTCGTCCCCGTCGTCGAGCACGCCCTCGCGTGCTTCGGCGCCGAGCGGCTGATGTACGGCGGCGACTGGCCCGTGTCGCTCACGGCCGGCGGCTACGCCCGCGTCTGGGCGGCGCTGCACGAGGTGACCGCCGACTGGAGCGAGGCCGACTCGGCCCGCCTCTGGGGCGGCACGGCGCGCGAGTTCTACCGCCTCGACGAGTCGCTCGTCGCGGGGGCCCTCGCCGCCTCGGCGTGAGGCGCTGACGGAGCCGCGCGGGTCGACCCTCGCCGCCGGACGACGACCGCCGTTCCGAGTTGCTCGGAACGGCGGTTCTCGTCCACCGGCGAGGGATCCGCTCTAGTCGCCGAGCCCGAGGAGGTCGATCCGCCGCGGCCGGGTCGCCTCGACCCGCGGAGTCACGCGGAACGAGGCGAGAGTGCCCACGGCGCTCTCGGGCACCTCGATGACGAGGGCGCCCGCCTCCCGCCTCCAGACGACCGGCCCGGCGTGCCCGAGCAGGGCGACGTCGTCGAGCTCGCGGGGGAGCAGGCCGGAGGAGGAGCCGAGCGACGTGATCGACACCGTCGCGCCGACCGGGGCGAGCACCGTCGCGTAGACGTGCCCGCGCGACGCGGTGAAGCGGATGTCCTCCGCCGTGTACGGGGAGCGGTGCGTGTCGGTGAACGCCCCCTCCGTCACCTTCGTCGGGCCCTCGCCCGCGATCAGCCAGGGGCGGGAGCCGTAGATCGCCTCGCCGTTGCGCGACAGCCACGCGCCGATCGTCTCGAGCATCTCGACCTCGGCCGCCGGGATCGTGCCGTCGGCCTTCGGGCCGATGTTGAGCAGCAGGGCGCCGTTCTTGCTGACGATGTCGACCAGGTCGGCGATGAGGTCGTCGGTGCGCTTGTAGTCGTGACCCTCGACGTAGCTCCACGAGTTCTTCGAGACCGAGGTGTCGGTCTGCCAGAAGTCGGCTCGCGTCTCGGCGAGCTGGCCGCGCTCGACGTCGAACACACCGGTGCCGGCGGGGAGGGCGTCGTACTTGTAGTTGACCGCGACCGGGCGGTCCCACTCGAGCGCGCGCGTGTAGTAGTAGGCGAGGAAGGTCCGGAGGTACGGCTCGAAGGCGGGCTGCTCGATCCACCAGTCGAACCAGATCAGCTGCGGACGATAGGAGTCGACCAGCTCGGTCGTGCGCACCAGCCAGTCCTCGAGGAACTCCTTGCTCGGCTGCGACTCCTCGCGCTGGGCCGGCCCGTAGAGGTCGAGGCTCGCGGTCTGCAGGACGTCGCTGTCGAAGGCGGTGCCCCCGTCGAAGAAGAACCAGTGCTCGGCGCGGTGCGACGACGCCCCGAAGACCATCGACTGGGCGCGGACGGCGGAGGCGAGCTCGCCGACCACGTCGCGGCGCGGCCCCATCTCGGTCGCCTTCCAGCGGGTGAACGAGCACTCGTACATCGGGAAGCCGTCGTGGTGCTCGGCGACGGGGACGACGAACTGCGCGCCGGCCCGGCGGAACAGGCGCGCCCACTCCTCCGGATCGAAGCGGTCGGCCGTGAAGGAGGGGATGAAGTCCTTGTAGCCGAACTCCGCCTGGTCGCCGTAGGTCGCGCGGTGGTGCTCGAACTCGGGGGTGCCCTCGCGGTACATGTTCCGCGGGTACCACTCCGACCCGAAGGCCGGCACCGCGTACGGTCCCCAGTGCAGGAAGATCCCGAACTTGCCGTCGACGTACCAGTCGGGCGGAGTGGTCGCGAGCGCCTCCCACGAGGCCTCCAGCGGCCCCTCCTCGATCACTCGAGCGACCTCGGCGAGGCGGGTGCGGTGCAGCGGGCTGTCGAATGTGGTCATCATCGTCCTTCGATCGAGCGGTGGGCGGGCGTTTACTGAATAGATACTATCAATCGTGATGAAAAGGCGCTGAACAGGGCCCAGAATCGCTTGACAGGCGCGTGTGAGGCTCGCACACTGAAGAATCATCTGATCCATTTCGATCAATGACCATCGTTCGCAGGCCCCGCACCGGAGCCCCACGAACACCTCAATGAGGAGGAACAGTGACACGTAGGCATCTCCGGTTCGCGGCCATCGCCGCGGCCCTCGCGCTCTCGCTCTCGGGATGCAGCTCGGCAGGGTCCTCAGGAACCGACGCCGACGGCAACACCACCATCAACTGGTCGGTCTGGGCCGGATCCGAAGTCGAGACCGCGGCCTGGCAGAAGCTGGCCGACATGGTCCACGAGAAGGACCCGACGATCACCGTCAAGCTGACCACCGCGGCATGGCCCGACTACTGGACCAAGCTGCCCACCACCCTCGCGGGCAACGACGCCCCGTGCATCGCCGGCCTCCAGATGGCGCGGGTGCAGCAGTTCGCGAACTACTTCGTCCCGCTCGGCGACCAGCTCGACGCGGCGGGCATCGACACCGCCGACTTCGACCCCTCGATCATCTCCGCGCTGCAGGCCGGCGGCGAGCAGATGGCCATCCCCTACGACCTCGGCCCCTACGTCGTCTTCTACAACAAGGACGCGTTCGCCGCCGCCGGCCTCGAGAACCCGAAGGACGGCTGGACTCTCTCGGAGTTCGAGACGGCCGCGAAGGCGCTCACGAAGGACGGCAAGTACGGCTTCGCGACCACGAACCAGATCGACGCGATGAACCAGTGGGGTCCCACCATCGGCGGCGACCAGGCCGCGACCGAGGACGGCAAGCTCAACCTCACCAGCGCCGGCCAGGAGAAGACGATGGCGTGGTACTCCAGCCTCGTCAACGAGCAGGGCGTCGCCGCCCAGCTGGCCACGGACTCCAGTGACGGATCCCAGTTCCTCGCCGGCAACGCCGCGATGTACGTGACCGGCCCCTGGGACATGATCAACGCGAAGGACCAGGCCAAGTTCGACGTCGGCATCGTCACCGTCCCCACGGGCGATGAGGGCGCGGCCACCGCGATCGGCGGCTCCGGATTCGGCATCACCACCAAGTGCAGCACCCCCGAGGTCGCCGCCAAGGCGCTGGCGATCATCACCGGCACCGACGCCCAGGCCTACCTCGGCACCGAGGGCCGGGCGTTCCCCGCCCGGACCTCCGAGCAGTCGACCTGGTACTCGGCCGCCGTCGACGGAGCTCAGTCCACCCTGGAGGCGTCGCTGAAGACCGGCGTCCCCTACCTCTCCACCCCGACGTGGACGCAGGACGGGTTGAGCTTCTCGCAGGGCTCGATCTCGGTGATCAACGGGCAGACCGACCCGAAGTCGTTCCTCGAGAGCGTCGAGAGCGGCAGCGGCAGCGCAGGCTGACCACGCGGGGCGGGGCGTCGCCGACCGGCGCCCCGCCCCGTCTCGCTGCCCTGCAATCGACCCTCGAGCTACGACGCGAAGGAGCGCCATGACACTCGCCACCTCCCCACCCCGGGGTGCGACGATCCCCGAGCCGGCCCCCGCCCCGGTCCCCCGACGCCGACGACGCGGTGACGGCCCGGCTGCGGCGGCGTTCCTCGCCCCGAGCCTCGGCGGCTTCGCGATCTTCACCGCCCTGCCGATCCTCGCCTCGGTCGCGGTGGCCTTCACCGTCTGGCCGCTGGCGGGCTCGCCGACCTTCACCGGGATCGACAACTTCGTCCAGCTGCTCACCCGCGATCCCGCGTTCCTCACGACGATCGCGAACACGCTGCTGTTCGTCGTCGTCTACGTCCCGCTCAACCTCGCGCTGTCGATGGCGATCGCGGCGTGGATCTCGCCGCGGATCCGCGGCGGGAACGTCTACCGGGTGCTGCTCTTCATCCCCGTGGTGACGCCGATGGTCGCCAACGCCGCGGTCTGGCAGATCATGCTCATCCCGAGCGGACTGATCGACGGCCTGTGGCAGAGCGTCTTCGGCGTCTCGGCTCCCAACTTCCTCGGCTCCACCTCGACCGCGATGCTCTGCGTCGTGCTGATGTCGCTCTGGCAGGGCTTCGGCTACAACCTGCTGATCTTCTCGTCGTCGCTGCAGGCGGTGCCCGAGAGCCTGATGGACAGCGCGTCCATCGATGGAGCCGGCGCGTTCCGGCGGTTCTTCAGCATCAAGATGCCGCTGATGTCGCCCTCGATCTTCTTCGCCGCGACGATGACTCTGATCACCTCGTTCCAGGTCTTCGCCCAGCCCTTCGTCCTGACCAACGGAGGCCCGGGCAGCTCGACGACCACGATGGTGATGTACCTCTATCGAACGGGCTTCCAGTTCTTCAACCTCGGGCTCGCCTCGGCGGTCGGAGTGATCCTCTTCGTCATGATCCTGGCGATCACGGGCCTGATGTTCCTGGCCCAGAAGAAGCTGGTGCACTATGAGTGACCGCACGCTCTCGGTCGCCGCGGCCCCCCGCCGCCGCACCGTCACCCGCTCGGCGGGCGAGAAGGCCCGCTCGGAGGCGATGTCGCTGTCGGCGATCAACCGCCGGCGCCGCCGCACCGACATCGTCTCGCAGGTGCTGCTGACGGTCTTCGTGCTGCTGTTCATGGTGCCGCTGATCTGGATGGTGTCCACCTCGCTCAAGCCCGGCGCCGAGGTCTTCGCCTCGCCTCCGTCGCTGCTGGGCAGCGAGATCCGCTGGCAGAACTACGCCGACGTGTGGAGCTACGTGCCGTTCGGCACCTACATGCTCAACGGCGCGATCGTGTCGGTCCTCGGCACCCTGCTCGTCGTCGTGACGAGCGTCCTCTCGGCCTACGCGTTCTCGCGGCTGCGGTTCCGCGGCCGCGACGGGATCTTCTTCGTCTTCCTCGGCACCCTGATGGTGCCGCAGGAGGTCGTGGTCATCCCGATGTTCCTCTTCATGACGCAGCTGGGCTGGATCGACTCCTACCAGGCGCTCATCGTGCCGTGGGCGTTCACCGCGTTCGGCTCGTTCCTCCTGCGCCAGGCGATGCTCTCGGTGCCGATGGAGCTGGAGGAGGCGGGCAAGCTCGACGGCGCGTCGCACCTGCGCATCCTGCTCGGCATCATCGTGCCGGTCGTCAAGCCGACCATCGCCGTGCTCGTCGTCTTCACCTTCATCAACTACTGGAACAGCTTCCTGTGGCCCCTGATCGCGATCAACGACCCCTCCTACGCCACCGTGCCGCTGGGCCTCAACAGCTTCCTCGGCCAGGGCGGCAAGCAGTGGCAGCTGATCATGGCCGCCTCGACCATCTCGATGATCCCGACCGCCGGGCTCGCGATCCTGCTGCAGCGCTACCTCGTGAAGGGCATCGCGCTCTCGAGCGGCCTCGGCGGCAAGTGACCTCCGGCCGCCCCTCCTCCTGCCGCCCCTCCTTCCGAAAGGACCTCCGACGATGACGTCTGCCCCCGCCCCCTGGTTCACCCACGACCGCTTCGGGATGTTCGTGCACTGGGGCCTCTACGCCCTCCCCGCCCGGCACGAGTGGGTGATGAACTTCGAGAAGACCCCGACCGCCGAGTACGAGCGCTACGCCGCCTACTTCGATCCCGACCTCTACGACCCGAGGGCGTGGGCGCGCGCCGCCCGCGAGGCCGGCATGCGCTACGTGGTGCTCACCACCAAGCACCACGAGGGCTTCTGCCTCTGGGACTCGAAGCTCACCGACTACACCGCGGTGCACACGCCCGCCGCCCGCGACCTCGTGCGCGAGTTCGTCGACGCGGTGCGGGCCGAGGGCCTCCGGGTCGGCTTCTACCACTCGCTGCTCGACTGGCATCACCCCGACTTCACGATCGACGGCCGCCACCCTCGGCGCGACGACACCGCCGAGGAGATCGCCGCGCTCGACGAGGGGCGTGACATGGCGCGGTACCGCGAGTACCTGCACGGCCAGATCCGCGAGCTGCTCACCGACTACGGGCGGATCGACTACCTCTTCTACGACTTCTCCTACGCGAACGACCACCACCACCCCGTCTGGGGCGGCAAGGGCGCCGACGACTGGGGTTCGCAGGAGCTCATGAAGCTGACGCGCGAGCTGCAGCCCGAGATCGTCGTCAACGACCGACTCGAGATCCCCGGCGACATCGTCACCCCCGAGCAGTACCAGCCCGACAGGCCGATGGAGGTCGACGGCGTGCCGGTCGCCTGGGAGGCGTGCCAGACGATCAACGGCAGCTGGGGCTACTTCCGCGACAACCACAACCACAAGGCGCCCGAGCTGATGATCCGGATGCTGATCGACGGCGTCTCGAAGAACGGCAACATGCTGCTCAACGTCGGCCCGAACGGACGCGGCGAGCTCGACCCGGTGGCGCTGGGCACCCTCTCGGCGTTCGGCGAGTGGATGCACCTGCACGCGCGGTCGATCTACGGAGCCGGCGCATCGGAGTTCACGCCGCCGGTCGACTCCCGGTACACCCAGCGCGGCGATCGGCTCTACCTGCACC
The DNA here is from genome assembly GCF_001423885.1 of Rathayibacter sp. Leaf185. Lineage (GTDB taxonomy): Bacteria > Actinomycetota > Actinomycetes > Actinomycetales > Microbacteriaceae > Rathayibacter. The sequence goes on along the minus strand of NZ_LMPP01000001.1, from coordinate 479,003 downwards.
TGTTCGCCTGGCCGTTCGAGCACGTGCACCTGCCGGGGCTCGCCGGGCGGGTGGCCTACGCGCAGCTGCTGAACGACGCCTCCGAGATCCCGTTCCGCGAGATCGCGCCCGACGTCAAGCCGCTCACCACGGGTGTCGGCGGCCAGGCTCCCGGGACGCTCACGCTCACGCTGCCGGTGGTCCGACCGGATGTCGCGGTGCCGGTCATCGAGATCTTCCTCCAGTGACGCGGCCTGCAGTGAGCCGCCCTTCAGCGACCCGACCTGCAGTGCCTCCCGTCCCGTCCGCTCAGTTGGCCTCGGGGTGGGCGGCCATGAAGTCCTCGACCTCGATCAGGTGCACCGACATGGCCAGCCGGGCGCGATCAGGGTCCCCGGAGGCGAGGGCCCGCACGATGTCGTGGTGCTCGCGGTGGGTGCGCGGCACGACGCCCTGCTCGGTGAGGCTGCGCCAGGTGCGCGCCCGCACGGTGCGGCTCGCGAACGCCTCGATCAGGGCCTCGAGAGCGGAGTTGCCGGCCGCGCGGGCGACCAGGCGGTGGAACCGGATGTCGACGTCCATGATCTCGCCGTGGTGCCCCTCGACGGGGGCGTCGACGATGCCGGCGATCGACTCCAGCAGCTCCTCGGCCTCGGTGATCTGCTCGGGAGTGATGCGCAGGGTCGCGCGAGCGGCCGCCTCCACCTCGAGCAGCCGGCGCACCGAGGCGAGGTTCGCCGCCTCGTCGGGGGACTGCAGGTCGACCAGGAAGCCCAGCGGCGCCAGCAGCAGCGAGGCGTCGAGCGAGGTCACGTACGTGCCGTCACCCTGCCGGCTCTCGAGCACCCCCATCATCGCGAGTGCGCGCACGCCCTCGCGGAGGGGGCTGCGCGAGACGCCGAGCAGCACTGCGAGGTCCTTCTCGATCGGCAGCCGCGACCCGGGCTTCAGCTCGCCGCTGATGATCCTCGCCTTGATCTCCTCCACCACGACGTCGGTCTGCGAGCGCGGCGACGGCGCCCGGGTGTCGCCGCGCCGCGGAGTGCTCGCGCGGCCGGCCCCGGCCGGTCCCTGCCCCGTCGTGTCGTCGTCGCCCGTCGCGCCACTGTCGTTCATCCCGCCACTGTAACGGCGCATCCGCGCCCCGCCACCGATCGAGGAGTCCTCGTGAACCACCCCCACACCCCGCCGGCGCACGCCGTCGTCCAGAGACTCGGGCCGCGCGGCTCCGAGGTGCCGGTGCTGTCCGTCGGAGGCGTCGCCTTCGACCTGCGGCCGATCCTCCCGGACGTCTCACCCGCCGCACTGCGCGAGACCACCCTCGACGACGTGTTCGCCGCCCACGCCGCGGGGCGGCTGTCCCCGCTCGAGGGGGCGGCAGGGCTCCGGGTCGGCGCCCCGCTGGCGGCGCCCGGCAAGATCGTCTGCATCGGACTCAACTACCGCGATCACGCGGCCGAGACGGGCGCCGAGCTGCCGGCCGAGCCGGTCGTCTTCATGAAGGACCCCTCGACGATCGGCGGCCCGTTCGATCCGGTGCTCATCCCCGTCGACTCGACGAAGACCGACTGGGAGGTCGAGCTCGGCGTCGTGATCGGCCGGACGGCGCGCTACCTCGACTCGCCCGATGATGCGCTCGCGCACGTCGCCGGCTACGTCCTCTCGCACGACGTCTCCGAGCGCGAGTTCCAGCTCGAGCGCGGCGGCCAGTGGGACAAGGGCAAGAGCTGCGAGACGTTCAATCCGCTGGGCCCGTGGATCCTCCCCGCCGCCTCCGTGGCCGACCCCCAGGACCTGGGGCTGCGCCTCTCGGTCGACGGAGTCGAGCGCCAGAACGGCACGACGGCATCGATGGTGTTCCCGGTCGCGCACCTGATCTGGTACCTCAGCCGGTTCATGGTGCTGCACCCCGGCGACCTCATCAACACGGGCACCCCGGCCGGAGTCGCGCTCGGGCTCCCCGGGACGCCGTACCTGCGGGCGGGAGCCGTGGTCGAGCTGTCGATCGACGGCCTCGGAGTCGCGCGCCACGAGTTCGAGCAGGCGACGGCATGAGCGCCGGCGAGTTCGCCGGTCTCGTCGCGGCGGTGACGGGCGGCGCCTCCGGCATCGGGCTGGCCACCGCCCTCGAGCTCTCCCGCCGCGGAGCGAGCGTGATCGTGCTCGATCGCGCCGTCGACGACCTCCCCGCCGGGCTCACCGGGATCCGCTGCGACGTCGCCGACGACTCCGCCGTGACCGCCGCCTTCGACGAGATCGCCCGCACCGCCGGCGCGCTCGACGTGCTCGTCAACAACGCAGGCATCAGCGCCGTCGGCACGGTCGAGCAGAACGACTCGGCCGAGTGGCTGCGCGTGCTCGACGTGAACGTGGTCGGCATCGCGCGGGTCAGCGCCGCGGCCCTCCCTCTGCTGCGCCGCTCCTCCGCCGCCTCGATCGTCAACCTCTGCTCGATCGCGGCGTTCAACGGCCTCCCGCAGCGCGCCCTCTACTCCGCCAGCAAGGGCGCGGTCTGGGGTCTGACGCTCGCGATGGCGACCGATCACGTCCGCGAGGGAATCCGCGTCAACTGCGTCAGCCCCGGCACTGTCGACACCCCGTTCGTCGCGCGCATGCTCGAGGGCTTCGACGACCCGGCCGCCGAGCGCCGAGCCCTCGACGCCCGCCAGGCGACGGGCCGGATGGTGTCGCCCGACGAGGTCGCGCTCGCCGTCGCCTACCTCTCCAGCCCCACCTCCGGATCCACGACCGGCACCTCGCTGTCGGTCGACGGCGGAGTCACGACCCTGCGCGTCCGTCCGCGGTGACCCCGCGACGGCCCCCGACCACCCTCGATCTCGAAGGACCAGCAATGACCTCCACCACTGCGCTCGACGCGTTCCCGCACCGCACGGTGCACCTCGACTTCCACACCGGCCCCGACGTCGAGGGCGTCGGAGCCGCCTTCGACCCGGACGCCTTCGCGCGCACCTTCGTCGAGGCGGGGGTCGACAGCGTGACGGTGTTCGCCAAGTGCCACCACGGACGGCTCTACTTCGGCACCGCCGACGGCTCCGAGACCGACACGGGGCGCCCCGAGCGGCACCCGGGTCTCGCCGGCGACCTCGACCTGCTCGCGCAGCAGGTCGACGCGCTGCACGCGGTCGGCATCCGCGCGCCGATCTACCTCAGCGTGCAGTGCGACGAGTACGCCGCCGATCTGCACCCGGACTGGATCGCGCTCGACGCGACCGGCCGTCAGGTGAAGTTCGGCGCCGGTCTGCCCTACGAGGCGGGCTGGCAGATCCTCGACATGTCGAGCCCCTACCAGGACTTCCTCGTCGAGCAGGTGCAGGCCGTGATCGACCGGTTCGCGCCGCTCGACGGCCTCTTCCTCGACATGTGCTGGGACCAGCCGAGCTCCTCCGTGTGGGCGAAGGCGGGCATGACCGCGGCCGGTCTCGATCCGGCCGACGCCGACGACCGTGCGGAGTACGCGCGCCGGGTCGCCCACGCCTACATGGGCCGCTTCCGCGACCTGGTCGAGCCGCATCTCGCCGCCGACGTCGCCTCCGGGGTCTGGTTCAACAGCCGTCCCAAGACCGCCCTGGCCGAGGAGTCGGGCTTCGTCCGGCACATCGAGATCGAGGCACTGCCCTCCGGTGGCTGGGGCTACAGCTACTTCCCCTACGTCTCGCGCTTCGTGCGGCCGCTCGACAAGCCGACGCTCAGCCACACCGGCCGCTTCTACAAGAGCTGGGGCGACAACGGCGGCCTCAAGCCCCGCGCCGCGCTGCTGTACGAGTGCTCGCAGATCCTCGCCCAGGGCATGACCGGCGGTGTCGGCGACCTGCTGCACCCCTCCGGCGCCCTCAACCCGGTGACCTACGAGCTGATCGGCTCGGTGTACTCGCACATCGCCGCCTCCGAGCCGTTCGTGCGAGGAGGCGTCCCGCAGGCCGACATCGCGGTGATCGTCGATCCCGCGCTGGGCGACGACCCGGGAGCCGCCGGATTCGGCGTCGTCCGCGCGCTGCAGCAGCTGCGCCAGCAGTTCGTGCTCGTGCCGCCCGGAGCCGACCTCAGTGCCGCCGCGCTCGTCGTCGTCCCCGAGACCACGGTGATCGACGAGGCCCTCGCCTCCGTGCTGCGCGAGCGCATCGCCGCCGGAGGAGCGGTGTTCGTCAGCCGCGGAGCCCGCTCCGGCACCGCGGGGCTCGAATCGCTCGACGTCCCGGGGCTGAGCCTCGAGGGGGCGTCGCCGTTCAGCCACGTGTTCCTCCGCCCGCGCGACGGGGTGGCCGGCACGCACGGCTTCGATCACGTGCAGTACGAGCCGTCGCTGCGGATGCGCGCCGAGGCGCCGGCGGAGTCGCTGGTCGATGTCGTCGAGCCGCTCTTCGAGCGCACCTGGGACCACTTCAGCGGCCACGAGTACACCCCGCCGCGCCGCGAGGTGTCGCCCTGGTCCGCGCTCGCGGTGAGCGGATCCGTCGCCGTGTCCTCGACCGCGGCCTTCGAGACCTTCGGTGCTCACGGGGCGCCGGCGTTCCGCGACCTCGTGCGCGCGGTGCTCGACCGCCTGCTGCCCGAGCCGCTCGTGCGTGCGGGCGGGCCGGTGCACCTCGAGAGCACGGTGGTCGAGACGGAGGAGGCGGTCGTCGTGCACCTGCTGAGCTTCGTCGCCGCCCGGGTGGCCACCGCGACCGCGGCGCACGGCCCCGGCCAGCTCGGCCTCGACGTCGTCGAGGACGCCTTCCCGCTGGTCGACGTGCCGGTGTCGCTGCGCCTCCCGGCCCGCCCGAGCGCGGTGCACCTGCAGCCCGAGGGCCGCGAGCTCGAGGTCGACTGGTCCGACGGCTACGCCACCGTCCGCGTCTCGACGACCGACGGCCACGCGATGCTGGTGGCCACCCGCTGACGCCTCCCGCGAGTCTCTGCTCGGGCACGCCTCGCCCGGGGCGCCGCCCGCCCCGGGCGGAGACTCGCGGCGGAGGTCAGGTCGGCGGCCGCAGCGCGTCGAGCACGAGGGTCAGCGCCGGGTTCGCGTGGCTCGAGCGGCGCCACGCTGCGCTGACGACCCGCCGCGACACCGGGTCGACGGCCGGGACGGCGACCACGTCCTCCGGGAGCGGCTCGCGGCCCAGCCGCGGCACCAGCGCGACCGCCGCTCCCGCCTCGACGAGCGAGATGTGCGTGCTGAAGTCCTCGTCGTAGAAGGCGATGTCGGGCTGGCGACCCGTCCCGGCGAACGTGCGCAGCAGCCACGCGTGGCAGATGGCGCCCGCGGGGATGCTCACCCATGTCTCGTCCGCGAGGCGGCTCGGTGCGATATCGGCGAGGCCGGCCAGCGGATGCGAGCGGTGCAGCAGCACGTCGGCGCGATCCTCCAGGAGGGTCTCGGTCTCGATCGACGGAGGAAGGTCGAGGGAAAGCCCCGGCCAGTCGTGCAGGATCGCGAGATCGGCGGCGCCCCGCTCGAGCCGGCCCGACGCCTCCCACGGGTCCAGCTCGTCGAGCGTCAGCCGCAACCGGGGCGCGCGCTGCCGGATCCCGGCCAGCGCCGGTACCAGCAGCCCCCGCATCGCGGTCGAGAACGCGACGATCCGGAGCGTCCCGGTGATCTCCTCCGCGGGCGCGACTCCGAGGTGCTCGAGCGCCTCGAGCTCGGCGAGCAGCCGCTCGCCCCGTTCGGCCAGCGAGCGCCCGTGCTCGGTGAGGAACACGGTGCGCCCCGAGCGCTCGGCGACCGGAGCGCCCGACTGCCGCTCGAGCCGCTTCAGCTGCTGCGAGACGGCGGAGGGAGTGAAGCCCAGCGCCTCCGAGGCCGCCGCGATAGTGCCGCAGTCGCGGACCGCGATCAGGGCCCGCAGCGCCGACGGCTCGATCATGCAGCAACGCTACCGGGTCGGCGGTAGGAGCCCGCGCTGGTGCTGTCGGGTCACCGACTGCGAGGCTCGGGGCATGACCCGCCGGCACAGCCTCCTCGCCCTCCTCGTCGTCCTGCTCTGGGGGCTGAACTTCGTCGTCATCGACGTCGGCCTCGCGGATGTGCCGCCGCTGCTGTTCCTCGCGCTGCGGTTCGCCGCGGTCGCGGTCCCCGCGGTGTTCTTCGTCAAGCGCCCCGAGGCACCGTGGCGCACCGTCGCGATGATCGGCGCCTTCATGAGCTTCGGCCAGTTCGCGCTGCTCTACCTCGCGCTCGCCCTCGGGATGCCCGCCGGCCTCGCCTCGCTCGTGGTGCAGGCGCAGATCGTGTTCACGGTGCTGATCGCCGCCGTCGTGCTCCGCGAGCGGCCCTCGCCCCGTCAGCTCGCGGGCGTCGGAGTCGGAGTGGCCGGTCTCGTCGTCGTCGCCCTCTCGCACGGGGCGGTCGCGCCGTGGCTGCCGTTCGTCGTCTGCCTCGGCGGAGCGCTCTCGTGGGCGATCGGCAACGTGCTGACCCGGCGCGCGAAGGGCGCCTCCGGACTCTCGCTCGTGGTCTGGTCGGCACTCGTCGTCCCCGTGCCGGCCCTGCTGCTCTCGCTCGTGGTCGACGGCGGACCGGCGATCGCGTCCGCCCTGCAGGGTCTCTCGCTGATGGCGGTGCTGAGCACGCTCTACACCGCGGTGTTCGCCTCCCTGATCGGCTACGGCATCTGGAACTCGCTGCTCGCCCGGTACCCGGCCGCCTCGGTCGTGCCGTTCACCCTGCTGGTGCCGGTGGTCGGTGTGCTCTCGGCGTGGCTGCTCCTCGGCGAGGCGCCGTCGCTCGGCGAGCTGATCGGAGGCGCGGTGATGGTCGCCGGCCTCGCCGTCGCCACCGTGCGCCGCCGCGGGGCTGTCCGCGAGGCCGCTCCGGCGTAGGGTGTGCCGCATGTGCGGACGCTTCGCGATGGACTCCGAGACCGACGAGCTGATCCGCGAGTTCGTCGCGGCGGGCGGCCGGGCGGCCGACTGGGCACCCGACTTCAGCGTCGCCCCCACCGACTCCGCACCGATCGTGCGCGAGCGCCTGCACGACGGAGCCCTCGAGCGCGAGATCGAGCTCGCCTCGTGGGGCTTCACGCCCTCGTGGTCGAAGGGCAAGGGGCCGTCGCCCATCAACGCGCGACTCGAGTCGGTCGCGTCCAACGGCCTCTTCCGCGGCGCCTTCGCCAAGCAGCGGGCGATCGTGCCGATGCGCGGCTACTACGAGTGGGAGGCGCGGGACGACGGCAAGCAGCCGTTCTTCCTGCACGGCGACGAGCCGATCCTCGCGGCGGCAGGCCTCTACACGGCGCGCAAGGTGGCGGAGGAGTGGCGGGTCTCGTTCACGATCATCACCCGCGAGGCGCGCGACGCCTCGGGGGACGTCCACGACCGGATGCCGGTGTTCCTGACGCCCGACGTTCGCGACGAGTGGCTGGACCCCGCCCCGCTCGCCTCGACGGAGGAGATGCTCGCCACCCTCGACCGCGCGTCGGTCGCCGTCGCCGCCACGATCACCGCCTACCCGGTCGACCGCCGGGTCAACAACTCCCGCACGGTCGACCGCCACGACCCGGGGCTGCTGACCCCGCTCGCGTCGTAGCGGCGGAACTACTTGGTGCCGGCGTGACCCGGGAAGGGCTTGCCGTTGAGCGACACCTCGTCGGGGTCCACCTCGACGGTCCCCACGTCGTCCGGGCCGCCCGTCCCGGGCACCGTCGTCACGTCGGCCGAGCCCGAGGTCTGCGTCCGGCTGGTCGTCGGGTCCTGGTCCTGCTTCGCCTCGGTCTCGCGCTCGCTGCCCGGCGACTCCGCGCGGTCCTTCTGCACCTGCTCGCTGCTCGTCGAGGTGGCGGGAGCCGCCCCGTCGGGAGCACCGATCGTCGAACCCTGGTCTGCGTCGTCCATAGTCGTCACCCTTCGTCTGATGCTCTCCACGCTACGGGCGCCCACGCACCCCGGCACCCGCTTGACAGCTCCGCCAGCCCCCGGTCGAGCACTGCGCCCCGAACGGAGGACGTACTACCCTGGTGCGGAGGTCGCACGCGGGGGCGCGCCAGCTGTCCGCACCCGCGCGAGGAGGAACCGTGGCATCCCATCGAACGGGCGAGACGCGCGTGGTCGGCACGACCGTCGGCGATCGCTACACGATCGAGGAGCTGATCGGCAAGGGCGGCATGGCGACCGTCTACCGGGCTCGCGACGAGATCCTCGGCCGCTCCGTGGCTCTGAAGATGTTCGCGCCGGGCATCGACGATGCGCAGGATCTGCAGCGCAAGTCGTCCGAGATCCGGCTGCTGGCGGCCCTCAACCACCCGGCCCTGGTCACCCTCTACGACGCCGACGACGGCGGCGACGACACCGGCGGCCAGGCCTACATGGTGATGGAGCTCGCCGAGGGTCCGAGCCTGGCCGAGCGCCTCGCCTCCGGACCGGTCGCGCCGAACGACGTCGCATCGATGGCCGCCGATCTCGGCGAGGCCCTGCACACGGTCCACGCGGCCGGAGTCGTCCACCGCGACGTCAAGCCGTCGAACGTCCTCCTCGTGCCGAGTCCGCTCACGAGCCGCGAGTTCCGGCCCAAGCTCGCCGACTTCGGCATCGCGTACCTGATCGACGCCACCCGCATCACCTCGCCCGGCACCCTGATCGGCACCGCCGCCTACCTCAGTCCCGAGCAGGCGCACGGCGATCCGCTCACCTCTGCGAGCGACATCTACTCGCTCGGTCTGGTGCTGCTCGAGTCGCTGACCGGTCGCCGTCCCTTCACCGGGTCGGCGATCGAGGTGACGATGGCGCGCCTGCTCCGCGATCCCGAGGTGTCGGAGTCGCTCGGCGGCGGCTGGACCTCGCTCCTGAACTCGATGACCCATCGCGAGCCGGAGGAGCGTCCGACCGCGATCGAGGTCGCCGAGTCGGCCCGCAGGCTGATCGACCCGCGTCGTGACGGCCCTCCGACGGCGATCATCGTCCCGGACGTGCCCCGCCCGGCCGAGCCCGCGACCGAGGCGACGCCGATGACGGGCGCCGCGACCGAGCTGCTCCCGGAGGCGACCCGCGCCACGGAGGCGATCCCCGCGACCCGGCTGCTCCCCGCCGCGACCGGTGTGCAGCCGACGGCCGAGCTGCGCCCGCTCCGCTCGGACTCCGCCCCGACCCGGTCGGCCCCGCCCGCGCCGCGGCGCCGCGGACCGAACCCGTGGCTCCTCGTCCTGCTGCTCGCACTGGTCGCGATCGCGATCGGGCTCGCGGTCATCCTGCTCGGAGGCGACCAGCAGACCCCGCTGCCCGCGGTCGACGGCGAGCTCGGCGACCACCTGCAGCGCCTGCGCGAGAGCATCCGATCGTGAGGCGCCTCCGCGCCGGGATCGTGCTGGCCGCCGCACTGGCGCTGGCCGGCTGCTCCGCCTCCGACCCTGCGATCGACGACTCGACCGCGCAGACCCTCGACGACGCGGTCGTCGCGGTCGCCGAGCGCGCCTCCGCCGACGACTACGCCGGTGCGCTCACCGAGCTCGACGCGCTGCAGGCGGCACTCGACGCGGCCCTCGCGGGTGACGGAGTGACCGATGAGCGCGGTGCCGCGATCCAGGCCGAGGTCGATGTCGTGCGCGCCGACCTCACGGCCCTGGTCGCCGAGGTGCCCGCTCCCGTCGAGACTCCGGCCGAGGAGCCCTCGCCCGAGGAGGAGACGCCCGTCGAGGAGACTCCGGTCGAGGAGGCGCCCGTCGAGGAGGAGCCGGAGGAGGAGACCCCCGAGCCCGTCGAGACTCCCGAGGAGGAGCCGGCACCGGGTCCGGAGGAGACCGCTCCCGTCGAGGAGGAGCCGGCCCCCGCCGAGTCGGAGCCCGCGGGGGAGGCCCCCGGCAACGGCAACGGCAACGGCAACGGCAACGGCAATGGCAACGGCAACGGCAACGGCAACGGCAACGGCGGAGGCAGGGGCTGAGCCCCGCCGCTCGCGCCCGCGTCAGTCCCGCGTGGCGATGACCGCGAAGGAGGCGTCGAGGTCGACGTCCACGTCGGTCCCGTCGGCGCGAGTCACCTCGACGTCGAAGGCGTGGTCGGCGTCGTCGCTGCGCTCCGCCTCCGTCACCGTGCCGTCGCCGACCGCCGCGAGCGCGGCCTCGCTCGCGCGGGCCAACTCGTCGCCGGTGAGGTCGTCGGGGTCGACCGCCGCCGCTCCGGAGGGTGCAGGGGCTGCCGCCGGAGCATCGCGGTCGTCGTCCGCGTCGACGACGATCACGCCGAAGGAGTCGTCGAGCCGCACGTCGTACTCGAGGCCGTCGTCGCCGAGCAGCTCCAGCTCGTAGCCGGTGGCGCCCTCGTCGTCGCGCTCGGCCGAGGTCACGGTCCCGCCGCCGATCTCGGCGATCGCGGCCTCGCTCGCGCGGTCGAGGTCGGAGCCGGTCAGGCGGTCCGAGCCCTCGAAGCCGTCCGTGGCGGCGTAGGCGATCCCCGTGCCGGCGCCGACCAGCACGATCACTCCGGCGATCCCCGCGATGATCTTCGTCTTCTTCTGCATGATGAGCTCCGTCTCCGGCGCCGCTCGTCGACGCCGCGCCCACTCTCGCCCGCGGCCGCTGAAGCCCCCCTGAAGCGCCGCGCGCCCAGGTCCCCCCGCCCGCTTCAGCGCTCGAGCGGCACCCGCAGCGTCACCCGCGCGCCCCCGAGCGGCGACGCGCCGACCTCGACCGAGCCGCCGTGGGCCGCCGCGATCTCGGCCACGATCGCGAGCCCCAGCCCCGACCCTCCGGCGTCGCGCGCCCGCCCCTCGTCGAGCCGCACGAACCGCTCCAGCACCCGCGAGCGCTCCTCGACCGGGATCCCCGGCCCGTCGTCGTCGACCGCGAGCACCGCCCAGGCGCCGTCGGCGTGCGTCGCCACCGCCAGCCGTGCGTGCCGGTGGCGCACGGCGTTGTCGACCAGGTTTCGCAGCGCCCGCCCGAGCAGCGCGCCGTCGGCCACGGTCTGCACCGGCGAGACGCCGCCCGCGTCGATCGCGACTCCGGAGTCGCGCAGCCGCCGCACCTCGCCGAGCGCCAGGTCGTCGAGGTCGACCGGCGCGGCGAGCACCGCCAGCCGCGCCTCGTCGGCGCGTGCGAGCAGCAGCAGCCCCTCGATCAGCCCGCCCATCCGCACCGACTCCTCGGCGACCGTCGTGGCGAGCCGAGCGGAGTCGAGCCGGTCCGGGTGCGCGAGCGCCACCTCCGCGGTCTGGCGCAGTGCCGCCACCGGCGACCGCAGCTCGTGCGACGCGTCCGACACGAACCTCCGCTGCCGCGACTGCGCGCTCTCGAGCCGCTCCAGCATCCGGTTGAGGGTCTGCGCCAGCCGGTCGATCTCGTCGCCCGAACCGGGCTCCGCCACGCGACGGTCGAGGGCGGAGGCGGTGACCGCATCGGCCTCGGCCCGCATCAGGTCCACGGGACGCAGGGCCCGCCCGACGACCACCGCGCAGACGACGGCGACGAAGAGCACGAGCAGCGGCACGGCCACCGCGAGCAGCGTGCTCGTCGTCGCGACCGCCTCCGCCCGGCCCTCGTCGGGGACGCCGACGACCACGAGCGAGCCGTCGTCGAGCTCCTGCGTCGCCACGACGACGGGATCCTCGTCCTCGGGGGTCGCGGTGAACGGCTCGTCCACCTCGTCGGTCGCGAGCGGAGGGAGGTCCTCGGCGTCCTCGCCCGCCGCCACCACGCGCCCGCCGACGACCAGCTGCACCACGCCCTCCGAGGCGCGCACCGCGTCGGCGCCGCCGCTCTCGACGAGTGCGCCGATCCGCTCCGCCTCCGCCTCGGCCGACGTCGCCGCGTTCGCCGCGAGCACCGACGAGAGCACGAGCACGAACGCCACCCCGCCGAGCACCGCCGCGAGGGCGACCACGGCCGTGGCCGCGAGCACGATCCTGGCGCGCAGCGAGCGCCTCCTCACGGCGCCACCAGTGAGTAGCCCGCCCCGCGCTGCGTGCGGATGGTGTCGACGCCGAACGGCCGGTCGATCTTGTTGCGGAGGGTGCGGATGTAGACCTCGACGATGTTGGGGTCGCCGTCGAAGTCGAAGTCCCAGACGGCACCGAGCACGTCGCGCTTCGAGACGACGTCGCCGGCCCGCGACACCAGGTACTCGAGCACGCTGAACTCGCGCGCGGTGAGCGCGATCGCCACCCCGCCGCGCTCGACGCGCCGCGCCGCAGGATCGAGGACGAGGTCGCCCACCACCTGCACCGTCGGGCGCTCGGCGGCGCCGCGGCGGATCAGCGCGCGCAGCCGTGCCACCAGCACCGGGAACGAGAACGGCTTGGTGAGGTAGTCGTCGGCGCCGGTGTCCAGCGCCTCGACCTGGTCGAGGTCGCCGTCCTTCGCGGTCAGCATCAGGATCGGCGTCCAGTCCTCCGCGGCGCGCAGCCGCTCGCAGACCCGGAACCCGCTGATGTCGGGCAGCATCAGGTCGAGCACGATCGCGGCGTAGTCGGCCTCGCTCGCGAGCCAGAGCGCGTCGGTGCCGGTCGTCGCGGTGTCGACGGCGAAGCCCTCGGCCTCGAGCCCGGTCTCGAGCGCGCGCAGCAGGTTGATCTCGTCGTCGACGACCAGGATGCGGATGGCGCCCTCCCGAGGCTCGGCGCGCGCGCCCCGCGCGGCTCGGTCCAGGCTAGCCGCGACCCCGCTGAAGCCCGCCTGAAGCCTCGACGCCTGCTGTTCGCCTGCGTGCGCTAGACACGGCGGATGACCGATCTGCAGCGCCGACTCGGCACCGGCGACGCTGTGTTCATCGGGCTCGGCTCGATGCTCGGCGCCGGGCTCTTCTCCGCCTTCGCCCCGGCCGCCGCTGCGGCCGGGTCGTGGCTCCTGGTCGGCCTCGCACTCGCAGCCCTCGTCGCCGGAGCCAACGCCTCCTCCTCGGCGCAGCTCGCCGCGCAGCACCCCCGCTCGGGCGGCACCTACCTCTACGGCCGCGAGCATCTGGGCGAGTGGCCCGGCTTCCTCGCGGGCTGGGGCTTCGTCGTCGGAAAGACCGCGAGCTGCGCGGCGATGGCGCTGACCTTCGCGGCCTACGCGGCGCCTCCCGGGTGGGAGAAGCCGGTCGCGGCGCTCGCCGTCGCGGCGCTGGTCGCGGTGAACGCTCTCGGAGTGACCCGCACCGCGCGCGCGACGCGGATCATCGTGTCGGTCGTGCTGGTGGTGCTCGCGCTGGCGGTCGCCGCCTCCCTCGTCGGCGGTCCGCCTCCGGTGCTCACGGCTCCCGGACCGTTCGATGCGTACGGCGTGCTGCAGTCGGCCGGTCTGCTCTTCTTCGCGTTCGCCGGTTACGCGCGCCTGGCGACGATGGGGGAGGAGGTGCGCGATCCCTCCCGCACGATCCCGCGGGCGATCCTCGGCGCCCTCGCGCTCGCGATGCTGGTCTACGCCGTGGTCGGCGCGGCGCTGCTCGCCTCGCTCGACCCCGAGGGGCTGGCAGAGTCGACCGAGCCGCTGGTCGAGGCGTCGGCGGCCTGGCCGTGGGTCGGGCCGGTCGTCCGCGCGGGCGCGGCGGCGGCGAGCCTCGGCGCGCTGCTCGCCCTGATCGCCGGCATCGGCCGCACGGCACTCGCCATGGCGCGGGAGGGCGACCTGCCGCGCGCCCTCGCCCACATCGACCCGGTGAGGAGCGTGCCGCGCCGTGCCGAGATCGCCCTGGGCGTCGTCGTGATCGCGCTGGTGCTCACCGTCGACCTGCGCGGGGCGATCGGCTTCTCGTCGTTCGGCGTCCTGCTCTACTACCTGGTCGCGAATCTGTCCGCGCTCCGGCAGGAGCCGCCGTTCCGCCGGTATCCCCGCGCCGTGGCGGTCGGAGGGGCGATCGGCTGCGTGGTCCTCGTCGTCACGCTGCCGATCGAGTCGATCGTCCCGGGCGCCGCCGTGTTCGCGATCGGAGCGGCCTACCGCCTCCTGCGCCTCCGCGCCTAGCGGCTCACTCGTCGCGGTCGGTGTACTCGCCCTCGATGTCGGAGTCGGCACCGGCCGTGTCGGTGTCGACGTAGCTGCCCTTCTCGGAGCTCTCCTCCTCGTGCACCGAGGTGTCGACGTAGCTGCCCTGCTCGTCGCTCGCCGTGTGCGAGACACCGTCGGTCGCGGTGTACTCGCCGTCCGGAGACTCGGTGGTGTCGGTGTGCACGGTGTCGGTGTGCGCGCTCTCGTCCGCGAGGTGGCGACCGCGTCGGGCGGCGCTGTCGGTCTCGGGGGTCTCGTCGTCGTGTGCCATGCGGGGTCCTCGCTTCGTTGCGGAGCGGCGCGCTCGGGCGCGCCCCTTTCAGGGGTTCTGCCTGACTGACGATTCTGCATCCGGGCGGGCGGTGCAAGGTGTTGCGGCTGCACATCCGTGCCGGTCGGCCCTCACAGGTCCTGGCGGGCGCGGTCTCCGCAACTCCTGGCGACGATCCGCCCCGCCGCCTAGCGTGACCCGGATGAGCGCACCGACCCGAACCCGCTGGAGTGTCATCGGACAGCTCGGCCCCCTCTTCGACGACGGCGGGCCGATGCTGCTCGTCGAGGCCCGCTCGGCGTTCGCGCGGCGCCCGATGCACCGGGCGAAGGCGCAGCTGCTGCTCTCGGCCCTGCGGCACCGCGGCCGCGAGCTCGGCGACCGCGTCGAGTACGTCCGTGCCGAGACCTTCGCCGAGGGGCTCGCGGGGCGCGACGACCTCGAGGTCATCGATCCGCCGACCCGCGGTGGCCGCCGTCTGGCCCGCAGGCTGGGCATGAGCGTGCTGCCCAGTCGCGGTTTCGTGACGGAGGAGGAGGACTTCCGCGAGTGGGCCCTCTCGCGGGCCGGCTCCCGCCTCCTGCTCGAGGACTTCTACCGCTGGAGCCGCGAGCGCACGGGCGTCCTGATGCGCGGCGATCAGCCGGAGGGCGGCAAGTGGAACTACGACCACGACAACCGCAACCCGCCGCCCAAGGGCGCGTCGCGGCTCGGCCTGCCCGATCCGTGGTGGCCCGAGGAGGACGACATCGACGAGGAGGTGCGCGCCGACCTCGCGAGATGGGAGCGCGAAGGCGCTATCCGGCTGGTCGGCGAGGACGGCCCGCGCCGCTTCGCCGCGACTCCGGCCGAGGCGGAGGCGGCGCTCGCCGACTTCGTGTCGTCGCGCCTGGGCGACTTCGGCACCTACGAGGACGCGATGCTCTCGGGCGACTGGACCATGGCGCACTCGCTGCTGAGCGCCCCGCTCAACCTCGGGCTCCTCGACCCGCGCACCGTCGTCGACGCGGCCGAGGCCGAGTACGCCTCCGGAGGCGCTCCGCTCTCGGGCGTCGAGGGCTTCGTCCGGCAGGTGATGGGCTGGCGCGACTACGTCTGGCATCTCTACTGGCACCTCGGCCCCGACTACCGCGAGCGCAGCAACGCGCTGGGCGCGAAGACCCCGCTCCCGGAGGCGCTGCTCACCCTCGACCCGGGGGGAATCGAGGCGAACTGCCTCCACGAGACCCTCGACGACGTCAACCGGCACGGCTGGGCCCACCACATCCAGAGGCTGATGGTGCTCGGCAACTGGGGGCTGCAGCGCGGCTGGGACCCGCGGGAGCTCAACGACTGGTTCGTCGACGTCTTCGTCGACGGCACCGAGTGGGTGATGCCGGCGAACGTGATCGGCATGTCGCAGCACGCCGACGGAGGCATCGTCGCGACCAAGCCCTACGCCTCGGGCGGCGCGTACATCAACAAGATGTCCGACTACTGCGGCGGCTGCCGCTTCAACCCGAAGGTGCGGCTCGGGGAGGACGCCTGCCCGGTCACCGCCGGCTACTGGGCGTTCCTCGACCGCGTCGAGCCGGTCCTCCGCGGCAACCACCGGATGGCGCAGCCCCTCGCCGGCCTCCGCCGCCTCGCCGACCGCGACGCGGTCGTCGCCCAGGAGCGCCACCGCGAGAGCTACTGACGAGGCCCCTATTTCGTGAACACCGACACGGTCACCGCCACCGTCACCCCGGTCACGTCCGCCTGCCCCGTCAGCGCCGCCTCGAGCGACGCCGCATCGACGTGGTGCGCACTCGGCCCCATCAGCACCTCCGCGCGCAGCTCGTCCCGCGTCATCGACACCGTGTAGTCGAGCTCGCGGCGATCGGCGAGCGTGAAGCCCGCCAGCTGCTCGTCGAGCCGCTCCGCCTTGCCCGCGTCGATCCCGAGCATCCTCAGTCCGGCGCGGATCTCGTGCAGGTGCCGCTCTCGCGGCGTGACGACGACCGCGACGCCGCCCGGCCGCAGCACGCGCAGCATCTCGGGGGCGTTGCGCGGTGCGAAGACGGTGAGGAGCGCGTCGGCACTCGCGTCGGCGAGGGGGAGCGGCTGCCACAGGTCCGCCGTCGCGATCGCGGCGCGCGGATGCGCCCGTGCCGCCCGCCGAGCGGCGGGCGCCGACAGATCGAGCCCGAGCCCGCACGCCCCGGGCCGCGCGTCGAGCACCGCCGCGAGGTACGCCCCCGTGCCGCAGCCCAGATCGACGACGAGCCGCGCGCGGTCGGGCACCGCCTCCGCGACCGCCGCCTGGATGGGCCCGTAGTGCCCGGAGCCGAGCAGGTCGGACCGCGCCTGCACCATCGCCGCCGTGTCGCCCGAGGTCGCGTGACGCCCCCGCAGGAGCGACGCGTAGCCCTGCCGAGCGATGTCGGCGCTGTGCCCGAGGGCGCAGCGGAGCATCGAGGGGCGTGGCAGCGCATCCGGTGCGAGGGCACCGCCGCAGACCGGGCAAGCGAGTGCCGGCAGCACCACCGATCCCGGCAGCGCCTCCGGATCGAACGCGCTCACGGCGCCCGCATCGCGGTGATCGCCGAGTTCAGCGTCGCGATCACCGGCACGGCGAAGAGCGCCCCGGCCAGGCCGCCCACCTCGAGGCCGGTCGCCACGCCGAGCACGACGGCGAGCGGATGCACCTTCACCGCGGTCCCGAGGATCAGCGGCTGCAGCACGTGCCCCTCGAGCAGGTGCACCAGGACGACCACGCCGATCATCACGAGCGCGGCGACCGGCCCGCTGAACACGAGCGCGACGAGGGCCGCGAGCGCGCCCGTCACGATCGCCCCGAGGATCGGCACGAACGACCCGAGGAACACCACGATCGCGATCGGCACGACCAGCGGCAGCTGCAGCGCCAGAGCGCCGATGCCGATCCCGATCGCGTTGATCGCCGCGACTCCGAGCTGGGCCCGCACGAACTGGCTCAGCGTGCGCCAGCCGGCTGCGCCGCCCCGTTCGAGCGCGGGGCGGGCGCGCCGGGGCAGCAGGCGGAGGATCCACTCCCAGATCCGCCGCCCGTCGAGCAGCAGGAAGATCAGGGAGAACAGGGTGAGCAGAGCGCCGGCGACGAGCTCGGCGACCTGCGAGCCGACCGCGAGCGCCCCGGAGGCGATGGTCGCCGCCTTCGTGTCGACCCACGACACCGCCTGCTGAGCCCAGTCGCCGAGCTGCACGTCCGAGAACGAGAGCGGCGGGCCCTGCAGCCACGCCTCCACGTCGTCCACCGAGTCGAGGAGCCGCTGCCCGAACCCGCTGAAGCCGGCGCGCGACTGCACGACGACGAGCCCGATCAGGCCGAGCAGCGCCAGCAGCATCGCGAGGAGCGACACGACGACCGAGAGCCAGCGCGGCCAGCGCAGTCGTTCGAGGCGATCGCGGAGCGGAGTGAGCAGTGCGGTCAGCAGCAGGGCGATCAGCACGGGGACGACGACCACGGGGATCAGCGAGACCAGCCGCACGACGAGGTAGAGGACCGCGGCGACGGCGAGGAACCGCCAGCTCCAGGCCGCGGCGATGCGGATCCCGGGCGTCACCTCCGGCTCGGGCGCCACGGGGACCGGTGCCACCGGGGCCGTGGCCCGGTCGCGCGCCGCGCGTCGTCTCATGACCCCTCCGATCCCCTCCGCAGTGTAGAGCGGAGGGGCGACACGGGCCTGGAGCTCCCGCGACCCCTCCCGACCGGGCGAGGCATTTCGACGGATCCGGTTGCCTATCGCCTCAATCGATGACCTAATAGAGGCACCATGCCGCTCAGCACAACGGTTTTCGAACGTCGCGCCCCCTCGCCCTCTCTCGTCACCGACTCGCTCGCCGGCTCGCGGCGCGGAGTCTTCTGGCTCGACGACGCCCCCGCGCCCCGCGCCCCGCTCTCGGGCCCTGCGACCGCCGATCTCGTGATCGTCGGCGGCGGCTACTCCGGTCTCTGGAGCGCCCTGCGCGCCAAGGAGCGCGACCCGAGCCGCCGCGTGATCCTGCTCGAGGCGCGCTCGATCGGATGGGCCGCCTCCGGCCGCAACGGCGGCTTCGTCGAGTCGAGCCTCACCCACGGCCGCGAGAACGGACTCGCCCGCTGGCCCGCTGAGTTCGAGGACCTCGAGCGCCTCGGCGTCGAGAACCTCGACGGCATCCAGGAGACGATCGCCCGCTACGGGATGGACTGCGACTTCGAGCGCACCGGGTCGCTCGCAGTCGCGGTCGAGGAGCACCAGGTCGAGTGGCTCGCCGAGGGCGACGGTGTCGCGGGCGGCCGGTTCCTCGACGAGACGGAGGTGCGCGGGGTCGTCGACTCGCCCACCTTCCTCGCGGGCCTCGCCGCCCCCGCCGAGCAGTGCGCTCTCGTGCACCCCGGCAAGCTGGCCCGCGAGCTCGCGCGGATCGCGGAGGAGCTGGGCGTCGAGATCCACGAGAACAGCCGGGTCCTCGGCCTCGAGAGCACCGGCGCCCGCGTCACGGTGCGCACCGACGGAGGCAGTGCCACGGCTGCGCAGGTGATCCTCGGCACCAGCGCCTTCCCGTCGCTCCTCGCGCGGACACGCCTGATGACGGTCCCCGTCTACGACTACGTGCTGATGACCGAGCCGCTCGACGCGGCGCAGCTCGCCGCGATCGGCTGGGAGGGCCGCGAGGGGCTGAGCGACGTCGCCAACCAGTTCCACTACTACCGGCGCACCGCCGACGACCGCATCCTGTGGGGCGGCTACGACGCCGTCTACCACCCCGGCGGGCGGATCCGCTCGGCGTACGAGGAGCGACCGGAGACCCACCGCGCGCTCGCCTCGCACTTCCTCACCACCTTCCCGCAGCTCGAGGGCGTGCGCTTCAGCCATCGCTGGGCGGGAGTGATCGACACCAGCACGCAGTTCGCCGCGTTCTACGGCACCGCCCTCGGCGGCCGGGTCGCCTACGCCGCGGGCTACACGGGACTCGGAGTCGGCACCACGGCCTTCGCCGCCGACGTGATGCTCGACCTGCTCGCCGGCGAGCGCACCGAGCGCACCGAGCTCGAGATGGTGCGGAACAGGCCCCTGCCCTTCCCGCCCGAGCCGTTCGCGTCGATCGGCATCCAGGCGACCCGCTGGTCGCTCGACCGCGCCGATCACGACGGAGGCCGGCGCAACCTCCTCCTGAAGTCGCTCGACGCCCTCGGGCTCGGCTTCGACTCCTGACCCGCTGAGAAGGATCCGCCGTGCCGCTCCTCGCCCACCACACCGCCGTCCGCATCGCCGACGTCGCCCTCGAACCGCTGGATGCGGGGGAGGCCGCGCCCGCGACCGCTCTGCAGCCCCTCGGAACCCTCGGCGGCCTCGAGATCGGCGTCTGGGAGATGGCGCCGGGCGAGGCGCGCGACACCGAGGCGGAGGAGGTGTTCGTCGTGGTCTCGGGACGCGGGCGCATCGAGATCGCCGATGTCGTCGTCGAGCTCGAGCCGGGAGTGATCGTGCGGCTCGCCGAGGGCGCCCGGACCCGCTGGATCGTCACCGAGACGCTCCGCAAGGTGTACCTCACCACCGCCTGAGCGCCCGCCCGCCGTCGTTTGCCGCCGCCCGGACGAGGGCTCGTCGAGCCTGGGATACCGTGCTCGAGGACAGGCAGAACGGGAGACCCATGCTCGAGGTGGTGACGGCGCTCGCCGGCTGGTTCGCCGGCGCGGTCCTCGTGGTCAGCGGGGCGCTCAAGCTCGGTCGGGGGGCGGCGTTCCGCGACAGCCTCACCGCCCTCGGCCTCCCGGCGCTGCTCGCCCGGGGTCCGCTGTTCGCCCGGGTCTTCCCGTTCGGCGAGATCCTCCTCGGCACGGCGGTCGTGCTGGCCCCCTTTCCGCTCCACCGCGCAGGGCTCGCGGCCGCGGCTCTCGTCTACGCCGTGTTCCTCGTCGTCGCGGTCCGCGCCTCGCGGGCGCCGGAGCCGGTCGACTGCGAGTGCTTCGGCGGTCTCGGCGAGACGCGGATGACGGGCCGGACCGTCGCGCGCAACGCGCTCCTCCTGGCCCTCGCCCTCGCGGGGCTCGCGGGTCCCGCCCCCGCCGCCCTGCTCGGCCCGGTCCTCGCGTCGACCGTCGCCTCCGGTCTCGCCGCCGCGCTCGTCGCGGTCGTGCTCGTGCTGGTCCGCGACCGCCGGGCCGCGCCCTCCACCCCTGCCGACCACACCGACGGCCTCGCGTTCAGCACCTTCCCCGGCCAGCGCATCCTGCTGGCCGAGTTCGCCGAGCCGCCGACCCACCTCGTCTTCTTCTCGCCGGACTGCAACTCGTGCCACGAGCTCGTCGCGCGGTTCCGCTGGTGGCCGAACGGGCTGCGCGAGGGGCAGGAGCTGGTCCCCGTCTTCCTCGGAACGCCCGAGGCGTTCGCCGTGCACGAGGTCTTCGCGCCCCTGATCGAGCACGCGCTCTACGACTCCGACCGCACGATCGCGGCCGCGCTCGGACGCGGGTCCACTCCGGGGCACGTCCTCCTCGATCCGCAGAACCCGCTCGGCGACGGCTGGACCTCGGGCTGGTACGACATCGAGCGCCTCGTCCTCCGTCCCGACTTCTTCGACGACGTCCACGCCGGGCGTCTCGGTCCCGCCTCGGTCGCGCACACCTCCTGAGACGTCCCCGAGTGCGCGACGATGGGAGCCGCCCCCCACCCCGGACTGACGGAGACCGCATGACCCTCGGCTCGCTGACCACCGTGCCCGCGTCGGAGCACCTCGACCTGCTCGCCGACCCCGTCCGCGCCGGAGCCGAGCGCGACGGCCTGCTCGGGGAGCTGGAGGTCGTCGAGATCGACGCCGCCGACTCCGACACGGCGGTCACGAAGCAGCGCTACGGACTCGACGACGGCGACCTGGCCAACTGCGTGGTCGTCGCCGGATCCCGTGCGGGCGAGGAGCGGATCGCGGCGTGCGTCGTGCTGGCCGACTCCCGCGCCGACGTGAACGGAGCCGTCCGGAGGCTGCTCGACGTCCGCAAGGCGTCGTTCCTCCCGATGGAGCGGGCGGTCGCCGAGTCGGGGATGGAGTTCGGCGGCATCACGCCGATCGGCCTGCCCAGTGGCTGGCGCCTCCTGATCGACGCGCGCGTGCTCGAGCGGCCCGCCGTCGTGATCGGCAGCGGCGTCCGCCGGTCCAAGATCGTGCTCCCGGGGGCGGTGCTCGCCCGGCTCGCCGGCGCCGAGGTGATCGCCGGGCTCGGCCTCGTCTCGTGACCCAGTTCCTCGTCGTGATCGTGACGGCGCTCGTCGTGATCGCGGCCGCGACGCTGGTCGGCCCCCGCCTCGGCATCGCCTCGCCGCTCGTGCTCGTGGCGATCGGAGTCGGTGCCGGCCTCCTTCCCGGCGTCGAGGCGGTCGAGATCGAGCCCGAGTGGATCCTGCAGGGGGTGCTGCCGCCGCTGCTGTACTCGAGCGCGGTGGCGATGCCCGCGATGAACTTCCGACGCGAGTTCGGCGCGATCAGCGGGCTGTCGGTGCTGCTCGTGGTCGGCACCTCGCTCGCGCTGGGCGTGTTCTTCCTCCTCGCCGTCCCCGATCTCGGCTTCGCCTGGGGAGTCGCGCTCGGCGCGATCGTCAGCCCGACCGACGCCGTCGCCACCTCGATCGTCAAGGGCACGACCGTCTCGCGGAGGGTCGTGGCGATGCTCGACGGCGAGAGCCTGCTCAACGACGCGACCGCCCTGGTGCTGCTGCGCACCGCGATCGTCGCCGCCGCGGCCGGATTCTCGTTCTGGGGAGCCGTCGGCTCGTTCGCCTACTCGGTGGCCGTCGCGGTCGCGATCGGCGCCCTCGTCGGCTGGCTGAACCTGGTCGTGCGGCAGCGCATCGGCGATCCGACGGTCAACACGATCCTGTCGTTCACCGTGCCGTTCCTCGCCTCGGTGCCGGCCGAGCTGCTGGGCGCCTCCGGTCTGGTGGCGGCTGTCGTCGCCGGAATCGTCACCGGCATCCGCGCCCCGCGCGAGCTCTCGCCGCAGAACCGCCTCTCGGACTCGCAGAACTGGCGCACGGTCGAGCTGGTGCTCGAGGGCGCCGTGTTCCTGACCATGGGGCTGCAGATCCGGGCGATCGTCACGAGCGTCGAGGAGGATCATGCGGGCGTCTGGCCGGCGGTCCTCGTCGCGGTCGGCGCGCTGCTGCTCACGATCCTCGTCCGCGCGATCTACGTGGCGCCGCTGCTCGGCGTCCTGTCGAGCAGATCCCGGCTCCGGGAGCGGATGCGGCCGCGCGTGGAGGATCTGCACGAGAAGCTGGCCACACCGGAGGGCCGGCAGGAGACGCTCGACTCGCAGCGCGGCCGGAAGCGCTCCGAGCGCGACCTCGACCGCTTCTCCGTGCGGCTCAGGCGGATCCTCGCCGACATGGAGTACTTCGTCCACGCACCGCTGGGCTGGCGGGAGGGCACTGCGGTGGTCTGGGCCGGGATGCGCGGAGCCGTCACTGTCGCGGCCGCGCAGACACTGCCCGAGGACACTCCGCAGCGCTCCGTCCTCGTCCTGATCGCCTTCGCGGTGGCGACCCTCTCGCTCGTGCTGCAGGGCGGCACCATCGGGCCGCTGCTCCGCACGATCGCCCCGAAGGTCGACCAGGAGGCGGTCGACAGGGCCCGGGCGGACGAGCGCACGCGCATCTTCGCCCTCCTGAGGACCAGCGCCGACGCGATCGACGCCCCGCCTCCCGCGCCGGAGGAGAGGAGCACCGAGTCGTTCGAGAGCGCCAAGCGGCACCGCCTCTCGGTCATCGACGCGCAGCGCTCGGCCCTGCTCGATGCGCGCGACGACGGCACCTTCGACGCCGACGTGCTCGAGTCGGTGCTCGCCGCCCTCGACTCCTCGCAGATCGACATCGAGCTGCGCGGCCGCACGGCCCGCTGACCGCATCCACGCGGTCAGGGAGCGGGCAACCCCGTAGCTGCCCGAAACATGGGCGTCGTACGGTAACCCCATGCGCGCAGAACTCACACTCGGCGCGGAGGAAGAGCTCCACCTGATCGACCTCGAGACGAAGCAGCTCTCCGCGCACGCCCCCCAGGTGCTCGCGCGGTTGCCGAGAGAGAACTTCTCGGCAGAGCTGCAGCGCACGACGGTCGAGACGAACACCCCGGTCGTCGACTCGCTCGACGGCCTGCGGGAGCAGCTCATCACCCTCCGCAAGGCGGTCATCGATGCGGCGGCTCCCGACGGCATCGGCATCGCCGCCGTCGGCACCGCCCCGCGCTCGGAGCACAAGGACTTCGAGCTCACCAGCACGGGCCGGTACGGGCGGATGCAGGAGCAGTACCGGATGCTCGTGGACGAGCAGCTGATCTGCGGCACCCAGATCCACGTCGGCGTCTCGGATCGCGAGCTCGCCGTCCAGATCTCGCAGCGGATCGCGCGCGACCTGCCGGTGCTGCTCTCGGCGAGCGCGAGCAGCCCGTACTGGAACGGCCAGGACACGGGCTACGCGAGCATCCGCACGATCATCTGGCAGCGCTGGCCGAGCGCGGGTGCGACCGGGCCGCTGGCCTCCGCGGCGGAGTACGACCGCCTCCTCGACGACCTCATCGCGACCGGTGTCATCGCCGACTCCAAGATGGCCTACTTCGACGTGCGGCCCTCCTCGCACGCCCCCACCCTCGAGCTGCGGGTCTGCGACGCGATGCCGATCGTCGACGACGCGGTGCTCGTCGCCGGTCTCTTCCGCGGACTGGTCCGATCGGCCGAGCTCGACATCGAGGCGGGCCGCCCGTTCCGGCACACGCCGCCGCCGATCCAGCGCGCCGCCACCTGGCAGGCTGCGCGCGGCGGGCTCGCCGGGCAGCTCCTCGACCACACCGAGCACCCCCGGCCCGTCCCCGCGGCGGAGGCGCTGCGCAGCATGATCGCGCGCCTCCAGCCCGCCCTCGACGAGCTCGGCGACCTCGAGCAGGTCCGCGATCTGGCCGAGGCGCTCATCGCGCGGGGCAACTCCGCCGATCGCCAGCGGGCGGTCTACGCCGAGCGCGGCACCCTCGACGCCGTCGTCGACTCCGTGATCGCCGAGACCCACGGGCCGGCGAGCGGACCTATCCTGCCCGCGCCGAGCCTCCGCACCTACCGGGTGCGCGCGGGAGACGAGGCCGTCGCGACCGGAGGCCGTCCGCGCAGCGCCTACCAGCCGATCCTCGAGCACTTCCGCGGGCTCGGTCCCGAGCGTCTCGGCGAGCTGCACGAGTCGCGCGACCGCCTGGTCGAGGCGGCCGGCATCACCTTCCGCCTGGAGGACGAGGACCGGCCCTTCCCGGTCGATCTCGTGCCGCGGATCCTGCAGGCGCACGAGTGGACCGAGCTGGCCGCCGGCCTCGAGCAGCGGGCGCGTGCGCTCGAGTGCTTCCTCCAGGACGCGTACGGCGACAAGCGGGCCGAGCGCGACGGCGTCGTCAGGACGCTCCGCGGTTCGGCGGGCTGGCGGGACGAGGGGACCCGGCTCCCACCGGGCACCGTCCGCGGAGCCGTGATGGGCTTCGATCTCGTCCGGAACGAATTCGGCGGATGGCGCGTGCTCGAGGACAACCTCCGGAACCCCAGCGGGCTCGCCTATGCGATGGGCATCCGCTCCCTCGTCGACGACCTCCTGCCCGAGCTGCCCCGGCCGGAGGGTCTGCTCGACCCGTCGAGTGCGTTCGCCGAGCTGCGGCGCACGCTGCTGCACGGCGTCGATCCGGCCGTTTCCGAGCCGGTTGCGGCTCTGCTCTCGAGCGGCGCATCGAGCTCGGCCTGGTTCGAGCACAAGCGCCTCGCCGAGGGCGCGGGTCTCCCCCTGCTCGAGGCCGGGGATCTCGTCGTCGAGGGAGGTCGCGTGCGTGCAGACGGCGTCGTCGTCGACGCCCTCTACCTCCGACTCGACGTCGAGCTGGCCGACCTGGTCGCCGACGACAACGCGATCGGTCAGCGGGTGCTCGAGGTCGCCGCGGCCGGCCACGTGTTCCTCGCCAACGCTCCCGGCAACGGCGTCGCCGACGACAAGGCGCTCTACTGCGCCGTGCCCGAGCTGATCGGCTACTACCTCGACGAGCGCCCGCTGCTCGAGTCGGTGCCGACCTACCGCCCCGAGGACGAGGCCGAGCGCCGCATCGTGCTCGAGCGCGTCGGCGAGCTGGTGACCAAGCCCGTCGACGGCTACGGCGGTCGAGGAGTCATGATCGGCCCCTCCGCCGCCGCCGTGCGCGTCGCCGAGAGGCGCGCCGAGATCGCGGCCGAACCGGAGGCGTGGGTCGCACAGGAGGTCGTCCGCCTGTCGTCCCTGCCCTCCTTCTCGGGCACCGAGCTGCAGCCCCGGCACGTCGACCTCCGCGCCTTCGTCTTCGTGACGGGGACGGGGCCGTCCGACGTCCGCCTCGCCGATCTCGCGCTGACCCGCGTGGCGGCCGAGGGCAGCATGATCGTCAACTCCTCCCGCGGCGGCGGCGCCAAGGACACCTGGATCGTGGGGCGCTGACGCATGTGCGGGCTGGGCGGCGAGATCAGGTTCGACGGGCGGCGCGCCGATGCGGGCGCCGTCGAGCGGATGACCGGGTGCATGGCGCACCGCGGTCCCGACGGGGACGGGCTGTGGGCCCGCGGCCCGGTCGCGCTCGGACACCGGCGGCTCTCGATCATCGACCTCTCGGCCGCCGGCTCCCAGCCGATGATCGATCCGGCGCTGGGCCTCTCGATCGTGTTCAACGGCTGCATCTACAACTACGAGAAGCTGCGCGCCGAGCTCGAGGGCAAGGGGCACCGCTTCTTCTCGCACTCCGACACCGAGGTGATCGGCAAGGCGTACGCCGAGTGGGGCGTCGACTGCGTCGACCGGTTCCTCGGGATGTTCGCGTTCGTCATCGTCGAGCACGTCTCGGGCCGCGTCGTGATGGCGCGCGACCGCCTCGGCATCAAGCCGCTCTACCTCGACGAGACGCCCGAGCGCCTCCGTTTCGCCTCGACCGTGCAGGCGCTGCTCGCGGGCGGAGTCGCCGACACCTCGATCGACCGCACAGCGCTGATGTTCTACCTGAGCTTCCACTCGGTCGTGCCGGCACCGCGCACCATCCTCACCGGCGTCACGAAGCTGCCGCCCGCGACGGTGCGCGTGATCGAGCCGGACGGCACGAGCCGTGACCACGTCTACTGGGAGCCGGTGTTCGCGCGCGATCCCTCCCGCGCCGACTGGTCCGAGAGGGACTGGCAGGAGGCGCTCATCGCGTCGTTCCGGACGGCTGTCGAGCGCCGCATGGTCGCCGATGTGCCCGTCGGGGTGCTGCTCTCGGGCGGCATCGACTCGAGCCTCGTCGTCGCGCTGCTCGCCGAGGCCGGTCAGACGGGCCTGCAGACCTTCTCGATCGGCTTCGACTCGGCGGGCGGGGAGTCGGGGAACGAGTTCGAGTACTCGGGTCTCGTGGCCGAGCGGTTCGGCACCGACCACCACCGCATCGCGATCGACTCCGCGCGCCTGCTGCCCGGGATCGACTGCGCGATCGCCGCGATGAGCGAGCCGATGGTGTCCCACGACGCGGTCGCCTTCTACCTGCTGAGTGAGGACGTCTCTCAGCACGTGAAGGTGGTGCAGTCGGGGCAGGGCGCCGACGAGGTGCTCGGCGGCTACGACTGGTACCCGCCGCTCGCCGGGGTCCCCCGTGAGGGGGCGGCGGAGGCGTACGCGTCGGTCTTCTTCGACCGGCGCTTCCCCGAGCTGCAGGCGCTCCTGACGCCGGAGTGGCGCGGCGAGGATGCGGCGACGGCGTTCATCGCCGAGCGCTTCGGCCGCCCCGGCGCCGACACCTCGGTCGATGCGGCGCTGCGGAACGACACGACCGTGATGCTCGTCGACGACCCGGTGAAGCGCGTCGACAACATGACGATGGCGTGGGGGCTCGAGGCCCGTGTGCCGTTCCTCGACCACGAGTTCGTCGAGCTCGTCGGCCGGATCCCGCCCGAGCTCAAGCTCGCCGACGGCGGCAAGGGCGTGCTCAAGCGCGCCGTGCGCGGCATCGTCCCGGATGAGGTGATCGACCGCACGAAGGGCTACTTCCCGGTACCCGCGATCCGCCAGCTCGAGGGGCCGTACCTCGAGCGCGTCCGCGCGGCGCTCACGGATCCGTCGGCCCGCGACCGCGCGATCTTCGACCCGGCCACCGTCGACTCCCTCCTCGCCGACCCGAACGCCACCCGCACCCGCCTCGGCTCGAACGAGCTCTGGCAGCTCGCCCTGCTCGAGATGTGGCTCCAGGAGCACGGCGTCGGCTGAGCCGTCGCCCGGTGCCGAACCGTCGCGTCCCGTTCGCCCGCCGCGCAACACGCGTGCGGGCCGGTGCAGAAGGATGGTCGCATGACCCTCCTCGCACCCGACCGGCTGGCCGCCGCCGAGCGGCTCGGCCTCGAGCTCGCCCACGCCTGGGGCAGCTGGGGCCCCACCATGACTCCGGATGCCGCCCGCACCGCCTTCATCAGCGATCGTGGTGGCTCGCCCGAGGTGTGGGTGCAGGATGTCGCCTCCGAGGGCGAGCCGCCCGCCGCGCACTGCATCCGCTTCACCGAGGATCCGGTCCTCTCCGTCTCGTGGTCCGCCGACTCCGCCTGGCTCGCCTGCCTGGTCGCGACCGACGGCGGCGTCCGCACCCAGGTCTGGGTCGTGCGCCCCGACGGCTCGGACGCGCGGCGCATCGCGGGCTCCCGCGACGCCCACGCCGAGCTCGGCCCGTGGACGCGCAGCGGGCACCACGTCGTGGTGACCGTGCCCTCGGCAGAGCCCGAGCAGCCGACCCGCTCGTTCCTCGTCGATCCGGTGTCGGGCGAGCGTCGTCCGCTCGTCGACGGCGACCTGATCTCGGTGCTCGACCTCTCGGTCGAGGAGCGCCTCGTGGTCGTGCGCGACGGCCAGCGCGGTCACCAGTACTGCGTCGTCGTCGACCGCCTCACCAACGAGAACCACGCCCTGCTGCCCGACTCGGGCACCGGATCCACCGATGTCGCGCTGCTGCGCCCCTCCGCGCTCAACGACAACGAGAGCCCGATCGTCGCGTACCTCGCGACCGACGTCGACCTCCCTCGGCGCCAGCTGGTCGCCATGCCGCTGGGCCCCGACGGCTGGCGCGGACGCATCCGCCGGCTCGCTGCGCGCGACGACGCCGAGCTCGAGGGCCTCGACGCCGATGACGCCGGCCGCCTGCTCCTGCTCGTCTGGAACGTCGCAGGCTCGAGCGAGATCGAGCTCTTCGACACCACCACCGGCGAGCGGGTCCCCGTGAAGGGTCTGCCGGGGCTCGTGGCGACGACTCCCGTGCTCTCCCGCGACGGCGGGAGCGTGGTCCTCGGCGTCGAGGGTCCGGAGCGCCCCCGTGAGCTGTGGCGGATGGACACCGCGACCCACGAGTGGTCGCGCCTCACCCACGTCCCGGCCCTGCCCACCGGGCCGCTGGTCGTCCCCACCCTCGAGCGCTTCGCCGGCCGCGACGGGCTCGCCCTCTCGGGCTGGCTCTACCGCGCTCCCGGGGTGCCCGAGGGCGGCCCGGCGATGCTGAGCCTGCACGGGGGCCCGGAGTCGCAGGAGCGTCCGACGTTCGCGGCGCAGCACCAGGCCGTCGCGGCCTCGGGAATCACCGTCTTCGCGCCGAACGCCCGCGGCTCCTCGGGCTTCGGCCGCGACTTCGTGCACGCCGACGACGTCGAGAAGCGCACCGGAGCGTTCGACGACGTGCTCGCGGCCGCCGACTTCCTGGTCGATGCCGGCATCGCCGACCGGGCCCGGATCGCGGTGACCGGCCGCTCCTACGGCGGCTACCTGACCCTCGCCTCGCTCGCCTTCTCGCCCGGGGTGTTCGCCGCCGGGGTCGACATCTGCGGCATGTCCGACCTGCTGACCTTCTACCGCGACACCGAGCCGTGGATCGCCTCGGCCGCCGTCACCAAGTACGGGCACCCCGAGCACGACGCCGAGCTGCTCGAGCGCCTCTCGCCGCTCGGGAGCGCCTCGGCCATCGACGTGCCGCTCCTCGTCGTCCACGGCGAGCTCGACACGAACGTGCCGATCGGCGAAGCGGAGCAGATCGTCGCGGCGCTGGAGGGTCTCGGCCGGCCGGTCGAGTACCTGCGGCTCGAGGGAGAGGGTCACGAGTACCGACGGTCGGAGTCGAAGGAGCTGCTGCTGCTCAGGCTGCTGCGCTTCCTCGGGCAGGCCTTGTCGGCGGGCGACGACTCCGCCGGAGTGGACCCGAGAGCGGTCTGATCCGGAGGGATCGGGGTCAGCGCGCCTCGAACTCCTGCGCGAACGAGCCGTGGATCGGATGGTCCGGGTCGTCTCCGACAGCGCGTGCGGGGTCGTCGATCTCGACGGCCCGGAGGTCGATCGGCGCGGCGTCGCCTGCAGGAGCGTCGGACGCCGGTGCTCCGTAGAGCTCCGCGCCGAACTCCTCGGCACCGGATCCCTCGGCACCGAAGTCGCCCGTGCCGCTGAGGATGTCCTCGGCGATGCGGCTCGAGAGCCCGCTGCGCTCGCCCGGCCCGGGGTCGCCCGCCGGGTCCGCGGGAGCGGCGAGCGCCTCGCCCAGCCCGGTCGCCCCGTCCTGCCGCTTCGCCGACATGTCCACTCCTGACTGCATGTCCGCAGGCACCCCGCCGGGGGAAGCGGGCGTGGCGCGGATCGCCTGCCCCGAGCGTAGGGGACCGCCCGCCGTCCCGTCAGTCGAGGAGAACCCACTCGTGCGGGCCGACGGTGACACCGCCGACCGTCGCCTGCTCGTCGCCGAGGTTCAGCGCGAGCCTCGCCGTCTCGCCGTCCGGTCCGTCCGCGACCAGAAGGGCGGCGGTGTTCGAGAGGTCGACCGTTCGCGTCCGCGACTCGGCGAGCCACGGGTGCCGCCGCCGGAACGCGATGACCTCCTGGTAGGTGCGGTAGGAGTCGCCGCGCGGCCACTCGCCCGGGTCGGACGGGAACTCGGGACGGATCGCGTCGTCGCCTCCCGCACGCTCCTCCTTCACACCCTCGAGCCCGCGCTCGTCGCCGGAGTACACGCTCGGCACTCCGCCGACGAAGCCGAGGATCGCCGTCGCGTGCCCGTGGTGCCGGCTGTCGGTGATCGCGCTCGCGAGACGCGTGACATCGTGGTTGCCGATGAAGGTGAGTGGCAGGAACTCGTCGAGGAATCCGCCGTGGCGCTGCAGTGTCCAGTCGAGCTCGAAGAGGTTGCCCTGCTCGATCGAGGACCGCACCGACTTCCACAGCTCGTACTGGGTCACGGAGTCGAGTCCCGACTCGCGGACGTACGCCGAGTAGTCGCCGTGGATGACCTCGCCGACGAACCACGCGCCGGGGAAGCGCTCGCGCAGCGGATCGATCGCCGCGCGCCAGGCGCCCGGATCGACCGCGTACGCCGCGTCGAGCCGCCACCCGTCGATCCCGCGCTCGAGCCAGTGGGCCATCACCGACGAGATGTAGGCGGCGACCTCGGGGTTCGCGGTGTCGAGCTCGACGAGCGCCTCGTGCCCCTCGAACACGTCCACGAGCAGGCCGTCCACCTCCCGCGCCGACGACCCTCGCGAGAACCGCGCCGCAGCGGCCGATCCGGATCCCGCGGCGACCGCCTCGCGCCACCACGGGTGGTCGCGGCCGACGTGGTTGAAGACTCCGTCGAACAGCACGCGGATCCCGCGCTGCCGGCACGCGGCGATCAGCTCGTCGAGGTCGTGCTCGTCGCCCAGGCGCGGATCGACCGTGAAGTGGTCGATCGTGTCGTAGCCGTGCGTCATCGACGAGAAGACCGGGCCGAGGAGCAGCCCGTTGCAGCCGAGCGCCAGCAGGTCGTCGAGCCAGGGGAGGAGCGAGGGGAGGCGGTGCCGCGGTTCGCCGGTCGGCCCCGGGCCCTCGGACGCCGTGGCCTCCGCGCCGGTGAAGCCGAGCGGATACACCTGCCACCAGATGGCGGTCGAGATCCAGTCGTTCGTCGTCTGCGTCATGGTGGCCGTCCCTCCGGCGGGCTCGGGCGCACGCCGCCGAGAGTGTAGCGACGCCGACTGACCCCTCGCCGCGCAGCACCCCAGCGCGGGTCGTCACAGCACGCATCGTCACGCCGCCTCCGGCCGCAGCGCCGCCAGCCACGTGAGCACCTCGGCCGCGCCTCCGATCGCGGCGGGCACCGTGACCGAGGCGATCGCGAGCCCGAGCAGCGCGCAGAGGAGCCCGACCGCGCCCCGACGGCGCTCGCCGCGGTGCAGCAGGGCCACGATTCCGAGGATCGCGCCCGCGACGCCGAAGCCCACGGACGGGAGGGCCCAGAGCGGGTGCACCGCCGAGACCAGGGCGAGCAGCCCGAGGGTGAGTGCCGCGAGTCCCGGCTCCTGCGGCATCCGGCCCGTGGCCGGTGACGCGGTGCTGCGCGGGGGTGGGAGGAGGGGGTCCGGGGCGAGGGAGAGGATCGACATGGCCCGATCCTCGCGAGGCGTCGCGTCCCGCGGGCCGGTCTGCGCGCGTTCGGTGGATGGGCCCGCGAACGGCCCCCT
Source organism: Rathayibacter sp. Leaf185 (assembly GCF_001423885.1). Taxonomy (GTDB): domain Bacteria; phylum Actinomycetota; class Actinomycetes; order Actinomycetales; family Microbacteriaceae; genus Rathayibacter. Next base: position 447,361 of record NZ_LMPP01000001.1, on the reverse strand, counting down.
TGTGGAGGAGGACCTGGTCCGATCGGGCGCGCATCGCCGTGTTTCCGGGCTTCGTGGGGCGTGATTCGCGAGGATTCGGGGATCGGGCTGGTAGGTTACGGACGGTCCGACCGGTCGAGGGAGTCTGTCCCCGGCCGAGGACGATCCACCACAACCAGCTGTTCTCAACAGCGCGAACGTCCTGGGAGGACACTCCAATGGCTGACAAGTCGCTCAACCGCACCGAGCTCGTCGCGAAGATCGCCGCGGACTCCGGCCAGAGCCAGGCCGCCGTCAACGGCGTCCTCGACTCGCTCTTCACCACCCTCGCCGACTCCGTCTCCAACGACGTGAAGGTCACCATCCCCGGCTGGATCGCCGTCGAGCGCACGTCCCGCGCCGCGCGCACCGGCCGCAACCCGCAGACCGGTGAGACCATCCAGATCGCCGCCGGCCACTCGGTCAAGGTCTCGGCGGGCACCAAGCTCAAGGCCGCCGCGAAGTAGTCGCGCCCCCGGCCGCGCATCGCGACCGACGAACGACGGCCCCGGCACTCGCCGGGGCCGTCGTCGTTCCGCCGTCGCGGCTCCCGGTCAGGCGCGAGAACGTAGGCTTGCCGGGTGAATCGAACCGTCCGGATGCTCGGCCCGGCGCTGCTCCTCGTCGGCGCCGCCCTCGTCGCGCTCCTCGCGGCACTGGCGTTCGGACGCGGTGCCGACGCGCAGGCGATCAGCGATCCGGGCCCCGTCGTGCGCTACGGGCTGCCGCTCGCGAAGCTCGCCGTCAACCTCGGCGCCGCCGGGATGATCGGCGCTCTCGTCCTGAGCCTCTTCGCGCTCAGCCCGCGGGTCGTCACCGGCACGAAGGCGCGCGCACTGGTGGGAGCGGGTGCTCCGGTCCGCGAGCCCGAGCCCGCCACGGCCACCGAGCAGCGGACCGAGTTCACCGTCGCCCTCGACGTCGCCGCCGCGAGCGCCGCCTTCTTCGCCGCCGCGGCCGCCGTCACCGGCTTCTTCACCTTCCTCAACGTCACGCAGACCCCGCTGAGCCTCGACCGCGACTTCGGCACCAAGCTCAGCTACTTCATCGGCAGCATCCCCGTCGGCCAGGCCTGGCTCATCACCACTCTCCTCGCCGCCGTCGTCACCGTGCTCTGCTTCGCCGTGCGCAACCGCACCGCGCTCGTCTTCGTCACCGCCGTCGCGCTGCTCACGCTGCTGCCGATGGCGCAGCAGGGCCACGCGGCCGGGGCGAGCGGGCACGACGCCGCCGTCACCGCGCTCGGCCTGCACCTCGTCTTCGCGGCGGTCTGGCTCGGCGGTCTCGTCACGATCATCGTGCTGCGACCGCTGCTCGCCGGCGCGCGCCTCCTGCCCGTGATCGAGCGCTACTCGAGTCTCGCGCTGGTCAGCTTCGTCGTGGTCGCCGCGTCCGGCTACATCAGCGCCGAGCTCCGCCTCGCCACGCTCGACAACCTGTTGACCGGCTACGGCGTCCTCGTGCTCGTGAAGGTCGCGGTCCTCATCGCGCTGGGCCTGTTCGGTGTGCTGCAGCGGCGCGTCCTGATCGCGCGGATGCGCACCGCGGGAGGAGCCGGGGGCCGCAGCTTCTGGTGGCTGGTCGCCGCCGAGCTCGCCTTCATGGGCATCGCCTCCGGAGTCGCCGCGGCCCTCGCCCGCACCGCGACCCCCGTCGACCAGATCGCCGCGACGCAGCTCACGGATCCGACTCCCGCCGAGCTGCTGACCGGCGAGAAGCTGCCGCCGCCCGCGAGCGCCCTGAACTTCGTCACCCTCTGGAACGTCGACCTCGTCTGGCTGCTCGTCTGCGCCTTCGGCATCGCCTTCTACGTCGCCGGTGTCGTCCGCCTGCACCGCCGCGGCGACCGCTGGCCGCTGCACCGCACGGTCCTGTGGATCGCCGGCATGCTCCTGCTCGCGTACATCACCAACGGCGGGGTCAACGCCTACGAGAAGTACCTCTTCAGCGCGCACATGCTCTCGCACATGGTCCTGACGATGGCCGTACCGCTCCTGCTCGTGCCCGCCGCCCCCGTGACGCTCATCGCCCGGGCCGTCCATCGCCGCACCGACGGCTCCCGCGGCCCGCGCGAGTGGGTCCTGCTCGCCGTGCACTCGCGCTTCGCGACCGTGATCTCGCACCCCATCGTCGCCGCGCTGCTGTTCGTCGGCTCGCTCTGGGGCTTCTACTACTCGCCGCTGTTCCGCTGGGCGACGACCGATCACATCGGTCACGAGTGGATGATCGTGCACTTCCTGATCACCGGCTACCTCTTCGTGAGCGTGCTCATCGGAGTGGACCCGAGCGTCCACCGCGTGCCCTACCCGATGCGCCTGCTCCTGCTGCTGGGCACGATGGCGTTCCACGCCTTCTTCGGCCTCGCCCTGATGACGGGCACGGGCCTCCTCCTCGCCGACTGGTACGGAGCCATGGGCTGGGGCACGAACGCGCTGGCCGACCAGCAGGCGGCCGGGGGGATCGCGTGGAGCATCGGAGAGATCCCCACCCTCGCCCTCGCGATCGTCGTCGCCATGATGTGGAGCCGCTCCGACGAGCGCGAGACCAAGCGCCGCGATCGTCAGGCCGACCGCACCGGCGAGGCCGAGCTCTCGGCCTACAACGACCGCCTGGCGTCGCTCCAGAAGCGCGGCTGACGCCGCACCGCTCGCGGAGCGGGGGTTATCCCCCATTCCTCCCCGAGAGCACCCCCGGGTCTTCTCCGGAACCTCTCAGTCGTTCCTAAGCTGGCCGCGCCGTACGACGGGCCCCGCGAGTGACGCGAGCGGCCGCGACGGCGTGATGAAGGGGGAGCGCATGATCGAGGCGCGCAGTCTGACCAAGACGTTCGGGAGGAAGACCGCGGTCGACGGGATCGACTTCACGGTCGAGCCGGGGAGGGTCACCGGGTTCCTCGGACCCAACGGTGCCGGCAAGTCGACCACGATGCGGATGATCGTCGGGCTGGACCGGCCGACGGCCGGCTCGGTTCGCGTGAACGGCCGTCCCTACGCCGAGCACGCGGCGCCGCTGCGCGAGGTGGGTGCGCTGCTCGACGCGAAGGCCGCGCACCGGGGCCGCTCGCTCCGCGACCACCTGCGCGTCATCGCCGCGACCCACCGCATCCCGCGCTCGCGGGTGGAGGAGGTCATCGAGCTCGTGGGTCTCGAGAGCGTCGCCCGCAAGCGCGTCGGCGGCTTCTCGCTCGGCATGGGTCAGCGGGTCGGCATCGCCACGGCCCTGCTCGGCGACCCGCAGACGCTCCTGCTCGACGAGCCGGTCAACGGACTCGATCCGGAGGGGGTGCGCTGGGTCCGCGACTTCGTGCGCTCGCAGGCGGCCGAGGGTCGCTGCGTGCTGCTCTCGTCCCATCTGATGAGCGAGATGGCGCAGACCGCCGACCACATCATCGTCCTCGGGCGGGGCAGGATCCTCGCCGATGCGCCCCTGGCCGACTTCCTCGCCGAGGCGCGTCCTCGCGTGCACGTCGCGTCGCCGCAGGCGGATCCGCTCGCCGAGCTGCTGACCGCGAACGGCGCGCGCGTGTCGTCGGTCGATGGCGGTCTCGAGGTCGACGGCCTCGACGCGCCGGCCATCGGGCGTCTGGCGCACGGGAGCGACATCGTCCTGCACGCGCTGACACCGCTGACCCGCTCGCTCGAGGACGCGTACACCGCGATGACCGCCGACGCGCTCGAGTACTCCACCCCCGCCGCACAGCCCCTGGAAGGAGCCGCACGATGACCACCCTCACCCCCGCCGCTCAGGCACCTGCCCGCCGCGCCGATCTCGAGCGAGTCCGGCTCCGGACGGGCGGCATCGTCGCCTCCGAGGCGCTCAAGCTGATCACCGTCCGCTCGACCTGGTGGTCGATCGGCGTCTCCGTCGTCCTCGCCCTCGCTCTCGCCCTGACCCTCGGCGCGAGCTTCACGGCCGACACCGCGATGATGCTCGGCGGCCCGGCGCTCGTGGCCAGTGGGGCGACCGTCCACCTCCAGTTCGTCGGCCTGGTCATCGCCGTCCTCGGCGCGCTCACGATCGGGGGCGAGTACTCGACGGGGATGATCCGCTCGACCTACACCGCCGTGCCGCGCCGCCTGCCCTCGCTCCTCGCCCGCGGGGCCGTGGTCGCGGTCGCTGCCTTCCTGGTCGGCGTCGTCACCTGCGTCGGCTCGTTCCTGATCATCGCGCCGATGCTCGCCGCGAAGGGCGCCGAGGCGTCGCTGATCGCCGACGGCGTCCTCCAGAGCCTGCTCGGTGGCGCGTTCTACCTCGCTGTGATCGGCGCGTTCGCGGTCGGAGTCGCGGCGCTCCTGCGCAGCACGGCCGCGGCGATCGGCATCTCGGTCGGCGTCCTGTTCGTCCTGCCGATCGTCGCGTCGATCGCGGGCGCGCTGCTCCAGGCGGAGTGGATCGACGAGGCGAGCCGCTTCCTGCTCTCGAACCTCGGCCTGACGCTCACCAGCCTGCCCGGCGAGGGGCTGATCAGCGGTCCCGAGGCCGTCCTGGCCTCGCTCGCCTGGGTCGCCGTCGTCTGGATCCCGGCGCTGATCGTGACCCGCCTGCGCGACGTGTGAGCCGCACGCCTCCTCCACAGGCCCCCGACGGTGGCGGAGCCTGGGGAGGAGGCGGTGCTCGCGGGTCGGCTGGGTACAGTGGACCGGTGACGAACCCGACCCTCTCCGACGAGCAGCAGCGGGTGTTCGACCTCATCGAGAACACCCGCGAGCACCTCTTCGTCACCGGTCGCGCGGGCACCGGCAAGTCGACTCTGCTCAACCACCTGAGCTGGAACACCGAGAAGCAGATCGTGATCTGCGCACCCACCGGAGTCGCCGCGCTCAACGTCGGCGGGCAGACCATCCACTCGCTCTTCCGCCTGCCGATCGGCGTCATCGCCGACTCCGATCTCGATCAGACCCCCGAGCTGCGCAAGCTCCTGAACACCATCGACACCCTCGTGATCGACGAGATCTCGATGGTCAACGCCGATCTGCTCGACGGCATCGATCGCAGCCTCCGGCAGGCGCGGCAGCGCCGTTCCGAGCCGTTCGGAGGCGTCCAGGTCGTCCTCTTCGGCGATCCGTTCCAGCTCGCCCCCGTCCCCGGCGACCCGGAGGAGCGCGCCTACTTCGCCGACCGCTACCGCTCGCTCTGGTTCTTCGACGCGCTGGTCTGGCAGGAGGCGCCGCTGCGGATCATCGAGCTCGGCAGGATCCACCGCCAGAGCGACGAGCGCTTCAAGTGGATGCTGAACGCGGTGCGCTTCGGGATGGTGACGAAGGAGATCGCCGACGTGCTCAACGCCTCCGGCGCGCGCACCCCGCCCGACAACGACGCGATCACCCTCGCGACCCGCAACGACACCGTGAACCGCATCAACCAGACTGCGCTCGCCCGACTGAAGGGTCCGCTCAAGACGGCCACCGCCGAGATCAGCGGAGACTTCGGCGGCCGCACCTACCCGGCCGACCAGAACCTCGAGCTCAAGATCGGCGCGCACGTCATGTTCCTCCGCAACGACGCGGAGCAGCGCTGGGTCAACGGCACCATCGGCCGGGTCACCAAGGTGGCCGGCACCGTCTGGGTCGAGGTCGACGGCGAGGTGCACGAGGTCGAGCCCGCGACCTGGGAGCGCTACCGCTACTCGTACTCGGCGGCCACCAAGAAGCTGACCCGCGAGATCGTCGCCGAGTTCGCGCAGTTCCCGCTGCGGCTGGCCTGGGCCGTCACGATCCACAAATCGCAGGGCAAGACCTACGATGCCGCCGTCGTCGATCTCGGTCAGCGCGCCTTCGCGCCGGGCCAGACCTACGTCGCGCTCAGCCGCATCACGAGCCTCGAGGGCCTCTACCTCACCCGCCCGCTGCGGCCGAGCGACATCATCGTCGACAAGGACGTGCTGCGCTTCATGTCCGAGCGCCGGGCCGAGCCCGCAGCGGTCGCCGACACTGCGCCGACCGACCGGAGCTGAGCCTCAGGCCGCGATCCGCGAGCGGTTGAGGTCGCGGAACAGCTCGGTCGTGAGCCGGTACGCCTCCGCCACCTCGGCGATCACGCGGTCGCGCTCGGCGTCGTCCCAGCCCGCCGCGTCGAGCTGCTCGCGGTAGACCGCACGGAACGCGGACGGCGCGGCGATCTCTCCGTAGAGGAAGAAGCCGACGCCGTTCGTCTCGAAGCCGAAGCGGCGCTGCAGCAGGGTGCGCACGATCGCGCACCCCGACAGGTCGCCGAGGTAGCGCGTGTAGTGGTGGGCGACGAAGCCGCCGCTCCAGCCGTTCGCCACGGTGCTGATCCGGTGCACGTAGGCCGCGGTCGAGGGAAGGGGAGCGATCCGCTCCCGCCAGTCCTCGCCGACGAGGAAGCGCAGGTCCTCGGCGATCGCCGGCAGGCGGGTCAGCTGGGGCGTCAGGAAGACGGCGGCGACCGGATCGTCGGCCATCGTGTCGGCGACGGCCTCGAGGGCCTCGTAGACGAAGTAGTGCTGCGAGATCATCGCGACGTAGTCGTCGCGGCTCCCGGAGCCGGTCATCAGCGCCGTCATGAAGGCGGCGCCCTCGTCGTCGGCTCCCGACTGGCCGATCCGCTCGCGGAGGGCCTGCGAGAACGGGATCACGTTCGACACGGTCGCCTCCGTCCAACTACTTAGGTTGGCCTTACCTTAGCCGAGGCGACCGGTGCGTACCAGAGCGATCTCGGCACCCGGCGTCCTCAGTGCGCGTGGCCGCCGTCGACGACGCTCATCATGCCGCCCATGTCGCCGGTGCCTCCCGAGGTGGCCGCGAGAGCCGGAGTCGCCAGGGCCGAGACCGCGAGGGCCCCGGCGAGCAGACCGATCACTGCTCGCGAGACGGGTACCGTCCGCTCCGAGGTGCGCCGCGGTCGCAGCGACCAGGCGACGATGCCTGCTGCCGCGAGCTGCAGCAGCCCGGCGGCGATGCTCGGCAGCGGGTCCCGCAGGAGTCCCGCCGCGATGGCGATCACCAGGCCGGCCACCGAGGCGGCTGCGACCGCGAGAGCGGTCCGGGGCAGAGCGAAGCGGCCGAGCCCCAGGGCGGCGAGGGCCCAGGCGAGCTCGGCCGCCCCGAGGATCGCGAGCGGGACGACCGAAGGGCCGGTGCCGCCCGCGGCCGACGAGACGTGCACGAGTCCGGCACCGAGGGCGGCGAAGGCGGCGTTGCAGCGGGCGACGCTGGTCATGTCACGGCTCCTGCCGGCTCGGGGCGATCGGGAAGAGAGGAGGCCCCGGATCGACACACCGCATCGTGTCGTCCGGGGCCGTTCAGTCCGTCCGCCGCGGAAAACGGCGGGCCCACGGCGGACGGAGTCTGTGGGGGCGGCGAACCGCCCGGTGTCATGCGGTCGCGGCGCGGGATCCCGTCCGCTTCTCGAGGCCGAGTCCGGCGCCGAGGAGCACGAGCGCGCTGGCGAGGTGCAGGAAGTGGTCCGCGGTGTTCAGCGCGAGCACGTTGAGCGAGGTGTTGACGAGGAAGAACCCGACCACTCCGAGGAGCAGGTAGACCCCTCCGACCGTCGTGTTCACGGTCTTCGCGGCCGACGCTGTCGACAGCCCGGCGATCAGCAGCGCACCGCCGATGAGCAGGTGCGCCACATTGTGGAACGGGTTGACCTCGAAGATCCCGAGGAGCAGACCGCCGTCGGTGGCGAGGAACTGCACGCCGCCGGTGACGACGAAGCCGAGCAGCCCGACGACGACGTAGACCGCGCCGAAGACGGAGGCGATCAGACGGTTGGGTGATCCGGTCATGGTCTCTGTCCTCCTCGAACCGGCGCCCTCGCGCCGCACATCCTCTCTTCGGAGCCCGTGCCCCTCCGGTTTGGCGATCGCGCGATCCGCGTCACGGTCCGGACACGAATGTCCCGCGCCGTGCCTCGTCCGCGCAGCCGCTCGAGCCGCGCCCGTACAGTGGAGGGATTCCAGAAGGCATCCGGGGGGATTCGAGGGGCATGGCTGTGCGAGTAGAGGCTGTGCGACCGAAGGCCCGGCGAGCGACGGCCACGCGGCTCCGCGCGCTCCTCGTCCCCGCTCTGGTCCTGGCGCTCACCGGCTGCACCGGCGGCACCGCCTCCTCGGTTCCCGACGCCCCGGCGGGCCCCGTTCCCGATGAGCTGGCCGTCGCCCTCTCGGGTTTCCTCGGCGAGGCGCAGGGCGCGGCAGGCGCGACCGGGGCTGTCGCGGGCGTCTGGTCGCCGTGGGCGGGCGGCTGGGAGACCGCGATCGGAACCGTCGGCGACGCCGACCCGACTCCTCTGACCACCGATGTCCACCTGCGGCTCGGCACGGGCGGTACCGAGGCGATGACCTGCGACGTCGTCGTCGCGCTCGCCGAGGAGGGCCGCGTCGACCTCGACGCCGACGTGGGGGAGTCGCTGACCTCGCTCCCCGGCATCGACGGCCTGACTCTCCGTCAGCTCTGCTCGCACACCTCGGGTCTCGCGGATTTCCGGGCGGCGCTGTGGCCGACCGTGATCCAGAACCCGATCCGCGAGTGGCCGACCATGGAGCTCGTCTCGGCGGCCCAGGTCCGCTCGGCGATCGCCGCCCCCGGCGCGGCGTGGTCCGACTCCCCGACCGGTCCGCTGCTCGCGGGCCTCGTCGTCTCGGAGGCCACCGGGCGGAGCGTCGCCGACCTCTACGCCGAGTACGTCGTGCCGCGCTACGGACTCAGGAGCACGAGCCTTCCCTCGGCGGGAGTCCTGGACCTGCCCGCGCCCGCTCCGCGCGGCTACTCCGCGGGCCTCGCCGCCGACGGCGGTCTGAGGTGCGACGTCCGCCGCGACGTCGGAGCCGCATCGCCGTCGGCACTGGGCGCCGCGGGAGGCGCGGTCACCGATCTCGAGGATCTGCGCCGCCTCGCCTTCGGTCTCGCCTCCGATCCCGCCGCCGAGGCCGTCTGGGCCGACGCCGTCCCCCAGGGCCCGGGGCGCCCCACCTGGCTGCTCGCCGGTCTCGGCGGTCACCAGGCCGGTCCGCTGCGCGGGTTCTCCGGAGTCGCGCCGGGCTTCGTCACCGCCGCCTACTCCGATCCGGAGTCGGGTCTCACCGTCGCAGTGTCGTTCAACAGCTCGACGCCGGGCGCGGATTTCGCGGCGGAGGTGGCGCGCGGTCTCGCGGCGATCGCCGTCTCGCAGGCGGCCGCCGCCGGAGCCGAGGGCGTGCCCGCGCTGCCCTGGACGATCGACAGCGAGCGCAACGCCGTCCTCACCGCCCACCCGCGCTGCTGAGACGTGGCAGGCACGAGGTGGTGCGTGGCCGTCCCGTGCCGTCTCCTCCCGCGGCTCCGCTCTACCCTGGAGCCATGCCGATCGTTCCCGACACCAAGGACTGGACGTGGGCGGCCGAGCGCCCCTGCCTCGAGTGCGGCTTCGACGCCTCGCTCGTCGACCCCGTCGATGTCCCCCATCTCCTCCGCGAGAACGCGGCCGCCTGGCCGTACGTCCTCGAGCGCGACGACGCCGCCGGGCGCCCTGACGACGAGACGTGGTCACCGCTCGAGTACGCGGCGCACGTCCGTGATGTGCATCGCATCTACCGCCGCCGCCTCGGGCTGATGCTCGCCGACGACGACCCGCTCTTCCCCAACTGGGACCAGGACGTGACCGCCGTCGAGGACCGCTACTCCGAGCAGGACCCCGCGCTCGTCGGGCGGGAGCTGATCCACGAGGCCGAGCTGATCGCAGCCGCCTTCGAGGGAGTGTCGGGCGATCAGTGGTCCCGTCCCGGGCGCCGCAGCGACGGCGCCGTGTTCACCGTCGCGACGATGGCGCGCTACTACCTGCACGACGTCGTGCACCACCTGCACGACGTCGACGGCTGAGCGCCGGTCGTCAGTAGTCGATCAGCTGCGGATTCAGGAACGACAGGGTCCGTGCGTAGGCCAGGGCCGCGGCGGCGGGCTTGATCGCGTCGTGGAGGTTCCCGTTGGCGAAGTGCCGCCCCGCATCGGCGTAGGTGTGCGTCGTGACGGGAGTCCCCGCCTCCTTGAGCCGGCCGACGAACGACTCCGGATCGTCCCCCTCCGGCCACTCGTCGCGCTGCGCGTAGTGCAGGAGGGTCGGGCACGGGACGAGCGTGTGCTCGTCGTGTCCCAGGGTCGCGTAGTAGGCCACGACCGCGTCGACCAGCCCGGTGGCCGCTGCGAGCAGCCCGAGCCGGCCGCCGAATCCGAACCCGATGATCGCGCTGCGCGCGGCGCCCGCCGCCACTCCCGAGCGCACCGCGTCGGTGACGGAGGCGAGGGCGCGGTCCTGCGCGGCCATCGCGGCCAGGTCGCGGGCGTCCTCGGGGGCCAGCGTCGCCCAGCCGTCGTAGAGGTCGGGGACGAGAACGTGGTACCCGTGCTTGGCGACGGCCTCGCTGAACGGCTCCATCCAGGGCAGTCGGCCGTACAGGTCGTGCAGCACGACCACGACCGGGCGACCGGGGCGCCCGAACTCGAGGGCGACGCCCGGCGACGGGATCTGGACCAGCTCGCTCACGCGTCCAGCCTGCACCGTGTCGGCCGCGGATCAGCGTCTCGTTGCCGATCAGCCCGGCGTGTCGGCCTCGATCAGTGGAGACGGCCTCGATCTGTGGAGCGAGTGACGGGAATCGAACCCGCGCTATCTGCTTGGGAAGCAGAAGTTCTGCCATTGAACTACACTCGCGCGGCGCCGGTGAAGGCGCACTCCGCCATCGTAGCAAGGCGCGCGCGGGGCGCCGAACGGGCCCGCGGCTAGGATCGCCTCGTGCTGCTCTCCGACCGCGACATCAAGTCCGAACTGACCTCCGGGCGGGTGGGGCTCGCGCCGCACGACCCCTCGATGATCCAGCCGTCGTCCGTCGATGTGCGCCTCGACAGGTTCTTCCGGCTGTTCGACAACCACCGCTACCCCTACATCGACCCGGCCGAGGATCAGCCCGAGCTGACCCGGCTGGTCGAGACGCCGGCGGGCGAGGCGTTCATCCTGCACCCCGGCGAGTTCGTGCTCGGCTCGACCTACGAGGAGGTCTCGCTGCCGGACGACATCGCCGCGCGTCTCGAGGGCAAGAGCTCGCTCGGGAGGCTCGGTCTCCTGACCCACTCGACCGCGGGCTTCATCGATCCGGGCTTCACCGGGCACGTCACGCTCGAGCTCAGCAACGTCGCGACGCTGCCGATCATGCTCTGGCCCGGCATGAAGATCGGCCAGATGTGCTTCTTCCGCCTCAGCTCGCCCGCCGAGAAGCCGTACGGGTCCGCCGAGTACAGCTCGCGCTACCAGGGTCAGCGAGGCCCGACAGCCTCGCGCTCGTCGCTCAACTTCCACCGCACCGACGTCTACGGCGACTGAGCGCGCTCAGCCGAGCAGGCGCGGGAGCTGCAGCACGAGCCAGGGCGAGAACGCCCAGGGGGCCGCGCGCACGGCGGCGAGCGTCGCCTCCGGGTCGACCCACTCGTAGTCCATGACCTCGTCGGCCTGCGGGTCCAGCGCCTCGCGGCTCGACAGCGTCGCCGTGTAGACCGGGCAGATCTCGTTCTCGACCACGCCTGAGGCGTCGACGGCGCGGTAGCGGAAATCGGGCAGCGCGACCTCGAGCGACTCGAGTCGGGCACCGAGTTCGCGCTCAGCGCGGCGCACCACCGCGTCCTCGATCCGCTCGCCCGGGGCGGGGTGCCCGCAGAACGAGTTCGTCCACACGCCCGGCCAGGTGCGCTTCTCGAGTGCGCGCCGGGTCACGAGCAGCGCGCCGTCCGGAGCGAACACGTGGCACGAGAACGCGAGGTGCAGGGGAGTGGCGGCATCGTGCACGGTCGCCTTGTCGGCGACGCCGATGGCGCCGCCCGTCTCATCGAGCAGCACGACCTGCTCGATCTGGTCCGTCAGCACCGCGATTCCTCCCGAAGTCATGACCGTAAGTCAAGCACGCCGTCGTAACTCAGCCGGCTTATTGCTAGAGAACCGAGTTTGTTAGCCTCGGGTCGTGGATACGCGAGACTCCGTAGTTCTCTCCCGGCGACGGCAGGAGCACGTCGACGCTGTGCTGGACCGCTTCTTCTCCCTCGCCCGCGCTCGCGCCGGACGTCTGGGCCCGCGATACCTCACGCTCTGGCAGACGCTGGAGGCCAACACCCGCGGCGGCAAGCGCTTCCGCCCCCTGATGGTCCTCTCGGCGTACGAGGCTCTCGGCGGTCAGGACCCGGAGGCGGCCGCCCACCTGGGCGCCGCGTTCGAGCTGCTGCACACCGCCCTGATCGTGCACGACGACGTGATCGATCGCGACTTCGTCCGGCGCGGCGGCCCCAACGTCTCGGGCAGCTACCGCGACGAGGCGACGACGGCGGGCCTCTCCATCCCGATCGCCGAGCACCGCGGCACCTCCGTCGCCGTGATCGCCGGCGACCTCGCGCTCACCGGCGCCCACCGGCTCGTCGAGGGCGTCGGCGCCGACGACGGGGTGCGCGCGCGCCTGCTGACCCTGCTCGACGAGGCGGTCTTCGCCTCCGCCGCCGGCGAGCTGGCCGATGTCGACTTCTCGCTGATGCCGGGGATGCCCTCGGTCGACGAGGTGCTCGAGATGGAGCGCCTGAAGACCGCCGTGTACTCGTTCGAGGCGCCGCTGCAGGCCGGCGCGATCCTCGCCGGTGCCGATGACGAGGTCGTCGCGGCGCTGGGGGAGTTCGGGCGCTTCATCGGCATCGCCTACCAGATCGTCGACGACCTGCTCGGGGTGTTCGGCGAGGAGGGTCTGACCGGCAAGACCACGCTGGGTGACCTCCGCGAGGGCAAGCGGACCGTCCTGATCGCGCACGCGGCGGGGACCGACTGCTGGCCCGAGATCGAGGACCTGATCGGAGACGAGCACTTGAGTGGAGAGACCGCCGAGCGCGTGAGGCGCATCCTCGTGGAGTGCGGTGCCCGCAGCTACGCCGAGAACCTCGCGAACGACTTCGCGAGCCGCGCCTGGCAGGCGCTCTCGGTGCCCGCGGTCCCGGAGGCGTTCCGCGCCGAGGTCCGCCCGCTCGTCGCCAGCGTGGTGGAGCGCACCCGATGAGCGCCCGCCACGCGCGGACGTCCTGCTCGATGCCGCTCGCCGCCGCCTCCCCCCGTACGGTGGCACGATGAGCCGGCAGAGCGAACTGTACGACCGCGTCGCCCACGAGGCGTCGGCGCAGGTCATCCGCCGCTACTCGACCTCGTTCGGGCTCGCCACGCGGCTTCTCGGCCCCGGCGTGCGAGAGCGCGTCGAGGACGTCTACGCCCTGGTCCGCGTCGCCGACGAGATCGTCGACGGGGTCGCCGAGGAGGCGCGTCTCGACCGCGCCGCCGTCGAGGAGGCGCTGGACGCCTTCGAGGCCGAGACGGAGCGGGCGCTCGCCAGCGGCTACAGCGCCAACCTGGTCATCCACGCCTTCGCGAGGACCGCTCGCGCAACGGGGATCGACCCGGAGCTCACCCGCCCGTTCTTCGCGTCGATGCGCGCCGACCTCCGAGAGACCGAGCACACCCCCGAGTCGTTCGAGGCCTACGTCTACGGGTCGGCCGAGGTCGTCGGCCTGATGTGCCTGCAGGTGTTCCTCGCGGCGCCGGATGCGGGGCTCGTCCCGGACGCGCAGCGCGTGCGCCTCGTCGCCGGCGCTCGCCGTCTCGGCTCGGCGTTCCAGAAGGTCAACTTCCTCCGCGATCTGGCGGCCGACGTCGACGGGCTCGGTCGCAGCTACTTCCCGGGGATCGACCCGCGGAACTTCTCGGAGCAGGACAAGGCGATCCTCCTCGCCGACCTCGACGACGATCTCGACGCGGCCGCCGCGATCGTGCCCGAGCTGCCCCGCTCGAGCCGCCGCGCCGTTCGCCTCGCCCACTCCCTCTTCCAGGCGCTGGCCGACCGCATCCGCGAGACGCCCGCCCCGGACCTCCTCCGCGCCCGCGTCAGCGTGCCGACCGCGACCAAGGCGGCGCTCGCCGCCCGCGCGGCCGTCTCGACGCTGGGGCCGCGACTCGGTCAGGGGCCGGCCCGCGCTGCGCGCTCGCAGACCGGATCGCACCGCGCGGTCGTGATCGGCGGCGGGATCGGCGGGCTCGCCTCCGCCGCGCTGCTCGCCCGAGACGGCTTCGACGTCACCCTGCTCGAGGCGAAGGACGTCGTCGGCGGCCGTGCCGGATCGTGGGAGAAGGACGGTTTCCGCTTCGACACCGGACCCTCCTGGTACCTGATGCCCGAGGTCTTCGACCACTTCTTCCGGCTGATGGGCACGAACGCCGCCGAGCGCCTCGATCTCGTCACGCTCGACCCCGGCTACCGGGTGTACAGCGAGGGGATCGACGAGCCGATCGACGTGCTCGCCGATCTCGAGTCGAACCTCGCCCTGTTCGAGAGCATCGAGCCCGGAGCGGGCGAGCGGCTGCGCGCCTACCTCGACTCGGCGCGCGACACCTACGAGGTGGCCAAGCGCCGCTTCCTCTACACGAGCTTCTCGTCGTTCCTGCCGCTCCTGCGCCGCGACGTGCTCAGCCGCACGAGCACCCTCGGACGCCTGCTCCTCACTCCGCTCGACACCCTCGCCGGGAAGACCGTCACCGACAACCGGCTCCGCCAGATCCTCGGCTACCCGGCCGTGTTCCTCGGCTCCTCCCCGTTCTCGGCGCCGAGCATGTACCACCTGATGAGCCACCTCGACCTTGCCGACGGCGTGCTCTACCCGATGGGCGGGATCACCACGCTGATCGACGCCGTGCGCGACGTCGCCGAGGAGGCGGGGGTGCGCATCCGCACGTCCTCGCCGGCCACGAGGATCCTCACCGCGAGGGCGCCGCGCGGCAGCCGTCGCGGCGCGGAGGTCGTCGGAGTCGAGTTCGACGGACCGGAGGGGACCGAGCGGGTCTCCGCGGATCTCGTCGTGAACGCCTCCGACCTGTTCACCACCGAGCAGTCGCTCCTGCCCGACGAGCTGCGCACCTATCCGCCGTCGTACTGGGAGAACCGCGAGCCCGGCCCGAGCGCCGTGCTGGTGCTGCTCGGCGTGCGCGGAGAGCTGCCGCAGCTCGAGCACCACACCCTGCTCTTCACCCAGGACTGGCGCGACAACTTCGGCCGCATCTTCGGCGAGAACCCGTCGGTGCCCGACCCCGCCTCGATCTACGTCTGCCGCCCGAGTGCGACCGACCCGTCGGTCGCGCCGGAGGGCCACGAGAATCTGTTCGTCCTCGTGCCCATCCCCGCCGACACATCGATCGGGCACGGCGGAGTCGACGGCGCGGGCGACGCGCGCGTCGAGGCCATCGCCGACGCGGTCATCGAGCAGATCGCGACGTGGACCGGAGCGGGGGACCTCGCCGAGCGCGTCGTGGTGCGCCGCACGATCGGTCCGGCCGACTTCGAGAGCGACCTGGGAGCATGGCGCGGCTCGATGCTCGGCCCCTCGCACGTGCTGTCGCAGAGCGCCTTCTTCCGGGCCGGCAACATCAGCAAGCACGTCGACGGCCTGCTCTTCGCCGGCAGCTCGACCATCCCGGGCATCGGCCTGCCGATGTGCCTGATCAGCGCCGAGGTGATGCTCAAGCGCGTGCGCGGCGACGTCTCGACCGAGCCGCTGCCGGTGCGCGACGTCCCGGCCGCACCCGTGGCGCCCGACGTGACGGAGGCGCCGCGCGCCTCGCTCGCGGTCGCGGGGGAGTAGCCGGTGGGGGTGCTCTACCTGCTGGCGCTCGCCGTTTCGATCACCGGGATGGTCGTGCTCGACAGGCGCTTCCGCCTGTTCTTCTGGGCCGACGCGCGCCGGGCGGCGATCGTGCTGCCCGTCGGCGTCACTTTCTTCCTGGTCTGGGACCTCGTCGGGATCGGTCTCGGCGTCTTCTTCCGCGGCGAGACCCCCTACATGACCGGGGTGCAGCTCGCGCCGGAGCTGCCGGTCGAGGAGGTCCTCTTCCTCACGCTGCTCTGCTATCTGACGATGGATGTGCACGGGTTCCTCTCGAACCGTGCGGCGAAGCGGTCGACGCCGCGGTCGGAGGTGCGCGCATGACCTACCTCCTGCTCAACGCCGTGTTCCTCGCGGTCGTGCTGGTCGTCGTCGCGATCGCGCGGCACCGCCTCCGCCTCGCCGCCGTGCTCGGCACGCTCGCCGTGCTGCTGCTGATGACCGCCGTCTTCGACAACGTGATGATCGGGGTGGGACTCCTGGTCTCCTACGACGACGAGCTGATCTCGGGCATCCGGATCGGCGTGGCTCCGATCGAGGACTTCGCCTACGCGATCGCGGCCGCGCTCCTGCTCCCCGCGCTCTGGACCCTCCTGCCCTCGCGTCGACGGAGCGCGTCGTGAACCGGCTGCGCGCGCTGTTCGTCTCGAGCCGTCCGCTGAGCTGGGTCAACACGGCGTACCCGTTCGCGGCCGCCTACCTGCTGACCACACGCGAGATCGACCTCGCCTTCGTGCTCGGCACTCTCTACTTCCTGATCCCCTACAACCTCGCGATGTACGGGATCAACGACGTCTTCGACTACGAGTCCGACCTCCGCAATCCCCGCAAGGGCGGCGTGGAGGGAGCGGTCCTCGATCGCAGCGAGCATCGCGCCACGCTGATCGCAGCGGTCGTGACGAACGTGCCGTTCCTCGTGGCCCTGGTCCTGCTCGGCTCGCCGGTGTCGTGGCTGGTGCTCGCGATCAGCGTCTTCGCGGTGATCGCCTACAGCGCTCCCGGACTTCGCTTCAAGGAGCGCCCGTTCGTCGACTCGCTGACCTCGGCGACGCACTTCGTCAGCCCCGCCGTGTACGGCATCGCGCTGGCCGGCACGGTCGTGACCCCGCCGCTCGTGGCGCTGCTCGTCGCGTTCTTCCTCTGGGGGATCGCGAGCCACGCCTTCGGCGCGGTGCAGGACATCATCGCCGACCGGGCCGGTGGCATCGGCTCGATCGCCACCGTGATCGGCGCGAGGACGACCACCCGCTTCGCGATCGGCGCCTACGTCGCGAGCGGGCTGCTCCTGCTCCTGCTGCCGTGGCCGGGGACCCTCGCCGCGATCCTCGCCGTGCCCTACGCGGTCAGCATCTGGCCGTTCCGCTCCCTGACCGACGCCCAGGCCGAGCGCGCGAACGCCGGCTGGAAGCGCTTCCTCGCGCTCAACTTCCTGACCGGCTTCCTGGTCACCCTGCTGCTGATCGTCTTCTGGCTCGCGACCTGAGCCCAGCCCCGCTCGTCAGAACAGGTGGTGCGGCGCGACGATGAGGACGACGACGACCGCGAGGCCCGCCAGCAGGGCGATGACGAGGGCCGCGTAGCCGGCGCGCTTCACGAGGCGACGGGCGCGGACCGTGCCCGAGGCCTTCCGCTTCTTCGTGACCCGGATCGTCGCCGGACGGTTCTCGGCCGGCGACGCTGCGGTGGGCCATTCGGAGGCGGGGCTCGTCGACGGCGAGTCGACCGCGGCGTCGGAGGTGCGGGTGTGCCGCTCGGGACCCCGGGCTGCCGTCCCGCCTCGCGCCATGGTGTCCTCCTCCGTCGTCGTGCCCTCTCGCCGCGGCGGCGGCTCGGACACTCTAGGCGAGCGGCGAGGCCTCGCGCTCCGACGGCGCGGTCGACGCGCCGCTCGACGGCGGACGTCGGACCGGGAGGAGCAGGAGGAGCCCGACGGCCAGCACGAGCACGAGCCCGAGGATGCCCCAGTACTGCACGTTCGCCTCATCGCCGCCGGAGGCGACGGCGGCGATCGACACGAACGCCGCGAAGGCCGCGGGCGCGAGGAACGATGCGGCGCGTCCGGTCGTCGCGTAGAGCCCGAAGATCTCGCCCTCCCGGCCCTCGGGGATGAGGCGGGCCAGATAGCTGCGGCTCGCCGACTGCGCGGGGCCGACGAAGAGGCAGAGCAGCAGACCGAAGATCCAGAACATCGTCTGCCCGCCGTCGTGCAGCACGAAGATCGCGGTGCCGCAGATCAGGAGGCCGATGAGGGAGGCGACGATCACGGCCTTGGGGCCGACGCGATCGTCGAGCGCTCCCACCGAGATGGTCGCGACTCCGGCCACCATGTTGGCGGCGATCGCGAAGAGGATCACCTCGCCGGCACTGAAGCCGAAGGTGCCCTGGGCGAGGACGCCGCCGAAGGTGAACACGCCCGTCAGCCCGTCGCGGAACACCGCGCTCGCGACGAGGAAGGCGACGGTGGTGGGGCTCTCGTGCCACAGCGCCCTGATCTGCCGGAACAGCGCGCGGTACGAGGCGATGACACCGACGCGGCTCGCTCCGGAGGCGGTCGCCGGTGTCTCGGGGACGGCCAGCAGCACCGGCAGGGCGAAGACCGCGAACCACACGCCGGCCAGCAGGATCGAGACCCGCACGTCGAGGCCGTCGTCCCCGGTCACGCCGAAGAGACCGACCTCGGGCGAGATGAAGCCGAAGTAGACGATCAGGAGCAGGACGATGCCGCCGACGTACCCCATGCCCCAGCCGAAGCCCGAGACGCGGCCGATGCTCGAGCGCGTCGAGACCTGCGTGAGCATCGCGTTGTAGTTGACGCTCGCGAACTCGAAGAAGACCGTGCCGACGGCGAGCAGGAGCAGGCCCAGCCAGAGGAACGCGGGATCGGGGCGCACGAAGAACATCAGCAGGATGCAGACGACGACCACTGCCGAGTGGACGCCGAGCCACAGTCTCCGACGGCCGCCGAGATCGGCCCGGCGCCCCGTGATCGGCGCGATCAGCGCGACGACCAGGCCGGCGCCCGCGAGCGACCAGCCGAGCGCGGCGGAGACTCCGCTCGGGGTGCCGAAGAGGCCGTCGGTCGTGAGGTAGACCGTGAAGACGAAGGTGGTGACGACCGCGTTGAACGCCGAGCCGCCCCAGTCCCACAGTCCCCAGGCGAGGACGGGCCAGCGGCCGGTGCGCTCTGTCGTGCCGGTGCGCTCTGTCATGCGATCACCGTAGGGCGCGCGGGTGAACTGCGGGTACCGCGGCGTGGCGCCGCCTGAGAGTTGAGTCGACCCGACTCAAGTTCTTCCGTCCGGACTTGACGCGACGGTGAGGTCCGCTAAACTTGAGCCTGCGGGACTCAACTCCACCGGGTTCCCTCCCGCAGAGTTTTCGACAGGCAAGAGTCTTCACCACCGTTCCACCCACTGACTGAACGGCCTCGCGGCCGCTCGCGAAGGAGAAACACGCATATGTCCCGTGCCGTAGGCATCGACCTGGGAACCACCAACTCGGTCGTGGCCGTCCTCGAAGGTGGCGAGCCCACCGTCATCGCCAATGCCGAGGGCTTCCGCACCACCCCGTCCGTCGTCGCGTTCACCAAGGACGGCGAGGTGCTCGTCGGCGAGACCGCCAAGCGCCAGGCCGTCACCAACGTCGACCGCACCCTCGCCTCCGTCAAGCGCCACATGGGCACCGACTGGACCTTCGCGGTCGAGGACAAGAAGTACACGCCGCAGGAGATCTCGGCCCGCATCCTGGGCAAGCTCAAGCGCGACGCCGAGCAGTACCTGGGCGAGAAGGTGACCGACGCGGTCATCACCGTCCCGGCCTACTTCAACGACGCGGAGCGCCAGGCCACGAAGGACGCCGGCGAGATCGCCGGACTGAACGTCCTCCGCATCATCAACGAGCCGACCGCCGCGGCGCTCGCCTACGGCCTCGACAAGGGCAAGGAGGATGAGCTCATCCTCGTCTTCGACCTCGGTGGCGGAACCTTCGACGTCTCCCTCCTCGAGGTGGGCAAGGACGACGACTTCTCGACCATCCAGGTGCGCTCGACCTCGGGCGACAACCGCCTCGGCGGCGACGACTGGGACCAGCGCGTCGTCGACTACCTGGTCAAGCGCTTCAAGGACTCGACCGGCGTCGACGTCTCGAAGGACAAGATCGCCCGTCAGCGCCTCAAGGAGGCCGCTGAGCAGGCCAAGAAGGAGCTGTCGTCGAGCACCTCGACCAGCATCCAGCTCCCGTACCTCTCGCTGACCGAGAACGGCCCCGCGAACCTCGACGAGACGCTCACCCGCGCCAAGTTCGAGGAGCTCACGAGCGACCTGATCGAGCGCACCCGCAAGCCGTTCACGGACGTCATCGCCGAGGCCGGCGTCAAGGTCGAGGACATCGCGCACGTCGTCCTCGTCGGCGGCTCGACCCGCATGCCGGCCGTGGCCGAGCTCGTCAAGAAGCTCACCGGCGGCAAGGAGCCCAACAAGGGCGTCAACCCGGACGAGGTCGTCGCCGTCGGCGCCGCCCTGCAGGCCGGTGTCCTCAAGGGCGAGCGCAAGGACGTCCTCCTCATCGACGTCACGCCGCTCTCGCTCGGCATCGAGACCAAGGGAGGGATCATGACGAAGCTCATCGAGCGCAACACCGCGATCCCGACCAAGCGGTCCGAGACCTTCACCACGGCCGACGACAACCAGCCGTCCGTCGCGATCCAGGTGTTCCAGGGCGAGCGCGAGTTCACCCGCGACAACAAGAACCTCGGCACCTTCGAGCTGACCGGCATCGCACCGGCTCCCCGCGGCATCCCGCAGGTCGAGGTCACCTTCGACATCGACGCCAACGGCATCGTGCACGTGTCCGCCAAGGACAAGGGCACCGGCAAGGAGCAGTCGATGACGATCACCGGCGGCTCTTCGCTGCCGAAGGACGACATCGAGCGCATGGTCCGCGAGGCCGAGGAGCACGCGGCCGAGGACAAGGCCCGCCGTGAGGCGGCCGAGATCCGCAACAACGCCGAGACCCTCGCCTACTCGATCGACAAGCTGATCAAGGAGAACGAGGACAAGCTGCCCGAGGACGTCAAGTCCGAGGTGCAGGGCGACGTCGACGCGCTGAAGACCGCGCTCGCCGGCGACGACGACGCGGCGGTCAAGACCGCGTTCGACGCGCTGAACGCCTCGCAGACCAAGATCGGCCAGGCCATCTACTCGCAGCAGTCGGCCGACCAGGGCGCCCCGCAGGACGCTCCGGCCGAGGAGGAGAAGAAGGACGACGAGGACATCGTCGACGCCGAGGTCATCGACGACGACGAGCCGAAGGACACGAAGTAGTCATGGGGCGCCACAACCAGCCCCAGGGCGAGGGCGTTCCCGAGGAGGAGCCGACCACCGGTGCCGAGACCGACGGATCCGAGGCGGCCGACGCCGCTCAGGACTCCGAGGGTCTGATCGAGGCCGAGGGGCCGGACGTCGAGACCACGCTCTCCGACGCCGACCTGTCGTTCCTCTCGGGTCAGTCCGACGCCGAGACCCTCGCGGCGGAGCGGCTCGCCGACCTCCAGCGGGTGACCGCCGAGTACGCGAACTACCGCAAGCGCACGGAGTCGAACCGTCAGCTCGAGAAGGAGCGGGCCATCGGCGACGCGGTGAAGGTCATCCTCCCCGTGCTCGACGACCTGGACCGTGCCGAGAAGCACGGCGATCTGCCCGAGGGCGGCCCCTTCACCGCCATCGCGCAGAAGCTGCGCGGAGGCATCGAGAAGCTGGGGCTCGTGAAGACCGGCGCCGTGGGTGATCTGTTCGATCCGAACATCCACGAGGCGATCTTCCAGCAGCCGACCCCCGGCGCCGAGACCTCCACGGTCGCCGACGTCGTCGAGTCGGGCTACTACCTCGGAGGCTCGCTGCTGCGGGCAGCCCGGGTGGTCGTGGCCGTTCCCGCCGACTGACACCCCACCGCACCACCGCGGAGGACCCCGCCCCGCCCGCACTGCAGGCAGGGCGGGGTCCCTCGCCGCACCAGACGACACAGGAAGAGGCACATGGCCAGCCAGGATTGGTTCGACAAGGACTTCTACAAGGTCCTCGGCGTGTCCAAGGACGTGTCCGCGGCGGATCTGAAGAAGACCTACCGCAAGCTCGCCCGCCAGTTCCACCCCGACTCCAACCCGGGCGACGCCAAGGCGGAGGCGCGCTTCAAGGAGATCAGCGAGGCGTACACGGTCCTGTCCGACGCCGAGCAGCGCAAGGAGTACGACCAGATCCGCGCAATGGGCGGAGGCGCACGCTTCACCGCCCCGGGCGGGCAGCAGGGCGGCTTCGACGACGTCTTCGGGAACGTGTTCGGGCAGGGCGGCGGAGGCCGCACCTCGTACAGCACGCAGCAGGGCCCGCCGGCGGGCTTCGAGGACATCCTCGGCGGCATGTTCGGCAATGCCGGCGGCGGCCGCTTCGGTCAGCCGAGCGGCGGGTACCGCGGCTTCGGCGGTCCGCAGAAGGGCGCCGACGTCACCGCCAGCACCACCATCGACTTCCGCACCGCGACCCGGGGTGACACCGTCCAGCTCCAGACCGGCGAGGGGCGCACCCTCTCGGTGCGCATCCCGGCCGGAGTGGCCGACCAGCAGAAGATCCGCGTCCGCGGCAAGGGGCGCCCGAGCCCCGACGGGGGCGAGCCCGGCGATCTCGTGCTCACCGTCGCGGTGCGCAAGCACCCCGTCTTCGAGCGCGACGGACTGCACCTGCGCGTGAACGTGCCCGTCACCTTCGTCGAGGCGGTGTTCGGCGCCACGATCGAGGTGCCGACCCTCGGCGGCGACCCCGTGAAGCTCCGCGTCGCCCCCGGCACCCCGAGCGGCCGCGTGCTGCGGGTGAAGGGGCGCGGAGTCACGACCGGCAAGGGCACGGGCGATCTGCTCGCGGTGATCCAGGTCGCCGTGCCCGATCACCTCTCCTCCGCCGCCCGCGACGCCCTCGAGGCGTACGCGGCGGCCGAGCCGGGCGACAATCCGCGCGAGGACATCCTGGAGAAGGCCCGCTACTAGCGGCGAGGCGGGCGACGACGAGAGGCGAGGACGTGGACGAGAACACCCCGGTCTTCGCGATCGCGGTCGCCGCCGAGCTGGCGGGGATGCATCCGCAGACGCTCCGCCAGTACGACCGGCTCGGCCTCGTGCGGCCCACACGCACGGCGGGCAAGTCGCGGCGCTACTCGATGCGCGACGTGGTGCAGCTGCGCGAGGTCGCGCGGCTGTCGTCGGAGGGCGTCTCCCTCGAGGGCATCGCACGCATCCTCCAGCTCGAGAACCAGGTCCAGGCGCTGTCGCAGCGCGTCCGCGAGCTCGAGGGCGCCCTGGCCGACGAGCTGCTCAACCGCCCGGGACGCCGCGTGTTCGCCGCCGGGCTCGAGGGCGACGTGGTCACCCTCCGGCACGGCACCCGGGCGCAGCGGCGCACCGAGGTGGTCGTCTGGCGCCCCCTGCCGCGATCGCATGGCAGCGACCCTTCTACCCCCTGAGCGGGGTACGCTGACCGGACGCCGGGCAGAGCCGCCGCGGCGCACGCTCCGTCCGCCGCGGTGCGGTGAGACGGAGGAGGGCCCGTGAGCCAGGATCAGAACGAGCACGACGACGACCGGGACGAGTCGGAGGCGCCGCCCGAGCGCCGTGCGCCCGTCGTCCCCGACAACGGCTACACCCGCGAGTCCTATGCGATCCACGCGACCCGGAGCGATCTGCCGCTGTTCTCGAGTGCCCTCACGGGCGATCGCGACGACGCCGACTGGCTGTCGTCCCTCTCGGGAATGCTCGGCGGAGGCGAGCCGGACGCCGCCGCGACGGCCGCGGAGTCCGCGATCGAGCGCCGCCGTCGCGCCTCCTCCGACGACGCCTAGACCTGCGTCGTGCGGCCCTCGCCCTACTCGCGGAGGCGGGCCTCGACCAGCACTCCGCCGATCCGGCCCCCGGACATCCGGCTGAGGAACTCCGTGCCGAACGGCACCGCCCCGATCAGGGTCCGGACCTCGACGCGCTCCTCGTCGGTGTAGCCGAGCACGATGGAGAGGCCGACGACCGCGATCGCGGCGATCGTCGCGACCCGTGCGGGGATCTGGTCGATCGCGCCCCCGCCTCCGTCACCCGGTTCGGCCAGCGTGACGCACATCAGGAAGATCGTCGCGTACACCGCGAGATGCCGGTGCGCGCTCCGCCACGGGCGCGAGAGCGCGGCGACCGGGAGGATCCACAGCGCGTACCAGGGATGGATCGCGGTCGAGGCGGTGACGAACGCCAGGAGTGCCCCGGTCAGTCGAGCCAGCGGGTCGATGGCCCGCTTCGACAGCATGAGCGCCGCCGCGATGCCGGCCGCGGTCGCCAGGGCGAGCATCTTGACCAGGGCGATGGCGACTCCCGGGTCGTGACCCGTCAGCTGCACGGCGCTCGAGACGACGACCGTGACGAACGACATCGGCGCGTACCAGTGCAGGATCGAGCCCGGCACCACCATCGCGGCCACCCAGCCGATGCCGACGCCGGCCGCGAGGCCGATGGCGACCACGAGTGCGAGGGCGCCGACGCCGCTCCACACCCAGAGCCGCACGCGGTCGCGCAGCGTCGCGTCGTGGCGCAGCCACAGCAGGGCGAGCACGGGCAGGGCGATCACGGCCACCGGCTTCACCGCGATCGCGGCGCCCATCAGCAGCACCGCGACGATGCGGCGATCGGTGTGGCCGTAGTAGAGCGAGGCGAGGATCAGCGCGAGCATCACGGAGTCGTTGTGCCCGGCGACCACGAACAGCAGGAGCGTCAGCGGGTTGGCGACGATCGTCCACGCGGTGAGCGGGGTCGAGAGTCCGCGCAGGCGCGCGAGGCGGATCGCGTAGACCGCCAGCACCGCGACTCCGGCCACCGAGAGTGCCCGCAGCATCGCGATCGAGAGCTCGGGCGAGGTCCAGCCGGCGAGCTGCACCGCGGTCTTCTCGGCGAGCAGGTAGAGCGGGCCGTACGGAGTCGGAGTGTCGGCCCACAGCGGGTCGACGCCGAGGGCGAACCAGCCGGGCAGGGTCGCCACCCCGTTCGTGTACGGGTCGATGCCCTGGGTCATCAGGCGGCCCTGCGCCACGTACGAGAACATGTCGCGGCTGAACAGCGGCACGGCCAGCAGCAGCGGCGCGGCCCACGCGAGAGCGGCGACGAGGATCGTGCGGAGCGAGCCCGGGCGGCCGTCGAGGGCGACGGAGCGCAGCCGGAGCCACGCCACGAGCAGCAGCACTCCTCCGCAGAGCACCGCGATCGCGCTCAGCTCGGTGAGCCAGCCGGTCGCCCGGATGGTCGAGATCACGGGCCAGGCGCGGAGCGAGGAGTCGCGGGGGAGGAAACCGATGCCGAGCGAGCCCAGCAGGATCGCGGTCGACGCGAGAGTGCCCATGGCGAGCGGGGCGACGTGTCCGGCCCGGAGGAGTGCCCAGCGGGATCGCCGGGGCCCCTCGACCCGGGGCCCGCCGACTCCGAGTGGTCGTTCCGTCGTCCCCCGAGAAGCAGCCATTGTCGACACGCTAGGCGACCGCTCTCCGAATCCGGTGGACGGGCGGTGAACGCCCGACCACGACGCTCTCAGGAAGCGGTCGGCTGCGGTGCGGGCTCGGCGAAGCGGAGCTGATTGCCGAAGGGGTCGATCAGATCGAGGGCGTACCCGAACGCCGATCGCGTGATGCGCGGATTGAGGTACGGGTAGGCCTTGGCGTCGAGTTCGGCGTGCAGCTCGCGCACGCCGCGGAGCGCCAGGTGCACCGCGGCTCCCGGGCTGCCGTCACGGTGGTGCTCGCTGAGGTGCAGCCGCAGACCGGATCGCGACACCTGCAGGTAGAGCGGCGCGTCGAGTGCCGCGCGCTGCTCCCAGTCGACGGTGAAGCCGAGATAGTCGACGTAGAACTCGCCCGCCTTCGCGACCGAGAAGATGCGCAGGATCGGCACCGCCGCCTCCATCCGCACCGCTTCGAGCCCTCGGGCGTCGTCACTCCCCGTCCGGTCCCTGGCGCGTCGTCTCGTCTCCACGGCACCGAGGGTATCCGGCCCCGCCGGTCGCCGCGGCCGACGGCGTCAGTCGATGAGGTCGAGGTCGCGGAGGCGTGCGAGGGTCGCGACGCCGGCCGGCGGGCAGCGGTGCGCGTCGGCGGAGCGGATCCAGTGCAGCGAGTCGATCTCTCCGGCCGGGCGCGGCTCGGCCGACAGCTCGGCGGCGAACACCGTCATGTGCACCTCCCGGCCCTGCGGCTCGCCGTGGGCCTGCTCGCGAACGGTGAAGAGCTCGGCGAGCCGCGTCGGCGCTGAGCCGAGCTCCTCCTCGGCCTCCCGCGCAGCCGCCTCCGCACCGCTCTCGCCCGGGTCGACCTTGCCGCCGGGGAGGTAGACGACGTCGCGCCCCCGCGCGGTCACCATCAGGATCCTCCGGTCGCGGATCACGGCGACGGCGGAGACGAGGAGGGGCGGCAGGCTGCTCATCCCGCCATCATGCCCGCGGCTACCATGGACGCACACCAGAAGGACGCGCGCAGCCGGCGCGCGCCAGGGCCCCGTGCGCCCGAACAGCTGAGGAGCTCCCCGTGGCAGAACCCACCACCACCCTCGACAAGGTCATCACCCTCGCGCAGCACCGGGGGTTCGTCTTCCCCTCCGGCGACATCTACGGCGGCACCCGCTCTGCCTGGGACTACGGCCCGCTCGGCGTCGAGCTCAAGGAGAACATCAAGCGCCAGTGGTGGAAGGCGTTCGTGCAGGGCCGTGGCGACGTGGTCGGCCTCGACTCCGCCGTGATCCTCCCGACCGCGATCTGGAACGCCTCCGGGCACGTCGGCGTCTTCTCCGACCCGCTGACGGAGTCGCTGATCACGCACAAGCGCTACCGCGCCGACCACCTCTTCGAGAAGTACGAGGAGGACAACGGGCACCCGCCCGTCAACGGCCTCGCCGACATCCCGGACCCGGAGCACCCCGACAAGGTCGGCCAGTGGACCGAGATCAAGCAGTTCTCGGGCCTGATGAAGACCTACCTCGGCGTCGTCGACGACGAATCGGGGCTGCACTACCTGCGACCCGAGACCGCGCAGGGCATCTTCACCAACTTCGCCAACGTGCTGCAGAGCGCCCGGAGGAAGCCGCCGTTCGGCATCGGCCAGATCGGCAAGGCGTTCCGCAACGAGATCACGCCCGGCAACTTCATCTTCCGCACCCGCGAGTTCGAGCAGATGGAGCTCGAGTTCTTCGTCGAGCCCGGCACGGACGAGGAGTGGCAGGAGACCTGGATGAAGCTCGCCTGGGACTGGTTCATCGATCTCGGGATCAAGGCCGACAACATCCGGCAGTTCGAGCACCCGAAGGACAAGCTGTCGCACTACTCGAAGCGCACCGTCGACATCGAGTACCGCTTCCGCTTCGCCTCGGGCGAGTGGGGCGAACTCATGGGTGTCGCGAACCGCACCGACTTCGACCTCAAGACCCACATCGAGCACTCGGGCAAGGACCTCTCGTTCTTCGACCAGAACAAGAACGAGCGCTACGTGCCCTTCGTGATCGAGCCGTCCTTCGGCCTGACGCGCGCGCTGATGGCGTTCCTCGTCGACGCGTACGAGGAGCAGGAGCTGCCGCCGAACGCCAAGGGCAAGGTCGAGACGCGCACGGTGCTGCACCTCGACCCGCGTCTCGCGCCGGTCAAGGTCGCGGTGCTGCCGCTCTCGCGCAACGAGGCCCTCTCGCCGCTCGCCCGCGAGGTGGCCGACAGGCTCCGCCAGCTCTGGAACGTCGACTTCGACGACTCCGGAGCGATCGGCCGCCGCTACCGCCGCCAGGACGAGATCGGCACGCCCTTCTGCGTGACGGTCGACTTCGACTCGCTCGAGGACGACGCGGTGACGGTCCGCGACCGCGACACCATGAAGCAGGAGCGGATCCCGCTGACCGACCTGGAGTCGTACCTCTTCTCGGGCCTGCGCGGCGCGTAGCCGTCGGGAGCGCCGCGCGTCAGAACGCGCGGTGCTCCCGCTCGAGCAGGGCGTAGACGAGGGTCGAGGTCCACTCGCCCTTGCAGTACTCGTCGTCGACGTGGTGCGCCTCGAGACGCATGCCCAGGCGCTCGCAGAGGCGGGCGGAGGCGGTGTTGCGGGCGTCGAGCTGCGCCACCACGCGGTGCGCCGCGAGCCGGTCGAAGGCCAGATCGAGGAGCGCCCGGGCTCCCTCGGTCGCATAGCCGCGGCCCTGCGCCTCCGGATGCAGCACCCACCCGATCTCGACGGCCGCCTGCTCGGAGGAGGACGCGATGAGGGTCAGGTCGCCGACGACGCGACCCTCGAAGGGTCCCTCCGTCGGCACCATCGCCAGCACGACGACGTCGCCGTCGGCGGCGAGGCGGTCGGAGGGGAGTCGCAGGCGCAGGTGCTCCCGCGACTCCTCCGGGGTCCGGACGGGCCAGCGGAGGAAGCGCACCGCCTCCGGATGGCCCTGATACCCGGCGTGGTCGTCGGCGTCGTCGAGACGGAGCGTCCGGAGCAGCAGACGCTCGGCGCGGATCGGCTCGGCGTCGAACGGGAGCCTGAGAGCCGGGCTCACGCGGTGGCGGCCGTGCCGTCGATCGGGCGGGCGGCGGCCGGCTCGGCCGGGACCTCGATGCCGAAGAGCGCCTGGAGACCGGTGAGGTACGCCTCCTGCTCGCCGGCCCGGGCGTAGTCGCGCGCACGGACGCTCGGAGTGTGCAGCAGGACGCCGGCGAGGTGGCGGAGGGCCTGCTCGGTGCGTCCGTCGTCGTCGCCGCGGGAGCGCGCGCGCTCGATCTCGGCGTCGAGCGCGTCGAACACGTGGGCTCGGAGGGCGACGACGGCGGGGGTGAGGCTCTTCTCGTCGGCCACGTCCGAGAACTTGCGGACGGCCTTGTCGACGAGGGCGCGTGCCTGGGTCGAGGCGTCGAGCACCTCGAGAGGGGCGTGCAGGCTGATCGTCTCGAGGTCGAGGAGCTCGACACCCGAGAGGGTCGTCACATCGCCGGCGACGTTGCGGGGGAGGCCGAGGTCGATGACGAGCTGACGCTCCCGGTACGCGCCGCGCAGGCGCCCGTCGGCGAGGAGTGCGGCGTCGAGCACCGGCTCCTGCGTCGTGGTGCAGGTGATGACGATGTCGGCGGCAGCGGCCTCGGCCGCGAACGCCGCCGCGTCGACGGCGCGGAGGGCGCGGCGGGCCGCGAAGCCCTCGGCGCGACCGGAGGGGGAGTGCACGGCGATCTCGACGACTCCGCGATCGCGCAGCGCCGCCACGGTGGCGCGGGCATAGCTGCCGGTGCCCACCAGCAGCACGCGGGCGGCGCGCCAGTCGGTGACACGGCTGGCGGCGAGGTCGAGGGCGAGGCGCACGATCGAGCGACCGGCGCTGCCGAGCCCGGTGCGGTTCTTGATGCCGCGGGAGGTCTGCGACGCGCGCTGGAAGAGGCGCTCGAGCTCGGACGACGTGGTGCCGAGGCGGCGCGCCTCCTCGAGCGAGCGGCGCACCTGGCCGGCGATCTCGCCCTCGCCGACGACGACCGACTCGAGTCCGCTCGACACCGCGAACAGGTGCTCGGCGACCCGATCGCCCGAGACGACGTCGACGCTGGTGCGGAGGTGCTCCTGGTCGACACCGGTCGCCGCGCTGACGGCGGCGGTCGCGGCCTCGACGGCCACGGCCTGCGCGGCGGTCAGCGGCTCGTCGATGTCGAGGTAGGCCTCGAAGCGGTTGCAGGTCGCGACGACCACGGCTCCCGACACGAAGTCGATGCCGTCCGCGAGGGCGGAGGCGACGGCGGAGGAGTCGACGGAGAGCTTCTCGAGGAGATCGAAGCTGGCGTTCTTGTGCGACGCCGTCAGACACAGAAGCACCACAGCAGTCTACGCGCGGTCACCGGGGCCCCGGCGCGGAGAGCGGGAGGAATGCACGGATGCGCCTGGAATAATGCCGCGGTGACCTCCCCCACCGCCGGCCTGCTCGATCCGTCGCATCCCCTCGCCTCCGGCCGCACGGCCGACTCCTCCCTCGTCAGGGCGTACCGCTCCGACCGGCCCGAGTCGACGCCCGTCTGGTTCATGCGCCAGGCCGGGCGGAGTCTCCCCGAGTACCGGGCGCTGCGCACCGACACGCAGATGCTCGACGCCTGCCTCGACCCCGCGCTCGCGAGCGAGATCACGCTGCAGCCGGTGCGCCGGCACGGAGTCGACGCCGGCATCTTCTTCAGCGACATCGTCATCCCACTGCGGCTGGCGGGGGTCGGCGTCGACATCGTGCCCGGCCGCGGCCCCGTCCTCGAGAAGGCGGTCCGCACCGCCGCTGACGTCGACGAGCTCTGCGCGATCGATCCGGCGATCCTCGACGAGACCCTCGAGCCGATCCGGGAGGGTGTGCACCGCACGGTCGAGGGCCTCGGCGACACCCCGTTGATCGGCTTCGCGGGCGCCCCGTTCACGCTCGCCGCGTACCTCGTCGAGGGCGGCCCGTCGAAGGACCACATCCGGGCCCGCACCCTGATGCACGCCGACCCGGAGGCGTGGTCGCGCCTGATGGAGTGGACGGCCGAGGTCACGGGCCGCTTCCTCCGCGCGCAGGTGCTCGCCGGGGCGAGCGCCGCCCAGCTCTTCGACTCGTGGGCCGGGGCGCTCTCGCTCGCCGACTACACCGCCCACGTGGCCCCCGCCTCCGCCAGGGCCCTGACGCACGTGCGCGACCTGGCGTTCGATCACGGCGAGGTGCGTCGCAACGTGCCGATCGTGCACTTCGGAGTCGGCACGGGCGAGCTGCTCGGCGCCATGCACGGCATCGGCGTCGACGTGGTCGGCGTCGACTACCGCATCCCGCTCGACGAGGCGAACCACCGGCTCGGCGGCTTCGTCCCGGTGCAGGGCAACGTCGACCCGGCGCTGCTCTCGGCCCCCTGGGCGGTGCTCGCCGCGCACGTCGACGACGTCCTCCTCCGCGGACTCAGCGCTCCGGCCCACGTGCTCAACCTCGGCCACGGAGTGCCGCCCGAGACCGACCCCGACGTGCTCACGCGCCTCGTCGCGCACGTGCACGCCTGGCGACCGTGACCACGGAGCCCGCGGCCTACGACGTCGCGGTCGTCGGCGGGGGAGTGGCGGGGCTGGCCGCGGCGGCCGAGTGCCTCCGCATCGGCCTGCGCGTCGTCGTACTCGAGGCGGGCGAGCGGGTCGGCGGCTCCGTCGCTCCGCTCGAGATCGCCGGAGTCGTGCTCGACGCCGGCGCCGAGAGCTTCGCCACCCGCGGCGGTCACGTCGAGGCGGCGCTCGGCGCCCTGGTCGTCGACGGACGCCCGCTCGCCGAGTCGGTCGTCGAGCCGAGCACGGGCGGCTCGTGGCTGCACCTCGCGGGCGGCCGCTCCGTTCCCTCGCCCCGCGCCGGGATCCTCGGCATCCCCGGGACCCCGCTCGCGCCCGACGTGGTGCGCGCGATCGGCCGCCGCGGTGCCGCGCGCGCCTGGCTCGACACCCTGCTGCCGGTGCTGCGCATCGGCCGCGCCCACTCGCTGGCCGAGCTCGTCCGCACCCGGATGGGCGTGCGCGTGCTCGAGGACCTGGTCGCCCCGGTGGTCTCGGGCGTCTACTCCTCCCGCCCCGAGGACATCGATGTCGACCTCGCCGCGCCGGGGCTGAACGGCGCGATCACCCGCCGAGGCTCGCTCGCCGGTGCCGTCGCCTCCCTCCGCGCGAACCTGCCGGCCGGTGTCGCGGTCCGCGGCATCGACGGGGGCATGCACCGCCTCGTCGATGCTCTCGTCGAGCGGATCGGCTACCTCTCGGGCGAGATCCGCACCGGTGTCGCGGTGAGGCTGCTCGAGCAGGACGGAGACGTCTTCCGGCTGGCGCTGGACGACGGCGTCCTGTCGGCCCGCGCCGTGATCGTCTCCACACCGGAGCGCGACGCGCGCGCCCTGCTCGCCGGGCTGGTGCCCGCTGTCGCCGACGCCGACGAGGGCGGCGGTGACTCCGTGGAGCTCGTGACCCTCGTCGTCGACGACGCCCGCCTCGACGCGGCCCCGCGCGGCTCCGGAGTGCTCGTCGCCCCGACCGCGACCGACGTGACCGCGAAGGCGCTCACGCACGCCACCGCGAAGTGGGAGTGGCTCGCCCGCTCGCTCCCCGCCGGCCGCCACGTTCTGCGCCTCTCCTACGGAAGGCCCGGCGAGCAGCCGCCGCTCGAGGGCGCGAGCGATGCGGAGGCGGCGGCCGTGGCCCTCCGCGACGCCTCCGTCCTCCTCGGCGTCGAGCTCGATCCGGCGTCGCTCGTCGACTCGGCCCGGGTCCGCTGGGCGAACGTGCGCCCGGCCGCCGCACTGGGCCGTCGTGAGCACCTGGAGGCGTTCCGCGAGGCCCTCGCACCGCTCGAGGGAGTCGCGGTCACCGGCACCTGGCTCGCCGGGACGGGACTGGCCTCCGTGCTGCCGCACGCGGCCGAGGCGGCGGCCCTTATCCGGCGCCGGTTGGTGCGTCAAGGCGTCGGCATTCCGCGCGAAGGATATGACGGCGACGGCTACTCTGGGTCGCAGGCATCCGCGTGAGTGCGGTGTGCACCGACACGAGTGGTCATCGACCGCGGAGACGAGCCGCACGAGCGGCTCAGGACGAGGAGTAGGCGTGAAGGGCAAGATTCTTTTCGTGGCAGGAGCCGCCGCCGGTTACGTGCTGGGAGCACGCGCCGGCCGCAAGCGGTACGACCAGATCGCCGCCGCGGCGAACAGGTTCTGGCAGACGCAGCCCGTGCAGGACGTCGCCGGCGCGGTGGGCGGGGCGGCGAAGACGCAGCTCAGCAGCGTGTCCGACAAGGCCTACGAGATCGTCCGCTCGGTCGTCGTCAAGGCCGTCTCGGGCGGCAAGAAGAGCCAGGGCGCCTCCGACGCCGAGGCGACCGCCGCGGCCCGCAAGGCCGCAGCCAAGGTGGACGAGGCGGCTGCCGCCGCCGGCACCTCGCCGTCGCCCTCCTCCTTCAAGGCCTAGTCCACATCCCTTCGGCCCTGCTCGGCCCCGCGCCGGCACGTCCCACCCTCGAGGAGCTCCCGTGGTGAACGAACGCAACCCGAAGAACGCCCGGTCTCTGGGCGAGCTGGTCGGAGACCTCCCCGGTCTCGTGATCGAGCTCGTCAAGGCCGAGGTCGCGTCGCTGAAGAACGAGCTGACGGGCAAGGCGAAGAGCGCCGGCGTCGCCGTCGCCCTCTTCGCCGTGGCGGCGTTCTTCCTGATCACCGCGTGGGCGACGCTGGTCGCCTTCGCGATCATCGGCATCGCCTCCTGGCTGCCCGCCTGGCTGTCGGCGCTGATCGTCACCGTGTTCTTCCTGCTCGTCGCCGTCGTGCTCCTCCTGATCGGCGTCAAGTCGATCAAGAAGGCCGTTCCGCCCGTGCCGCAGGATTCGATCGAGAGCATCAAGAAGGACGTCCAGGCGTTCAAGGGAGTCGGCAGCTATGACAACTGATCGCGCGGTCTCGACCACCACCCCCCGCTTCGTCGATCCGGCGGAGCTCAAGCCCGGCCAGCTGAAGGCCGACATCGAGCGCGCCCGAGCCGAGCTCGCGGCGACACTCGACGCCATCGAGTACAAGGTCAACGTGCCCCGCAAGTTCCGCAACGCCCAGCGCACACTGGAGCGCAAGGTGCAGGTCGTGCGCCGGCAGAACCCGTCGGCGCTCCTCGCCGGTGCCGTGGGTGCCGCCGCTGCCGTCGGGCTCGTCGCCTGGGGTGTCGTCCGCGCGATCACCGAGGACTGACCGGCCGGTCCGGGGCGCTGATCGCTAGCGTCCCGGGCCCCCGGGCGCCAGAGCCTCCGCCGCTTTTGTGCATCGGCACGGGCGGAGGGATGATGGAGCAATGACCGATCAGACCGCCGACTCGGCGGGTCCCGTTCAGTCCGCCCCCGACACGAGCGCTGCCGCTCCGGCGTCGCAGCCCCCCGCCGATCCGGCTCCTGCCGATCAGGCCCTGGGATACACGCTCTGGGCGGTTCTCCGCAGGGATCCCGCACGTCCGTTCACCCTCTCCGACGACGCCGTGGCGTCGGCCGTCGAGCAGTACGTGCACGTCGTGGCGCAGCTCGCCGACGAGGGCGTGACCGTCCGCGGGACCTACGATGTGTCGGCCCTGCGCGCCGACGCCGACATCATGCTCTGGCTCACCGGCTCCGAGCCCGAGGAGCTGCAGCGCGCCTACCGCGAGCTGCGCCGCACCGAGCTGCTCGTCGGCCTGCTGCCGACCTGGAACGCGATGGGGGTCCACCGCGACGCCGAGTTCAGCGCGAACCACCTGCCCGCGTACATGCGGGGCAAGGCGCCCGCCCGCTGGCTCACGGTCTACCCGTTCGTCCGCTCCTACGAGTGGTACATCCTCCCCGAGGAGGAGCGCCGTGCGATGCTCGCGCAGCACGGCCGCCAGGGCTCCCGCTTCCGCTCGGTGCTCACGAACACGGTCGCCTCGTTCTCGCTCGGCGACTACGAGTGGATCCTCGCCCTCGAGGACGAGGAGCTCGTCAACCTCGTCGACCTGATGCGCGATCTGCGCGCCACGGAGGCGCGCAGGCACGTGCGCGAAGAGGTCCCGTTCTACACGGGTCGGCGCATCGAGGCCGACCAGATCGCAGAGGTGCTCCGATGAGCGATACGACGACCGATTCGCCGCAGATCGTGGTGCGCGGGGCGACCCCCGCCGCCTCGAGCGGTCCCGAGCACGTCGAGGTGCCGGTCGCGTACGACGCGATCCTCCTCGCCGGCTTCGGCGGACCGGAGGGGCAGGACGACGTGATCCCCTTCCTCCGCAATGTCACGCGCGGCCGTGGGATCCCCGAGGAGCGCCTCGAGGAGGTCGCGCACCACTACCGCCACTTCGGCGGCGTCAGCCCGATCAACGCGCAGAACCGCGCGCTGAAGGCGGCGCTCGAGGTCGAGCTCGCGAAACGCGGTATCGACCTCCCGGTGATCTGGGGCAACCGCAACTGGGCGCCCTACATGAGCGAGGCGGTGACGGAGGCGAAGGAGCGCGGCTTCTCGAACCTGATCGCCATCGCGACCAGCGCCTACTCCTCCTTCTCGTCCTGCCGCCAGTACCGCGAGGACTACGCCGCGGCGCTGGACGCCACCGGCCTCGAGGGCGAGCTGCGGATCGACAAGGTGCGCCAGTTCTTCGACCACCCGGGCTTCGTCATGCCGTTCGTCACGGCGCTGCACGACGGCCTCGAGAAGCTGAAGGAGCGCCTCCCGGGCCTCGACCTGGCCACCGAGGTGGAGGTGCTGTTCTCGACGCACTCGATCCCGATGGCCGACGCCGAGCGCAGCGGGCCGCACGAGCGGCACGACGACGGCACCGTCGTCGATGTCCACGGCTTCGGCGCCGGCGGTGCCTACGAGGCGCAGCACCTCGCGGTCGCGGAGGTCGTCATGGCCGCCGCCACGACCGTCGACGTGCCGTGGCAGCTCGTGTACCAGTCCCGCTCCGGTCCGCCCACCCAGCCGTGGCTCGAGCCCGACATCAACGACGCGATCGCCGAGCTGCCCGCTCGGGGCCGCAAGGCCGTCGTCATCGTGCCGCTCGGCTTCGTGTCGGACCACATGGAGGTCATGTGGGACCTCGACAACGAGGCGCTCGAGACCTCGGAGGAGCACGGGCTCGTCGCGATCCGCGTGGCGACCCCCGGCACCGACCCGGTCTACGTGGCGGGGCTCGTCGACCTCGTGATGGAGCGCGTCAACGGCACTCCCACCGAGGACCGGCCGTCGATGACGGCGCTCGGGCCCTGGTACGACGTCTGCCGTCCGGGCTGCTGCGAGAACGTGCGCGCCGGCTTCAAGCCCGCCCTGGCCGGGGTCGCCCCGTGATGCGCGGCACCGCTTCGTGAGCATCCGCGTCGGCACCCGCGCGAGCGCGCTCGCGGTGGCGCAGACCCGGATGACGGCGGACCTGATGTCCGCCGCCGCCGGCGTGCCGGTCGAGCTGGTGCGCATCGAGTCGGACGGCGATCGGATGCGCGGCTCGCTCGCGTCGCTCGGCGGGACGGGCGTGTTCGTCAGCGCCCTCCGCGACGCGCTGCTCGCCGGACGCTGCGATGCGATCGTGCACTCGCTGAAGGACCTGCCGACGGCTCCGGTCGACGGCCTGCTGCTCGGTGCCGTCCCTCCCCGCGAGGACCCGCGCGATGCTCTCTGCGCTCGAGACGGCCGTACCCTCCTGACGCTGCCGCACGGCGCTCGCGTCGGCACCGGATCGCCGCGTCGGCGGGCCGCGCTGCTCGCCGCCCGCCCCGACCTCGAGATCGTCGACATCCGCGGCAACATCGACACGCGCCTGCGCCGGGTGACCGAGGACGGCGACGCGCCGCTGGACGCGATCGTGCTGGCAGTCTCGGGCCTCCGCCGGCTCGGGCGCACCGAGGCGATCACCGACATCCTCGACTTCGGCGTCTCCCCCCACGCTCCCGGCCAGGGTGCTCTGGCGATCGAGGTGCGCGACGAGGAGCCGTCCGACGAGCTCCGCGCCGCTCTCGCGGCGGTCGAGCACGTCGAGACGCGCGCCGCCATCACAGCCGAGCGTGCTCTGCTCGCCGTGCTCGAGGCGGGCTGCGCCGCGCCGATCGGAGCGACCGCGACGGTCCGCGACGACGAGGTGCTGCTCCGCGGCGTGGTCTTCGCGATCGATGGCTCGGCGTCCCTCGTACGGGAGGTGGCGGAGCCGATCGATAACGGTTCGGTGAGCAGAGGTCGACACCGGGCGGATTCGCAGTATGGTGGTCGCGAACTGCCCGTCGTCGAAGCCGCGTTCCGCTGCGGCTCCGTGCTCGCCGACGCGCTACTCGGTGCGGGTGCCGCCGACCTCGCACCTCTGGGAGCCCCTTCGTGATCGTCCCCGCCGCCTACTCCCAGTGGGAGAAGCCGTTGCAGGGGTGGCGCATCCTCGTCCCCCGTGGAGGTCCCTGGGGTGATGGAGTCGCCGCCGCACTGCGCGCCAAGGGCGCCTCACCGGTCGTCGCCCCGATGATCAACTTCGCGCCGACCGACGACTTCCCGGCGCTCGAGCAGGCTCTCGCCGATCTCGAGGCCGGCGCGTTCGACTGGATGACGGTCACCAGCGCGACGACCGTCGATGTCCTCGCTCTGCTCCGCACGACCGTGCCGCCGACCACCAAGGTCGCCGCAGTCGGCGAGACCACCGCCGCGGCTCTCGTCGCCGCGGGCTACGCCGTCGACCTGGTCCCCTCCGAGGACAACTCCGCCCGCGGCCTGCTGGCCGAGTGGGGCGAGGCGACCGGCGGTCGCCACCCGCTGCGGATCCTCACGCTGCGCTCCGAGATCGCGAAGCCGCTGCTGACCGAGGGCTTGAAGCGCATCGGCCACGACGTGCGCTCGGTGGTCGCGTACCGCACCGTCGGAGTGCCCGTCGAGGACCGTGTCGTCTCCGATGTCGCGAGCGGTGCCGTGCACGCGATCCTCGTCACCTCCGGAAGCGTCGCCGAGCAGGTGCAGCGGCAGCTCGGGCCCGTGCCCGAGACGACGCTGGTCGCGGCGATCGGCCCGCAGACGGCGAAGGACGCCCGGGCCTCGGGCCTCCGCGTGGATGTCGTCGCCGACGAGCGGTCCGCGTCGTCGCTGATCGACGCGGTCGCCCGCGTCGCCTCGGAGCGCGCGGGCCGCTGAGCCCCGGTCTGTCCTGACCGCACAAGGGGTGTCCACTCGCCCCGGCCTAGGCTGGGAGCATGACCGCCATTCGTCCTCGGCGACTCCGCACGACCCCGGCGATGCGCCGGCTCGTGCAGGAGACGCGCATCCACCCGGCCCAGCTCGTCCTCCCTCTCTTCGTCGCCGAGGGGATCACCGAGCCCCGCCCGATCGGCTCGATGCCGGGGGTGCTGCACCACTCGCTCGACAGCGTGCGCGGTGCGGTGACAGAGGCCGCCGAGGCCGGGATCGGCGGCGTCATGCTCTTCGGGGTACCGACGACACGGGATGCGGTCGGCTCCGGCGCGACCGACCCCGAGGGCGTGCTCAACGCCGCGACGCGCGCCGTCGTCGAGGAGGTGGGCGACGACCTGGTCGTGCAGACCGACCTCTGCCTCGACGAGTTCACCGACCACGGGCACTGCGGGGTGCTCGATGCGCGCGGTCGGGTCGACAACGACGCGACCCTCCTCCGCTACGAGGAGATGGCGCTGGCGCAGGCCGACGCGGGCTCGCACCTGCTGGGCCTCTCGGGGATGATGGACGGCCAGGTCGGTGCGATCCGCACCGCGCTCGACGCGGCCGGGCACCTCGACACCGCGATCCTGGCGTACTCGGCGAAGTACGCCTCGAGCTTCTACGGCCCGTTCCGCGAGGCGGTGCAGTCGACGCTCGAGGGTGATCGCCGCACCTACCAGCAGGACCCGGCGAACCGCCGCGAGGGTCTTCGGGAGGCGACGCTCGACCTCGCCGAGGGGGCGGACGTCGTCATGGTGAAGCCCGCGATGAGCTACCTCGATGTGCTGTCGGACGTCGCGGCAGTCTCGGACGTGCCGGTGTGGGCCTACCAGGTGTCGGGGGAGTACGCGATGATCGAGGCCGCCGCCGCGAACGGCTGGATCTCGCGGGAGCCGGCGATCCTCGAGTCCGTCACCGGAATCCTCCGCGCAGGTGCCGACGCCGTGCTGACCTACTGGGCGGTCGAGATCGCCCGGGATCTGCTGAAGTAGCGCGCGCGCGATCCGTGGCACCCGCTCGCCCGGGATCCGCTGAGGTACGCCCCGTATCGTGGAGGGGTGACCACCTCCGCGAACGACACCCTGTACGAGCGTGCCCGCCACGCGATCCCCGGAGGCGTGAACTCGCCGGTCAGAGCGTTCCGCTCGGTCGGCGGCACCCCGCGCTTCATGGTGTCGGCTGCCGGCCCGTACATCACCGATGCCGACGGCCGCGAGTACGTCGACCTCGTCTGCTCCTGGGGCCCTGCCGTGCTCGGCCACGCGCACCCCGAGGTCGTCCGAGCGGTGCAGGAGGCGGCCGCGCGCGGCCTGAGCTTCGGCGCGTCGACGCCCGCAGAGACCGAGCTCGCCGAGCTGGTCGAGGCGCGCATCACCGCGCGCGGCGTCTCGCCGATCGAGAAGCTGCGCCTCGTCTCGACGGGGACCGAGGCGACCATGACCGCGATCCGCCTCGCCCGCGGCGTGACCGGCCGCGACCTGCTGGTGAAGTTCTCAGGCCACTACCACGGCCACTCCGACGGGCTTCTGGCCGACGCCGGCTCGGGCCTCGCGACGCTGGCGCTGCCCGCCTCCGCCGGCGTGACCGCGGCCACGGCCGCGCAGACGATCGTGCTGCCCTACAACGACCTCGAGGCGGTGCGCGCGGTGCTGGCCGAGCGCGGCTCCGACATCGCCGCCGTCATCACGGAGGCGGCCGCCGCCAACATGGGCGTCGTCGCTCCGGAGCCCGGCTTCAATGCCGCGCTGGCCGACCTCGTGCACGCGAACGGCTCGCTGCTGATCATGGACGAGGTGCTCACCGGCTTCCGCGTGAGCGCCGGCGGCTGGTGGGGGCTCGAGAACCGCGGGAGCGAGGCGCCGTACCGCGCCGACCTCTACACCTTCGGCAAGGTCATCGGAGGCGGTATGCCGGTGGCCGCGCTCGGCGGCCGGGCGGACGTCATGGACCACCTGGCTCCGCTCGGGCCGGTGTACCAGGCGGGCACGCTGTCGGGGAACCCGGTCGCGGTCGCGGCGGGGATCCGGACGCTGCGGCTCGCCGACGACGCGGTGTACGCGGCGCTCGACGCGACGGCGCTGACGCTGCAGCGCGAGGTGTCGGCGGCGCTCTCCCGGGAGGGCGTGGCGCACACCGTGCAGACCGCGGGCAACCTCTTCAGCTTCGTGTTCACCGACCTCGGGCGGCCTGTCCGCGACTACGCCGAGGTGCAGGCGCAGGAGGCGTTCCGCTATCCGGCCTTCTTCCACGCGATGCTCGACGCGGGAGTCTCGCTGCCGCCGTCGGTCTTCGAGGCGTGGTTCGTCTCGGCCGCGCACGACGACGCGGCGGTCGGCCGCATCCTCGACGCGCTGCCGGCCGCCGCGAAGGCCGCCGCGTCGGCGACGGCCTAGCGCCGGGATTCAGCCCCGGCGCGACACCGACTTCGGCAGCACGAAGACCAGCGCGAAGGCCGCGATCGCCATCAGCGCGCTGACCAGCATCGCGGGCGCCGCCGCGTCGAGGAAGCCGGATGCCACGGTGTCCGGTCCCGTGATCACGAGCCCCCCGAAGAGCACGCTGCCGATCGCCGCGATGCCGACGGCCGAGCCGATCCGCTGGATCGCCGAGATCACGCCGCTCGCTGCGCCCGCGTCCTGCGGGTCGACCGTCGCGACGATGAACTGCACATTGGGGGCGATGAAGAAGCCGTTGCCGATGCCCGCGATGAACAGCGGGACGAGCAGCTGCCAGTTGGTGATCGAGTCGGGAGTCGCGGTCAGCAGCACCAGCCACACCCAGATCAGGCCGATGGCGAGCAGCCCGCTGCCGAGGACGAGGACGTTGCGACCGAGTCGGGCGGTGAGGCGGTTGCTCTGCGAGGAGCTGACGATGCTGCCGATCGCGAACGGGATCGAGACGAGGCCCGACTCCAGTGCCGTGTGGCCGAGTCCCGACTGCCAGAGCAGAGAGATCGTGAAGAAGATGCTCGTGAAGGCGGCGAAGTAGACCAGCGCGAGGATCACGCCTCCCGTGAAGGCGGGGTGGCGGAACAGCGTCGGCGGGACGAGGGGAGCTCGACCGCGACGGGTGTACGCGACCTCCCAGGCGCCGAACGCCGCGAGGAGCAGGACGCCGCCGGCGATCGAGAGGAAGGTCCACAGCGGCCAGCCCTCGTCCTCCCCCTGGATGAGCGGGACGAGGAGGGCGACGAGACCGCCCGAGACCAGGATGAGACCGAGCCAGTCGACGCCTCCGCTCGGGGCGCGCTCGCCGGCGCCGAGCGCGCGACGGGTCGGGAGGAGCACTGCCGCCGCGATCAGCGTGACGACGCCGATGGGAAGGTTCACCCAGAACACCAGGCGCCAGCCGTTCTCGTCTCCGAAGGCCTGGATGATCAGGCCGCCGATGATCGGGCCGAGGGCCGACGACACTCCGAGGACGGCCCCCATGATCGCGAAGGCCTTGCCGCGCGAGGGGCCGCGGAACAGGAGCTGGATGTACGCGTTGACGGCCGGCACGAACATTCCGCCGGCGAGCCCCTGCACCACGCGGGCGATCACGAGCTGCACGTCGTCGGCGGCGAGACCGCAGGCGAAGCTCGCGACGGTGAACAGCGCGACTCCGCTGACGAAGACCCATTTGTGGCCGAACCGGTCGCCGAGGCGGCCGGCCGGGATCAGCGCGAGCCCGAACGCGAGAGCGTAGCCCGAGATGATCCACGAGAGAGTCGACTCGGAGGCGTCGAGCGTGGTGCGGATCGTCGGCAGTGCGACGTTGACGATCGTGGTGTCGAGCAGGGCGATGAACATGCCCGCGAGGAGCACGACGAGCGACCGCCAGGCGCGGCGGTCGGGAGCGGGAGGGGCGCCGGCAGCGGCCTGCCCGGTCGACGTCTCGGTCATGCGGAGGGGTGCCTTTCGAGCGGAGGGGGAGTGCGGCGCTCAGCGCCCTCCTTTCGAGGGGCGGCAGCCGCATGTGAACTCTCGCAGGACTAGCCGCGATTCGTGCAGTCGCCACCTGTGCTCGCGCTCAGGAGCGGTCGGTGGAGTCCTCGGCCAGGGCCTCCTCGAGACTCGTCGTCGGTCGGCCGAGCAGGTCGCCGAGCGCCGGATCGACGATGCCCAGGCGCCGCTGCCGGGACGCGCGGAAGATGCCGAGCATCATCGCGGCGCCGAAGTCGGGCACCCCCGCGGCAGTGAGGCCCGCGACGTACTCGTCATCGCTCACCTGCTCGTGACGGATCGGGCGGCCCAGCGCCGCGGAGGCGGTCACGGCGAGTTCGGCGAGGCTCCACGCCCGCCCGGACGTCAGCGTGACCACCGGCTCGGCGAGCGACTCGTCGAGGAGGAGGGAGGCGATGCCCGGAGCGAGGTCGCGGTGGAACGTCCACGAGACCGGCGCGTCGACCGGGGCGCTCAGCACACCGGTCCCGGCTGCCGTGCGCAGGAGCCGAAGAGGGGTGTCGGCGTAGAAGCCGTTGCGCAGCGCGGTGAAGGCGAGCCCGCTGTCGCGGAGCATCGTCTCGGTCGCAGCGTGCGTGACCGCGGGCGGGAACGGCGAGAGCGCGTCGGATCCGACATGGCTCGTGTACAGCACGCGGCCGACTCCGACCGCGCGGGCCGCCTCGATCGCGACTCGGTGGGCGTCGAGAGCGGCGGCACCGTGGCGCGGGGCCGAGACGATCAGCACCCGGTCAGCACCCTCGAACGCCGAGGCGAGCGACCCGGGATCGTCGTAGTCCCCCCGGCGGACCCGCACGCCGCGATCGGTGAGGGCCGCGAGCTCGTCGGGACGGGTCGTGCTGACTCCGACGGTGCTCGGATCGGTGCGCTCGAGCAGTGCGTCGACGACGGCTCCGCCGAGGCGGCCGCCGGCTCCTGTGACGATGATCATGATGCCTCCTGGTAGCTTTGCTACCTCTGATCGAGGTAGCGCTGTGATATCGACGCTATCATCAGAAGCGGTAGCGTGGGAAGCATGACGCCCGACGCCCTCTCCGCCCGCGAGCGGATCCTGCTCGCCGCCCTCGAGCTCCTCGACGAGGGAGGAGCGGAGGCTGTCTCGACTCGAGCGGTCACGGCGCGAGCGAAGGTGCAGGCCCCCGCGATCTACCGGCTCTTCGGCGACAAGGACGGACTGCTCGACGCCGCCGTCGAGCGCATCTACGCCGATTGGGTCTCCTCGAAGAGCGCGCGGACCCTGCCGGAGGACCCGGTGGAGGCGATCCGCATCGGCTGGGACGACGCGGTGCAGTTCGGACTGGACCACCCGGCGGCGTACCGCATCGTGCAGGCGCGATCCGACCCCGGGCCGGCGATCGCGCTCGGCTTCGCGCTGCTGCAGGAGAAGGTGACGCAGGTGGCGCGCGCCGGCCGCCTCCGCGAGACCCCCGAGCGCGCAGCAGCCCTGCTGCACGCCGTCGGCCGCGGAGTCACGCTCGCGCTGCTGGACACGCCGGCCGATCAGCGGGACCCGCGGATGGCGGAGGTGGCCCGCGAAGCCGTCCTCGCGGCCGTCACGACCCAGGCCTCCCCGGGCGACCGCGTCACGCTGACGTCGACCGCGGTCGCGCTGCGGGCGCTGCTGCCCGAGGCCGAGGCGCTGCTGCCCGCCGAGCGCCAGCTGATGGAGCTGTGGCTCGAGCGGATCGCGACCGGCTGAGACGCGCGCTCATCCGAATCGCGCCGGATCCCTGGGTTTCGGATATTTCGAATAGTCTCAGTGCATGCTCGCCTCAGAAACCCGCCGGAGTTCTCGGACCTTCTTGCCGCCGAAGGGAACTCAGCGGCGTGACGTCGTCGACTTCGCTCGCCGACTCTCGACGACGGAATCCGATCCGCATGCGACGGCCGTTCTCGTTTCGCCCGATGGCGAGTCGGTCCGGATCCCCGGCGAGATCTTCGACGCTCTCGTCACGGTGGCGACGGCTCTCGCGGGCGGTGACGGAGTGACGGTGATGCCGTCGCGGGCGCGATTGACGACGCAGGAGGCCGCCGACTTCCTCGGGATCTCACGTCCCACGTTCGTGAAGATCCTCGAATCGGGTGGACTCTCGTTCGAGCTCGTCGGCCGGCACCGGAGGGTCACGCTGAGCGCCCTGGTCGACTACCAGGAGCGGATCCAGCGGGAGCGAATGCGTGGGCTGGCCGATCTGACCGCCGCGTCGCAGGAACACGACCTCTACAGCATCGACCTGCCTCCCTTCGAGCGGACAGCGCCGAGCGAGGCCTAGGCGCCAGTGCTCTTCCCGGCGCGGACTTCGACTCAGCGTCCGTCGCCGGTCTCGATCTCGAGGTGCGGCACCCCGATGCATGTCTCCTCGATCAGCTCGGTCTGCTTCCGGAGCTCGTACTCGAGGCGCTGGGGGACTGGTCCGACGCGTGCCTTGCTCCGCCGCTCACTCCCCGTCAACTCCTCTCGGCGCTCGAGAGAGCGGGCGTC
The DNA here is from genome assembly GCF_001423885.1 of Rathayibacter sp. Leaf185. Lineage (GTDB taxonomy): Bacteria > Actinomycetota > Actinomycetes > Actinomycetales > Microbacteriaceae > Rathayibacter. The sequence goes on along the minus strand of NZ_LMPP01000001.1, from coordinate 403,542 downwards.
CCGCGCTTCGCGGAGGAGCTCCGCGATCTCCTTCCCGGCTGACGGCGCGCGCTCAGCGGCGCCGCGACTCCGCGAGGCGGGCGCAGTCGATGCAGAGGTCGGCGGTCGGACGCGCCTCGAGGCGGGCGGCGCCGATCGCGCGGCCGCAGTGCGCGCAGACGCCGTAGTCGCCGTTCTCGAGGCGCTGCCGAGCGGAGGCGAGGTCGCGCGCGGTCAGGGCGAGAGCGTCGCGGACGCCGGCCATCCGCGACCACTCCGCCGAGAGCGGGGTGCCCTCGGGATCGTGCTCGTCGTCGGCGGTGCCGTCGCCGCGCGCGAGGAGCAGCTCGGCCAGCGCCTCGTCGAGACGGGCCGTCTCGAGCCGGGTCTGCGCCTGCTTCTCGGCGAGCATCGCGTCGAGGAGTCGGAGCTCCTCAGGGTCCATCGGCATCCGTCCATGCTCGCACCGCGGAGCGCGGAGGAGGGCGGGGCGGGCAGACTAGGGGCATGCCCGTCGTGACCGTGCTCCCCGACCGCCTCGAACTCCGCCTCACTCCGGCCGAGCGGATCCTGGCCTTCCACCGCGGCGATGTCGTGGTCGACAGGGCGAGCATCCGGTCGGCGACCGTCACCGAGGATCCGTGGATCTGGGTCCGCGGCATCCGTGCCCCCGGGACGGCCGTGCCGCTGACGATCGCGGTCGGCACGTGGAAGTTCCACGGCGGCAAGGACTTCCTGCTGATCAAGCGGCGCCCGTCGGCCGTCGTGATCGACCTGGCCGACGAGGACTACTCGCGCCTGATCATCAGCACCCGGCACGCCCAGGAGCTGATCGCCGCGCTGCAGCTCGGCACGGCGACGGCGGCGATCCCCGTGATCGAGACGGACGACCTGGTGATCGTGCCGGAGGTCGCCGAGCAGGCGGCCGAGCGCGCGAAGGCGGAGAAGGCGGAGAAGGCGAAGACCCCCGCGAAGCCGAAGCCGAAGCCCGCGTCGAACCCGAAGCCCGCGACCCCCCGCACCCGCACTCCCCGCACCGACCCCTCCGTCGGCCACGCCTCCGCCGAGCCCAGCGGAGCCACCGAGGCCGCCGAGTAGAGCGGTCCGGCGCCTCGGGCCCGGTCCTCAGAGCCGCAGCCGCACCGCCGTCTCGAGCGCCGCCTCGATGCTCAGCCGCCAGCCCTGCGCCAGGCGCTCCTTCGTGCCCGAGTACAGGCTCGCGCCGTCGACCAGGTTGCTCGAGCAGGCGCAGACCATGCCTGCCCGCAGCCCGCGCAGCCGCGCGACCACGTAGAGCGCGCTCGACTCCATCTCGACGTTGAGGATCCCGTGCCGCTCGAGCGTCGCGATCCACTCCGGCGTCTCGGCGTAGAAGGCGTCGTCGCTCGCATTGATCCCGGAGTGCACCGGCACCCCCTCGCGCTCCGCGATCTCGCGGGTCGCGGCGAGGAGCGCCGACGTCAGCTCGAGGTCGGGCACCGCGGGGAACCCCGGATGCGCATAGGCGGCGCTCGTGCCGTCGTTGCGGAGCGTGCCCTCGCTCACGAGCAGCGCTCCCGGCTCGATCCCGGGGCGGGTCGCGGCCGAGCTGCCGACCCGGATGAACGAGGTCACGCCGACCCGCGCGAGCTCCTCGACGGCGATCGCGGTCGACGGGCAGCCCATCCCGGTGCTCGTCGCGGTGATCGGATGGCCCTTGTAGGTGCCCGTCATCGTCAGGTGCTCGCGGTTGTGCGCGATCTCGCGGGCGTCGTCGAGGAACTCGGCGATCATCGGCACGCGGAAGGGATCGCCGGGCAGGAGCGCGACGGTCGACACCTCGCCCGGTGCGACTCCGATGTGGTACTGGCGCTCGCCGATGCCGGCTGCGCTCTTGTCGACTGTGCTCATCCCGCGACCCTACGCAGGCACTGTTTCGTGCCCGTTTCGGTCAGGCGCGGACGTCGACCAGGGTGCGACCGCGGACCCGCCCGCCGAGGACGTCCTCGGCGACCTGCAGCGCGCCTCCGAGCGACACGGTCGAGGTGAGCTCGTCGAGCAGATCGAGGTCGAGGTCGTGGGCGAGGCGGCGCCAGGCCTCCTCGCGGAGCTTGCGCGGCGCCTCCACCGAGTTGATGCCCGCGAGAGTGACCCCGCGCAGGATGAACGGCATCACGCTCGAGGGCAGGTCGGCGCCCTGCGCGAGACCGCAGGCGGCGACGGTGCCGCCCCAGCGGGTCTGCGCGAGCGCATTGGCGAGGGTGTGCGAGCCGGCGGAGTCGACGACTCCGGCCCAGCGCTCGGACTGCAGCGGCTTTCCCGCCTCCTGCAGGGCGGCGCGGTCGACGACCTCGGCGGCACCGAGCCTGCGCAGGTAGTCGCCCTGCTCGTCGGCGCGACCGGAGGAGGCGACCACCTCGTGACCGAGGCGCCCGAGCAGCGCGACGGCGATCGATCCGACACCGCCGGCGGCGCCCGTGACGAGCACAGGACCCTCGCCCGGCCGGACACCGTGGCGCTCGAGGGCGAGGACGGCCAGCATCGCGGTGAAGCCCGCGGTGCCGATCGCGCCGGCCCTGGCCGACGAGATCGCCCCGGGGATGCGCAGCAGCGACTCCGACTCGACACGGGCGCGCTCGGCCAGACCGCCGTCGTGGCGCTCACCGAGGCCGGCGCCGGTGAGCACCACGCGGTCTCCGGAGTCGAAACGATCGGCCGCGGCGCCGTCGGCGTACTCGACGGTGCCGACGACGTCGATCCCGGCGATCAGCGGTGTGCGCCGGACGACGCCGGGACGGCCGGCGAGCGCGAGGGCGTCCTTGAAGTTGACGCTCGAGTACTCGACGGCGATCGTCACGTCGCCGTGCGCCCGGTCGGGTTCGTCGCGATCGACGAGTCGGGCGCGGTTCGGGGTCTCGGAGGAGTCGTGCCGTTCGACGACGATGGCTCGGAACATGAGCCCACGCTACGCCCGAAGGGCCCCGCGGATCACCGTCGGTTCAGCTCCCGCGTCCGTCAGTTCAGTGCGCGCGTCCCCTCGGGCAGCGCGCCGCCGGCGTAGAGCGCCTCCGCGGTCTGCTGCAGCGCCGTCAGGGCGACGCGCTGCGTCCACGGGCCGTACGAGATCCGGGCGAGGCCCAGCTCCTCGAAGCGGGCGGGCGACTGCGAGCCGGGCACGCCGATCACGCTCACGCGCTGGCGTCCGAGCGCGGAGACGAGGGCCTCGAGCTCGGAGTCCTGCAGCAGGCCGGGAACGAAGAAGCACGTCGCTCCCGCGTCGAGGTAGGCGCGGCCACGCTCGATCGTGTCGGCGAGCACCTCGCCGCGGTCGCGGTCGCCCGCGCGCAGGAACGCGTCGGTCCGGGCGTTCAGGGCGAAGGGGACCGCCTCTGCCTCGGCGGCCGCGACGGCCTTCTCGACCGCGCGCAGAGCCTCCGGGAGCGGCTTCATCTGGTCTTCGAGGTTCGCGCCGACGACGCCCACCTCGATCGCACGGCGCACGGTCTCGCCCGCGTCGCCGTAGCCCGCCTCGAGGTCGGCAGACACGGGGACGTCGACCGCGGCGACGATGCGCGCGATCATGCCCAGGTGCAGGTCGAGGGGGATCCTCTCGCCGTCCTCGTAGCCGAAGCTCGCCGCGATGGAGTGGCTGGCCGTGGCCAGCGCCCGGGTCTCGGGGAGAGCCGCGACGGTGGTCGCGGAGACGGCGTCCCACACGTTCACCACGCTCAGCAGCTCAGGGGCGGTGTGGAGGTCGACGAGGGTGCGTCCGCGCGCTTCGATGCTCATGAGGGGAGCGTATGGCTCGCGCACGCGACGGCCTCGCAGGCCTCGCAGACCACGAGCTGGGCCCGGCACGACGGATCGACGCAGTTGCGCATGCGACTGGTCGGCGCGCCGCACGCGACGCAGCGGCCGATCACCTCGGCATCGGGGGAGAAGGTGAGCGAGCCGCGGCCGTCGAAGACGTAGAGCGCACCCCGCCAGTGGCCGGAGTCACCGCGCCGGGCCTCCGCATAGCGGACGATGCCGCCGTCGAGCTGGTACACCTCGCCGAAGCCGCGCGCGGTCATCAGGCTCGACAGCACTTCGCAGCGGATTCCTCCGGTGCAGTACGTGACGACGGGGCGGTCCTTGAGGTGGTCGTAGGCGCCGGAGTCGAGCTGCTCGACGAACTCGCGGGTGCTCGAGACGCCGGGGACGACGGCACCGTCGAAGCGGCCGATCTCGGCCTCGAACGCGTTCCGGCCGTCGAAGAAGACGACGTCCTCGCGTTCGGCCACCAGAGCGTCGACCTCGTCGGGCTGCAGCCTGACTCCGGTGCCGACGACTCCGCCCGCATCGACGCGCAGCTCGCCGGGTGCGCCGAACGACACGATCTCGTCGCGCACCTTCACCGACAGGCCGGGGAAGTCGAGGCTCCGGCCGTCGTCGTCCAGGCCCGAGCCCTCGCTCCACTTCGCCTCGAGACCGCGGAACGCCGAGTGCTCGCGGGTGCGGCGCACGTAGCGCTTCAGCGCCGCCATGTCGCCGCCGAGCGTGCCGTTGATGCCGTCCTCCGAGAGCAGGATCCGCCCGCGGAGGCCGAGGGACTCGCACAGCTCGCGCTGCCACAGCCGCATCGTCTCCGGGTCGGCCAGCGGCACGAAGCGGTAGAACAGCAGGATCTTGGGCAGCACCGGCACAGCCTACGAGGGGGCGCGCCCCGTGCGAAACGGCGGCGCAACATCGCTGTGCCAGCATCGTCGGATGTCCGACCCCTCCGTCACCGTGCCCCACTCGCGCGTCGAGGACGTCTTCGGGCTCGTCACCGGCGCCTTCGTCGTCTCGTTCGGCCTCTTCCTCCTGCGGGCGAGCGAGGCGGTGACCGGAGGGACGGCGGGCCTGGCCCTCCTCCTCGGCTATCCGCTGCCGATCCCCTTCGGCGTGATCCTCGTCGGGGTGAACCTGCCGTTCCTCGCGCTGTCGCTCTGGAAGAAGGGCTGGCGGTTCACGCTCCGGACGATGTTCTCGATCGTTCTGGTGTCGGCGCTCGCCGGCCTGCACCCGCTGGCGTTCGGCTCGCTGCGCATCGACCCCGTCTACGGCGTGCTGACCGGCGACATCCTCGCCGGCATCGGGCTGCTGATCCTGTTCCGGCACGGGTCGAGCCTGGGCGGGTTCAGCATCGTCGCGCTGATCGCGCAGGAGCGCCTGGGCTGGCGGGCCGGCTACGTGATGATGGCGCTCGACGCGTGCGTGATCGCCGCCGCGCTCCTGGTGGTGCCGCCGGTGAACGTGCTGATCTCGGCCGCGGGCGTCGTCGTCCTCAACCTCGTGCTCGCCTTCAACCACCGGCCTGGACGCTACCTGGGGTCGTGATCGGCGTCTCCTCCGCAAGCCCTGGATCGCCGCCGCGGTCTTCGTAGGCTGGTCGCGACCCGCGCTCGCGGGCGCCCCCCTCGAACGGAGACCCGGATGTCCGACTGGACCTACGACCCCTATGCACGGCTCGGCGAGGTGCCGACCTTCTCGCTCACGAGCGACGACATCGCCGACAGGCAGCCGCTGGCCGCCCGCCACTACGGCGAGGGATCGGGCGGAGAGGACGTCTCGCCGCACCTGGCCTGGTCGGGAGCACCCGAGGGCACGAAGAGCTTCGCCGTCACCGTCTTCGACCCCGACGCACCCACCGGCTCGGGCTTCTGGCACTGGGCCGTCTACAACCTGCCGGCCGACACCACCGAGCTGCCGACCGGAGCCGGGGCGGCGGGCTTCGAGCTGCTGCCCGCCGGCGCGCAGACCCTGCCCAACGAGATGCGGCTGCGCCAGTTCATCGGAGCGGCGCCGCCGGACCGCGAGCACCGCTACTTCTTCGCCGTGCACGCCCTCGACGTCGAGTCGCTCGACCTCGACCCTGAGTCGACGCCCGCGATCCTGGGCTTCAACATCCACTTCCACACGCTCGCGCGAGCCGTGATCGTGCCGACGGCGACGCCGGACGGCGCCTCCCGGGCCTGATCGGAGGCGGCACTCGCAGGAGGCGCGTCATCCGAAGAGGATGCGCGCCTCCTCGTAGCGGTAGTCGGGCACCGTCTTGAGGGTGCCGAGAGCCTCGGCGAAGTCGACGTGGTAGATGTCGGTGCCGCGCAGCGCCACCATCCGGCCCCAGTGCTCGGCGACGACGGAGTCGGCCGCGGCCATGCCGAGGCGGGTCGCGAGGACGCGGTCGAAGGCGCTGGGCGTGCCTCCGCGCTGGATGTGACCGAGGGTGGTGGCCCGGGTCTCGATGCCAGTGCGCTCCTCGATCATCGGGGCGAGCATCTCGCCGATGCCGCCGAGTCGCGGGCGGCCGAACGCGTCGAGTCCGCGCTCGGAGTGGGCGTCGTCCATGTTGTCGAGCGAGAAGCCCTCGGCGACGACGACGAGGGGGGCGCGGCCGCGGTCCTGGGCGCTCTTCACCCACTCGACGATCTGCTCGATCGAGGTCTTCTTCTCGGGGATGAGGATCACGTGCGCGCCCGCAGCCATGCCGGAGTGCAGGGCGATCCAGCCGACGTGGCGGCCCATGACCTCGGCGACCATGCAGCGGCCGTGGGAGTCGCCGGTGGTGCGCAGGCGGTCCATCGCGTCGGTCGCGATGCCGACCGCGGTGTCGAAGCCGAAGGTGTAGTCGGTGGCGCCGAGATCGTTGTCGATGGTCTTGGGGACGCCGACGATCTTGAGCCCGGCGTCGGTGAGGCGCTTGGCCGCGGCGAGGGTGCCCTCGCCTCCGATCGCGATGATCGAGTCGATGCCGTTGCGGTCCATCATCTCGGCGATCTTCTCGGGGCCGCCGTTCTCACCCTCGAAGGGGTTCGTGCGGCTCGTGCCGAGGATGGTGCCGCCCTGCTTGGCGATGCCCTGGATGTCGGCGCGCCCGAGGGGGAGGAGGTCGCCGTCGACCACTCCGCGCCAGCCGTTGTGGAAGCCGACGAACTCTTGGTCGTACACCTTCATGCCCTTGTACACGGCACCGCGGATGACGGCGTTCAGCCCGGGGCAGTCGCCACCGGAGGTCAGGATCCCGATCTTCACCCGCTCAGAGTAGAGGACCGGGGGCGGGGGTTCGTGCACCTCCGCGTTAACGCACGAACGGACCCTCTCCGCCGCCTCGGGGAAGGGTCCGCTCGTGTGGTGGGACTAGTTGGCCTGGCTGGTGTTCAGCTCGCCGTTGACGCCCGCGGGGAAGAATCCGCCGGTCTTGACAGCCTTCGGGTTCAGGTAGGCGATGTTGAGGACCTCGCCGGGGCTGCGGCTGAAGGCGATCGCGTTCGCGTCGGTCGGCTGGATGTTGGCCTGGCCGTTGACCTTGACGCCCTGGTCCTTGTCCAGCGCGGTGCCGTCGAGGCTGTCGCGTGCGTCGGACAGCTTGCCGGCCTGCACGTCGAGGCCCGCACCGTACAGAGCCGAGCGGATCGCGCCGGCGTGGTACGCCTCGACCGCGAGGATGCCTGCGGCGGCCTCGAGGTAGAGCTTCGACGAGATGAGGGGGGCGGCACCCTTGTACGCCGTGACTCCCACGTCCTCGAAGACGAAGGCGCCGAGCAGGAAGTTCTGCTCGTTGAGGAACGGGTCGAAGGTCCCGCCGGCAGGGATCAGGCCGGCCGCGGTGGCGGCGGCGTTGAAGCTGTCCTTCAGGTTGATCGCCGGACGCGAGACCGCTGCGCCGCCGAGCTGGCCGCGGAGGAACTGCACGTGCAGCTTCTCGTCGTTCGCGACCTCGCGGGCGAAGGACTTCAGCCACGGGGTCTTGAACGGAACGGCCTTGCCGCCCGTGACGCCGCCGCGCGCGCCGGTTCCGGTCGTGTCGGAGTCGGCGAGACCCGAGCCGGTGACGGCGCGGAGGTAGAACTCGGCCTCGAGGTACTCGAGGTTGAGGGCGAAGTTGAGGATCGAGGCGTCGCTGGGGCCGCTGGCTGCGACCTCCTCGGCGGACGCGGAGGGGGCAGCGAGGGCCGCTGCGCCGATGCCGAGACCGGCGACGCCGGTGGCCTCGAAGAAACGACGACGGTCGAGAGCGGTCTCGCTGCTCCGGACGATCGCCTTGCGGATGAAGGTCGTGTCGAACATGTGCGCATCTCCAGTGATAGGCGGATTACCGGACGACTTGAAACGTCGCCGCGACAGCGCGAAGCTACGCCTGCGAAGCGGCCAGACGCCACCCAATTGGCCGAATCGGATCTGCGCATGTGTTCATCGGGTCTGGACCAATCCGGTGTCGCCGCGGGCTCCGAACACGTCGTGGATGGGAGATCTGCGAGACCCGTCCCGACTCACCCCTCCCCAGCCGATGTCGGAGGCCGCGGTTAGCATCGCTGCGTGTCGATCACCCTTCCCGCACCGGTGCCCGCGTGGGCGACGGTCTACGCGCCGGCCGTGCCGGTGAGCCTCGCGCTCACGGTGCGCACGCTTCTGCGCGGCACGGGGGATCCGACGATGGTGATCGACGCCTCCGGGTACTGGCGGGCGTTCCGCACGCCGCTCGGGCCCGGGACCCTCCAGCTGAGGCAGGCGGCCGACGGGGCGGTGCACGCTCGGGCCTGGGGCGACGGCGCCGAGTGGCTCGTCGACCACGTGCCCGAGCTGCTGGGGCACGGCGACGACTGGAGCGCGCTCGACCTCTCGGCGCACCGGCCGCTCGCCGACGTCCTCCGGCGCAGCACCGGGCTCCGTCTCACCCGCGCGAACCTCGTGTTCGAGATGCTCGCGCCGTCGATCCTCGAGCAGAAGGTCACCAGCACGGAGGCGTGGCGCGCGTACCGCGCGCTGGTCCGCCTCCACGGCGAGCCGGCACCCGGCCCGATGCCGTTGCACGTCGCTCCGTCCGCGGAGCAGTGGCGGCGCGTGCCCTCGTGGGACTGGCACAGGGCGGGCGTCGATCCGAAGCGCTCGCGCACCCTCCTGACGGCGGCCCTCGTCGCGCCGGGGCTCGAGCGCACCCTGGCGCTCGGCCGCGGCGGGCCCGAGGTGGCCTCACGGCTGCAGTCGGTCCCCGGGATCGGCCCGTGGACGGCCTCCGAGGTGATGATGCGGGCGCACGGCGACCCGGATGCGGTGAGCGTCGGCGACTACCACCTCGCCGCCTCGATCGGCTTCGCGCTCACCGGGCGCCACGGGGTCGACGACGACGGGATGCTCGAGCTGCTCGAGCCGTGGCGCGGGCACCGTCAGCGTGTGATCCGCCTCATCGGAGCGAGCGGCGCGCACAAGCCTCGGCGAGGTCCGCGAATGACGATCCAGGACCACCGGTGGCACTGATCGTCTAGGCGCCGAGCTCCTCCAGGACCGCCATGGCGGCGTTGTGGCCGCCCAGCCCCGAGACGCCTCCGCCGCGCTGCGCTCCGGCGCCGCAGACCAGGATGCGCGGGTGCGCGGTCGCGACTCCCCAGCGCTGCGCCGGCGTGTCGAGCGGCGCGTCGTCCTCGGCGAAGGGCCACGACAGCGGCCCGTGGAAGATGCTGCCGCCGGGCATCCCGAGGCTCGCCTCGAGATCGCGCGTGGTGCGCGTCTCGATGCACGGTGCTCCGTCGGCGTCGAGGAGCACGAGGTCGCGGATCGGCTCGGCGAGGACCGAGTCGAGGGAGTCGAGGATCGCGGACTCGAGGCGCGCCCGCGCTTCGTCGTTGTTCTCGGCCGTCAGGAGGCGGTCGGGCGTGTGCAGGGCGAAGACCGTGAGGGTGTGCGCGCCCGACGCGGCGAGCTCGGGCGAGAGGATCGTCGGATCGGTCAGCGTGTGGCAGTAGATCTCGCAGGGGATCGGGCCGGGGTCGTCCCCGTTCGTCGCGGCCCGGTACGACTCCTCGAGATGCTGGTAGCCCTCGTTCACGTGGAAGGTGCCGCCGAACGCCGCCTCCGGGGTGACGTTCTCGTCGCGGAGGCGGGGCAGCCTGCGGAGCACCAGGTTGACCTTGACCTGGGCGCCCTCCGGCTTCTCGGCGCCGACGCCCGACTCACCGCTCATCAGCCGGTCGAGCACGAACGGGGCCGCGTTCGACAGTACGAAGCGGGCGCGGATCCGCCGGGTGCGCGGGCCTCGGCGGTAGGTGACCTCGCCGTCGGGGCTGACCGAGGTCGCCTCGGTCGCGGTCAGGATGCGCGCGCCCGCATCGAGGGCGGCGCGCTCGAGGGCGCCCGAGACGGCCCCCATGCCACCGACGGGGACGTCCCAGTCGCCGGTGCCGCCTCCGATCACGTGGTAGAGCAGGCAGCGGTTCTGCGCGAGGTCGGCGTCCTGGGCGCCCGCGAGGGTCCCGATCAGCGCGTCGGTGAGGAGGATCCCGCGGGCGACGTCGTTCGTGAGGTTGCGCTCGATGACCTCGCCGATCGGGCGCTCGATCATCGCCCGCCAGACAGCGTCGTCGCCGACGAGGCGCCGTGCCTCCTCCCTGCGCAGGAGCGGCTGGGTCAGCGTCGGCCAGAGAGCCCGCGCCATCCGCGCGGTGTGCCGCGAGAAGTCGGCGAACGGCTCGGCGTCCTCGGCGGCGCCGAGCCGGGCGAAGGAGGCGGCCGTGGCCTCCGCGTCGCCGGTGTCGACGAGCAGGCCGCGGGTCGGATCCTCGGGGTCGGGCGTGTAGGAGGAGTAGCGGCGCCGGACGAGCGGGACGTCGACGCGGAGGTCGGCGAGGATCGACGGCGGCAGCAGGCTCACGAGATAGGAGTAGCGGGAGAGCCGCGCCTCGACTCCGCGGAACGGGTGCTCGGACACCGTCGCACCGCCCGCGTGCGGAGCGCGCTCGAGCACCAGCACGTCGAGCCCCGCCTGCGCGAGGTAGGCGGCGGCCACGAGTCCGTTGTGACCGGCGCCCACGATCAGGACGTCGACGGCGGGGTCGGTAGCGGAGGGAGCGCTCGCGCGCCGGGGCCCCGGCGCGGTGCCGCTGCGCTCGGAGACGTCCTGGGGGCGGTGCCGGTCGCGACGGGCGGAGCTGCGGGCCATGAGCTCCAGTGTGGTCGGCCTGCGTGCGGTGCGCGAGCCGCGGGCCTGCTCGTCAGGCAGCGCCGCTCGAGGCTCGTCCACACCCCGCCTCCAGCGCGGAGTCTCCCCAGAGGCACGCGACACGCCCCGTTCGCATGCCGACTCGGGCATAGCCTCGACGCATGGAGCAGTCGACGTCTCACGCAGCGCCCGGGAACGAGCCGGAGCGCGACGACGTGGTGCCCGATGAGCAGCCGGCCGAGCCCGCCGCCGAGGAGCGCGCTGATCGCGGCGCCCTCAGCGACACGGGGCAGTACCACACCGGGATGCCGCTCCGGCTGCCGCGGCACAAGCCCGAGTTCGACTCCGAGCAGCCCATCCTCGACCGCGTCGAGATGCTGGTGCGCCGCTGGATCGTCCGCAGCCGCGCCTTCCCCGCCGATCCCGCGGCGCAGCGCCTCGCCGGGGTGCTGCAGGATCCGAACGGCCTCGACTTCACGGTCGGCTTCGTCGACGGAGTCGCCCGGCCGGAGGACCTCTCGGTCGCGGCCGAGAACCTCTCGGCGCTGACGGCGAAGACACCGGCGTTCCTCCCCTCCTATCTGCGCGCGGCGGTGGCCACCGGCGGCGCGGTGGGTCCGGTGCTGCCGTGGGCCGTCGTCCCCGCCGCCCGCCGCGTGCTCCGGCAGATGGTGGGGCACCTGGTCGTCGACGCGTCGGACTCCCGGCTCGGCGGTGCGATCAGGAGGCTCCGCGCGGGCGGCGACCGGCTCAACCTCAACCTCCTGGGCGAGGCGGTGCTGGGCGAGCGCGAGGCCCGGCGTCGCCTCGAGGGCACGCACCGGCTGCTCGAGCGAGACGACGTCGACTACGTGAGCATCAAGGTCTCGAGCATCGTCAGCCAGCTCTCGATGTGGGCGTTCGACGAGGCCGTCGACCGAGTGGTCGAGCGCCTCACTCCGCTCTACCAGCTCGCCGCTGCGAGCCCGACCCCCAAGTTCATCAACCTCGACATGGAGGAGTACCGCGACCTCGACCTGACCGTCGCAGTGTTCCGGCGCCTGCTCGAGCAGCCGGGGATGCAGGGGCTCGAGGCCGGGATCGTGCTGCAGGCGTACCTGCCCGACGCGCTCGGCGTGCTCCAGGGGCTCACCGAGTGGGCCACCGAGCGGCGCCGCGCCGGCGGGGCCCCGATCAAGGTCCGCGTCGTCAAGGGCGCCAACCTCGCGATGGAGCGCGTCGACGCCGCGATCCACGACTGGCCGATCGCCACGGTCGGCAGCAAGGCCGAGGCCGACACCAACTACAAGCGCCTGCTCGACTGGGCGCTCCGGCCCGAGCGCACCGACGCGGTGCGGATCGGCGTGGCGGGGCACAATCTCTTCGACATCGCGTTCGCCTGGATCCTGGCGAACGAGCGCGGGGTCGCCGAGGACGTCGAGTTCGAGATGCTGCTCGGCATGGCGACGGGTCAGGCCCGCGCGGTCCGCGAGGACGTCGGGCGGCTCCTCCTCTACACACCCGTCGTGCACCCGCACGAGTTCGACGTCGCGATCTCGTATCTGATCCGCCGGCTCGAGGAGAACTCGAGCTCCGAGAACTTCCTCTCGGCGGTCTTCGAGCTCGAGGACGAGAGCGTGCTCCAGCGCGAGCTCGAGCGCTTCCGCGTCTCGCTCGAGGCTCTCGACACCGCCGTGCCGACCCCGAACCGCACCCAGGACCGCCTGCGCGAGTGGGCGTCGGGGTCCGGGCTCCGGCTCGTGCAGGAGCACGCCGGGGCGGGCGAGCACGCCCACGACCCCGCCGAGGAAGGGCTCACCCAGGCCGTCCTGGGCCTCAGCCGGGGCTCGGGCGCTGCGGCGGCGACCGCCGCTTTCCGCAACGAGCCCGACACTGATCCCTCCCTGCCCGGCAACCGGCGCTGGGCGCGGCTGATCACCGAGCGGATCCCCTCCTCGCGCATCGGCATCGCGACCGCCGACGCGGCCCGCGTCGACACGGCCGAGCAGCTGCAGGGAGTGCTGAGCGCCGTCGCGCTGCGCGCCGAGCGCTGGGGTGAGCGCCTCGGCTACGACCGCGCCGCGATCCTCGACCGTGCGGGCCTCGCCCTCGCCGCCAACCGGGATCGCCTGATCGAGGTGATGGCCTCCGAGACGGGCAAGACCCTCGCCGAGGCCGATCCGGAGGTCTCCGAGGCGATCGACTTCGCGCACTACTACGCGACCCGCGCCCGCGAGCTCGACGCGGTCGGCGGTGCGACCTTCGTCCCCGAGCGGGTGACCGTGGTCGCTCCGCCGTGGAACTTCCCGGTCGCGATCCCCGCCGGCTCGGTGCTGGCGGCGCTCGGCGCGGGCTCCGGAGTCGTCCTCAAGCCCGCCCCGCAGGCGCGCCGCTCGGCCGCGGTGCTGGTCGAGGCCCTGTGGGACGCGGGAATCCCGCAGGACCTGCTCGCCCTCGTCGACCTCGACGAGGAGGCGCTCGGCCGAGCCCTGATCACCGATCCGCTGGTCGATCGCGTCGTGCTCACCGGCTCCTACGAGACCGCGAAGCTGTTCCGCTCGTGGCGCCCCGATCTGCCGCTGCTCGCCGAGACGAGCGGCAAGAACGCGATCATCGTCACTCCTCATGCCGACTACGATCTCGCCGTCGCCGACATCGTGAAGAGCGCCTTCGGGCACGCCGGCCAGAAGTGCTCGGCGGCGTCACTGGTGATCCTGGTCGGCTCGGTCGCGCGCTCGAAGCGGTTCCGTGCGCAGCTGGTCGACGCCGTCACCTCCCTCCGCGTCGGCCCGCCGAGCGACCCCGCCGCGGTGATGGGTCCGCTGATCGAGCAGCCGACGGGCAAGCTCGCCCATGCACTGACCACGCTCGGTGCGGGGGAGTCGTGGCTCGTCGAGCCGCACCGCCTCGACGAGACCGGCCGGCTCTGGTCGCCGGGCGTCCGCGAGGGAGTGAGCGAGGACAGCTACTTCCATCTCACCGAGTTCTTCGGGCCGGTGCTCGGCATCATGCACGCCGCGACCCTCGAGGACGCGATCCGGATGCAGAACGCGACCGACTACGGGCTCACCGCCGGCCTGCACTCTCTGCACTCCGACGAGCTCGCGCTGTGGCTCGACTCGGTCGAGGCGGGCAACCTCTACGTCAACCGCGGGATCACCGGTGCGATCGTGCGGCGGCAGCCCTTCGGCGGCTGGAAGCGCTCCTCCGTCGGCGGGGGTGCGAAGGCCGGCGGCCCGAACCACCTGATCGGTTTCGGCTCGTGGAAGCCGTCGCCCGCCCGCCCGTCGAGCACCCTGCATCTGCGCGGGCTCGACGACCGCGCCCGACAGTTCATCGAGGCGGCGCAGTCGTCGCTGCAGTTCGAGCAATTCGACCTGCTCCGCCGCTCCGCGCTGTCCGACCAGCTGGCCTGGGCGACCGAGTTCGGCGTCGTCACCGACATCTCGAAGATCGGAGTCGAGCGCAATCTGCTCCGCTACCTGCGTGTGCCGATCGCCATCCGCCTCGCCGACGGCGGCGACCTCGGCGAGCTCCTCCGGGTCCTCGCCGCCGGGCTGCTCACGCGCTCGCGGATGGATGTGTCGAGCTCGATCCCGCTGCCTCCGCGGGTCCAGGAGATCCTCTCGGGAGACCAGCTCCAGGAGATGGCCGGCCTGGTTCCGAAGGTCGTCGTCGAATCGGACGCGCAGTGGCTCGAGCGAGCCGCCGCAGGCCGGATCACCGCCTCGCGGGTGCGGATCGTCGGCGACATCGTCTCGGACCGCGTCGACGCGTTCGGCGGGCCGCAGGGCGGCACGGCGCCGTCGCTCGGACGCGACGCCGACGGCGCTTCCGCCCCTGCGTCCTCGAACTCGACGCGCTCGTTCACCGACGTCCTCAGCGGGATGACCCGCGGCAGCACGGGGAAGCCCGTGCCCCTCGTCCGCGCCGACGGCAGCCGGATCCCGCTCTCGACGGCGCTCGCCGAGGCGCTCGGCGGCTCGCCCGACGTCGCGATCTACGCCGACCCGATCACTCCTGCCGGCCGGGTCGAGCTGCTCCCGTTCCTCCGCGAGCAGGCGATCTCGATCACGAACCACCGCTTCGGCGCGGCGGTCGACCTGTCCGACGACGTGGTGTGAGCCTTACTTGTCGCGGCAACCTCTCGATAGACTGAGTGGATGGTCCCACCCCGCTGGCTGACGCCCGATCAGCTCGACGCCTGGTTGCGCTTCATCGCGGTCGTCGAGCTGCTGCCCGGCGCGCTGGACACGCAGCTGCAGCGCGACGCCGGGCTCACCCACTTCGAGTACATGACGCTCGCGATGCTGTCGGAGGCGCCCGACCACGCTCTGCGGATGACGACCCTCGCAGCGCGCACGAATGCGACGCTGCCCCGCCTCTCGCACGTCGTCACCCGGCTCGCCGCGCGCGGGTACCTCGAGCGCCGGCCGTGCCCGACCGACGGCCGCGCGACCAATGCCGTGCTGACCGAGGCGGGCCTGGCGAAGATCGTCGAGACGGCTCCGGGTCACGTGGCGACCGTGCTCGCCGATGTCATCGACCCGCTCGCTCCCGAGCAGATCGTCCAGCTCGCCGACATCATGGCGCGGATGCTCACGCGGCTCGATCCGGAAGGGCGCATGACGGTCGACGCCGTGCGCTCGGCCCTCGGCGAGCCGCCCGTCACCGCGACGTCAGCGCAGGCAGCCGCAGACTGAGGACCCGTCCGTGACGGACCGACCGCCGTCACCGGCCTCGGGACGTCCTTCGTCTCGTTCCTCAACCCGGCGCTGATCGCCCGCGACAACGGCTCCGCCGTCTTCCCCATCGCCTTCCGGGTGAAGACCGGCACCGTCGGCGTGAACGCGGCGACCGGCTGGTCGATGACCATCACCTCCTCCGCCGGCGAGGGCACCTACAGCCAGGGCAAGCTCGGCGCCTGGTCGGGCGCGAGCACGCTCTGATGCTCACGACTGCCACGGGCTCTCGCTTCGGAGCGGGGCCCGTGGCAGTCTCCTGCCATGCGCTTCACGACGACGCTCTTCCGGATCGGCAACAACACCGGCATCGAGGTGCCGCCCGAGGTGCTCGACGCCCTCGGCGGCGGGCGGCGGCCGGCGGTGAGCGTCGTCGTGAACGGCTACGCGTTCGCCGGCACGGTCGGCGCCATGGCGGGGCGAGCCCTCATCTCGTTCTCGGCCGACAAGCGCGCGGCGACCGGCCTCACCGGCGGAGAGACGATCGAGGTCGACCTCGAGCTCGACACGGCCCCGCGCGAGGTGGTCGTGCCCGAGGACCTCGCCGCCGCACTCGCCGCCGCCGGTCTCGTCGAGGCCTTCGCCGCTCTCGCGCCCAGTGCGCGGAAGGCCCACGTCACGGCGGTCGACGGCGCCAAGACGCCCGAGACCCGGTCGCGGCGAGTCTCGGCGATCGTCGCCAAGCTCGCCGGCTGACGTCAGCCGCCCGGCTGACGTGGACGCCGCGGAGCCTCGATAGGCTGCCGTTCGGTGCGCCAGGGGGCGAGGCCAGCGGTGCCCCGGGCTGATCCGACGTCCGGGGCGGAGTCAGGGGACAGCATGGGCACGGTTCGACGATGGGTCTTCCCGATCGTGTGGATGATCATCCTGGGCGCGGCGAGTCTCGCGCTCGTGAAGATCGCGTTCTTCCCCGACGGCGAGGCCGACGCCGATCCGACCGTCCCGACCGGTGAGCTGACCGAGCCCACCGTCGTGGTGGGTCGCAGCACCGTCACCAACGATCTGACTCTCCAGGGCACCGTCGCGGCCGACCCCGCCGTGGCGATGAAGGCCACGGCGGCCGGCACCGTCGACGACGTCTACATCCAGCAGGGCGCGGCCGTGTCGACGGGAGACCTCGTCTACGACATCCGCGTCGAGACGCCGCGGGACCCCGTCGAGACCACGAACCCCGACGGCACGATCACCGTCACGCAGCCCGAGCCCGCGGTGCGCTTCGAGCGCGTCTACGCGCCGACCTCGGGCACGCTGAGCGCGCTCGGCGTCATCCACGACCAGGCCGTGACGGTCGGAGAGGTCACGGGGCAGGTCGCGCCGCCCACCTTCGCGGTCACCGGCACCATCGACGCCCAGCAGCTCTACCGGATCCAGAACCGCCCCACCGAGGCGCAGGTCTCGATCACCGGCGGGCCGGCCGGCTTCACCTGCACCGGGCTCACGATCACGACGCCGCTCGCCGGCGAGGGCGAGGCTCCGGCCGCAGACGGGACGACCGGCGGAGCGACCGGCGGCTCCGGCACGAGCTTCCGCTGCCAGGTCCCGGCCGAGGTGACGGTGTTCCCGGGCCTCGCCGCCTCGGTCACTCTCGCGGGCGGCAAGGCCGAGAACGTGCTCGTCGTGCCGACGACCGCGGTCGAGGGCTCGGCCCAGTCGGGCGTGGTCTACCGCCAGGCCGACGACGGCACGACCGAGGAGGTGCCCGTCACCCTGGGCCTCACCGACGGCGTGAACGTCGAGATCACCGGGGGAGTGGACGAGGGAGCAGTGCTCCTCCAGTTCGTCCCGGGGGCCGCCGCGGGCGAGGACGTCCCGGTCGAGGGCAACTGCATCCAGAACGCCGACGGCTCGGTCATCTGCTCGTGACGATCCTCCGGCTCGAGGGCATCCGCAAGGTCGTCCCCCTGCCCGACGCCGCGCCCCTGACGATCCTCGACGGGGTCGATCTCGAGGTGGGCGAGGGCGATCACGTCTCGGTCGTCGGGCGCAGCGGCTCCGGCAAGTCGACGCTCCTCAACATCCTCGGCCTCATCGACGAGCCGACGGACGGTCGCATGCTCCTCGAGGACCGCCCGACCGAGACTCTCTCCTCGCGTGCCAGGGCGCGGATCCGCGGCGGGAGCATCGGCTTCATCTTCCAGCAGTTCAACCTGCTCGAGGGGCGGACGGCGCGCGAGAACGTGATGACCCCGCTGCTCTACGCCACCGGCTCCGAGTTCTGGAAGCGGGCGTCGATCGCGGCCGAGATGCTCGAGCGCGTCGGCCTGGGCCACCGCGTCGACTCGATGCCGGGCCGCATGTCCGGAGGCGAGCAGCAGCGCATCGCGATCGCGCGGGCGCTCGTGCGCCGCCCCCGGCTGATCCTCGCCGACGAGCCGACCGGCGCCCTCGACACCGACACGGGAGAGAGCGTGATGAGCCTGCTCGACGAGATCGCCCGCGAGTCGGGATCCGCCCTCGTCACCATCACCCACGACCCGGCCATCGCGGCGCGCGCCGAGCGGCACTACCGCCTCGATCACGGCCGGCTCGGAGCGGCGACGGGATCGACGTCCGAACCGCGCGTCCCTGCGCACGCCGCGGCCGCAGAGGACGCGCTCTGATGGGCGGCCTGGTCGGCATCGCCGGCGCGATCGTCGAGGCGTGGACCGAGCTGCGGATCCACAGGGGCCGCGTCCTGCTCTCGCTCATCGGCGTGGCCGTGGCCGTCGCCGCGCTGACCGGAGTCGTCGCAGCCGGCGGCATCGCGCGCCAGGCCAGCATCGAGCAGGCCGAGCGCTCGAGCGGCCGGCCCGCGAGCCTCTACCTCAGCGCCTACTCGAACGGGCCGGACGGAGTGGTCGACAACGCCGCGCTTCAGACCGCGTGGGAGACGGTGCTCGAGCGCTACGGCATCGAGTACGCCAGCCGGACCACCTACGGGAGCTCGCGGGTGCAGTTCGCGGACGGCGCCGTCGACGTGCCGATCACAGCCGTCGATCAGCCGTACGCGGTGATGCACCGTCTCGAGATGGAGCAGGGGAGCTGGTTCACCGAGGGCGACGAGCGCCGCCTCGCCCCCGCGCTCGTCGTGAGCGAGATCTTCTGGCAGCGTCTGGGCAGCCCCGATCTGCGCACCCACCCGGTCGTGACCCTGCTCGGTGGCGAGCACGACACGACGGCGGTGATCGTGGGGGTCACCCCGGTGTCGCAGTGGGAGACCGAGCCGACGATGATGATGCTCGCCGACTCCTACGCGGCTCTCGCTGTCCCGGTCGATCCGGCGTTCGGCGGATCGCAGACGCCGAACTACGAGATGTGGGTGCCGCTCGACATCGCCGAGCCGCTCGCGGCCGCCGTGACGCGCGACGTCACCGCCGCTCTCGGGCCGGGGATCGAGGCCAGCGTGAACCGCCAGGACTACCTGACCTACGACTCCGATCCGTTCGGCGTGCTCACCTGGGTCATCGGCGGAGTGGCGGGCCTCGTCCTGGCCCTCGGCGCGCTGGGCCTGCTGAACATCGCGCTCGTGACCGTCCGGCAGCGCATCCGCGAGATCGGCATCCGACGCAGCTTCGGGGCGTCCTCGGGACGCATCTTCTTCTCGATCATGATGGAGAGCGTCGTGGCGACCGTGGTCGCGGGCGTGGTCGGGGTGACCCTCGCGGTCATCCTGGTGACGAATCCGTGGACGGTCGACTTCATCAGGCAGAACGGGATAGACGACATCCCGCCGTTCCCGGTGGAGGCGGCGCTGCTCGGCCTCGGCGCGGCGACCCTGGTCGGCGCGCTGGCGGGTGTGGTGCCCGCGCTCGTGGCGGTGCGCGTCAAGGTGATCGACGCGATCCGGTACTGACGGTGCGTCCGATGGCGCGCGCGGCCGCCGTCGCGGTGCTCTGCCTCGTCCTCGCGCTGGCGGGATGCACCGTGCCGCCGGACGGCGCCGACGCGGCGCTGGCGTCCCTCGTCGACAGGATCCGGGCCGGTTCGGGCGTCGGATCGGTCGAGTCGTCCCTGCAGCAGGCCGACCCGAAGGACCGACCGGACGAGTGGATCGCGTCGGTCGACGTGACAGCGTCGGGCGACGACCTCGAGGTCGCCGCCGTGGTCCGTGATGCGGTCCACAGCGGTGTCACCGGGACGAAGCTCTCGCTCTCCCTCAGGATCCCCGCGGGCGACGCCGGCGTCGGCGTCGTCGTCGATCCCCGACGAAAGGAGGACGTCGAGCTCGCGGGCGAGCTCAGGGTCCTCCCGTTCGCGGAGTCGGTCGCGGTGTCGCCGTACCAGCGGTACGTGGAGCTGTCGGCGGGCGTCTCCTTCACGGAGGCGGTGGCCGTCGTCCGCACGATCACGAGGCGGATCGACCTGGCCAGGGGCTCGACGTCGATCGCCGTCGAGCCGGAGGCTCCCGGGCCCGCGCTGCTCGCTCTCGTCGACACCCTCGATGCCGATCCGCGGATCTCCTCCGTGACCGTGCGCTCGTCGGAGGGTGCCGAGCGCGCCTCCGTCTCGGTCACCACCGACGACGCGGAGGGAGTCGCCACGACGCTCGCTGCGACACCGGACGAGGCGGCCGACGCCGGAACAGCCGCGCGGACGTCCTTCAGCGTGCAGTCGGCCGACTACGCGACGACCGCCGCCGGCTGGCTCGGGCTGCCCCTCGGCTCGCCCGAGCCCCCGCTGCCCACGCCACCCTCGCTGCCCGAGGCCGACCCGGCGGAAGTGGCGGCCGGGGTCGCCGCCGTGGAGCCGGTCGTCCGCGAGTTCCTCGAGGAGTCGGTCGCCGCCACCGGTGTCCCCGCCGAGGTCTCGATGCGGGTCGAGCCGTGCTCGGAGGGCCCCGGCTCGCGGTCGGCGGGCAGCGTGGTCGTTCCTGTCTTCACGGTCTACGACAGCGCGCAGGAGCCGTTCGACGCCGTGATCGAGGGCTGGAAGGCGGCCGGCTTCGACCGCACGGACCGAGCCTCGGGACGCGACTTCTGGACGGCGGTGACGCCGTGGCGTGACGGAGTGGTGTCGGCCAGCATCCGCGGCACACCCGACGGCGTGAGCCTGACGGCGGAGTCGGGGTGCGTCCGGGGGTGAGGCGCCGGCCGTCGGTGCTCAGCCGAGCTCGATGACCAGCTCGTCGCCGTCGATCGTGACGCGGACGTCGGAGTAGTGCTCGATGCGCGGGAGACCTGCGGTCGTCGGGCTCTCGTGCGTACCGACGACGACCACCCGCATCCCGGCGGCGAGGCCGGCGCGGATGCCCGCCTCGGCGTCCTCGAAGACGATGGCATCGGCCGGGGTGCTGCCGAGGCGCTCGGCGGCCAGCAGGTACCCGTCGGGCGCGGGCTTGCCGTTCGCGACGTCGTCGGCGGTGACGACGGTGTCGGGGGAGGGGACGGCCGCCGCGGCGAGGCGACCGGCGGCGAGGGCGGGGCTCGCCGAGGTGACCAGGGCGACGGAGGCGCGGGGCAGCGCTGCGAGGAATGCGACCGCGCCCGGGATCGCGAGGGTCCCCTCCGTGTGCTCGAGCTCGTAGGCGTTGAGCTCGCCGACGATGGCCGCGACGTCGGTGCCGTCCGGCGCGAACCGGCGGACGCTGTCCTCGGCGCGGACGCCGTGCACGGCGCCGAGGATCATCGCGCGATCGAGGCCGAAGCGGTCGGCGAAGTCGCGCCAGATCGTCTCGACGACCGCCGTCGAGTCGACCAGCGTCCCGTCCATGTCGAAGAGGACGGCGCGGGCGCGGAGAGTGTGCGGCATGAGTCCATCCTGGCGGGGGGAGCGGGGACGACGGGAGTCCTGCTCCGCGCGATCGAACGCCCTTCGCCGGCGATGCGGGTCAGAACGATGGCGGTGCGTCGTCGAATCGTGGGGGTGGCACGGGCGAGCGTCCGGGGAGCGCGGGTGGTCGGGTGGTGATGTGGCGGCCGGTGGGGGTGATCCAGTCGGTGGTGCCGTCGGGGTGGAGGCGGTAGGTCCAGCGGTCGCCGTGGCGGACGTGGTGGTGGGCGGTGCAGAGGGAGGCGAGGTTGTGGAGGGCGGTGTCGCCTCCGTTGCGCCACTCGATCGTGTGGTCGGCCTCGGCGGTGGACGCGGGTCGGGTGCAGCCGGGGAAGCGTCAGGTCTGGTCGCGCAGCTGCAGGGCGAGCCGCATCTGCGGGGGTGGGACGCGGTGGGTGCGGCCGACGGAGACCACGGCTCCGGTGCTCGGGTCGGTCAGGACACGGGTGACGGTGGCGGCGACACCGGCAGGGATCGCTCCGTAGCCGTCGAGGTCGGCGCGGGGGTCTCGCCGTCGGAGAGCGGAGTGGTGCCGGCGATGTCGCCGTCGCAGAGCAGATCGGTGAGCGCATCGGCGCGCAGCTGCGCGAGGGTCCGCTGGTCTCCGTGACTGCCGTCGCCCTCGCGGAGGGTGCGGGCGATGCGGTCGAGGCGGTTGTACACGCCTACCGCGGCCGGGGCGGGCAGGTAGGCGCTGAGCGTCGCCATCCCGTCGATCTCCGGGGTCAGCCACACGCCGCGGTCTTCCTTCGCGCGGGCGTGCCGCTTCTCGAGGGGCTGGTCGTGCAGCTCGTCGCGCAGCCTGTCGACCGCGCGCCGCAGCTGCGTCGGCGTCGTCGTGAGCGCGAGCTCGGCGGAGCGCTCGTCGAACTCGGCGAGCGACTCCCTGGGCAGGGTCGCGGCGACGGAGCAGATCACCTCGGCCGCCCGCCAGCGGATGCGCGCCGCCGCGAGAGCCGCCCTCGTCAGTGGAAGGTCCTCGACGAGCAGATGCGCGCGCTCGAGTTCGCGCGACAGCTCCCGCTCGGACACCCCCGACCCGACCGCGAGCTCGGCGCGGATCGAGCGCTCGACGAGATCGCTCGACTCGCTGCTCGACAGACCACCGCGCGCGAACGCGAGCGGAATCGAGAGCGCAGCCCGGTACACCTCGTACAGCTTCTCGGCGGACGCGAGGAGAGTCTGGTTTCTGCTCCAACTGCCATACGGAGATCGAACCAGCGAGTACCGACAACTGACCCGCCCGTGCGCCAGAACCACACGACTCGCGCCATTCGAGGCGGGAGTGCGCTCGGCGCGCTCATCGGAGGCTCTTCGGGGACGCTCAGCAGACGCGGGAGGTCGCGACGATACGCTTCACGGTGATCACGGGCAGACCGCTCGGAGGGGAGCAGAGGACGCGATGACCGACGAGAACCAGACCGATCCGACCAACGGCGGCGGGGCACCCTCGGGACCGCGCGCCGGCTGGTACCCCGACCCGGCGGGCTCGCCGCGTCAGCGCTGGTGGGACGGCTCCGGCTGGACCGAGTCGCTCCGCGACGCCCCGGTCGCGACGCCGGCCGCACCCACGCCGCCCGCCGCGTCGCCCACGCCGCCCGCTGCGCCCGAGCGCCCCGCTTACGGCGAGACCTCGAGCGGGCAGGCGACCAGCTACGGCCAGAGCGCCTCCGGCCGGTCGGCGCCGGAGCAGCAGGCCCCGCAGCAGCAGGTCCCGCAGCAGCAGAGCCCCTACGCCCCCCAGCAGCAGAACCCGTACGCGCCGCAGCAGCCCGCGTACCAGCAGCCCTACGCCCAGCAGGCGCCGCAGTACGCCCAGCAGCCGTACGCCTCTGCGCCCGGCCCGGCCGCCCCCCAGCCGCGCGACCCGAGCATCGTCACCTCGACGCCGTGGATCTGGGTCGTCGTCCTCCTCCCGCTGCTGTCGGCGCTGTCGATCTTCCTGCTCTCCCCGACCGCGATCGCCGACTCCTCGATGGCGTCGACCTACGGTCCGCGCGCCTCGATGGGCATGTCGACCGCGTACCTCCTCGGACTCGGAGCCGTGCAGGTGATCGGCTTCCTGATCTACGCGGCCGAGGTCGTCTTCGCGTTCCTCGACCACCGCCAGCTGAAGAGGGCCGGCGTGCAGAAGCCGTTCCACTGGGCCTGGGCGTTCCTCGCCGCGCCCTACGTCTACGTGATCGGCCGCAGCGTGGTCGTCAAGCGCGTGACCGGCGGCGGCCTGCTGCCGCTCTGGATCTTCCTCGGCGTCGTCGTCATCAGCTTCATCATCGTCATCGGCTGGTCGGCCGCGGTGTTCTCGGAGATCATGCAGGCGTTCCCGAACTCGGGACTGTAGCCGGCACGACAGCACGATCCGAAGGGGTCCGTGGAGCGATCGCTCCCGGGCCCCTTCGTCGTCCGCTGCCCGCTTGCCCCGTCGCGCCCACGGATGCTTTGGGAACCGTAACGCGTTGTTTACAACGGTTTCCATCGCACATCGGCCGATCTGCGCTTGAATGCGAAGCACAGTTCGACGCGCGACCGTGTGCGTCCGACCGATGGGAGCCCTCTCCGGTGCCAACGACCTCGCTCACCACCCCGCCCGCCACGGCGTCCACCGGCACGTCCGACGCGCCGGGCTCCGTCGTCCTCGAGGGCGTCCGCAAGCTCTACGGCACCGCGGTCGCCGTCGACGGGGTCGACCTGCGCGTGGAGCCCGGCGAGTTCCTCTCGCTGCTCGGCCCCTCCGGCTGCGGCAAGACCACGACACTGCGGATGATCGCCGGCTTCGAGCACCCCGACGCGGGCGACATCCGCATCTCGGGCACCTCGGTGCTGCGCCGGGCGCCGCACCAGCGCGACGTGAACACCGTGTTCCAGGCCTACGCCCTCTTCCCGCACATGACGATCGCCGAGAACGTCGCGTACGGACTCCGGCAGCGCCGCACGAAGAAGAGCGAGATCCGCGGACGCGTCGCCGACGCCCTCGACATGGTGCGGATGCGCGGCTTCGCCGACCGCAAGCCCACCCAGCTCTCGGGCGGCCAGCAGCAGCGGATCGCGCTCGCGCGCGCCCTGGTGAACCGCCCCTCCGTGCTGCTGCTCGACGAGCCCCTCGGCGCGCTCGACCGGCAGCTGCGCGAGGAGATGCAGATGGAGCTGAAGCTCCTGCAGACGCGGCTCGGCATCACCTTCGTCTTCGTCACGCACGACCAGGGCGAGGCGATGTCGATGAGCGACCGCATCGCGGTGATGCGCGAGGGCCGCGTCGAGCAGCTGGCCGACGCGAACACCGTCTACCACCGTCCCGCGTCCGCCTACGTGGCCGCCTTCGTCGGACAGCAGAACTTCCTCGCGGGCGTCGTCGGCGACTCCGGCGCGCTGGTCACCCCGGTCGCGACGATCAGCGGGACGGAGGCGGCCGGCCGGCCGGGCGAGAAGTGCCAGGCGGCGATCCGCCCCGAGTCCATCCGGATCCATGCGGCGGCCGAGCGGCCCGCCGGCGGCGTCGACACCGCGAGCGGACGCGTGCTCTCGATCGCGAACCTCGGCGAGACGGTGCAGTACCTCGTCCACCTCGATGCGGATCACTCGGTGCTGGTGCGCCGCCCCGCGCCCGACGCGCCGGCACTCAGCGTCGACTCCGCCGTCACGCTCAGCTGGACCAGCACGAACACCCTCTTCTTCCCCCTCGACGAGGCGGCCCGAGCGGCCGGCTACATCGAACCGCCGACCGAACGACCCTCGAGCAGCTCGGAGACATCATGACCGCGAAGCACCCCGTGAACATCCTCGCTCCCGCCCAGGCCGTGCCGATCATCCGCCGCGAGCTCTCGCGCCGACGTCTGTTCGGTGTCGCGGGCGGGGTGAGCGCGACGGCGTTCCTCGCCGCCTGCTCCTCGCCCGGCGCCGGCTCCGCTCCGGAGGCGACGGGCGGCGCGCTCGAGGGCGACCTCTCGATCTACACCTGGGGCGACTACGACGCGCCCGAGGTCATCTCGGCGTTCACGAGCTCGGAGGGCCCGAAGATCACCCTCGACTCGTACAGCTCGAACGAGGAGCTGCTCTCGAAGCTCGGCGCCTCGAAGGGCACCAGCGGCTACGACATCGTCGTGCCGACGGGCATCTTCGTCCCCGGGATGATCGAGAACGGGCTGCTCACCAGGTTCTCGAAGGACCTGATCCCCAACCTCGCGAAGGTCGATCCGCAGTTCCTCGGGCAGGCCTGGGACCCCGACAACGAGTACACCGTCTGCAAGAACTGGGGCACGACCGGCTTCGCCTACGACACCACCGTGATCACGCGCGAGCTCGTCACCTGGAGCGACTTCCTCGACGCGGTGCAGAACGAGGGCAGTGGGAAGACGTCGTTCCTCGACGACCCGATCGAGATCGTGGCGCCGTACTTCTGGGCGAACGGGATCGACTACACGACCGAGTCGGAGGACGACTACGCGGCCGCCGAGACCTTCATGGTCGAGAAGATCGCCCCGCACATCGCGGCGTTCGAGTCGTACCCGGGCGGCTCGATCATCCCGCAGAACACGCAGGTGCTCGTGCAGTCGTGGAACGGCGACGCGCGCCTGGGCAAGCTCAACAGCGAGGATCCGGAGCGCTGGAAGTGGGTGCTCGGCTCGCCGACCACCGAGCTGTGGATGGACAACTGGGCCATCGCCGCAGGAGCCCCGCACCCCGAGGCGGCGCACGCTTTCATCGACTACGTGCTCGACCCGGCGAACGCGATCCAGGAGCTCGACTACATCGGCTACAACACGGGCACTCTCGACATCGAGTCGCTCGCCCGCGACGCGCAGCTCGAGTTCCTCGACGGCTACATCTTCTATCCGGAGGAGACGGTCGCCACCATGCAGACCGGCACCGTCACCAATCAGCTGACGCTCGACGTCTACAACAAGGTCAAGGCGGCCGCGGGGGCGTGAGCGCGATCAGCACGGCGACCCGCCCGATCGACTTCCCCGCGCGGCGGCGCGGGCCGCGGTTCCCCTTCGCCCTCGCGGTGCCGGCCTGGCTCTGGCTCGTGGTGTTCTTCGTGGCGCCGGTGCTCCAGGTCGTCTGGTTCAGCTTCGGCTACAAGCCGGGCGTCTTCGGGACGCACGCGAACGACGTGCTCTCGTTCGACCGGTACGTCGAGGCGTTCTCGCCCACGTTCTTCCAGACCTTCGCGAACACCCTCTGGGTCGGCGTCCTCGGCACGGTGCTCTGCCTCGTGATCGGGTTGCCGGTCGCCTACTGGATGGCGGTCAAGACCGCTCCGAATCGGCGCGGGCTGCTGATCGCGCTGGTGATGGTGCCGTACTGGACGAACTTCCTGGTCCGGACGATCGGCTGGCAGGTGATCCTCGCTCCGGAGGGCGTGCTCTCGCAGGCGCTCCAGGCGATCGGCGTCATCCCCGGCCCGATCGACCTGCTCTACACGCGCCCCGCCGTGCTGCTCGGGGTCGTCTACAACTACCTGCCGCTGATGATCCTGCCGCTCTACGTGGCGTTCGACCGGGTGGCGCCCTCGCTCCGCGAGGCGAGCGGGGATCTCGGGGCGTCGAGCTGGCGCACCTTCCGCGACATCACCCTGCCGCTCGCGCGCCCGGGCATCATCGTCGGCACGCTCCTCGTCTACATCCCGCTGATGGGCGACTACATCACCGCCACCGTGCTCGGCGGCGCGAAGGGCAACATGGTCGGCCAGATGGTGGCGAGCCAGTTCCAGGTCGGACAGAACTGGGCGCTGGGCTCGGCGATGGCGGTGCTGCTGATCGTGGTGATCCTGGTGTCGGCGGCGCTCGCGGGCGTGCTGGTGTGGGCCGTGACGCTGCCGCTGCGCCGGAGTGCGCGCCTCCGGCTGGGGGACGGCTCGTGAGCGACGCGAGGCTGCACCGGAGGCGCCGCTCGCCGATCGACGTCGGCCTCGCGGTGTGGAGCACCGCGGTCTTCGTCTTCCTCTTCCTCCCGATCATCGTGATCGTCATCTCGTCGTTCAACACCGGGCGGCTGCTCGTGGCGTGGGAGGGCTTCGGCTTCGACGCGTTCGCCACGATCCTGAACAAGCCCGCGGTGCAGAGCGCGGTGATCGTGTCGATCCGGACGGGGCTGATCGCGGCTCTGCTGGCGACGCTGATCGGCACGCTGGCCGGCATCGCGCTCGCCCGGCGCCCCGGCCGCTGGGCGGTCTGGTTCATCACCCTCCTCCTGCTGGTGTCCGTCACTCCCGAGATCGTCGACGCGGTCGCGCTGCTGCCGTGGCTGGTGTTCCTCGGGCAGGATCTCGGGCTATCGATCTTCAACGACGGCACCGCGCGGCTCGTCGTCGGGCACTCGCTCTTCGCCGTGGCGGTGGTCTCGTACCTCGTGCGCGCCCGCCTGATCGGCCTCGACGAGAAGCTCGAGGAGGCGTCTGCCGACCTCTACGCGACGCCGATGCGCACCTTCTGGCGCGTCACCTTCCCGCTCGCCATGCCCGCGGTGCTGGCCGGCGGCCTGCTCGCCTTCACCTTCAGCCTCGACAACACGGTGATCGCGGCCTTCGTGCAGGTGTCCGGATCCACGCCGTGGCCGGTCTACGTGCTCAGCGCCGTGCGCAGCGGCCTCCGCCCCGAGATCGCGGCGGTGTCGACCGTGATGCTGCTGCTCACCCTGGTCGCCCTCGCCGCCGTCGCGCTCGTGCTGCGCCGCGCCGGCGACTCCGCCTCCCAGATCGCCAAGACGCTCGCCGGCGGATGACCGGTCTCTCGACAAGGAACCCCACCATGCCCCACGCCGACCTCGTCCTCACCGGCGGTCCCGTCTTCACCGCCGACGCCGTCCGCAGCCGTGCGAGTGCCGTCGCCGTCGTCGACGGCCTGATCGCGGCCGTCGGCCACGACGTCGCCGACTGGATCGGCCCGCGCACCGAGGTCGTCGATCTCGCCGGGCGGATGCTCGTCCCCGGCTTCCAGGACGCGCACGTCCATCCGGTCTGGGGCGGCTTCGACATGATGCGCTGCTGGGTCGGCGACGGAGCGACGTCGAGCGACTACCTCGCGACGATCGCGGACTACTCGGCGCGGCACCCCGACGAGGCGTGGATCCTCGGCGGCGGCTGGAGCATGTCGGCGTTCCCCGGCGGCACGCCGACCGCGGCGGCGCTCGACGGGATCGTCGCCGACCGGCCCGCCTTCCTCACCAATGCCGACGGGCACGGCGCGTGGGTCAACTCCGCCGCCCTGCGCCGGGCCGGCATCGACCGCGACACCCCCGATCCCGCCGACGGGCGCATCGAGCGGCTCGCCGACGGCAGTCCGTCGGGCACCCTGCACGAGGGGGCGATGGAGGCGGTCCGCCGCCTCCTGCCCGCCTCGACCGACGAGCAGATGCGCCAGGCGCTGCTGCTCGGCCAGCGCTACCTGCACTCGCACGGGGTGACCGGCTGGCAGGACGCGATCATCGGCTCCTACGGCGACGTCGGCGACCCGGGCCCGGCCTACGTGCGAGCGGCGGAGGCGGGCGAGCTGACCGCGCGAGTGCGCGGCGCGATCTGGTGGGACCGGGCGCGCGGCGTCGAGCAGATCCCGGAGCTGATCGAGAAGCGCGAGCGGTGGACCGCGGGCCGCTTCGCGGCGACGAGCATCAAGATCATGCAGGACGGCGTCGCCGAGAACTTCACCGCGGCGATGCTCGACCCCTATCTCGACGGTCACGGCGGGCACACTCACAACGACGGTCTCTCGATGGTCGACCCGGCCGTGCTGAACGAGGCCGTGCCGCTGCTGGACGCCGCCGGGTTCCAGGTGCACTTCCACGCGATCGGCGACCGGGCGGTGCGCGAGTGCCTCGACGCGGTCGAGCACGCGATCGCGGCGAACGGGCGCCTCGGCAATCGCCACCACATCGCGCACCTGCAGGTCGTGCACCCCGACGACGTGCCGCGGTTCCGGCAGCTCGGAGTCGCCGCGAACCTGCAGATGCTGTGGGCGGCCCTCGAGCCGCAGATGGTCGAGCTGACCCTGCCGTTCCTCGCCGAGGAGCGCGCGGCGTGGCAGTACCCGTTCGGTGATCTGCAGCGCTCGGGAGCGGTGCTCGCGGCGGGCAGCGACTGGTCGGTCTCGACTCCCGACCCGCTCGCCGCGATCCACGTGGCCGTCAACCGGATCTCGGCCCCGTCCGAGCGCGGGGCGGCGGGGAAGTACGACGTGTTCCTCCCGGAGCAGCGGATCGACCTCGCGACGGCGCTCACCGCGTACACCGCCGGCTCCGCCTGGGTGAACGGCGTCGAGGCGGTCAGCGGCTCGATCGAGGTGGGCAAGGAGGCGGATCTCGTCGTGCTGGACCGCGACCCGTTCGCCCTCGATCCGCTGGAGATCGGGCAGACCCGCGTGCTCGAGACCTTCGTCGCGGGAACCCGCGTCCACACCGCCCCCGAGAGGACCACCTCATGACCTCACTTCTCATCACCGGCGGCCACGTGCTCACCCCGGCCGGCGTCGTCGAGGAGCCGGTGCTGCTCGTCGACGGCCGCATCGCCTCGATCGGCGGCGAGGCACCGGAGGACGTCGAGACGCTCGACGCCGCCGGCGGACTCGTGCTGCCCGGCTTCCAGGACAGCCACGTGCATCCGCACCACGCGGGCCTGGACATCCTGTCGTGCGATCTCACCCCGTTCACGACCCGCGACGAGTACCGCGGGGCGATCGCGGCCTACGCGGCGGCGCATCCCGAGCTCGACTGGATCGTCGGCGGGGGCTGGTCGATGGACTCGTTCCCCGGCGGGATCGCCACCGCGGCCGAGCTCGACGAGATCGTGCCCGATCGCCCCGCCTACTTCCCCAACCGCGACGGGCACGGCGCCTGGGTCAACTCCCGCGCGCTCGCGATCGGCGGCATCGACGACTCGACGCCCGACCCCTCCGACGGCCGCATCGAGCGCGACAGCGACGGCCGGGCGCTCGGCACGCTGCAGGAGGGGGCGATGCAGATCGTCGCCCGCCACATCGAGCTCCCCACCGAGGACGACCTCGACGAGGCTCTGCTGGTCGCGCAGGAGCGCCTCTTCGCCTGGGGCGTCACTGGCTGGCAGGACGCGATCGTCGGCGCGACCAACGACGTGCCCGACACGCTCGACTCCTACCTGCGCCTGACGGCCTCCGGAGCGCTGAAGGCCCGCGTCGTCGGCGCGCTGTGGTGGGACCGAGGCCGCGGGCTCGAGCAGATCGACGAGCTGGTCGCCAAGCGCGAGCGGGCGGCGGCCGCGGGATTCCGTGCGACGAGCGTCAAGATCATGCAGGACGGCGTCGCCGAGAACTTCACGGCGGGAATGCTCGAGCCCTACCTCGACGAGTGCGGCTGCCCCACCCACAACGCGGGCAAGAGCTTCGTCGACCCGACCTCGCTGCAGGAGATCTCGATCCGGCTCGACGCGCTGGGCTTCCAGATCCACTACCACGCGCTCGGCGACCGTGCCGTGCGGGAGGCGCTCGACGCGATCGCCGCCGCCCGCGCCGCCAACGGGGACTCCGACCGCCGGCACACGCTCGCGCACATCCAGGTGATCCACCCCGACGACGTGCCGCGCTTCGCCGAGCTCGGCGTGGTGGCCAACATGCAGCCGCTGTGGGCACGGCACGAGAAGCAGATGGACGAGCTGACGATCCCGTTCCTCGGCGCGGAGCGGGCGCGGCGGCAGTACCCGTTCGGGTCGCTGTCGCGCGCGGGCGCGGCCCTCGCCTCCGGGAGCGACTGGCCGGTCAGCACCGCCGACCCGCTCGAGATCGTGCACACGGCCGTCAACCGCGCCAACGTCGATCCGGAGGGGAGCTTCCGCCGTCCGTTCCTCGGTGAGCAGGCGCTCTCGCTCGCCGACGCCCTGGTCGCGCACACCGCGGGTACGGCCTACCTCAACCACGACGAGGACGCCTCCGGTGCCCTCGCGCCCGGCCTCGCCGCCGATCTCGTCGTGCTCGACCGCGACCCGTTCGAGCGGCCGGCGAGCGAGATCGGGCTGGCCCGCGTCAGCGTGACGATCGTCGGTGGAGAGATCGTGCACCGACGCTGACCCCGCACCTCCTGCACCGCCTACAGAGAAGAGAAGCGATGTCCTCCTCACGACCCCTGCGCGCGCTCGTCCCCTCCGCCCTCGACGCGCGCCTCGCGCGCCGCACGTTCCTCGGCGGGTCGGCCGCTGCGGCCGCGGCGCTCGGTCTCGCGGCGTGCGCGAGCCCGGCGGGCGGTGACTCCGGGGGTAGCGGCAGCCTCAGCATCTACACCTGGGGCGAGTACGACGATCCGGCGACCCTCACCGACTTCACGGCCGCCGAGGGCTCGTCGGTGATCGTCGACTCCTACAGCTCCAACTCCGAGCTCGCGGCGAAGCTCAGCACCGCGCGCGGCACCAGCGGCTACGACATCTGCGTGCCCACGCACTCGTACGTCGCCGAGATGGGCGCAGCCGGGCTCCTCAAGGAGCTCGACCTCTCGCGCATCCCCAACTTCTCGAAGCTCAGCTCGGCCGTCGTCGACACCCCGTTCGACCCGGGGAACACGTACAGCGTCTGCAAGGACTGGGGCTCGACCGGCTACGTCTACGACACCAGCGTGATCACCCGTGAGCTGACGTCGTGGGCCGACTTCCTGGACGCCGCGCAGAACGAGGCCTCGGGCAGCTTCTCGCTGATGGAGGACCAGGGCGAGGTCTCGTACACCTACTTCTTCGCGAACGGGATCGACCCGAACACGACGGATCCGGACGACCTCGCCGCCTTCCGCAGCTTCTACCTCGACAACATCGCCCAGCACGTGCAGGCCTTCGAGTCGTACTCGAGCCAGTCGATCAGCGCGTCGGCGCGCACGCTGATGCACGCGTGGAACGGCGATGCGCGGCTCGGCATCCTGAGCAACCCCGACCCGGAGCGCTACCGCTTCGTCTGGCCGTCGGAGGGCGCGAACCTCTGGCAGGACAACTGGGCGATCGTCGAGGGCGCCGAGAACGAGGACGCCGCGTACGCCTTCATCGACTACGTGCTCGACCCCGAGGCGTCGCTGAAGGAGCTGACGTACATCGGCTACAACACCGGCGTCGAGGGCATCGAGGAGGCAGCGACCGCGGCGGGCGTCGAGCGCCCCGACCTGATCTTCATCGACGACGAGCGGATGTCGAAGCTCGTCTACAGCCAGATGACGACCGCGACGCAGGACGTGATCGCGATCTTCGACGAGATCAAGGCGAAGGCCGGGCAGTGACGGATCTCACGAACGGCGACGTCTCGTTCTGGTGGTCCTCCCTCGGCCGCCCCGCGCCGCGACCGTCCCTCCCCGGCTCGCTCGACGTCGACGTCTGCATCGTCGGCGCCGGCTACACCGGCCTCTGGACCGCGTACTACCTCACGAAGGCGGCCCCCGAGCTGCGCATCGCGATCCTCGAGCAGCGCTTCGCGGGCTTCGGCGCCTCCGGCCGCAACGGCGGCTGGCTGACCAACGAGATCACCGGAGGCGTCTCCTCGTACGCGAAGAGCCACGGATCCGAGATGGTCGACCGCTTCCAGCTCGCGGTGAACGAGACCGTCGACGAGGTGATCGCGGTGGCGCTCGCCGAGGGCATCGACGCCGACATCGTGAAGGGCGGCGAGTACCAGGTCGCCCGGGGCGCCGCGCAGAAGGCCCGGCTCGAGGCGACGGTCGCGGCGGCGCGCGCCCGGGCGCACACCGACGTCGAGCTGCTCGACGCGCGGGAGGCGTCGGCGCGGATCGCGGTGAGCGGTACCTCGGCGGGCATGTGGCACCCGCACTGCGCGCGCATCCACCCGGCGAAGCTCGCCGCGGGGCTCGCCCGCGCGGTCGAGGCGCTCGGGGTCGAGATCTACGAGGACACCCGGGTCGACGAGATCCGGGCGGGAGCCGCCGTGACCGCGCGGGGGAGCGTCCGCGCCCGGTTCGTCCTCCGCGCGACCGAGGGCTTCACCGCCCGGCTCGCCGGCCACGAGCGCGAGTGGCTGCCGATGAACTCGTCGCTGATCGCGACCGAGCCGCTCGGACCCGAGGTCTGGGACGAGATCGGCTGGGCGGGCCGCGAGACGCTCGGCGACTTCGCGCACGCCTACATGTACGCGCAGCGCACCGCCGACGACCGCATCGCGATCGGGGGGCGCGGCGTGCCCTACCGCTTCGGCTCCGGGATCGACGATGACGGCGCGACCGACCCGCGCACGGTCGGGATGCTGCGCGAGATCCTCGAGCGCTTCTTCCCGGTGCTGCGCGGAGTCGGCATCGAGCACGTCTGGTCGGGCGTGCTCGGCGTGCCCCGCGACTGGCACGCGACGGTCGGCCTCGACCGCACCACCGGCCTCGGCTGGGCGGGCGGCTTCGTCGGGACCGGCGTGACGGCGACGAACCTGGCGGGGCGGACCCTCCGGGATCTGGTCCTGGAGGAGCTCGGCTCGGGGGAGCGGACCCCGCTCACCGAGCTGCCGTGGGTCGATCACCGCGTGCGCCGCTGGGAGCCGGAACCGCTGCGCTGGCTCGCGGTGAACACGCTCTACACCGCCTACGGCCTCGCCGACCGCGCGGAGGAGCGGGGCCGCCCGACGACGTCACCGCTCGCGAGCCTCGCCGACGTGGTCGCGGGGCGCTCGCACTGAGGGTGCCCTACGACTCCCCGCGCTGCACCAGCCGCGACAGCACGATCGCCGAGCGGGTGTGGTCGACGTTGGGCGCGATGCGCACCTTCTCGAGGGCGAGCTCGAGGCTGGGGATGTCGCGCGAGCGGATGTGCACGATCGCGTCGGCCGAGCCCGTGACGGTGCCGGCGTAGACCACTTCGGGCACGGCCGAGAGGATGCGGCGCAGCTCGTCGGGCGCGACCGTGCCGCGGCAGAACAGCTCGACGTAGGCCTCGGTGCTCATGCCGTCGACCGCAGGGTCGACCTTGATCGTGAAGCCGCGGATCACGCCGTCGGCCACGAGGCGGTCGACCCGGCGCTTCACGGCGGAGGCGGACAGGCCCACGACTCCGCCGATGTCGCCGTAGCCCGCGCGGGCGTTCAGGCGCAGCAGATCGAGGATCTTCCGATCGATGTTGTCCATGCGTCGAGGATAGGGGCGGCGCGACGCGGGCTCGCGTTCCTCGAGCGCGTCGCTCCACGGTCGATCTGTGGGATTCCTCAGCACAGCGGAAGCCGTCGGACACCCTGCGCTGAGCAGATCGACGGTTGAGTTCCGTTGTGACGAAGACTCAGAACGCACAGAGAAACGCGATCCGAGCAGCGGTCGTCCTGCTGCTGGTCGGCGGCCTGAGCGTGGGCGCAACTGCAGTCTTCGTCATCGTCACCGGAGTCCCTTCAGCGCAGGCCGGCGGAGACGTCGCGAGTGATCCTGAGCCGACCACTCACTCCGAGCCGGAGGCACCGACGATCCCTACCGAAGACGCCTACGCGGAACGGGTGAAGAACTTCCCGGCTCTTCAGCCGTACGACACGGCTGAACCCCTCGTCCCCGTGTCGACTCTCCTCACCTCGGCCCGTGGCCTCAGTACCTACCCCACGCCCGACGCTCCCGTCTTCGCGGCGAGCCTCGC
This sequence comes from Rathayibacter sp. Leaf185, assembly GCF_001423885.1. Taxonomy (GTDB): domain Bacteria; phylum Actinomycetota; class Actinomycetes; order Actinomycetales; family Microbacteriaceae; genus Rathayibacter. The sequence goes on along the minus strand of NZ_LMPP01000001.1, from coordinate 368,618 downwards.
GTACGGCGACCTGCAGAAGTTCTCTCCCGGCCTCGGCGGAGACACGCAGATCGCCGGCGATCGGCCGATGTGGGTGCTCACGGTCCACAGTCCCGTCGAGAACTACGGTGCGCTCGCCGGCTCTCCCGCCAAGGTCTGGGATGTCTACACGGTCGTGTTCGACGGGCCGACGGGAGACGGAATCGCCTTCGGGACGGGCGAGGACATCGAGAAGCTCGGCATCCCGGGCGAGTACGTGAAGTAGGGCTCGCGAGGATCGGCGCGCGCAGGCAAGGGTAGCCTTGCCTCAGACACCAGTCCGAGCCGGAGGGAGCCCGCGTGCCCGCCTTCCTCGACGAGCTGGGCTTCGTGGAGCTGCTGGCGGCGCTGTTCGTCATCGTGTTCCTCCGCGCTCAGGCCACCTACTGGCTGGCGCGCGCGATCGTGACCGGAGCCGCCTCCCGTCGCTGGGGCCGCTGGCTCGAGTCGCCGCCGATGCGGCGAGGGTCGGCGCTGCTCGCCCGGTACGGCGCCCCGGCGGTCACCCTGAGCTTCCTGACGGTGGGGTTCCAGACGGTGCTCAACGCGGCGGCGGGAGCGGCGCGGATGCGCTGGGTCGTCTACCTGCTCGCGATGCTCCCCGGTTGCGCGGCGTGGGCGCTGATCTACGCGACCGTCGGCTTCGCCGTGCTCTGGGCCGTCGTCGGCGCCGCGGCCGGGTCTCCGCTCGGGGTCGCCGTGGTCGCGGTGCTGATCGCCGCGGTCATCACGGCGATCGTGCTGCTCCGCCGCCGCAGCGCCACCCGCTGATTCCCGCGACCCTCGCCAAACAGCCACGCTTGGCTATATAGTTGCTCTCGGTCAATAGTTGACGCAGGTCAACCAGTACGCGACCGCATCGTCTCGAGGAGCAGAATGTCCCGCCCAGAACGCGCCGCCACCGTGCAGCGCACCCCCGCCGGTCCCGACGGGTCCATGTCGCACCGCCAGGTGCTCGAATCCCTCAGCGGCCTGCTGCTGGGGATGTTCGTCTCGATCCTCGCGGGCACGGTCGTGTCGACCTCGCTGCCGCTGATCATCTCGGACCTCGAGGGCGACCAGAACGCGTACACCTGGGTCGTCACCGCGACCCTGCTCGCGACCACGGTCTCGACTCCGCTCTGGGGCAAGTTCGCCGACCTCTTCAACCGCAAGCTGCTCATCCAGCTCGCCCTCGCGATCTTCGTGATCGGATCCGCGGCCGCCGGCTTCTCGCAGGACACGAACATGCTCATCGTGTTCCGCGTCTTCCAGGGCCTCGGCGCGGGCGGCCTCGCGGCGCTGAGCCAGATCATCATGGCCGACATCATCAGCCCCCGTGAGCGCGGCAAGTACGCCGGCCTGTTCGGCGGAGTGATGGCCATCGGCACCGTCGGCGGACCGCTCCTCGGCGGCGTGGTCACCGACGCGTTCGGCTGGCGCTGGAACTTCTTCATCGCGCTTCCTGTCGCGATCGTCGCGATCATCCTGCTGCAGGTGACCCTCCGCCTCCCCGCGCACCCCAAGCGCACCGTCAGGATCGACTACCTCGGTGCCGTGCTCATCGCCGGCGGCGTCTCGCTGCTGCTGATCTGGGTGTCGCTGGCGGGCAAGAACTTCGAGTGGGCCTCGTGGGAGACCGCGGTCATGGTCGGCGGATCCGTCGTCCTGCTCGTCGCCGCCGTCATCACCGAGCTCACGGTCGCCGAGCCGATCATCCCGATGGGCATGTTCAAGAACCGCACCTTCAGCCTCGCGGTCGTCGCGAGCATCTCGGTCGGCGTCTCGCTCTTCGGCACCGCCGTGTTCCTCGCGCAGTACATGCAGCTCTCGCGCGGCGCGACTCCGACCCAGTCGGGCCTGCTGACGATCCCGCTGATGGCGGGCCTCCTGATCGCCTCGACGATCTTCGGAGGGATCATCTCGCGGACCGGCAAGTGGAAGGCGATCATGATCACCGGCGCCTCCTTCTCGATCATCGGCACGGTCCTCCTGAGCCAGCTGCGCTACGACACGAGCTTCGTGTACGTCGGCGTCTCGATGGCGGTCCTCGGTGCGGGCCTGGGCATGCTGATGCAGAACCTGGTGCTCGTGGTGCAGAACTCGATCGAGGTCAAGAACCTCGGAGTCGCGACCAGCGCGGTCACCTTCTTCCGCAGCCTCGGCGGCACCATCGGCGTCTCGGTCCTCGGCTCGATCCTCGGCACCGTCATCGCCGACCGCACCGCGAGCGGCATCGCGGGACTCGCTCCTGCCGATCAGGCCGTGGCCGCACAGGCGCTCGGCAGCGGAACCATCCCGCAGGTCTCGACCCTGCCCGACGCCGTCCGCGTCGTCGTCGAGGGTGCCTACGGCATCGGAGTCGGCGATGTCTTCCTCTTCAGCATTCCGCTGGCCGTCGTCACCCTGATCGCCGTGGCCCTGCTGCCCAACGTCGACCTCGGCACCAAGAACGCCGTGCAGCTGAAGGCGACCCCGGTCGAGGCCGCCGAGGACGCGCTGATCGGCGCCTCCGACGGACAGGCGGGGCTGCGTCCCGTCGGCCAGTCGCAGGCCACCGACCAGGCGACGCACTCGGAGGCGCGCCACGTGGCGCACGCCCGCCACGCGGCGCCCGCCGCTCAGCCCCGACCGACCGGCTCGATCGACGTGGTCGAGCAGCGCTGATGCCGACCGCGCCGGCTTCGGCTCCGACGAGTGCCCTGCTCGAGGTCGAGGAGCAGATCACGGCGCTCGCCGTCCAGGTGCGGGCCGCGGTCCGCGACGCGGCGGCGGCGATCGATCCGTCGCTGCCGCCGTTCGGGCTCCGGCTCCTCCGGATGCTCGAGCGCTGCGGGCCGGTCCACTCCAGCGCCGCGGCGGACCGTCTGGGGGTCGACCGCAGCGCGATCAGCCGCCAGGCCCGCCAGCTCTGCCGCCTGGGCCTGGTCGAGATGACCGCCGACCCGGCCGACGGGCGCGCACGGTTCCTCGCCCTCACGGCGGAGGGCCGCGCGCGGATGGCCGACCTCGGCGGCCTGCAGCGCCGGCAGATGCAGGATGCTCTCGAGTCCTGGCCCGAGCCGGACCTCCGCGCCTTCGCCGGCTACCTGGAGCGGCTGACCTCGGCCTGAGTGTCAGGCCGGCGCACCCAGCACTCCCGCCACGTGCACCACGAACGCCCGGCGCCGCGCGCGCGTGCTCTCGCCACCGCGCTCGGCGAACGGCGTCAGGTGCCAGATCTCGCACAGCCCGAGCAGCGCGATGAAGACGTCGTCGGCCGCCCAGCTCGGGTCGACGACTCCGGAGCGCTGCCACTCGAGCACCCGCGCCTCGGGGGCCGGCGTGCTGCCGAGCCGCTCGCCGGCCTCCTCCCAGAAGCCCGAGCCCTCGAGGCGCGCCCAGGTGAGCAGGCGGAGGAACTCCGGGTGCTCCCAGACGTGGTCGAACATGCGCCCGGCGAGGTCGGGCAGGTCGGCCGCCTTCGAGAGCAGGGTCTCGTCGAGCGCCTTCAGCGCTTCGACGACCGTCGAGACGAAGAGTCCGCGCTTGCCGCCGTAGTAGGCGTAGAGCCGCTCCTTGTTGAGCCCGGCCGAGGCGGCGACCCGGTCGACCCGCGCGCCGGCGAAGCCGTGGGCCGCGAACTCGGCGGTCGCGGCGCGCAGGATCCGCTCGCGTGCAGAGGACTTCTCGATGTTCGTCTGATCCACGCTCACACCTCCGGGCGTTCGAACGATACACTCGTCGATGCCCAACCAACCAGTTGGGGTGGTTCAGCCTCGACGTCGCGGCTCGGATCCGGACCCGCCGGTCCCGCTCCCTCCGCGTCGAAAGGCCTGCAATGCCCGCGCCCTCCTCCTCCCGCCGCTGGTGGGTCCTCGTGATCCTCGCCATGACCCAGCTCGTCGTCGTCCTCGACGGCACCATCGTCACGATCGCCCTGCCCGCCGCGCAGCAGGACCTCGGCCTGACCGACGTCGAGCGCCAGTGGGTCGTCACCGCCTATGCCCTCGCGTTCGGCGCGCTCCTGCTCCTCGGCGGCCGCATCGCCGACTACACCGGCCGCAAGCGCACCTACCTGATCGGCATGATCGGCTTCGGCGCCGCGTCGGCCTGGGGCGGGATCGCCTCCTCCGGCACCGAGCTCATCGCCGCACGAGGCCTGCAGGGCGCGTTCGCCGCACTGCTCGCTCCGGCCGCGCTCGCGCTGCTCACCGTGTCGTTCCCCGGCGGGCGCGAGCGCAACACCGCGTTCGCGGTCTTCGGCGCGGTCGCCGGAGCGGGTGCCGCCGTCGGCCTCGTCCTCGGGGGGCTCCTCACCGAGTTCGCCGACTGGCGCTGGTGCCTCCTGGTCAATGTCCCCGTCGTGATCGTCGGTGCCATCGCCGGCGCGCTGCTCGTCACCGAGAGCCGCGCCGAGGGGCGCAACCGCTTCGACGTCGCCGGCACGATCACGGTCGCGCTCGGCCTCGCCAGCGTCGTCTACGGCTTCACCCTGGCCGAGCAGGGCTGGCTGCGCGTCGACACCCTCGGCTTCCTCCTCGCCGGCGTCCTGCTGCTGGCGCTCTTCGTCCGCATCCAGGCGCGCTCCGACCACCCCCTGCTGCCGCTGCGCATCGTCGCCGACCGGGTCCGCGGAGGCGCGTTCCTCATCCAGGCGATCGTCGGCAGCGTCATGATCGGCTCGACCCTCTACCTCACGCTGCACCTGCAGCTGGTGCTGGGCCTCGCCCCGCTCGAGGCGGGACTCGCCAACCTCCCGATGACCGTCACGATCATGGTCGTCGCGGGAATCGCGACCAAGCTCCTCCCGAGCGTCGGACCGCGCGTCCTGATGATCGTCGGTCCGCTGATCGCGGCCGTCGGCCTCGTCTACCTCAGCCGCATCACGCCCGACGGCTCCTACCTCGTGCAGGTGCTGCCCGCGCTGATCCTGCTCGGCATCGGCATGGCGATGATCTTCGTGCCCGTGCAGAACGTGGCTCTGACCGGTGTCGCCGCGCACGACGCCGGCGCCGCCGGAGCGACCGCGAACGCCGCGATGCAGATCGGCGGCTCGATCGGCCTCTCGATCTTCACCACGATCTACGCCGGAGTCGCGGGGGAGCAGGGCTCGCCCGTCGCCTTCGTCGACGGCTACTCCGCGGTGTTCGTCGCGGCGGCGGTCGGCCTGGTGCTCGCCTCCGTCATCGCCTTCTCGATGATCCGCATCAAGAAGGAGGAGTTCCTCGCCGCGGCTCCGAAGGAGGCCGTGGCCCACCTGGGCTGAGGCTCAGCGCCTAGGCTGGAGGAATGAGCATCCAGGAGGTCGTCGGCGGTCGCACCGCCGTCGTCAGGTAGCAGCCGCTCCCGGTCCGTCCACGGACGACCGGGCAGCGGCGCCTTCGGAAGCCGGCGTGACGTCGGCCTCTTCCGTCGCGCCTTCACCCCTCCGGATCCGCCCGCCTCGCCGGGCCCCCTAGAAACGGTGCTCCCATGCTCCCCCTGACCGAACAGACCATCCGCGACTCCTTCGTGAACGCCTCCCGCAAGGAGGTCTCGGACCTCTCTCTGCCGACCGGCTTCGACACGCTCGACTGGGCGGCGATCGACCACTTCGGCTGGCGCGATCGCAAGATCGGCCGCCGCGCCTACGTCGTCGTCCCGCTCGAGGAGCGCCTCGTCGGCGTCGTCCTCCGGCAGGCCGACGCGAACCCCCGCTCGCGCGCGCAGTGCTCGTGGTGCCGCGACATCCGCCTGCCCAACGACGTCGTGTTCTTCGGCGCGAAGAAGGCCGGGTCCGCGGGCCGGGCGGGCGACACGATCGGCACGCTGATCTGCGCGAACTTCGAGTGCTCGGTCAACGTCCGCACCCGCCCCTCCGTCGCCTACGTCGGCTTCGACGTGGAGGCGGCGAAGGCCGAGCGGATCGCGACGCTGCAGCGCAAGGCCACCGGCTTCGTCCGCGAGGTGCTGGCAGGGTCCTGACGCCTCAGCGAGCGGTCGACGCGCGCACGTGCATCCGCTCGCCCTGGCGCCCGAACAGGCTGAGGAACTCGACGGCGCGCTCGTCGGCCCGTCCGAACCAGTGCGGGACCCGGGTGTCGAACTCGGCCGCCTCGCCCGGCGGCAGCACCAGATCGTGGTCGCCGAGCTTCAGGCGCAGGCGTCCGCTGATCACGTAGAGCCACTCGAAGCCCTCGTGGGTCCGCTGCTGCTCGGGGTCGGGCACCGGGCCCGCGGGGATCGTGGTCTTGAAGGCCTGCAGCGCGCCCGCATCCCGGCTCAGCGGCTGGATCACCATCCCGTGCCGGGTGAACGGGCGGCCGTGCACGCGCGGATCCTCGGGCGCCGCTCCGACCAGCTCGTCGAGCGGAACGCCGAGGGCCCGCGCGATCGGCAGCAGCAGTTCGAGGGTGGCGCGCCGCCCACCGCTCTCGAGGCGCGAGAGCGTGCTCGCCGAGATGCCCGTCTCGGCCGCCAGCGACGCGAGCGTGCGATCACGGCGCGTACGGAGTCGTCGCAGTCTCGGCCCGACGGCCGCCACGATCTCGTCGTCGGAGGGTGACTGCACGGGATCCATGCCTCGAGCCTGCCACATGCTGTTCCGGCACGGATCCTCGCTCTCGGATGCCGTCTCGCGCACCATCAGGTCATGACCTCCACCGACACCACCGCTCCCGTCGACGTCCTGATCGTCGGCGCCTCCTTCGCCGGGCTCGCCGCCGCCACCGCCCTCGGCCGCAGCCTCCGCGACGTGCTCGTCGTCGACGGCGGCCCGCCCCGCAACGCCCCCTCGCCCGGCGCGCACAACGTGCTCACCCGCGACGGAACGCCGCCGACCGAGCTCGCGCGCCTCGGCCGCCTGGAAGCAGAGGGCTACGGCGCCCGCGTCGTCGAGGGCCGGGTGACCACCGCCTCCGCTCGGGTGGACGGCGTCTCCGCCACGCTGGCCGACGGCACCGTGCTCCGTGCCCGCCGCCTCCTGCTCGCCACCGGCGTCCGCGACCACCTGCCCGCGATCCCCGGCCTCGCCGAGCGCTGGGGGCGCGACGTGCTGCACTGCCCGTACTGCCACGGCTACGAGGTCCGCGGGCAGCGGATCGGGGTGCTCGGCAGCTCCTTCTCGGGTCACCAGGCGCAGATGTTCCGCCAGCTGAGCGACCGCACGTCGATCCTGCAGAACGGCGTGTTCGAGCCCTCGGCGGAGGAGGCGGTGGCCCTCGCCGCCCGCGGTATCGAGCTGATCCCCGGCGCGGTCGAGAGCGTCGTCGTCGACGACGACCGCGTCGTCGGCGTCCGGATCGACGGCCGCCTGCACGCCCTCGACGCGGTCGTCGTCGGCCCGCGCGTCGAGGCGGTGCTGCCCGACGGTCTCGGTCTCGAGCTCGTCGACCACCCCTCCGGGGCCGCCCGCCACCTCGCCGTCGACCCGATGGGCCGCACCGGAGTGCCGCGCGTCTTCGCCGCCGGCTCCCTCGTCGAGCCGATGGCGCAGGTGATGGCGTCCGCCGCCGACGGCCTCCGCGTCGGCGCCGCGATCAACTACGACCTCATCGAGGAGGAGATCGAGGAGGAGATCGCGTCGGCGCGGGAAACGGCCTGACTACCGCCGTCGGTACTCCAGCTCCGGCCGCCCGGGGGACCCGTACCGCGGCGCCCGCTCGGCGGCGCCGGAGTCGGCGAGGTGCTCGAGATAGCGCCGGGCCGTCACCCGCGAGATGTCGAGGCGGGAGGCGAGCTCGCCCGCCGAGAGCCCGACCGGGCCGAGCAGTCCGGTCACCGCCTCGAGCGTCTCGGCCGAGAGCCCCTTCGCCAGGCCCGGCGCGTTCGAGGTCCGCAGCGCCGCGAAGGCGCCGTCGACCTCGTGCTGGCTCGCGACGTCCGCCCCGTGCATCCGCTCGCGATAGGAGCGGTAGCTCGCCAGCTTCGCCGCGAACACGCTGAAGACGAACGGCTTGATCAGGTACTGCACGATCCCGGCCGAGACGGAGGCGCGCACGACGGCCGCATCGCGCACGGCCGTGATCGCGATCACGTCGACGTCGAGGCCCGCCGTGCGGACCGCCCGGCAGAGGTCGAGCCCGCCCATGTCGGGCAGGTTCATGTCGAGGAGGATGAGCGCGATCGCGGGATCCGCCCGCAGCGCGCGGATCGCCTCCGCCCCGCTGCCCGCCACCGCGGCCACCTCGAAGCCGTCGACCCGGCGCACGTAGTCGGCGTGGGCGCTCGCCGTCAGCGGCTCGTCCTCGACGACGAGCACCCGGATGCTCACGGCCGCACCTCCTCGCGCAGCGGCAGCTGCACCGTGAACACCGCGCCCACGTGCCGCGACACCTCGATGCTCCCACCGAGCCGCTGCACCACCTGCTGCACGAGCGCCAGCCCGATCCCGCGGCCGAACGCGTCCGACTCCTTCGTCGAGTAGCCGCGCGCGAAGACGTCGGCGGCCTCCGCGACGCCCGGTCCGCTGTCCGAGACCTGCAGCACGAGGTCGGAGTCGGCGAGCCCCAGGTACACCTCGACCCACGGCTCGCGGTCGCCGGCGGAGGAGGCGGCCGCGTCGAGCGCGTTGTCGATCAGGTTGCCGAGCACGGTCACCAGATCACCCGGTTCGAAGCCCTGCGTCCCCGGCTCGAGATGCGTCTCGAGGTGCAGTTCGACGCCGCGCTCGCGGGCCTGCGCCGCCTTGCCGAGCAGCAGCGCCGCGATCACCGGCTCCTGCACCGAGCTCAGCACCCGGTCGGCGAGCCGCTGGCTGAGGTTCAGCTCGCCCGCGGCGAAGGCGAGCGCCTCGTCGGAGCGGCCCAGCTCGATCAGCGACGCGATCGTGTGCAGCCGGTTCGAGAACTCGTGGGTCTGCGAGCGCAGCGCGTCCGACAGGGTGCGCATCGACTCGAGCTCCCCGCTCACCCGCTGCAGCTCGGTGCGATCGCGGAGGGTCGTGACGGTGCCGAGCGGTCGTGCGCCCGGCGAGGCGGCCGGCCGCTCGTTGACGACGAGGATGCACTCGTGGGCCACGACCAGGCGGTCGGCGACCGGCTCGTCGGCCTGGAGCAGCTCGCGCAGCGCCTCCGGGATGTCGAGCTCGGCGACGGGGATCGGCGTCCGCACGCCCTCGAGCCCGAGCAGCTCGAGCGCGTGGTCGTTGGCGAGCACCAGTCGCCCGCGGTCGTCGACCAGCAGCAGCCCCTCGCGGACCGAGTGCAGCACCGACTCGTAGTACGCGAACACCTGGCTCATCTGCTCCGGCCCACGCCCGCCCGTCACGCGGCGCAGGTACCGCGCGAGCAGCCACGAGCCGAACCCGCCGAGCGCGACCGCGCCGAGCACGCCCCACGCCACGAACTGCACCCGCGAGATGAAGGAGGCGTCGACCGCCGAGAGCGTCACGCCCGCCGAGACGAGGGCGACGACGGCCCCACCGGAGTCGAGGATCGGCGCGACCGCGCGCACCGACGGACCGAGCGTGCCGGTGTACGTCTCGGTGAACGTGCGCCCCTCGAGCGCCGGCTCGATCGTCCCGATGAAGGGCAGGCCGATCTGGTCGCGGTCGCGGTGGGTGTAGCGGGTGCGATCGGGGTTCATGATCGTGAGGAAGTCGATGCCGGTGTCGGCCATGATCTCCTCGGCGTACGGCTGCAGCGACGCCGACGGGTTCGCCTCCTGCGTCGCCTCGACGACGAAAGGGTTGTCGGCGACGGTGCGCGCCACGACCAGGCTCCGCTGGGCGGCCTCCTCGCCCGAGCGCCCGCGGGCGTCGATCGCGAGGACGACCACGGCCGCGGCACCGACCAGGAGGATGCAGAGGAGCTGGATCACGAAGAGCCGCGCGGCGATGCTCCCGCGGGGAGCGGCTCCCGACATCCGGACCTCCTCGTTCCGTGAACAGTATGAACGCAACCTCCGACCCCCGTCGCGGCGCGTCCACCATCGTCCTGTGCCGGAGCCCCCGCTCGGCCGCCTCGATGAAGAGACAGGACACGCTCATGGCAAAGACGCCCGGAAGCACCACCCGCAGGCGGATCGACCGCAACCACTGGCTGTACATCGCGGTCATCATCGCCGTGGTCGCGGGCATCATCGTGGGACTCGTCGCCCCCGCCTTCGCCGCGACGCTCGAGCCCGTCGGCAAGGCCTTCGTCGGCCTGATCAAGATGATGATCGCGCCGATCATCTTCTGCACGATCGTGATCGGCATCGGATCCATCGCGAAGGCGGCCACGGTCGGCAAGGTCGGCGGCCTGGCGCTCGGCTACTTCATCGTGATGTCGACCTTCGCGCTGGGCATCGGCCTCGTGGTCGGCAACATCCTGCACCCGGGTGAGGGCCTCGACATCTCGAGCGCCGTCTACGACACGAGCGACCTGAAGGCCGAGACGACGTCCGAGTTCATCCTCGGCATCATCCCCACCTCCCTCTTCTCGTCGCTGGTCGACGGCAGCATCCTGCAGACCCTCTTCGTCGCCCTCCTCGTCGGCTTCGCGCTGCAGAAGATGGGCGCCAAGGGCCAGCCGATCCTCGGAGCGATCAAGCAGCTCCAGGTGCTCGTGTTCCGCATCCTCTCGATGGTGCTCTGGGTCGCCCCGATCGGCGCCTTCGGTGCGATCGCGGCCGTCGTCGGCAAGACCGGCTGGGGCGCGGTCGTCGCCCTCGCCACCCTGATGATCGGCTTCTACCTCACCTGCGCGATCTTCGTGATCGTCATCCTCGGGCTGCTGCTGCGCCTGGTCACCGGCGTCAACATCTTCTCGCTGATGAAGTACCTGGCCCGCGAGTACCTCCTGATCGTCGGCACCTCCTCCTCAGAGGCCGCTCTGCCCCGCCTGATCGCCAAGATGGAGCACCTCGGCGTCTCGAAGCCCGTCGTCGGCATCACCGTCCCGACCGGCTACTCGTTCAACCTCGACGGCACGGCGATCTACCTCACGATGGCGTCGCTGTTCATCGCCTCCGCCACCGGTGCGCCGATGTCGATCCCGGAGCAGATCGGCCTCCTCCTCTTCATGATGGTCGCGTCGAAGGGTGCTGCCGGAGTCACCGGCGCCGGCCTCGCCACCCTCGCCGGCGGCCTGCAGTCCTTCCGCCCCGACCTGGTCAACGGAGTCGGTGTCATCGTCGGCATCGACCGGTTCATGTCGGAGGCCCGCGCGGTCACGAACTTCACCGGCAATGCGGTCGCCACCCTGCTGGTCGGCACCTGGACCAAGCAGATCGACATGGTCCAGGTCCGCGAGGTGCTCGGCGGCCGCCTGCCGTTCGACGAGACCACGCTCGGCGCCGACGACCACGGTTCCGACGGGCACGGCGCTCCCGCCTCCGGCACCTCGATCACCGAGGGCATCGCCTCGATCCAGGACTCGGAGGAGGCCGGCCGCACCCGCGCCGAGCTCGCCGCCAAGCGCTAGGCCGCACGTCCTCGAACGCCCCGCTCGCATCCTCGGGCGGGGCGTTCGCCGTGCCCCAGTGCCTCAGTGCCTCAGTCCCTCAGTGCCGCCGAACCCCGAACAGCGGCAGCGTCACCGAGCAGAGCGGCCCGATCAGGGCGGCGAAGAGCAGGGTGCCGAGCCCGACGTCGCCGCCGAGCGCCCAGCCGACGAGCAGCACGGTCACCTCGACGCCGGAGCGGGCGATCCAGATCGGCAGCCCGGTGCGCGCGTGCAGCCCGGTCATCAGTCCGTCGCGCGGGCCCGGCCCGAGGCGCGCGCCGATGTAGATCCCGCTGGCGACGGCGAGGAGCAGCAGTCCACCGGCGAACAGCAGCGCGCGAGTCCACCACAGCTCCGGAGCCGGCAGCACGGCGATCCCGACGTCGATCATCGTTCCGACGACGAGCACGTTCAGCACCGTTCCGAGTCCCGGCCGCTGCCGCAGAGGGATCCACAGCAGCAGCACGAGCAGGCCGATCACGTTGGTGAGCAGTCCGATCCCCAGTCCGGTCTGGCGCGAGAGGCCCTGCGAGAAGACGGTCCACGGATCCACTCCGATGCCCGCGCGGATCATCATCGCGTCGGCGAAGCCGTACAGCACAAGCCCGATCAGCAGCCGCGGCACGGGTCGCCAGCGCCACTGGCTGAGCGAGGGGGCGGCGACGGGCATCGGGACGGTGGTGGTCATGGCCCCATCACACTCGATGATTGGCCTTCCCCGCGCGGTCCAATCCGGCTACCTTGGACGCATGGCTGATGTCCACTTCGGCGTGCGCGCCCTGCAGACCCTCCTCGGCGACTGGCGCGAGCAGCGCGGCACGCGACCCGCCTATCTCGCGCTCGCCGACCGGATCCGCCTCCTGAGCATCGACGGCAGGATCCCCACCGACAGCCGCCTCCCCGCCGAGCGCGAGCTGTCGACGCGGCTCGGCGTCAGCCGGACGACGGTCGCCGCCGCCTACAAGGAGCTGCGCGAGAGCGGCTACCTCGTCAGCGTCCGCGGCTCCGGCAGCGTGACGCGCCTGCCGGGGGCCGCCATCCACGCCGTGCCGTCGCTGGCGCCCGACTTCCTCGACTTCACCAAGGCGGCGCTCCCCGCGGTGCCCGAGCTCGCCGGGGCCTACGCCCGCGCGGCCGAGCGGATGTCGGACCACTTCGACTCCGGCTCCTACGACACCGTCGGCCTGCCGATCCTCCGGCGCGCGATCGCCGACCGCTACACGCAGCGGGGCCTGCGCACCGAGCCCGGCCAGATCATGGTGACGATCGGCGCCCAGCACGCCATCGCCCTCGTCGCCCGGACCCTCCTCGCCCGAGGCGACCGCGCGCTGATCGAGGCGCCCACCTATCCGCACGCCTACGAGGCGCTGCGGCTCGCGGGCGCCCGGCTCGTGCCGGTCAACGTCGACGGCGCCGACGGCTGGGACGGCGAGGGCCTGCTCGCCGCGCTCCGCGGCACGAGCCCCTCGCTCGCGTACCTGATGCCCGACTTCCACAACCCGACCGGCCGCTCGATGGCTCCGGAGCTGCGCGAGCGCACCATCGCCGCCGCGGCCCGCCAGGGCACCCTGATCATCGCCGACGAGACGACGGCCGAGCTCGACATCGACCGGCGGATGTCCCCGCTGCCGTTCGCCGCCTACGGGCCGGAGGGGACGGTGCTCTCGATCGGCTCGGTCGGCAAGACGCTGTGGGGAGGCATCCGCATCGGCTGGATCCGGGCCGAGCGCAGCGTCATCCGCAAGCTCGTCGCCGCGCGCAGCGCCGGGGATCTCGGCAGCCCGATCCTCGAGCAGCTGCTGGTCGCCGACATGCTGGGGAGGATGGACGGCGTGCTCGAGCTGCGCCGCGCCCAGCTGCGGGCCGGCCGCGACCACCTCGAGGCGTCGCTCGCCCGCGCGATCCCGGAGTGGAGCGTGCCGCGTGTCTCGGGCGGCCTCTCGACCTGGGTCGGACTCGGCCGCCCCGCGAGCTCGCAGCTGGCGCTCGCCGCGCGCACCGCGGGCCTGCTGATCACCGCCGGGCCGCGGTTCGGGATCGACGGAGCCTTCGAGCGCTTCCTCCGCATCCCGATCGGCTACTCGCCCGAGGTGACCGACCGCGCCGTGGAAGCGCTCGCCGAGGCCTGGGCGCAGGTCGCCCGGCACCCGGCGGCGGAGGTCGGGTACCTCGCCGACGTGGTCTAGTCGCCGATCATCCCGCGGGACGACGAATACTCAGCAGGCTGATGGAAGACTCCTAGGGTGCATCTCCTCGCCGTCCTGAGCATGAAGAACCGGGCTCTCATCGCCCTCGTCACCGTCGTCGTCGCCGTGTTCGGAGGCGTGGCCCTCACCGGTCTCAAGCAGGAGCTCGCTCCGTCGATCTCGTTCCCGCAGCTCGCCGTGATCTCGAGCTATCCGGGAGCCGCGCCGGAGGTGGTCAACGACGACGTCTCGACGCCGATCGAGACCGCGATCCAGGGCGTGCCGGGGCTCGAGACGACCAGCGCGACCTCGTCGACCAACTCGTCGCTGATCTCGGCCTCGTTCGTCTACGGCACCGATCTCGCGACCGCCGAGCAGAAGATCCTGCAGGCGATCAACCGCATCAAGAGCACGCTGCCCGAGGGCGTCGATCCGCAGGTCGTCACCGGCTCGTTCGACGACCTGCCGGTGCTGCAGCTCGCAGTGTCGAGCGACGGGGACGCCAAGGCGCTCGCGAGCGAGCTGCGCAGCTCCGTCATCCCCGATCTCGAGAAGGTCGACGGAGTGCGCGAGGTCGCTCTCGTCGGCGAGAGCGCCCAGCGCGTCACGATCACTCCCGACGACGCGCAGCTCGCCGCGGCCGGGCTCACGGTCGCCGACATCCGCAGCGCCCTGCAGCAGAACGGCGTGCTGGTCGCCGGCGGCGAGATCACCCAGGACGGCTCGACGTTCTCGGTGCAGTCGGGTGTGAAGCTCGGCTCGACGGAGGACATCGCCGCCCTCCCGCTGCTCCCGCAGACCGTCTCGCCGCTCGCCCCCACCACCCCCACGACCATCGGAGCCGTCGCCACCGTCGCCGTGACCGACGCCCCGATCACCTCGATCTCGCGCGTCAACGGCCAGCCCGCGCTCACCCTCTCGATCACCAAGCTCCCCGCCGCGAACACCGTCGACGTCTCGACCGGCGTCGCGGCGCTGCTGCCCGACCTCGAGGCGTCGCTCGGCGACGGAGCGACGTTCACCTCCGTCTTCGACCAGGCCCCCTACATCCAGGACTCGATCGAGTCGCTCGCGCAGGAGGGGGCGCTCGGCCTCGTCTTCGCAGTGCTGGTGATCCTCGTGTTCCTCCTGTCGGTGCGCTCGACCCTGGTCACGGCGATCTCGATCCCGACCTCGGTGCTGATCACCTTCATCGGGCTGCAGGTCGCCGGCTACACCCTCAACATCCTCACGCTCGGCGCCCTGACGATCGCGATCGGCCGCGTGGTCGACGACTCCATCGTGGTGATCGAGAACATCAAGCGGCACCTCGACGCGGGGGAGGAGCGCGCGGCCACGATCGCGGTCGCCGTCCGCGAGGTCGCCGGAGCGATCACCGCGTCGACGATCACGACCGTCGCCGTGTTCCTGCCGATCTCGTTCGTCGGCGGCACGACGGGCGAGCTGTTCCGGCCGTTCGCGCTGACCGTGACGATCGCGCTGCTCGCCTCCCTGATCGTCGCGCTGACGATCGTGCCGGTGCTGGCGTACTGGTTCCTCCGCCCCTCCAAGCGCGCCGGAGTGCGCGAGGCCGCCCAGGCCGCGCTCGCCGAGGAGCGCAGCGCGGCGGGCGAGACCGTCGAGCAGACCACGCCTCGCCACGGCGCGCACGCCGCTCCCCGCCGGGCCTCCGCCCTGCAGCGCGTCTACGGTCCGATCATCGGCTGGACCCTGCGCCACTCGGTCGCGACCGTGCTGCTCGCCCTGCTCGTGCTGGTCGGCACCGGCGCGCTGTACCCGCTGATGAAGACGAACTTCCTCGGCGCGAGCGGCCAGAACACCTTCACCGTCACCCAGACCGTCCCGGTCGGGCAGAGCCTCGACGCGCAGGACGCCACGGCGCAGCAGGCGAGCACCGCGATCCTCGACGTCGGCGGCGTCGAGACCGTGCAGCTCTCGATCGGCTCGTCGGGCGGCGGTCTGCAGAGCGCCTTCGGCGGCGGCGGGGGCGGCACCTCCATCCGCTACTCGGTCACCACCGACGAGTCGGCCGATCAGGAGGTCGTGCAGTCCGATGTCCGCGACGCGCTCGGCGCGATCGCCTCGCCCGACGACATCAGCGTCGCAGCGTCCTCCGGCTTCGGAGCCTCCTCGGACATCGAGGTCGACCTCTCGAGCGCGTCGCAGAGCGATCTCGAGGGCGCGAACGACACTCTGCTCGCGGCCCTGCGCGGCACCGACGGGATCAGCCAGGCCGAGAGCAACCTCTCCTCGTCCCTGCCCTACATCGCCGTGCGCGTCGATCGTGCCGCGGCGGCGGAGGCGGGGCTCAGCGAGGTCGCCGTCGGGACGCTCGTCGGCAACGCCCTCCAGCCGACCCAGGTCGGCAGCGTGGTGATCGACGACCGGACGCTCTCGATCTACCTCGCCGATGCGCAGCCTCCGGCGACGCTCGACGAGCTGTCGGCCCTGCCGATCCCGACGCTCACCGGCGAGGTCGCGCTGTCGACCCTCGCGACCGTCGAGCAGACGAACGGCCCTGCCAGCATCACCACCGAGCGCGGACAGCGCACCGCCACCATCACCGTGACTCCCGAGGGCGACGACCTCGCCTCCGCGAACGTCGCGGTGCAGTCGGCGATCGACGACACCGATCTGCCCGCGGGTGTCTCGGCGTCGCTCGGCGGAGTCACCGCCGACCAGAGCGACGCCTTCTCGCAGCTCGGGATCGCGCTGCTGGTGGCGATCCTGATCGTCTACGTCGTGATGGTCGCGACCTTCCGCTCGCTGCTGCAGCCCCTGCTCCTGCTGGTCTCGGTCCCGTTCGCGGCGACCGGGGCGATCGCGCTGCAGGTGATCACGGGCGTGCCGCTGGGCGTGCCGTCGCTGATCGGCGTGCTGATGCTGATCGGCATCGTGGTGACGAACGCGATCGTGCTCGTCGACCTGGTGAACCAGTACCGCGAGCGCGGGATGGCGGTGAAGGAGGCGCTGCTGCACGGCACCGAGCGCAGGCTCCGCCCCATCCTGATGACGGCCCTGGCGACGATCTTCGCCCTGCTGCCGATGGCGCTCGGCATCACCGGGCACGGCGGCTTCATCTCGCAGCCGCTGGCGATCGTCGTGATCGGCGGACTCGTGTCCTCGACCGTGCTGACCCTGGTCGTGCTGCCCGTCGTCTACAACCTGGTCGAGGGGTATCGTGAGCGGCGGCGTGCCGCTCGCGCCGAGAGGGCATCGGAATGAGTCGCACGAGCACGGCCGACACGTCCACCATCGGCTACCGCTGGAAGAGCGGCCCCGAGCGGGCAGAGGCGGTGCTGGCCGAGGTGAGCCCGGAGCGCTACGTCGATCCCGACTTCCGCCCCGGCACCCTGCGGCACGTCGTCCTCTTCCGCTTCCGCCCGACCGCGCTGATCTCCGAGGTCGACGAGGTCATCGCCCGCTTCGTGTCGCTCGCCGACGAGTGCGTGCGCGACGGCAGGCCGTACATCGTCTCGCTCGAGACGGGCCCGCAGCTCAGCACCGAGGGTGCCGGCGAGGGCTTCGACCGGGCGTTCCTGCTGACCTTCGCGTCGGAGGGCGACCTCAACTACTACGTCGGCCGCCCGGCCGTCGACGCACCCGGCCTGTTCGATCCGGCGCACGACGCCTTCAAGGCGTTCGTCGGGCCGTTCCTCGACACCGCGGGAGTCGTCGCGTTCGACTTCCGGCCCGAGCTGCTGACGGCACCGCCGCGCCTGGGCTGACGACGGTGGCGACCCCCGGGTTCATCCTGCGGCTGCGCGAGCGGATCGGGACCGAGCTGCTCTGGTTGACGGGCGTCACCGCGGTGATCCTCCGCGGGGAGCAGGTGCTGCTCGTGCGCCGCGCCGATACCGGCGCCTGGACTCCGGTGACCGGCGTCATCGACCCGGGTGAGACGGTGGCCGGGACCGCGGTGCGCGAGGCGCTGGAGGAGACGGGCGTCGTCATCGAGGTCGAGCGCCTGGTCTGGGTGCACACCCTCGCGCCGATGCGGTACCCGAACGGCGACCGCGCGCAGTACCTCGACCACACCGTGCGGGCCCGCTACCTCTCGGGCGAGGCGCACGTCGCCGACGAGGAGTCGAGCGAGGTCGGCTGGTTCGCCCTCGACGCGCTGCCGGAGATGGCTGCGGATCACCGCGAGCGCATCGAGCGTGCGCTGTCGCAGTCGGAGGCGTGCGCTCTCGACTGAGACGCCTCAGACGTGCTCGGACACCAGCACCGCCGTCGTGCCCGGCTCGAGGGCGTCGTAGACGTGCTGCTCGTCGCCCGGGTACGAGAGGTAGTCGCCCGGCCCGAGCTCGACCGGAGCATCGGCCGGTCCGACGTGGGCGCGACCGGTCGAGAGCACGACGTGCTCGACGGTGCCGCGCGCGTGAGGGGCGGAGTCGCGGGCCGTGCCCGGCTCGCCGGCGACGAGGTAGACGTCGCGGCGGGCTCCGGGCGGGCAGGCGCTCAGCAGGGTGGCGACGTAGTCGGCGGTGGCGGAGGCGATGCGGGGCCCCTCGCCGGCGCGGATCAGCTGGACGGTCCGCCGCGGCGGCTCGACGAGGTGCGAGAACGGGACGCCGAGGGCCCCGCCGAGCGCCCAGAGCGTCTCGAGGCTGGGGTTGCCCTCGCCGGCCTCCAGCTGCGAGAGGGTCGACTTGGCGATCCCTGCGCGCCGGGCGATCTCGGAGATGCTCAGTCCGAGCCGACCGCGCTCGCGGCGGAGGGCGGAGGCGACGAGGTCGCGGGGGGAGTCGGTCATGTCGTTCGCCATTCTGATCGAGCGTTCGTCTTGACGAACACCAGGAACACCGGCACGCTTGCGGCATGTCCACCATAAGCGCCGCACGTTCGCTCGTTCGAACACTGAGACCCGATGACCGCCGCGCGATCGCACTCGTGAGCATCTCCGTCGCCGTCGTCGGCGTCTCCTACGGCCTCAGTGCGGCGGGCGTGGGCTTCCCGCTCTGGCAGATCCTGCTGCTCGCCGTGGCCGTGTTCGGCGCCTCCGCCGAGATCCTCTTCGTGGGCGTCATCGCCGCCGGAGGCGCGCCACTCGCCGCCGCGTTCGCCGCGCTGCTCGTGAACGCCCGCGCCCTGCCCTACGGGATGACGGTCGGCACCTTCCTCCCGCGCGGTGTGCTCCGCCTCCTCGGAGCGCACCTCGCGAACGACGAGACGGTCGCGCTGGCGATGTCGGGGGAGACCCGGGAGCGTCGCCGCGCGCTGTTCTGGGTCTCCGGAGCGGCCGTCGCACTGGCCTGGCCGCTCGGCGCCCTCGTGGGGGCCCTCCTCGACGACGCCGTCGCCGATCCCGCCGTGCTCGGCCTCGACGCCGTGTTCCCCGCGGTGCTGCTCGCCCTCGCGATGCCCTCGCTGAGGAACGCGCGCACCGCCGCCGCCGCGTCGGCCGGGGGAGTGGTCGCGCTCGCGGTGCTGCCGATCGCTCCCCTCGGCCTCGCGCCCGTGCTGGCGCTCGCCGGCCTCGTCGTCGCCGGGCGCCGCGCATGAGCACCGCCGCGGTCACGCTCGGCATCGTGGTCCTCGCCGTCGGGAGCTTCGCCCTGCGCACGGGCGGTGCCGCTCTCGCGGGCCGGATCGATCTCGGCGAGGCGACCGGGCGCCTCCTCGATCGCGGCACCGTCGTGCTGCTCGTCGCGGTCGCGCTGGTCTCGGCGCTCGCCGACGGCACCGAGCCGGCCCCGGCCTCCCGCGCGGTCGGAGTCGCGGCGGGAGCAACGGCTGCACTGCTGCGCGCGCCGCTGGTCGTCGTCGTGCTCAGTGCCGCAGCCGTGACCGCGCTGCTGCGGAGGTGACCGCTCGGTCGGTGGCGGGTCAGATCCCCTTGGCGAAGCAGACGCTCGAGTCGTCGCCGACGTAGGCGCCGAATCCGTCGATCTCGACGAATCCCAGGGAGGGAGCGGTGGTGAGGGCGTCGGTCGCTCCTGCATCCGCCCGGAACCGCAGCGTGCGGATCCTCTGGACCCTCGCCCAGGCCTCGGCGGCGCCGAGCAGGCGTCGGGCGACTCCGGAGCGCCGCGCCTCGGGCAGCACGACCGCCGAGAGCAGTTCGGCGAAGTCGTCGGGCCCGGGAGCGAGCGCGAGCGCCCCGAGCAGGCGGCCGGCGGAGTCGCGGGCAGCGAACACGCGGGCGTGCGGCGGTGGTGTCGGCACGAGCAGCGGTGCGAGATCCGGCGAGTCACCGCGCTCGAGCCGGACGACGATCCCGCCGGTCACGACGCCGGGTCCGCCGGCTCCGCCTCGAGCGACAGTGTCTGCTCCGCGGGCACGTCGAGCTGGGCGTGCAGGAACTCGACGATCGTGGCGCGCAGCGAGTCGTCGAGCATGGCGATCGAGTGCATCGCGCCGGGCACCACGACGAACTCGACGCTCGCGCCCGCGGCCTCGAGTGCCTCGGCGAACGCGCTCGACTGCGAGAGCGCGATGCGCTCCTCCGCGGAGTGCGCGATGAAGAAGGCGGGCTCGCTGCCGTCGACGTGCGAGAGCGGCGATGCGTCAGTCGCGGCCGGGCAGTCGGCCAGATCGGCGCAGTCGAGGTAGGTGCGCACGGCGCCGGCGACTCCCACGACCGGGTCGTCGTCGGCGAGGCCCGCGGCGGTCAGATCGGAGGGGCCGCTGAGGTCGACGACCGCCGCGAGTCGCGAAGCGGTCGCCTCCCGCGTGCCGAGCAGCGAGACCAGGTTTCCGCCGGCGGATCCGCCGAACGCCGCCACCCGCTCGGGGTCGATGCCGAAGCGCTCGGTCTGGGCGGGCTCGAGGATCCAGTCGAGCGCCGCCGAGACGTCGTCGATCTGGGTGGGGAAGACGGCGTCCGGAGCGAGGCGGTAGTTCACCGAGACGGCGACGAACCCCTCGGAGGCGAGCCACTGGCAGAGCGGGCGCCAGTTCGCGTCGGCCTTGTCGCCGCGCGCCCAGCTGCCGCCGTGCACGACGAGCACCGCGGGAAGGTCCGTGGAGCCGGCGTCGACCGGCGAGCACACGTCGACCGCCTGGCCCGTCGAGTCGTCGTAGACGAGGTCGGCCTCGACGGGGATGTCCGCGTACTGGGCGACCGGCGCGGCCCCCGCCGCCTGCGCGACCGGCTCCGAGACGGGAGCGCTGGAGCATCCGGTGAGGACTCCCGCGGTGAGCGCCAGGATCGCCGCAGAGAGGGCGAAGGATCGCGTGGGTCGGAGAGGCTCGCGCATGGGTGAGATGAGCGTATGCGAAAGCGCTCCCCGGGCCTAGAGCAACCCCCTGCTCAGGGGGTGTACTGCGGGACCGCGGGCGCCGGCTCCTCGATCGGCGCCTCCGCCTGCAGCCGGACCAGCACCACGCCGACGAGGATCAGCGCCCCGCCCGCGAACTGGATCGGTGCCGGGAGCTCGCCCAGGAGCGCCCATGCCGCGACGATCGAGAACAGCACCTCGGTGAGGCCGACGAAGGAGGCGATCCGGGTGCCGAGGCGCGATCCGCCCGCGATGCCCAGCAGGTAGGCGGTCACGGTCGACATGCCGAGGATGACGGCGGCGGGCAGCAGCCACGACACCTCTGCGCCGACGAAGACGACATCGCCGAAGCTCGCCCGCAGTGGCGTGATCCCCACGGCGCCCAGCACCAGCAGCAGCGCGGCACCGACCGTCATCGCTCCGGCGGTGAGCGCGATCGGCGGCAGCTCGGGGTCGATCCGCCCGGCGATCACGTAGTAGACGCAGAGGCCGAGGGAGGCGGTGAGCGCCCAGGCGATGCCGACCAGCTCGGGGGTGGCCTGGCCCGACAGATCCAGCACCAGCACCAGCCCGAGCAGGGCGAGCGCCGAGCCGCCGAGGGTGAAGCGGCCGGGGTGCCTCCTGGTGCGCGCCCAGGCGAAGAGCACGAGGAACACGGGTGCGAGGTACTCGATCAGCAGGGCGACGCCGACCGACATGTGCTCGATCGCGCTGTAGAAGCAGAGCTGCGCGGCGATGACGGCGAAGACTCCGTAGAGCGCGATCGTGCCGAGGTTGCGGCGCAGCACGTGCCAGCGGCCGCGGAGCGAGAGCATGGCGGGGATGGCGAGGATCAGCGCGGCGCCTCCCGCGCGCCAGAGCACGGCCGCGGCGGGGGTCCAGCCCGCCTCGAGAAGCGGCTTCACGAAGGGGCCGCCGAGCCCGAAGGCGGCGGCTGCTGCGAGCGCGAGGACGAGGCCGGAGCCGAGACGGCGCGGAGGTGCGGAGGTCGTCACGAGCGGCTCCCTTCAGGAGTGTCAGCCGTTATGCTCGTGACACTAATTGTCCGCGCTGTCAGGAGTCAACATGGTCTTCGCTCATGACGTCGAGGCGGCCCTCACCGCGACCGCCGTGCTCGTCAACACCCTCCCCGAGCTCTCGCACTCGGGCGAGGACGAACTGGCCGCCCTCGAGCAGCTCGAGGACTTCGTGAGCGACAACCGCTACACCGGCAGCCGCGAGCACACCCCCGGCGAGCTCGAGGCGGTGCGCGGCGTCCGGGCGCCGCTGCGCTCGCTCTGGCTCAGCCGGGCGGAGGAGGATCTCGTCGCCATCGTGAACGGGATGCTGGAGGACGCGCCGGCCCTGCCGCAGCTGGTCAGGCACGGCATCTACGGCTGGCACCTGCACGCGACCCGCGACGAGAGCCCGCTCGCCACCCGCATCGTCGTCGAGGCGGCGATGGCGTTCGTCGACGTCGTCCGCGGCGACGAGCGCGACCGCATCAGGATCTGCGCCGCCGATGACTGCGAGGCCGTGCTCGTCGACCTCTCGCGCAACCGCTCGAAGCGCTACTGCGACACCGGCAACTGCGGCAACCGGGCGAACGTGGCGGCGTACCGAGCGCGGCGGGCGTCGGAGTAGCGCGCGCGCCCTAGCCAGCAGCCTCGCCGCCCTGTAGACTTCCGCGGTCGGCTCTTGACTCCGTGCGCTGACGCGCGGATGGGTTTGTCAGTCAAGCGGGCCGGATCCACGACAGTCGTCGTCGGATAAATCACATGTGTGAATCGGCCCCGGTCCTCGCCTCCCGCTCAGCGCTCCTGAGTGTCGGCATCCCGGGTTCTCGCAGGCCTGCGCTCGAACGCCCCCACGAGGGTGCTGATCGCCGCAGCCTGCTCGCGCACGACCTGAACCCAGGAAAGCAGCAGTCATGCCCAAGAACAAGAAGCCCGCCGGCGGTCGCCCCGCCAAGAACTTCGAGCCCAACCGCTTCGGCCCGTCCAGCGGCAAGTCGCAGCTCGGAGGCCGCTCGCGCTTCCCCGCGGCGAAGCCCGGCGCGCGCAGCGAGGGCCACCGCGGCTACCGCCCCGTCGACGAGAACGCGCCGAAGAAGGCGCGCTGGAACGCCGACGAGCGTGCAGAGCGCGCATCCGAGCGCAGCGACCGCCCGACGCGTTCGTACGACCGCGACGAGCGCCCGGCGCGTTCGTTCGACCGCGACGCCCGCCCGGCGCGCAGCTTCGACCGCACCGACCGTCCGGCCCGCGGCTACGACCGCGACGAGCGTCCGGCTCGCTCGAACGACCGCGACGACCGTCCTGCTCGCTCGTACGACCGCAGCGACCGCCCCGCTCGCAGCTACGACCGCACCGAGCGCCCTGCCCGTTCCTACGACCGCGACGCCCGCCCTGCTCGCTCGAACGACCGCGACGACCGCCCTTCCCGCAGCTACGACCGCGACGCTCGTCCCGCCCGATCGAACGATCGCGACGACCGTCCGGCCCGTTCCTACGACCGAGACGCCCGCCCCGCTCGCTCGAACGACCGCGACGAGCGCCCCGCGCGCAGCTACGACCGCACCGAGCGCCCCGCGCGCAGCTTCGACCGCGACTCCCGTCCCGCCCGCTCCTTCGACCGCGACTCCCGCCCCGCCCGCTCGCACGACCGCGGCGACCGCCCGACCCGCAGCTTCGACCGCCACGACAAGCCGTCGCGTCGCGACTCCGGCTCCGACTTCTACCCCAGCCGCACCGCGCGCCCGAGCCACCAGGCCGACGACGTCGTGCTCGAGCGCCTCGAGGCGACCTCGACCCTGGCGGTCGACGTCGAGGGCGTCACCTTCGGCGACCTCGGCCTCGGCGCCAACATCGTCCGTCAGCTGACCGGCATGGGAGCGGCCGCGCCGTTCCCGATCCAGGCCGCGACCATCCCCGAGGTGCTCGCCGGCAAGGACGTCCTCGGCCGCGGCAAGACCGGCTCGGGCAAGACGATCGCGTTCGGCGCCCCCGTCGTCGAGCGCCTGATGGAGAACGACGGCGCCAAGGGCCGCAAGCCCGGCCGCGCCCCGCGTGCCCTCATCCTCGCGCCGACCCGCGAGCTGGCGATGCAGATCGACCGCACGATCCAGCCCATCGCCCGCTCGGTCGGCCTCTTCACGGCCACGATCTACGGAGGCGTCCCTCAGTACAAGCAGGTCGGCGCCCTCCAGCGCGGGGTCGACATCATCATCGCGACGCCCGGCCGTCTCGAGGACCTCGTCGAGCAGGGTCGTCTCGACCTCTCGAGCATCACGATCACCGTCCTCGACGAGGCCGACCACATGTGCGACCTCGGCTTCCTCGAGCCGGTGCAGCGGATCCTCCGGGGCACCGCTCGCGGTGGCCAGCGCCTTTTGTTCTCGGCCACCCTCGACAAGGGCGTCGCGACGCTCGTCGAGGAGTTCCTCGTGAAGCCGAGCGTGCACGAGGTCGCGGGGGAGGACCAGGCGTCCTCGACCATCGACCACCGCGTCCTGCTCATCGAGCACCGCGACAAGGGCCGGATCATCGAGGAGCTCGCTGCGCGCGCCGGCAAGACGCTGATCTTCGCCCGCACCCGCGCCTTCGCCGAGCAGCTCGCCGAGCAGCTCGAGCACGCCGACATCCCCGCGACGAGCCTGCACGGCGACCTCAACCAGTCGCGCCGCACGCGCAACCTCGCACTGCTCACGAGCGGTCGCGTCGACGTCCTCGTCGCGACCGACGTCGCGGCGCGCGGCATCCACGTCGACGACATCGACCTGGTCATCCAGGCCGACGCGCCCGACGAGTACAAGACCTACCTGCACCGCTCCGGTCGCACCGGCCGCGCGGGCAAGAAGGGCACGGTCGTGACGCTCATCACGCGCAACCGCCGCCACCGCATGGAGGAGCTCCTCGAGCGCGCCGAGATCGAGGCCGACATGGTCTCCGCGTTCCCGGGCGACCGCGTGCTGGCCGAGATCAGCGCGCCGGCGGAGTAGTCACCGGCGACGGACGGCGCGAGTCCTCAGCGACCCGCGCCGTCCGCCAGGTGTCGATCGCGATCACCGAGCCGAGCATCACCAGCGACAGCGAGAACGACGCCAGGGTGTCGGTCAGCCAGTGGTAGCCGAGGTAGAGGCGGCTGACGATCTGGCCGACGATCATGCCGAGAGCGAGCGCGTAGCCTCCGATCGCCCAGACGGGTGAGGATCGGCGCGAGGCGAGCAGGAACGTCGTGATCAGGAAGAAGTCGCAGACCCCCATCACGTGCCCGGACGGGTAGGAGAAGGTCAGATCGGGGCCGAGCAGCATCGTGGCGATCGGCGGGCGCGAGCGCTCGACGAGGTGCGCCGCGAGCTGCACGCTGATCACGCCGACGAGCATGAAGAGCGCGAGCAGGACCGGTCGCCACAGGTGCCGGGCGAGTGCGATCCACAGCACCAGCACCACGGCGATGATCACGGGCAGGTAGACCGGCCCGAACACAGTGGCGAGCGTGTCCATCACGACGGTGCCCTCCGCGAAGCGGCGCTCGCGGAACCACTCGGCCACCGAGATGTCCAGCGACGCCAGCCCGGATCGGGTCATCACCTGCACGGTCAGGCCCGCGAAGGCGAGGAGCCCGACGATGATCAGCGCGAGAGCGGTCGTGTTCAGCCGCCGCCGCGCCGCAGCCGGCATCATCCGCTCCTCGACGATGAAGCGCCGGTGGAAGCGCGCGCGGCGCGTGAGGGTGTGCATCCGGTCACCGTAGAGCCGGCACGACATCGCGGCGAGGGCTTGCCCCGCTCACTCCGACGCGGCGAAGAACTCCTCGATCGCCTTCATCAGCGCCACCAGGTCGCCGACGTGCGCGAGTTCCCGCGCCGAGTGCATCGAGAGAAGCGGCACGCCGACGTCCACGGTGCGGATCCCGAGCCGCGTCGCGGTGAGCGGGCCGATCGTCGAGCCGCACGGGACGGTGTTGTTCGAGACGAACTCCTGGTACTCGACCCCGGCTCGCGCGCAGACGCCCGCCCAGAGTGCGGTGCCCTTCGCGTCCGTCGCGTAGCGCTGCGAGGCGTTGATCTTCAGCAGCGGTCCCTTGCCCGCGACCGGCTGGTTCACCGGGTCGTGCTTCTCGGAGTAGTTGGGGTGCACGGAGTGACCGGCGTCGGCCGACAGGCACCAGGATCCCGCGATCGCCCGGGCGTGGTCGTCGATGCCCGCTCCGAGCGCCGCACCGATCCGGTTCAGCACGTCCTCGAGGAAGGGGCCGCTCGCGCCCGATCGCGTCGCCGACCCGAGCTCCTCGTGATCGAAGGCGGCGAGCACGCTGATGTGGCCCGGTGCCGCGTCCTCGGCGCTCGCCGAGAGCAGCGCGACGAGCCCTGCGTGGACCGAGCTGAGGTCGTCCATCCGGCCGGCGGCGAAGAGCGCCTCATCGAGGCCGAAGCGCGCGGGCGGCTGGGTGTCGGCGGTGACGAGGTCGAATCCGACGATGTCGGAGGCGCCGTCGAGCCCGGCCCTCGCCGCCAGCATCCCGAGCAGGTCGTCGTCGGTCGCAGCCCCCACGCCGTAGACCGGCACCGTGTGCTTCTGCCGGTCGAGCTTCAGTCCGTCGTTAACTCCGCGGTCGAGGTGGACGGCGAGTTGCGGGATGCGCAGGAACGGACCCGTGCGCACGAGCACCTCGCTCCCGTCCCGGGTCACGAGGCGCCCCGCGAGCTCGAGCTCGCGGTCGAGCCAGGAGTTCAGGAGCGGTCCGCCGTAGATCTCGACCCCGGCCTGCAGCCAGCCCTTCGACTCGATCGTCGGATGCGGCTTGAGCGTGAAGCCGGGCGAATCGGTGTGCGCCCCGAGGATGCGGAACGGCGTCACGGCGTCGGCGCCGGCGGGGAGGTGCCAGGCGATGACGGCGCCGTCGCGGACGACGTGGTAGCGACCGGGGGAGGCGGGCCAGGCCTCCGTCTCGTCGAGCCCGGTGAAGCCGGCCGCCTCGAGCCGACGCGCCGTCTCCGCCGCGGCGTGGAACGAGGAGGGTGAGGCGGTGAGGAACGCGGCGAAATCGGCGATGTGGTCGGCGTGATCGGTCATCGCTCCAGTGAAGCACCCGGCGGGAGCACCACGCGCGAACGCCGAAGGGCGGACGCCCGCAGGCGCCCGCCCTTCGGCGTGGTGGTGGTTCTCAGTGACTAGCTGGCCGGGGGGGTCAGAACGGTGTCGATGAGGTAGACGGTCGCGTTGGCGGTCTGGACGCCTCCGCAGATGACCGAGGCGTCGTTCACCTTGATGTCGTCGCCGGAACCGGTGACGGTGACGTCGCCGCCCTGGACGGTGGTGTGCGTGCCGTCGATGTCGTCAGGGGCGATCTGGCCGGGGACGACGTGGTAGGTGAGGATCGACGAGAGCGTCGCAGCGCCCTCGGGGGTCTTCAGCGTCTCGAGGGTCGCGGCGTCGAGCTTCGCGAACGCGTCGTCGACGGGGGCGAAGACGGTGAACTCGCTGCCGTTCAGCGTGTCGACGAGGTTGACGTCGGGGTTGAGGGCACCCGAGACCGCAGCGGTCAGGGTGGTCAGCAGCGGGTTGTTCGACGCGGCGGTGGCCACCGGGTCGAGGGCCATGCCGGCGACCGAGCCGGAGCCGTCCGGGACCTGCTCGGCGTAGGCGGCGCAGCCGGAGCCGACGAGGTTGGCGGCCGGGTCCATGGTCGCCATCTCGGACGAGGTCGCCATCGGCGTCGACATCTCGGTGGCGGCGTCGGAGGACTCGGTGGTGCTCCCGCTGCCGCTCGAGCAGGCGGTGAGGCCGAGGGTGGCGGTGCCCAGCAGGGCGAATGCGGCGAACATGGTGCGCTTGGTGGATCGCATGGGGTTTCTCCTTCGTGAGACGGTCTCCACGGGGGCGGAGGACCTGAACTGTGTGGACCGTTTCGCGGCCGTTGACATGTCTTCGGAGCCCTCCCTGAGGGGGTTTGGAATTGATTCGTTCTTCTAGGTAACGGCTTCGTAACGCGGCCGTCCTGCCCGTCATGACGCGGATTCCGGGGCCGCACGCATCGATTACCCTGGGAGAAGGCCTGCGCACGGTGCGCACTCGGGCCATCACTCCCGGGGAGACGAGCAGGTGCAGACGCGAGGCGCACGGGTGGCACGGGGCTCCGTCGCCGCCGTCGCCGCGACCGCCACCGCCGCCGCCTCCCACACGCTCGCCGGTGCCGAGGCGCCCGCGCTGCCGATCCTCGCTCTCGCGATCGCCTTCTCGGCCGTCGTCTGCGTGCTCCTCTCGGGTCGGCGCCTCTCGCTGCCGCGCCTCGCCGTCTCGGTGCTGCTGAGCCAGCTCGCCTACCACGGGCTCTTCCTCGCGACGGGGGGCAGCGGAGCCGTCAGCGTGGCCGGGACGACCGCCACCGGCGCGCACTTCCACGACGGTGGCACCGTCGAGCTGATCGCGGCCGGGGGCGGGCACGCCGCGCACTCGCCGGCCATGCTCGGCGCGCACCTGATCGCGGCACTGCTCACGGTCGCGGCGCTCCGCCACGGCGAGCGCCTCTTCTGGACCCTCGGTGCCGAGATCCTGCGCATCGTGGTCCGGATCGTCGCGCGCGCCTCCGCACTGCTCGCCCCCTCCGGAGCGGCCGTCGCCCTCGTCGGCACCCCCGAGCCGCGCGCCCCCCGCGCCCTCGACGCGGTCCTCTCCCTCCTGCGGCACCGCGGGCCACCCGCGCGGGCTCTGCTCGCCGTCTGACGTCGCCCCGCGTGGGACGACTCCGGTCGGCGTTCCCGCGCGCACCGCGACTCCGCGCTGCGTCCTCGCTCCCGGCGATCCGCCGTCTTCAAAGGACTCCGCACATGACCACGTCTTCCTCCTCCCGCTCCTCCCGCCTGCGCCTCGTCGGAGGCGGCACCCTCGCCGCCGCGGGCGCCCTCGCTCTGGCCCTCTCGGCGCCCGCCGCGGCGAACGCGCACGTCACCGCTGCCGCGAGCAGCACCGCCGCCGGCTCGTACACCATCGTCACGTTCTCGCTCGCGCACGGCTGCGACGGCTCGCCCACCACCGGGCTGACGATCACGATGCCCGACGGCGTCAACTCCGTCAGCCCGACCGTCAACCCCAACTGGGACGTCGTCAAGAACGAGGTCGCGATCGCCGATCCCGTGACCGACTCGCACGGCAACACCGCGACCGAGCGCGTCTCCGATGTGGTCTACACCGCGAAGACCCCGTTGGCCGACGGGTACCGCGACACCGTCTCGCTGCAGCTGCAGATCCCCGAGGACGCCGAGGGTCAGACCCTCGAGTTCCCTGTGCTGCAGACCTGCGAGACCGGCTCGACCGCGTGGGACCAGCCCACCGTCGAGGGCCAGGACGAGCCTGAGCTCCCCGCTCCGGTCGTCGTCGTGACCGCTGCGGAGGAGGGCGCCGGCCATCACGGCGGCGATGACGACGGCGACGGCGACGACTCGGTGACGACCGCCGCGTCCGCCACCAGCGCAGCAGCCCCCTCCGGTGATGACGTCGTCGCGCGCGTCCTGGGTGTCGGCGGCCTCGTCGTCGGAGCCGTGGGTGTCGCCGTGGCCCTCGCTTCGCGTCGCCGCGGCCCGAAGGCGTCCGCGTGACCCGCAGCCCCCGACGGGCCGGGCGTCTCCTCCTCGCCGCCGCGATCGGGCTCCTCGGCTCGATCGCCGTGGCGGCGCCCGCGAGCGCCCACAACTACCTCGTCTCGACCACGCCCGCGGAGGACTCCACGGTCACCGAGCAGCCCGGGACGCTGATGCTCACGACCAACGACGACCTCCTCGTGCTCGGCACCGACGGCTCGGCGGCGGCGCTGCGCGTCGTCGGTCCCGATGGGCTCTTCTACGGCGACGGCTGCGTCACGGTGCGCGGTCCGGAGGCGTCCATGCCACTCGAGCTCGGCGCGGCAGGGTCGTACGACGTGACCTGGCAGGTCGTCTCGACCGACGGCCACCCGGTCTCGGGTCAGTACTCGTTCGACTGGCAGCCCGGCGCCGACGCGACGCTGGCCGAGGGCTCGGAGTCGGTGCCGGACTGCAACGGCACGGTCGACGTGTCGAACCAGTCGGCGACGACCTCCGACGAGTCCGAGAGCGCGTCGGCCGCCGATCCCGCACTGCTGGGCGACGTCCTGTGGATCGGCGGTGCGCTCGTCGCCGTCGTCGCGGCCGTGGGAGTCACGCTGCTGGTACTCCGCCGCCGACAGGGCTGACGGCGCGGGCCTCCTGAACGCTGCTCGTTCGTGCGGGCTCAGTTCAGGAGGCTCGCCAGCGGCCCCGAGTCGAGATCGGTGAGGATCGCCGCGGCGTCCTCGTAGACCGCGACTGCGCCCGCCTCGCGCAGCTCGCGCTCGCCGGTCCCGCCGGACATCACCGCGACCGTGGCGAGCCCGGCTCGCTCGGCGGCGATCACGTCCCACGTCGCGTCTCCGATCATGATCGCGTGGTCGGTCGTGACCCCCGCGCGCTCGAGGGCGATGCCGATCAGGTCGGGGCTCGGCTTCGCCGTCTCGACGTCCTCGCCGCTCGTGATCGCGTGCACGATGCCGTCGCCGAGGTCGAGCACCCGCAGCAGCACCTCGAGCTCCTCCTGCGGAGCAGAGGTCGCGAGCACCACCCGGGCGCCGCGGCCGGCGATCGCCGCGATCAGCTCGCGTGCCCCCGGCAGTGGCTCGATGCGCACCGACAGCTCGGCGTAGTTCTTCGCGTGCAGCGCCTTCAGCTGCGTCCTGGTCGCGTCGTCGACGTCGTCATCGAGGAGCAGGCCGAGCAGCTCGCCCGCGTCGGCGCCGATCGCGCGCTGGATGCGCCAGGCCGCGACCTCGAGATCGCACTGCCAGAACGCCCGTGCCCAGGCCTCGATGTGCAAGAAGTTGGAGTCGGCGAGCGTTCCGTCGATGTCGAAGAGCACGGCGGTCGTGCTGCTCGTGCTGCTGCTGCCGGCGTCTGCCGTCATGTGGTTCTCCCTCTCGTATCGTCGCCCGCCGTCACCAGGCCGAAGTGGGAACGCTACGCCGTCGCCCGAACCGCACAGGACCCCCTTGACGCAGATCCGTGGCCGAGGGCTGCTCGCTGCAGACCGGCGACGACATCGGCGGACGGACGGGGTGCGTCCTGGAGCGCGGGCGGCCAGACACGGCGGAAGGGTCGCCCGCAGCAGCCCGACGACCAGCCTTCGAGCTCGACCTCGATCTGCCGCGCTGTCTCGATCTGCGCGCTGTCTCGATCTGCATCTCCTCTCCTCCTTCGCCGACTCCGGCTCCTGTTCCGGCTCCTGTTCTCGGTTACTGTTCCCGGTTCCGTCATCGCTTCGATCCTCGCTCCGAGCTCGCGGAGGCGCCGGGAAGCGCTTCGCCCCGTCAGAACGGCGGCGGTGGCCCTCCTCGAAACCGAGCCGGAGCGAAGACCCCGCCTCGACCGGATTCTCGTTCTCGGTCCGGACCTCGTTCTCGTCCTCTGCCCGGGTCGGGTTCTCGTTCCGGTGCTCCGTCCGGTTCTCGTTCCCCTCCTCGCTCCCGAGCGAACGGCGGCTCGGGCTCGGCCGGGAGCGTGACGTGTCGCCGGCCGGTGGGGCTCGTCCATTCCAGAACGCCTCCGGGCCGATGCCGGAGCGTCCAGGTGGTCGTGTGGCGGAGGCGGTGGTGGTGCCGGCAGAGGTGAGCGAGGTTGTCCGCGTCGGTCGCGCCGCCGTCCTGCCACTCGACGCTGTGGTCGACGTCGCTGTCCACCGCGGAGCGGACGCAGCCCGGGAAGCGGCAGGTCCCGTCGCGGTGCTGCAGGTGGCGCCGCAGATCCGCGGGCACGCGGTAGGAGTCGCGGCCGACGGACAGCACCGCCCCGGTCTCGGGGTGCGTGAGGATCCGGGTGAACGAGGGGGCGTCGGCCGCGAGCCGGCGCGCGGTCTCGGGGTCGATCGGCCCGTACCCGTCGAGGGTGCCCGGCTCCTCCGAGCGCCCGAGGAGCGTCAGCACGGGAACCGTGACCGACACGCGTGGTCGGATCCCCGCCGGGACGGACACGGTGGTGGTGCGGTGCGCATCGTCGGACGATGTCTCTCCGTCGAGGAGGAGCGCCGCCGCGACGTCGGCCCGCAACTGGCTCACAGTCCGCACCTCCTCGGGCGCCTGAGCGAGTGAGCGGGCGGCCCGATCGAGCCGGTCGAACGCGCCGTGCGCCTCCGGGGCGGGCAGGTGGAGGTGAAGCGTCGCCATCCCGTCCGCCTCCCCGCCGAGCCACACCCCTCGGCGTTCCGCGCAGCGCCGGTGACGTGCCGTCGCCGACTCCGGATGCAGCCGCTCCCGGACCGCACGCAGCCGCCGCTGCACCTGCCCGGCGGTGAACGCCGCCGCCAGCACCGCCGCCTCCTCGTCGAGGCGTCCGCGGACCGCCGCGGGGACGTCCCACGCGGCCTTGACGATCACTCGTACGTGCTCGGGAGTGCAGCGCCCCTCCCGCAGCGCTGTCAAGGTGTCGGGCAGCTCGTTCACGAGCAGCGCGCTCTCCGAGATCAGCGCCGCCGCGTCGGCCTCCGTCGTCCGCATGCCCGTCGCGATCTCCGCGACCAGCGCGCGCTGCGCCGCCTCCATCACCTCGACGTGCCTCTGCACGCTGGGATCGACGAGCGCCTCGGGCAGCGCCACCGCCGCCAGCCGCGCGAGCTCGACCAGCTCGTAGCGCTGCGCCTGCGCCCGCGACAGGAACGCGTCGACCGCGCAGGCCGCACCGACCGCCGACACGAGCGCGTCGTCGAAGCACTCGCGCACCGACACACCGCCCGGCGGC
Organism: Rathayibacter sp. Leaf185; assembly: GCF_001423885.1. Classification (GTDB taxonomy): domain Bacteria; phylum Actinomycetota; class Actinomycetes; order Actinomycetales; family Microbacteriaceae; genus Rathayibacter. Next base: position 336,067 of record NZ_LMPP01000001.1, on the reverse strand, counting down.
CTCGCATCCACATCCAGAAGAACCATACGAGGATGACACCACAGACCACCGACACCAGACCGTCCGGAGAGCCCGACCGGTGGACGATCCCGCGAAGCCGACCCTGTGGAGGACGACGAAGAGCTCACGCCTTCTCAGCGCACCGCCTCGAGCTCGCAGCCGTGGCCTGTACGGAGTCGGTGCCTGTCACCTCAGGTGCCTGCGGTTGCCGAGGGTCACTACACATAAGCCCGTACCGTCTCCCGGATCGTCTGAGCGTGCTCGTAGATCTCATCGAGAGTGGCGATGGCGTGCCTCGTCTCGTTCTTCTCGATGTCGAACGTCCCGAGGTACTTCTGCTTCCTGTTGAAGTGAAGTCGAGCGACAGGCTTGCGATTGTTGTCGTCGAGGATGACAGCGAAGTACGATTTCGCGTCGCGCTGAGCGATTCTGCTCACCTTGACCTCGCTGCAGGCGATCGCCTTGATGATCTGGAACCCTTCCAGTTCTTCGAGCGTCGTCTCGATATCACTCTGATCCTCGAGTTCCTCCTCGACGACGGCTTGGCTCGTGACGGCCTGCTCGGCAGCGATCGCCTCAGTCCGAGGGAAGTTGGGGCGCCGAGCGCAGTCTTGAGACGCTCGTTCACCTGCTCGTTCAGGAACTGCTTGGCCGCCTTCGAGACCAGGGCTGTGAACTGCTCTCTGACCTTCTGCGTGTATGCACCGTCGTAGACGCGGGTGGTGAAGAACTTGATCCACTCGTCGGTCGGAGCGGAGAACTGACCCCCGAGCTCGCGTTTGATCTGTCCGATGTACTTGAGCTCACCGGCCGCATTGATGATCGAGTCGAGATCGAACACCTCCTTGGTGAGCTTCAACAGCTCGGGAATGAGGGTCTCATCGATGTCCATCAGGTCGAGCACGAGGAACGGCTTCGCATCCATGCGATTCGGAGCGTCGAGGTCTGTGTAGAAGTGGTACTGCTCGCCGTTCGTGAGAATGGCGATGCGCGCGTTCGTCACGGCGAAGTAGCGGAAGAGTTGCGACGCGTGCTCGATCCGGAGCAGTTCGCTCGACTTCTTGCACTCGACCAGCATCTGGACATCGCCGTTGTGGACGATCGCATAGTCGATCTTCTCGCCCTTCTTGACCCCGACATCAGCGACGAACTCCGGGACCACCTCGAGGGGATTGAACACGTCGTAGCCGAGGATCGTCGAGATGAAGGGCATGACGAAAGCGTTCTTCGTCGCCTCCTCGGTCAGGATGATGTCCCGCTGCTGGGTGACCTTGTTCGCAAGCGCGATCAGACGTTCAGTCAATTCCACGGTGCTCCTCGTCGAGTGGGGCGAAGTAGTGAAGCCCAGTCGAATAGTCGCTGATAAGTCGGCCGAATCACGACCCCCTCCGGGTGTGCCGAGTCGCCGCGTCACACCCTCCGCGGCACCGTGAACACCGTCTCGACGCCCGGCGAGTACAGCACCGAGTCGGGTGCCCGCGCCGCCAGCCCCGGGAAGCCCGCCGCGTCGAGCAGCCCGTCGTCGAGCGCGAGCAGCGACGCGCGCTGCAGCGGCCACGGCCGGTGCAGGTTGCGGCCGTACCAGGTCGAGCCCAGGTGGCTCTCGTGGTAGGCCCAGCGCGAGGTGAGGAACGAGGCGAGCGGATCCTCCGACGCATCGGTGCCCGGCGTGGGCCGCACCACGATGCGCGATCGGGCCGCGGGGTCGCGGAGGCGGGAGGTCTCGTAGATCACGGCGCTGTGGCGGTGCTCGATGCTCATGCGCGCCCAGCGGTAGGGGAGCCCGAAGACGGCCTGCGCGGTGAGGACGGGCAGCAGGTGCGAGGCCTCGAGAGAGACGAACACCACTCCGCGGCGCCCCTGCGCGTCGACGGAGTAGAGCCGCACGTTGACCTCGGGGAAGGTGCCGAGCCACGGCACCCGCGGGCCGCCGAGGAACGCCGTCCGCGACAGGCGGAAGGGGATCAGGCCGACCCACGACGAGCCGTCGTACTCGTCGGGGCGCACTCCGCGGGGGAGGTGCGGCGCGACGAGAGACGGGTCCACGCGCCAGTGCAGGAAGGACGCCTCGGTCCAGCGCTGGCGGAGGATGCGCGGCCCGCCGAGCGCGGGCGCAGTGCGGGTCACGGGATCGACGAGGGGCACTGGATCGACGAGGGGCACCGGATCGACGGGGGTCACCGCCACATCGTGCTCCGTGCTGCTGCGAGGACACCTGGGCGGGCGCGCAACGGACTCGCCACGGCACGAGACCATAGGAGCGTGACCAGCACCACCACCCGCCGCGGCTCCACACTCCTCTGGCTCGCCATCGCCACCACCGTCCTCCTCTGGGCCTCCGCGTTCGTCGGCATCCGCATCGCCGGCGAGGACTTCGGCGCGGGCGCACTGACTCTCGGACGGATCGCCGTCGGCTCGGTCGCGCTCACGATCGTGCACCTCGTGCTCACCGCGCGCAGGCCCGCGTCGACGCGCAGGCCGCTCCCGCGAGGCCGCCTCCTCGCCCTCGTGATCGTCTGGGGCGTCGCCTGGTTCGGCCTCTACAACCTCGCTCTCAACGCCGCCGAGCGTCACGTCGACGCGGGCACGGCCGCCCTGATCGTCAACATCGCGCCGATGATCACCGCGGTGCTGGCCGGACTCCTCCTCGGCGAGGGCTTCCCGCGGCGACTGCTCGGCGGCATGCTCGTGGCGCTCATCGGAGTCGCGGTCATCGCGATCTCGACCTCCACCGGGCAGTTCGACGCGATCGGGGTGGCGCTGGCGCTCACCGCGGCCGTCCTCTACGGCGGTGCCGCGACCCTCCAGAAGCGGCTGCTCGGGCGGATCGACGCACCGACCATGACCTGGATCGGCTGCCTCGCGGCGACCGTCGCCTGCCTGCCGTTCGCGCCGGAGCTGATCGGCGACCTCGCCGCGGCCCCGCTCTCCTCCGTGCTCGCGGTCCTGTACCTCGGCGTGTTCCCGACGGCGATCGCCTTCACCACCTGGGGCTACGTGCTCGCCCGCACCAGCGCGGGGCGCACGGCGGCGACGACCTACGCCGTGCCCGCGGTCGTCGTGCTGCTCTCGTGGCTGGTGCTCGCCGAGACTCCGCCGCTCGCCGCCCTGATCGGAGGCGCGATCGCGCTCGGAGGTGTCGCGGTCGCCACTCTGCGCCGCCGGTGACCGGGGCTCCCGCACAACGCCTCGGGATACACTGTCTCGACGTTCATCCGCAGTCGGCGCCGAGCGCCAGGAAACGGTGAGGATCCCGATGACCGAGGCTCTGCAGCCGCCGCAAAACGCCCTTTCTCTCACGCCGCCGGCACCCGTGTCGGCCGTGTCGACGACATCGGCGCCGTCGATCGCGCCGAAGGTGCCCGAGCAGGCGCTGCCCGGCCTCGAGGCCAAGGTCGACGGCTACCTGAACTCGCTGCTGCAGACGGAGGCGCGCAGCCCCGAGTTCGCGGCGAAGGCCAACGACATCCGCACGATGGGCGACGCCGACATCCGCTCGGCCGCCGACTCCTCCAACCGGCTGCTCAAGACTCCGGTGCGCGCCCTGCAGGAGGGCGGCCTGAGCGAGGGCTCGAACATCGGCAGGACGCTGCTCGAGCTGCGCCGCACGGTCGAGGATCTCGACCCGTCCGAGGACAACATCCAGAAGAAGATCCTCGGCTTCATCCCCTTCGGCAACAAGATCACCGACTACTTCCGCCGCTACGAGAGCGCGCAGTCGCACCTCAACGCGATCATCCAGGCGCTGTACGACGGGCAGGACGAGCTGCGCAAGGACAACGCGGCGCTCAACCTCGAGAAGCAGAACCTGTGGGACACGATGACGCGTCTCAACGAGTACATCTACGTCGCCGAGCGGCTCGACGTGAAGCTCTCGGCGAAGATCGCCGAGCTCGACGCGACCGACCCCGATCGCGCCCGGGCGCTCCGCGAGGACGTCCTCTTCTACGCCCGTCAGAAGCACCAGGACCTGCTGACCCAGCTGGCCGTCTCGATCCAGGGCTACCTCGCGATCGACGTCGTCATCAAGAACAACGTCGAGCTCATCAAGGGGGTCGACCGCGCCACCACGACCACGGTCTCGGCCCTGCGCACCGCCGTCATCGTCGCGCAGGCGCTCGCCAACCAGCGCCTGGTGCTCGACCAGATCACGGCGCTCAACACGACGACCTCGAACATGATCGAGGCCACCTCGCGGATGCTCGCCGAGCAGTCCGCGAGCATCCAGTCGCAGGCGGCGTCGGCCACGGTCGGCCTGCCGCAGCTGCAGGCGGCGTTCGCGAACATCTACCAGACGATGGACTCGATCTCGGACTTCAAGATCAAGGCGCTCGACAGCATGGCCCAGACGGTCGGCGTACTGCAGGTCGAGACCGCGAAGGCGGGCGACTACGTCGAGCGCGCGCGCCGCAGCAACTCCGACATCGACGCGGCCTCCTCGCTCGATCTCGGTCGATAGCCGATGGGCTGGCTCTCCCGACTGTTCGGCGGCGATGAGCCCGCCGCCCCGGCGGAGACCGCGCCCGCCCTCCCGCGCGTGCCGTCGAGCGACGACATCCTCGCGGCGCTCGACCGGGTCGCGGCCGAGACGAAGGATCGTGTGCCGCCGATCGTCGCCGCCCGCATCCGGCGCGTCGATGAGACCGTGCGCGAGATGGTGCCCCGGCTCGACCGCCTCGGGGGGATGAGCCAGCAGGGGCACACGGTGGTGGCCTCCGCGACCAGCTATCTGCCGGAGGCGGTCGAGGGCTACCTCCGCCTGCCGCGCGACTTCGCCGACCGCCGCGCCGTCCACAAGGGGAAGACCTCGCTGATGATCCTCTGCGACCAGCTCGACCTCCTCGGGGCGACGCTCGACCGCATCTCCGACGCCGTCTCGCGCCAGGATGCCTCCGCGCTGATCGCCCACGGGCAGTTCCTCGCCGAGAAGTTCACGGAGTCGTCGCTGTCGCCGAGCGGGCTCGATGCGACGCCCGCGCCTGACACGCTCCAGCCCCCGAGCGCACCCGGTTCCCTCCAGCCGCCGAGGGCGTCGTGACCGCGCTCACCGCCGCGCTCGACGCGCTCGTGCTCACCGGATCCGAGGCGGGGCTCGACGCCGCCGTCGTGCGCGAGGAGGGCGGTCGGCTCTCCGCCGCCGTCGCCGAGTCGATCACGGGAGCGGGCCAGGACTGGCTCGCGCAGACCGGGACTCCGGGCGGCCTCGAGGCCTTCTTCACGGCGGCGTCCCGCGGGCGGCGCTGGCGCAGCTCGCCGACCGACCTGCTCGCGTCGCTGGTCGCGGCCGGGTCCGAGCACGCGAGCGCCTACGCCCGGGCGCTCACCGAGGTCGTCTCGGCCGCGAGCGCACTGGGCGATCCGGGCATCGGAGGCATCGCCTCCGCCTCCGCGGCCGCCGCCGCCCAGCTCGCGGCGCTGCCGGTGCAGGGTTCTCGCGGTGCTCCGATGCCGCCCTCCCCGCTCCCGACCGATCTGCCCACGGGAGTGCCCGGAGTCGACGAGATCCTCGCGCGCCTGCGCCGCACCGAGCACGAGGGGCCGCAGGACGAGGTCACCCCGCCGACCGCTGCCGCGCCTCCTGCCGCCCCGGCCGCGGAGGAGGAGCCCGAGCCGCTGCCCCCACCCGAGAAGATCGAGGACCTCCTCGCCGAGCTCGACGCGCTGATCGGGCTCGACAGGGTCAAGAGCGAGATCAAGCGGCAGACGCAGCTGCTCCGCATCGACACGCTCCGCCAGGCCGCCGGACTCACCACGCCGACGCTCACCCGCCACCTGGTCTTCACCGGCAACCCCGGCACCGGCAAGACGACCGTCGCCCGGCTCGTCTCGCGGATCTACCGCTCGCTCGGCATCCTCTCGAAGGGCGTGCTCGTCGAGGTCGACCGCTCCGAGCTCGTCGCCGGCTACCTCGGCCAGACCTCGATGAAGACCGCCGAGGTCATCGCGAAGGCCCGCGGCGGCGTCCTCTTCATCGACGAGGCCTACGCCCTCGCGCTCGACCAGTACGGCGCGGAGGCGATCACCACGCTGGTCAAGGACATGGAGGACCACCGCGGCGACCTGGTCGTGATCGTGGCCGGCTACTCCGGACCCATGCAGGGCTTCCTCGACACGAACCCGGGTCTCGCGAGCCGCTTCTCGACCACGATCGACTTCGCCGACTACTCCGACGACGAGCTGTCGGCGATCTTCGCGCGCCTCGCCTCCTCGGCCGATTTCGAGCCGACCGAGGAGGCGCTCGCCGCGTTCGCCGAGCTCGCCGCGGCCCAGCAGCGCACGGAGGCGTTCGGCAACGGGCGCTGGGTGCGCAACGTGCTCGACGCCTCCATCGCCCGGCACGCCTGGCGGCTGCGCGACACCGAGGAGCCGACGCTCGACGAGCTGCGGATCCTCGTGCCGGAGGACGTCGTGGAAGCAGAGGCTGCACCCATGGAGGAGAACAGATGAGCATCGCCACCGCGCCGCCGGCACCCGCGCCGGCGCCCGCACCCCCCGCGAAGCCGACCCTGCTCGCCCGGGCGACCTCGACCACTCCGCGCACCCTCCGCCTCCTGCTCGTGCTGACCGCCGTCGCGGCGGTGCTGTTCGGGGTCTTCGCCCAGCAGGCGGGGGCGCTGCAGGCGCGCGCCGCAGCCGAGGCCCGAGAGCAGTCGACGCAGATCGTCGGCGTGCAGAACGTGCGCAACACCCTGGTCGGCGCGAACGCGATCGCGGCCAACACGTTCCTCGTCGGCGGCCTCGAGCCGGCCGATCAGCGCGCCGAGTTCACCGGCGACCTCCAGGTCGCGGCCTCGCAGCTGTCGACGCTCGCGGCCGCCGAGCCCCGCGACGCCGAAGCCCTCGCCGCCGTCGCGCGCGACCTGACGACCTACAGCGGCCTGATCGAGCAGGCCCGAGCGAACAACCGGCAGGGCTTCCCGGTCGGCTCGGCGTACCTCGATCAGGCGTCCACCGTGCTCACCGCCGAGGACGGCGTGCTCGACGACCTGAACGATCTCGTCGCCACCGGTGCCGACCGCGTCGCGAGCGCCTACGACACCGTGCGCTGGAGCACGCTGCTGCTCGTCGGCTCGCTCGCGATGCTGCTGCTGATGGTCGGCGCGCAGATCTGGCTCGCCCGCCGCACGCACCGCTACCTCAACCGCTCGCTCGCGACGGCCACCGTGCTGCTGCTCGTGCTCGGCATCGCCGGCGGAGTCGTGTTCGGCACGACCGCCTCGAACGCCGCCTCGGTGCGCAGCGACTCCTACCGCGCGACGCTCGCCGTCTCGCAGGCCCTCACCGCGGCCACGGACGCGAAGTCGCTCGAGAGCTTCACCCTGATCAAGCGCGGCTCGGGGGCGGCGCTCGAGGCGCAGTTCCAGGAGGCGGCCGGGGAGGCGCGGGAGAAGCTGCAGGACGGGGTGGACGCGGGGATCGTGGACGGCTCGCTCGTGAGCGAGCTGGATGCGTGGCTCGCGCTGCACGACGGCATCCGCGCGGCCGATGACGGCGGGCTGTGGGACGACGCTGTCGAGCTGGCCGTGGCCACCGAGCCCGGCTCAGCGAACGCCGCGTTCTCGGCCTTCTCGACGGATGCCGGGGACGCCGTGGAGGACGACGCCGCGATCACCCGCGCCACTCTCGGCACCTGGGGCGCGATCTCGTCGATCGCCTCGTGGATCCTGCTGGCCGCCGGCCTCGTGGGGGCCGGTCTCGCCTGGCGCGGGGTCTCGCAGCGACTGGAGGAGTACCGATGAACCGTCTGCGCACCGCCGCCGCCGCCCTGGTGCTGGCCGCCACCCTCGCCGTCTCCGGCTGCACGACAGGTGCCGACGACCTCGGCACGGTCGTCGGGACCGCGACTCCGACCGCGGCACCCACGGCCACTGCGAGCGCCGCGCCCGCGGCGACCGAGTGCTCGCCGTCGGCTGTCACCTCCTACGCCCCCACCGGAGTGACCGACAGCGCGCGGCTCGCCGAGATCCGCACCAACGGCACCCTCAAAGTCGGCGTCTCGGCCGACACGCTGCTGATGAGCTCGCGCAACCCGCTCACCGGCGCGATCGAGGGCTTCGACATCGACATCGCCCGCGAGATGGCCCGCGCGATCCTCGGGAACCCCGACGCGATCACCTTCGTCGTGATCACCTCCGCTCAGCGCCTGCCTGCCCTGACCGGCGGAGACGGGGCGCCGCAGGTCGACATGGTCGCCCGCACGCTCACGATGACCTGCGACCGCTGGAGCAGCATCGCGTTCTCGTCCGAGTACTACGACGCGGGGCTGAAGGTCCTGGTGTCCGAGGACAACGCAGCGACGAGCATCGACGGTCTGGCCGATCAGAAGGTCTGCGCCCCGCGCAGCACCACCACGCTCAGCCGGCTCGAGAGCGACTACCCCGATGTCGAGGCGGTCGCCGCCGACACCCACACCCAGTGCCTCGCGCAGTTCCAGGAGGGGACCGTCGACGCGATCGCGGGCGACGACACGATCCTCGCCGGCTTCGTCGCGCAGGACCCGTACGCGAAGGTGATCGGCGGTCAGCTGAGCTCCGAGCCGTACGGGCTGGGCATGCCCGCCGGCGACCCCGACTACGTGCGCTTCGTGAACGCCGCACTCGAGAGCCTCCGCACCGACGGCCGCTGGCAGAGCATCTACGACCGCTGGCTCGGCGAGCTCGGGGCGGCATCGCCTCCCGCGGCGACCTACGGGCGATGAGCATCACGGGAACCGCGGAGGGGAGCCCGGTCGCTCCGGGGCGCCTCGGCGAGGCCGTGCCGCAGCGCGAGCTGTTCGAGTACCTCGCCGCTCTCGGGCGCTGGCTCGAGCGCACCACCCGCGAGCTCTCGCGCCTGGACGCGGCCGCTCTCGCCTCGCCTCAGGCCGACAGCTACACCTCCGACGTGGTGCTCGCGCAGTCGCTGCGCGAGTCGGTCACCCGCCGCCTCGCCGAGCTCGAGCTGGTCTGGGACTCGGGGCGGGTCGACGTCGTCGCCCGCGAGCGGATGTCGCAGCTGATCTGGGGGCGGCTCGACTCCACCGGCTCGGGCGCCAGTGCCGCGGTCTCGCTCGTCGAGGCCGTGCGGCTCTGCGACGCGGTCGTCGGGCAGCTGAAGTCGCGGCTCGAGCTCGACCCCAGCGGCACCGATGTCGCGGGGCGGATCGTCGGCGTGCGCGCCGAGATCGAGCGCTGCCGCGACCTCACCCGCGACAACCGCGGAACCGTCGACCAGGACGCCGCGCAGCGTGTCGCCGTGCTGCGCTCGCGCCTCGACGCGCTGGCCGAGAAGGCGGGCCGGGGAGCCGACGTGTCGGGCCCGCTCGGGCAGCTCGAGAGCGACTCCGCCCGTCTCGAGCGCGACCTGATCATCGCCGCCTCCGAGCGCCGTGGTCTCGACCGCGACCGTCGCCGGGCCGTCGAGCTGGCGGAGGCGGCGGAGCGTCGCGAGGCGCCGTTGCGCGAACTCGTGGCCCGCTGCCGCCGCGAGATCGCCGACCCGCCCCGGCTCGCGGTGCCCGACGTCTCGCGGCTCGGCGATCCGCCGTCGAACCGGCAGGCGCTCGACGCGCACCTCGCCCGCCTCACCGCGGTGAGCCGCGCCTTCGACGCGGTCGAGGCCGCGTACACCTCGCCGCTGCGAGAGCGGGCCGCCCTCGGGTTCCGCCTCCGCGCTCTTCGCGAGCGGGCCGTCGCGAACGGCCGCGCCGTCTCCGCGGTCGGGATCGCCGCCGAGGAGGAGGTGCGCGCCGCCCTCGACGCCGTGCCCTGCCCGGTGCCGCTCGCCCGCCACCTCGTCGAGCAGTACGACGTCGTCACCCGCGATCTGCCGAGCACCCCCCACCGGAAGGCCACCCCATGAACGGCTCACCCTGCACCTCGACCCCGGGCTGCACCGGAGTCATCGAGGACGGCTACTGCAACGTCTGCGGGCTGCCGCCCGAGACGGCGGCTGCGGTATCGGCGCCCACCGCGCGGGGAGCCGCCCCCGCGACCGCGTCGGCCGCGTTCGGCACCGGCTTCGTCGAGGGCACGCCCGACGCCTCCGCCGCCCCGGATGCCGAGGAGGCGGCGACCGCGCGGAGCGGACGCACCTCCTCGGCCCGCCTCGCGACCGCCGCGCTCGGCTCGGCGCGCACCGCGCAGACCGGCTCGAAGGTGACGCGACGGGTCGGCACGACGTCGACCCGCCTCCGCGGACCGCGCCTGGGCGCCGGACTCACGACCGTGCCCTCGCGCCCCGCCGCCGACCCGATGGCCGCGCTGATGACGGAGGCGGTGCTCCCCGAGCGCAAGCGCTTCTGCTCGAACTGCGGCACCGCGGTCGGCCGTGGCCGCGACGGCAAGGCCGGCCGCACCGAGGGCTTCTGCCCCAACTGCCGCACGCCGTTCTCGTTCACCCCGCAGCTGAAGCAGGGCGACGTCGTCGGCGGCCAGTACGAGGTCGCGGGCTGCCTCGCCTACGGCGGGCTCGGCTGGATCTACCTCGCCCGCGACCAGAACGTCTCGGGGCGCTTCGTCGTGCTCAAGGGCCTGCTCAACTCCGGCGACCCCGACGCGTACGCCGCGGCGATCACCGAGCGGCAGTTCCTCGCCGAGGTCGAGCACCCGCTGATCGTCGAGATCTACAACTTCGTGATGCACGACGGCGCCGGCTACATCGTGATGGAGTACGTCGGCGGCCCGAGCCTCAAGCAGATCCTGAAGGAGCGGCTCGACGCCAACGGGGGATCGGCCGACCCGCTGCCCGTCGACCAGGCGCTGGCGTTCGTGCTCGAGGTCATGCCCGCGTTCGCGTACCTGCACGACCACGGGATGCTCTACTGCGACTTCAAGCCCGACAACATGATCCAGGTCGGCGACCAGGTGAAGCTGATCGACCTCGGTGGCGTGCGCCGGATGGACGACGACGAGTCGGCCATCTACGGCACCGTCGGCTACCAGGCTCCGGAGGTGCCCGAGGTCGGTCCGTCCATCGCCTCGGACGTGTACACGATCGGGCGCACCATCGCATCGCTCGTGCTCGACTTCCGCGGCAACCAGACCACCTACGTGGCCTCGCTGCCGCCCGTGTCCGAGACGCCGCTGTTCCAGCGATACGACTCCTTCTACCGCCTGATCGCCAAGGCCTGCGCGCCCGATCCGCAGGACCGCTTCGCCACCGTCGACGAGATGCGCGGGCAGCTGCTCGGCGTGCTGCGCGAGGTCGTCGCGACCGACCGCGGACCGGGTCATCCCGCACTGCACTCCACCGAGTCGGCGCTGTTCGAGGCGCCCGTGGCCGACGTCGTCGACCGGCCGCTGCCGTGGGACGCGCTGCCGCTGCTGAAGATCGACGAGTCGGATGCGGCGAAGGCGTGGCTGGCCGGCGTCAACGTGGCCGACCCGATCGTCCGTCTCCGCGCCCTCGCGCTGGCGCCGACGGTGACCGTCGAGGTGAGGCTGTCGCGCGCCCGCGCGGCGATCGAGGCCGAGCGCTGGGACGAGGTCTCCCGCGCGACCGGCGAGATCCTCACCGAGGACCCGTGGGAGTGGCGGGCCGTCTGGATGAGCGGGCTCGCGCAGCTGGCGCGGGGCGACTCCGTCGGCGCCCGCGCCTCGTTCAACACCGTCTACGGCCAGGTGCCCGGCGAGCTCGCGCCCAAGCTGGCGCTCGCCGCGGCCTGCGAGTCGAGCGGCGAGCCCGAGGTGGCGGAGTCGCTCTACGTGATCTGCGCCCGAGCGGACGCGAACTACACGGCGCCGGCCGCCTTCGGCCTCGCCCGCGTGCGGCAGCACCGCGCCGACCTCGACGGGGCGCTCGATGCCCTCGACATCGTCACGCCCACGCGCTCGTCCTACGTCGACGCCCGCCGCCGCCGTGCGGAGCTGCTGGCGGGATCGGGGCGCGGGCTCCCGTCGCTCTCGGCGGCCCTGTCGAGCATCGACTCCGTCGCGATCGACCAGCGCGCCCGCCTCGAGCTGACGACGGGCGTGCTCGAGTCGGCGCTCGAGCTCGTCCGCCGCGACGGGCCCGCCGAGGGCGCGATGCTGGGCGGAGTCGAGGCCAACGAGGCCGCGATCCGGGACGGCCTCGAGGCGTCGTACCGGGCGCTCGCGAGCGCGACCCGCGAGAAGGAGGAGCGGCTGCGCCTCGTCGACCGCGCCAATGACATCCGCCGCTGGACCCTGACGTGAGCGGCGAGCTCGCGACCGCCTGCCCGGTCTGCGGCGAGCCGGTGAGCGCCGGGGACGCCTTCTGCGAGGCCTGCGGCAGCACGCTGATCGTGCGGGCGGCCGAGCCGTCGGCAGCCGAGCCCACCCCGTGCGTGTACTGCGGGGGAGCGGTGGCCGACGACGGCTACTGCGAGCAGTGCGGGCAGCGGGCGCCGACCCAGCGCGAGCACTGGTCCGAGGCGCCGCACCCGCTGGTCGGCGGCGTCTGCGACCGCGGCATCCGCCACGCGGCGAACGAAGACGCGATGGCGCTCGGGGCGGTGGCCACCGACGGCGCTCTGCGTACCGCCCTGCTGGTGGTCTGCGACGGCGTCTCGTCGACCCCCGACTCCGACCGCGCCTCCCTCGCGGCGGCCCGTGCCGCCCTCAGCGCTCTGCAGGCCGAGGTCGCCGAGGAGGCGCGCGGAGCCGACCGCTGGGGCGCGCTGCTGCAGATGGCGGTGGCGCGCGCCTCCGGAGCGATCGACGCCGCAGTGCCCGAGAAGCGGGCGAACCCGCCGTCGTGCACCTTCACCGCGGCGATCCTCGACGGCGCCCTGCTGGTCACCGGCAATGTGGGCGACAGCCGCAGCTACTGGATCCCCGACGCGGGCGAGGCCCGCCAGCTGACCGTCGACGACTCGTGGGCGCAGGAGCAGATCGCCTCGGGCACGAGCCGCGAGCAGGCGGAGTCGGCACCCGATGCGCACGCGATCACCAAGTGGCTGGGGGCCGATGCGCACGACGAGTCGCCGACCATCGCCTCCGTCGTGCTCGACGAGCCGGGCTGGGTGCTCGCGTGCTCGGACGGGCTGTGGAACTACGCGTCGCCCGCCGACGATCTGGCGCGAGTGCTGCACGACGCGCTCGCCCGGGTCGGCAGCGACCCGGTGACGCTGGCGGAGGCGCTGGTCGCCTGGGCGAACGAGCGCGGCGGACACGACAACATCACGGCGGCGCTGGCCCGCTTCGAGCCGGATGTGTCCAGCCCGGAGGGTTCGAGCTAGACGAATCCGCGGGTGTCGGGGGAGGTGGGCCGCTTACAGTCGACCCCATGAGCATCGCCGAGCCCCGCACCTCCCCGTCCACGGACGGCCTCGCCGTCGTCGGCCACTGGATCGATGGGGCGCTGTCGGCGTCGTCGTCGGGCCGGACGTCGCCGGTCTACGACCCGGCGCTGGGCGTCGTGACGAAGGAGGTCGCGCTCGCGAACCAGGCCGAGATCGATGCGGCCGTCGCGTCCGCCAAGGCCGCGTTCCCGGCGTGGCGGGACACGTCGCTGGCGAAGCGTCAGCAGATCGTGTTCAGGTTCCGGGAGCTGCTGGAGGCGAAGAAGCTGGAGCTGGCCGAGATCATAAGCTGGAGCTGGCCGAGATCATAGCCCTGCGCGACGACGCTCGCAAGGCCGCGTTCCCGGCGTGGCGGGACACGTCGCTGGCGAAGCGTCAGCAGATCGTGTTCAGGTTCCGGGAGCTGCTGGAGGCGAAGAAGCTGGAGCTGGCCGAGATCATCACCTCCGAGCACGGCAAGGTCGTGTCCGACGCTCTGGGCGAGATCACCCGAGGGCAGGAGGTGGTGGAGTTCGCGACCGGGCTGGCGCACCACTTGAAGGGCGAGTACTCCGAGCAGGTCTCGACCGGCGTCGACGTGTACTCGACCAAGCAGCCGCTGGGAGTCGTGGGGATCATCAGCCCGTTCAATTTCCCGGCGATGGTGCCGATGTGTTCCCGGCGATGGTGCCGATGTGCCCGGGCTGGCGCACCACTTGAAGGGCGAGTACTCCGAGCAGGTCTCGACCGGCGTCGACGTGTACTCGACCAAGCAGCCGCTGGGAGTCGTGGGGATCATCAGCCCGTTCAATTTCCCGGCGATGGTGCCGATGTGGTTCTTCCCGATCGCGATCGCGGCGGGCAACAGCGTGGTGGTGAAGCCGTCCGAGAAGGATCCGTCCGCCGCGATCTGGCTGGGTGCCCTGTGGAAGGAGGCGGGCCTGCCCGACGGCGTCTTCACGGTGCTGAACGGTGACAAGGTCGCGGTCGACGGGCTGCTCGAGCACCCGGATGTGAAGTCGATCTCGTTCGTCGGGTCGACGCCCATCGCGCAGTACGTGTACGAGACGGGGACGAAGCACGGCAAGCGCGTGCAGGCGCTGGGTGGTGCGAAGAACCACATGCTGGTGCTGCCGGACGCCGATCTCGACCTCGTTGCGGACTCCGCCATCAACGCCGGTTTCGGCTCGGCGGGGGAGCGGTGCATGGCCATCTCGGTGGTCGTCGCGGTGGAGCCCGTCGCGGACGAGCTCATCACGAAGATCCAGGAGCGCGCCTCGAAGCTGCGCATCGGCGACGGACGCCGTGGCTGCGACATGGGGCCGCTAGTGACGCAGGTGCACCGCGACAAGGTCGCGTCGTACATCGCCATCGCGGAGGAGGACGGAGCGAAGGTCGTCATCGATGGTCGCGGGATCGAGGTCGACGGGGATCCGAACGGGTTCTGGCTGGGGCCGACGCTCATCGATGACGTGCCGATCACGTCGAAGGTGTACACCGAGGAGATCTTCGGACCGGTGCTCTCGATCGTGCGCGTGCAGTCCTACGAGGAGGGCGTGGCGTTGATCAACAACGGTGCGTTCGGGAACGGGACGGCGATCTTCACTAACGACGGAGGCGCGGCCCGCCGGTTCCAGAACGAGGTCGAGGTCGGGATGATCGGCATCAACGTGCCCATCCCGGTCCCGGTCGCGACGTTCTCGTTCGGCGGCTGGAAGTCGTCCCTGTTCGGCGACACGAAAGCCCACGGCGCCGAGGGCGTGCGCTTCTTCACCCAGCAGAAGGCCATCACGTCCCGATGGCTCGACCCCAGCCACGGCGGCATCAACCTCGGCTTCCCGCAGAACTCCTAGGCCTCTCTCCTCGCTGCGCTCGTCGATCGGCCGCAGTCGGCTCGGCGAGGTGGCCGGGTTCCGCAGAGCGTCTCGCGTCCGCGCACGACGATCCGCTAGGACGCGGATCGCCGGTTGCGCTCGGCCCTGAGAAGGACGTCCGGCGGGCAGACCGAGAGGCCTGCTCGCCTGCCCGCTGGTCGAGTAGCCGCCGCGGGCGGTGTATCGAGACCCACCGTCGTCGGGGGCGGGGCGCAGAGGCGCTGATCGATCAGTGGTCCGGGAGGAAGGCCATCGCGGTCCAGAGCTCGGTGCGCGCGCCGAAATCGTCGAGATCGATGCTGAGCGCCCGCTCCACCGCGGTGATGCGGTTGCGGAGGGTGTGGCGGTGCACGCCGAGCTCGCGGGCGGCCGGGTCCCAGGCGCCGTTGCGGCGGAGCCAGACGCGGGCCGACTCGAGCAGGAGAGCGCCGTCGCGGGTCAGGAGCGGCTCGAGCATCCGCCGGGCGAGCGGCTCGGCTCCGGACGCGGCGAGCAGGCCGAGCATGCCCTGCTCGGCCACGTCTTCGAAGCGCAGCAGCGGCCGGTCGGGGGTGGCGCGCTCGGCCGCGCGACGCGCCTCCGCGAGACCCCGATCGAGCTCGGCCCAGGCGATCGGGGCGGAGGCGCCGGCGGTCGCGCCGTGACGCTCGAGCACACCCGCGATCAGGTCGAGGTCGTCGGCGCCGGTGACGACCACGAGGGCGTCGTCGCGCTCGGCGAAGAAGAGGCGCGCGCCGTTCTCCTCGGCGAACACCTCGAGCTCGTCGAGCAGCGAGTCACCGCGGACGGGCTCGCTCAGGACGCTGACCCGCACTGGCTCGGCGGGCAGGGTGCCCCAGAGCTGCCGCGCCGTGCGGGCGGCGACGTCGAACGCGCCCGCGGCGAGCAGCTCGAGCAGACCCGAGCGCAGCTGCCGGCGCGAGGTGTCGAGCGCCCGGCGCTGCTCGAGGGCGATGCTCGCGAGCCCGATCACGCTCGCGACCAGATCGTTGCCGGCCGGGTCGAGCGGAGTCCCGGTGCCGACCGCGAGCACCCCGCGCAGATGGTCGCGCTGCCCCAGGGTCTGCAGGGTGACCCCGCCGCCGTCGTCGAGGCGGAGGCCCGCCCGGCTGCCGCGGGAGAGCGCGTGACGCACGGCCGCGGCGACCGAGGCCTCGGCCGCCTCCGGGACGTCGAGCCGCGTCGGCAGGTGCACGCGCTGCCCGACCGCGTCGTAGAGCGCGACCCAGCAGTCGAGCTGGCGCTCCAGCTCCGAGAGGATCGCGGCGAGCCCGTCGGGGCGCAGTGCCGCCCTGGCGACGCGCCGCTGCGCCTCCAGCGACCACTCGAGCCGCTCGCGCTGCTCGCGCGAGATGACGTCGGCGACGAAGCGGATGATGCCCATGAAGGGGGTGCGCTCGGCCACCTCGAGCAGGGGCAGCCCCTGCCGTTCGCAGGCCGCGACGAGGCGGGCCGGCACCTGGTCGTGCACGATCTCGGTCGCGAAGCCGAGCGCACGGATGCCGCGGCCGCGCAGGCGCGCGACGTACGCCTCCGAGAACTCGGCAGCATCGTCGCCGGTGAAGTGCACCCCGTCGGTCAGCAGCAGCTGCCCCGATTCGAGCCACGGAGTCGGGTCGACGAGGTCGGAGGAGTGAGCCCAGACCAGCGGCGCGTCGAGCGCGGCCTCGTCGTGCACGCCGGCGAGGATCCGGAGCCGGAACGCCGGCTCGGCGAGCAGATCGCGGACGGTCGCGGGCATGGGCAGCACTCCAGTCGTGACGGTGTGTCCATCGTAGAGCTGCACACTAGACGGATCCGGCAGCCACAGCATCGACGAGGAGCGGCACGATGGGGTCATGACGCTCTCGACCAGTCCGACCTCTGTCCGCGACAACGCCTCCGTCAGTGCTGCCGACCGCTCGCGGGTGTTCCACTCGTGGTCGGCGCAGGGGTCGCTGAACCCGCTGCCGATCGCCGGCGGTCTCGGCTGCGAGGTCTGGGACGTCGACGGCACCCGCTACCTCGACTTCTCGAGCCAGCTGGTCAACGTCAACATCGGCTACCAGCACCCGAAGGTCGTCGCGGCGATCCAGGAGCAGGCCGCGATCCTCACGACCGTCGGCCCCGCCGCCGCGAACGAGACCCGCGCCGAGGCGGCGCGCCTGATCACCGAGCGGGCGCCCGAGGGCTTCGAGAAGGTCTTCTTCACCAACGGAGGCGCCGACGCCAACGAGAACGCGATCCGCATGGCGCGGCTCTACACCGGCCGCGACAAGGTCGTCTCGTTCTACCGCTCGTACCACGGCAACACCGGCGCGGCGATCGTCTCGACCGGAGACTGGCGCCGCATCCCCAACGAGTACGCGCGCGGACACGTGCACGCCTTCGGCCCCTACCTCTACCGCACCGAATTCTGGGCCGAGACCCCCGAGCAGGAGTGCGAGCGCGCGCTGCACCACCTCGAGCGCGTCGTGCAGGCCGAGGGTCCGGAGTCGATCGCCGCGTTCCTGATCGAGACGATCCCGGGCACCGCCGGCATCCTGACCCCGCCGCCCGGCTACCTCCCCGGCGTCCGCGCGATCGCCGACCGCTACGGGATCCAGCTCATCCTCGACGAGGTGATGGCCGGGTTCGGCCGTACCGGCGAGTGGTTCGCCTTCGACGCGTTCGACGTGCGCCCCGACCTGATCACCTTCGCCAAGGGCGTCAACTCCGGCTACGTGCCGATCGGAGGCGTGATCATCTCGGATCCGATCGCGCACCACTTCGACGAGCGCGTGTTCCCCGGCGGGCTCACCTACTCCGGGCACCCGCTCGCCGCGGCGAGCGTCGTCGCGACGCTCGAGGCGATGGCCGAGGAGGGCATCGTCGACAATGCGAAGACCATCGGATCGCAGCACCTCGCCCCCGGCCTCGCGGCGCTCGAGGCGAAGCACGACGTCATCGGCGAAGTCCGCGGCTCCGGAGTGTTCTGGGCGCTCGAGCTCGTCACCGACCGCTCCACGCGCGAGCCGCTGCCCGCCGCCGCCGTCGGCCGCCTGAAGGCCGACCTGCTCTCGCGCGGGCTCCTGCCCTTCACCGCCGACAACCGCATCCACGTCGTGCCGCCGGCCGTCGTGACCCCGGAGGAGGTCGCTCGCGGCCTGGCGATCCTCGACGACGCGCTGAGTTCTCTGGACGCCTAGCGCTCTGCGGGAAGCGGCCTCGGCTCTGCCGACTGCGGAACGCCGCTGCGCGGCGTTCACAACGAATGCAGCGTGAAGGCGGTGACGAACCCGAGCACGGCGTACAGCCCGGTGAGCACGTCGTCGCGGTCGAACGCCTCCGGGATCATCGTGTTCGAGATCATCGCCAGGATCGCGCCGGCGGCGACCGTCGTCACGAACGCGACCACCGCTCCCGGCGCCGTCGCGAAGACGAGGAAGCCGACGAGCGCCGCGATCGCGGACAGGCCCGCGATGCCTCCCCAGACCGTGAAGACGTAGCGGGCCGACCGGCCGTCGGTCTTCATGCCGACGGTGGAGGAGAGGCCCTCGGGCAGGTTCGAGATCGCGACGGCGGCGACGATCGGCACGCTGATCGCTGCTCCGGCGCCGCCCTGCGCGACCGAGAGGCCGAGCACGATCGACTCGGGGATCCCGTCGATCAGCGCGCCGGCCGCGATCGCCGCGCCGCCGCCTCCGCCCGTGCCCTTCGAGCTCTTGCGGTTGCCGGCGCCTGCGCGGGTGAGCAGGGCGTCGGCTCCGACGAAGACGAGCGCGCCGACGAGGGTGCCGAGCACGGTGGGCAGCAGGCCGCCGTCGTCGGCCGCCTCCTCGACGAGCTCGTAGGCGAGCGCAGAGATCAGCACTCCCGCGCCGAACGCCGAGATCGCAGCGGTGAGCTTCGGGGGCACGCGGACGAACCACGCGAGGGCGGCGCCGACCAGGAGGGTGGCGCCGCCGATGGCGCCGCTGAGCAGGGCGAGGGACCAGGGAGGCACGGCCGACAGCCTGTCAGGCCGCGGCGGTCCGCGGTCCGGGCTTGACGGCGGCGTCGGGAGCGGCGGGCGGATACACGGCCGTGACCAGCACCACCGACACGATCATCAGCAGGAACCACGACACCAGCTTCGACGCCGACACGAGCCGGCGTCGTCGATCCGCTGCTCGAGCGGCGTGTACTCCCGCATGCGTCCCCGCTCCCTGTCGGAGCGGCCGATGCTACCGGGACGCGATCAGGCGCCGACGCCCGGGATCGAGCTCGCCAGCGCGCGCACCTCGTCCGCGGTGAGATCGTCGGCGTAGTACCGGTAGATGGTGCGGCGCGAGATGTCGGCCGCCTCGTGCGGCGCTCGCCTCCGCAGGGCGTCGACGAGAGTCTCGCCGTCGGCGGCGCTCTGCCGCATGCGGGCGAGGCGGTCGGTCTCGGTGACGAGGCGGCCGTCGGCGAGGTGGGCCATCACTCCGCCGACCACGTTGCCGCAGACCTCGATCAGCTGATTGCCGGAGGCTCGGCGGATCGCAGCGTGGAAGCGGTTGACCCGCTCACCGAAGCCGTCGGCCTCGCCGCGGGCGACCTCGTGCAGGGCGGCGAGGTGCTCCTCGATCACGGCGAGATCCTCCGCAGTGCGGTTCTCGGCGGCGAGCAGGCACGACTGCCCCTCGAGCAGGAGGCGGAACTGCAGCAGCTCGACGCGGCTGATGCTCTCGAGGTGGGCGAGCCGGGCCATCGACTTCTCGAGCATGCGGGGAGAGTAGGCGGTGATCATCGGTCCGCGCGGATCGCCGGGCCTGGACTCGAGGAGCCCGGTCGCCTGGAGGACGCGCAGCGCCTCGCGCACGACGGCGCGACTGACCGAGAAGTCGGCCATCAGCTGGCGCTCGCCCGGGAGACGGTCGCCCGGCTTGAGCTCGCCGGACTCGACGGCCCGCTCGATCTGCTCGACGATCGACTCGTACGCGCTGACCTTCTGCACCGCGCTGAAGCTCACGGTGCTGGACGGACTGATCGTCACGGGGTCCTCCTCGCTCGGGTCGGGCACGTTACATCTTTGTTTCCTCGCTTGACCCGCGTCGCGGCGCCATCCTAGCGTTCCTTCTACTGGTCAGACCAGTACCGCATCGCCCTGAAGAACCCTTCACTCCCTCCCGAAGATCCTGCACCGCCCGACCCCTCGGAGCCGCTCCCGTGACCACGACCCCTCGCCGCCTCGCGCTCGCCGCGACCGCCCTCCTCTCGGCCCTGGCGCTCTCCGCCTGCAGTGCCGGCGCCGGCAACGCCAGCTCCGGAGGCGCGGACGGAGAAGCGCACGACCCGACCGCGATCATCGGCCTCACCGGCGAGCCCGCCAACTTCGACTTCACCACCACGGCCGGCGCCGCCATCCCGCAGGCGCTGATGAACAACGTCTACGAGGGCCTCGTCGCCGTCGACCAGGACGGCGAGCTCGCCCCGAAGCTCGCGACGTCGTGGACCGTCAGCGACGACGGGCTCGAGTACGACTTCGTGCTCGAGGAGGGCGTCACCTTCTCGAACGGCGCCGAGTTCACCGCCGACGACGTGAAGTTCTCGCTCGAGCGCATCGCGACCGACTGGACGATCAACAAGGCCAAGATGGCGGTCCTCGACCGCGTCGACGTCGTCTCGCCCACCGAGGCGAAGGTCGTGCTCACCCGCCCCAGCAACTCGTGGCTCTTCGACATGGGCGGCAGCGTCGGCCTGATGTTCGACGAGAGCGGAGTCGGCGACCTCGCCAACACGCCCGTCGGCACCGGCCCGTACACCGTCACCGAGCGCGTGACCGGCGACCACATCTCGCTGGCGGCCCGCGAGGACTACTGGGGCGAGGCCCCCGCCGTGACCGACGTCACCCTCCGCTACTTCGCCGACGCCGTCGCCTCGACCAACGCGCTGCGCGCCGGCGACGTCGACATGCTCTACAACATGCAGGCCCCCGACCTCGTCGGCCAGTTCGAGACGAACGACGAGTTCCAGGTCATCCAGGGCACCTCGAACGGCGAGATCATGCTCTCGATGAACAACGCGAAGCCGCCGTTCGACGATCTGCGCGTCCGTCAGGCCATCGCCTACGCCCTCGACCGCCAGGCGATCATCGACACCGCGTGGGCCGGATACGGCGAGCTCATCGGCGCGATGGTGCCCCCGACCGACCCGTACTACGAGGATCTGACCGACGAGTACGCCTACGACCCCGAGAAGGCGCGCGAGCTGCTCGCCGAGGCGGGGGCCGAGGACCTGTCGATCACCTTCGATGTCCCCACCCGCCCCTACGCCACCGCCGTCTCCGAGGTCGTCGTCTCGCAGCTGGCCGAGGTCGGCATCGACGCGACGATCGCGTCGGACGAGTTCCCCGCGGTCTGGCTCGACAAGGTGTTCACCCGGCACGACTACGAGATGTCGGTCATCCTCGCCGTCGAGCCGCGCGACTTCCTCGCCAACTTCGGCGACTCCGGCTACTACATCGGCTACGACAACCCCGACGTGACGACGAGGGCCACCGCGGCCGACACCGCCTCGCAGGAGGAGTGGGTCACCGGCATGAAGGACGTGGTCGCCGAGGTCGCCACCGACGTGCCCGCCGTGCCGCTGTTCCTCTTCCCCAACATCGTGATCGCCGACGCAGGTCTCACCGGCATCGCCGGCAACTCGGTGACGGAGTCGCTCGACCTCACCGGTCTCGCCTGGTCCTGACCACCCGGCGGCGGTGCCTCCGGGCGCCGCCGCCTCCCGCTCCTCCCGAGAACGACGCCCCCACTGAAAGGAGGCGACCATGGCGCTGCGGATGCTCGCACTCGTCGGCAACTTCCTCGCGACCGTACTCATCTCGACGATCGTCGTGTTCCTCCTCCTGCGCGTGATGCCGGGAGACGCCGCGACGGTCGCCCTCGGCATCGAGGCGACACCGGAGCAGCTCGACGCCTGGCGGGCCGCGAACGGCACGGACGCCCCGCTCGTCGTGCAGTACCTCGACTGGCTGGGCGGGCTGCTCCGCGGCGACCTCGGCACCTCCGCCGTCACGGGGCAGGCGATCTCGCCGATCGTCTCCGACCGCTTCCAGGTGACGCTGATCCTGGTGGTCGTCGCGATGCTGATCGCGCTGGTCGTCGCGATCCCGCTCGGCACCCTCGCGGCCATGAGGCAGCGGCACGCTTCAGGCGTCGTCATCTCGGGCATCTCGCAGATCGGCGTGGCCGTCCCCAACTTCCTGGTCGGCGTGCTGCTGGTCGCGTTCTTCGCGATCGGGCTGGGCTGGTTCCCCTCCGGAGGCTGGGTGCCGCCATCGGACCCGGCGTTCCTCTCGCACATCGCCCTGCCCGCGATCGCGCTCGGCTCGGTGCAGGCGTCGATCCTGACGCGGTACGTCCGCTCGGCGGTCCTCGAGATCATGCGCGAGGACTTCCTCCGCACCGCCCGCTCGAAGGGCCTCACCGCGGGCGCCGCGCTGGTCAGGCACGGGCTGCGCAACGCCGGCATCCCGGTCCTGACGATCGTCGGCGTGCAGCTCGCCGGCCTCTTCATCGGCGCCGTCGTGATCGAGCGCGTCTTCAGCATCCCGGGTCTCGGCAGCTATCTCGTCGACTCCGTCGGCAACCGCGATCTGCTCGCCGTGCAGGCGGTCGTGGCGGTGCTGGTCGTCGCGATCGTCGCGATCAACTTCCTGGTCGACCTGGCCTTCACGCTCCTCGATCCCCGACTCCGGAGGGCCTCATGACCGCCACGCTCCCGCCCGGCACCGAGCCCGGCCGGCCGGTGCCGCCGCGCACCCGGCTGATCACGCAGGTCCCGGGGCGCTTCCGGCGCTTGCGAGCCGGAGCCGACGCCCAGCTCTGGATCGGCGCCGCGCTGATCCTCCTGGTGCTCGTCACCGCCCTGGTCTCGCTGGTCTGGACGCCCTACGACCCCGAGCGCTCCGTCGCAGCCGATCGCCTGCTGTTCCCGAACGCCGCACATCCGCTCGGCACCGACCGCTACGGGCGCGACGTGCTCTCGCAGATCATGGTCGGCGCGCAGATCACCCTGCTGGTGGGCACCGTGGCGGTCGCCATCGCGGCGGTCATCGGAGTCCCGCTCGGCATCCTCGCGGGTATGCGGCCCCAGCGCACGGGCGCCCTGATCATGGGCGGCAGCGACGTCGTGATGGCGTTCCCCGGCCTCCTGCTCGCGATCGTCTTCGGCGCGGTCTTCGGCGCCGACACCACGACCGCGATGGTCGCGCTCGGCATCGGAGCGGCGCCCGCGTTCGCCCGGGTCGCCCGCGCCGGCACCCTGCAGGTGATGAGCACCGACTACGTGTTCGCCGCCCGCGCCGCCAACCGCTCGGGCTTCGCCATCGCGATCCGGCACGTCCTGCCCAACATCTCGGGGCTGCTCGTCGTGCAGTGCTCGGTCAACTTCGGCATCGCGGTGCTGGCGGAGGCGGGGCTCTCGTTCCTGGGGCTCGGCACCAAGCCGCCCACCCCCTCGTGGGGCCGGATGCTGCAGGACTCGCAGCAGTTCCTCGGCGCCTACGACTACCTGGCGATCGTGCCCGGCCTGGCGATCGCGCTCGCGGTCCTCGGCTTCAACCTGCTCGGCGACGGTCTGCGCGACCGCTTCGACCCGAAGATGAGGAACCGCTGATGCACTCCGCTGAACCACGCCCCTTCGCGCTCGACGTCGCCGGCCTCTCGGTGCACGCCGGCGAGCGCCTCCTCGTCGACGACCTGACCTTCCGCATCGGAGCGGGCGAGCGCGTGGGTCTGATCGGCGAGTCGGGCTCGGGCAAGTCGCTCACCTCGCTCGCCGTCATGGGCCTTCTGCCCGACACGGTCACCGCGACCGGCCGCGTGCGGGTCGGCGGCGCCGACACCTACATCGTGAGCCTCGGCGAGCGGGCCGCCGCACGCCTGCGCGGCTCGTCGATGGCGATGGTGTTCCAGGAGCCGATGACCGCGCTCAACCCGCTGATGCGCGTCGGCCGCCAGATCGCCGAGGTGATGGAGATCCACCGCACCCAGCCCGATCGCCGCGCGGCCCGCCGCCGGGCGGTCGAGCTGCTCGCCGATGTCGGGCTGCCCTCACCCGAGGAGGCGGCGCGCGCCTACCCCCACCAGCTCTCGGGCGGTCAGCGGCAGCGGGTCGTCCTCGCCATCGCCCTCGCCAACGACCCGGCGCTGCTCGTCGCCGACGAGCCGACGACCGCCCTCGACGTCACCGTGCAGAAGCAGGTCCTCGACCTGGTGCTGCGCACGGTCTCGGAGCGCGGCACCGGGCTCCTCTTCATCACCCACGACCTCGCGGTGGTCGGCGAGACCTGCGACCGCGTCCTCGTGATGAATGCCGGGGTCGTCGTCGAGGAGGGACCGATCGACCGGGTCTTCACCCGGCCCGAGCACCCGTACACCCGAGGTCTGCTGGCCGCCTCCGACCTCGACGCCACCGACTCCGCCGGCCGTCTGTTCACCGTCGCCACCTCGCAGGGCTACACGCCCGGCCTCTCGGTCGACCGGATGGACGCCGGCCGGGCCGAGCGCGAGGCCGCCCCCGCGGCGCCCGCCGTGGTGCGCGCCTCCGGGCTCACGAAGACCTACGACCGCGGCCGCTCTTCCCTGTTCGCCCCTTCGCAGAAGGTGCATGCCCTCCGCGGGCTCGACTTCGAGATCCGCGCGGGCGACCGCTTCGGGATCGTGGGGGAGTCGGGATCCGGCAAGTCGACGCTCCTGCGCCTGCTCTCGGGGCTCGACACCCCGACCGCGGGCGCACTGGAGGTCGTCGGCCGCGACCTCAGCACGCACAGGAAGGCCGATCTCGCCGAGGTGCGCCGCAGCCTCCAGATCGTGTTCCAGGATCCGATGGCCTCCCTCGACCCGCGGATGCGCGTCGGCGACATCATCGCCGAGCCGCTGCTGAACGCGGCGAACACGGGGGAGGCGATGGGCAGGGCCGAGCGCGCCGCCCGTGTCGCCGAGATGATCGCCGCGGTCGGGCTGCCGGCCGACTCCGTCGACCGCTACCCGCACCAGTTCTCGGGCGGCCAGCGCCAGCGCATCTCGATCGCGCGCGCCCTCGTCTGCCGCCCGAGGATCCTCGTCGCCGACGAGCCCGTCAGCGCGCTCGACGTCTCGGTGCGCGCGCAGGTGCTGAACCTGCTCGCCGACCTCGTCGAGGAGTACCGGCTCACGCTGATCTTCGTCTCGCACGACCTCGGCGTCGTCCGCTACCTCTGCGATCGCGTCGCCGTCATGCGGCGGGGCGAGATCGTCGAGCAGGGTGCGACCCGCGCGATCTACGAGGACCCGGCCGACGACTACACCCGCGCGCTGATCGCCGCGACGCCCTCGATCCGCCACCGCCAGGAGATCAGATGACCCCCGCCACCCAGACCGCCTCCCGCTTCGGTGGCGCCCGTCTCGCCGCCGGCTACGCCTCCGGTGAGCTCTCCCCGGTCGAGGTGACGGAGGAGATCCTCGCCGACATCGAGGTGCGGAACCCGGCGATCAACGCGTTCAGCGATCTCGACCCCGCTCTCGCGCTCGCCGCGGCACGCGAGAGCGAGCAGCGCTGGCGCTCCGGTGAGCAGCGCGGACCGGTCGACGGCGTTCCCGTGACCGTCAAGGAGAACCTGTACCGGGCCGGTCTCCCCGCGCGCGCCGGCACCGCGGCCGCCGCGGCGACGGTCCCGTCGCACGACTCGCCCGCCGTCGCGCGCCTCCACGAGGCCGGCGCCGTCATCATCGGCTCGACCACGATGCCCGACTGGGGGATGCTCTCCTCCGGCGTCTCGAGCGCGCACGGAGTGACCCGCAGCCCGCTCGATCCCGCGCTCACCGTCGGTGGCTCGTCGGCAGGGGCGGGCGCCGCCGCGGCCGCCGGGTTCGGCACCTTCCACGTCGGCACCGACATCGGCGGCTCGGTCCGCCTGCCCGCCGCCTGGCTCGGACTCGCCACGCTCAAGCCGAGCGACGGCCGCATCCCGCTCGACAACCCCTACCAGGGCCGAGCCGCGGGCCCGATCGCGCAGACGGTCGCGGATGTGGCCCTCGGCATGTCGGTGCTCTCGCGCCCCGACACCCGCGACTACACCTCGCTCCCGCCCGAGAGCATCGACTGGAGCGATCTCGACCTCGACGTGCGCGGCCGCCGAGTCGCCGTCCACGTCGATCCCGGAGCCGGCATGCCGGTCGACCCCGAGATCCGCGCCGCCGTGCTCGCCGCGGCCGACAGGTGGTCGGACGCCGGCGCCGAGGTCGTCGAGCTGCCCGCGTTCATCGACGACGACGTGCTCGAGCAGGTCGACCTCTTCTGGCGCGTGCGCTTCTGGCGCACCTACTACGAGCTGCCCACCGAGGCGAAGGCGCGCGCGCTGCCCTTCATCACCACGTGGGTGCACGGCGGAGCCGACGTCTCGGGCCGCCGCGTGCTCGAGGCCACCGAGGCGATCAGCGAGCTGCGCCGCCGCACCGTCGAGGCCACCCTCCCGTTCGACGCCGTGCTCTCGCCGGTCGCGCCGGTCGCGGCGTTCCCCGCGGAGTGGCCGATGCCGTGGGGGCACGAGGACCGCGGCATGGCGCACATCGCCTTCACGCTGCCCTACAACATGTCGGGGCAGCCGGCCGCGAGCATCAACGCGGGCACCACCTCCGACGGCCGCGCGATCGCTCTGCAGATCTCGGGCCGCCGCTTCGCCGACCTCGAGGTGCTGCGCCAGGCGGCCTGGTGGGAGGCGGCGCGGCCCGCCTCCGCCGTGCAGGCGTTCCCTGCGGGCTGAGCGCTCAGCAGCTCTCCGAGACGAAGTCGTCGTCGCCGGGCGTGAGCAGGTCGCGATCGCGCAGCAGCACGCCGATGCGGTCGCCGCGGAGGGAGCAGGCGCGCTCGAACACCGCCTCCGCGTCGGGCTCGTCGGTGTACTCGACCTCGTAGACGCGATCGCCGTAGACGTCGGTGTAGGCATCGCACTCCTCGAACACCTCGCACTCCTCGGTGATGGCGAAGTCGAAGCCGATCCCGCGCATCTCCTCCGCCCGCTCGGAGGCGTTCTTCTGGCCGATCGCGAGACCGGCGTCGTGCGCGGCAGCGACGAGGGCCTCGGCGAACGCGCCGGTCTGCTCGTCGGTCAGCAGGCCGTCGGAGCGGGTGGCGGAGTCGAGGTTGTCGGCCTCGACGGCGTCGAAGCCGCTCTCGGCGCAGCCCGCGATCCACTCGCCGACGACTTCGATCAGGGCGTCGCGCTTCGCCGGCGTCGACACGTCGAGGAGGGTCTCGTCGGGCCAGTCGGGGTCGCTCACCGTCTCTCCCGAGGCGTCGCGCAGCAGCAGTCCGGCGCGATCGCCCGTCCACTCCGCCTCCTCGCCCGGCTGCGTCTGGAACGCGTTCACGTAGCAGACCGAGTAGACGCCCTCCTCGGGAGCGTCCGACCGGTCGCGCACGACGAGGTCGATCCCGTCGGCAGACGGGTAGGCGCCGCCCAGCTGGTAGTCGAAGCGAGCGCCGGCGGGAGGCGCCGCCGGGCTTGCTGCGCATCCGGCGAGGAGCGCCACGGCGAGGAGCCCGCACAATAAGCTGAGCGAATGGCGGAGTTCAGCGCGAGTGTGTTTCAGAACGAGTTCCTCTCGGACGGCGCCACCGATGTGCACGCGATCGTGACCGTGACCGCGTCGGGCACCGGTGCGGCCGGCAGTGACGGCGCGGCTGCTGAGATCATCATCGTCGACTGCTCCGGATCGATGACCGGCGAGAACATGACCGCGGCGAAGCGCGCCGCCGCCGTCGCGGTCGACCAGATCCTCGACGGTACCTTCTTCGCCGTCGTCGCGGGCTCCGAACGGGCCGACCGCGCGTTCCCCTACCCCAACGCCTCCGTTCCGATGGTGCGCATGGAGCCGGGCGCGCGAGCCGCGGCGAAGGAGGCGATCGGCTTCCTCCAGGCCGACGGCGGCACGGCGATGGGCACCTGGCTCACCCTCGCCCGCCAGCTCTTCTCGAGCGTTCCGGAGGCGACGCAGCGCCACGCGATCCTCCTCACCGACGGCAAGAACGAGCACGAGTCGCGGATGCAGCTCGACTCCGCGATCCGCGCCGCGGGTGGGGTCTTCCAGTGCGACGTCCGCGGAGTCGGCTCGCGCTGGGTCGTCGAGGAGGCGCGCACGATCGCGAGCGCCCTGCTCGGCACCGTCGGCCTCATCGCGAACCCGGCCGACATGGCCGCCGACTTCGAGCAGCTGATGCAGGCGTCGATGGGCCGCGGAGTCGCCAGCGGCGAGCTGCGCGTGTGGACGCCGCAGGGCGCCCAGCTCCTCTTCGTCCGCCAGGTCGCACCGAACCTCGAGGACCTCAGCTCCCGCCGGACCTCGGTGAACCCGCTCACCGGCTCCTACCCGACCGGCGCCTGGGGCGATGAGTCGCGGGAGTACCACGTGGCCGTCCGCGTCGCGTCGAAGCCGGTCGGTGCCGAGCAGCTCGCCGCGCGCGTGCAGCTCAGCGTGCGCGACGAGGTGGTCGCGTCCGCGCTGGTGAAGGCACGCTGGACCGATGACTCCGCTCTGACCGCCCGCATCGACCCGGCCGTCGCGCACTACACGGGCCAGACCGAGCTCGCGTCGGCGATCCAGGACGGGCTCGCCGCGAAGGCCGCGGGCGACGAGGCCACGGCGACCGTGAAGCTCGGCCGTGCCGTGCAGCTCGCCGCGGTCACCGGCAACGACGAGGCGACGGCGAAGCTCCGCAAGGTGGTCGAGATCGACAACCCGAACGAGGGCACCGTCCGGCTCAAGCGCGGGGTCGCCAAGCTCGACGAGATGGCGCTCGACACCGCGTCGACCAAGACCACGCGGGTGCGCAAATGAGCTTCCGCTGCCCCGAGGGGCACACGTCGGCCTCCGGCGACTACTGCGACGTCTGCGGCGCGCCGATCGCCGCCACCCAGGCGCCCGCGCCCGTGTCGTCGGCCCCTGCGGCCCCGACGACCGCCATCCCGACGGGCCCCGCGGTCTGCCCCAACTGCTCGTACCCGAACGAGGCCGGCGCGCTGTTCTGCGAGAACTGCGGCTACGACTTCACCACCGGCTCCCTCCCCGAGGCCGATCCGTTCACGTTGTCCGGGGCGGTGCGCGCGCCGTCCGAGGTCGGCGGCTCGGCCTCTCCCGCGGGGGACCCCGCGGCGCATCTCGGCGAGGTGCCGGCCGCGGCGGCACCGGAGTCGGCCGCGCCTCCGACCGAACTGGTCCCGGAGGAGGAGGCGGGGTTCGACGTCCCCGTCGCGACCGCGCCGCCTGCTCCGGCGACCGAGGTCCTCGCCGAGGCGGCCGAGGCCGAGACGGCCGATCCCTGGATCGCCGAGCTCTGGATCGACCCCGACTGGTACGCGGAGCAGCGCGCCGACGACCCGATGCCCTCTCCCGGCCCGCCGTCGACCGTCGTGCTGCGCGAGCGCTCCCTGCTCGTCGGGCGCCCCTCCGTCTCGCGCGGGATCTCGCCGCAGATCGACTGCGGCACCGACTCCGGAGTCTCGCGCCGCCACTGCCAGCTCTCGACCGACGGTCTGCGCTGGTGGGTCGAGGACCTCCAGTCGGCGAACGGCACCTACCTCGCCGCGGCCGGTTCGGGGCTCCCGCAGACGCCGATCCCGGCGGGCCAGCGCCGCGAGGTCGACGAGGGCGACCGCATCTACGTCGGGGCCTGGACCCGCCTCGTGATCCGCCGAGCGCTGCCCGGCGAGGTCTGAGCTCCTGGGAGCCGGCGCACAGTCGTACGGTCTGCAGGTGGACGTGCGGTCTGCAGGTGCCGGTGCGGTCTGCAGGCGCCGGTGCGATCTGCAGGTGATCGCGCGTTTCCCAGTGCCTTCAGGCGGAGGAGAGCGCTTTTCCGCCCCTGTCTCCTGCAGATCGCACCACCGTCTCCTGCAGATCGCACCACCGCGAGCCGAGCGGGTCCGGGAGCAGCTGGCATGCGGAGCCTGAGGACGCGCGATTCGCAGGTGATCACGCCCGCCCTGCCCCGCTGAACCGGGTGAGAGCGCTCTTCTACGCCGAGCTCCTGCAGACAACACGGGCTCCTGCAGATCGCACGCCGTCGGACGAGTTCAGCGCCCGGCGAGCACTCCCAGCATCCACGACAGCGCGGCCACCGCACCGACGCCCACCACGCTCGAGCCGATAATCACCGTGCGGCGCAGACGTGACGAGCGCGTCTGCGACACCGCCGGGGGCAGCTGCATCGGGGCCGTCGTCCCCGAGGCCAGCCCGCCGCGCAGGCGCTGAGCGACCTGCTCCGCCGTGGGGCGCCGGCCGGGGTCGCGCTGGGTCATCGAGGTCAGCAGCACCCGCCACGGCTTCGGCAGCGAGTCGGGGACGGAGGGGCTGCGGTGCAGCCGCGCGATCGCCGCCTCCAGGACGGTGCCGGAGTACTCCCGCTTCCCGGTGAGCGCCTCGAGCAGGACCAGGCCGAGCGAGAACACGTCGCTCGCGCCGCTGATCGGCTCGCCCGCGACCTGCTCGGGGCTGACGAAGCTCGCGGTGCCGATCACGATGCCGTCGCTGGTGAGCCGCGAGCCGTCCATGAAGTGGGCGACCCCGAAGTCGGTGAGCTTGGCGGTGTGGTCGTAGCCGCTGGATCCGACGTCGCTGACGAGGATGTTGGCCGGCTTCACGTCGCGGTGGACGACTCCGCGCTCGTGCAGGTAGGCGAGCGCCTCGGCGAGCTGCGCGCCGATCGCACCGACCTCGTCGGCGGCCATCGGGCCCGCCTCGAGCCGGCGCTCCATCGTCGGGTCCGCGACGAGCTCCATGACGACGTAGCGGCGCACCTCTCCGCCGAAGTTGTGCAGCCCTGCGTCGAAGAGATTGACGATGCCCGGGTGCGCGAACGAGGAGAGCATCCGCACCTCGCGCTCCTGACGGGCCACGTCCTCGGGGCTCGAGGCCTCGGCGCGGAACACCTTGACGGCGACGTCGCGCTGCACGGTCTCGTCGCGGGCGCGGTAGACGGAGCCCATTCCTCCCGAGCCGATGCGCTCGATCAGGTAGTAGCGGCCGGCCACCTTCTGCTGCGCTGCGTTCGCGGCGATGACACTCACGACGACCCTCGCCTCTCGCTGGACAGCCCGTCCTGGAGCACCTCGGGAAGGTGCCTGCACGACCCGGTGCGCCCAGAAAGGGGCGCCTGAGGTAGACGGTACCGCTCGCGTCCTTTGCTGGGGAGTGGCAGAAGAGGACTTGACAAGAGTGGCCAGGAGGCCGATTCGTCAGCGCAGTCCGCTGCGCGCGAATCCCTGCACGAAGTAGCGCTGGAAGACCAGGAACAGCACGACCATCGGGGCCACGTTCACCAGCGCGAACGCCATGGTCGCCCCGTAGTCGCTGCCGAACTGGCCCTGGAGGAAGAGCAGCCCGATCGGCAGGGTGAACAGCACGTTCTCCTTCAGCGCGATCAGCGGCCAGGCGAAGTCGTTCCACGATCCGAGGAGCGTCATGAAGAACAGCACGGCGATCAGCGGCTTCGACAGCGGCAGCACGATCCGGGTGAAGACGCGGAAGTGACCGGCTCCGTCGATCCGGGCGGCCTCGATGAGATCGCGGGGGATCGCGAGGATGAACTGCCGTGCCAGGAAGAGCCCGAACGCCGACGCCGCCGTCGGCAGGATCACCGCCCAGTAGCTGCCGTAGAGCCCGAGGTCGGTGACGAGGCGGAACAGGGCCACCATGATCACCTGCACCGGCAGGGTCAGCGTCGACAGAGCGAGCAGGAACAGCAGCCCGGAGCCGCGGAAGGTCAGCTGCGCGAAGGCGTAGCCGCCGAGCAGGTTGATCGCCACGGTGATCAAGGCCGTCACGAGGCTGATCGCGAGCGAGTTGCCGAACCAGGTGGTCACCGGGAACGACGAGAACACCCGATCGAAGTTCACCAGCGTCAGCTCGCGCGGCCAGAGGCGCAGGGTCCCGCCGAGCAGCTCGGCCCGCGAGGAGAACGCGACGACGACCATCCAGTACAGCGGGAAGAGGATGACGAGCGACACGACGATCGCGAGCGCCAGGCGGAGCAGGCGGGTGGTGCGCGAGGCGGTGCTCATTCGACGAGGTCCCGGTTCCTGTTCGTGCGCCACTGCACCGCGGTGAAGACCATCGTGACGATCAGCAGGACGATGCCGATCGCCGCCGCATAGCCCTGGTCGCGGGTGACGAATCCGGTGTCGTAGGCGTAGGTGACCAGCACCGAGGTGGCGTTCTGCGGCCCGCCGCCGGTGAGGACGAAGACGATGTCGAACACCTGGAACGAGTAGATGACGTTGAGGATCAGCAGGAAGAACGTCGACGGCCCGACCATCGGCACCGTGATGTGCCGGAACTGCTGCCAGCCGTTCGCGCCGTCGAGCCGCGCGGCCTCGTAGAGCGTCGGATTCACGCCCTGCAGCCCCGCCAGGTAGATCAGCATGTTGAAGCCGACGCGCCACCACAGCGTGACCAGCACCACGGAGGCGAACGCCGCGGCCCCGCCCGACTGCCACGCGATCCGCGGAAGCCCGATGGTCTGCAGCAGCCCGTCGAGCACGCCGCTGTTCTCGTCGAAGATCAGCACGCCCATGAGCGCCGTCGCGACTCCGGACACGGCCATCGGCAGGATCAGGATCGACCGGAACACCGCGCGCGCCGGCAGCACCGAGTTCAGCAGCACGGCCGCTCCCAGCCCGAGGGCCATCGAGAGCGGAGTCACGATCAGGGTGAACAGCGCCGTGTTGAGCGACGAGCGCCAGAACAGCGGATCCGAGAGCAGACGCACGTAGTTGTCGAGACCGATGAAGACGCCGTCGCCGAAGCCGTTCGTGCTCTGGAAGCTGATCA
Organism: Rathayibacter sp. Leaf185; assembly: GCF_001423885.1. Classification (GTDB taxonomy): domain Bacteria; phylum Actinomycetota; class Actinomycetes; order Actinomycetales; family Microbacteriaceae; genus Rathayibacter. The sequence continues at coordinate 303,176 of NZ_LMPP01000001.1, read as the reverse complement.
GGAACGCGCCGCCCAGGGGCACGAACACGAACAACCCCAGCATGAGGAGGTTCGGCGCGAGGAACGCGTACGCGGCGGCGGTCTCGCGCGCCGCCGACGCCCCGGATCGGCGCCGGGGCCGGGCGGCGACCGGCGCCGGCGCCGGCGGGGCGATGCTCACTGGATGGCGGCCGCGATGCCGGCCGTGAGCGTCGCGATGGTGTCCTCCGTGCTCTGCCCGCCGACGAAGGCGGCCTCGAGCTGCTCCTTGAGCACCGCGATGATCGCCGCCATGTCGGGCGAGGCGACCTGGGCCGAGTCGGATGCCTGCACCGTACCCGCCTGCCCGAGGAACACCTCGGCCAGCTCGGGCCGGACGGCGAACTCGATGCCCGACTCCGTGAGGTCGCGGCGGGTGGGCAGCAGCGAGGCGCCGGAGCAGAAGTCGCTCATCGCCTCCTCCTCGGTCACGAACGCGAGGAAGGAGGCGGCCAGCTCGGGCTGCGCGGTCGCCTTGGTGGCGACGAGCGCGTTGCCGCCGAAGTCGCCGCCGCCGCGCACGTTGCGCGGCGAGTAGGTCGCGCCCCACTCGAAGTCGAGGGTCGCGTCGGCGTCGGGGATGAGGAAGGCGCCTGCGAACGTCATCGCGGTCGTCTGCGAGTACCAGAGGTCGCTCGCATAGGTCGTCGCCTGGATCGAGCTGCTCGGCGGGACCAGCCCGTCGGTGAAGAAGCTGCGGCTGAAGTCGATCGCCGCGCGCCCGGCCGCGGAGTCGATCGCGGGACCGCTGAGATCCTCGGTGAGGAATCGGCCGTCGGCCTGGAACAGGAGGCTGAGCCAGCGGGTGACGCCGTTGCCCTGCCAGTTGTAGGCGAAGGGATAGCGTTCGGCGGGCAGCGAGGCGCGGAGCTTCGCGCCGACCTCGGAGAACTCCTCCCAGGTCCACGCCTCCTCGGGAGAGGAGGGGAACTCGGTGATGCCCGCCGTCGCCAGCGCCTCGGTGTTGTAGAGGATCAGCGACGTGTCGGTGTGGTGCGGGACTCCGAACGGACTGCCGTTGCTCTGCACGGCGGCCCAGGCCGCGTCGGTGAAGCGGTCGGCCACATCGGCCTCGAGGTGAGGAGTGAGGTCGAGCAGCTGGTCGCGCCCCGCGTAGCTGCCGAACGTGTAGTACGGCACGCGGAACACGTCGGGCGGATTGCCCGCCTGCAGCTGCGCGTCGATGTTGGTGAACATCTGCTCGTAGGGCACGGCGTTCAAGGTGACCGTCGCGCCCGAGTTCGCCTCCTGGAAGCGGTCGATCGCGCGCTGGAACCCGGCGAGCTCCGCGTCGGTGCCCCAGGTGGTGAAGGTCAGAGTGCCGCTGTCGGCGCTGGCCTGCGGACCGGCGGGGGCGAACCCGCAGCCGGCGAGCACGGGCACGGAGGCGGCGACGCCCAGGGCGCCGAGGAAGCGGCGCCGATCCAGGACGGCCCGCTCGAAGACGGACCCGGTGCTGCCGATGCTGTCCCGACCTGCTGCGCTGATACCCATCAGGGCCTCCCTTCGGGGGCCACCACTGGCTCCCCGCAGGGAGGCTAGCCCGAGGGGAGGAGCCGGCACCGGTACTGGACAGGTGCCGGCTCCTGTGAGAGAAGGAGTCGATCAGCCTCGCTTGCCCAGCAGCCCCTCGAAGTCTCCGTCGAGCGCCCACGGGTCGCTCACCGAGCCCGAGCGCGTCGAGCGGGCGGCCTCGTCGGCCAGCTCGCGGCCGGCGCGCTCGATGCGGGCGGGGAGGGCCCTGCCGTCCTCGGTCGCGCCTCCCCAGTCGTCCGTCGCCGCGAAGACCGACGTCGACAGGGGAGCAGCGTGCAGGTAGCTGAACAGCGGTCGCATCGCGTAGTCGACCGCGAGCGAGTGGCGGGGCGACCCGCCGGTGGCCGCGAGCAGCACGGGCAGCGAGCGGAGCGCCTCCGTGTCGAGCACGTCGACGAACGACTTGAAGAGGCCGCTGTAGCTGGTGGTGAAGATCGGCGTCACGGCGATGAGACCGTCGGCGCCGGCGACCGCGTCGAGCGCCGTCTGGAGTGCGGGGCTCGCGAACCCGGTCAGGAGGTTGTTCGTGACGTCGTGCGCGAGGTCGCGCAGCTCGATGACGCTCCGCTCGACGGCGAAGCCCTGCTCGACGAGCGCCGCCTCGGTCGCATCGCCGAGGCGGTCGGCGAGGAGGCGGGTGGACGACGGCTGGCTGAGGCCGGCGGAGAGGACGGTGATGCGGCGGGTGTCCATGGGGCGCCTCCTAGGCGTCGACGGCGACGGGCTGCTGGTCGCGCGCGGCGACGAGCGAGGTGTGGGTGGGGGCGTCCGGCACGTGCGCCGGGCGTCCCTCGGCGAAGCCCGCGCGCAGCGCCGGGAGGATCTCGCCGAGCATGTCCATCTGCTCGAGCACCGTCTTCAGAGGCAGACCCGCGTGGTCGATCAGGAACAGCTGCCGCTGGTAGTCGCCGACGTACTCGCGGAAGCCGAGGGTGCGGTCGATGATCTGCTGCGGCGAGCCGACGGTGAGCGGCGTCTGCTCGGTGAAGTCCTCGAGCGAGGGGCCGTGGCCGTAGACCGGGGCGTTGTCGAAGTAGGGGCGGAACTGCTTCACCGCGTCCTGCGAGTTCTTCGCCATGAAGATCTGCCCGCCGAGTCCGACGATCGCCTGGTCGGCGCTGCCGTGGCCGTAGTGCTCGAAGCGCTGGCGGTAGAGCTGCACCATCTTCTGGGTGTGCGAGGCGGGCCAGAAGATGTGGTTGGCGAAGAATCCGTCACCGTAGTAGGCGGCCTGCTCGGCGATCTGGGGCGAGCGGATCGAGCCGTGCCAGACGAAGGGCGCGACGCCGTCGAGCGGGCGCGGAGTCGACTGGAAGCCCTGCAGCGGAGTGCGGAACTGTCCCTCCCAGTCGACGAAGTCCTCGGTCCAGAGGCGGTGCAGGAGGTCGTAGTTCTCGATCGTCAGCTCGATGCCGCGGCGGATGTCCTTGCCGAACCACGGGTAGACGGGGCCGGTGTTGCCGCGGCCGAGCATGAGGTCGACGCGGCCGCCCGACAGGTGCTGGAGCATCGCGTAGTCCTCGGCGAGCTTCACCGGGTCGTTGGTCGTGATCAGGGCCATCGCCGTGGTCAGGAGGAGGCGCTCGGTGCGCGCGGCGATGTACGCGAGGGTGGTCGTCGGCGAGGACGACCAGAACGGCGGGTTGTGGTGCTCGCCGAGGGCGAAGACGTCGAGACCGATCTCCTCGGCCTTGTCGGCGATCGCGAGGGTGGCCTTGATCTTGTCGGACTCGCTGGGGGTGTTCCCGTTGGTGGGGTCGGTCGTGATGTCGCTGACCGTGAAGATGCCGAACTGCATCAGGCGCTCCTTCTCTCCGTGGCCCCGTCCTCACGAGACCTGATCCATGCGTTTGCATGTACATCACCATTCAACCAGACGGAGGCGGATCTATTCCCGCGGACGAGCGAGGCCGGCGCCGCTCCCGACGTCTACTTCGTCGGATGCAGCCATAACGTTCAGATACGGCGATAATGGCAGTTATACCTACCAGGAGGTCGACATGGTCGCGCGACGCTCGCTCCAGCGAACCCGGCTGCTCTCGGAGTTCGGAGCGAACCTCGTGCGCTGGCGCGCGGTCAACGGCATGACCGCATCTCTCCTGGCGGAGCGGGCGGGCGTCACCCGCGAGACACTGCGACGCCTCGAAGCGGGCGACGGCTCCGCGCGGATCGATTCGGTGTTCGCGGTCCTGGCCGCGCTGGGCATCGCCGACACCGTGGTCCAGTCGTCCGATCCCTACCGGAGCGAGACCGCCCGGGTCCGCATCGACGCCCTCCTCGGTGCGGGCGGATCGCTGTGATCGCGCCGCCCGTGGAGGTGCACCTCGACGACGAGCGGCTCGGACTCGTTCGCGTGGGCATCCTCCATCCGTCCTTCACAGGTCGGAACCTCGCCTCGTCCTCGTTCCAGTACGACGAGAGCTACCTCGCCGCCCCTGGAGCGTTCGCGGTGTCTCCCGATCTCCCGCTGGTGACGGGTCGCCTGTGGATGCCCGAGACCCACGCTCTCCCCGGCGCCTTCGAGGACGCGTCCCCGGATGAGTGGGGACAGCGGCTCATCGAGGCGAATCATGCCGAGCGCCGCAAGCGCGACTCGTCGGTCCCCGCGCTCCGTGGGGCGTGGGATCACCTCCTCGGTGTCTCGGACGCCTCCCGGCTCGGCGCACTCCGATTCCGCGCGACGGGAGCGGGGGAGTGGCTCTCGAGCGATGGCGGGGTGGCGAACATCCACGAGATCGACCGCGTCGTGCGGGTCGCCGCGCGGTACGAGGCCGAGGACGCGTCGGAGGACGATCTCGCCTACCTCTCCGATATCGCGACCTCTCCCGGCGGAGCCCGCCCGAAGGCGAATGTGCGGAGAGCCGACGGGCGCCTGGCCCTCGCGAAGCTCCCGCACTCGAAGGACGGCGACCTGGATGTGGAGCGATGGGAGGCGCTCGGGCTCACCCTCGCCGCGCGGGCCGGCATCGCGACCTCGGAGTGGACGCTGCACCGCGCCTCAGGAGAGAAGAGCGTGCTGATCGTCGACCGGTTCGATCGCACGCTCGACGGCTCGAGGACGGCCTACATCTCCGCCGCGTCCGCACTCGGGATCGGGGCGAACGACCTGTCGAGGTACACCTACGAGCAGTTCTCGGACGTCGTGAACGACCTCAGTGCCGATCCCCGCGAGGATCTGCGTGAGATGTTCAGCCGCATCGCGCTGACGGTCCTGATCAACAACGTCGACGACCACTGGCGCAACCATGGCTTCCTCCGTACTCGGCGCGGGTGGCGGCTGGCTCCCGTCTTCGACATCAACCCGAGCACGAGCAGCGGAGTGACCGCGTCGAGGCCCATCAGCGATCGGGACGATCCGCGCGCTCGCGACCTCGCGAACCTGCTGGACGTCGCGGACGCCTTCTCGCTCGCGCGGGAGGAGGGCGCGAGGATCATCCGCGCTGTCGCCGATCAGGTCCGAACGTGGCCGGAGGTCGCCGAGGGTCTCGGTATCCCCGAGCGCCAGCGCAGGCGGATGGCGCGTGCTTTCGATGAGGACCGGATCGCAGCAGCGCTCGTCCTCGCCTAGACCGCCGACCCCCGAAACATCCCGGCAATACGGCCCGCACTAGAGTCGTGCCATGGGTGACCTCTTCGACGGATACGGGTCCCAGAAGGTCGAGCGACGCCGCGCAGGCGAGCCACCCTGGGACGAGATGTTCGCCGATGTCGCGGCGGCCGGCGGCCCCGACGGCGTCCGCGACGCCTACCGCGACATCTACTCCTCGCTGGCGCGGATGACCCAGGAGGAGCTGCGGGGACGCACCGATGCGCTCGCCTCCTCCTACCTCGCGCAGGGTGTGACCTTCGACTTCGCGGGCGAGGAGCGGCCCTTCCCGCTCGACGCCGTCCCGCGCGTGATCGAGAGCGCCGAGTGGAACGAGGTGCAGAGCGGCATCAAGCAGCGCGTCCGCGCGCTCGAGGCGTTCCTCGCCGACGTCTACGGCCCGCAGAACGCGGTCAAGGACGGCGTCATCCCCGCCGGTCTCATCTCGAGCTCGAGCCACTTCCACCGCCAGGCCGCGGGCATCGTCTCGGCCAACGGCGTGCGGATCCAGGTCTCCGGCATCGATCTCATCCGCGACGAGGTCGGCGGCTGGCGCGTGCTCGAGGACAACGTGCGGGTCCCCTCCGGTGTCTCCTACGTGATCTCGAACCGCCGCGTGATGGCGCAGACCCTGCCCGAGCTGTTCGTCTCGATGCGGGTCCGCCCGGTCGGCGACTACCCCAACAAGCTGCTCCAGGCCCTGCGCGCCTCCGCCCCCGAGGGCGTCGACGACCCGACCGTGGTCGTGCTGACTCCGGGTGTCTACAACTCGGCCTACTTCGAGCACACGCTGCTCGCCCGCCTGATGGGCGTCGAGCTCGTCGAGGGCCGCGACCTGTTCTGCACCGGCGGCAAGGTGTTCATGCGCACCACCTCGGGCCCCACCCGGGTCGACGTCATCTACCGCCGCGTCGACGACGAGTTCCTCGACCCGCTGCAGTTCCGCGCCGACTCGATGCTCGGCTCGCCCGGCCTGATGCTCGCCTCACGCCTCGGCAACGTCACGATTGCGAACGCGGTCGGCAACGGCGTCGCCGACGACAAGCTCGTCTACACCTACATGCCTGATCTGATCCGCTACTACCTCTCCGAGGACCCGGTCATCAAGAACGTCGACACCTGGCGCCTCGAGGACCCGGGAGCGCTCGAGGAGGTGCTCGACCGGCTCGACGAGCTCGTCGTGAAGCCGGTCGACGGCTCGGGCGGCAAGGGCCTCGTCGTCGGCCCCGACGCCTCGGCGAAGGAGCTCGCCGAGCTGCGCTCACGCCTCCTGGCCGACCCGCGCGGCTGGATCGCGCAGCCGGTCGTGCAGCTCTCGACCATCCCGACCCTCGTCGACGACGGGATGAGGCCGCGGCACGCCGACCTCCGGCCCTTCGCCGTCAATGACGGGAAGGACATCTGGGTCCTGCCCGGCGGTCTCACCCGCGTGGCGCTGCCCGAGGGGCAGCTCGTCGTGAACTCGTCGCAGGGCGGCGGATCGAAGGACACCTGGGTCGTCGGCCTCGAGTCGCAGGTCCCCGAGCGCGACGCCCACGACATCCAGGGCCTCGTCGCCGAGCAGGCGGCGGTCACGAGCTCGATACCGATCGTCTACCCGCTCAACCACACGCCCGACCACTCGCCGCAGGACGCCGGCAACAGCGACCAGGAGCAGCAGCAGCAGCAGGGTCGCTCGGCAGAGGAGGACGACTGATGCTCTCCCGGATCGCCGAGTCGCTGTTCTGGATCGGCCGCTACATCGAGCGCTCGGACGGCACCGCGCGCATCCTCGACGTCCACCTCCAGCTCCTGCTCGAGGACCCGTGGATCGACGAGGACACCGCCTGCCGCTCGCTGCTCTCGGTGATGGGCTCGACCCCTCCCGACGACATGGCCGAGATCACCCGCGCCGACGTGCTGACGATCCTCGCGATCGACCGCACGAACCCCGCCTCCATCGCCTACTCGCTCGGCGCGGCCCGCGAGAACGCCCGCCGCGCTCGCGAGATCGTCTCGACCGAGCTCTGGGAGTGCCTCAACACGACCCGCACGAGGATGCCGCGCCGGGTCACGGGCGACCGGGTGTCGGAGTTCTTCAGCTGGGTGCGCGAGCGCTCGGCGCTCGCCGTCGGCATCATCGAGTCGGCGACCTCGCGCGACGAGGCCTGGCAGTTCTTCACCCTCGGCCGCTCAATCGAGCGCGCCGACATGACGGCCCGGCTTCTCGCGACCCGGTCGCTGACCGAGGCGAGCGGACCGTCGTGGACGACGATCCTCCGCTCGTGCGGCGCCTACGAGGCCTACCTGCGCACCTACCGGGGCGTGCCGAGCGCGCGCAACGCGGCGGAGTTCCTCCTCCTCGACCGCCTCTTCCCGCGATCGATCCTCTTCTCGGTCTCGCGAGCCGAGATGTGCATGCGCGACATCGAGCCGCGCACCGGCCGCGTCGGTCACACCGGCGACGCGCAGCGGGTGCTCGGCCAGATCCGCAGTGAGCTCGAGTACCGGCCGATCGCCGAGATCCTCGAGGATCTCCCGCGGCACATGGACAGCGTGCAGGAGGCGACCTCGGCGGCGTCCGAGGCGATCCGCCAGCGCTACTTCCCCACCAATGTCATGCCGAGCTGGATCGGGGAGGCGCTGTGAGCAGGCTGCGCATCACGCACACCACGGGATTCACCTACCGGGGTGATGTGGTCGCGTCGTACAACGAGGCGCGGATGCTCCCCGCCTCCTCGGACGGGCAGCTGGTGCTCTCGTCGCACCTCGACATCCGCCCCGTCACCTCGGTGCACACGTACACCGACTACTGGGGCACCCGCGTCGCGTCGTTCGACGTGCTCAACGCGCACCAGGAGCTCTCGCTGACCGCGACCTCGCTCGTCGAGGTGCGGCCGAAGGCGCACCCCGAGCACCCCTACGGCTGGGAGCAGCTCGCCGGGCAGGTCGAGACGCTCACCGAGTACGTGGAGCAGTCGAAGCAGACCACGCGCACGGCGCCTCCGGAGGATCTCGTCGAGCTGGCCCGCACGCTCGCCGACGAGTCGGACGGCCCGTGCGAGGCGGCGCTGACCATCGCCGAGCGCATCGGCCGCGAGATGACCTACCGGCAGGGCGTCACCGGCGTGCACTCGACCGCGACGGAGTCGTGGACCGCGCGCGAGGGCGTCTGCCAGGACATCACGCACATCGTCCTCGGAGCGCTGCGCTCGGTCGGCATCCCGGCGCGCTACGTCTCGGGCTACCTGCACCCCAAGCCGAACGCGGCGATCGGCGAGACCGTGACGGGGGAGTCGCACGCCTGGGTCGAGTGGTTCTGCGGAGGGACGTGGCGCGGCTACGACCCGACCAACCTCATCGACATCGGCGACCGCCACGTGATCGTGGGCCGCGGGCGCGACTACAACGACATCGCGCCGCTGCGGGGGGTGTACGCCGGGCCGACCTCGTCGAAGCTGTTCGTGCGGGTCGAGATCACGCGCGAGGCGTGAGCGCGGGCGTCGTGGCGATCGTCGGCTGAGGTTCGGCGGCGGTCTTCTCGACGCCTCGGCGGGTGCGCAGGTACCAGCCCAGGCCGATCGCGGCGGCGACGACTCCGGAGGCGGCGCCGACCAGCATCGCCCAGCGCGGCCCCGCGGCGTTCGCGACCCAGCCGATCAGCGGCGCGCCGATCGGGGTGCCGCCCATGAAGATCGCCATGTACAGCGCCATCACCCGGCCGCGCATCTCGGGCGCCGTCGAGAGCTGCACGTAGCCGTTGGCCGAGGTCATCAGCGTCTGCGCGGCGATGCCGACGAACGGCAGGAGGATCGCGAAGGCCCAGACCGTCGGCATCACGCCGGCGAGCGCGAGGGCGACGCCGAACGCGGCGGCGGCTCCCACGATCAGGCGCAGGCGCGGCCGGTCGCGGCGGGCCGACAGCAGCGCGCCGACGACCGAGCCGACGGCGATCGCCGACGACAGCAGGCCGAACTCGCTCGCTCCCATGTCGAACTCGACGGTCGCCATCGTCGAGGCGAAGATCGGGAAGTTGAGGCCGAACGTGCCGATCAGGAACACGATCGCGAGCACCACGAGGATGTCGGGGCGCTTCGAGACGTAGCGGAAGCCCTCGAGCAGCGCGCCGGGGCCGCGGGTCGCACGGGGCGCCGAGCGCAGCTGGTCGCGGTGCAGGAAGCGCAACGAGAGCAGGACCGCCAGGAAGCTGACGGCGTTGAGGAGGAAGACCCAGCCCGACCCGATCACGGCGATGAGCACGCCTGCGAGCGCCGGGCCGATCATCCGCGCGGAGTTGAACGAGGCCGAGTTCAGCGACACCGCGTTCGAGAGGTGGCTCTCGTCGACGAGCGCCGAGACGAAGGTCTGGCGGACGGGGGCGTCGATCGCCGCGGCGAAGCCGAGCAGCAGCGCGAAGACGTAGACCATCCACAGCTGGACGACTCCGGTGACGACGATGAGACCGAGCGCGAGACCGAGGAGGCCCATCGCGGCCTGCGTCGCCATCAGCAGCTTGCGGCGGTCGAAGCGGTCGGCGATGAAGCCCGAGAAGGGGACCATCAGCAGCTGCGGGCCGAACTGCAGCGCCATGGTCACGCCGAGCGCGGTCGCGTCGTGGTCGGTCAGATCGTTGATCACGATCCAGTCCTGGGCGGTGCGCTGCATCCAGGTGCCGATGTTCGAGACCATCGCGCCGGCGAACCAGATGCGGTAGTTGGGCACCGCGAGCGAGCGGAACATCGCGCTCATCGGTCGGCCACCTCTCGCAGCAGCGCGGCCGCGTCGTGCAGCAGGGCGCGCTCGTCGGGGGAGAGCTCGCGCAGGCGCGCGACCAGCCACGCGTCGCGGCTGCGTCGGACGTCGAGCACGAGCTCGGTCCCCTCCGGGGTGGGGCGGATGCGCGTGACGCGGCCGTCGGCCGGGTCGGCGAGGCGCTCGGCGAGGCCGTCGTCGACGAGGCAGCCGACGGTGCGGGTCATCGACGGCGGGCGGACCCGCTCGGCGTCGGCGAGCTCGCCGAGCGTCTTCGGGCCCTCGCGGTGCAGCAGCGCGAGGACGCCGAACTGCGCGTCGCTCAGCTCGTGCTGCGCCTTCTCCTGACGGAGGCGGCGCGCGAGCCGGCCGACCGCGACGCGGGTCTCGCCCGCGAGCGCGGTGAGCTCGGTCTCGTCCAGCGCTGTCCTCGTATCCACATAGTTAGCCTAACAAAAGAAATAGCGAGGGAGCACTCTTCTGCTGACGGGGGGTGGGGATCCCCTCCGTCAGAGGGCCGAGCGGCAGTCTCAGGAGCGCGCGGTGCGGACCGCACCGACGCTGGCGGCGACGACCAGCGCGATGCCGATCGCCTCCACGAGGCTGAGGCGCTGGCCCAGCACGAGGAAGCCCGACAGCGCGGCCGCCCCGGGCGACAGCGACATCAGTATCGAGAACGTCGACGAGCGCAGGCGCCGCAATGCGAGCAGCTCGAGGGCGTAGGGCACGGCGGAGGAGAGCACGGCCACCGCGAGCCCGAGCAGCAGCACGGGCGGCAGCACGAGGGCCGGGCCGGCGGAGGCGATCCCGAAGGGCAGCGAGACGATCGCGCCGGCAGCGAGGGCGAGGGCCAGCCCGTCGAGCCGGGGGAAGCGCCCGCCCGTGCGCCCTGCGAAGACGATGTAGGTCGCCCAGAGTGCCGCGGCGCCGAGCGCGAACGCGACTCCGACCGGGTCGAGCGACGAGAACCCGCCCTGCGACAGCGTGACGACACCGGCCAGGGCGAGCAGTGCCCACAGGAGGCTCAGGAGACTCCGGCCGGCGATCACCGAGAGCACGAGCGGGCCGAGCACCTCGAAGGTCACCGCGGCCCCCTGGGGGATGCGCGCGATGGCCTCGTAGTAGCAGGCGTTCATCCCCCCGAGCGCGAGGCCGTAGACCGCGACCGTGCCCCAGTCGGAGCGGGAGTGGCCGCGGATCCTCGGCCGGCAGACGATCAACAGCACGGCCGCCGAGAACACGAGCCGGAGCGTCACCGTCCCGATAGGACCGGCGGCGGGGAACAGCAGCACCGCGAAGGACGCCCCGAGCTGCACGCTCGCGACCGAGCCGAGCACCAGGCCGATGGAGCCCAGGCCGGTGGAGCCCGCGCCCTGCGGCGCGCGCCTCCCGGCGTTCAGCTGGAGCGCCGCTGCTTCTGCACGGGCGGGACGTTGTAGCCGAGCAGGCCGATGCCCGTCTCGTCCCAGCGCAGGGTGGTCAGCGAGACGTTGTCGACGACCGGGAAGATGTGCCGGTACGACTCGGGGTTGATGCCGAGGTAGGCGCAGAGCAGCAGGCGGATCAGCGTGCCGTGCGCGACGATGAGCACGCGACCGTCGGGGTGCTCGCGGTGGATCCGGGCGAGGGACGTGTTGGCCCGCGCGACCGCGTCGAGACCCGATTCGCCGCCGGGCATCGGCTGGATGGCGGGAGCCGCGACCCACGCGCGGTACGCGTCGGGGAAGCGCTTCTCCATCTCGGCGGTGGTGAGCCCCTCGCCCTGGCCGAAGTCGACCTCGACGAGGGCCGGGTCGGGCTGCACCTCGAGGTGCGCGGCCCGCGCGGCCGGTACGGCGGTCCGCACCGCTCGGACCAGAGTGGAGGAGTACACCGCCTCGAGGTCCGCGTCGACGGCCCACGCTGCGAGCGTGGCCGCCTGGTCCTGACCCCTGGGGGTCAGTGCGATGTCGGAGGAGCCCGCGAAGCGGTTCTCGGAGTGCCAGACAGTCTCTCCGTGCCGGGCGAGGATCAGGGTCGTCACCCCCTGAGCCTACCCATCGGCGGCCGGCCGGCAGACGGTCAGGCCGCCGAGCCCCCGTAGTGCGCGTCGACGAGCACAGGGAGGTGGTCCGAGAGTCCCTGCGGCAGCGTCGAGACCCGCTCGATGCGCACGGAGTCGCTGATCGCGAAGTCGAAGTGGCCGCTGAAGTACCGGTAGCGCGCGTAGGTGGGGGAGTCGCTCCGCGAGACCAGATAGCCGTTGCGGGTCATCTTGCGGTCGAGCCCGCGGAAGAACCACGGGTAGTTGTAGTCGCCGACCATCAGGGACGGGGTGTCGGGGGCGTACTCGCGGAGGCGGTTCAGCGCCTCGTCGATCTGCTTCCGGCGAAGGGCGTTACCCGCCGAGAGCGGGGCGGCGTGGAACGACGAGACGGCGATGGAGCCTCCGTCGCGGTCGGTCAGGCGGACCGCCAGGAGGCGCTCGTGCGCGGGCGACATCACGCGGTCGTGCATCGACTTGCTCAGCTCGAACGCGGCGCTGCCCTCGAGCTCGAAGCGCGCGTGCGAGTAGTAGACGGCCAGGCCCAGGCGGTTGCGCGCGGTCACCGAGGCGAGCCGCAGATCGCCCACCTCCTGCGGGAGCCTGGTGGTGTCGCACTCCTGGAGGCAGAGGACGTCGACGTCGTGCCGGGCGGCGAGGGGAGCGATCTCGACGTGCGCCCGGTGCTCGCGGAGGTTGTACGAGATCACACGGAGCGCGCGTTCAGTCGACTGCATTGCGCCAGTGTAGAGCCGCTGTGACGGCGTCCCGGCGTCGGTCCGGCGAACACGGAGGGACCTCTCCGTGTCCGGCCCGACGTGTTCGCCGAGCGGCCGGAGAGGCCCCGGGAGCGGCACCGGTCAGGGTGCGGAGGTGCCCGAGGCGTCGGTCTCGGCGTCGGTGCCGTGGACGCCGTCGGTGGGTCCCCAGTCGGGCAGGGGCGGGTTCAGCTCGTCGCCGTTGCCGTCGACTCCGGCGGCGGCCTGGTCGTCCTCTGCGGCGGACTGGCCCGAGGCGGCGCCGGCCACTTCGTCGAGGCCGGCGGTCGACGGGTCGCTGGCGGCGGGGGTCTCGGTGGGGTCGACGAGGGTGGGCTCGATGTCGTTGTCTGAAGTGCTCATGGTCTTCACGCTAGGTCGACACTCCGCGTGACGCACCCCCCTTGCGTTCGACAGGGGACGACGAGTCGGCATCTTCGGGGGGTGCTCGGCGGCGTCGACGGGCGGCTGGATCCTGCGACGGTCGGAGAGCCGACTTCGGAGCCCCCGTCCGGGATCGGATCACGACAGGAAGGCACCCCGTGTCGCAACGACCCGTCCCCGCTCCGAGCATCGGCCGACGGACGCTCTCCGATGCCGCCGCCTGGACCGTGCCGGTCCTCGCCGTGGCCGCCACGGCTCCGGCGGCCGCTGCCTCCGAACCCGCGACGATCGAGGTGGGCGCGTACCAGCTCACCGGCACGTGCGGGCTCCGCAGCATCGTCAAGGCGGGCTTCCTCCTCCGGGCGTCACCGGCGGCGGCACTCCCCGAGGGGACGTTCGTCCTCGTCAGAGGGGCCGGAGTGTCGGACATCGGGATCTTCACGGCTGATCCGCCCATCGCGGAGATCCTCAACCTCAGCAGCACCACTCGACTGATCACTCTGACGTCCGAGCTCGCCGCGGGTACGCAGGTCGCCTTCAGGACGAACCTGTCGATCGACCGGTTCTTCACGCTGGAGGCGACCGCGTCCCTCCCCGACGGCTACTCCGGCACAGGAGCGAAGACCAGCGCCTCCGTCGTCGCGAGCTTCAGCTGCACCTCCTCCTGAACCGGCCCGCCCACGACGAAGGCCCTCCCTCTCCTGCGTGGAGAGGGAGGGCCTTCGTGGGAGCCGGACTCAGCGGCCGTAGGCCGAGGCGGCCGGGCAGTCGAACGGGTCGCCGCCGGCCGAGAGGCCGACGTTGTTGAGGTACCGGATCACGATCGCGTACGACTCGCGGAGCGACGTCTCGGTGTACGGGATCTGGTGGGTCGTGCAGTACTCCTTGGCGATGACCTGCGCGCGGCGCAGCGCCGGACGCGGCATGTTCGGGAACAGGTGGTGCTCGACCTGGTAGTTGAGCCCGCCCATGTAGAGGTCGGTGACCCAGTTGCTCCGGATGTTGCGCGAGGTGAGGACCTGGCGGCGGAGGAAGTCGACGCGCGCCTCCTTGGGCAGCAGCGGCATGCCCTTGTGGTTCGGTGCGAAGGAGGCGCCCATGTAGAGGCCGAAGACACCCATCTGCACGCCGAGGAACGCGAAGGCCATCCCGAGCGGCAGCGCCCAGAAGATGACGGCGAGGTAGAGCCCGACGCGGGTCACCAGCATCGTGATCTCGACCCAGCGCTTGTCGACCTTGCCCTTGCCGAACACGGTGCGGAAGCCGTGCAGGTGCAGGTTGATGCCCTCGAGCAGGAGGAGGGGGAAGAACGCATAGCCCTGGCGACGGGTCAGCCAGGCGTAGGCGCCGCGCGAGCGGGCCGCGTCCTCGGGAGTGAAGGAGACGACGTCGCGCTCGATGTCGGGATCCTTGCCGAGCACGTTGGGGTTGGCGTGGTGGCGGCTGTGCTTGGTCATCCACCACGAGTAGCTGATGCCGACGAAGAGGTTCGCGAGCGTGCGGCCGGCGACATCGTTGGCCCTGCCCGACTCGAACACCTGGCGGTGCGAGGCCTCGTGGGCGAGGAAGGCGAACTGCGTGAGCACGATGCCCAGGGCGGCGGCCAGCAGCAGCTGGAACCAGGAGTCGCCCAGCAGGACGAAGCCGGTGACGATGCCTCCGGTGGCCAGGACCAGCGCCGAGAACATCAGGTAGTAGAAGCCGGTGCGGCGGCGGAGCAGCCCGGCGTCGCGGACCGTGCTGAGCAGGCCCGAGTACTCGGTGGTCGGATTGACGCGACCATCGGTGCGGGGACGGGTGCGGACGACGCGGGGCTTCGCGGCGCCGGTGCCATCGGTCAGGGTGACGGGGGTGCTCATAAGCGCCTCGCTCTTCGGGGTGGGTGCCGGTGCCGGCAGCATCTCGGTGAGCGATCCCCGGCTGGGCCCGGTCCGCTCCTGGTTCACCACGCCGATATATGCCGGTCGCAGTATGAATCGACCAGTGTCAGGGGTCTTTACGAAGAGTAGGGGGTGGGGGTCGATCGGCGCATCAGGGGGATTGCCAGCCTTCGCGTCGAGCACCGCCGGCGGGTCCTCCGGCGTGCCGCGACGCCGATCCGGCAGCACCCGCCACGGCCACCGCGTGCCTCCGACGGGGGTTGACGCGTCCCGTCGGAGGCTGCGGCGATCAGGAGCCGATCGAGTCCTGGGTGCGCGGCGACTTGAGCGCCGCGAGACGCGCCTCGACCTCGGTCATCTCACCGAGGTCCTCGAGAGACTCGAACTGCGCATCGAGGCTCGAGGAGGCCAGCTCCTCCGCACCGCGCACTCGAGCCTCCTCGCGCCGGATCTTCTGCTCGAACCGGCTCACCTCGCTGGTCGGGTCCATGATGTCGATGCTCTTGATCGCGTCCTGGACCTGGGACTGCGCCTCGACGGTCTTCGAGCGCGCGATCAGCTCGTCGCGCTTGGACGAGAGCTGCTGCAGCTTCTCGCGCATCTGGTTGAGGCCGGTCTTGAGCTTGTCGACGACCTCGGTCTGCGAGGCGATGGTGGGCTCGGCGTCCTTCGCCTCCTTCTCCGACTGGATCTGGCGCTGCAGGGCGACCTTGGCGAGGGCGTCGAACTTGTCGGCGTCGGCCGTGGTCCCGGAGGCGCGTAGCTCGTCGGCCTTGCGGCTCGCGGCGAGCGCCTTGCCGCCCCACTCGTCGGCGTTCCGGACGTCCTCGCGGTAGTCGTCCTCGAGCAGGCGCAGGTTGCCGATCGTCTGCGCGATGGCGGCCTCGGCATCGCGGATGCTGTCGGTGTAGTCGCGCACCATCTGGTCGAGCATCTTCTGCGGGTCCTCGGCCTGATCGAGGAGCGCGTTGATGTTGGCCTTCGCGAGCTGCGCGATGCGGCCGAAGATCGACTGTTTCTGAGCCATGCTGTCTCTCCTTGCGTGGTGGGTGTGGGGATTCCAGGAACTCGCGGGTCAGAAACGACCGCCGCCGCCGCGACGTCCGCCACCGCCGCTGCTGCGACCGCCGCCGAAGCCTCCGCCGCCGCCCGACCGGCGCGACGAGCCGCCTCCGCCGAAGCCGCCGGAGAAGCCGCCGCCGCCGAAGCCGCCGGAGCGGTAGCCCGAGCGCCGTCCGCCGCCGCCGAGCAGCGAGTCGACGAGGATCCCGCCGAGGAAGGCCCCCGTGGTGTTCCCGCCGAAGGGGCTGCCGACCGCGTTCGGGGCGGAGTAGGCGTTCGCGTCGGAGCGCGCCCGGTCGAGGGCCTGCTGCGCGAGGGAGGAGGCGCGCTGCGCGGAGGCGAGCGCCTCGCGCGGGTCGGTCGCGGCGATCTGGTTCGCGTACTCGGCGGCACGGGCGGCCTCGGCGACCCGGGTGCGCGCCTCCGAGCCGACGGCGCCGCGGCGGGAGGCGATGAAGTCCTCGGCAGCCGAGACCCGGCTGCGGGCGGCGGTGAGCTCGGCCGCGAGCGCCGCGCGCTCGCGCTGCTGCTGCGCCTGGGCGTCGCGGTAGCCGCCGACGGCGGTGTCGATGGTCGCATCGGCCGCGGTGAGGCGCTCGAGCAGGCCGAGCGGGTCGCGAGGAGTGACGGCGGCGTCGCGCTCGATCCCGTCGAGGGCGGCCTCGGTCGACGCGACCGCGGCCGCGACGTTCTGCGCGAGTGCCGCCGACTCCGGCTCGGTCGGCGCCGCGGCGAGGGCGCGGCCCTGAGCGACGTCGGCGCGGATCTCGGCGATACGGGCGGCGAGCGACGCCTCCGCCTCGCGCAGATCGGTCGCTCGGGTGGCGACCGCGTCGAGCAGTCCGGACGCCTGCTCGGCCGCCTGCTGGCCCGCGCGCAGGAGCACGGCGGCTCGTCCCGTGTCGCCGGACGAGATCGCCTCGAGCGCCGAGCCGGCGCTGTCCCGGGCGAAGCGGAGGCGGTCCTCGGCCTCGTCGGCGTCGTCGGTGACGTCGTCGATCGCGGAGGGGGCGTAGCGCGTCCCGAGCTCGGCGAGGATCGAGCGGGTGGGGGCGACGCGCTCCGCGACCGTGGCGACGCGCGCGGAGAGCTGCGCGGCCACCTCCGGGGCGTTCTTCTCGAGCGCGCGGAGCTGCTCGAACGCCTCGGCCTTCTCGTCGAGGACCTGATCGATGCCGGTGCAGAGCTCGAGGATCCGCGCGTAGCCGTCGCGGCGCTCCTGGTCGGTCTCGGGCTCGGAGTCTTCGAGGCGCTGCTGGAGGCTGAAGGCCTCGCCGAGCATGCCCTTGGCGCTGACGAGCGCCTCGCGGAACGGCCCGGTCGCGTCGCTGCCGAACTGCGCCTCCGCGAAGCCCACCTCCTGCTCGCTGGTGCGGACCGCGTCGTCGGCGTGGACGAGGGCCGAGCCGGCGCGCGTCGCGAGCTCGTCGATCGACGCCTCGACCGCCTCCGCGGCCCTCCTGCGCCGCGAACGGCGGACGAGCAGCCAGATCACGACGCCGACCACGACGAGTGCGGCCAGGACCCCGAGGGTGAGCAGCAGCCCGGAGCCGAGGGTCTCGCCCGCGGTCGGCGCGTCGAGGCGGGTGCCGATGCCCTCGGCGGCGGCGACGGCGGCTCCTGCCCAGTCGCTCTCGACGAGCCGCGGCTCGATGTCGTCGGTCTGCAGCGAGGACACCTGCGCCTCGTCCAGGGCGAAGCCCTGCGCGACCGACACCTGGTACTGCCGCTGCTCGACGGCGACCGCCAGCAGGACGTCGTCGGTGCCGAGCCCGTTGAGGGTCGCCGTGTCGTCGGCCCACTGGACGCGGTCGGACGGGTCGGAGAAGTCGTCGACGAAGGCCACGAAGAGCTGCACGCGGTGCTCGTCGTAGAGGGTGGACGCCGCCTGCTCGATCGATGCGACATCGGCGGGGCTGAGGGCGCCCGCCGCGTCGAGCACCGGGGAGGAGGCGAACGAGACCGGCGACTCGGCGGAGGCCGTCATCGCCGGGGCGATCACGAGGGCGACGGCTGCGGCGAGCGCGAGGAGCGCCTCCGGGAGCCGACGGCGGCGCTTCGCGGGGTTCCCGCGGAGGGGGGACTCGTCGATCGGTCTCGCCGGCATCGCGCACACTCCTTCGTCGTTCGCCTCCCGAGTGTAGACAGCCCGCCCGACACCGGGCACGACGGGGCGCCGACGGATGGGAGAACGCCGGGAATCGGAATGCCCGGACGGACGCCGCCGTTGCCGACCGGGGTGCGAGTCCTGCTCGCCCCGTCCCCGTTCCTCTCTGAAAGGCGATCCGTGGATCCGTTCTCCCCCCTCACTGCCGGTGACCTCGAGCTGCCCAACCGCATCGTGATGGCGCCCATGACGCGCCTGCGCGCCGACGAGATGGGCATCCCCGGTGCGCTCATCGCCGAGCACTACGCGCAGCGGGCCAGCATCGGCCTCATCATCAGCGAGGGCGTGTTCCCGAGCGCGGAGTCGAAGGGCTACGTCGGTCAGCCCGGCATCGCCACCCCTGCGCAGGCCGAGGGCTGGCGCGCCGTCGCCGAAGCCGTGCACGCCGCGGGCGGACGCATCGTCATGCAGCTGATGAACGCCGGGCGCGTGTCGCACACCGGCATCACCGGCACCGACCGGATCGTCGCCCCCAGCGCGATCGCGATCGACGGCACAGTGCACCTGGCCGGGGGCGAGAGCGCTCCGTTCCCCGTGCCGCACGCCCTGTCCACCGAGGAGCTCGCCGACGTCCGCGACGAGTTCGTCGCCGCCGCGCGCCGCGCGATCGACGCGGGCTTCGATGGCGTCGAGGTGCACTCGGCCAACGGCTACCTGCTGCACGAGTTCCTCTCGCCGGTGTCGAACGTCCGCACCGACAGCTACGGCGGCAGCCCCGAGGCGCGCGTCGCGTTCCCGCTCGAGGTCACGCGCGCCATCGCCGACGAGGTGGGAGCCGGCCGTGTCGGCATCCGCATCTCGCCGAGCCACAACATCCAGGACGTCCTCGAGACCGACGCCGACGACGTGCGCGCCACCTACGAGGCGCTCGTCGACGGTCTCGCGCCGCTCGGACTCTCGTACCTCAGCGTCCTGCACGCCGAGCCCGCCGGGGAATTCGTCCAGGACCTCCGCACGCGCTTCGGCGGCGTCCTCGTCGCCAACAGCGGCTTCGGCAGCCCGACCAGCCGCGAGGAGGCGACCGCCCTCATCTCGGACGGTCACGCCGACGCCGTCGCCGTGGGCCGCCCCGTGATGGCCAACCCCGACCTCGTCGAGCGCTGGCAGGGCGGGCACCCCGAGAACGAGCTGAACCAGGCCACCGTGTACGCCAGCGGGCCCGAGGGCTACGTCGACTACGAGAAGCTCTCGGCCTAGCCGGCGAACGCGGAAGGCCCGCTCCCTCGAGGGGGAGCGGGCCTTCCGTTCGTCCGGAGGGTCAGCCCCGACCCTTCAGCTTCTCCTCGATCGCCGCGTCCTCCTCGGGCGTCAGCTTCTGCTCGACGTCCTCAGGGCCGGCCGTCTCGCCGACGCGCCCCTCGCCGAGGTTGCGGATCGACTCGATCTCGTCGGTGAGCACCGGATCCTCGGCGCCGCTGCCGCTCACGAGCCTTCCTCGATCTCCCCGGCCGAGACGGCCTCCGCGTACTTGCGGAGGTCCGGGCCGGGCTCGAAGTCGATGAAGCGGTCCTTGAGGCGCGCGTTCAACTCGGCGAAGACGTCCTCCCAGGGCTCGCCCTTCTTGGTCTTCGCCAGATCGAGGACGGCTTCGCGGAGCACCGCGTCGGCGTCGTCGAGGATCTTGGCACGTGCTTCGTCGTTCCAGCGGATGTCCTGTGCGTCCATGCTCCGACGGTAGGCGCGAGGCCCCGCCGCACGCAGGGACTTGCCAAGGCGCGACGGGAGGCGTAGGCCGCCGCGCCTGGGCCGTCAGGACAGCTTCGCCTGCACCTCGCGCTCGAAGAGCTCGATGCCGGAGCGGTCGTAGGCGGCGTCCGGGAAGTAGAAGATGCCGTAGTCCATGCCGCGCGACTGCATATCGCCCAGGCGGTCGAGGATCTGCGCGGGCGTGCCGACCGCGAGCGCGTCGGGGCTGCGGTACTCGCCGACGAAGGCGGCGGCGCCCTCGGCTCCGAGGTACGGCGCGACGCGCTCCTCGAGGCGCTGGAGACCCTGCTCGACCTCGGCCTCGGTCTCGCCGATCATCACGTTGTAGTTGGCGCTGCGGGTGATCGCCGAGTAGTCGGTGCCCAGGCGGTCGCAGTGACCGCGGAGGATCGCGCTCTTGTGCTCGAACGCCTCCGGAGCCCCGGCGAAGTTGGTGTACTGCGCGTACTGCGCGGCGATGCGCAGCGTGACCTTCTCGCCTCCGCCGGCCACCCACAGCGGAATGCCGCCGCTCTGGAGGGGGAGGGGGCGGTTCTGCGCACCGTCGACCCGGTAGTGCTTGCCGTCCAGCGTCGAGCTGCCGGTGGTCCAGGCCTGGCGCATGATCTGGACGCCCTCGTCGAGGCGGCCGAGGCGCTCGGCGATCGGCGGGAACCCGTAGCCGTAGGCGCGCCACTCGTGCTCGTACCAGCCGCCGCCGATGCCCATCTCGACGCGACCGCCCGAGATGATGTCGACCGTCGTCGCCACCTTGGCGAGGTACGCGGGGTTGCGGTAGCTCATGCACGTGCACATCTGGCCGAGGCGGACGCGCGAGGTGGTGGCGCCGAACGCGCTCATCAGCGACCACGCCTCGTGCGTCGCCTCCTCGGTGACCTTCGGGACGGTGTGGAAGTGGTCGTACACCCAGATCGACTCCCAGGCGCCGGCGTCGGCGTGCTGGGCGAGGTCGTTCATGGTGCGCCACTGCTTGGCGGGGTCGATGCCGACGAGGTCGTGGCGCCAGCCCTGGGGGATGAAGAGTCCGAATCGCATGCCGCCGACCCTAGGGCGGCACCGTCGCCGAGTCGAGGGGGTCGACACCCTCGCGTACGCTCGCAGAAATGCTGACCTTCACCGAGGACCTGGGTCTCCCGATCATCGCGCTGATGATCCTGGCCGCGTTCGCCGCGGGCTGGATCGACGCCGTGGTGGGCGGCGGGGGCCTGCTGCAGCTGCCCGCCCTGCTCCTCGTGCCGGGGATCTCGCCGGTGCAGGCGCTCGCGACCAACAAGCTCGCCTCGATCTTCGGCACGACGACCAGCGCGATCACCTTCTACCGGCGGGCGAAGCCCGATCTGCGGACGGCGCTGCCGATGGCGGCCGTGGCCCTCGCGGGCAGCTGTGGAGGCGCCACGCTCGCGGGGCTGCTGCCCTCCTCCGTCTTCAAGCCGATCATCGTCGTCGCGCTGATCGTCGTGGCCGTGGTCACGATCGCCCGGCCCGCGATGGGCGCTGCGACGGTGCTCAAGCACGCGGGGCGGAGGCACCTCGTGACCGCGGCGGTCCTCGGCCTGGTGATCGGCTTCTACGACGGACTGATCGGCCCCGGAACCGGCACGTTCCTGATCATCGCGCTGATCACCGCGCTCGGGTACGACTTCCTGCTCGCCAGCGCCAAGGCGAAGATCGTCAACGTCGCGACGAATCTCGGGGCGTTGCTCTACTTCGTCCCCGGCGGCCACGTGATCTGGGTGCTCGGGCTGTTCATGGGCCTGGCCAACGTGGCGGGCGCGTACCTCGGCTCGCGGATGGCGGTGGCCAAGGGGAGCCGCTTCATCCGGATCGCGTTCCTCGTGGTCGTCGGCGCTCTCATCCTGAAGCTCGGCACCGACGTCTGGGTCGAGAACATCGCGCCACTGCTCTAAACGCGCGACGAGGCCCCCGCCGGCAGCGGGAGCCTCGTCCGATCCGTGACGTGCCGGGGCTCAGCCGAACGGGATCGCGCCGACCAGCACGCCGACCGCGAGCATCACCAGCGAGACGACCACCGCGCGCCACAGCACCTTGCGGTGGTGGTCGCCGAGGTTGACCGCGGCGAGCGAGACCAGCAGCAGGATCGCCGGCACCAGCGGGCTCTGCAGGTGTACCGGCTGGCCGGTGATCGAGGCGCGCGCCATCTCGACCGGGTCGATGCCGTAGTTGGCGGCGCTCTCGGAGAGCACGGGGAGGATGCCGTAGTAGAAGGCGTCGTTCGACATGAAGAACGTCATCGGGATGCTCAGGATGCCGGTGATGACGGCCAGGAAGGGCCCGAGCGCGGGCGGGATGACGTCGACGACCCACTCGGCCATCGCGTCGACCATGCCGGTGCCGTTGAGCACGCCGATCAGGACGCCCGCCGCGAGGACCATCGAGACGACGCCGACGATGCTCGGAGCGTGCTTGACGATCTCGGCGGCCTGGTCCTTCATCTTCGGGAAGTTGATCAGGAGCGCGACCGCCGAGCCGACCATGAAGACGTAGGCGAGCGGGAGGATGTCGGCGACGAGCAGCGTCATCACGGCGAGGGTCAGCACGAGGTTGACCCAGATGAGCTTCGGGCGCAGGGTCTCGCGCTCGGGGTCGAGCATGGTGTCGGCCATCGCGGTGTCGGCGTCGTCGGCCTGCACGCGGGCGGCGACGGCGACCTGCGCGCCGCGCAGCGACTCCGGGCCCCTGAGGAACGAGAAGCGCTCGCGGGCGACGGTGCGGATGCCGCCGGTGAGAGCGGCGAGGCCTCCGCGGGTCTTGTTCGAGGCGCCGACGAGCTCGCGCTCGAGCATCGGCTCGGCGAGGGCGAGCGAGCCGAGGCGGCGGCGCTCGCCGAGCCCGAGGAACCAGGCGAAGACGAGGGTGACGACCAGGCCCACCGCGAGGGAGGGGAGCATCGGGACGAAGATCTCGCTCGGCGAGACCTGCAGGGCGGCCGCGGCGCGCACGGTCGGCCCGCCCCAGGGGACGATGTTCAGGGTGCCGTTCGCGAGCCCGGCGACGCAGGTGAGCACGACGGGGTTCATCCCGAGGCGGAGGTAGATCGGCAGCATCGCGGCGGTCGTCACGATGAAGGTGGTCGAGCCGTCGCCGTCGAGCGAGACCGCGCCGGCCAGCAGCGCCGTGCCGAGCACGACCTTGGCCGGGTCGTCGCCGAGTGCGCGGACGATGAAGCGGATCAGCGGGTCGAAGAGCCCGACGTCGATCATGATCCCGAAGTACATGATCGCGAACATCAGGAGCGCGGCGGTCGGGGCCAGGCTGCCGATCGCCTCCAGCACCATGTCGCCGATGCCGAGGCCTGCGCCCGCGAAGAGCCCGAAGATCGTCGGCACGACGATCAGGGCGACCATGGGCGTCAGCCGCTTGGTCATGATCAGGGCCATGAAGGCCAGGATCATCGTGAATCCGAGTACTACCAACACTGCTGACTCCTTCGTCGTCGTGCGTCCGGCCCCCTGGGGAGCGTCGGCTCTCCGGGTCGTGGAAACCCTAGGGAGGCGGAGCCCGCCCGCCCGGGTATCGCTCATTAGCGCGCGATCTGCGCATAGTGTGGGTTCTGCGCATTCTGCGCAGCGACCTGCGGCGAGGAGGCCCGATGCGCTTCGCGACCCACGTGCTCGTGCTGCAGCTCGCGACGGTGTCGGCGGCCGTCCTCGTCTGCGCGGGGCTCGTCACCGCGCTCAGCGTGCAGCAGCTGCGCGGCGAGGCGGAGGAGACGGCGCTCGCCATCGCCCGGACCGTCGCGGAGGACTCGGACGTGCGCGACGCGGTCGCCGCCTACTCCGCCGATCCCGGCACGCCCTCGCGGGAGCAGCTGCAGGACGGGGTGCTCGAGGACGTCGCGGAAGCGGTCGAGGAGCGCACCGGGGCGCTGTTCGTCGTGATCACGGACGATGAGGGGATCCGGCTGGCGCATCCCGACCCGGCGCGGCTCGGCGAAGTCGTCTCGACGAGCCCGGAGGAGGCGCTCGCGGGCCGCGAGACGGTGTCGTGGGGGACGGGCACGCTGGGGGAGTCGGCGCGCGCGAAGGTGCCCGTCTACGGACAGGGTGAATCGCGCGCCCGCAACGGAGCCGTCGTCGGCGAGGTCAGCATCGGCTTCGCGCGCTCGAGCGTCTTCACCGACCTGCCGACCGCGCTGCTCGGCGTGCTCGCCGCGGCGCTCGCGGGCCTGGCGCTCGCCGCGGTCGCCTCCGTCTTCATCCGCCGGCGCCTGCTGCGCCTGACCCTGGGTCTCGCCCCCGAGGAGCTCACGTCGCTCGTGCAGGACCAGGCCGCTGTACTCGACGGGGTCGACGAGGGAGTGCTCGCCTTCGACCGGGACGGACGGATCGGCGTCTGCAACGCCCGGGCCGCCGCGATCCTCGGCTCGGAGGACCCGACGGGTCGCGCGCTGCACGGTCGCCCGCTGGCGGAGCTCGGGCTGCCGACTCCGCTCGCCGACCTCATCGAGGCGTCGCTGCGCTCGCCGGAGGCGCCGACGGCCGCCGAGGGCTTCGTGGTCCGCTCGCGCATCGTCTACGTCGACATCCGGAGGGTCACCCGCGGCGACCGCGATCTCGGCATCGTGGTCGTGCTGCGCGATCGCACCGACCTGGCGGCACTCAGCCGGCGCCTCGACGCGGTCGGCGCGATGACCAACGCGCTGCGCGTGCAGCGGCACGAGTTCGCCAACCGCCTGCACGTCGTCGCGGGTCTGCTCGACGCCGGCCGCACGGAGTCGGCTCGCGACTACCTCGGCGAGGTGCTGACCCGCGGCCCGCTCAAGTACCCGGTGCAGCACGCCGACCGGCTGCAGGAGCCGTACCTCCAGGCGCTGGTCGGCGCGAAGGGCATCGAGGCGGCCGAGCGGGGCGTGCTGCTGACCCTCGGTGAGGAGACGCTGGTGCGCGGAGTGGTGATCGAGCCGGAGGACGTCGCCACGGTGGTCGGCAACCTCGTCGACAACGCGGTCCGCGCGGCGGTCGAGGGCCGGCGCGACGTGCGCTTCGTCGAGGTCGAGCTTCTCGACGACGGCGACGCGCTGTTCGTCACGGTCGCCGACTCGGGAGACGGCGTGGCCGATCCGGAGTCGCTCTTCTCGCGCGGAGCGGCGGAGGGCATCGACGACGACCGCGTGCACGGCCGCGGCTTCGGTCTGCCGCTCTGCCGCGAGGTCGCGGCGCGGCGCGGCGGAGCGGTGTGGCTGGCCGACGCGGGCGGCGACTCCGGGGGAGCGGTGCTCTGCGCGCGGCTGCCGGGCGCCGTCCGACCGCCGATCGAGGAGGACTCGTGAGCACCGAGGAGCGCACCGTGCTGGTGGTCGACGACGACTTCCGCGTCGCGCGGCTGCACGCCGATCTCGTGGACGCCCGGCAGGGCCTGCGCGCGCTGCCGCCGGTGCACACGGCACGCGCCGCCCGGGCGGCGGTGCACGAGAGCGCACCCGATCTGCTGCTGCTCGACGTGCACCTGCCGGATCAGAGCGGGATCGCGCTGCTGCGCGAGCTCGACACGGATGCGTTCGTGGTGAGCGCCGCCTCCGACGGGGAGACGGTGCGCCGGGCACTGCACGCGGGGGCGCTCGGCTACCTGATCAAGCCGTTCGACGCGCGGCTGCTCGGCGAGCGGCTCGACGCCTACGTGCGCTTCCGCAACGTTCTGCGCGAGGACCGCGTCGCCGATCAGGAGGCGGTCGAGCGGGCTCTGCGGATCCTGCACTCGGGCGACGCCACGGCCGCGCAGCCCTCGCGCTCGGCGACCGAGCAGCTGGTGCTGGCCCGCCTCTCCGACTCCGGAGGCGAGCTCTCGGCCCTCGAGGTCGCCGAGCGCGCGGGCATCTCGCGCGCGACGGCGCAGCGCTACCTCTCGGGTCTCGCCGGGCGCGGGCTGGTCGAGATGACCCTCAGCTACGGCTCGACGGGGCGCCCGGAGCACCGGTACCGCGCGAAGTAGCCGCACAACGAAGGCTGGGACGCGCGATCCGGTCGATTTCTCGGCAGATCGGCGTCCCAGCCTTCGTTGTGCGGATGACTCAGTGCTTGGCGTCCGCGTCGGCACCGGCGGCTGCGGCGACGCGCTGGCGCTCCGCGGCCTCGGCCGCCATCTTGCGGCCCTTCGGACTGACGAGGGAGGCGATGACGGTGATCGCGAGCACTCCGATGATCACCGTCAGCGAGAGGCCGGTGCTGATCTCGAAGACCTCGACGTGCTCGCCGCCGTTGATGAACGGGAGGGTGTTCTCGTGCAGCGCGTGCAGGATCAGCTTCACGCCGATGAAAGCGAGGATCGCCGCGAGCCCGATGCTGAGGTAGACCAGGCGGTCGAGGAGGCCGTCGATCAGGAAGTAGAGCTGGCGGAGTCCGAGGAGCGAGAACGCGGTCGCCGTGAAGACGAGGTAGACGTCGCTGGTCAGGCCGAAGATCGCGGGCACGCTGTCGAGGGCGAACAGGATGTCCGTTCCTCCGATCGCCGCCATGACGAGGATCATCGGCGTGAGGACCTTCTTGCCGTCGATGTGCGTGTAGAACTTGTCGCCGTCGTACTTGTCGCTCGTCTTGAACAGGCGCTTGGCGAGGCGGACCATCACGTTGTCGCCCGCGTGCTCATCGCCGGGCTTGACCAGGTTGAACGCGGTCAGCAGCAGGATCAGACCGAAGATGTAGAAGACCCAGGCGAACGAGTTGATCAGCGCGGCGCCGAGGAAGATGAAGCCGGTGCGGGCGATCAGCGCGAAGACGATGCCGAAGAGCAGCACCTTCTGCTGGTCGGCGCGGGGCACCTTGAAGCTCGCCATGATGATCAGGAAGACGAACAGATTGTCGACCGAGAGCGCCTTCTCGGTGATGTAGCCGGCGAAGTACTCGGAACCGGGCGTCGCCCCTCCGAAGACCAGCACGCCGATGCCGAAGAGCACGGCGATGCCGACGTAGAGGGCCGACCACTTCGCCGACTCCTTGAGCGTGGGCTCGTGGGCCTTGCGGACGTGGAAGAAGAAGTCGAAGAGCAGGAGCAGGACGATGAAGACGATCGTCAGTGTCCAGATCAGGGGCGACACGGTCATGGGGGGCTGGCCTCGCTCGAGATGGGGTCGGGGACGGTCGCAGGGGTCGATACGTCGCTAGAACGCTAACGATGCGCCTGATCGCGCACGGTGTCCCGGGCTCGATCGTGAGTATCTTCTCAGGTCTCGGGCGGTTCTCCGCGCTGAGCGGCCCCGGCGGCACTGCGCCAGACTGTACGGATGCCCGACATCGCGGTCGACAGGACCTACCAGGACGCCCACGGCGTGACGATCCACTACCGGCACTGGCCGCTGCCCGAGCCCCGGGCGATCGTGCAGCTCGCCCACGGCGTCGGCGAGCACTCCGGCCGCTACCTCGAGGTCGCCGAGACCCTCGTCGCCGCGGGCTACGCGGTCGCCGCCGACGACCACCGCGGGCACGGCCGCACCGGGTTCGAGCAGCACGGCGCAGACGCGTCTCAGCTCGGCCGCCTCGGTCCCGGCGGCCTCCGCGCGACCGAGGACGCGATCACGCTCCTCACCCGCCTGCTCGCCGCGGAGTCGCCCGGCGTGCCCATCGTGCTGCTCGGCCACTCCTGGGGCTCGCTGATGGCGCAGCGGATCGTCGACCGCGACGGCTCCGGCTATGCGGCGCTCGTCCTCAGCGGCACGGCCTACCGCCTCCCTGGCTACATGAACGGCGGCGACCTCACCCGCCGACACCGCGTGCCGGGCGGGCTGCGGCTCGAGTGGCTCTCGCGCGACCCCGAGGTCTGGCAGCGCTTCCACGACGACCCGCTCACCTTCACCGATCCGCTCGCGAAGCGGGTCGGGGTGCGCGAGACCCTGCGACTGGTGGGCCGGCCGTCGCGGCACCTCGAGCCCGACCTGCCCCTGCTCATCATCGGCGGGTCGGAGGACACCCTCGGCGGCGAGCGGTCGATGCGGGCGCTCGCGCAGGCGTACCGGCGCCGCTCCGGGCTCACCGACGTGAGCGTCCGCGTGTATCCGGAGGCGCGGCACGAGCTGTTCCAGGAGACGAACCGCGCCGAGGTGCTCGCCGACGTGGTGGCCTGGCTCGACGAGCGCTTCCCGGCGGCCCGTGTCGGTCCTCCGGCCTAGGCTGACGTCATGCATGGCGAGTACAAGGTCCCCGGTGGAAAGCTCGTGGTCGTCGACCTCGATGTCGTCGACGGGAGGTTCGCCGGGTTCCGGCTCGCAGGAGACTTCTTCCTCGAGCCCGACACGGCGCTCGACGACATCGACCGCGCGGTCGTGGGCCTTCCGGCGACCTCCGACGCCAAGACGATCGCGGCCGCCATCCGCCAGGCGCTGCCCGCCGACGCGGTGCTCCTCGGCTTCACGCCCGAGGCGGTCGCCGTCGCCATCCGCCGCTCGCTGCAGCAGGCGACGAGCTGGCGCGACTACGACTGGCGCATCGTGCACGCGAAGGCGGTCTCGCCGGCCATGCACCTCGCGCTCGACGAGGTGCTGACCGCCGCGGTCGGCGAGGGCCGCCGCGAGCCGACGCTGCGCATCTGGGAGTGGGACCAGCCGGCCGTCGTGATCGGCAGCTTCCAGTCGCTCCGCAACGAGGTCGACCTCGAGAACGCGGCGAAGTACGGCGTCGAGGTCGTCCGCCGCATCTCGGGCGGCGGCGCGATGTTCATGGAGGCGGGCAGCGTCGTCACCTACTCGCTCTACGTGCCGGGTGACCTGGTCCAGGGCCTGACCTTCGCCGACTCCTACGCGTTCCTCGACGAGTGGACGATCAGCGCGCTGCAGTCGCTCGGCATCGACGCCGTCTACCAGCCGCTGAACGACATCACCTCGCCCTCGGGCAAGATCGGCGGAGCCGCGCAGAAGCGCCTCGGCTCGGGCGCCGTGCTGCACCACGTCACCATGAGCTACGACATCGACGCCGAGAAGATGGTGCAGGTGCTGCGGATCGGCCGCGAGAAGCTGTCCGACAAGGGCATCGCCTCCGCCGTCAAGCGGGTCGACCCGCTGCGCAGCCAGACCGGGCTCAGCCGCGCCGAGATCATCGAGCGGATGATCGCGACCTTCGTGCAGCTGCACGGGGGCACGGCGGGAGATCTGACCGCCGAGGAGTACGCCGAGGCCGAGGAGCTCGTCCGCACGAAGTACTCGACCGAGGAGTGGCTCCGCCGGGTGCCGTGAGGCGGCGGGCTCAGCTCGCCAGGAGCTCCTGGTAGTCGGGGTGCTCGGCGATGAACTCGGCGACGAAGGGGCAGGCCGGCACGACGTGGCCGCCGAAGCGCTCGTGCGCGTCGTCGAGAGCGGCCTCGACCAGGCGATCGCCGAGCCCCTCGTGGCGGTGCTCGGGGGCGATCTCGGTGTGCAGGAACACGACGTCGGAGCCGCGGACCGCGTAGTCCGCGAGACCGACGTTCTCGCCGTCGACCCACAGGGTGTAGCGGGACCGGTCCTCGTCGTGCAGCACCTCTGAGATCATCGCGTCACTCTACGCCGGAGGTCCCGGCGGCCCCGTCAGTGCCCTCCCGGGTACGGCGGCGTGTCGGGCGACTGGCACACTGGCACGATGCCCAGGACGATCGAGATCGCGGACGGCGTCCCGGAGTCGCGGAGCGCGGTGATCCACGCCGACAATCTCGAGGTCCTGCCGCTGCTCGCGGACGGCTCCTTCACGGTCGTCTACCTCGATCCTCCGTTCAACACGGGCCGTGCGCAGGTGCGCACCTCGACCACGTCGGTGCGCTCGGCCACCGGCACGATCGCGGGGTTCAAGGGGCGCAGCTACGAGCGGATCCGCGGCGACCTCCTCCGCTACGACGACCGCTTCGACGACTACTGGTCGTTCCTCGAGCCCCGGCTCGCCGAGGCGTGGCGGCTGCTGGCCGACGACGGCACGCTGTACCTCCACCTCGACTACCGCGAGGCGCACTACGCGAAGGTGCTGCTCGACGCGCTGTTCGGGCGGGAGTGCTTCCTCAACGAGATCATCTGGGCCTACGACTACGGCGCGAAGGCCACCCGGCGCTGGCCGACGAAGCACGACACGATCCTCGTGTACGTGAAGGATCCGCGCGGCTACCACTTCGACTCGGTCGCGGTGGACCGCGAGCCGTACATGGCGCCGGGGCTCGTCACACCCGAGAAGGCGGAGCGCGGCAAGCGGCCGACGGACGTGTGGTGGCACACGATCGTCTCGCCGACCGGGCGCGAGAAGACGGGCTACCCCACGCAGAAGCCCGAGGGGGTCCTCCGCCGCATCGTCCAGGCGTCGAGCCGCGAGGGCGACGCCGTGCTCGACTTCTTCGCCGGCTCCGGGACCACGGGCGCGGTCGCGCACGCGCTCGGCCGCCGCTTCGTCCTCGTCGACGAGCACGCCGACGCCATCGCCGTCATGCGCCGACGCTTCGCCTCCCTCGACCCGGCGCCCCTCTTCCTCTGACCCGCTCCCTCCCGCCACCCTCCCGAGACCCCAGAAGTTGTCGTACTCGGCGGTCGAGTACGACAACTTTCGAGGAGTCGAGCTGGTGGGCCTCCTCCACAGGGGCGGGGTGGTGAGGTCGTCCCCGGGGTGGGGAGTGCAAGGCCCGCGGGGCACGAGGCTCCGGCATCGTCGAGGGATGACGAATCTCGAGCCTGGAGCATTCAGCCGCCGGTCGGCCGTCCTCAGCGGAACGACCGACGGCGAACTCCGATCGCCCCGACTGGCGAGTCCCTTCCACGGAGTCAGGACGCGCGTGGCGCCGGTGACGCACCTCGAGCGCGCCGAGGCGTATCGCCCTCGGCTGCGAGCGGGTCAGTTCTTCTCCCACCTCACCGCGGCACAGCTCTGGTCGGTGCCGCTTCCTTCGTCGAGTACGGCGGAGGACCCGATCCACGTCAGCGTTCTCTCACCCCGCCGCCCGCCCCGGACCCGCGGGGTCGTCGGCCATGTCGTTCTTCCCCAGCAGGTCGAGGTGGTCCGCCGCCGTGGGCTGCCCGTCACCGACCCAGCGTCCACGTGGGTCTTACTCGGAACTCTCCTGAGCGAACGGGATCTCCTCGCCGCTGCCGACCACCTGCTGCTCGCACCGCGATATGTCGACGTCGCCGACCCGAGGCCCTACGTGGCTCTCGCCGATCTGCAGAGCAGATTCGACAGCCATCACGGCCGCGGACGCGCGAGCCTCCAGTCGGTACTGCACCTCGTGTCGACCGCCTCCGCCTCCAGGAGGGAGACCTGGCTGCGATCCCTGGTGCGGGAGGCGCACCTTCCGCGGCCCGAGGTGAATGCCGAGATCCACGACCGCGGTCGCCTGATCGCCGTCGGCGATCTGGTCTTCCGCCGGTGGAAGGTCCTTGCCGAGTACGACGGGAGTCAGCATCGGTCGAGTGACGCGCAGTACGCGCGCGATCGCGAGCGCTCGCTCGCACTCCAGCTCGCCGGCTGGATCCAGGTGGTCGTCCGGGCCGACGGCCTCGGGAAGGACCGCGCGCGCACCGTCGCCGAGATCAGAGCCGCCCTGACGGCGCACGGCTGGCGCCCGTGACCTCCCGCTCGGCGAGGCGTGCGGCGAGGCGCGGGTCAGGAGCTGGCGCGGACGATCAGCTCGGTGGGCATCAGCGTGCGGTGCTCGACGGGGGTTCCCTCGATGCGGGCGGTGAGCAGCTCGGCCATCCGCGCGCCGAGCTCGAGGGGGATCTGGCGCACGGTGCTCAGGGCGGGCACCGCCGAGCGGGCGAACATGTCGTCGTCGAAGCCGACGACCGCGACGTCCTCGGGGACGCGGCGGCCCGCCTCCCGCAGCGCCGCGTAGGCGCCGACGGCCATCTGGTCGTTCGCCGCGAACACGCCGTCGATCGACGGATCGCGCGCGAGGAGGCGGCGCATCGCCTCGGTCCCGCTGTCGGGCGAGAAGTCGCCCCACTCGACGAGGCCGTCGTCGAGACCGGCGTCGGTCAGGGCGCTCCGCCAGCCGATGAGCCGGTCGACGCCGGGGGGCATGTCGGCCGGGCCCGCGATCGTCGCGATGCGCCGGCGTCCGCGGCCGATCAGGTGCGCGGTCGCGACCGCCGCACCGTCGGCGTTGTCGACGTCGACGTAGTACGAGCCGCGCTCGTCCGGAGACAGCGGCCGTCCGCCGAACACGATCGGGAGGGAGTTCGAGAGCGCCGCGTAGGAGTGGTCGCCCGAGTGGTGCGAGACGACGAGGGCGCCGTCGACGTTGCCGCCGAGGAGGTAGCGCCGGGTCTTCTCGCCGTCCGACTCCGAGGCGATCAGCATCGACAGCGTGTAGTCGGTGTCGGCCAGGCGCATCGCCGCGCCCTGCACGATCGAGGCGAAGAACGGGTCGGCGAAGACCCGGGCGGTCGATTCCGGCACGATCAGCGCGATCGACTGCGTGCGGCGCGAGGCGAGCATCCGCGCCGCCCGGTTGGGCACGTAGTCGAGCTCGCCGATCGCCTTCTCGACCGCGGCGACGATGTCGGCCGCGACCTGCGGCGCGCCGTTGACGACTCTCGAGACCGTCGCGCGCGACACCCCCGCGCGCGCGGCGACCATCTCGAGGGTGGGCGACCGCCCCGCCGTGCGCAGGCTCCCGCTCATCGCCTAGGCCAGAGCCTCGGCCGCGGTGCCGCCGATCAGGCGCGAGTAGACCAGGCCCGAGTCCTTGATCAGGCGCTCCTGGGAGTCGTAGTCGACCCGCACGATGCCGAAGCGCTTCTCGTAGCCCCACGCCCACTCGTAGTTGTCGAGCAGCGACCAGACGAAGTAGCCGCGCACGTCGGCGCCCTGGTCGATGGCGTCGGCCACCTTCTCGACGTGGTCGAGCACGTACTGCGTGCGGTCGACGTCGTGGACGCGGCCACCCTCGACCACGTCGTCGTAGGCCGCTCCGTTCTCGGTCACGAACAGCGGAGGGAGGTTCTCGTACTCGAGGCCGAGCCGGGTGAGCAGGTAGCGCAGGCCGTCGGGGTTGACCTCCCAGTCCATCGCCGTGCGCGGCAGCCCGCGGGAGGGGAAGGTGATGAACTCCGACCCGACCCACGGCGAGCCGACCTCGCGGTCGGTGGCCTGGGCGAAGTCCGCGGCGTCAGCGGGCAGCGGATGCGCCGACACGTTGTCGTCGTGGTAGTGGTTCACGCCGAGGAAGTCGAGCGGCTGCGAGATGACGGCGAGGTCGCCGTCGGCGATCAGCTCGTCCAGGCCGAGACCGGCGACGTCCTCGAGGAGGTCCTCCGGGTACTCGCCGCGCAGCAGCGGGTCGAGGAAGATGCGGTTCTGCAGGGCGTCGAAGCGGCGGGCGGCGTCGAGGTCGGCCTCGTCGTCGGGATCGTCGGGCACGGCGTTCGAGAGGTTGAGGGTGATGCCGAGGTTCTGGGCGCCGAGATCCCGTAGGGCCGTCACCGCGAGGCCATGGGCGAGGTGGGTGTGGTGGACCGCAGCGAGCGCGGCCTGCTGCGAGATCACTCCGGGAGCATGGATGCCGGCGCCGTAGGAGAGCAGGGTCGAGCAGAAGGGCTCGTTGAAGGTGGTCCAGTGCTGCACCCGGTCGCCCAGGCTCGCGTGGACCGCCTCGGCGTAGTCACGGAAGCGCTCGGCGGTGTCGCGGTTCGCCCAGCCCCCCTTCTCCTGCAGGGCCTGCGGGAGATCCCAGTGGTAGAGCGTCAGCCAGGGCAGGATGCCGGCCGCGAGCAGCTCGTCGACGAGCCGGGAGTAGAAGTCGAGGCCCTCGCCGTTGACCTGGCGGTCGCCCGGCTTGACCCGGGCCCAGCTGACCGAGAAGCGGTACGAGCCGAGGCCCAGCGCCTTCATCAGCTGCACGTCGGCGGGCATGCGGTGGTAGTGGTCGACGGCGACCTCGGGAGTGTCCCCCTTCGCGACGGCTCCGGGAACGCGCGAGAACGCGTCCCAGATGCTGTCCTCCTTGCCGCCCTCATGACCGGCGCCCTCGATCTGGGCCGCGGCGGTCGCCGACCCCCAGAGGAACCCGATCGGCCAGTCGCGGACCGCGAGGCGCTCGGCCCGGGCGGTCTGCTCGGTGAGGCGGGGAGTGGTGGTGCGGGCATCGCTCATCGGCGGACTCCTTCGGCGGCGGTATCCCCACATCCTAGGGCGTTCGTAGAGCGCTCTCTCGGCGATCCCGCCGCCAGGTGCCCGGCAGGGATCCGCCGGGCACCTCGTCGTCAGCGAGTGCTGCGCTCGCCCGAGCCGTCGCCCACCGTGCGCACGGAGTCGGTGCGCAGGTCGGGCTCGATGCTGCCGGCCGCGAGGTCGGCACCGGCCCGCGCCGCGAGCTGCGGGTCGGTGCGGCGCAGCTCGGCGGCCGCGTCCTCGTTCGCGAGGTCGTGCGCCTCCTGCATGGCCGACTTCGCGCGCAGCGGAGGGGTCTTGAGGAACCACGAGAGCACGAAGGCCAGGAGCACCACGGCCAGCGCCACCCAGAACACGGTGACGGTCGCGTCGTTGAACCCGGTGAGGAACGGCGCCGAGAGCGCCTTGTCCGCCGTGTTCAGGAACGACGTGTCGCCGTCGAGAGCCGAGCCGATCGCCGCGGAGTCCTGCGACTGCAGGAGCTTCAGGATTCCGGCGTTGGCCGGGTCTGCCGCGACGGTCGGGTCGGAGGCGGCGGCCTGGAGGTTCGCGGCGATGGTCGGGTTCTTGAAGGCGGCGGCGATCGTCTCGGGGATCCGGCTGAACAGCACCGAGAAGATGACCGCGGTGCCCAGCGTTCCGCCGATCTGCCGGAAGAACGTCGAGGCGCTGGTCGCGACGCCCATGTTGGCGACGTCGACCGAGTTCTGCGACGCCAGCGTGAGCGTCTGCATCATCTGGCCGAGGCCGAGGCCGAGCATCAGCATTCCGCCCATCATGAAGATCACCGGCTTGTCGATCGTCACGAACGTGAAGTAGAAGAAGGCGCCCGACATCAGGAAGGTGCCGACGATCGGGAAGGCGCGGTAGCGGCCGGTGCGCGAGATGATCTGGCCCGAGACGATCGAGGAGATCATCAGTCCGAGGATCATCGGGAGCATCAGGAAGCCCGACTCGGTCGGCGTCGCGCCGTTGACCAGCTGCAGGTACAGCGGGATCGACATCATCCCGCCGAACATGCCGAAGCCGACGAGCACGCCCAGCACCGTGGCCATCGAGAAGGTCGGCGAGCGGAAGAGCTTGAGAGGGATCAGCGCGTCGTCGCCCATCATCCGCTCCGCGAGGATGAAGCCGACGATGCCCAGGGCGCCCACGACGTAGCAGAGCCAGGCGATGGGGGAGCCCCAGCCCCACTCGCGGCCCTGCTCGGCGATCAGGAGGAGCGGCCCCGCGGCGACGATGACGAGGGAGGCGCCCCACCAGTCGATGCGCACCGAGCGCTCGCCCGCGGGCTTCGGGAGGTGCAGGAACCGCACGACGATGAAGAGCGCGATCGCGCCGATCGGCAGGTTGATGAGGAACACCCAGCGCCAGCCGGTGATGAAGAGGATCTCGGGGGTGCCGGCGAGCAGGCCGCCGATCAGCGGACCGACCACGCTCGAGACTCCGAACACGGCGAGGAAGTAGCCCTGGTACTTCGCGCGCTCGCGGGGAGGCAGGATGTCGCCCATCACGGTCAGCGCGAGCGACATCAGGCCACCGGCGCCGAGTCCCTGCACGGCGCGGAAGCCGGCGAGTCCGAGCATCGAGGTCGAGAAGCCGGCCAGCGTCGATCCGATCAGGAAGAGGACGATCGCGATCAGGTAGAGCGGGCGCCTCCCGAAGATGTCGGAGAGCTTGCCGTAGATCGGCGTCGCGATCGTCGAGACGATCAGGTAGGCCGTGGTGACCCAGGCCTGCTGCGAGAGCCCGTCGAGGTCGTCGGCGATCGTGCGCATCGAGGTGCCGACGATCGTCTGGTCGAGGGACGACAGGAACATGCCCGCCATCAGGCCGAAGATCACGAAGAGGATCTGCCGGTGGGTCATGATCGCGCCCGAGGGCGTGGCCTCGGCCGAGGCCGAGCGTGGTGCGGTGTCCGCCATGGTGGTCCCCTTGTCTGGCGGACGCGTCCCAGGCACGGCGATCCGCCGCAAACGTTGCGTGCTGCGCAAAGTTACACCTGGTGCGACGGCTCGCCCAGGGGCTCCGGCGAGCCTGAACGGGATCTCAGGCGCCGCGGAGAGAGGTCAGACCGGGGAGGGCACCGCCTCGTCGGCCCAGCCGGCCTCGCGGAGCGCGGCACGTGCCTCCGCTCGCGCCGAGTAGGGGGTGCGGACCCCCTGGATGTCGCGGTAGTTCTGATGCCCCGGGCCCGCCCAGAGGATGGAGTCGCCCTCCTCGGCGAGCGAGACGGCGACGCGGATCGCGCGTTTGGGATCGTCGACCTCGTGGATCTCGCCGTCCGGCCGGGCGGCCCGTGCCGCCTCCACGAGAGTGCGCCGGATCGAGGAGGGCTCCTCGAAGCGCGGGTGGTGGTCGGTGATCACCAGGATGTCGCTGCCGGCCACCGCTGCCTCGGCCATCGCGGGCCGCTTGAGCGCGTCGCGGTCGCCGTCGGCGCCGAAGACCATGATCACGCGGCCCGGGGTGACCTCGCGCACCGCCTCGAGCGTGCGCTGGAACGCGTCGGCGCTGTGCCCGAAGTCGACGTAGACGGTCGGGCCGCGATCGCCCGAGACGCGCTCGGTGCGCCCGGGGAGCGAGACGTCGATGCCGCCGTCGCGGTGCAGCGCCGCGCGGATCTCGCCGATCGGGCGGCCCGCCTCGATCAGCATGACCACCGCGAGTGCCGCATTGGCGGCCATGTGCGCGCCGATGATCGGCACCGACGTGGTGATCGCCCGCGACTCGCGGTTCTGCAGGCGGAAGTGCGTACGGCCGAACTCCTGCTCGAGGATCGTGACGGCCCAGTCGGCGTCGACCCCCTCGTGGGAGGTGATCGTGACGAGGGGGATGCCCGCGGTCGCGACCAGCCGTGCGCCGGCCGGCGAGTCGAGCGAGACGACGGCCCGGCGCGCGCGATCGGGCTGGAACAGCTGCGCCTTCTCGGCGAAGTAGGTGTCCATGTCGCCGTAGTCGTCGAGGTGGTCGTGGCTGAGGTTGGTGAAGCCGGCGACGTCGAAGACCACTCCGTCGACGCGGTGGCGGGTGAGCGCCTGGGCGCTGACCTCGATCGCGGCCGCTCCGACACCCTCCTCGTGCATGCGTGCGATCAGCGCGTGCAGCTCGCTCGCCTCGGGGGTGGTGAGCCCGCTCGTGACGGAGGTGTCGCCGATGTGCCGCTCGGCCGTGGAGCTCAGGCCGGGGACCACGCCGAGCTGGCGCAGGATCCCCTCGATCATGTGCACGGTCGAGGTCTTGCCGTTGGTGCCGGTCACGGCGAAGAGCAGCGGTGCGCGCTCGGACGTGCCGTAGACGGCGGCGGCGACCGCTCCGAGGCGGGCTCGGGGGTCGTCGACGACGAGGACGGGAAGACCCGTCGCACGGGCGGCCGTCTCCCCCGCGGAATCGGTCAGCACGGCGGACGCACCGTGCTCCCGGGCTTCCGCCACGAAGTCGGCTCCGTGGCGGTGGACGCCGGCCAGGGCGACGAAGAGGTCGCCCGGCTCGACGTCCGAGGCGGTGAGCGTGACTCCGCTGATCGCTGCGGCGTCGGGGGAGCCGCCGGGGATGTCGAGGAGGCTCGTCAGGGCGGCGAGGGGGACCGCCGGCGCGTGTCGAGGTCGGAGCATGGGGTCCTTTCGGTCGGGACCGGGGGTTCGCGGATCCGAGGGGGCGGTGCCGCGCGATCGCCGAGGCTGACACACAAGCTAGGGGAGCCGCTTATGTGAATCCTTAGAGGATATTGGAGCGCCCCGTGAAGGGGCAGTCCTGGACACGAGGGGCGGGGAGTGCTGCGAAGGGCCGCGCGTAGGCTCGGAGCATGACCCCGAGCGAGAACGACTCCGACCGCTCCCGTCCCGTCCGGCGCCGGGCGCTCGTCATCGGAGGCGTCGCCGCGGCCGCGGGTGCCACCGCGTTCGGCGTCGGCGCTGTGATCGGGAGCGGACGCGGCGCCGAGCCGAGCGCCGGGCCGACGGGCCCTGCCACGACGCCCGCCGAGACGCCGACCGCGTCTGCGAGTGCGACGGCGACCCCGAGTGAGGCGACCACTCCGACCCCCACCCCCACTCCGGGTATCGACCTGGCCGCGAACCCGGTCGACGACCCCGCGAGCGTCTGGGTGGTCGTCAACAAGCTGCGGACCCTCTCGCCGGTCGACTACGTGCCCGCCGATCTCGTCTACCCCGACGTCTCCTACGTCAACCGCCAGCCGATGCGGCAGGCGACGGCCGACGCGCTCGTCTCCCTCTTCTCGGCTGCGTCGACGGAGGCGGGGCTCTCCCTCGCTGTGCAGAGCGCGTACCGCTCGTACGACACCCAGGTCAGCGTCTACGCGGGCTGGGTGTCGACACGCGGCCAGGCCGGGGCGGATGCGACCAGCGCCCGCCCGGGCCACAGCGAGCACCAGACGGGCTGGGCCGTCGACGTCGTCGGCGCCTCGGGGGCGTGCGCGCTCGAGATCTGCTGGGGCGACACAGCGGAGGGGCAGTGGGTCGGAGCGAACGCGCACCGGTTCGGCTTCCTCGTCCGGTACAAGCCCGACGCCACGCCGATCACCGGCTACGAGTCGGAGCCGTACCACCTGCGCTACGTCGGCACCGAGCTCGCGCAGTACCTCCACGACCAGGGGATCGAGACCCTCGAGCGTCTGTTCGGACTTCCGGATGCGCCCGATTACGCCGCAGGCACCACGGGCTGACCGCCGGGCGATCAGATCCGGGCGCTCTCGGGCGTGACACCCGCCGGTTGTTACCGTACTGTTACTCGGAGTGTTTTCGGAGGCCCGTCGAACGGTCCTCCGATGCCCGCCTGCTGACATGGCCGCTTCCCCCCGCTCCTGCGCGCGTTCCCCCCGCCGCGCGCCCGATACGTGAGATACCTCTGTGCCCCCTCGCTCCACCGGCTCCACCCCTGATTCACCCTCCGAGAAGTCCCCGCTCCCCGAGACCGCCGCTCCCCTGACCCGCCGGGAGGCGCGCGAGCGCGAGGGCCGCCTGCGATCCGCAGAGGTCCGGCCGGCTGCGGAGACGGCGCCCACCGCGTCCCGCCCGCCGCACGCCGTGGGCGAGACCGTGTTCGCCTCGCGTCGCGACCGCCGCGCCGCCGAGGGCCACCAGGTCCGGCCCGCGCCGGCTCCGCGCGGCTCCTCCTTCTTCCGTCCGTCGCGCCGGCACCTGATGCTGGCGATGTCGGGCGGGCTCGTGGTCGTCGCGGTCGCCACCGGGGCGAGCCTGACGATCGGTGCCTCGGGATCGGCCGAGTCGGCCTCGGCCACCGGCACCCCGACGCCCACGACGACCCCCTCGACGGTCGCCGTGCTCCCCGCGACCACCGCCTCCGCCCGCGTCGTCCTCAGCGCGGTCTCGACCACCTCCGGCACCGTCGCCGGAGGCACGAGCGTCACGCTCTCGGGATCGAACCTCGACGCCGTCGCCACCGTGCGCTTCGGCGACGCCGAGGGAGCGGTCGCCGTCGAGAACGCCGATCAGATCACCGTGACCGCGCCGCCCGCCTCCGGCGAGGCCGAGGGGGTCGTACCGGTCGCGTTCTTCGACGCCGACGGTGAGCCGATCACCTTCGATGCGGTGACCGACGCGGCAGCGGCCGTGACCGTCGACGGCACACCGGCCGAGACGGTGCAGTCGGCTGTCGACTCCGCGGGAGCCGACAGCGACACGACCGGAACATCGGCCACGAGCGGCACCGCGAGCGCCGCCACCGCCGAGCCCGCCGCCGACCTCGAGGCGCCCGCCGCCACTGCCTCGCCCAGCCCCACGGCCACCGGCGTCCTCGCGACGACGAAGGTCGTCGCCTCCGCGATCACCTTCGCCTACACACCCGATCCGGCCATCGAGGCCGCGAAGGCGGCCGCCGCGCTCGAGGCGAGCCGCCTGGCCTCGCAGCTCGACTACCTCGAGACCTACTGGTCCGACTACAACTCCGCGCAGTACGGCGTGATCTCGGGCAACGACTGCGTCAACTTCGCCTCGCAGTCGCTCATCGCGCGCGGCTGGGCGATGGACTCGGAGTGGAACTACTCCTCGACCGGCGGCTACAGCTCGGCCTGGGCCTCCTCGACCGCCTTCAACTCCTACCTCGCCCAGCACCCGGAGCGGGCGACCGCGCTCTCGAACGCGCAGCGCGACCAGGTGGAGGTCGGAGACATCGTGCAGTTCGACTGGGACGGCTCGGGCGACTGGGACCACACCGGCATCGTCACGAGGGTCGACGGCGACACGATCCTCTACTCGTCGCACACGGTCGACAACTTCGATCAGAGCATCGACTCGGCCTCGGCCTCGCGCATCATGTTCTGGAGCGTCTGAGGCCCCCTGGCACGACGAGAAGAGGCCGCCATCGCGTGCGCGATGACGGCCTCCGGCTCCGTGGAGCGGGTCAGTTCTTGAAGACGTCCTTGACGTCCTCGCCGACCTTCTTCGTCTGGGCCTTGGTCTGGTCCGCGTGGCCCTCGGCCTCGAGGCGCTCGTTGTCGGTGATCTTGCCGACCGCCTCCTTCGCCTTTCCGACCAGGTTCTCTGCGGCGTTGCGGATCTTGTCGTCTGCACCCATGAGGGGCTCCTTCCGTTCGGTGTGATGATCCTCCGGCGGGAGTGCCGGGGGAGTCTCGGGCGGGCACCCTCGGGTACCCGCGGTCCTAGGCGACGCGGTCCTCTTTCGAGAACCCGGCGCGGGCGCTCGAGGCGACCTCGAGCACGACGGCGAGCCGGGCGCCCAGCAGGCGGTCGAGCTCGAGGACCTCCTGGTGCACGGCGTCCACGACGGTGCGCGGCGAGACGCCGGCCCGGGGGAGCACGCGGACCTTCAGCGCCGACGAGGAGCCGTGCCGATAGGCGGACACGGTCACGTCGAGCAGGTCGGTGCGACCCGCGAGCGCGTTCTCGAGGACGTCCTCGGCGAAGCCCGTGGCGATCTCGACCTCGCCGGCGGGGCCCTCGCCCCTCCCCGCGTCGGTCAGCACTGTTCCGGTGCGACCACGACCGTGCGCCACCGCCAGTGCGATGCAGATCACGATGGCGAGGAGGCAGACGCCCACGATCGCGTAGAGCGGCCAGAGCACGGCGGAGTCGCTCCAGAGCGTGCCGTCCT
The DNA here is from genome assembly GCF_001423885.1 of Rathayibacter sp. Leaf185. Taxonomy (GTDB): domain Bacteria; phylum Actinomycetota; class Actinomycetes; order Actinomycetales; family Microbacteriaceae; genus Rathayibacter. The sequence continues at coordinate 262,166 of NZ_LMPP01000001.1, read as the reverse complement.
CAGGGGAGATTCGAGAGACAAGGGCTGCGCCCTGGTCGGAGGCGAACGACGTCACGGCGTCCTTCGCCGCGGGGGAGACCGCGATCAGGACGAGGCCCGCCGCGACGGCGGCCAGCACGAGGCCGACGAGGAAGAGGACGAGGCGGTTGACGAAGCGATTGCTCGTGGTCATCAGATCCTCCCTGATTCGGCGACGCGGACGGACGCGCGGGTGCTGGGCTGCGGGGCGATGCGGGCGATCTCGTCGTCGACGGCGGTCTGCACGGCCGCCTTGTCGACGGCGATCCCGGAGGCCGGGGTGATCTCGATCACCGCGGTGCGGCGGCCGAGCGAGGCGCTGGTGTCCTCACGGCGCGAGCGGGCGACCGTGCGGGCCGAGCGGGCGAGCGCCGAGGCGATCACACCGTCGTCGACCACGACGGCCAGCCGGTCGTCCTCGACGGTGTGACGTGCCCGGTGCCCCGGCCCGAGCGCGAGCACGAGCAGGATCAGCGCGAGGACGGCGACTCCGACGGCGATGCCGATCAGGGCGGCCGGCGCGAGGTCGCCGACTCCGACGATCGCGGCGAGCAGTGCGGAGGGGGCGATCAGCAGCGGGCCCGCGCCGAAGACGGCGAGGACGGCCTCGGTGCCGACGTACGCGGCGACCAGGGCGATCAGCACGAGCACGACGATCTGCGCGGCCGACCGGGACCGGTGGGTCTCGCGCCGGAGGAACCGGCTGTAGCGCGCGTCGGGAGCGGCGTCGCGGGGCGACGGTGCGGGACTCATGCGACTCTCCTCGTGCTGCGGGTGCGGGTGCCGGTGACCCGGATGTCGACGCGGCTGACGCTGCGGCCGGTGAGGGCCTGCATCCGGGCGGCGATGCGGGTGCGATCACGGTGCAGGCGATCCAGGACGGTGCCGGCCGTCGCTGCATCGGCGAGGACCACCGGAGTGGAGACGGACAGGGCGAGCCCTCCGTCGTCGTCCGACAGGCGGACGCGGATCGCCGACACATCGACGCCCAGCTCTTCGTGGACGATCGCCAGCGCGGTCCGCTCGATCGAGCGGACGCTCAGCGTGACGGTGCCGGCCACGGGTGACGCCGCCGAGCGGAGCGCGGGGCGAGAGTCGAGAGCGGTGGTCATCGGTGCTCCTAGCGGGAGGTGGTGCGCCCGCGGAACACGTCCACGAGGCTGCGCACGTCGAGCGAGCCGTCGAGCATGCGGGCGATCACGACGCCGAGGACCATGAAGACGGCCGTGAGGACGAAGCCCCAGAAGCCGAACAGCAGGGCCGCGAAGGCGAGGATCGCACCGACCACGACACCGAGAACGGTGCTGCGGTTCGCCGGGGCGGGGGCCGGGGTGCGGGTGTCGGTCATCGGACGCGGCTCTCGGCGTCGGCGTCGGACTTGTCGTCACCGGGGATGTGCACGTCGACGATGGCGACGTTGATCTCGGCGACGCTCATGCCGACCAGGTCGGTGATGGCCTCGGCGACCGAGTCGCGGACGGCGTCGGCGACCGACTGCATCGAGACGGGGTACTCGACGACCAGGGTGACGTCGACCGCGACCTGGGTCTCGCCGACCTCGACGCGGACGCCCTGGGCCAGGTCGTTGCCGCCGACGGCGGAGCGGATCGCACCGAAGGCGCGCGCGGCGTTGTTGCCGAGGGCGAAGACTCCGGGGACCTCGCGGGCCGCGATGCCGGCGACCTTGGCGATGACGGCGTCGTCGATGACCGTCTTGCCCTGGGCGACGCCCGAGGCGGTGCTGTTGCCGAGGCTCGTGACGGTCTCGACCGACGCCTTGTCGACGCGGGGGGTGGTGGCGGGGGTGCGGGTGGTGTCGCTCATGGTGACTCCTGTACGTCGTGACGGCCGCTCGGCCGGGTGCGGAAGCCCCGGTGGATTCACCGTCGGGCTGTGCTTTCATGAGTGAGACGGAGCCCGGTCGGTGTTCGTCACGGTACGGATCGGTGTTTTTTCCTGACCGTTGCCTGATAGTCGAGTCTCGAGAGGGGTGCGCGGTGCACGGACTGGAGTCGGCGAGCGACGCTCTCCTCGCCGAGCGGTCGGCCGAGGGTGATGTGCGCGCCTTCGAGGTGCTCGTGAAGCGGCACCAGTCGATCCTGCGCGCGTACGCCTGGCGGCTGACCGGCTCGCAGGCGGACGCCTCCGACGCGGTGCAGAACGCCCTGATCACGGTGTGGGCGCAGCTCCCGCAGCTCAAGGAGCCCGCGAGCGTCCGGAGCTGGATGATGCGGATCGTCAGCCGGTCCAGCGTCGATCTGCTGCGGCAGCGCCGGCCCACCGACGACGTCGACGCCGTCGAGCACCCGCCCGCCCGCGAGCCCGGGCCGTTCGAGTCGGCCGAGCAGAGCGACGCGATGAAGGCGCTCGCGCACGCGCTCTCGGAGCTCCCCGAATCGCAGCGGCAGTGCTGGCTGCTCCGCGAGGTCGGCGGGGAGTCCTACGGTGAGATCGCCGAGCATCTCGGGATCACGGCGACCGCGGTGCGCGGGAAGCTCGCCCGGGCGAGGGAATCCCTGGTCGTGGCGATGGAGGACTGGCGATGAAGGAGCAGGCGCGATGAACGCGGACGAGACGCCGGTCGTCCCCGGGGACGACGACGGGCCCGAGACGGTCGTGATCGCCGCACCGGTGCCGGAGGATCGCGGCATCGACGAGCTGAGCGACTACCTCGACCGCGGGCGGATCCCCTACGACCCCGTCATCGAGGAGTCGCCGGAGCACCGGCGCACCCTGCGCGCACTCGAGCGCGTCCGTGCTCTGTCGACGGCCCTCATCGACGACGACGCGGAGCGGCTGCCCGCCCCGGACGACAGCTGGTTCGGCTCGATCCTGACCCAGGTCCGCCGCGAGGCCCGCGCCGGACGCGACATCCCGCTCGCCAGCGTAGAACCCGACGTGTCGCTGACCATCACCGAGGGCGCCGTCCGCGGCCTCGTGCGCGAGGCGGGCGACAGCGTGCCCGGCGTGCTGGTCGGCCGCTGCCGCCTGGTCGGCGACATCGACGAGCCGGGGGTCGAGGTCGTGGTCGAGGTGACGATCTCGGTCTTCTGGGGCGTTCCGATCGCGGAGGCGGCCCAGCAGGTCCGCGAGCGCATCCACTCCCGGCTGCTCACCCAGACCGAGCTGCGCGTCTCGACGATCGATGTGCGCGTCGAGGACGTCTACCTGCCCGGGACGGAGGAGTCGTGACCGGGCTCACCGCGCGCATGCCGAGCGCCTCCGCTGCCGTCGCCGCCCTGGTGCGCCCCGTCGCGGGCGTCGCGATGCTCGTCCCCGCGCGAGCCGAGGTGCGCGATGTGATCGCCCACGCCGCGACGGTGCTGGCGCCCTCCTCGGCGCCCCTCGCCTCGGGCCCGCTCGGCACGGCGACGGGCGGCACGTTCGCCGAGCCGGTCCTGATCCGGATCAGCGGCGACGAGGTGGCGGTCGCGGTCGACGTGTGCGTGGCCGCGGAGGCGTCGGCTCCGGACGTCGCCCGCGCGGTCGGCGCGGTCGTCCGCGAGTGGTGCCTCGCCGAGCACCCGCAGCGGCGGGCGCGGATCACCGTGCGGATCGCGGCGGTCGACTAGGGCACCGCACCGGTGACTCCCGTGCCTCGAGACTCCGTGACGATCGGAACCACCATCGAGGCGCCTGTCGAGCGCGTCTGGCGGTTCCTGACCGCCGATCGCGGCGCATGGTGGCCGGAGATGCGCTTCGACCCGGTCGTCGGCTCGCTCCTCGTCGAGACGTGGAGCGTAGAGGAGCGGTCGGCGAGCGCGACAGGGTTCGTCACGGAGTGCGAGGGGCCGCGCCTCCTCGCGTTCAGCTGGAGCGATCCGGATGCGCAGTTCCCGCTGGATGTGGTGATCCGACTCGTCGGAGACGGCCCGACGACCGCGGTGACGGTCGACGAGACCGGCTTCCTCCGCGGTCGGACCCCACCGACCTCGCCCGCTGAGCACGAAGACGGCTGGCGCTACCACCTGGCGCGGTGGAAGCGGGTCAGCGAGGGAGGAGCGGTAGGGCTCCGGAGCGTGAGCCTTCTGCTGGTGCCCGCCGCCGCGGAGCCCCGCCGGCGTCAGTGCTCCGCGAGGAACGCCTCGGTCTCGGCCGCCGTCGGGGCGGACACCGCCGCACCCGGCCGGCTGACGGAGATCGCGGCGGCGGCCGTCGCCCAGCGCACCAGCGGCACGAGCGCCTCCGGGTCGCCGAGATCGGCGCCGGTGGTGGCCAGGCGGGCCGCGAAGGCGCCGCAGAAGGTGTCGCCGGCGCCGGTCGTGTCGACCACCTCGACCCGGAACGCCGGGGCGAGGACCGGCTCGCGGTCGCGGACGGCGATGACGACGCCGTCGGAGCCGAGCGTCACCAGGACCAGAGGGACGAGCGCGGTGAGGGCCGCCGCGAGCGCGGTGTCGTCCGCCGCCTCGATTCCGCGGTCGGCCGCGAGTTCGCGAGCCTCGTGCTCGTTGACGATGAGCACGTCGAGCGCCGCGAGCAGCTCGTCGGGCAGCGGGCCGATCGGGGCCGCGTTCAGGATGGTGCGGGTCGCCGCCGCGCGGGCCGCCTCCAGCACCGTCGCCACGGGGATCTCGAGCTGCAGCAGCAGTGCGGAGGCGTCCGCGATCAGCGACTGCTCCTCCGCGGAGAGCGCGAGAAGAGCGGCATTGGCCCCGGAGTCGACCACGATCGCGTTCTCGCCGCGGTCGTCGACGGTGATCTGCGCGGTGCCGGTGCGCTCGTCGACCCTCCGGGCGTGGAGGTCGAGCGGCTCGTCGGCGAGCACGCCCGCGAGCTCGTCGCCCGCCGCGTCACGGCCGAGGCTCGTGACGAAGACCGTGCCCGGGGCGGTGCGGGCGGCGGCGACCGCCTGGTTCAGGCCCTTGCCGCCGGGGAACGTGCGGTAGTCGAGGGCGAGCACCGTCTCTCCCGGGGCGGGGATCCGGGCGACGCGGTGCACGTGATCGAGGTTGGCGCTTCCGAGGACGACGAGGGGCATGCCCTCGACGTTAGGGCCTGTCGCCCCGGGCACGCGCAAGGGGGCTCCGCGCTGCTCCGTCCGCGCCTACGGTGGAGCCATGGACACTCGAACTCTCGGACGCACTGGTGCGCCCGTCTCCGTCGTCGGCCTCGGAACCTGGCAGCTCGGTGCCGACTGGGGGGACGTCGCCGAGAGCGACGCCCTCGCCATCCTCGATGCCGCCGTGGAGTCGGGAGTCACGCTCTTCGACACCGCCGACGTCTACGGCGACGGCCGCAGCGAGCGCACGATCGGCGCCTACCGCGCCGCGCACCCCGATGCGGAGGTGTTCGTCGCCACCAAGATGGGCCGCCGCGTCGAGCAGATCCCCTCGAACTACGTGCTCGAGAACTTCCGCGCCTGGACCGACCGCTCGCGCGCGAACCTCGGCGTCGACACCCTCGACCTCGTGCAGCTGCACTGCCCGCCGACGTCCGTCTATTCCGACGACGCCGTCTTCGACGCGCTCGACACCCTGGTCGCCGAGGGCGCGATCGCGGACTACGGCGTCTCGGTCGAGCGCACCGAGGAGGCGCTCACCGCGATCGCCCGCCCGAACGTCGCGAGCGTGCAGATCATCCTCAACGCGTTCCGCCTGAAGCCGCTCGACGAGGTGCTTCCGGCCGCTCGCGAGGCGGGCGTGGGCATCCTCGCGCGCGTGCCGCTCGCCTCGGGGCTGCTCAGCGGCCGCTACACGACCGAGACGACGTTCGCCGCCGACGACCACCGCAACTACAACCGCGACGGCTCGGCCTTCGATGTGGGCGAGACCTTCTCGGGCGTCGACTTCGCGACCGGGGTCGAGGCGGCCCAGGAGTTCTCGCGCCTCGCCGCAGACCACGGCCTCGCCCCGGCCACCGCCGCGCTCGCCTGGATCATCCAGCAGAGCGGAGTCACCGCCGTCATCCCCGGCGCCCGCTCTGTCGAGCAGGCCCGCGCCAACGCGACCGCCTCCGACGCGGCCCCGCTCGGCCCGGCCTTCATGGAGTCCGTGAACTCCCTCTACGACACCCACTTCCGCCCCACCGTGCACCCCCGCTGGTAGCCCCCGCCAGCACCCGGCGCTGAGGTGCCCGGAAGGGCTCGTTCTCCCTCCCGAGAACGAGCCCTTCCGGGCATCTCGGTCGGGGCTGTGGAGAGTTCTGAGCACGGGAGCGGGGCAGGCGTCAGCATGAGGGCGTGACAGCTGAGCTTCCCGAGGGTGTGTTCCGGGTGTCGGAGGGATACGCCGCCGGCGCGACGAGAGCTGCGATGCGCGCGGTCGTGGCGCCGGTGCGCGGAGTCCGCACGGTACGACCAGCGGCCACCCTCGCTGACCGGTGCTCAGCGCTCCTGTACCGGCTCGGGAGGGAGGCCTTCGTCTGCGGCCCGACGGCCGCGCTGCTCTGGGGAGCCCCACTCGAGCTCCGGTGGGAGCGACGCGGAGAGATCGACGTAGCAGTCGCGTCCCCGCTGCGCGCCCCGCACGCCATCGGCATCGCCGGACGGTCCCTCGCCCTCGATCCCTCCATCGACGTGCTGTCGTACCCGCTCGGCCGGTTGACGACGCCGGCACGCACCTGGTGCGACCTCAGCGTCGTCCTCGAGCTGCCGGACCTCGTCGCGGTCGGCGACCATCTCCTGCACCGGGGGATCTGCACCGCGGAGGCGCTCCACGACGCGGTCCAGCGCTACCGCTCACGGCGAGGCCTGCGCAGGCTCCGACAGGCGCTGGGTCATCTCGATGCTCGAGCAGAGTCGAGACCCGAGAGCCTCGTCCGCGTCGCTCTCGTCCTCGCCGGGATCCAGGGGATCGAGGCGAACGTCGAGATCTACGACGCCGCGGTGTTCCTCGGACGAGTGGACCTCTGCATCGCCCGCGCCCGGGTGATCGTCGAGTACCACGGCGACTACCACAGGGTGGAGCGCGACCGCTGGCGCCGCGACCGCGCGCGGATCGGTCTCCTCCGCGCCGCCGGCTGGTTCGTCATCGAGCTCACGGGCGACGACCTCGCCGATCTCGCCTCCGTCGTCGCCCAGGTCCAGACGGCCATCCGACGCTGAGTTGCCCGGAAGGGCTCGTTCTCCGGCGAGAGAACGAGCCCTTCCGGGCAACTCAGGGCGTCGCCCTACGAGCCGAGGGCTCCGTCGACGATGGTGCGCGCCTCGGCCTGCACCTCGTGCAGGTGGTCGAGGCCGCGGAAGCTCTCGGCGTAGATCTTGTAGACGTCCTCGGTGCCCGAGGGGCGCGCGGCGAACCACGCGTTCTCGGTGACGACCTTGACGCCTCCGACGCCTGCGCCGTTGCCCGGAGCCTTCGAGAGCTTCGCGGTGATCTCCTCGCCCGCCAGGGTGGTCGCGGGGATCGCGTCGCCGTCGAGCTTCCCGAGTGCGGCCTTCTGCGCCTTGCTGGCCACGGCGTCGACGCGCTCGTAGACCGGGTCGCCGAACTTCTCGGTGAGCTCGCGGTAGAGCGCCGACGGGCTCTTGCCCGTCACGGCCACGATCTCGGAGGCGAGCAGCGCCAGCAGGATGCCGTCCTTGTCGGTGGTCCACACGGTGCCGTCGAAGCGCAGGAACGAGGCGCCCGCCGACTCCTCGCCGCCGAAGCCCACCGAGCCGTCGACCAGGCCGGGTACGAACCACTTGAAGCCGACCGGCACCTCCCAGAGGCGGCGCCCGAGCGATTCGGCGACGCGGTCGATGATCGACGACGACACGAGCGTCTTGCCGATCGCCGCGTCCTCGCGCCAGCCGGAGCGGTTGCGGTACAGGTAGTCGATCGCGACGGCGAGGTAGTGGTTGGGGTTCATCAGTCCGCCATCGGGCGTGACGATGCCGTGGCGGTCGGCGTCGGCGTCGTTGCCGGTCAGGATGTCGTACTCGCCCGCGCGGGCGACGACCGAGGCCATCGCGCTCGGCGACGACGGGTCCATCCGGATCTTGCCGTCCCAGTCGAGCGTCATGAAGCCCCAGGCGGGGTCGACGGCGCCGTTGACGACGGTCAGGTCGAGCTCGTACATCTCGGCGATGAGCTGCCAGTAGTGCACGGAGGCGCCGCCCAGCGGGTCCGCTCCGATGCGCACTCCGGCCTTCTTGATCGCGCCCACGTCGATGATGTTCTTCAGGTCCGCCACGTAGTGGGTGCGGTAGTCGTAGGTCTCGACGGCGGTCGGCTCGGCCGACTTCACGTCGCGGTTGCCGTCGGCGATCAGCTCGTTGGCGCGGTTCGCGATCCAGGTCGTGGCGTCGGAGTCGGCGGGCCCGCCGTGCGGCGGGTTGTACTTGAAGCCGCCGTCGCGGGGCGGGTTGTGCGACGGCGTCACGACGATGCCGTCGGCGCGGTCGGTGTGCGTCGGGTCGTTGTTGTACCGGAGGATCGCGTGGCTGAGCGCCGGCGTCGGCACGAAGTCGTCGAACTCGTCGACGAGCACGCGCACCTGGTTGGCGACGAGCACCTCGAGCGCGGTCGTCAGCGCGGGGCGCGAGAGGCCGTGGGTGTCGGCTCCGATGAAGAGCGGCCCGGTGATGCCCTCGTTCGTCCGGTACTCCACGATCGCCTGGGTGACCGCGGCGATGTGGTCCTCGTTGAACGCGGTGTCGAACGAGGATCCGCGGTGCCCGGAGGTCCCGAAGACCACCTTCTGCAGCGGGTCGGACACGTCCGGCTTGTTGTCGTAGTAGGCCCTCACGAGGGCTTCGACGTCGATGAGATCGGAGGCCTGTGCCGGCTTCCCTGCGCGATCGGTCATGGGGTCCATAGTGGCAGCCCCGGCCGTTCCGGCGGTACCGCCCTGGCTAGGCTGTCCGCCATGCCCGACAGCTCCCCGCCCTCCCGCACGTACAGCTATCTCGGGCCCTCCGGCACCTTCACGGAGGCGGCGCTGGCGCAGGTCCCGGAGGCGCGCGGTCACGAGTGGCGCAGCGTCTCGAACGTGGGGGAGGCGCTGGGCGATCTGGTCTCGGGTCGCAGCGCCGGCGCGGTCATCGCGATCGAGAACTCGGTCGAGGGAGGCGTCACCGCCGCGCAGGACGCGCTCGCGAAGATCCCGGGGCTGCGGATCGTCGGCGAGTACCTCGTCCCGGTCTCGTTCATCCTCGTCGGCAGGCCCGGCACACGACTCGAGGACGTGCGCGTCGTCGCCGCGCACCCCGTCGCCTACGGACAGTGCCGCCTCTGGCTCGACCGCGAGATCCCGAGCCACGAGTACCTCCCGGCCTCGAGCAATGTGCAGGCCACGATCGACCTGCTCGGCGGAGCGCCCGCGCAGGCCGCGATCGCGCCTCCGGGGATCGTCGCCCACCACGACGTCGAGGTGCTGGCCGAGAGGATCGGCGACAACCCGCACGCGGTCACCCGCTTCGTGCACGTCTCGCGCTCGACCGCCATGCCCGAGCCGACCGGCGCCGACAAGACCAGCCTCATCGTCGAGCTGCCCTCCGACGAGCCCGGCTCGCTCCTGGACATGCTCGAGCAGTTCGCGACCCGCGGGGTGAACCTCAGCATGATCCAGTCGCGGCCGATCGGAGACGCTCTCGGGCGCTACCGGTTCGTGATCGATCTCGACGGCCACGCCCACGACGAGCGGGTCGCGGACGCGCTGCTGGGGCTGCGCCGCTTCAGCCCGCGGGTGATCTTCCTCGGCTCGTATCCCCGTGCGGATCGCCGTCAGGTCTCGTACGTGCGACGCTACGACGACGAGGTGTTCATCGAGGCCCGCGACTGGCTGCGCGGGATCCTGAGCAACGAGCCGGAGGTCGATGATGACGGAGCGCGACGGTAGCGACCGGAAGACGGTGGATCCGCGGTACGACGCCGCGTTCCAGCGCGGTTTCGCGGGCGGTGTCGACCGGGTGCGCGGCGACGAGCGGGCGTTCGCCCGGCCGGGAACGGGTCCGGGTCGGGCATCGCCGACCGTCGTGGGCCTCCCGCAGATCGCCGCGGTCGCGGACACCCGCCGATCCCGACGCGTCGCGGCTCCCGCACCCGAGACGATCCGGCCCGTCGCGCTCCCGTCGGGCCCCGAGACGCCGTGGGAGGCGCCCGTCGCAGAGGAGCCGCGACCAGCTCCTGCGCCGCGCGAGACCCCCTTCCTCCGCAACCCGTGGCTCCTGGGGCTGCTGCTCGCCGGGCTCGTCGGCAGCGCCCTCGGGCTGCTCGTGCTGTACACGGGCTACTCGTCGCCGCCCGCCTCGTATTACGGCGACTCCGACACCCCGTCGCCCGCGTGGATCCAGCGGCAGATCCTCTACTACGCCTCGATCCCGCTCCTGGGCAGCCTGCCGTTCTCGCTGCTGCTGGCGATCGCGGTCGGGGCGCTCCAGTGGAAGGGCCGAGAGGCGCGGGCCCCGGAGGATCAGACTCCGGAGGCCCCGAACAGCAGCCCGAGCAGATAGGTCACCAGGGCCGCTCCGTAGCCGATCCCGAGCTGGCGCATCGCCCGTGCGAAGGGCGGCGCTCCCGAGAGCAGTCCGACGATGGCGCCGGTCGCGAGGAGCGCGATGCCCACCAGCACCGAGGCGAGGATCACGGCCGCGAGCCCCGACATCCCGAGCAGATAGGGCAGCACGGGGATGATCGCGCCGGAGGCGAAGAAGCAGAAGCTCGAGAGCGCGGCGCCCATGCCGGTGCCGATCGACTCGTGCTCGTCGATCGACGGGTCGGCCCTGGGGCCGCCGATGGTGATCGGCGAGGTGGGCGCGAGGCCGCCGCGGAGCCCCGAGAAGACGGAGGTGGCCCGCGCGTCCGCCTCCTCCTGCGTCATCCCGCGGGCCCGGTAGACCAGGGCGAGCTCGTTCGCGTCGACGTCGAGGTCAGGGACGACGCGGTTGGTGTCGAGATCCGGGTGCGAGGCCGACAGCAGTTCGCGCTGCGAGCGCACCGAGACGAACTCGCCCGCTCCCATCGAGAGGGCACCCGCGAGCAGGCCCGCGATACCGGTGAAGAGCACGACGCTCGTCGCGACTCCGCTCGCTCCGACGCCGAGCACCAGCGCGAGATTCGAGACGAGTCCGTCGTTGGCGCCGAAGACCGCGGCTCGGAAGGTGCCCGAGAGCCGGCTGCGGCCGCGCTCGGCGAGCCCGCGGACCACCTCGCCGTGGATCCGCTCGTCGGCCGCCATCGCCTCGGTCGCGTCGTCGTCGTCGGCGTAGGGCGAGCGGGCCTCGGCGCGCTGGATCAGCGCCAGCACGAAGACCGAGCCGAAGCGCCGGGTGAGGAACCCGAGCAGGCGCGTGCGCCCGTCCGGCCGGGGCGACGGCTCGGCGGCCGGGCCGAGGAGCTCTCGCCAGTGCTCCTCGTGCCGGCCCTCGGCGGCGGCGAGGGAGAGGAGGATCTCGCGCTCCTCACCGGTGCGGCGCTCCGCGAGATCGCGGTAGGTCGCGGCCTCGGCGAGCTCGTCGGCGAGGTAGCGCCGCCAGCGCCGGATCTGGGTGGGGGTGGGGTCCTGTGCGGTGCTCGCCATGGGATCTCCTGGAGTAGTGCCCCGCCGACCCGCGCGAGAGGACCGGTCAGGACGGACGTCGACTGACCGAAGGTCTCGTTCGCCCGCATCCTCCAGGATCCGGGTGGCGCGCCGGGCCCGGATCGTCCCGGACCAGCATGTCGACGCGCACTCATCGTCCGCGCAGCGGACGGTGGGAACTACTCCCCTTCGCGGCCTCCACCGTAGCCGAGTTCGGGCCCGAGCGCCTCGGCGCGGCACGGACCTCGGCGCGGCACAGACCTCGCGCGGCATAGTGTCGGGACGACCATCGAAGGGGAGGCCGCCGATGACCGCAGGCAGCGCGGAGTCGCGCAGACGCATCGGCGAGCTCGAGGAGCGTGCTCGAGAGGCGCTGCCCTGGTTCGTCGCCGACTACTACGGGGCCGTCGCCGGCGGACACCTCGAGCGCGACGCCGACCTCGCGGCGTGGGACGCGATCCGCTTCCGCCCGGCGGCTCTGCGCGGAGCGCTCGAGGCGTCGACGGCGACCACGGTCCTCGGGACGAGCGTCGCGACTCCGCTGCTCATCGCCCCGATGGCGCAGCAGGTGGCCGCCGACCCGCGCGGCGAGATCGCGATGGCCGAGGCGGCGGCGCGCGCCGGCACGCTGATCGGCGTCTCGACGAACACGGCCGTGCCGTTCGAGCGCATCGCCGCCGAGGGGGCGCCGTGGTGGTTCCAGGTGTACCTGCTGGCCGACGCCGACGTGACGCAGGCGCTCGTCGAGCGCGCCGCCTCCGCCGGTGCCCGCGCCCTGATGCTGACCGTCGAGATGCCCCTGCTGCGCGGTGAGCGCCCCGGGATCGAGCCGCTCAGCTGGCCCGACATCCCCGGCCGCGCGCGGCTCGGGAACCTGACCGATGCCGAGCGCGAACGGGTGCTCGGGGGGCCCATCCCGAACCCGGGGCTGGACGACATCGGACGGCTCGCCGACGTCTCGGGGCTGCCGGTGCTGGTCAAGGGCGTGCTCCGCGGCCAGGACGCGCGGCGCGCGGTCGACGCCGGCGCCTCCGGAGTGGTCGTGTCGACGCACGGCGGCCGGCGGATGGACGGCTCGGTGACCGCGGTCGGCGCGCTCGCCGAGGTCGTCGACGCGGTCGGTGGCGACGTCGAGGTCTACGTGGACAGCGGGGTGCGCTCGGGCCGGCACCTGCTCGCCGCCCTCGCGCTCGGGGCTCGCGCCGCCTTCGTCGGACGCCCGCTGCTGTGGGCGCTCGCCGCGGGGGGATCCGACGAGGTCGCTGCGCTGCTCGCGCTGCTCGGCGACGAGTTCCGGCTCATGCTGACGCAGTCCGGAGTCGCGTCGCTCGGCGACCTCGAGGGCCTCGCCGTCGCGCCGTGACTCAGCCGGCGACCCGCACCAGCAGCGAGCCGGGATCGACCCGGATCCGGACCGCGGAGGCGAGACCGAAGCCGTCGCCGTCGAGCTGGATCTCCTGCGGCTCGTCCATCCGGATCCGGATGTCCTCGCCGCGGAGGTAGGTGACCTGTCGCGCGTCCTTGCCCAGATCGATCAGCTTGCGGCCCGCCGCGGAGCGGCGCAGCACGCCGTTCTCCCAGGTCAGGGTGTTCCAGACCTTCAGCCAGCCGAACGGCCCGCGCGGGCGGAGGGCGACGATGTCGAGCACCCCGTCGTCGGGGGAGGCCTCGGGGATGAGCAGGATCCCGCCGGGCAGGACTCCGCAGTTGCCGACCATGACCGAGTGCGCCGAGACGGTGCGGGAGGGCGATCCGTCGAGCGAGTAGCGCATCCGGACCGGCTCGAGCTCGGCGAGCGCCCGCATCCCGCCGTCGACGTAGGCGAGCCAGCCGACGGCCTTCTTGAGCTTGGTGCTGGTCTTGGCGATCATCTTCGCGTCGATCCCCAGGCCCGCCATCACGACGAAGGCGTGCTCGTTGCGCGCTCCGTCGGGACGCTCCAGCTCGACCACTCCGGTGTCGATCCGGTGGCCGCGCCCGGCGAAGGCGATCCGCACCGCCTCCTCGAAGCCCAGCGGCAGGCCGAGGTTGCGCACGAGCAGGTTGCCGGTGCCGAAGGGGACCACCGCGAGCGCCGTGTCCGAACCGCGCAGCCCCTCCGCCACCGCGCGGACGGTGCCGTCGCCGCCGACGGCGAGCACGACCTCGACTCCCGTGGCGGCCGCCGCTCGCGCCTGCGTGCCGCCCGGCTCCGAGGGTGTCGTCTCGAACCAGACCGTCGGCTCCCAGCCGTGCGCCTGCTCCGCCGCGCTCACGAGCTGACGGAGGCGGGTCTGGTCGCCCTTGGTGGGATTGGCGACGACAGCCGCTCGTCGTGCTCCGGTCGGGGTCATGCCGGTCACGCTAGCGGGGGGCGCCTGGGGCGCGGCCGGGCTCCGGCCCGGGCTAGACCCGGGCGGCGACGCGGCGGGGCCGGGAGGCGCGTCGGCGCTGGCGCTCGTGCTCGGCGTCGAGGAGTGCGCGCGTCGCGGGGACGGCCAGGAGCTCGACGAGGGTCTCCGTCTCCTCGGCGGCGCGCTCGATGCGGCGCGCAGCGTCGGTGCGGAGCAGCCGCTTGGCCGCGGCGGCGACGTGAGCCGGGCGCGCGGCGAGTGCGGCGACCCGCTCGCGCACGCGATCCGCGAGCTCGGCGCGGGGGACGACCTCGGTGACGAGCTGCCACTCGAGCGCCTCACTCGCGCGGACGGGGCGTCCCGAGAGCACGAAGTCGAGCGATCGCTTCTGTCCGATCGCTCGGGGGAGGGAGTCGGTGACTCCGCAGTCGGGGACGAGGCCGACGTCGCCGTAGGCGCTGAGGAACATCGCGGCCGGAGTCGCGACCACGATGTCGGCCGCGAGCGCGAAGGCGATGCCGGCCCCCGCCGTCATCCCGTCGATCGCGCAGACGACGACCTTTCCGGACGTCTCGAGGAGGTGGAACGCCTCCGCCGCCGTCGTGGCGAGCTCGCGGAGGTACTCGTCGGGGCGGACGGCGCTCATGATCGCCGACACGTCGCCGCCGGTGCAGAACGCCCGGCCGGTGGACTCGACGAGGATGACCGAGCAGGCCGGGTCCGAGTCGAGCTCGAGGACCGCGCGCAGCAGCAGATGCGCCGTGCAGAGGTCGAGGGCGTTCAGGGCGTCGGGCCGGTCGAGCAGGATGCGGCCCACCGGGCCGTCGCGCTCGACGCGGACGGTGGGACCCTGGCCGGTCGGGGTGTTCGGGTTCGTCATGGGTTCGGAGGCGCCTTCTTCGGGTGGGGCGGGGGACATGTGCGTGTTCGTCGCCGTCGTCCGAACGGATCGGAGTGCACGGCCGATGATCAGGTGCCCCGGGCCGACCCACAGGCGCGTCTACACTGCTGGGGTGATTGATCCCGTACTTCTGCGCGAGAACCCGGACGTCCTGAAGCGCTCGCAGGAGGCGCGCGGCGACTCCGTCGAGCTCGTCGACGAGGCGCTCGAGGCCGATCGCGTGCGCCGGTCGAGCATCACCGAGGCGGAGCGGCTGCGCGCCGAGCAGAACGCCTTCGGCAAGACCGTGGCGAAGGCTCCGAAGGACGAGAAGGCGGCACTCGTCGCCGAGGCACAGCGCCTCGCGGCGGCGGCCAAGGCGGCCCAGACGGAGGCGGCCGAGGCCGACGAGCGCTTCACCTCGCTCGTCAAGCGCCTCGCGAACCCGATCATCGAGGGCGTCCCGGCCGGCGGCGAGGAGTCGTTCGACCTGCTGCGGACCGTCGGCGAGCGCCCTGTGTTCGACTTCGCCCCGCGCGACCACCTCGAGATCGGCGAGCTGCTCGACGGCATCGACATGCAACGCGGCGCCAAGGTCAGCGGCGCGCGCTTCTACTTCCTCAAGGGCCTGGTCGCCCGCCTCGAGATCGCCCTGATGAACCTCGGCCTCGAGCGCGCGCTCGAGGCGGGCTTCACCCCGATGATCACGCCGACGCTCGTGCGCCCCGAGATCATGGACGGCACCGGGTTCCTCGGCGAGCACGACGACGAGGTGTACCGCCTCCGCGACGACGACCTCTACCTCACCGGCACCAGCGAGGTGGCGCTCGCCGGCTACCACAGCGACGAGATCCTCGATCTCTCGACCGGCCCGAAGCGCTACGCCGGCTGGAGCACCTGCTACCGCCGTGAGGCCGGCTCGGGTGGCCGCGACACCCGCGGCATCATCCGCGTGCACCAGTTCTCGAAGCTCGAGATGTTCGTCTACGCCCTGCCCGAGGAGGCGGAGGCCGAGCACGATCGCCTTGTCGCCCACCAGGAGGCGATGCTGCAGAGCCTCGGCCTGCACTACCGCGTCATCGACGTCGCGGCCGGCGACCTCGGTCAGAGCGCCGCGCGCAAGTTCGACGTCGAGGCCTGGGTTCCGACGCAGGACGCCTACCGCGAGCTCACCTCGACCTCGAACTGCACCACCTTCCAGGCCCGCCGTCTCGACACCCGCTACCGCACGGAGTCGGGGAAGACGGCTCCGGTCGCCACCCTCAACGGCACCCTCGCGACCACCCGCTGGATCGTCGCGCTCCTCGAGACGCACCAGCAGGCCGACGGCTCGGTGCTGGTCCCGGAGGCGCTGCGCCCGCACCTCGGCGGCCTCGAGGTCCTCGAGCCGGTCCGCACCGCATGAGCACCGCCTCCGGTCGGCGCCTGATCGCGCTCGACATCGACGGCACCGTCATGCACGAGGACGGCACCATCACCGATGCGGTCAGCGGTGCCATCGCGGACGCTGTCGCGCGCGGCGACGAGGTCATGCTCGCCACCGGTCGCTCGCCCGCCTCGACCCTGCCGGTCGTCGCCCGACTCGGCATCGCCCCCGAGTACGTCGTCTGCTGCAACGGAGCGGTCACGCTGCGGCGCGACGCCGACGGCGAGTACGTGCCGGATGTGGTCGAGACCTTCGACCCGACCGGCGTGCTCCAGAACATCCGGCGGTTCCTGCCCGACGCGCACTACGCCGTCGAGGACGCCGAGGGCGCCTTCTTCTACACCGAGGCGTTCCCCGGAGGCGCGGTGATGGGCGTCGAGACCACGCACGTGCCCTTCGAGGAGCTGCTCGGCCGGCTCTGCACCCGCGTCGTCGTGATCTCTCCCGAGACCGGCATCGACGAGTTCTCGGAGCTCGTCGAGCAGATGGGCCTGCACCAGGTCAGCTACGCGATCGGCTGGACCGCGTGGCTCGACATCGCCCCGCACGGAGTGAACAAGTCGACCGCCCTCGAGCTCGTGCGCCAGGAGCTCGGCATCGACCGCGCCGACGTGGTCGCACTCGGCGACGGCCGCAACGACATCGAGATGCTGACCTGGGCCGCCGAGCACGGCGCCGGCCTCGCGATGGGCCAGGCTCCGGAGGAGGTCCAGGCCGTCGCCTCGGCCGTCGTGCCGACCGTGCACGAGGACGGCGTCGCAGCGGCGCTGGGCGCGCTGCGCTGACGGACGCCCCACCCGGAATCGCCTGTCGGTTACCATCGACTGTCGCTGCCCTCGGGGAGCGGCAGGGAGGGCTGTCCGAGCGGCCGATGGAGCCAGTCTTGAAAACTGGTGGGCAGAGATGTCTCTAGGGTTCGAATCCCTAGCCCTCCGCCACATGGTCGTTCTCGCCCTCGTCAGCCCGTGCACCGGACGATCCTCGGAGCGTCGCAGGTGTGTCGCCGGATGCGTCGAGGGAGCCCGGAGGCGGGCCCCCTCGACGCACGCCGGTCAGGCTCCGCAGCCGCCGAGCGTGTACACCGGGGTGGTGGTCAGACTGATCGCCTGGACGGTGTCGGTGGCCGTTGCCACCAGGAACCAGAGTCTGCGCTCGTCCGGTCCCGCCAGCGAGTAGACAGCGTCGCCGGAGACCGGGGGCTCCTCGACCAGACCCGGGTAAGTGGCCACCAGCTGCGCTCTCGTCGATCCTGTGCTGATACCGGACACCGTCCGCGGCAGGGCGCCGTCGAGTTGGCTCCCCTCGTCGGTCAGGTAGTTCGCGACGACGATGCGGTCGACGGCGCCAGCATCGTCCGGGTCGACTCCGACGAAGGTGCGTCCGCTGTCGGGGAGCTGGCGGTAGTCGGAAGGGCACTCCTCGAAGCTGAAGGAGAAGGGGACGAGGTCGGTCGTGTCCAGCGCTGCCGACGCATCGGCGATCGGACCGCCGAAGGCGATCGGGCCCACTCCGTCGAAGCTGATGACCCAGGTGCTCGGGTCGACGGCGGTCGGCGTCGGTGTCGGTGTCGGTGTAGTGGTCGGCTCCGGAGCAGGCGGTGGTGCGGGCGCGGTCGTCTGCGTCGGCGTGGGAGTCGCCGTCGGTGTCTCCACCGGAGCCGGAGCCGGGGCGGGCGCGGAGACCGGGATCTGGATGATCCCCGTCAGCGCCATCGCGACTCCGCCGCCCGAGACGAGGAGTGCGGCGACCACGAGCCCGATGAGCAGGGAGGCGCGGGTGCGGAGCGACGGGCGCGCCTTCTCGGCGCGGGCGTTCTCGACGATCATGGCGCGGATGGCGCGATCGCGGTCGGGGTCGAAGACGGGCTTGTCGTTCATCGTGCGCCTCCATCGGTGGCTGCATCGGCGGTGAGGTCGGTGATCAGTGCGGCGAGCTTCACCTTGGCTCGCGAGAGGCGCGACTTCACGGTGCCGACGGGGATCCCGAGCACGCGCGCGGCCTCGCTGACCGGCATCTCGGCGATCACGCACAGCGAGAGGACGTCCTGATCGCGGGCGCCGAGACCGGCGAACGCGCTGCGGATCGACTCCCGGCGCGGTGCGGTGTCGATCCGCTCGTCGGCCGCATCCGAGAAGTCCTCCTGGTCCCGCGGCTCCGGCAGCCGGCTGAGGGCCAGCTGGTGCCGGCGCCGGGAGCGGTCGACGTTGCGGGCGACGTTGTTGGTCGTCGCCAGCAGCCAGGGCAGCGGAGATCCGTCGACGAGCCGGATCGCGGTCCGCTTGCGCCAGGCCTCGAGGAAGACGAGGGCGGCGATGTCCTCCGCATCGTGCAGCGACCGGGTGTGCCGGAGCGCGTGCCAGAAGACGCGGAGCCTGAACGTGTCGTAGAGCCGGCCGAAGCCGTCCGGGTCGCCCGTGAGGACGCTCGCCCACGAGGACTCGGCGGTGTCCCGCGGCGGAGAGGAAGTGGTCATGACGGGATATGTCCGCTCGCTCGATTCGGTTCCATCGCGCAGAGGCGCAGGACCGCGGGAGGCTGTCGCATCCGCTCAGGAGGAGGTCCCGGGGGTCTCTGGGTAGTATGGCCCGACGCGGACACGGCGATGGCCTCCGCGAGTCCCTGCTCCACCTCCGGCCGGATGCGTCCACGATCCGCCCACCACCGCCAGCACTCGAGACGAACGGGAGACGGATGCGCAGGACGCGCCCTTCGACGCAGCCCTCCGCCGCGGACGAGTCGGCACGCTCGCCGCGCCCCTTCGTCCGGCACGGCAGGCAGAAGCGGCACAGCCTCGCGCGCACTCTCGTGAAGGCCGCCGCGACGATCTCCGGGGTTGGTGTCGTCGCCTCCGTCTCGGTCGTCGCGATCGCCGCGACCCTGCTCGTGCAGTCGGCGCAGCCGTCGGTCGATCTGCATCCCGTGGCCGCGGGATCGAGCGTCGAGGCCGCGGCCGCGGTCCCCGAGATCGGAGCCCTCGAGGGCGGGTTCAACGTCCTCATCGTGGGCAGCGACTCCCGGCAGGGCCAGGGCGACGCCTACGGCGACCCCGACGAGGAGACGAGCGTCCTCAACGACGTGAACATGCTGATGCACGTGTCGGCCGATCACAGCAACGCCACCGTCGTGAGCTTCCCCCGCGACATGTACGTCGACATCCCCTCGTGCGTGAACGCGGCGACCGGGGAGACGATCCCGACCCGCTACGACACCAAGATCAACGAGGCGATGGGCAAGGACATCAGCCTCGGCTGCGTCGCCGGGGTGGCCGAGGACCTCCTCGGGATCACGGTCGACTACGGGGCCGTCGTCCAGTTCAACGGCGTCATCGAGATGTCGAACGCGGTCGGCGGAGTCGATGTCTGCGTCGCCACCGAGATCGCCGACCCCTACACGAACACCTACCTCGAGCCGGGCACCCACTCGCTCGAGGGGATGGCCGCTCTGCAGTTCCTCCGCAGCCGCCACGGCATCGGCGACGGCAGCGACCTCACGCGCATCAGCAACCAGCAGGTGTTCCTCTCGGCGCTGGTGCGCCAGATCAAGAGCTCCGACACGCTGCTCAATCCGGTCGCCCTGTACGGGCTGGCCAAGGCGGCGCTGGGCAACATGACGCTCTCGACCGAGTTCAACAACGTCAACACGATGGTGCAGATGGGGCTCGCGCTCAGCGACGTCGACCTCGCGAACGTCGTCTTCGCGCAGTACCCGACCGGCGCGGTCTCGAGCGGAGTCGTCCCCGACCGCGCGGCGGGCGATCTGCTCGCGGCGGCGCTGCAGACCGACCAGCCGATCGCCCTCACGGGTGGGACCGGCGCGGGAGCGGTCGTCGAGGGCGAGGTCGCTGCGACGTCGGCGCCGGAGCCCGCCTCCGGTCCCGCCACCACCGACCCTCTCGCGACGGCGGAGGCGACGCCGGGCACTCCGGTCGACCCCGCGGCCCCCGCGACGGACGCGAAGGTCGCCGTGCCGGTCACCGGTCAGAGCGCCGACCAGCAGACCTGCTCGGTCGGATTCTTCGGCTGATCCCGGCGCGGACGCGGTCGCGCTGACGCTCAGGTGGCGCATCCGAAGTGCGGAGCCCCTGCCGGGGATCGCCGGGTACGCTCCTCCTCGAACGCCGACCCGCCGGCGGGGCCTCACCTCGTGAGCCGCGTCGGGCGCCCGAGAGAGAGTACGACCTGATGAGCGAACGCGCTGCGATCCGGAGGACCGCCGCCCGGCACGGCCGCCTCCGCCCTCAGAGCGGGCTGCGGTTCGCCGCGCGGATCCTCGCGGCCTGCGTCGGCGTCGGCGTCCTCAGCACCGTCTGCATCGTCGCGATCGCCGTCTCGATGATCGCCGGCAGCGCCCGGCCGTCGGTCGATCTGGGGATCGGCTCGACCGACGGCGCCACCGAGATCCCCGAGATCGGAGCGATCGAGGGAGGCGTGAACATCCTGCTCGCGGGCAGCGACAGCGCAGAGGGCTCGGCAGAGGGCGCGTACGGCGACCGCTCCGAGAACCTCAACGACGTGACGATGCTGATGCACATCTCCGAGGACCACTCGAGCGTCGAGGTCATCAGCTTCCCGCGCGACATGTACGTGCCGATCCCCTCCTGCACCGACCCGACGACGGGGGCCGTCTCCGATCCGCTCAGCTCGGCCAAGATCAACACGTCGCTCGGCTACGGCGGGCTCGCCTGCACGGTGCAGACGGTCGAGCAGCTCACGGGGCTCGAGATCCCCTACGCGGCACTGATCCAGTTCGACGGCGTCATCGAGATGGCGAACGCGGTCGGCGGAGTCGACGTCTGCGTCGCCTCGCCGATCGAGGACGAGTACACCGGGCTGAACCTCCCCGCGGGGACGCACACGCTCGTGGGCGCCGAGGCCCTCGCGTTCCTCCGCACCCGGCATGGAGTCGGCGACGGCAGCGACCTCACCCGCATCTCGAGCCAGCAGGTCTACCTCTCGTCGCTGGTGCGCAAGGTGAAGAGCGCCTCGACCCTCTCGAACCCCGTCGCGCTCTACGGCCTCGCCAAGGCGGCCGTCTCGAACATGCAGCTCTCGACCTCGCTCGAGAACGTCAACACTCTCGTCTCGATCGGCCTGGCCGTGAAGGACGTCGACCTCGCGAGCGTGGTGTTCGTGCAGTACCCGACGTACATCGACGGCAACGGCGTCTACCCGAGCGAGGAGGCGGCGACCGCGCTGAACACCGCGCTGCTGGCCGATCAGCCGATCGCGCTGACCGGCACGACGGGCGGTGGCTCGGAGTCGACGGACGCGCCGACCGCGGATCCGGCCGCGACTGCGGATCCGGAGGCCTCCTCCGACCCGGCCGCTGACCCCTCGACGCCCGCCCCCGAGGCCACCGTGGCGCTCCCGAGCGATGTATCGGGCCAGACGGCCGACCAGCAGACCTGCACGGTCGGCCGAACCCTCGACGAGCAGTAGTCGCCTCCCGGCTCCGCCGGCGGGCCTCCCCCGGCAGCTGAGGCGGGTGTCACGCCCGCCTCGTGGGTGCGGTTATGATGGTCGTCGTGCGTTCGCCTGGCGGGCGCTCAGGAGACGTCGCATAGTCCGGTCGAGTGCACCACCCTGCTAAGGTGGAGAACCCTTTATTGGGTTCCGTGGGTTCAAATCCCACCGTCTCCGCACTCCTTCGAAGGCCCTGCAGCTGCGGGGCCTCTCGTGTTCCCGGCAGCGTTCGTTCCCAGCAGCGTTCGTTCCCGGCAGCGTTCGTTCCCGGCAGCGTTCGTTCAAGGCAGCGTTCCGGCGCGTGCCGTTCTCGGCGGCTACCCTGATCGGATGCGCAGCCCGATCCTCGACGCCCTGTCCGCCCCGCCCGCCCGACGCGAGATGCAGTCGATCCGCGGGGCCCTGGCCGAGATCGTGGTCGGAGACACCGCGCGTGTCCTCGTCCGCTCGCCGCGGTACGGCCTCTACGGCATCGAGGGCGTCGTGCGCCGCGCGGTCGGAGGCGAGCTGGTGGTCGCGGACGTGTTCCTCAGCACGGCGACCGAGATCCAGAGCATCGCGCTCGCGGGTGAGAGCACGGAGCAGGACGCCGAGGGCGACCGCTCCGCCGACGGCCTCGCTCACGGCGACCCGGTGCGCGTCACCTTCTCGACCCCGACGATCGGCTCCTTCACTGTCACCGGGCCGCTGACCGCGGGAGGCCGCGACGGCTTCCTCCTCGTCGGCAGCTGGATCGTCACGGACGGTGCCGCGCTGGGCCGCCACGTCGACGGCATCGAGCGGCTCACCGGCCTCGACCTGCACGTCAAGCACGTCCCCGGGCACCGCTCGGCCGTCGAGGAGTAGACCCGCTCTCAGGTCTGGCAGTGCGGGCACCAGTAGGTGACCCGCAGCTGCAGTTCGTCGTCGCCGAGCTCGCCCCGGAGGATCGGGGTGCGGCAGCGCCGGCACGGCTTGCGGTCGCGGCCGTAGACCCAGAGCTGCTGCCCGGGGCGCAGGTTGCCGGTGGTGGTGCGCTCGATCCGCTCGCGGTTCGTCGTGATCAGCTTCTTCGCGAGAGCGATCGTGCGCACGAGGTCGCCGCTCTCGCCGACCGGGCGGGTGGGCAGGACTCCGCGGAGGAAGCAGAGCTCTGCCCGGTAGACGTTGCCGAGGCCGGCCATGATCCGCTGGTCGAGGAGGGCGAGGCCGATCGGGCGCTCCGGGTCGGCCGAGAGGCGCCGGAGCGCCTCGTCGGCATCCCAGTCGGCGCCGAGGAGGTCGGGGCCGAGGTAGCCGACCACGTCCTCCTCCGCGGTGCGGGGCACGATCTCGAGGAGCCCGAGCTCGAAGCCGACGGCCTGCCACTCGGCGGTTTCGAGCACGATGCGCGCCTGGAAGGCGGGCCGGTGCCACTTGGGCCGCTCTCCACCTCCGATCGGGTAGAGGTGCCAGCTGCCCTCCATCTTGAGGTGCGAGTGGATGACGGCGTCGCCGATGCGCATCAGCAGGTGCTTGCCGCGCGGGACGACCGAGTCGATCGTCTCGCCCGTGAGGTCGACGGTGGCGAACTTCGGGACACGCACGTCGCAGCGGGTCAGGACCTGGCCGTCGAGCGCCTCGGCGAGGTTGTGCGCCGACCGGTAGACGGTGTCACCCTCGGGCACGGAGGCTCCCCTCGCGGCTCACGCGCGCATCCTCAGGCCGCGCGGATTGGCGACGAAGCCCGCGGCGGTGAGGGCGTCGCCGAGCGGCGTGCCGAGGGCGAAGACCCCGTCGATCTTCTCGACGGTGAGCTTCTCGACGCCGCGGGAGCGCACCAGCTGGCTGAGGGCGCCGGCCGCGTCGGCGAGGACAGCCTCGTCGTCGGTGAAGGTGAGTGCCGTCTTGCCCCCGCGCTCGAGGTAGACGGCGAGCGCGCCGTCGACGATCGCGACGAGGGCGCCGGCCTTGCGCCCCGGGCGGTGGCCCTCGCCCTGCGGCCAGGGCAGGGCGGCACCGAACGGATTCGCGGGATCGGTCGCCGCCAGGGCGAGCACGGGGCGCGGACGCTCGCGCACCTCGTCCTGCGGGACGAAGGTGCGCAGCCGGTCGACGCTGCCCGCGGTGCCGAACTGGGCGGCGCCGAGCTTCTCGATGAAATAGCCGCGTCGAGCGCGCCCCTGCTGCTCGAAGCCGCTGAGGACCTTGTAGGCCAGCGCGAAGCCTCCGAGCACGCCCTCGGCCTGCACTGAGCCGCGCGTCACGATGCCGTAGCGCTCCAGGAGGGTCTCGCCCAGGGCGTGCCCGCGGATGGTCGGGTCGGACTCGGCCAGCGGCACGATCGACCAGCGGCCGCCGGCGGTGGGCGGGCCGACGCGGGTCACCATGGTCGGCCGCGCAGTCGTGCGTCCGCGCTGCGCCCGGGCTCGGGCGGGCGCTCGCGGCTGACGGTGCGCGCCTCCGGTCGAGCCGACGAGGGTGCGCAGCGGAGCCAGCGTGTCGTTGGTCAGGAGGCCCGCCCAGACGAGCTCCCACAGCGCCTCGACGAGCGTCGCGTCGTCGGTCGAGCCGACGGCGTCGGAGAGCTGGCGGAAGAAGTAGCCGCCGCCCGAGCCGAGCACGCCGACGATCTCCTGCTGCAGCTCACCCAGCGGAACGGCCTCGCCGACCGGGATGGGCAGCGTGAGCCCGGCGGTGTCGGCGAGGTGCAGGCTCACCCAGCCGTCATTGCCGGGCAGGGTGCCGGCGCCGGCCCAGAGGACCTCGCCCGTCGCCGTCAGCTCGTCGAGCATGGCGGGGGAGTAGTCGCGCACGCGCGCGGGCAGGATCAGCGACTCCCACGCCGACGCGGGGATCGGTGCTCCGGCGAGCTGGTCGATCACGGAGGCGACACCGTCGATCCCGCGGAGCGAGCCCCCGACGTGCTGCCAGGCGGGGAGGAAGCGGCCGTAGGTCGCGGCGTCGACCGGCTCGACCTCCTTGCGCAGGGCCGCGAGGGAGCGGCTGCGCAGGCGCCGCAGGACCTCGGCGTCGCACCACTCGGTGCCGGTGCCGTCGGGGCGGAACTCGCCCTCGGTGACGCGGCGCTCGCCCGAGAGCCGGCGCAGCGTGTCGGTGACGACGGCGACTCCGAGGCCGAGCCGGGTGGCGACGGCGGAGGCGGCGAAGGGGCCGTGCGTCCTGGCGTAGCGCGCCACGAGGTCGCCGAGCGGGTCGCGGACCGGATCGATGAAGGCGACCGGCACGCCGATCGGGAGGGGCACGCCCAGCGCGTCGCGGAGGCGCGAGGCGTCCTCCATAGCCGCGTAGCGCTGCTCGCCGCCGATGCCCACGGGCAGGACGCGCTTGGTCCGCACGAGCTCGGCGACGTGCGCGTCGAGCGACTCCCGGGCGAGCGGTGGGGCGGCGGCGACATCGGCCGAGGAGACCGACTCGTCCACGAGCCGCTCGCCGAGCTCCTCGAGCGTCAGGGGGCCGAGCAGCCGCAGGAGGTCGGCGGCGCCCTCGAGCCCTCGCAGGCGACGCTCCGGTTCGACCCGCTGCAGCTCGCGCTCGATCTGCGCGAGCACGACCGGATCGAGCAGCTCCCGCAGCTCGGCGCGGCCGAGGAGCTCGCCGAGCAGCGCGGCATCGACCGAGAGGGCGGCGGCGCGGCGCTCGGCCAGCGGGCTGTCGCCCTCGTACATGAACGCGGCGACGTAGCCGAACAGCATCGAGCGCGCGAACGGGCTCGCCGTCGGCGTCTCGACCTCGAGGATCCGCAGCTCGCGGCCGTCGAGCCGCGCCGCCAGCCGGAGCAGCGCCGGCAGGTCGTAGACGTCCTGGAGGCACTCGCGCACGGTCTCGAGGATGATCGGGAACGTCGGGTAGGTGCGCGCCACGTCGAGCAGCTGGGCGGCGCGCTGGCGCTGCTGCCAGAGGGGTGAGCGCTTGCCGGGGTTGTAGCGCGGCAGGAGGAGCGCGCGCGCCGCGCACTCGCGGAAGCGGGCGGCGAAGAGCGCCGACCCGCCCACCTCGCTCGTGACGAGCTGCTCGAGCTCCTCGCGCTCGAAGAGGAACAGCTCGGCCCCGGGAGGCTCGGACTCGGTGTCGGGGATGCGGACCACGATGCCGTCGTCGCCGGCCATCGCCGCTCCGTCGACTCCGTGGCGCTCGCGCACGCGCGCGCCGATGGCGAGCGCCCACGGCGAGTGCACCTGCATGCCGTAGGGGGAGTGCAGCACGAGCCGCCAGTCGCCGAGCTCATCGCGGAAGCGCTCGAGGACGAGGGTGCGGTCGTCGGGGATCTGTCCGGTGGCGATCCGCTGCTCGTCGAGGAAGGACAGCAGGTTGTTCGTGGCGAACGTGTCGAGTCCGGCGGCCGCACAGCGCTCGCGCGCCGGGTCGGGCAGGGCGCCGCCGATCTCCCGGGTGAACGCTCCGATCGCCTCGCCGAGCTCGGCCGGCCGGCCCTGCGAGTCGCCCTTCCAGAACGGGAGGCGCCCCGGCTCACCGAACGCCGGAGTCACGATCACACGGTCGTAGGTGATCTCCTGGATCCGCCAGCTCGTCGCCCCGAGGGCGAAGACGTCGCCGACGCGCGACTCGTAGACCATCTCCTCGTCGAGCTCGCCGACACGGTTGCCGGTCGATCCCGGCTCCCCGACCATGAAGACCCCGAACAGCCCGCGGTCCGGGATGGTGCCGCCACTCGTGACAGCGAGCCGCTGCGCGCCGGGACGACCGGTGAGCGTGTTCGCGTCCCGATCCCAGACGAGTCGGGGCCGCAGCTCGGCGAACTGGTCGGAGGGGTAGCGCCCCGAGAGCAGATCGAGGGTCGCCTCGTAGGCCGAACGGGGCAGGGAGACGAAGGGGGCGCTGCGGCGGACGGTGTCGAACCACTCGTCGACGTCGAGCACCTCGAGGGCGGTGGCGGCGACGGTCTGCTGAGCGAGGATATCGAGCGGGTTGGCCGGCACGGAGATCGCCTCGATCAGGCCGGTGCGCATCCGCTCGGTGGTGACGGCCGAGTGAAGCAGATCGGCGCGGTGCTTGGGGTAGAACGAGCCGCGCGAGATCTCGCCGACCTGGTGGCCGGCGCGGCCGACGCGCTGCAGGGCGCTCGCGACCGAGGGCGGGGTCTCGACCTGGACGACCAGGTCGACGGCGCCCATGTCGATGCCCAGCTCGAGGCTCGAGGTCGCGACCACGCAGCGCAGCCGGCCCGATTTGAGGTCGTCCTCGATGATCGCGCGCTGCTCCTTGCTCACCGAGCCGTGGTGGGCGCGGGCGAGGAGCGGCTCGTCGTCGGGAGCCGACTGACCTGAGCCGCTGGTCGCGCCCGACGCGCCCATCGCCTCGGCGGGGGAGCGGCGGGGGGCCCCCACCATCTCCTCGAGCAGCGCGCCGACGGCGACGGGCTCGCCCGCCTCGCGGCGCTGCTCGGCGTCGGTCTCGCGCCGCTCGGCGTAGATCTCGTTGAGGCGCGCGGTGAGCCGCTCGGCGAGCCGGCGCGAGTTGGCGAAGACGATGGAGGAGGTGTGCGCGAGCACGCGGTCGACGATCGACTCCTCGATGTGCGGCCAGATCGATCCGCTCTGCGGACCGGTGGCCCCCATCGTGGAGCCCTCCTGCTGCGTCGTCGCCCCGAGCTCGGACATGTCCTCGACCGGGACGATGACGCTGAGATCCCAGCGCTTCTCGGAGGCCGGCGCGACGATCTGCACGGGCGAGCGGCCGGCGAGGAACCGCGCCACCTCCTCGCGCGGACGCACCGTCGCCGACAGGCCGATGCGCTGGACCGGCTTCGGCAGGAGCGCATCGAGGCGCTCGAGCGACACCGCCAGGTGCGCACCCCGCTTGGTCGACGCCACGGCGTGCACCTCGTCGACGATCACGGTCTCGACTCCCCGGAGCGACTCGCGCGCCGCCGAGGTCAGCATCAGGTAGAGCGACTCGGGAGTCGTGATCAGGATGTCGGGCGGGGTCTTCTGCAGCACCCGCCGCTCGGCCGCGGGCGTGTCTCCGGAGCGGACGCCGACCGTGACGGTGGAGGGAGCCGACCCGATGCCCTCGGCGCTCAGCCGGAGCGCGGTCTGTGTGACCCCGACGAGCGGCGAGCGCAGGTTCCGCTCGACGTCGACTCCGAGCGCCTTGAGCGGAGAGACGTAGAGCACGCGGGTGCGATGCTGCGGGTCTTCCGGAGGCGGCCCCTGAACGAGCCTGTCGATCGCCCAGAGGAACGCCGACAGCGTCTTGCCCGAGCCGGTCGGTGCGACGACGAGGGCGTGGGAGCCGCTCGAGATCGCCGTCCACGCGCCCTCCTGCGCGGCGGTCGGAGCCGGGAACGCGCCCTCGAACCACGCGCGCGTGGCGGGGGAGAAGCGATCGAGGACGTCCGGCATGCCTTCATCCTCTCTGCCACCACCGACATTGCCGCGGGCGTCCGCCGACGGCAAACCCTTGACGCCGTCTCCGACGCCGCCGAGTCAGGCGAAGCGTGCGCGGATGAACGCCCCCACATCGGCCAGCTCGGCCTGCCCGACTCCGTGCGCCACGCCCTCGTAGACCCGAGCGTCGAGCGCGGTGTGCCCGGGGAGCCACGCCGCGGCCTCCGTGACGAGCTCCTGCGGGATGACCGTGTCGAGCGTCCCGCGGCCCCAGAACACGTGCGGACGGGCGCGCACCAGACATGCGTCCGCTTCGTCGCCCGCGTCGGCCGGCACGACGAAGCCCGACAGGGCGACGGCGAACGCGAACCTCTCCGGCGCGCGGCGCAGCAGCTGCACGGCCAGCGCGGCGCCCTGCGAGAAGCCGAGCAGGCCGACCGGACCCGAGTGACCGACGGAGTCGAGCCACTCCAGAACGCCCCGCGTGGCCGACTCGACCGCTGCGGGATCGGCACGCGGCTCTCCGGCGACGAGCGGGACCCGGAGCGGCCACCAGGCGTTGGCGCCGCCGCCGAGCGGGAGCGGCGCACGGAGGGAGGCGAGCACCGGCTCGAGCGGGAGGTACGCGCCGAGCGAGAACAGGTCGCCCTCGTGCGAGCCGTAGCCGTGCAGCAGCACGAGGAGGGGACGCCCGATCCGGTCCTTCTCGGAGGAGGACCACAGCACCGCGTTCGGATCGATTCCCATCGCACCATCATCGTCCAGCGCACCGCCGCGCCCGCCACCGAAACCGGACGGACATGAACGTCGGGTAAGAATGGGCCTATGAGCGTGCGCACCCCAGACCCGAACTCCGGGTGGCTGTCCGATGACGAACTCGCCGACATCCGCCGTCGGCTCCCGCTCCTGTACGTCGAGGCGGTCCCCGTGCGCGTGGACGGCCTCGGCCAGGTGACGGAGGTGGGGGTCCTGCTCCGGGCGACCCCCTCGGGTCAGATCACCCGCACCATCGTGTCCGGCCGCGTGATGTACGGAGAGACGCTGCGCGATGCGCTCTTCCGCCACCTCGAGAAGGACCTCGGGCCGATGGCGTTCCCGCTGCTGCCCGCGAGCCCGCTGCCCTTCCACGTCGCCGAGTACTTCCCGATGCCCGGCATGGGCCCGTTCACCGACGAGAGGCAGCACGCCGTCTCGCTCGCCTACGTTGTGCCGGTCACCGGTACCTGCGACCCCCGCCAGGATGCGCTCGAGCTGACCTGGATGACCCCCGACGAGGCCTCCTCCGACGCCGTCTCCGCCGAGATGGAGGGCGGGCGGGGGATGCTCGTGCGCGCCGCTCTCGCTTCGGTGGGGAAGCTCCGCTGAAGCGGGCGCGAACTCGCGTGGCTACGTGTGAGCCGCGGAGCGGCTCACCGCGGTCTGCTCGTACAGATGGTCGGGTTCCAGGGAGCGTCCTGCGTTCCGCCTAGCGCGATTCGCTGACACGCGAATCACGCGTTCGGCTCCGCCGCGCGTGCAAAATGTCGGCCGGGTCGGGGAGGCTGCCGCGACTGCGGTGAGGCGTGGGTGATCGCGGCGGAGGTTGCGTGTCGGCTCGAACCGCTCGCACGCGAGGCGTGTGTGCGCATTCGCCGCGCGCAGGATCGGGCGGATGCTGCGACTCTCGAACCGCGTTGATTACCGACGATGAAGGCGTCTGTCGGCACGTCTCGGGACGTCTGGAGCGGCCGAAGCATGATCGTGCGCGCAGCGCCGCTCGTATGAGACGCGAAAAGGCCGGGTGGGCCGGAACGACTGATGTCGTCCGAGTCCCACCCGGCCTTCAGTAGGTGCATTCCGCGCAGTTCTCCCGGAGCTTCACCGGCAGACCAGCCGACCATCTTCGAGGTGGACCGCCGATTCGCGTGCGAGCGAATCGGCGTAGCCATTCGCAACACGCTCTGCGCTAAGCAACCGCCTTACTGGCCGACCGCGGCGCGCCGCTGCGCGGCGCGCACAGAGGCACAGGGCGGCGCTGCGCGCCGCCTAACCCTGCGCGCGGCGGCCGCCGCGGCGCTCGCCGCCGGCGGGAGCCGAGGACGAGGTGCCGCCGGTGGCGGTGCTGTAGAAGGAGCGCGAGCCGCCGCCGGTGGAGGCGGGGGTGCGGCCGCGTCCGCCGCGGGCGCCGCCCTCGGAGGAGGTGCGGTCGCGACGGGGACGGTCGGAGGCGGGGGCCGCCGAGCGCTCGCCGCGACCTCCGCGGGGGGCTGCGCCGCCCTCGGTGCGCGCGACGCGCTTGCGCTGGGCGTTGGCGCCCTGCGAGCGGCCGCCCTGAGACTGGCCGCGGACGGGCTCGACGACGGCGGTCGGCGTCACGTAGGCCGCGACGTCGCCGACGAGCTTCGAGACGGCGGCCGAGTCGGCCGTGACCTGCTGCGGCGCGACCTGGATGGCGGCCTTGCGCAGGAGGGTCTTCACATCGCCGCGCTGCGTGGGCAGCACGACTGTGACGACGTCGCCCTCGCTGCCGGCGCGGGCGGTGCGGCCCGAGCGGTGCAGGTACGCCTTGTGCTCCATGGGCGGGTCGACGTGGATGACGAGCTCGACGTCGTCGACGTGCACGCCGCGGGCGGCGACGTCGGTCGCGACGAGCACCTTGACGGTGCCGGCGCCGAACGCGGCGAGGTTGCGGTCGCGTGCGACCTGCGAGAGGTTGCCGTGCAGGTCGACGGCGGGGATGCCCTGCGCCGTGAGCTGCTTGGCGAGCTTCTTCGCGGTGTGCTTGGTGCGCATGAAGAGGATGCGGCGGCCGGAGCCGGACGCGAGCGTCTTCACGAGGGCGTTCTTGGAGTCGAGGCTGTCGACCTCGAAGACGTGGTGGGTCATCAGCGCGACGGGCGAGTTGGCCTCGTCGACCGAGTGGAGCACCTCGTTCTGCAGGTACTTCTTGACGAGCTTGTCCACGCCGTTGTCGAGCGTGGCCGAGAACAGCAGGCGCTGGCCGCCACGGGGGGTCTTGTCGAGGATGCGCGTGACGACCGGCAGGAAGCCGAGGTCGGCCATGTGGTCGGCCTCGTCGAGGACGGTGATCTCGACGGCGTCGAGGTTCACGAAGCCCTGCTTCATGAGGTCCTCGAGGCGGCCGGGGCAGGCCACGACGATGTCGACGCCCTGCTTGAGGGCCGCGACCTGGCGCTGCTGCGAGACGCCGCCGAAGATCGTCGTGGTGACGATGCCGTACGCGTCGGCGAGGGGCTGCATCGCGGCGGTGATCTGCGTGGCGAGCTCGCGGGTCGGGGCGAGGATGAGACCGAGCGGGCGGCCCGGGCGGCGGCGGCCGCCGGCGAGCGATCCGCCGAGGCGGGCGATCATCGGGATCGCGAAGGCGAGGGTCTTGCCCGAGCCGGTCTTGCCGCGTCCGAGGACGTCGCGGCCGTTCAGGGTGTCGGGGAGGGTGTCCACCTGGATGGGGAACGGCTCCGTGATGCCGTGCGCGGTGAGCGCGGTGACGAGGGGAGCGGGAACGCCGAGGGCGCTGAAGGAGGGGATGGTCGACATGCGGTGGTGCCTTTCGGGCATCAATGTCGATCGAGGTCCACGCCGGCGGTGGCCGGGGCGCGGGTGATCGACGTTCGGGCGAAGGTGACGGTGGTCACATCCGTTCGCCGTACGAAGCGGTGCGCGCGGCCGGGGGCCTCATGCACGTGCGCCAGATGATCGGGAGGGTGAGTCCTCGATTTTTCAGAGTCCTCGGATTCGGGAGAATCCTCAGCGGACAAGGGGCGTTCTACGACGCGGGGGAGCGCAGTCTTCGCGCTCGCACATCCCCACCCTAGTGGGTCCCGATCCATCCCCGCATGGCCGACTGCACGCGGGACCCGTCGACGTCGGCGAGCTTGAGCCCTGCGAAGTCCCGCGCCCAGTCCGAGGTCTGCACGCGGAACGGCGCCTCGGCGGCCCGCAGCACCTGCAGCACGACGGCGGCGACATCGCCCGGATCCTGGGCGGTGCTCGAGGAGAAGGCGGACGCGGTGCGATCGAGGTACGAGCCCAGGGCGGAGGCGTACGGGCCGGCCTGCGCGATCATCGCCCGGACGTCGATCCCGACGTTCTCGACGAAGCTGCTGCGCACGGCTCCCGGCTCGATCAGCGAGACCTGCACGCCGACGGCGCGCGCGACCGGTGCGAGGGCCTCGAAGAAGCCCTCGACAGCGAACTTCGCCGCGCAGTAGTCCTCGTTGAACGGCTGGCCGACGACGCCTCCGACGCTCGAGATCGTCACGACCCGCCCGCGCGAGGAGCGCAGCATCGGCATCGCCGCGCGCGTGACGGCGACGGTCCCGAAGAAGTTGACCTCCATCACCCGGCGCAGCTCCTCCGGGTCCTCGAGCTCGACCGTGCCGATGTGCCCGGCACCGGCGTTGTTCACGAGCGCGTCGAGCCCGCCGTGGCTGCTCTCGACGCGGGCGAGGCAGGCGGTGACGGAGGCGGCGTCGGTCACGTCGAGCGCGACGATGTCGAGATCGACCCGGGCCTCGTCGGCGGCGGCCCGCAGCCCGTCGGCGCGCGAGGTGTCGCGGACCGTCGCGACCACGGTCCAGCCCGAGCGGGCGGCCTCGATCGCCGTCGCGCGGCCGATCCCGGTCGAGGTGCCCGTGAGGAGGAGGACGGGTCGAGGCATGCGGATTCCTGCTTTCCGGCGCGAACGGAGCGCCGCGCGGAGGCTATCCGCCGAGCCTCCGAGCACGCCCGGACGCAGCGGTCAGCCCTTGTAGCGCTCCCCGACCGGCACCTCGACCGCGAGCGTGTTGCCCGGCTGCGCGAGCGGGCAGGCCCAGGCCGGGTCGTAGGCGCACGAGGGGTTGTAGGCGAAGTTGAAGTCCATCACGAGCGTGGACGGAGTCGCCCCGGGACCGAGATCGGCGCCCTTGATCGTGTCGAGGAGGTAGCGCCCGCCGCCGTAGGTCCCGCCGGGCGTGCCCGCCAGCGCGTCCTTGACCGGCACGAACAGCCCGCCGCCGTAGGAGGCGAGCCGCCAGACATCGAGCGTCCCGGCCTCGGGAACGGCGACGGTGCCGATGAGCTCGAAGGGGACCGTGCCGTCGGTGCCGGTGTCGACGTCCATCCGCAGCGCCTCCTCGGCCGGCTCGACCTCGAGCTCGAACCGCCACGACGCGTCGTACGGAGCGATGGGCAGCGAGCGGAAGTGCGCGTGATCCTCCGGCAGCAGGGGGGTGGAGGGGTGCCGGGCGAAGAGCGCGTTGCGACCGCGGATCCACGAGGCGTGCGCGGCGAGCAGGTCGATGTTCGAGAGCCGGCGCACCTCGGCGTAGAGCGCCTGCACGTGGCGTCGCCAGTCGGCGACCTCGACGGCGGAGGCGAGGCGTCGGCGCGGTGAGACGACGTCGCCATCGGGCTCCTCCTCGCCCGAGGGCCAGCGGAAGCGCAGCAGCTCGCTGCGCGACAGCTCGATCGCGTCGTCCTCGGTGGCGCTCATTCCGCCGCCTCCCCTCGGGGGCGTGCATCTGCCCCGAGATCGAGTCGCCAGCTCGGGGCGAGCGAGCGGATGCGGACGCCCCGCCACTGCCAGAACGCCCACATGGTCGGCCACACCGCGAGGGAGGCGATCCCCGCGTCGAACTCGAGCCGGTCGCGGAACAGCGTGCGCCCGTCGGGCAGCGGCGCGACCGCCATCCGGTGGTCCCAGGCCGTGATCAGCCTGAGTGCTCCCGAGAGAGGCGCCCCGTTGTCGCGGAGGATCCGCACGTCCGGCATCGACGGCACGCGCCGGTACGAGAGGTCGATCTCCTGCGCACCCATCGGCACGATCCCGAGGGCGTCCATCGCGACGTCGTGCGGGCCGAGCCCCCAGGTCGGCCGGAAGCCGCCCTCGTCGAGCGAGGACGCGGTCATCAGGGGGGACATCACCTCGCGGAACACCGCGGGACTCTGCAGCGCCCGCCAGGCCGAGTCGGGATCGGTGTCGAGCACGTGCTTCAGCATCACCTTCACGACTGACATCCTCCTCCGCCGACAGGCGGGCGGGAACCGGGTGCGCCGAGCCCCGGCGACGTGTAGGAGCTCGGCGGGTCGGTAGCGTGGAAGCGTGACCGACGCCTCCTCCGCCTTCGATCAGGCGAGCTACCAGATCCGCTTCGACTGGGGTGCCGGCGCCCTGCGCAGGCTCGCCCCCGCGCACATCACCGTGGTGGTCGACGCGCTCCCCGGAGGGGTCGAGCTCGACCCCGAGGGCGTCGAGGGCCACGTCGTGCGCGCGGGCCTCGTCGATCGCACCGCCGTCGCCCGCTGGGTGCTCGCCCGCCAGCACGAGAACGGCGGCCGCACCAGCGTGAACGTGATCGCGGTGGGCGACGTCGACGACGCGGGGGAGCCGCGCCTCGCGATGGAGGACCAGCTCGCCGCGGGCGCACTGATCGACGCGCTGATCGGTCTCGGCATCGACCACGTCTCGCCCGACGCGGCCGTCGCCTCCGCGTCGTACGAGGGGCTCCGGCGCGCGTGCGGTCACCTGCTGTCGGCGTCGCCCTCGGGTCGCGTGCTGACGGCCGCGGGCCGCGGCGAGACCGTGCGGGCGGCGGCGCGCGTCGACTCGGTCGATCGCGTCACGGTCCTGCGCTGAGGCGCGCAAGCCCTCCGCCGATCGCCCCTCGCGCCGCCGGGGCGGCGTAGCGTCTCCCAGGGGCGGAGCTCCGCCCGATCCGAGCACGCGACCGAAAGCAGATCCGCATGAAAGCCGTCCTCAACGACGTCGTCCTCGCCGACGCGCCCGACTCCGACCTGATCTCGATCGAGGGCAACTGGTACTTCCCGCCCTCGAGCGTCACGACCGATCTGCTCGAGCCGAGCGACACCCCCTACACCTGCCCGTGGAAGGGCGAGTGCCAGTACTTCTCCGTGAAGTCCGACGGCGGCCTGCTGAAGGACCGCGCGTGGTCGTACCCGACGCCCTACCCGACCGCGTTCGACCGCGTCGGCAAGGACTTCTCGGGCTACGTCGCCTTCTGGAAGGAGGTGAAGGTCGTCGACTGACGCCCTTCACCGAGCGCCCGCTGACCGATCAGCGGGCGCTCGCCGCAGCGCGACTGCGGTGCGCCCGGACCTTCGCCCGGTTCCCGCAGCGCTGCATCGAGCACCAGCGGCGGGATCCGGCGCGCGACGTGTCGAGGTAGAGCATCCGGCAGTCCTCGGCGTCGCAGCGGCGCAGCCGCCCCGAGCCCTCGCCGCCGAGCAGCCCGACCGCGTCCCGGGCGATGCTCGAGAGCGCCTGGCGCCCGGCGGCGCTCGCTCGCCCGGCCTGACGCGAGCCTCCCGGCAGGGACGGCGGGATGTCGGGCATCGCCGCGAACAGGTTGACGACGTCGATGTCGGCGGGAGGCGCCTCGTCCGACGCCTCGGCCGCGATCAGGAGCCGCGCCACCGCCCCGCGGAGCATCAGCGCGTCGTCGAGCCGGCCCGCGTCGCCCACGCCCTCGAAGCGCTCGCGGAGCCACGCGGTCAGGGCGGCGTCCGAGTCGAGCCGCTCCCCGGGCGCACCTCGCATCGTGCCCGTGTAGGCGAAGTCGAGCGCCAGGCTCCCGGAGTCGAACCACCAGCGCCGTCCGTCCGCCTCCTCGAGCCACTGCCCGTGCTGCTGCTCGCTCACCCGGGATCCGTCGCGGGCACGACCCGTCGCCGCCACCGGATCTCGTTCGCCGTGTCGAAGCGCCGCGCGCAGCGCCCGCAGGCGAGCGGCCGGCTCGGGCGGCGGTGCCGGTAGAAGAGGTGCCCGCTCGGGCAGCTGCCCACCCACGGCGCCAGCTCGTCGGCGGTCGGGTTGCTGTGGGTGCGGGTGCCCGTGTAGCCGAGCCGGGAGGCGGTGCGCCGCCACTCGGCGCCGTGCCCGGCCTTCGGGCCCGCGAGCGCGTGCGCGATCTCGTGCAGGAGCGTCTGCCGCACCTCGTCGTCGCTCCAGCGGGCGGCGAGGTGGCGCGACACCGTGATCCTGCGGTCGCTCCAGTGGCAGGCGCCGGCGCGGGTGCGGGCGTGGTCGAAGGCGAAGCTCCAGGAGGGGTCCAGGTGCGCGGCGAACAGCTCGTCGGCCCAGGCGGAGACCTGCTCGAGCTCAGCCACGCGTCGCGACCGGTCTCAGGACTCGTCGCCCTCGGCGCGCCGACGCCCGCGCAGGACACCGTCGGCGCGGGGGCCGCGGGCCGACTCGTCCTGGAACTCGGTCGCGGCGGCGAAGCCCAGGCGCGCGACCTCGAGCTCCTCCTCCGGAACGCCGACGCGCTCGCCGAGCGCGGTCGCGGCGTCGAAGTCGCGGGCGGCGCGAGCGTACTCGCCGAGCTCGAAGAGGGTGAGCCCGCGGTGCTTCAACGCGAGGGAGTGCTCGAGGTGCCACTCGTGCGTGCGCGCCTCCTCGACGCAGAGGGCGAGCTCGGACAGCGCCTCGTCGGTGCGCCCGCGCAGCTGCATGAGCCGCGCGCGTCGCACCCTGGCCGACAGCAGCTCGGCACGGTCACCCGAGAAGCGGGTGCGGCGGACGGCCTCGGTCGCCACGTCCCAGGCCTCGTCCACGCGATCGAGGAGGCGCAGCAGCTCCGCCTTCTCGGTCAGTGCGGCGAGGCTTCTCAGTGTGCCGATCTCCTCGAGGCGCTGCTGGGCGGCGTCGACGTCGACCTCCTCGCGGAGAGTCGCGGGGTCATGGCGGATGATGATGCTCAGAGCGGTGCTTCCTCGAGAGGTGCGGATCCGGACCGTCGCGGGCGACGAGGACGGGAGGGGCGCTGACCCCCGGGACAGTTTACGGGCGACGCGGCTCCGCTCGGCCCCCGGCGCGGGTCCCGCTCAGCCCCGGCGCACCTGGAAGATGCTGCGCGCGGGCAGCGGCGACGGCGTGGCGGTGTCGTCGGTCACGACGGAGGCGCCGGCCACGAAGTTCTCGAGCTCGCGCCCCTGCACCAGCTTCGAGGGCGCGGGATCGGAGGCGAGCCGTCGCGGCAGGCCGTCGACCGGCAGCGCCGAGGGCGAGGCCAGCATCACCACGTTGCCGAACCGCTTGGCCTTCAGCATCTGCGTGTCGGTCATGATCGCGACGTGCGGGAAGACCGACGAGAGCGTGGCGGCCTGCGCGCGGGCGAAGGCGAGCGCGCCTCCGTCGGCCACGTTCACCGCGACCACGCCGCCCGGAGCGAGCAGCGGAGCGATCTCGCCGTAGAACTCGGCGCTCGTCACGTGCGCCGGTGTGCGCGCGCCCGAGAAGATGTCGACCACGACGATGTCGACGCTGCCGCGGAGCCCCGGGGGCAGCTTGCCGAGCACCTCGCGGGCGTCGCCCTGCCGGATGCGGATCTGCGCGCCGCGGGGGAGCGGCACCGCCTCCCGCACGAGATCGACGAGCGCGCCCTCGATCTCGACGACCTGCTGCCGCGAGCCCGGCCGGGTCGCGGCGACGTAGCGGGGGAGGGTGAGCGCCCCGGCGCCGAGGTGCAGTGCGGTGACGGCCTCGCCCTCGGGGGCGAGCAGGTCGACCGCGTGGCCGATGCGGCGCACGTACTCGAACGAGAGGTGGGTCGGGTCGGCGAGGTCGACGTGCGACTGAGGTGTGCCGTCGACGACGAGGGTCACGGCATCGGTCGAGTGCCGGTCGGGCTCGATCTGCGCCAGGTAGCCGCTGTCGAGGACGGCGCGGGGGTGATCGGAGTCGTCGCCGCGTCGGCGCCCGGTGCGTTCCTGCATCCGACCAGTGTGCCGGGTCCCCGCGGCTCCGATCGGTGCGCCGACGCCCGTATACCCGACGGTCGCACCGCGCGCAAGGATCTGCACTTGCGCGTCGCCACCGGATGCACCTATATTTGTACTTTGCGCTCCCGAGTACCCATGCCGTCATATTGCGGTCGGCAGGTCACCGGAACCCGGCATCAGATGGTGGATGCCGTTGCCACACTCTAGCCCCCGCCCCGAAGACCGTGTCAAAGCGGTCTCTGCGGCGTCTCGGGTGGTGTCGGCCCGCCCGGCGGGAGCCCACTCCACACATCCCACAGATTGAGACCCGCGAGGGTCTACGGAGGTTCCTTCCTTGGCTGCTGCGCCCCACGCAACCACCACCTCACCCAAGAACGGACGCGGAGCCTCGCGTCTCTCGTTCGCCAAGATCAGCGACACCCTGACGGTTCCGGATCTGCTCGCGCTGCAGACCGAGAGCTTCGACTGGCTCGTCGGCTCGGAGGCGTGGAAGACCCGCGTCGCCGAGGCGAAGGCCGCCGGCCGGGAAGACCTCCCCGCCAACTCCGGTCTCGACGAGATCTTCGAGGAGATCTCCCCGATCGAGGACCTCAGCGAGACGATGCAGCTGAGCTTCACGAACCCGTACCTCGAGCCCGAGAAGTACACGATCGAGGAGTGCAAGGAGCGCGGCAAGACCTACGCGGCTCCCCTCTACGTCGAGGCCGAGTTCATGAACCACCTCACGGGTGAGATCAAGACCCAGACGGTCTTCATGGGCGACTTCCCTCTCATGACCGAGAAGGGCACGTTCATCATCAACGGCACCGAGCGTGTCGTCGTGTCCCAGCTCGTCCGCAGCCCCGGCGTGTACTTCGAGCGCCAGCAGGAGAAGACGTCCGACAAGGACATCTACTCGGCTCGCGTCATCCCGAGCCGCGGTGCGTGGCTCGAGTTCGAGATCGACAAGCGCGACCAGGTCGGCGTGCGCATCGACCGCAAGCGCAAGCAGTCGGTCACGGTCTTCCTCAAGGCCCTCGGCCTGACCAGCGAGGAGATCCTCGAGCAGTTCGCGGGCTACGAGTCGATCGAGCTGACGCTCGAGAAGGACAACATCCTCACCAAGGAGGACGCTCTCCGCGACATCTACCGCAAGCTCCGTCCGGGCGAGCAGGTCGCCGCCGAGGCCGCCCGCGCGCTGCTGGACAACTTCTACTTCAACTCCAAGCGCTACGACCTCGCGAAGGTCGGCCGCTACAAGATCAACCGCAAGCTCGGCATCGACAAGGCGCTCTCCGACTCCGTTCTGACGGTCGAGGACATCATCGCGACCATCAAGTACCTGGTCGCGCTGCACGACGGCCGCACCACCCTCCCGGGTGTCCGCGACTCCGCGCCGGTCGAGCTCCGTCTCGACGTCGACGACATCGACCACTTCGGCAACCGTCGCATCCGCGCGGTCGGCGAGCTGATCCAGAACCAGGTCCGCACCGGTCTGTCCCGCATGGAGCGCGTCGTCCGCGAGCGCATGACCACGCAGGACATCGAGGCGATCACGCCGCAGACCCTGATCAACGTCCGCCCCGTCGTGGCCGCGATCAAGGAGTTCTTCGGAACGTCGCAGCTGTCGCAGTTCATGGACCAGAACAACCCGCTCGCGGGCCTGACCCACAAGCGCCGCCTGTCGGCGCTCGGCCCCGGCGGTCTCTCCCGTGAGCGCGCCGGCGTCGAGGTCCGCGACGTCCACCCGTCGCACTACGGCCGCATGTGCCCGATCGAGACCCCCGAAGGCCCGAACATCGGTCTGATCGGCTCGCTCGCGTCCTTCGCGCGCATCAACTCGTTCGGCTTCATCGAGACCCCGTACCGCAAGGTCGTCGACGGTCTCGTGACCACGCAGATCGACTACCTCACCGCTTCGGAGGAGGACGAGTACCTGGTCGCGCAGGCGAACGCCCCGCTGACCAAGGACTTCCACTTCGCCGAGCCCAAGGTGCTGGTCCGCCCCAAGGGCGGAGAGGTCGAGCTCGTCGACGCCGGCCGCGTCGACTACATGGACGTCTCCCCGCGCCAGATGGTGTCGGTCGCGACCTCGCTGATCCCGTTCCTCGAGCACGACGACGCGAACCGCGCCCTCATGGGAGCGAACATGCAGCGTCAGGCCGTCCCGCTGCTGCGCAGCGAGTCGCCCGTCGTCGGAACCGGCATGGAGGGCTTCGCGGCCATCGACGCCGGCGACGTGATCACGGCCGACAAGGCCGGTGTGGTCCAGGAGGTCTCCGCCGACACCGTCACCGTCCAGCTCGACGAGGGTGGAACGCAGGTCTACTACCTGCGCAAGTTCGACCGCTCCAACCAGGGCACCTCGTACAACAACCGCGTGGTCGTCTCGGCCGGTGAGCGTCTCGAGGTCGGCGAGATCGTCGCCGACGGTCCTGCGACCGAGAACGGCGAGCTCGCGCTCGGCAAGAACCTGCTCGTCGCCTTCATGCCGTGGGAGGGCCACAACTTCGAGGACGCGATCATCCTCAGCCAGAACCTGGTGAAGGACGACGTCCTCTCCTCGATCCACATCGAGGAGTACGAGGTCGACGCCCGCGACACCAAGCTCGGCAAGGAGGAGATCACCCGCGATCTCCCCAACGTCAGCCCGGAGCTCCTGGCCGACCTCGACGAGCGCGGCATCATCCGCATCGGCGCCGAGGTCCGCCCCGGCGACATCCTCGTCGGCAAGGTCACGCCCAAGGGCGAGACCGAGCTCTCGGCCGAGGAGCGCCTGCTCCGCGCGATCTTCAA
The DNA here is from genome assembly GCF_001423885.1 of Rathayibacter sp. Leaf185. GTDB lineage: Bacteria > Actinomycetota > Actinomycetes > Actinomycetales > Microbacteriaceae > Rathayibacter. The sequence continues at coordinate 221,775 of NZ_LMPP01000001.1, read as the reverse complement.
CGAGAAGAGCCGCGAGGTCCGCGACACGTCGCTGAAGGTGCCCCACGGCGAGCAGGGCACGATCATCGGCGTCAAGGTGTTCGACGCGCAGGACGGCGACGACGAGCTCGGCTCGGGCGTCAACCAGCGCGTGGTCGTCTACATCGCCCAGAAGCGCAAGATCACCGAGGGCGACAAGCTCGCCGGCCGCCACGGCAACAAGGGCGTCATCTCGAAGATCCTGCCGGTCGAGGACATGCCGTTCCTCGCCGACGGCACCCCCGTCGACATCGTCCTCAACCCGCTCGGCGTCCCCGGCCGCATGAACTTCGGCCAGGTCCTCGAGATCCACCTCGGGTGGATCGCGAAGCAGGGCTGGAAGGTCGAGGGTCAGCCCGAGTGGGCCGCACGCCTGCCCGAGCACGCCCGCGAGGCGGCGCCCGGCACCAAGGTCGCGACCCCCGTCTTCGACGGCGCGGCGGAGGAGGAGCTCGCAGGGCTCCTCGACTCCACCACGCCGACCCGCGACGGCGAGCGCCTGATCGGGTCCTCCGGCAAGACGCAGCTGTTCGACGGCCGCTCGGGAGAGCCCTTCCCGGACCCGGTCTCGGTCGGCTACATGTACATCCTGAAGCTGCACCACCTCGTCGACGACAAGATCCACGCGCGCTCGACGGGTCCGTACTCGATGATCACCCAGCAGCCGCTCGGTGGTAAGGCGCAGTTCGGCGGACAGCGCTTCGGCGAGATGGAGGTGTGGGCCCTCGAGGCCTACGGCGCCGCCTACGCCCTGCAGGAGCTCCTCACCATCAAGTCCGACGACATCCTCGGCCGCGTGAAGGTCTACGAGGCCATCGTCAAGGGCGAGAACATCCAGGAGCCGGGCATCCCGGAGTCCTTCAAGGTGCTCATCAAGGAGATGCAGTCCCTGTGCCTGAACGTCGAGGTCCTCTCGGCCGACGGCACTGCGGTCAGCCTGCGCGACACCGATGACGAGGTCTACCGCGCCGCGGAAGAGCTCGGCATCAACATCTCCTCCCGGTTCGAGTCGTCCTCGGTCGACGACATCTGATCCGCGCCTGCATCTGACGACCTCCCGTCTCTGACGAGACACCCTGTTTTCCGACAAGGAGAAAACATTGCTCGACGTAACAACTTTTGACGAGCTGCGCATCGGCCTCGCGACGGCCGATGACATCCGTCGCTGGTCGCACGGTGAAGTGAAGAAGCCCGAGACCATCAACTACCGCACCCTCAAGCCCGAGAAGGACGGTCTGTTCGGCGAGCAGATCTTCGGACCCTCGCGCGACTGGGAGTGCTCCTGCGGCAAGTACAAGCGAGTGCGCTTCAAGGGCATCGTCTGCGAGCGCTGCGGCGTCGAGGTCACTAAGTCCTCGGTCCGCCGCGAGCGGATGGGCCACATCGAGCTCGCCGCCCCCGTCACGCACATCTGGTACTTCAAGGGCGTCCCCTCGCGCCTCGGATACCTGCTGGACATGGCGCCGAAGGACCTCGAGAAGGTCATCTACTTCGCGGCGTACATGATCATCGATGTCGACGACGACGGCCGTCACGCCGACATGCCCGGTCTCGAGAACGAGCTCCGGCTCGAGATCAAGACCTTGTCCGACCAGCGCGACTCCCGCATCGCGGACCGTCTGGCACGCCTCGAGACCGACCTCGCCGCCCTCGAGGCGGAGGGCGCGAAGAGCGACCAGAAGCGCCGCACCAAGGACGGCGCCGAGAAGGAGATGGGCCAGATCCGCAAGTCCTTCGACGAGGACATCGCGCGGCTCGAGAGCGTGTGGGAGCAGTTCCGCACCCTCAAGGTCGGCGACCTCAAGCCCGAGGACGCGGTCTTCAACGAGCTCGTCGACCGGTACGGCGTCTACTTCGAGGCCTACATGGGTGCCGAGGCGATCAAGAAGCGCCTCGAGCAGTTCGACCTCCAGGCCGAGGCCGAGACCCTGCACCTGCAGATCGCCGAGGGCAAGGGTCAGAAGAAGATCCGCGCCATCAAGCGCCTGCGCGTCGTCAACTCGTTCCTCGCCACCGGCAACTCGCCGGCAGCGATGGTCCTCGACGTGGTCCCGGTCATCCCGCCGGAGCTTCGCCCGATGGTCCAGCTCGACGGTGGCCGCTTCGCCACCTCCGACCTGAACGACCTCTACCGTCGCGTGATCAACCGCAACAACCGTCTCCGCCGCCTGCTCGACCTCGGTGCCCCCGAGATCATCGTGAACAACGAGAAGCGCATGCTCCAGGAGGCGGTCGACGCCCTCTTCGACAACGGCCGCCGCGGTCGTCCCGTCACCGGTACCGGCAACCGCGCCCTCAAGTCCCTGAGCGACATGCTCAAGGGAAAGCAGGGTCGCTTCCGCCAGAACCTGCTCGGCAAGCGCGTCGACTACTCCGGCCGCTCGGTCATCATCGTCGGCCCGCAGCTCAAGCTGCACCAGTGCGGTCTGCCCAAGCAGATGGCGCTGGAGCTGTTCAAGCCGTTCGTCATCAAGCGCCTGATCGACCTGTCGCACGCGCAGAACATCAAGGCCGCCAAGCGCATGGTCGAGCGTTCGCGCCCGCAGGTGTGGGACGTGCTCGAGGAGATCATCCGCGAGCGCCCCGTCCTGCTGAACCGCGCCCCCACCCTGCACCGACTCGGCATCCAGGCCTTCGAGCCCCAGCTGGTCGAGGGCAAGGCGATCCAGCTGCACCCGCTCGTCTGCGCCGCGTTCAACGCGGACTTCGACGGCGACCAGATGGCCGTGCACCTGCCGCTGTCCGTCGAGGCCCAGGCCGAGGCGCGCATCCTGATGCTCGCGTCGAACAACATCCTCAAGCCCTCCGACGGCCGTCCGGTCACCCTGCCCACGCAGGACATGATCATCGGCCTCCACCACCTGACGACCATCCGCGAGGGTGGCGCCGGTGAGGGACGCGCGTTCTCCTCGGTCTCCGAGGCGATCCTCGCGAAGGACCAGGGCTCGCTGCACCTGAACTCCAAGGTGCGCATCCGGATGTCCGAGGTGTTCTTCGCCCAGGGTCAGGCGCCCGAGGGCGTCGAGATCGACGAGACCGGCAAGGTCACCGCGCCGGTCCTGCTCGACACGACGCTCGGCCGCGCCCTCTTCAACGAGGCGCTGCCGGTCGACTACCCGTACTTCGAGCAGGTCGCCGACAAGACGACCATCTCCGGGATCGTCAACGACCTCGCGGAGCGCTACCCCAAGGTCGAGGTCGCCGCCTCGCTCGACCGGATCAAGGACGCCGGTTTCTACTGGGCCACCCGGTCCGGAGTCACTGTCGCGCTCTCCGACATCCTCACGCCTCCGTCGAAGCCGCAGATCATCGCGGGCTACGAGAAGCGCGCGGCCAAGGTCGAGTCGGAGTTCGAGAAGGGTCTCATCACCCAGCCCGAGCGCCGCCAGGAGCTCGTGAAGGTGTGGACCGAGGCGACCGACGAGGTCGCCAAGGCCATGCGCGCGAACTTCCCGGTCGACAACACCATCAACCGCATGGTCACCTCCGGTGCCCGAGGCAACTGGCTGCAGGTGCGCAACATCGCCGGCATGCGCGGCCTGGTGAACAACCCGAAGGGCGAGATCATCGCCCGACCGATCATCTCCTCGTACCGCGAGGGCCTGTCGGTCGCCGAGTACTTCATCGCCACGCACGGCGCCCGCAAGGGTCTGGCCGACACCGCGCTCCGCACGGCGGACTCCGGCTACCTGACGCGTCGACTCGTCGACGTCTCGCAGGACGTCATCATCCGTGAGGACGACTGCGGCACCTCGAAGGGCCTCGAACTGCCGATCATGCTCCAGGACGCCACCGGCGCCTGGTCGCAGGACTCGAACGTCGAGAACTCGGTCTACGCCCGTTCGCTCGCCACCGCGGCGACGAACGAGGCCGGCGAGGTCATCGCCGAGGCCGGCGAGGACGTGGGTGACGTGCTCATCGAGAAGCTCGTCGGAGCCGAGGTGCGCCACATCAAGGTGCGCTCGGTCCTGACCTGCGAGTCCGCCGTCGGCGTCTGCGCGGCCTGCTACGGCCGCTCGCTCGCCACCGGCAAGCTCGTCGACATCGGAGAGGCCGTCGGCATCATCGCGGCCCAGTCGATCGGCGAGCCCGGCACGCAGCTCACGATGCGCACCTTCCACACCGGTGGATCGGCCTCGGCCGACGACATCACGCAGGGTCTTCCCCGCGTGCAGGAGCTCTTCGAGGCCCGCACCCCCAAGGGTGCGTCGCCGATCGCGGAGGCCGCCGGTCGCATCACGATCGAGGATACCGACCGTGCCCGCCGCGTCATCCTCCAGCCCGACAACGGCGACGAGGCGGTCATCTACCCGGTGCTCAAGCGCTCGCAGCTCCTCGTCGAGGACGGCCAGTCGGTCACCCTCGGCCAGCAGCTGCACGTCGGAACGGTCGACCCCAAGGAGGTCCTGCGCGTGCTGGGCGTCCGCGAGGTCCAGAAGCACCTGGTCGGAGGCGTCCAGGGCGTCTACCGCTCGCAGGGTGTGCCGATCCACGACAAGCACATCGAGGTCATCGTCCGTCAGATGCTCCGCAAGGTCACCGTCGTCGACCACGGCGACACCGACCTGCTCCCCGGTGAGCTCGTCGACCGCTCGCGCTACAGCGACGTGAACCGCGCCGCTCTGACCGAGGGCAAGCGCACCGCGTCGGCCCGCCAGGAGGTCATGGGAATCACCAAGGCGTCGCTGGCGACCGAGTCGTGGCTGTCGGCCGCGTCCTTCCAGGAGACCACCCGCGTCCTGACGCAGGCGGCCATGGAGGGCAAGCGCGACCCGCTGCTGGGCCTGAAGGAGAACGTGATCATCGGAAAGCTGATCCCGGCCGGTACCGGTCTCCCGAAGTACCGCAACGTGTCGGTCGAGGCGACGGAGGAGGCGAAGGCCGAGCGGTACCCCAACCGCATCTTCGCCGACGACGCCGCGTTCAGCGACGCCGACCTGTCGTTCGTCGACTTCGACTCGTTCTCGAGCGACGGCTACGAGCCGGGCAACTACAGCTAGGCACCGTCCACCACGGTGACGAGGGGCTCCTCGGACTTCGGTCCGGGGAGCCCCTCGTCGTCTCCGCGCCTGCGTCGTCCGAGGACGAGTGAGGGCTCCCTTACTGGGGGTGATCGAATCGTGATGTATGCTCCCAGCGCAGTCGTGCGGATGCTTGACTCGTCAGGCGCTCGCCGGGCCGGTACCCGTCCGTCCCGCCGGAATCGCAGCGGTGAGGAAACGCGCGGATGAGATTCGTGGTCGTCGTGCTGGCCGCCCTTCTCGCGGTGGTCGGTGCCGTCGTCGTGCCCGCGACCCCCGCCGAGGCTCTGACCGCGTCGCCTCCGGCCTCCTGCGGTGTCGCTCAGCTCGCCCCCGTGCTCGAGGGAGACGAGGTCGACCCGGCCCCCGCCGCCTCGGTCGTGCCGATCATCCTGCTGCACGGGTGGCTCGGCACAGCGACGCACGACGACTCCCGAACGGGCGCGTTCTCGCACCTGGTCGATCTCATCGCCCCGAACGGAGTCGACGAGCCCGTCACCACCTCGCAGCGCTCGATGATCGGGATGCTGCAGGAGATCGAGGGCACCGCCGTCTACACCTTCGACTACCGCGACCTGGCGGCCCGCTGGGTCACCGACCCGGGGATCGCCGACGCGCTCGCCTCCGCGCTCGACTGCGTCACCCGGGCGACCGGCAACCGGGCGATCGTCGTGGCGCACTCGATGGGCGGCCTGGCCGCCCGGCAGGCCCTGAGTCAGAGCGTCGACGGTGTCCCGGTCGAGTCGATGGTGTCGGACGTCATCACCTTCGGCACGCCGAACACCGGGTCCGACCTCGCGGCCCGGCTCGGCGAGATCATCGACTCCACCGGAGCGGTCAGCCCCGCGGTGGTCGCGGGGCTCGAGCCGCAGAGCCGCCTCGGGATCTCGGCCCTGCTCGCCTCGTGCGGCGAGGACGCCTCCGAGGACGCCTCGAAGGCGGGGGAGTGCACCGGCATGCCGATGATCGACGCGCTCTCGTCGCAGGCGGGCATCGCGATGCGCACGGGGTCGATCGAGCTCGGCGACCTCCCGCCCTGGCCCGCGGGCATCCACGTCGTCGCGCTCGCGGGCGACATCAAAGTGACGGTCGCGGCCGTGCTGGGCACCCGCGTCGGCGTGGTCGATCTGGGCGACATCATCGTCGGGAACCAGTCGGCCGAGGCGGGCGTCGACGAGTACTACGTCTCGACCTGCCGCTACACCCTCCTGTCGATGCCGGACGTGCCCGCGGTGATGGCCGAGCTGAACCCGCTCGCCCGCCTCGGAGACGCCCTCCGCTTCTCGGCGATGGTGGTCGCGATCGACGCGAGCCCGTGCCACCACGCCAAGCTGATGCGCAACGTCGAGCTGACTGAGCGGGCGGGCGCCGAAGCCGCCTCCGCCGTCGCTGCCACCCTCGCGCAGCCCCGGCCGGGTGCGGCGGAGGTGCCGACGCTGCGGCATGCTCCCGTAGCGGACGACGCGCGCCGACGGATGCTGCGCTGACCTTCACGCGACATGATGTCTCGAACTTTGACCTCGAGCACGATCCGTCCTACGGTCGAAGTGGCCGATGGGGCGGCCGCCTGGGGGACAGGCAGCGCGGCCCGCGCGGCTCTCGAGCCGGACGCGGGCCGCGCCCGTCACCGGTCCATCGCGCTCGCCGCTACGCTCCAAGGGACGAGGCCGCGCCGATCCGGCCTCCGCGCACCTTCCGGCGGAGACCGCATGAGCCAGAGCACCGAGCCCACCGACACTCCTCGGCGCCCGTCGCGCCTCAGTCGGGAGGAGGTCAGGACCCGGCTCCTCGACACCGCACTGGGCGTCGTCCGGTCCGAGGGCCTCCGAGTGGGCGTCTCGCACCTCGCCCTCGAGGACGTGATCCGCATGGCGGACGTCCCGCGGAGCACCGTCTACAGGATCTGGCCGACCCGGCAGGCCTTCTACGACGAGCTCGTGGCCGTCATCCCCGAGAGGATCCTCTCGACCCGGCTCGATCAGCCCGCGCTCGTCGTCGGCGACTCCTATCTGCATCGCCACGTCGAGGGGCCGCTCTCGCCCGAGAAGCAGCGCTCGATCCTCGTCGAGTCGGTCAGCGTGGCCATCAGTGCCAACTACGAGAACACGTTCGCGTCGCAGCACTGGCGCAACTTCGTCGCTCTCGCGGGTTCCGTCACGGCCTACGAGGAGCCGGCCCGCACCGCGATCTCGGAGGCGCTCCACAAGCGCCAGGTCCACTTCATCGACAACATGGCCAAGTACTACGAGCACACGTTCTCCGAGCTGGATCTGCGCGTCCGTCCCGGCCTGGGCGGCTACGCCGTGCTCGCCTCCGCGATCTCGTCGTACATCGAGGGCCTCTGCGTGGCACGGATCGCCGCTCCCGAGCTCGTCACCGGCCCCCTCGGCGGGGAGGGCTCGCCGTCGCTGGTCGTCGCGGGTGTCCTGATGCTGATCGACGGCTTCACCGAGCCGGTCCCGGCGAGCTAGTCGGCGACCGGCTCGAGCATCCCCTCGACGATCGAGCGGATCGTGTAGGCCGCGAGGTGCCACGGCACCGGCTCACCGTCGAGGCCCGGCGCGAGCACGACCGAGTCGAGCTCGTCGCCGAGCAGCCTGCCGCGATGGGCCAGCCCGTCGATCACGACCGAGGTCAGGTGGGCGAGCTGCAGGGTCGAGAATCCCGGTCGGAGGGTACCGCCGAAGGTCTCGAGCATCTCCGAGTAGAAGCCCTGCATGCGGTGCGTCAGCATCGTCTCGATCCGTCGGGCCGTCGCCTGCACGGCCTCGCGGGCCGGCCCCTCCTCCATCGAGAACGTGCAGGCCAGAAGTGCGTTGTACGACGCCCAGTCGACCGAGCTGCGCAGGGCCTCGATGTTCGAGTTCGCGCCGATCCGGATCATCTCCCAGACCACGGCGCGGCGTCCCGTCGCCGTCGCGAGTCGGTCGGAGTGGCGCTCGTGCACGTCGCGCATCACCGCCATCGCATCCGGATCCGCCCCGTCCGCGTAGCGGTCCCGCACGAACACCTCGCCGATGAGGTCGGCGACGAACTCCTCGCGGGTGGCCCAGATCCGGTAGACCGAGCTGCGCGGCACCTCGGCGAGGCGGATGTACTCCTCCATCGGCAGGTGGGCGAAGCCGACGGTGAGCCCGTTCGCGGCGATCACCTCGCTGGCGGCCGCGATCATGCGGGCGCGGACCTGGTCGGCGGGGATCCTCTTGGCGCGCGGGAGTCGGTCGTCTTCGTCCATGGTGAGAAGGAGACTATGCCTCCACCGAGGGCCCCGCACCGGTACCGTCGTGCGACCGCGTCGCCGGTACACCGGGGCTACGGGACTTAATGTCCTGAATTCCCCCATCGCGGCCGAGGGTCCGATATCTTCCCAACGGATGCGGACCCGAACCGCGTCCACGAGGGGTCACCGTGCCGGACAACGAGCGGTTCGCTCTGGCCGTCGTCGACGGCCTCTCCATCGAGCGCGCGGCCCTGCTCGCGCTGCTCGCCGCCGCGCTCCCGGAGTTCCCGGCGGTCGATCCGGCGATCGAGCCGCCGATCCCGGACGGCGAGACCGTCGCCCTCCTCGACCTCGATCGCGTCCCGCCCGACGAGCTGACCGCGACCCTGGCCGGACTCACCGGCCGCTACCGAGGAGTCGTCGCCCTCTCGTCGTCGAACGCGCTGGAGTCGATCAGGGCGGTGCTGCGCGTGGACCGCGCGGCCTTCGTCTGGAAGGGCGACGATCCCGGCGAGCTCGTCGCCGCGATCGTCTCGGTCGGCTCGGGGCGGCCGTGGATCTCGGAGGCGGCCCGCCGCCGCTTCCTGTCGGCCGGGGCCGACCGCCGTCCGATCCTCAGTCCGCAGGAGAGCCGGGTCATGCGCTCCTACGGGGCGGGCGCAGCCGTGAAGGCCGTCGCGGTCGAGATGCGCATCGCCGAGCACACCGTCCGCACCTACATCAAGCGGATCAAGACGAAGTACCTCGAGGCAGGCGTGACCCTCGACTCACGGGTCGACTTCTACCGCAACCTCGACGGTCACGACGTCGCGCGCAGGAACGGCGGCGACCGGGTGCGGTCCCGCGCGCAGCAGCCGGTCGGCCACCTCGGCGGCGATCCCACCGCGTGACGCCAGCAGGATCGCGTTGCCGGCGCTGCGGTGCTCCGCGAACGAGGCCGCTCCGACGGCGGCGGTGACCGGCAGCACCCGCAGGAGCGCCTCTCGGAGGCGGTCGAGCCGTCGGTGGTCGGCGTCATCGGCCACGTTCACCGCGAGGAGCCCGTCGGCGGCGACGCGCTCGGCGACGCGCCCGAGGACCTCGGTCCGGTAGAACGCCTCCGGGATCTCGTCGCCGTCGTAGACGTCGAGGACGACGAGGTCTGCGAGCAGCCCGGGAATCGGCGATGCGGCGTCGGCGGTGATCACCCCGAGCCGGGCGCCGCCGGGAAGAGGTGCGTGCGCGAGCACGAAGTCGACGAGGCCGGTCGCGATCTCGACGACCGTCTGCTCGGAGCCGGGTCGCGTCCACTCGGTGTACCGCGCGAGCGAGAGCGCCCCCGCGCCCAGGTGCAGGAGGCGGACGGGGACGCCGGCCGGTGCGATCGCGTCGACGACGCCGCCGAGCCTCGCCATGTACTCGAGATCGAGGGAGTCCGGAGTCCGCGGATCGATCAGCGACTGCTCCGCGCCGTCGATCGCGAGCACGAGCACACCCGGTCGGAGGGTGTCGGCCTCGAGCGACACGAGCCGTCCGTCGGGCAGGCGGGCGGAGGGCGGCATCCCGCCACGCTAGCGTCCGCCGCGCTGCTCCCGCCTCGCAGAGCCCGGGAGCCGCCGCTACGGTGGCAGGCATGGCCGCGCTCATCCTCCTCGACGTCGACGGCGTCCTGAATCCGACCGTCACGAGCGATCGCCAGAGCGGCGGTCATCGGCTCGGGCTCGATCCCGAGCGCGAAGCCCTCGTGCTGCGCCTCGCCGCCGTCGGGACCATCGTCTGGGCGACGACCTGGCCGCCCAAGCTCACCTCCGTCCTCGCGCGCGACCTCGGACTCCCGGAGGAGACGGAGGCGATCGTCTTCAGCGGGGGACTGCCGCGCGATCCGCGCTTCCCCGGCCAGACGGGCAAACTGCAGCCGGTCGCGGCCTGGCTCGAAGCGGCCCGCGAGCGGACGGAGATCGACGCAGTCGTCTGGATCGACGACAACCTGCGCGAGGACGCCTACGCGTGGGCGCGCGAGCAGGAGACGCCGTTCCACCTCGTCCGTCCCGACGCGGCGGCCGGCCTCACCTCCGACGAGGTGGGCGGCGCGGAGGACTTCCTCGCGGACTTCCCGGCGTCACGCGGCGACATCCGGGAATAGCGGCCACCCCCGTTCTGGTTGTCGTCACGGCGGGCCGATCTCGCGGCGCAGCCGTGGACGCGCCCGGACGACCTGCGGCGCCGCCCCCGGCGCCCTCCCTGCTCCGTGATGCACCGAAGGAAAGACACCGTGACGTACCTCCCCGCCCGCACCTCCCTGCGCCTGCTGTTGGGCACGACGGCGGCCGCCGCCGCGCTGGTCCTCGCCGGCTGCGCGCCCGCCTCCACCGACGACGTCGTGTCGGGTTCGAGCGACGCCGCGAGCACCGCGGCGAACTCCGGGCTGACGCTGGCCGAAGTCACGGAGTCGGGGAAGCTCACCATCGGCACCGAGGGCACCTACCAGCCCTTCTCCTACCACGCCGACGGCGGAACGGGCGATCTCACCGGCTACGACGTCGATGTGATCACCGCGGTGGCCGAGAAGCTCGGCGTCGAGCCGGAGTTCGAGGAGACCCAGTGGGACGCGATGTTCGCGGGCCTGGACGGCGACCGCTTCGATGTCATCGCGAACCAGGTCTCGATCAACGACGAGCGCAGCGCCAAGTACGACTTCTCCGAGCCGTACGCCGTGAGCCCCGGCGTCGTGGTCGTCCCCGCCGCCGACACCTCCATCACCTCGCTCGACTCGCTGTCGGGCAAGACCACCGCGCAGTCGCTCTCGAGCAACTGGTACACGCTCGCCCAGGACAGCGGCGCCACTGTCGAGGGAGTCGAGGGCTGGGCCCAGGCCGTCGCGCTCGTCGAGCAGGGTCGCGTGGACGCGACCATCAACGACCGCCTCACCTGGCTCGACTGGTCGACGACCTACCCCGACCAGGCCGCCGGCCTCAAGGTCGCGGTGACGACCGACGACTCGTCCTCGAGCGCCTTCACCTTCCCGAAGGGCTCCGACGACCTGGTCGCCGCGGTCGACGACGCTCTCGACGAGCTCCGCGCCGACGGCACCCTGGCCTCGATCTCGGAGCGCTACTTCGGCGCCGACGTCTCCCAGTAGCCCCACCGGGGGAAATGCGACCCTCGGAGCGCCCTCGCGCAAGACCTGAGCGATTCCTCGACATGCGTGTCAGCATGTCGAGGGACGCGGGCGTGACCCGCTCTGCTCATCGCGACCATTCACGACAGCCGACCGCGGTCTTTCCCGCCCCGGCGGGAAAGACGAGATGGACACCGATCTTCTCCTCCGGTCGTTCTGGCCGATCCTCTCCGGGGGGATCGTCGGCACGATCCCGCTGGCGCTCTCGAGCTTCGTACTCGGTCTCGCGCTGGCGCTCGCCGTCGCTCTGATGCGGCTGTCGCGCGTGCGCGTGCTGGCCTGGATCGCCCGGATCTACATCTCGGTGATCCGCGGCACCCCGCTCCTGGTGCAGCTCTTCGTGATCTTCTACGGCCTCCCCAGCCTGGGCATCAAGATCGACCCGTGGCCGAGCGCGATCATCGCCTTCGCCCTCAATGTCGGCGGCTACGCGGCGGAGGTGATCCGCGCAGCGATCCTGAGCGTCCCGAAGGGTCAGTGGGAGGCGGCGCACACCATCGGCATGAGCCGCTCCCTGGCGTTGCGGCGCATCATCCTCCCGCAGGCCGCCCGCGTCTCGGTGCCGCCGCTGTCGAACACCTTCATCTCGCTGGTCAAGGACACCTCGCTCGCATCGCTGATCCTCGTGACCGAGCTGTTCCGCCAGGCGCAGAAGATCGCCACCGCCTCGAGCGAGTTCATGCTCCTCTACCTCGAGGCCGCCCTGATCTACTGGCTGATCTGCCTGGTCCTCTCCAGCGGGCAGAGCCTCCTCGAGAAGCGATTGGACCGCTATGTCGCCCACTGACGCCCGGGAGACCGACGCCCCGACCGCCCGCCCGGTCCTGTCCGCCACGGGTCTGCGCAAGTCGTTCTCGGGCGTGGAGGTGCTCCGAGGCATCGATCTCGAGATCCGGCGCGGTGAGGTCATCGCCCTGGTCGGCCCGTCCGGGTCTGGCAAGACGACCGTCCTGCGCTCGCTCAACAGCCTCGAGATCCCCGACGGCGGAGTCGTGTCGCTGGCCGACGGGACGACGCTCGACTTCTCGGCCGGCGTCGGCAAGCGTGCTCTGACGACCCTGCGCGACCGCTCCGCGATGGTGTTCCAGCACTTCAACCTCTTCCCGCACCTCACCGTGCTCGAGAACGTCACCGAGGGCCCGCTCCGCGTGCAGCGCCGCACGGCGGCAGAGGTCGTCCCGGAGGCGGAGGCGCTGCTCGCGCGCGTGGGTCTCGGCGGTCGCGGCGGCGCCTACCCGTTCGAGCTCTCCGGGGGTCAGCAGCAGCGCGTCGGCATCGTCCGCGCCCTCGCGCTCCGGCCCGATCTCCTGCTGTTCGACGAGCCCACGTCGGCCCTCGATCCCGAGCTCGTCGGTGACGTGCTGTCGCTGATGCGCGAGCTGGCCGGGGAGGGCTGGACGATGCTCGTCGTCACGCACGAGCTCGAGTTCGCCCGGCAGGTCGCTTCCGAGGTCGTCTTCATGGCCGACGGCGTGGTGGTCGAGCGGGGCGCGCCGGCGCAGATCCTCCGGGAGCCGCGCGAGGCTCGCACCCAGCAGTTCCTCCGCCGCCTCCTGCACCCGCTGGAGTGACGTCCGGCTCGGGGCTCTTCTGCGTGGCCCCCTTCTGCGGGAGCCGCGCGCCGCACCCGGACTGCTGCGGAGGCGTGCTTATGCTGACGAAGTGACCTGGAACAGCGAAGCCGAGACCACGCGGATGCCCGCCGAGCCGACGGGTGGCACCGGACCCCAGCCGACCCGCGAGTACGTCTGGCCCGAGCCGCAGCCCGGTGGATCGCCTTCCACCGCCGAGACCAGGGTGGTGCCGGCCGCGGCTCCCACGGCGATCGGATCGGTCGAGCCCGACCCGGAGCCCGTGCGCCGGAAGGGGAACCGCCTCGCCGGCCTCGCCATCGCCCTCCTGGCGACCGCCGTCTTCGCCGCGCTGCTGTTGATCGCTCTCACCGCGATCCGGATCCTCCTCGACGAGGTCGCCGGAGACCCGCTCGCGATCGCTCTCGACCAGGGCCCGACGGCGGTCTTCCTCGCCCCGGTCGCGGCCTTCTTCCTGGGGCTCGCCCTGATCGTGCTCGCCGTCAATCGTGCGGGCTGGTGGGCGTATGTGCTCGGCGGCTTCTTCGTCGCCCTCCTCGCCGGTGCCGCCGCGCTGGTGGGCGCCTGGCTCCCCGTCGGAGGCGCCGCCGTCCCGTCCGACCGCACGCAGCTGATCGAGTTCCTCCGCGACCCGGCCGTGCTCGCCTCCGTGCTCGCGGCCGCGGTGCTCGCCCGCGAGGTGAGCGTCTGGGGCGGAGCCCTGATCGCCGGTCGCGCCCGTGGCGTCAAGCGCCGCAACGCCGAGCGCGAGGCGGCCGCGAAGTCGTGACCGCCGCGGGCGCGCCGGGGGAGCAGGGGCGGGCCTCCGGGCTCGGCTACGGGATCGCGCTGGCGGCGTTCGCCGCCTTCCTCTACCTCGCCCTGGTGGTCTGCGCTTTCGGAGTCCTCAGCCTCATGCTCGACGAGGACGTCGTGCCCGAGCGCGATGCCGGGCCCCTGCTCGGCCCGGTCTCGGTCGCGGTGTGCGTGCTGGCCGTCCTCCTCGTCATGATCACTCTCGCCGCCCGTGCGAGGGTGACCCGCGTGCTCGGGCCGTCGCTCCTGGCGGGGATCGCCGTCTACGTGCTGTTCCTGCTGACCGGAGGCGCGCTCTACGGACTCGGCGTCGGCGATCCGGCCGGGATCCTCGGCTACGTCCTCGACCACGCGGGCACGGTGTTCGCGCTCGCCACCGGCGTGCTGGCGGCCGCCGTCGTGGCGCTGTTTCTCCTGATGCTCGCCCGGCGCGACGCCGGCGGCTCCTCGCCGCACTGGGGCTGGGAGGGCGACGAGCGCGAGTGAGGCGTGCTCGGTGCAGTCGCCGCGCGGCTCCCGCTCCACTCGTCCCTGTGCGCGGACCCGCCTCGGTTGACCGGCCCCGTCACTCCCCGTAATATTGCCGAGGTGTGCGCTTTGGCGCGCGCTTGCGTCGTGCCTCCGGGTCCTCGCTCGCGCCGCGCCTCGCTCCACCGGGTCCGAGAGGGTCCGAGGGTTCGTCCGATCGGGCGGCCCCCACGGCATACCCGTCCTCCTCCCCAGCGCGTCGCTCGTCGGCGTGCGGGGTGCGTCGGGTCCAGACGAACTCGGCCGCGTCCGGCGACGGACAGGCCGAATGTCGACCATCGATCCGCTGTCACCGTGCAGCATTCAAGGAGCAAATCAGTGCCAACGATTCAGCAGTTGGTCCGCAAGGGACGCTCGCCCAAGGTCACCAAGACCAAGGCGCCCGCCCTGAAGGCCAACCCCCAGCAGCGCGGCGTGTGCACGCGCGTCTACACGACCACGCCCAAGAAGCCCAACTCGGCCCTCCGCAAGGTGGCTCGCGTGAAGCTCTCCAACGGCACCGAGGTCACCGCCTACATCCCCGGCGAGGGCCACAACCTGCAGGAGCACTCGATGGTGCTCGTGCGCGGCGGTCGCGTGAAGGACCTCCCCGGTGTCCGCTACAAGATCGTTCGCGGCGCCCTGGACACCCAGGCCGTCAAGAACCGCAAGCAGGCTCGCAGCCGGTACGGCGCGAAGATGGAGAAGAAGTAATGCCTCGTAAGGGCCCAGCTCCCAAGCGCCCCGTCGTCGCAGACCCCGTCTACGGCGCTCCGGTCGTCAGCCAGCTCGTCAACAAGATCCTCCTGGACGGCAAGAAGGGTCTCGCCGAGCGCATCGTCTACGGCGCGCTCGAAGGCGTGTCCACGAAGAACGGCCAGGACGCGGTCGTGACCCTCAAGAAGGCGCTCGACAACGTCCGTCCGACCCTCGAGGTCCGCAGCCGCCGCGTCGGCGGCTCGACCTACCAGGTCCCGGTCGAGGTCAAGCCCCACCGCGCCAACACCCTCGCGCTCCGCTGGCTCACCAGCTACGCGAAGGCCCGTCGCGAGAAGACGATGACCGAGCGTCTCATGAACGAGATCCTCGACGCGTCGAACGGACTCGGCGCCGCTGTCAAGCGTCGCGAGGACACCCACAAGATGGCCGAGTCGAACAAGGCCTTCGCGCACTACCGCTGGTAGCGCACCCCGCGGCCGCTCCCGAGCGACCGCGAACCCCCGGCCGGCAGTCCTCGCGCTGCCGGCCGGGGCCCGGCGGCGGATCGCCCGATCCACGCGGTCGGGCGACCGCCACCACCAGACCCAGCCGATCGGCCATGAACCCGTTGCGCTGGCTCCATCACCTATCGGAGGAACTCCGTGGCACAAGATGTGCTCACCGACCTGAACAAGGTCCGCAACATCGGCATCATGGCCCACATCGATGCCGGCAAGACCACCACCACCGAGCGCATCCTGTTCTACACGGGTATCACGCACAAGATCGGTGAGGTCCACGACGGCGCCGCCACGATGGACTGGATGGCGCAGGAGCAGGAGCGCGGCATCACGATCACGTCGGCCGCGACGACCTGCTTCTGGAACAAGAACCAGATCAACATCATCGACACCCCGGGTCACGTCGACTTCACGGTCGAGGTCGAGCGCTCGCTGCGCGTGCTCGACGGCGCGGTCGCCGTCTTCGACGGCAAGGAGGGCGTCGAGCCCCAGTCCGAGACCGTCTGGCGTCAGGCCGACAAGTACGACGTCCCGCGCATCTGCTTCGTCAACAAGATGGACAAGCTCGGCGCCGACTTCTACTACACGGTCGACACGATCATCAAGCGCCTCGGTGCGAAGCCGCTGGTCATCCAGCTGCCGATCGGTGCCGAGTCCAACTTCGAGGGCGTCGTCGACCTGGTCGAGATGCGCGCGCTCACGTGGCGCGGCGACTCCAAGGGAGACGTCGCGCTGGGCGCGAAGTACGAGATCGAGGAGATCCCCGCCGACCTCGCCGAGAAGGCCGCCGAGTACCGCCACAAGCTGCTCGAGACCGTCGCCGAGACGTCCGACGAGCTGCTCGAGAAGTACTTCGGCGGTGAGGAGCTGACCGTCGCCGAGATCAAGGCGGCGATCCGCAAGCTGACCGTCAACTCGGACATCTACCCCGTGCTCTGCGGCTCCGCGTTCAAGAACCGCGGTGTCCAGCCGATGCTCGACGCGGTCGTCGACTACCTCCCCTCCCCGCTCGACGTCCCGGCCATCGAGGCTCACGACGTCCGCGACGAGGAGAAGGTCATCATGCGCCACGCCGACTCGACCGAGCCCTTCTCGGCGCTCGCGTTCAAGGTCGCCGTGCACCCGTTCTTCGGTCGCCTGACCTACGTGCGCGTCTACTCGGGCAAGCTCGACTCCGGCGCTCAGGTCATCAACTCGACCAAGGGCAAGAAGGAGCGCATCGGCAAGATCTTCCAGATGCACTCCAACAAGGAGAACCCGGTCGACTCGGTCACCGCCGGTCACATCTACGCGGTCATCGGCCTCAAGGACACCACCACCGGTGACACCCTGAGCGACCCCAACGCGCAGGTGGTGCTCGAGTCCATGACGTTCCCCGAGCCCGTCATCGAGGTCGCCATCGAGCCCAAGACCAAGGCCGACCAGGAGAAGCTGGGCACCGCGATCCAGAAGCTCGCGGAGGAGGACCCCACCTTCCGCACCGAGCAGAACCAGGAGACCGGTCAGACGGTCATCAAGGGAATGGGCGAGCTGCACCTCGACATCCTGGTGGACCGCATGAAGCGCGAGTTCAACGTCGAGGCGAACGTCGGCAAGCCGCAGGTGGCGTACCGCGAGACCATCCGTCGCGCGGTCGAGAAGTACGACTACACCCACAAGAAGCAGACGGGTGGCTCCGGCCAGTTCGCGAAGGTCCAGATCACCATCGAGCCGATGGAGGTCGAGGCCGACAAGACCTACGAGTTCGTCAACGGCGTCTCGGGTGGACGCGTTCCCCGCGAGTACATCCCGTCGGTCGACGCGGGCATCCGCGACGCCATGCAGGTGGGCACGCTCGCCGGCTACCCCATGGTGGGCGTCAAGGCGACCCTGACCGACGGTGCGGCGCACGACGTCGACTCGTCCGAGATGGCGTTCAAGATCGCCGGCTCGATCGCGTTCAAGGAGGCGTCGCGCAAGGCGCAGCCCGTCCTCCTCGAGCCGCTCATGGCCGTCGAGGTCCGCACTCCCGAGGAGTACATGGGCGACGTCATCGGCGACCTCAACTCGCGTCGCGGGATGATCCAGTCGATGGAGGACGCCACCGGCATCAAGGTCATCCGCGCCAACGTGCCGCTGTCCGAGATGTTCGGCTACATCGGCGACCTGCGCTCGAAGACCTCGGGCCGCGCGGTCTACTCGATGACCTTCGAGTCCTACTCCGAGGTCCCCAAGGCCGTCGCCGAGGAGATCATCCAGAAGAACAAGGGCGAGTAACCCAGCCCTCCCACCCCCGCCGTCCGCGTGGACGGCGGGGGCCTGGTAGTGTCGTGCGGGTTTGCTGCGGTACTCGCGTCGAAACCCTCACGACCACTGCCGGTAACATAAGTACACAAAACCCCCGCAAGCCCTCTGTCCTCGTGCCGCCCCGTGCGGCGTCGGATGCGGATGCTTGCACCTAAGTCCTGAGGAGGACCCACAGTGGCTAAGGCCAAGTTCGAGCGGACCAAGCCGCACGTCAACATCGGAACCATCGGTCACGTCGACCACGGAAAGACCACGCTGACCGCGGCGATCTCCAAGGTTCTCGCTGACAAGTTCCCGTCCGCGACCAACGTTCAGCGCGACTTCGCGTCGATCGACTCCGCTCCCGAGGAGCGCCAGCGCGGCATCACGATCAACATCTCGCACGTCGAGTACGAGACGCCGAAGCGCCACTACGCGCACGTCGACGCCCCGGGTCACGCCGACTACATCAAGAACATGATCACCGGCGCGGCTCAGATGGACGGCGCGATCCTCGTGGTCGCCGCCACCGACGGCCCGATGGCTCAGACCCGTGAGCACGTCCTCCTCGCCAAGCAGGTCGGCGTCCCCTACCTGCTCGTCGCCCTGAACAAGGCCGACATGGTCGACGACGAGGAGATCCTGGAGCTCGTCGAGCTCGAGGTCCGCGAGCTGCTCGCTTCGCAGGGCTTCGACGGAGACAACGCTCCCGTCGTCCGCGTCTCGGGCCTCAAGGCCCTCGAGGGCGACGAGGCGTGGACCCAGTCCATCCTCGACCTCATGGACGCCGTCGACGAGTCCATCCCGGACCCGATCCGCGACAAGGACAAGCCGTTCCTCATGCCGATCGAGGACGTCTTCACGATCACCGGTCGTGGAACCGTCGTCACCGGCCGTGCGGAGCGCGGAACCCTCGCTCTGAACTCCGAGGTCGAGATCGTCGGCATCCGCCCGACGCAGAAGACCACGGTCACCGGAATCGAGATGTTCCACAAGCAGCTCGACGAGGCCTGGGCCGGCGAGAACTGCGGTCTGCTCCTCCGCGGCACCAAGCGCGAGGACGTCGAGCGCGGCCAGGTCGTCGTCAAGCCGGGTTCGGTCACGCCGCACACCGACTTCGAGGGCACCGCGTACATCCTGTCCAAGGATGAGGGTGGGCGTCACAACCCGTTCTACGCGAACTACCGCCCGCAGTTCTACTTCCGCACCACCGACGTCACCGGCGTCATCACGCTGCCCGAGGGCACCGAGATGGTCATGCCCGGCGACACCACCGACATGACGGTCGCGCTGATCCAGCCGATCGCCATGGAGGAGGGCCTCGGCTTCGCCATCCGTGAGGGTGGACGCACCGTGGGCGCCGGAACGGTCACCAAGATCGTCAAGTAGGTCTCCTGCTGATCTCCGAGAGGGGTCGTCCGCTTCGTGCGGACGGCCCCTTTCGGCGTTCCCGGCCCAGGGCGTGTCGAACACGATCCCGCGTGCTCCGCTCGGTCTGAGCGCACGGTCTGCGGCGTCGGTGATCTCGACCACTGCCCCGCAGTGGCCTTCGATCCCCTCCTTGCAGCCCGCACGACCAGACCGTGCTCGCGACGGCGATCTCCTGTCCGACAGGCCCTAACGTCGTGGTCATGACCTTCACGAAGAGCGATCCATCGGGGCAGCCCCGCTTCTTCGAGTGGGAGGCCGCGGGGCTCGACTGGCTGCGCGCCGCAGAGCCGAGTGGTGGCGCGCGGTGTGTGAGCGTCGTCGAGGTGGGTGTCGGGAGGATCGTGCTGGAGGACGTGCCGCAGGTCTGCCCGTCGACCGAGGCCGCCCGCGGGTTCGGCCGCGCACTGGCCCGGACCCATGTGGAAGGCGCGCGGGCATTCGGCTCACCGCCGGAGGGCTGGGACGGCCCCGCCTACATCGGCCGCCGGTCGATGCCCTGCCGGCCGGAGGACTCCTGGGGCCGCTTCTACGCCGAGCAGCGGGTGCGGCCGTTCCTCGAGACCGCTGTCGCCGCGGGCAATCTCCGATCCGATGACGCGCGACTCGTCGAGCGGGCTCTGGACCCGATCGCGTCGGGTGTGCTCGACGACGACGAGCCGCCCGCGCGCCTGCACGGCGACCTCTGGACCGGCAACGTGCTCTGGTCCGCGGAGGGCGCGGTTCTGATCGATCCGGCGGCGCACGGCGGGCACCGCGAGACCGATCTGGCGATGCTGGCACTCTTCGGGGCTCCCCACCTGGACGAGATCCTCCGCGGGTACGGCGAGGTGCATCCCCTCCGTGACGGCGCGGGGGACCGGGTGGCGCTGCACCAGCTGCACCCGCTCGCCGTGCACGCCGCCGGGCACGGTCCCGCGTACGGGCGAGCGCTGGCGGAGGCGGCGCAGCGCGTCCTCGATCTCGTCGGCTGAGGATCGCCCCGCATGGTTCGTCCAGCCGGAGCCGCGACACTGGGGCGCGCTCGAGCCGAGCGCGCCGATCAAGGAGGAGTCATGGTGGATCTCGGGAAGCTCGGACGTCAGGCGGGCGATCTGCTGAACAGCCGGAAGGCGCAGGAGGTGCTGCGCAGCGAGAAGGCCGAGGGGGTCTCGGATCAGGTGCTCGAGAAGTCGGGTGAGATCGCGAGCCGGTTGACGGGCGGCAAGTACGACGAGCGCATCGAGGATCTCAAGCGCCAGGCCGAGAAGCGCCTGGGCAACGAGTAGCGACCGACGCGGGGCGGTTCGTCAAGCCCGTGCCGGGCGCGACGGCCCCGCCCTAGCGTCGGAACGATGGCTGACGCACGCGAACGACGACTCCGCAGGACCGATTCGAGCGGCCGCGGCTACACGCGGGTCCGCGCGGGCTCCGGCTTCAGCTACCGCGACCCCCGTGGCGTCACCGTCACCGACCAGGAGCTGCGCGCCCGGTTCGACGGCCTCGGGATACCCCCGGCCTGGAAGGACGTCTGGATCGCGCCGTACCCGAACGGGCACATCCAGGCCATGGGCGTCGACGCCGCGGGCCGGCGGCAGTACATCTACCACCCGACCTGGCGCGAGCAGAAGGACCGGATCAAGTTCGACCGGGCGCTGCGCCTCGCGGAGTCGCTGCCCTCGGCCCGTCGCGGCGTCACGATCGATCTGCGTGGCCAGGGCGCGACCCGCGAGCGTGCACTCGCGACGGCGTTCCGGATGCTCGACACCGGGTCCCTCCGCGTCGGCAGCGAGCGCTACGCCAAGGAGCACGGCAGCATCGGGCTCTCGACGCTGCTCTGCGCGCACGCGACCACGCACGGCGACCGGGTGGCGCTCGCGTTCCCGGGCAAGAGCCACCAGGCGTGGACGAGCGAGATCCTCGACAAGGACCTCGCTCGCGTGATCCGTCTGATGAAGCGGCGCGGCCCCCACGCGCGCCTGCTCGCCTGGAAGGACGGTCGCCAGTGGCGACCGGTCTCGGCACCGGAGATCAACGACTACGTCCGGGAGCGCGCGGGCGACGACTTCACGGCGAAGGACTTCCGTACCCTGCACGGCACGGTGGCCGCCGCCCTCAGCCTCGCGAAGACCGGCCCCCAGGCCACCCAGCGCTCGCGCAATGCGGCGATCGCGCAGGCCATGCGGGACGCCTCCTCCGTCCTCGGCAACACCCCGACCGTCGCGCGCGCGAGCTACGTCGACCCGCGCGTCCTCGACCACTACCGGGCGGGGGAGACGATCGACCCGTCGCGCCCGAACTCCGCCGAGACCACCCTCCGCGCGCTGCTCTTCGAGTAGGCGCCGACCGTCGCGGAGCATCGCCGAAACCCGCGGAATCGCGCCCTGGGGGAGGAGCCCTGAGGGCGACACGCCCGGGTTGCACGGACGGCTCTTCTGTGGGAGACTCTCCTAGTTCAAATTTTCCGCCCGGCAGCGTGCTGCAGTGGGTGGGACACTGCCAGGCAGTGCCGAGACGGCGCCGCAGCGGCTCGACCCGAGAGGGCGGCCCCGCGGATGCGTCGTCGAGGCGGCGGGTAGCAGAACGAAACAACCGACAACTCAACGGGCTCTCCGTGCGTCGTGCGTTCTGCACGTCGCCGCAGCGCCCCGAGTGCGGTGCTTTTGACAGAAGAACACTGGTGCACTTCCCCGGTTCGCCGGAGTTCCTTCGCGAGCGCGTCCAATGCGAGGCGAGGCCGACAGGCCCGTCGCGTACGACGCAATAACAAGAGAGTGAGAGATCACACATGGCGGGACAGAAGATCCGCATCCGACTGAAGTCGTACGACCACGAGGTCATCGACACGTCGGCGCGCAAGATCGTCGACACGGTCACCCGTGCCGGAGCAACGGTCGTCGGCCCCGTGCCGCTTCCGACCGAGAAGAACGTGGTCTGCGTGATCCGTTCGCCTCACAAGTACAAGGACAGCCGCGAGCACTTCGAGATGCGTACCCACAAGCGCCTCATCGACATCATCGACCCGACGCCGAAGGCCGTCGACTCGCTCATGCGTCTCGACCTCCCCGCCGACGTCAACATCGAGATCAAGCTCTAAGGAGGAGTGCCACCATGTCTGTCACTGTTTCCCCCACGCTGAAGACCAGCAAGGGCCTCCTGGGCACCAAGCTCGGCATGACCCAGGTCTGGGACGAGAACAACAAGCTCGTCCCCGTCACCGTCATCGAGATCAGCCCCAACGTCGTGACCCAGGTCCGCACGGAGGAGAAGGACGGCTACACCGCCGTCCAGATCGCCGCCGGCGCCATCGACCCGCGCAAGGTGAACAAGCCCTCCGCCGGTCACTTCGACGCCGCGGGTGTCACCCCCCGCCGCCACCTCACCGAGGTCCGCACCTCCGACGCCGCCGACTACTCGGCCGGCCAGGAGCTGACCGTGGACGCCGTCTTCGAAGCCGGCACCAAGGTCGACGTCGTCGGCACCAGCAAGGGCAAGGGCTTCGCCGGTGTGATGAAGCGTCACAACTTCAAGGGCGTCTCGTCCTCGCACGGTTCGCACCGCAACCACCGCAAGCCGGGCTCCATCGGCGCCTCCTCGACCCCCAGCCGTGTCTTCAAGGGCATGCGCATGGCGGGCCGCATGGGTGGCGAGCGCGTCACCGTGCTCAACCTCAAGGTGCACTCCGTCGACGCCGAGAAGGGTCTGCTGCTCGTCAAGGGCGCCGTCCCCGGTGCCCGCGGTCGCCTCGTGTTCGTTCGCAACGCCGTGAAGGGAGCGTAGTTCCATGGCTACCTCTATCGACATCTTCGACGTCCAGGGCCAGAAGTCGGGCTCTTTCGAGCTCCCCGCCGAGCTCTTCGACGTCGAGACCAACGTCCCGCTGATCCACCAGGTCGTCGTGGCCCAGCTCGCCGCCGCGCGTCAGGGGACCCACTCCACGAAGAACCGTGGCGAGGTCTCGGGTGCCGGCCGCAAGCCGTTCAAGCAGAAGGGAACCGGTCGCGCTCGTCAGGGCTCGATCCGCGCCCCGCACATGACCGGTGGTGGCATCGTCCACGGACCGACCCCGCGCAACTACGCGCAGCGCACCCCGAAGAAGATGATCGCCGCGGCTCTGCTCGGCGCTCTCTCGGACCGCGCTCGTGGAGCCCGCCTCCACGTGGTCGAGTCGCTCGCCCTCGGCGACACCCCGAAGACCAAGGACGTCCTCGTCCTGCTCGACGCCCTCTCGGTGTCGCGCAACGTCCTCGTGGTCCTCGAGCGCGACGACTTCATCGCCGAGCTCTCCCTCCGCAACGTGCCGTTCGTGCACATCCTGCCGGTCGACCAGCTCAACGCCTACGACGTGCTCGTCTCGGACGACATCGTCTTCTCGAAGGGTGCGATCGAGGCGTTCGTCGCCCTCAAGTCCAAGAAGGAAGAGGTGAACGCATGAGCCAGTCCGCCGCGTTCAACAAGGACCCCCGCGACGTCATCATCTCCCCGGTGGTCTCGGAGAAGTCCTACAGCCTGATCGACGAGGGCAAGTACACCTTCGTCGTCGACCCGCGCTCGAACAAGACCGAGATCAAGCTCGCCATCGAGAAGATCTTCGGAGTCGAGGTCGCGTCGATCAACACCCTGAACCGTCAGGGCAAGACCCGCCGCACCAAGATCGGCACCGGCAAGCGCAAGGACACCAAGCGCGCGATCGTCACGCTGAAGTCCGGCTCCATCGACATCTTCACGAACGTCGGCTGAGCCGAAGAAGCGTAGAGGAAAACAGACAATGGCTATTCGCAAGTACAAGCCCACGACCCCTGGTCGCCGCGGCTCCAGCGTCGCCGACTTCGCCGAGATCACCCGATCGACGCCCGAGAAGTCGCTCCTTCGCCCGCTGTCCAAGACCGGTGGCCGCAACAACTCCGGCCGCATCACGACGCGTCACATCGGTGGTGGCCACAAGCGCCAGTACCGCCTGATCGACTTCCGTCGCAACGACAAGGACGGCGTCAACGCCAAGGTCGCTCACATCGAGTACGACCCCAACCGCACCGCGCGCATCGCGCTGCTCCACTTCGTGGACGGCACCAAGCGCTACATCCTGGCTCCGAACAAGCTCTCGCAGGGCGACATCGTCGAGTCCGGATCGGGCGCCGACATCAAGCCCGGCAACAACCTGCCGCTGCGCAACATCCCGACCGGTACGGTCATCCACGCGATCGAGATCAAGCCCGGCGGCGGCGCGAAGCTCGCCCGCTCGGCCGGGACCTCGGTCCGCCTCGTCGCCAAGGACGGCCCCTACGCGCAGCTCCGCCTGCCGTCGGGCGAGATCCGCAACGTCGACGCGCGCTGCCGCGCCACCATCGGCGAGGTCGGCAACGCCGAGCAGTCGAACATCAACTGGGGCAAGGCCGGCCGCATGCGCTGGAAGGGCGTCCGCCCGACCGTCCGCGGTGTCGCGATGAACCCGGTCGACCACCCGCACGGTGGTGGAGAGGGCAAGACCTCCGGTGGTCGCCACCCGGTCAGCCCCTGGGGACAGTCCGAGGGACGCACCCGTCGCCCCAACAAGGAGAGCGACAAGCTCATCGTTCGCCGCCGCACCGCCGGTAAGAAGCGCAAGTAGGAGTTGTAGAAGATGCCTCGCAGTCTCAAGAAGGGCCCCTTCGTCGATGACCACCTGCTCCGCAAGGTGTTCACCGCTAACGAAGCCGGCAACAAGAACGTCATCAAGACCTGGTCGCGCCGCTCGATGATCATCCCGGCGATGCTGGGCCACACCATCGCGGTCCACGACGGACGCAAGCACATCCCCGTGTTCGTGACCGAGACCATGGTCGGCCACAAGCTCGGCGAGTTCGCCCCCACTCGGACCTTCCGCGGTCACGAGAAGGACGACAAGAAGGGCCGTCGCCGCTGACGCGGCGACGAGAAGGAGGAGAGAAATGGTGGAGTCGATCGCACGCGTGCGACACATCCGCGTCACCCCCCAGAAGGCTCGCCGTGTCGTGAACCTGATCCGCGGCAAGCAGGCTCAGGAGGCCCTGGCCATCCTGAAGTTCGCCGAGCAGGGAGCTTCCGAGCCCGTCTACAAGCTCGTCGCCTCGGCGATGGCCAACGCTCGCGTCAAGGCCGATGCCTCGAACGAGTACCTCGACGACCAGGACCTGTTCGTGTCCCGCGCCTTCGTCGATGAGGGAACCACCCTCAAGCGATTCCAGCCCCGTGCCCAGGGTCGTGCCTTCCGCATCAACAAGCGCACCAGCCACATCACCGTCGTGCTGGCCACTCCTGAGGAGGGGACCAAGTAATGGGTCAGAAAGTAAACCCCTACGGTTTCCGTCTGGGAATCACCACCGACCACGTGTCGCGCTGGTTCTCCGACAGCACCAAGAAGGGCCAGCGGTACAGCGACTTCCTCGCTGAGGACGTCAAGATCCGCCGTCTCCTCGCCACGCAGCTCGACCGGGCCGGCGTCGCCCGCATCGAGATCGAGCGCACCCGTGACCGCGTCCGCGTCGACATCCACACCGCCCGTCCGGGCATCGTGATCGGTCGCCGTGGCGCCGAGGCCGAGCGCATCCGCGCCGACCTCGAGAAGCTCACCGCCAAGCAGATCCAGCTGAACATCCTCGAGGTCAAGAACCCCGAGGCCGAGGCTCAGCTGGTCGCCCAGGGCATCGCCGAGCAGCTCTCCGCCCGCGTGGCCTTCCGCCGCGCGATGCGCAAGGGTCTGCAGGGTGCTCAGCGCGCCGGCGCCAAGGGCGTCCGCATCCAGGTCTCCGGCCGCCTCGGCGGCGCCGAGATGAGCCGCTCGGAGTTCTACCGCGAGGGTCGCGTGCCGCTGCACACCCTGCGCGCGAACATCGACTACGGCTTCTACGAGGCGAAGACCACCTTCGGCCGCATCGGCGTGAAGGTCTGGATCTACAAGGGCGACATCACCAACAAGGAGCTCGCCCGCGAGCAGGCGAACAGCAAGTCGTCGCGCCCCGAGCGCAGCGACCGACCGCGTCGCGCCCCCCGCCAGCAGAGCGAGGCGCCCGTCGCAGCAGGAGTTGAGGCATAACCATGTTGATTCCCCGTCGAGTCAAGCACCGCAAGCAGCACCACCCGGGCCGCTCGGGCCAGGCCACCGGTGGCACCAAGGTGTCGTTCGGTGAGTTCGGCATCCAGGCCCTCACCCCCGCCTACGTGACCAACCGTCAGATCGAGTCCGCTCGTATCGCGATGACGCGTCACATCAAGCGCGGTGGAAAGGTGTGGATCAACATCTACCCCGACCGCCCGCTGACCAAGAAGCCCGCCGAGACCCGCATGGGTTCCGGTAAGGGCTCGCCGGAGTGGTGGGTCGCCAACGTCAAGCCGGGCCGTGTCCTCTTCGAGGTCGCCGGCGTCGAGGAGAAGCTCGCTCGCGAAGCTATGACTCGTGCCATCCACAAGCTGCCCCTGAAGGCACGCATCATCAAGCGCGAGGAGGGAGACGCGTAATGGCGATCGGATCCAAGGAGCTCGTCCCCACCGAGCTCGACACCTTCGAGGACGAGCGTCTCGTCACGGAGCTGAAGAAGGCCAAGGAGGAGCTGTTCAACCTCCGCTTCCAGTCGGCCACCGGCCAGCTGGACACCAACGGCCGCCTGCGTGCCGTCAAGCGCGACATCGCCCGCATCTACACGGTCATCCGTGAGCGCGAGCTGGGCATCCGCGCCACCCCCGCACCCGTCGAGGCTCCGGCCAAGGCGGAGAAGAAGCCGAAGACCAAGAAGGCCGCCAAGGCCGAGGTCGAGGCGACCGAGTCGAACGAGGAGGCCAAGTAATGGCAACCGTCAATGACAGCGCCGGCCACGAGTCGGCCGCCCACGACGTCAAGCAGGAGGGCGCTCGCGGCTACCGCAAGACGCGCCGCGGCTACGTGACCAGCGACAAGATGGACAAGACCATCGTCGTCGAGGTCGAGGACCGGGTGAAGCACCCGCTGTACGGCAAGGTCATCCGCCGTACGTCCAAGGTCAAGGTCCACGACGAGCTCAACTCCGCCGGTATCGGCGACTCGGTCGTCATCAGCGAGACCCGTCCCCTCAGCGCCACGAAGCGCTGGCGCCTGGTCGAGATCCTCGAGAAGGCCAAGTAGGCCGCGGCCTACTTGAGTTAGCAGGAGAGACACATGCTTCAGCAAGAATCCCGAGTCAAGGTCGCCGACAACACCGGCGCCAAGATGCTCCTCACCATCCGCGTCCTCGGCGGCTCCGGCCGCCGCTACGCCGGCCTCGGCGACATCATCGTCGCGACCGTCAAGGACGCGATCCCCGGCGGCAACGTCAAGAAGGGCGACGTCGTCAAGGCGGTCATCGTCCGCACCATCAAGCAGACCCGTCGTCCCGACGGCTCGTACATCAAGTTCGACGAGAACGCCGCCGTGATCCTGAAGAACGACGGGGACCCCCGCGGCACCCGCATCTTCGGACCGGTCGGTCGCGAGCTCCGTGACAAGAAGTTCATGAAGATCGTCTCGCTGGCACCGGAGGTTATCTAGTCATGGCCAAGATCAAGAAGGGTGACCTCGTCCAGGTCATCTCGGGCGCTACCCAGGCCCGCGGCGGAGACCGCGGCAAGCAGGGCAAGGTCCTCGAGGTCCTGGTCGAGCGCAACCGTGTCGTCGTCGAGGGTGTGAACTTCGTCAAGAAGCACAACCGCGTCGGCCAGTCGCAGCGCGGCTCGAAGGAGGGCGGAATCGAGACCATCGAGGCCCCCCTCCACATCTCGAACGTCGCGGTCGTCGACCCGAAGACCAAGAAGCCGACCCGGGTCGGCCACCGCAACGTGGCCGTCACCAAGGACGGCGTGACCAAGACCGTTCGCGTGCGCTACGCGAAGGCGTCGGGTGAGGAACTGTAATGACTGACACCACCGCAGTGGCTGCGAAGGTTCAGCCGCGGCTCAAGGCCAAGTACCAGGCCGAGATCATCAGCACGCTCAAGGAGCAGTTCGGCTTCACGAACGTCCACCAGGTCCCCGGACTGGTCAAGGTCGTCGTGAACACCGGAGTCGGAGAGGCTGCCCGCGACGGCAAGATCATCGACGGCGCTATCAAGGACCTCACGGCCATCACCGGCCAGAAGCCGCAGGTCACCAAGGCCCGCAAGTCCATCGCGCAGTTCAAGCTGCGCGAGGGTCAGGCCATCGGCGCGCACGTCACCCTCCGCGGTGACCGCGCGTGGGAGTTCCTCGACCGCCTGCTCTCGGTGGCGCTGCCCCGCATCCGCGACTTCCGCGGACTGTCGGACCGCCAGTTCGACGGCAACGGCAACTACACCTTCGGCATCACGGAGCAGTCGATCTTCCACGAGATCGACCAGGACCGCATCGACCGCGTCCGCGGCTTCGACGTGACCGTCGTGACCACCGCGAAGACCGACGACGAGGGTCGCGCGCTGCTCAAGCAGCTCGGGTTCCCGTTCAAGTCGGCGGACAACGCGTAGCAAGAACCCTGAGCCGGGGAGTGGTGAGAACCGCTCCCCGGCTGTTCTGTTCCCGCCGGGCAGGGCACGTCGTGCCTGACCGGCGGAGAATCGGTCCTCGACCGCAGACCCTCTGCCATGTACCATGGTTCGTTGGCCTGCGCACGCGCGGCCACATGGGCGTCGACGTCGTCGGCGCCGTCCCACACCACAGGTCGTCACTCTTGTAAAGGGTGCCGAAACCAGGCGAGAAAGGCACCATCAGCCATGACCATGACTGATCCGGTCGCAGATCTGCTGACCAGAATCCGTAACGCGAACTCCGCGCACCACGACTCCATCGCCCTCCCCGGCTCGAAGCTCAAGGCGCACATCGCCGAGATCCTCAAGCGCGAGGGCTACATCGCCGACTGGAAGGTCGAGGAGGCGCGCGTCGGCACGACGCTCTCCATCTCCCTCAAGTACGGCCCGAACCGCGAGCGCTCGATCGCCGGCATCAAGCGGGTCTCGAAGCCGGGTCTCCGCGTCTACGCGAAGTCCTCCGAGATCCCCACCGTCCTCGGCGGACTCGGCGTCGCGATCCTGTCCACGTCGAGCGGTCTGCTGACCGACCGCCAGGCCGAGAAGAAGGGCGTGGGTGGGGAAGTCCTCGCCTACGTGTGGTAATCCCTCATGTCGCGTATTGGAAGACTCCCCATCGAGATCCCGGCGGGCGTCGACGTCTCCGTCGCCGGATCCGTCGTGACCGTCAAGGGCCCCAAGGGTGAACTGACCGTCTCGATCGCCAGCCCCATCCAGGTGTCCGTCGAGGGCACCCAGGTGCTCGTCTCGCGTCCCGACGACGAGCGCGAGTCGCGCTCGCTCCACGGCCTGACCCGCACCCTCATCGCGAACGACATCATCGGTGTCACGCAGGGCTACTCCAAGGGCCTCGAGGTCGTCGGCACCGGTTACCGCGTGCTGGCCAAGGGCTCGGACATCGAGTTCGCGCTCGGCTTCTCGCACCCGGTCGTCGTCACCGCGCCCGCGGGCATCTCGTTCACGGTGGAGGGCAACAACAAGCTCACCGTGCACGGCATCTCGAAGCAGGCCGTCGGTGAAGTGGCCGCCAACATTCGTAAGATCCGCAAGCCCGAGCCCTACAAGGGCAAGGGCGTGCGCTACGCCGGCGAGGTCGTTCGCCGCAAGGCCGGAAAGAGCGGTAAGTGATCATGGGACTCGGAACCAGAGGAAAGAGCAAGTCCGCTGCGCGCGGTCGTCGTCACGACCGCCTGCGCAAGAAGGTCGTCGGATCCGCCGAGCGCCCCCGCCTCGTCGTCAACCGCTCGGCCCGCCACGTCTTCGTGCAGGTCGTCGACGACGCGCAGGGTCGTACCCTCGCGTCCGCGTCGACCCTCGAGGCCGACCTCCGCGTGTTCGACGGTGACAAGACCGCCAAGGCCCGCAAGGTCGGCGAGCTCGTCGCCGAGCGCGCCAAGAACGCCGGTGTCGAGGCGGTCGTCTTCGACCGCGGAGGCAACAAGTACGCCGGTCGCGTCGCCGCGATCGCCGATGGAGCACGAGAGGCAGGGCTCAACCTGTGAGCGCGGCAGAGAACAAGGAACCCGAGGTCGCCGCTGTGTCGGAGGCCCCCGTCGAGACCGCTGCGTCCACGCAGCCGCAGCAGGAGGCTCGCGAGCCTCGCCGCGGCGGCCGTGACCGCAACCAGGGCGGCCGTGACCGTGGAGGGCGCGACTCCGAGAAGAGCCAGTTCCTCGAGCGCGTCGTCACCATCAACCGCGTGTCGAAGGTCGTCAAGGGTGGTCGTCGCTTCAGCTTCACCGCTCTCGTCGTCGTCGGCGACGGCAACGGACTGGTGGGCGTCGGCTACGGCAAGGCCCGCGAGGTCCCGACCGCGATCTCGAAGGGCGTCGAGGAGGCGAAGAAGAACTTCTTCCGCGTTCCCCGCGTCGGCTCGACCATCCCGCACCCCGTCCAGGGTGAGGCCGCTGCCGGTGTCGTCCTCCTGCGCCCCGCGTCGTCGGGTACCGGTGTCATCGCCGGCGGTCCCGTCCGCGCCGTGCTCGAGTGCGCCGGCATCCACGACGTCCTGAGCAAGTCGCTCGGCTCGTCGAACACCATCAACATCGTCCACGCGACCGTGACTGCTCTGCAGCAGCTCGAGGAGCCGCGCGCCGTCGCCGCTCGTCGTGGTCTCGACTTCGACCAGGTCGCCCCGCCGCGCCTGGTTCGTGCCGAGGCCGATGCACTCGCCGCCGCGTCCAGCGCGAAGGCAGGTTCCTGATGGCCCAGCTCAAGGTGACCCAGGTCAAGTCGAAGGTCAGCGAGAAGCAGTACCAGCGCGACACGCTGCGCTCGCTCGGCCTCAGGAAGATCGGTCAGAGCGTCGTCCGCGAGGACAACTCTCAGAACCGCGGATACGTGAAGACCGTCGCCCACCTGGTGAAGGTCGAGGAGATTGACTAATGGCTGACAAGAACCAGGCCGTCGCGGAGTCCACGACTCCCGCGCAGGCCTCCACGAAGAAGGGTGCCTCCGAGGCGCCCGCCACCCGCGAGCAGGTGCTCAAGGTCCACCACCTCCGTCCCGCCGTCGGCGCGAAGAAGGCGAAGACCCGAGTCGGCCGCGGTGAGGGCTCCAAGGGCAAGACCGCCGGTCGCGGCACCAAGGGCACCAAGGCCCGCTACCAGGTGCGCGTCGGCTTCGAGGGTGGGCAGATGCCGCTGCACATGCGCACCCCGAAGCTGCGCGGGTTCAAGAACCCGTTCCGCGTCGAGTACCAGGTCGTCAACCTCGCCGCTCTCGCGGAGCTGTACCCCCAGGGCGGTGACGTCACCATCGGTGACCTCGTCGCCAAGGGTGCCGTTCGCAAGAACGAAAAGGTGAAGGTCCTCGGCGACGGCGACATTGCGGTTAAGCTGAACGTCGCGGTCGACAAGGTCTCCAGCTCCGCTGAGCAGAAGATCGTCGCTGCGGGCGGATCCATCAAGTAGCACCAGCAGCTTGTCGGTCGAGCTTGCCACTGCGACTCCCCCCGGGTCATTTCCTCCGGGGGAGCGCGTGGCAAGCTCGACCTGTATCCCGCACCAAGAACTGAGCAGGAGACCTTAGGTAGTGTTTGGCGCCGTTGCGCGGATCTTCCGCACCCCCGACCTCCGCCGCAAGATCGGCTTCACTCTCGCGATCGTGGCGATCTTCCGGCTGGGATCCTTCATCCCTGCTCCGTTCGTCGACTTCGAGGCCGTCCAGGCCTGTCTCGCCGGCAACCAGGGCACCTCCGGTCTCTACGAGCTCGTGAACCTCTTCAGCGGTGGAGCCCTGCTCCAGCTGTCGATCTTCGCGCTCGGGATCATGCCCTACATCACGGCGTCGATCATCGTGCAGCTTCTGCGTGTGGTGATCCCGCACTTCGAGACCCTCTACAAGGAGGGTCAGTCCGGCCAGGCGAAGCTGACGCAGTACACGCGCTACCTCACCATCGCGCTCGGCGTCCTGCAGTCGACCACCCTGATCACGGTCGCCCGCTCCGGCGCCCTGTTCGGCAACTCCGGCGTTCCCGAGTGCTCGGCGCTCATCATCACGGACGAGTGGTACTCGATCCTCCTCATGGTCATCACCATGACGGCGGGTACCGGCATCATCATGTGGATGGGCGAGCTCATCACCGAGCGCGGCATCGGCAACGGCATGTCGCTGCTGATCTTCACCTCGATCGCAGCCCAGTTCCCCACCTCGCTCTGGTCGATCGCACAGTCGCGCGGCTTCGAGACCTTCCTCCTGGTACTCGGGATCGGCCTGGTGCTCGTCGTCGCGGTCGTCTTCGTCGAGCAGTCGCAGCGGCGCATCCCGGTGCAGTACGCCAAGCGGATGGTCGGACGGCGCACCTACGGCGGCAACAACACCTACATTCCGATCAAGGTGAACATGGCGGGCGTCGTGCCCGTCATCTTCGCCTCGTCGCTGCTCTATCTGCCCGCGCTGATCGCGCAGTTCAACCAGCCCGCGGCCGGACAGGAAGCGCCCGCCTGGGTCACCTGGATCACGAACTACCTGACGCAGGGCGACCACCCGCTCTACATGGCGCTGTACTTCCTGCTGATCGTCGGGTTCACCTACTTCTACGTCGCGATCACCTTCAACCCCGACGAGGTCGCCGACAACATGAAGCGCTACGGCGGCTTCATCCCCGGCATCCGCGCCGGACGACCCACCGCCGAGTACCTGAACTACGTCCTGACCCGGGTCACGCTGCCCGGCTCGATCTACCTCGGTCTCATCGCCCTCGTGCCGCTCGTCGCCCTCGCGCTCGTCGGCGCGAACCAGAACTTCCCCTTCGGCGGCACGTCCATCCTGATCATCGTCGGAGTCGGACTCGAGACGGTGAAGCAGATCGACTCGCAGCTCCAGCAGCGCCACTACGAAGGGCTCCTCCGATGATCTCGAACCCGGTGGGCTTCCGGCTCCTGCTGATCGGCCCTCCCGGAGCCGGCAAGGGAACCCAGGCCTCCCGGCTCTGCGAGATCCTCGAGGTGCCGGCCATCTCGACCGGCGACATCTTCCGGATGAACGTCGCGAACGAGACCGAGCTCGGCCTGCAGGCCAAGGCCTACCTCGACGCGGGCAAGTACGTCCCCGACGAGCTGACGAACGCGATCGTGCACGACCGTCTCCAGGAGGCGGACGCCTCGACCGGCTTCCTGCTCGACGGCTACCCGCGGACGACCGAGCAGGTCGACGAGCTCGACCGCATCCTCGCCGCCGACGGCAATCGTCTCGACGCCGTGGTGCAGCTCACGGCCGACCCCGACGAGGTCGTCGGTCGCCTGCTCAAGCGCTCCTCGGAGCAAGGCCGCAGCGACGACACCGAGGACGTCATTCGTCGCCGCCTCGCCCTGTACGAGGAGCAGACCGCGCCGCTCATCGATGTCTACGCCGCCCGCGGGCTGGTCGTGGTCGTCGACGGTCTCGGACCGGTCGACGAGGTGACCGACCGCATCGTGACGGCCCTCGAGGGCCACCGCGTCGGCGGACTGGTCGACGACCCCTCGGCCGCCTGAGCCGTGGCACTGCGCTCCTCGCTCTACAAGACCCCTGACCAGCTGCGGTCGATGCTCGCCCCCGGGCTGGCCACCGCCGCGTCGCTCGACGCCGTCCGTGCGATCATCCGGCCGGGAGTGACCACTCTCGAGCTCGATGCCGCAGCTGAGGCGGCGATCGTCGCCCTGGGCGGGCACTCGAACTTCAAGCTCGTGCCGGGTTACCGGCACACGATCTGCGCGTCGGTCGACGACGAGGTCGTGCACGGGATCCCGGGGGAGCGCGTGCTTCGAGCCGGCGACATCGTCTCGATCGACAGCGGCGCCGAGATCGACGGCTGGAACGGCGACTCGGCGATGACGATCGTCCTGGACGACCCCGATCGCCCCGACGAGGTCGCCGCGCGCACCGAGCTCTCGCGGGTGACCGAGGGGTCGCTCTGGCGCGGGATCGCGGCCCTCGCCTCCGCCCGCCACCTCAACGAGGTCGGCGCGGCGATCGAGGAGTACGTGGAGGACGAGGCCGAGAGGACCGGTCGCGTGTACGGGATCCTCACCGACTACATCGGCCACGGGATCGGCCGTACGATGCACGAGGCCCCGCCCGTCTTCAACTACCGCGTGCGTCAGCGCGGCCCCGAGGTGAAGCCCGGTCTCGTCGTCGCCATCGAACCGATGGTCACGGCGGGCAGTGCCGAGACCCTCGTGCACGACGACGAGTGGACGGTCGCCACCGTCGACGGCAGCATGGCGGCGCACTGGGAGCACTCGGTCGCCGTCCACCGCGATGGCATCTGGGTCACCACGCTCGCCGATGGCGGAGCGGCGGGTCTCGCGCCCTACGGGATCACGCCGACCCCCTTCGCCTGACCTCCGGGTCGCACACCGCTCCTCCAGATCGCATCCGACCCGCTGACTGTCCAAGCGGTGGCGGCGCCGGGACGGCGACCGGAACGGGCGGGGTGCCTCGTCACGGCTCCCTCCCGAGCGCCTGCGGCGCTCCCGCCAGACCCGAGCCAGGAGCCGCGACGAGGCACCCCACCCGCTCCTCGAGTTCAGTGGGGGAGCGGCACTGGAGGGGGGCGGAGCGGATCCCGGCTGAAGCGGAGGGAGCGTGCTGTCGTCTCCGCACGCCTGGCTCGGGTCTGGCGGGCGCCCGAAGGGCGCGGGATGGCGGGCGGAGACGACAGCACCCTCCCGATCCCCCGCAGGAGGAGGAGCGTGAGCGGTCAGCTGTCGAAGACGCGGACCAGCTCTTCGATGAAGCTGGTGAAGTCGGTGGAGCGGCGGATCAGGCGCTGCACCTCGGCGCGCTCGGCGAAGACCTCGACGAACTGGTCGAAGACCGACTGGAAGGTGCTGCGGCCGGCCGAGGCGAACGCGATCATCGCGATCACGTTGACGCGCTGCTCGCCCCACTCCATGGGCACGTCGTTCACGACGATCGCGATCGAGGTGCGCTCGGCGCTCATCGCCATCGCGTGCGGGACGGCGAGGTTGTCGGTGAACGCCGTGGAGCTCATACGCTCGCGCTCGATGGCACCGTCGACGTAGTCCTCGTCGATGATGCCCTGGGCGATCATCCGCTCGCCGAGGAGGCGGATCATGGCCGACTCGTCGCGCGCGTGCAGGTTGCGGAAGAACAGAGCCCCGTCGAAGAACTGCAGCAGCTCGTCCTTGATCTGGGCGCGGCGGCGGTGACGGCGGACGCGGGCGATGGCACGGCGCACCGCCTCCACATCGTGATCGGTGAGGAACGGCTGCACGACGACGACCTCGTCGGAGTAGGTCCGCTCGTCGATGGTCGTGATGACGATGTCGGCGGTGAGGCGGTCCCAGTCGACGTCGCTCCGCGTGATGAGCGAGCGCACCTCGACCTCGGTGCCGAGCGAGCGCTCGACCCGCAGGCGGAGCATGTGCGCGAGGTCGTAGTAGTTCGGGCAGACGATCACGCACGAGAGGCGCTCCTCGCGGCGCGAGACCCGCTCGAGGAACGAGCCGACGTGCAGAGCGATGTAGGCGATCTCGTCCTCGTTGACCACGATGCCGCGGCGACGCTGCAGCCCGCTCGCGAGGAACACGGCGATCTCGTAGGTCATCGGGAAGCTGGTCTTGATGGAGCGGGTCAGCGGGTTGCGGGAGTAACCGCCCTCGGACGCGCGAGCGATCAGGTTGCGCACGTGCAGGGCGAGGCGGACGATGAAGCCCTCGTCGTCGAGGTCGACGAGGTACTCGCTGTTCACCTCGGCGACGAGCTCGCGCACGACGGCGAGGTCGGCGGGGTCGACGTAGTTCTCGACGACGGTGGCGACGGGCTCGTTCTGTCCCGGAGTAGCGACGCGGGTCGTCATCAGGATCGCGAGCTGCGCCAGCTCCGCATCGGTCAGGCGGGTGGCGAAGTGCCGCTCGACCAGCTCGGCCAGCACGGCTGCGAGCTCGCCGTGGACGGCGGGGGAGGGGCGGGCGCCCGAGGGGTCGCCGATGCCGCGCGAGACGCGGTCGACGGCGATGGCGATGTGCAGGAGCACGCTGTTCACGCCGTAGTCGTTGATGTAGTAGCCGCGCGTCTCGAGCGCCGCGAGCAGCTCGGTCTTGAAGGCGCCCAGCCCGGGCGAGGCGAACTCGCGTTGCACGTCGTCGAGGGTGAAGACACCCTGGGCGCTCTCGTCGCGGAACATCCGCGAGATGAGCCTCCGGCGTGCTTCTTCGCTGCCCTCGAGACGCACGGAGGAGGCACGACGCGCGAGGGCGAGGCCTGCCTCGTCGGCGAGGGTCTTCACGCGGCGCAGATCCGCCTCGACCGTCGACTCGCTGACCGACAGCGCCGCGGCAAGCGCGACCACGTCGAGTCCGTCGTCGGAGTCGACCAGGCGCCGGACGATGCTGTAAAGCCGGTCGCGGGGGGTGTCGGGCTCGACCTCGCGCAGGCGCTGGGCCTCGACGAACGCCGCGTAGGCGTCGCGAGCGAGCCGGTAGCCGTTCGCCGAGGACTCGACGGGCTCGAGCGGGGCGGCCTGCGCCTTGACCGCGGTGACGTAGCTGCGGACGCTCCTCGTGGTCACTCCGAGCCGGTCGGCGAGCTCGTGCGCCGTCACCCAGCCGTCCGCGCGCGAGAGGTACTCGAGCAGGCGTTCGCGGTTGTCAGGCATCCAGAGCTCCAGGCGTGCGGATCGGTTCGTCGCGAGAAGCGCCACCGCCCCGCTCCTCGCAGGATCCGCGAGTCGTCGTCCCCGCAGTCAATCATCTCGGCGCGGCGCGGGGGACCCCCGCGCCGACGGCGGGGAATCCGTGCTTCCTGCCCCGCGGAAGATTGTCTGCGGGGCGGGTGGCCGCCACCTTCGTGATGCTTCAATGAAGACGTTGTGCAGTGAGGCAGGCCCGGGCGCGAGGAGGCGGACGTGGTGCAGAAGATTCTGATCGTCTGCGGCGCAGGCGCGTCGAGCACGTTCCTGGCCCACCGGCTGCGAGCGGGCGCGAAGGAGCGGGGCATCACCGCCTCGTTCCGGTCCGAGAGCCTCCCGGGGCTGGCGGACTCCCTCCCGGGATCCGATCTGCTCCTCGTGGGTCCTCATCTCGAGTCCCGGTTCGACGAGCTCCGCCACCAGGCGGCGCGCGTGGGAGTCGGGGCGGCTCTCCTCCCACACGACGTCTTCGGAGGGCACGGTGCCGATGCCGTGCTCGATACCCTCCCGATCCTCCTGTCCGCTCGCGCGGTCGCGGCGGAATCGGGCGGGGACACCTCCGTCCAGACGGCACTCCCGGGTGCCGAGCCCGACTCCGGGCACCACTGACGCGGTCACGGCGACCGCAGATTCCAAGGAGACACGTTCATGGTCGAGCGCACGATTCAGGTCGCATCCTCGAAGGGCCTCCACGCCCGCCCCGCCTCGCTGTTCAGCCAGGCCGCGGCGAAATCGGGCCAGAAGGTCCTCGTCAAGAAGGGCGAGTCGACCGCGGTCAACGCCGCCTCGATCCTCGGGATCATCTCGCTCGGCATCGAGCACGGTGACGACCTCACCCTCACCGTCGAGGGCGACAACGAGCAGGCCGTGCTGGACGAGCTGGCTGAGTTCCTCACCACCGACCACGACGCCTGAGTCCCGGCGCTGAGGATGTCAGCGCCACTCCCGGTCGCGTGCGACCACCCCCACTCGACACCCCGCTCCCCGTCTCATTGACGAGACCGAACGACAGGAACCGAGCACTCATGACGCTGTCCACTCCCTCGACCGCCTACGCCTCCGCGAAGCTGCAGGGCACCGGTGTCGGGCGCGGCCTGGCCCTCGGGCCCATCCTGCGCATGCCCGACCCGCTGCCCGAGCCCGAGGACGTCACGAGCACGCGCTCGGCCGTCCAGGAGGAGGAGCGCGCGGTCTCGTCGCTGTCGGCGACCGCCGCGACCATCCGCCACCGCGGTGAGCGCGCGGGCGGCTCGGCGAAGGACGTCCTCGACGCCCAGGCACTGATGGCCGAGGACCCGTCGCTGGCCGACGATGTCAAGGCGCGGATCGCCGGCGGCAAGACCGCCGAGCGCGCGGTGCACGAGGCGTTCGCGGGCTTCCGTGACCTGCTCGTGGCGATGGGCGGCTACATGGCCGAGCGCGCCACCGACCTCGACGACGTGTCGCAGCGGGTCGTGGCGCACCTCCGCGGCGTCGCCGCTCCGGGTGTCCCGGAGTCGGACGAGCCGTTCGTGCTCGTCGCCCGCGATCTCGCTCCGGCCGACACCGCGCTGCTCGACCTCGACAAGGTCCTCGGGCTCATCACGAGCGACGGAGGCCCGACCTCCCACACCGCGATCCTCGCCCGCGAGAAGTCGATCACCGCCATCGTCGGCACGAGCGGCGCGCTCGATCTGCGCGACGGCCAGCTCGTGATCCTCGACGCCTCCTCCGGTGTCGTGACCGTGAACCCCTCCGACTCCGAGATCGGCGAGGCCAAGTCGACCATCGCGCAGCGCGCCGAGATGCTCGCCGCCCCGGTCGTCCCCGGGGCGCTCGCCGACGGCCACGCCGTCCCCTTGCTCGCGAACCTCGGCTCGGCCGACGGCGCGGAGCAGGCCGTCGAGCTGGGAGCGGAGGGTGTCGGCCTCTTCCGCACCGAGTTCCTCTTCCTCGACGCGAAGGAGGCGCCGACGGTCGCCGAGCAGCAGGAGCAGTACACGCGACTGCTCGCCGCGTTCCCCGGCCGCAAGGTCGTGGTCCGCGCGCTCGACGCCGGCGCCGACAAGCCGCTCGCGTTCCTCAACGACAACCACGAGGAGAACCCGGCGCTCGGTCTGCGCGGCCTCCGTGCGCTCCGCGCCAGCGAGCAGATCCTCCGCGACCAGCTGACCGCCCTCGCACAGGCCGATGCGGCGACCGACGCCGACCTCTGGGTCATGGCGCCGATGGTGGCGACCGTCGACGAGACCCGCTACTTCACGGCGATGGCGAAGGAGCTCGGCATCCGCACCGCCGGCGTCATGGTCGAGGTACCCTCCTCGGCGCTGCTCGCCGACCGGATCCTCGGAGTCGCCGACTTCGCGTCGATCGGCACCAACGACCTGACCCAGTACACCCTCGCGGCCGACCGGATGCTCGGCACCGTGTCGGCGTACCAGGACCCGTGGCACCCCGCCGTCCTCCGCCTCGTCGGCGAGGTCGGCCGCGCGGGCGCCGCGCTGGGCAAGCCCGTCGGCATCTGCGGCGAGGCCGCGGCGGATCCGCTGCTCGCCGTCGTGCTCGTCGGTCTCGGCGCGACGAGCCTCTCGATGTCGCCGTCCGCTCTCGCCGACGTGCGCGCTGAGCTGGCCGAGCACACCCTCGACGACGCGAAGCGCTTCGCCGAGCTCGCGCTCGCGGCCGACAGCGCCGCCGCCGCCCGGTCCGCCGTGACCGAGGCGATCGCTTCCTCCTAGACCACGGTCCCCCGGGACCGTCCCCCGAAGACAGCACCACCCCCCACAGCACCACCCCCCACAGCACCACCACCCTTCACGTCCCGCGGGACCCGGCGGCCTCAGGAGCCACCGGACTCCCACCCCAAGAAATCGGAGAACACACCACATGACAACGACGTCAGCGACGGCGACGCGCGGTGGAGCGCGCGTCCACGTCCAGCGCTTCGGCACCTTCCTCTCGGGGATGGTCATGCCGAACATCGCGGCCTTCATCGCGTGGGGTCTCATCACCTCGCTCTTCATCGCCGCGGGCTGGCTGCCCAACGGCATCCTCGGCGGCTTCGGCGACCAGGCCCAGATCGGCTGGGAGGGTGCCCGCACCACCCTCGCCGCAGGCGAGGACGGCGCCACCTTCCAGCAGTACATCGGCCTCGTCGGCCCGATGATCACCTACCTGCTGCCCCTGCTCATCGCGAACACCGGCGGCCGCATGGTCTACGGCGCTCGCGGAGGAGTGGTCGCCTCGATCGCCACCATGGGTGTCATCGTCGGCGCCACCATCCCGATGTTCCTCGGCGCCATGATCGTCGGCCCGCTGTCCGCGTGGCTGATGAAGAAGGTCGACGCGATCTGGGACGGCAAGATCAAGCCCGGCTTCGAGATGCTGGTCAACAACTTCTCGGCCGGAATCCTGGGCATGCTGCTCTCGCTCGGAGCGTTCTTCGGCATCGCGCCGATCATCTCGTTCCTCACCGCGGTCCTCGGCAACGGCGTCGACTTCCTCGTCAACGCAGGCCTTCTGCCGCTCACCTCGATCTTCATCGAGCCGGCCAAGATCCTGTTCCTCAACAACGCCATCAACCAGGGCGTCCTCACCCCGCTCGGCACCGTCATGGCGCAGGAGACGGGCAAGTCGTACCTGTTCCTCCTCGAGGCGAACCCCGGCCCCGGCATGGGCGTCCTGCTGGCCTTCGCGATCTTCGGAGTCGGCATCGCCCGCGGTTCCGCCCCCGGCGCCGCACTGATCCACTTCGTCGGCGGCATCCACGAGATCTACTTCCCCTACGTGCTGATGAAGCCCGCGCTGGTCGCGGCCGTCATCCTCGGCGGCATGACCGGAGTCGCGACCAACGTCGCCTTCGATTCGGGTCTCGTCGCTCCTGCCTCGCCCGGATCGATCATCGCGGTGCTCCTGCAGACGTCGCGCGACAGCTATCTCGGAGTCATCCTCTCGGTGCTCCTGTCGATGGCCGTGTCGTTCCTGGTCGCCTCCTTCATCATCCGGGGCAGCCGCAAGCGCGACCTCGAGGCGATGGAGGCCGGCGACGACAAGCTCGCCGCCGCCGTGGCCGCCAACTCGTCCAACAAGGGCAAGGACAGCGCCGTCGCTGGTCTCCTCGGCCAGAGCGGGGCGACCGGCCAGGACGGCGCCTCGGCGACGACCACCGCGACCCAGGTGCGCAACATCGTGTTCGCCTGCGACGCCGGCATGGGCTCCTCCGCGATGGGCGCCTCGGTCCTCCGCAACAAGATGAAGAAGGCGGGCTTCGAGGACGTCACGGTCACCAACAAGGCGATCGCCTCCCTCGAGGACGACGTCGACCTGGTGATCACCCAGGCCGAGCTCACCGAGCGCGCCCGCCAGCGCACCCCGGGCGCGATCCACGTCTCCGTCGACAACTTCATGAACTCGCCGAAGTACGACGAGGTCGTCTCGCTGGTCGCGGAGCAGCACGGCAAGTAGTACGGACTCCACTCCGAGGGAACCCGTAGGGTGCGACAGGGCGAAAGCTCGGCCCTGCGGGTTCCCTCGCCGTTTTCCACCCCCTCGGAAGGACAGAAGACATGAGCGACGTGCTCACCATCGGACAGATCAACGCCTCCGGCACCGCGACCAGCAAGGAGACCGCCATCAAGGAGGCGGCCGACATGCTCGTCGGCGTCGGAGCGGTCACCCCCGCGTACCACGAGGCGATGCTCGCCCGTGAGGCCACCGTCTCGACCTACATGGGCAACCTGCTCGCCATCCCGCACGGCACGAACGACGCGAAGGACGAGATCCGCTCCTCCGCGCTGTCCTTCGTCCGCTATGCGCAGCCGATCGACTGGGACGGCAACGAGGTGCGCTTCGTCGTCGGCATCGCCGGCGTGAACAACGAGCACCTCGAGATCCTCTCGAAGATCGCGATCATCTTCTCGGAGGAGGACGAGGTGCAGAAGCTCCTCGACGCCCCCGACGCGCAGGCTCTCTACAGCCTGCTGGGCGAGGTCAACTCCTGATGCCGACCGCCG
The DNA here is from genome assembly GCF_001423885.1 of Rathayibacter sp. Leaf185. Lineage (GTDB taxonomy): Bacteria > Actinomycetota > Actinomycetes > Actinomycetales > Microbacteriaceae > Rathayibacter. The sequence goes on along the minus strand of NZ_LMPP01000001.1, from coordinate 179,924 downwards.
TCCACTTCGGAGCGGGAAACATCGGTCGCGGCTTCGTCGGACTGATCCTGCACGGCGCCGGATACGAGCTCGTCTTCGCCGACGTCAACGCCGGACTCATCGGCCAGCTCGCGGCCGCCGACAGCTACGAGGTGCACGAGGTGGGGGAGGAGGCGACGACGCACGTGGTCGACCGCTTCCGCGCGATCGACTCGGCCGCCGACGAGGAGGCGCTCGTGCGCGAGATCGCCTCGGCGGACATCGTCACGACGGCCGTCGGCCCGAACATCCTGCGCTTCGTGGCGCCCGTCATCGCCAAGGGCCTCGCCGCCCGTGCGGAGTCGGCACCGCGCCTCGCGGTGATGGCGTGCGAGAACGCGATCAACGCGACGCGGCTGCTGCAGACCGAGGTCGCGGCGAGCCTCGGCGCCGACGAGTGGGAGCGCCTGCGCTCGCGCGCCGTCTTCGCCGACACCGCGGTCGACCGCATCGTCCCCAACCAGGAGGCGGGTCAGGGCCTCGATGTCACCGTCGAGAGCTTCTTCGAGTGGGTCATCGACCGCACGCCCTTCGAGGGCGGCGAGCCGACCCTGCCCGGAGCGACCTGGGTCGACGACCTCGAGCCGTTCATCGAGCGCAAGCTCTTCACGGTGAATACGGGGCACGCCACCGCGGCGTACGTCGGCTTCGCCGCCGGGGCGCACAAGCTCTCCGACGCGCTCGCGCTGCCCGAGGTCCACGACGCGGTGAAGGCCGCCCTGGAGGACACCAAGACGCTGATCGTCGAGAAGCACGGCTTCAGCGACGCCGAGCAGCAGGCCTACCTCGAGAAGACGCTGAAGCGCTTCGCCAACCCGTACTTGACCGACACGGTCGACCGGGTCGGGCGCCAGCCGCTGCGCAAGCTCTCGCGGCACGAGCGCTTCATCGGCCCCGCGGCCGAGCTCGCCGAGCGCGGGAGCACTCCGTCGGGCCTGCTCGCGGCCATCGGAGCAGCGCTCCGGTTCGACGTGCCGGAGGACCCGCAGAGCGTGGAGCTGAAGGAGAAGCTGGCGACCCTCTCACCGGAGGAGTTCGTCGCCGAGGTGACCGGCCTCGCCGCGGAGCACCCGCTGTTCCCGCAGGTCGTCGCGGTCGTGCGCGGCTGAGCCGCCCGCACCGCACCGGAGAACGGACGCGCTCGATCGCCACGGCGACGAGCTCGTCCGTTCTCTGCGTTCGGCGGCTCTCAGAACAGGCGCCAGCGGGTGAGCGGCCAGGCGACCGCGAAGACCCGGCCGACGACGCGCTCGAGCGGCACCGTCTTGACGCACGAGTCGATGGGGCCGGGAGCGCCGCGGCAGCTGCCCATCGAGTCGTTCGAGTTCGAGCGGTGATCGCCCATCACGAAGAGCGTGTCCTCGGGGACGGTGTACTCCTGGAAGCACCGCGTCGACGCGGGCTCGGTCGTGCAGTCGAGCGATCCGGGCCCGAAGGGGAAGTCCTCGAAGACGTAGGGCTCGTCCACCGGCTGCCCGTCGACGAGCACGTGCCCCTCGGCGTCGCAGCACGAGACGGTCTGGCCGCCCACGGCGATCACGCGCTTGACGAGGAACTCCTCGTGCGAGGGACCGATGCTCGTGACGTCGCCGAAGTACTTGACCGCCTCCGACAGCGGGTTGCCGGCCACGTCGGTCGCACCCCACTGCTCGTCGCGGGAGAAGACGACGATCTGGCCCGACTCCGGCTCGCTCTGGAGGGCCAGGGTGCGGTCGACCAGGATCCGGTCGCCGAAGAAGCCGCCGCCCTGCAGGGTGTTCTCCATCGACCCGGTGGGCACGGTGTACACCTTCACGAAGAACGTCTGCACGAGGGCGATCACGACGATCGCGACGACCACCGTGACCAGCGGATGGGAGTACCACCGGCGCTCGCTCGGTGCCGACTTCTTCGTGCGGGCCATGCGCACTCCCTCCGTGTGACGGGGAAAGCCTAGGCGGCGCCGGGGCGGCCCCCGACGGAGGCGCGGTTCGCACGGCGGTGCTCCCGGTGCTCACCCCTGCGGCGACACGCCCGAGCTGGCGGAGAGGCGGGTCTTCGCGTAGTATCGACCCTTGGTGTTTTGCGTGTGCTTCGGCACGCCCGCGCACCGCGTCCTGGGCACTCGCCCGGGGGTGGATCGTCGCGGAAACATTCGCACGACCAGTACACACACTACTTCCGAACGACAGTGAGGCTATGGCCAAAAAAGACGGTGTCATCGAAATCGAAGGTGCGGTTGTCGAGGCGCTCCCCAACGCGATGTTCCGCGTGGAGCTGACCAACGGACACAAAGTTCTCGCCCATATCTCGGGCAAGATGCGTCAGCACTACATCCGGATCCTCCCCGAGGACCGGGTGATCGTGGAGCTGAGCCCCTACGACCTGACCCGCGGCCGGATCGTCTACCGCTACAAGTAGACGTTCGCTCCGCTGAAGTTCGCCCAGTGCGTGTTCTGTAAGGAACGGCCCCGGCATCCGCCGGGAGCACGAGGCCAGCGAAATCAAGGACAAGAACAATGAAGGTCAAGCCCAGCGTCAAGCGCATCTGCGACCACTGCAAGATCATCCGCCGCCACGGCAACGTGATGGTCATCTGCAGCAGCAACCCCCGCCACAAGCAGCGCCAGGGCTGATCCCACCGGGATCGATCTGCCGCTCCGGTAGGAGCGCAGGGGCGGTCCGCCGCCCCGAGAGCACGACAGCACCACACATCGCAACGTCAGAAATCGCGCAGCATCCCCGCGACGGGGATGGACGGCGAGGACACCTTCGGTCGGAGGCCGAGGCACCGACGTTGCATCACACCTCCACTCACTCACAGGAGAAGCCACAATGGCACGTCTGGCAGGAGTAGACATCCCGCGCGAGAAGCGCGTGGAGGTCGCACTGACCTACATCTACGGTGTCGGCCGCACGAGCGCGCTGAAGACGCTGAGCGACACCGGGATCGACGGCAACATCCGCGTCAAGGATCTCACCGACGACCAGCTCGTCGCGCTCCGCGATTACATCGAGGGCAACTACAAGGTGGAGGGAGACCTCCGCCGCGAGGTCGCCGCCGACATCCGCCGCAAGGTCGAGATCGGCTCGTACGAGGGCATCCGCCACCGTCGCGGCCTCCCGGTCCGTGGACAGCGCACCAAGACGAACGCTCGCACCCGCAAGGGTCCCAAGCGCACCGTCGCCGGCAAGAAGAAGGCCGGCCGCAAGTAACGCGGGCGACACGGACCTAGAGGAGATAAAGAATTGGCTACCCCCAAGTCGGCCGCGCGCAAGCCGCGCCGCAAGGAGAAGAAGAACATCGCAGTGGGCCAGGCCCACATCAAGTCGACGTTCAACAACACCATCGTCTCGATCACCGACCCCGCAGGGGCCGTCATCAGCTGGGCCTCGTCCGGTGGAGTCGGCTTCAAGGGCTCGCGCAAGTCGACCCCCTTCGCCGCCCAGCTCGCCGCCGAGTCGGCTGCGCGTCAGGCGCAGGAGCACGGCATGAAGAAGGTCGACGTCTTCGTCAAGGGACCGGGTTCCGGTCGTGAGACCGCGATCCGCTCGCTCCAGGCCGCAGGCCTCGAGGTCGGCTCGATCAACGACGTCACTCCGCAGGCGCACAACGGGTGCCGCCCGCCGAAGCGTCGTCGCGTCTAGCACCAGCACTCGCAGCCGTCGGTCGGCCGCACGAACCGCCCTCGGGCGGGGAGTGGGGCCGGCCGGCGGATCGCGCATTTCTTTCACAACTTCATACCTCGCACACGCACGTGTCATATAGCGGACACGTGACGGAAAGGAATCATCAGTGCTTATCGCACAGCGCCCGACGCTCACCGAGGAGAACATCTCGGAGTTCCGTTCCCGCTTCGTCATCGAGCCCCTCGAGCCCGGCTTCGGCTACACGCTCGGCAACTCGCTGCGTCGCACCCTGCTGTCCTCCATCCCCGGCGCCGCTGTCACCAGCATCCGGATCGACGGAGTGCTGCACGAGTTCACGACGGTCCCGGGTGTCCGCGAGGACGTCACCGAGATCATCCTGAACATCAAGGGACTCGTCGTCTCGTCCGAGCACGACGAGCCGATCACCGCCTACCTGCGCAAGCAGGGCGCCGGTCAGGTCACCGCCGCCGACATCTCGGCTCCGGCCGGTGTCGAGATCCACAACCCGGAGCTCGTCATCGCCACGCTGAACGACAAGGCGAAGTTCGAGCTCGAGCTCACCATCGAGCGCGGCCGCGGATACGTCTCGGCGACCCAGAACCGCAGCGAGTTCTCCGAGGCCGGCCAGATCCCGGTCGACTCGATCTACTCGCCCGTGCTCAAGGTCACCTACCGCGTCGAGGCCACTCGTGCCGGTGAGCGCACCGACTTCGACCGTCTCGTCGTCGACGTCGAGTCGAAGCCGGCGATCACGCCCCGCGACGCCATCGCATCGGCCGGTCGCACGCTGACCGAGCTGTTCGGTCTCGCCCGCGAGCTGAACAACGCGGCCGAGGGCATCGAGATCGGCCCCGCGCCGGTCGACGCCGTCCTCTCGACCGAGCTGTCGATGCCCATCGAGGATCTCGACCTCTCGGTGCGCAGCTACAACTGCCTCAAGCGCGAGGGCATCAACAACGTCAACGAGCTCGTCGCCCTATCGGAGACGCAGCTCATGAACATCCGCAACTTCGGACAGAAGTCGGTGGATGAGGTCAAGGAGAAGCTGACCGAGCTGGGCCTGTCGCTGAAGGACTCGGTTCCCGGGTTCGACGGTGCCCACTTCTACAGCTACGACGACGAGAGCATCTAGGTCTCCGCAACCGGAGCCTGCGGCTCTTCGCGATCGACCTGCTGACACCCCTTTAGTACTGGAGTAAACCCATGCCCAAGCCCACGAAGGGCCCCCGCCTCGGAGGCGGTCCCGCACACGAGCGTCTGATGCTCGCGAACCTGGCCGCGGCCCTGTTCACGCACAAGAGCATCAAGACGACCGAGACGAAGGCCAAGCGCCTGCGTCCCCTCGCCGAGCGTCTCGTCACGTTCGCCAAGCGCGGCGACCTGCACGCTCGTCGTCGCGTCCTCGCGACGATCGGCGACAAGTCGGTCGTTCACGAGCTCTTCACCGAGATCGCGCCGCTGGTCGCCGAGCGTGAGGGCGGCTACACCCGCATCACGAAGATCGGCCCGCGCAAGGGCGACAACGCGCCGATGGCCGTCATCGAGCTCGTCCTCGAGCCCGTGACCCCGAAGGCGAAGAAGTCGCGCACCGGCTCGGCGGCGCCCGTCGCCGCCCCGGTCGACGACGCTCCTGCTGAGGACACCACGGTCGACGAGACCGCGACCGATGAGACGGCCGTCCAGGACGCGCCCGTCGAGGACGCGCCCGTTCAGGACGCTCCCGCCGAGGAGACCGGCACCGAGACCAAGTAGTCCCGCGCCCTCCTCGAGAGCCCCTCGTTCCCACCGGGACGGGGGGCTCTCGTCGTCTCCGGAGTGGCGCGAGACGTCACCTAAGCTGGCGTGAACGTTGCCCTTCGGCAATCGCGATCGCGTCACGACCGGCGCTCCCGGGGCCGCCGCCTCGTCGATCCCTGAAGGGGCTCCGTGCGCCTGCGTCTCCCGGTTCTCGTCTCCGCCGTCGTCCTGCTGCTGAGCGGATGCGCGTCTGCTGCGGTGATCGACGTGCCGGACTCGGCGGGATCGGCCCCGGCGTCCTCGACATCGGCTGCTGCACCGCCGGCGACGCCCGCCGCGTCCGCGACGCCCACTGCTGTCGCGCCGGCCGCGCTCGACTGCGACGCGGCACTTCCGGCCGGCACGGTCGAGGACCGCGTCGGACTCCCGCGCGGCACCGCCACCCCGGCGGTCGTGGACGGCGACTGCACGTACTCGATCGCGGGCAACCCCTCCGCGGTGGTCGTGTCCTTGACGCCGGCGCGGCTCACCGACACCTTCACGGGGGAGGGCGACTCCCGCGGAGCCGTGTCCGTCCCGCTCGGCACGGCCGGGTACTGGGTGCAGGGCAGCGCGGCGACTCCGTCCGAGTTCGCCGTCGTCGCGGGCGGGCAGGAGCTGCACATCGTCTCGTTCGTGGGGGACCAGGGCGCCCTGATCGACTGGGCGGTCTCGGTGCTCGCCTCTGTCGGCGTCGACCTCCCGGTCGCCTGAGGGTCCCGACCCGACGACCTAGACTCGACGGATGCTTCACCGCGTCCGCCTCGATCTGGCCTACGACGGCACGCACTTCGCGGGATGGGCCAAGCAGCCCGGCCTGCGGACGGTGCAGGGGGTCCTCGAGGACGCCCTCGCGGTGCTCCTGCGATCGGAGGAGCGGCCCGTCGTCACCGTCGCCGGCAGGACCGACGCCGGAGTGCACGCGAGCGCGCAGGTGGCGCACCTCGACCTGACGGACGAGCAGTGGCAGCGGCTCAGCGGGCCGCGTCGAGCCACCGACGAGACCCTCCTGCCCGCGGCGGCGCTGGAGCGACGTCTGCGTGGGTACCTGGGGCAGTACTCCGATGTCTCGGTGCACCGGATCTCGTCGGCGCCGGAGGGGTTCGACGCCCGCTTCTCCGCGCGGTGGCGCCGCTACGAGTACCGCCTCGCGGATGCCTCCTCGATGCGGCACCCGCTCGAGCGGACCTTCACCACCTGGATCACCGAGTCGCTCGACGAGGGGGAGATGGCCCGCGCGGCGCAGTCGCTGCTCGGGCTTCACGACTACGCCTCGTTCTGCCGGGCGCGAGTGGGAGCGACGACGATCCGCAGCCTCCTCGACTTCGAGTGGGAGCGCGACGTGGACGGGGTGCTGCACGCGCACCTGCGTGCCGACGCCTTCTGCCACAGCATGGTGCGCGCCCTGGTGGGCGCTTGCGTGGCGGTGGGCCTGGGCAAGCTCGACGCCTCCGAGGTCACGGGGCTGCGCGACGCCGCCGCCCGGACGAACGCCTTCGGGGTGATGCCCGCCCGCGGCCTCATCCTGCGCGAGGTCGACTACCCCGACGACGACTTCCTCGCAGAGCGCGCCGTGACCACCCGCGCGAAGCGCTCGGTGGCTACGGTCGAGACCGATGGGAAGGACCTCGCATGATCCGCATCCTCCGCACCGCCGTCCCGATCGTGGTGCTGGCCGCCGCTCTCGCAGGATGCTCGTCGTCGACGATCGACATCCCCGAGGGCGCGCAGGTCACTCCCGCGCCGGTCGCGACTCCGGCCGTCACGGCCGCGGTCGAACCGGCTCCCGAGGCGACCGTGCCCATCGAGACCGTGCCCGTCGAGACGACTCCCGCCACCGCCTCGCGGGCGCTCGAGTGCACCGCGGTCCTCCCCGTCGAGACGATCGAGACCGCGCTCGGGCTCCCCGCCGGTTTCGTCACCGCCTCGGAGCAGACCGACGGCTGTGCCTGGGCGATGGCGGGCAACCCGTCGGCGCTCACGCTGCAGGCGCTGACCGGAGCGACGGAGGACACGGTCGCGCAGCAGGAGGCGTCCGGCTCCGCCGCCTCGAGCACGCTCGGTGATCGTGCGTTCTACCGCGGCGCAGACGCGGCGGCGGATCCGGCCGCGACCCTGGTCGTGCTGGTCGGCGACGAGATGATCACCGTGCGCTCCTACGTCGGCGACCAGGCGTCGCTCGAGGAGCTCGCGAGCGACGCGCTGACCGCGCTGGAGCTGGACCCGTCCTGACGGCGACTCGCGCGCACAGGCAGGGAACCGCGCTTCCGCTGATGAGCTCCGTGCTGTAATGTCGACCCTTGGTGTTTTCGGCCGTGTGCCGAGCGCCCGAAGTTGAGCCCTCCACCGGTTCGGTTCGCCCGCCTCGCGGGTCGAACGGCCACGGAGCGGGATTCACGAACACCTCACTCCGACCAGAAAGCAGCACTCACGTGACTCGCACTTTTTCTCCGAAGCCGGCTGATGTCCAGCACGACTGGATCGTCATCGACGCATCCGACGTCGTGCTCGGCCGTCTGGCCACCCACGCCGCGGCGCTCCTGCGCGGCAAGCACAAGGCGACCTTCGCGCCGCACATGGACATGGGCGACTTCGTCATCATCGTCAACGCCGAGAAGGTGGCCCTCACCGGTCAGAAGCTCCTCCAGAAGAAGGCCTACCGCCACTCCGGCTACCCGGGCGGCCTCACGGCCACCACGTACGCCGAGCTCCTCGAGAAGAACCCGGCTCGCGCGGTCGAGAAGGCCATCCGCGGCATGCTCCCCAAGAACTCCCTCGGTCGTGCGCAGCTGCGCAAGCTGAAGGTCTACACGGGCTCCGAGCACCCCCACGCGGCGCAGCAGCCCCAGGCGTACGTTTTCAACCAGGTCGCCCAGTAGGCTCCGGCCCTCCCCGACACCTCAGACTTCGAAGACAAAGGATCACCTACACCGTGGCGAAGATCGCAGACCAGCTCGACGTGGCTCCCGAGAGCTACTCCACCGAAAGCACGGCTCCCGAGGCGTCCTCGACGCCCCGCGCCGTCCTCAACGTCTCCGGCGCAGCCGTGGGCCGACGCAAGCAGGCCATCGCCCGCGTGCGCCTCGTGCCCGGCTCCGGCGGACTGACCGTCAATGCCCGCGAGTTCGCGGAGTACTTCCCCAACAAGCTGCACCAGCAGCTCATCACCGACCCGTTCAAGGTCCTCGACCTGATCGGCTCCTACGATGTGGTCGCCAAGATCACCGGTGGCGGCCCCTCCGGTCAGGCCGGTGCGCTCCGCCTCGCGATCGCGCGTGCGCTGAACGAGATCGACCGCGAGAACAACCGCGCCATCCTGAAGAAGGCCGGCTTCCTCACCCGCGACGCTCGCGTCATCGAGCGCAAGAAGGCCGGCCTCAAGAAGGCCCGCAAGGCGTCCCAGTTCTCGAAGCGCTAGTCGCGGCGGCCTCTGTGCCGCTCGACCAGTAGCTCGAGAAGTGGTCTGCGCTATGCCGCGCCTTTTCGGAACCGACGGCGTCCGTGGCCTCGCGAATCGCGATGTCACGGCCGACCTGGCTCTCGGCCTCGCCCAGGCGGCCGCCCGTGTACTCGGAGCGGCCGCCCGGGCCGACGGTCGACGGCCCGTCGCCGTCCTCGCCCGCGATCCCCGCATCTCCGGTCAGTTCATCGGAGCGGCGGTCGCCGCGGGTCTCGCCAGCGCGGGAGTCGACGTGCTGGACGCGGGCGTCATCCCGACGCCCGCCACCGCGTACCTCATCGCCGACGAGCGCGCCGACTTCGGCGTGATGATCTCGGCCTCGCACAACCCCGCCGCCGACAACGGCATCAAGTTCTTCGCAGCGGGCGGCCGCAAGCTCCCCGACGAGCTCGAGAACCGCATCGAGGCGGCTCTCGGCGTCCCGCCGCTCACACCGACCGGGGCCGACGTCGGCCGTATCCGCCGCTTCGCCGACGCCGAGGACCGCTACGTGGTCCACCTCCTCGGCTCCCTCGGCAGCACCCGGCTCGACGGGCTGCACGTCGTCATCGACTGCGCCCACGGCGCGGCGGCCGGCATCTCGCCCGACGTCTTCACCGACGCGGGCGCGACCGTCACGGTGATCGGCAATGATCCCGACGGTCTCAACATCAACGACGGAGTGGGCTCGACCCACCTCGACAACGTCGCGGAGGCGGTCCGCGCGGCGGGCGCCGACATCGGCATCGCACACGACGGCGACGCCGACCGCTGCCTCGCGGTCGACGCCGACGGCCGCGTCGTCGACGGCGACCAGATCATGGCGATCCTCGCGACGTCGATGGCCCGGCGCGGAGTCCTCCGTGACAACGTCCTCGTCGCGACGGTCATGAGCAACCTCGGGCTGAAGCTCGCGATGGCGGAGGCGGGCATCCGCGTCATCCAGACCGGCGTCGGCGACCGCTACGTCCTTGAGGCGATGAACGAGGGCGAGTACTCGCTCGGCGGCGAGCAGTCGGGCCACGTCATCATGAGCCGCTACGCCACGACCGGCGACGGTGTCCTCACCGGCCTGCAGCTGGCCGCCGAGATGGCGCGCACGGGGAGGACGCTCGCCGAGCTGGCCTCGGTCATGAGCGTGTTCCCGCAGACCCTGGTCAACGTCCGCGGAGTCGACCGCGAGGGCGTGCACGACGACGAGGTCATCGCCGCCGCGATCGCCGAGGCGTCGGCCGAGCTCGGCACCGACGGCCGGGTGCTGCTGCGCCCCTCCGGCACCGAGCCGATGGTGCGCGTGATGGTAGAGGCGAAGACGCAGGAGACGGCCGACCGGCTCGCGGAGTCACTGGCCGCCGTCGTCCTCGCTCAACTGCGGTCCGCCTAGGACGTCTCTCTCCTCCTGAAACGGCGACTCGACCTGCAGCCTGCCGGGCCTCCCCGCCGGCGGTCGCTGCCGCCCCCGCGTCAGATCTTGCGGAGGAGGACCGAGGAGACGGAGTGGTCGGGCTGCTTGCGCAGGACGAGGCTCGCGCGGGAGCGGGTCGGGCGCACGTTCTGCACGAGGTTCGGCTCGTTGATGGTCGACCAGATGCCGCGGGCGCGATCGCGCGCCTCGTCCGGGGTCAGCGCGGCGTAGCGGTGGAAGTACGAGTTCGGATTCGCGAACGCGCCCTGCTGCAGCGCGAGGAAGCGCTCCTCGTACCAGCGCGCGATGTCGCTCGTGCGCGCGTCGACGTACACGGTGAAGTCGAAGAGGTCGCTCACCGCGAGGCCGTGGCCGGGCACCGGCGGCTGGAGGACGTTCAGCCCCTCCACGATGAGCACGTCCGGCCGCCGCACCACGATCTCGGCGTCCGGCACGATGTCGTACGACAGGTGCGAGTAGAACGGCGCGCGCACCTCCGCGGCGCCGCCCTTCACCTCCGAGACGAAGCGCAGCAGCGCCCGGCGGTCGTACGACTCCGGGAACCCCTTGCGGGCCATCAGCCCGCGGCGCTCGAGCTCGCGGTTGGGCAGCAGGAAGCCGTCGGTGGTGACCAGCTCGACCCGCGGAGTGTCGTCCCACCGCGCGAGCAGCTCGCGCAGCAGCCGCGCGATCGTCGACTTGCCCACCGCGACCGAGCCGGCGACTCCGATCACGAACGGCGTCGCCTGCGCGCGCTCACCGAGGAACGTGCTCGTCGCCCGGTGCAGCTGCCGCGCGCCGCCCGCGTACAGCGTGAGCAGGCGCGACAGGGGCAGGTACACCTCGGCGACCTCGGTGAGACTCAGCCGGTCGCCGAGTCCGCGCAGCTGCACGACCTCGGTCTCGGTCAACGGGAGCTCGGTGCTGCGGGCCAGCTCCGCCCAGTCGGATCGGGAGATCTCGACGAACGGAGAGGGGTGCGCCTCGCGCCCGGGATCACGAGCTGACGACGGCATGACCCCCGATCCTACTGTCCGCGGCGGCCGGACCCGACGGGATCGAGCCCCTGCCGGATTCCGGATCGACCGCCGTTTAGGATCGAGCACATGTGTGGAATCGTGGGATACGTCGGTGAGCGGGACAGCCTGGCCGTGCTGCTCGGGGGCCTGAAGCGTCTGGAGTACCGCGGCTACGACTCCGCGGGTGTCGCCGTGATCGACGCCGACGGGCAGCTCGACAGCCGCAAGCGCTCGGGGAAGCTCAGCGTCCTCGTCGACGACCTCGCGGCGCGTCCGCTGGCCGAGGGCACGACCGGCATCGGGCACACCCGCTGGGCCACCCACGGCGGGCCCACCGACCGCAATGCGCACCCGCACCTCGCCGACGACGGCAAGCTGGCCGTGATTCACAACGGCATCATCGAGAACTTCCAGCCGCTCAAGGAGGAGCTCGAGGCCGAGGGCGCCGTCTTCGAGAGCGAGACCGACACCGAGGTAGCGGCGCACCTGATCGCCCGCGAGTACCGCCGCACCGGCGATCTCGTCCTCGCGTTCCAGGCGATCGTCGCCCGTCTCGAGGGCGCCTTCACGCTCCTCGCCCTGCATCAGGATCAGCCAGGAGTCGTCGTCGGCGCGCGCCGCAACTCGCCGCTCGTGATCGGTCTCGGCGACGGCGAGAACTTCCTCGGCTCCGACGTCGCCGCGTTCGTCGAGTTCACCCGCCGCGCGGTCGCGATCGGCCAGGACCAGATCGTCACGATCACCCCCGAGCTCGTCACCGTCACCGACTTCTTCGGCAACCCTGTCGAGACGGAGCCGTTCGAGATCGCGTGGGACGCCTCCGCCTCCGAGAAGGGCGGCTGGTCGAGCTTCATGGCGAAGGAGATCACCGAGGGCCCGGAGGCGGTCGCCAACACGCTGCGCGGCCGCATCCACGACGGCGTGATCACCCTGCCCGAGCTCGAGAGCCTCGACGGGATCCTCACCGAGATCGACCGCATCACCGTGATCGCCTGCGGCACCGCCGCCTACTCGGGCATGGTCGCGAAGTACGCGATCGAGAAGTGGGCACGCGTGCCCGTCGAGGTCGAGCTGAGCCACGAGTTCCGCTACCGCGACCCGGTACTCTCGCCGCGCACGCTCGTGATCTCGATCAGCCAGTCCGGCGAGACCATGGACACGCTGATGGCGGTCAAGTACGCCCGCGAGAAGGGCGCCAAGACGCTCTCGGTCTGCAACACGCAGGGCGCGACCATCCCGCGCGAGTCCGACGCCGTCCTCTACACGCACGCGGGGCCGGAGGTGGCTGTCGCCTCGACGAAGGCGTTCGTCGCCCAGATCGCGGCGCTCTACCTCTTCGGACTGCACCTCGCGACGGTGCGCGGCGCCGCCTCCGCGGAGCTCGTCGCCTCGCAGGCCGCTCAGCTGGCCGCGATCCCCGAGAAGCTCTCGCGGGTGCTGGACGCCTCCGAGGACATCGCGCAGCTCGCCGGCTGGATGGCCGACACGCGCGCCGTGCTCTTCCTCGGTCGCCACGTCGGCTACCCGGTCGCGCTCGAGGGCGCGCTCAAGCTCAAGGAGCTGGCGTACATCCACGCCGAGGGCTTCGCCGCGGGCGAGCTCAAGCACGGACCGATCGCGCTGATCGAGCCCGGGCAGGTCGTGTTCGTGATCGTGCCCAGCCCGAGCGAGTCGTACGAGCTGCAGCGCAAGGTGATCTCGAACATCCAGGAGATCAAGGCGCGCGGAGCGCGTGTCATCGCGATCGCGGAGCAGGGCGACACCGCCGCGATCCAGATCGCCGACGAGGTCGTGCCGATCCCGCTGGCCGATCCGCTCTTCGAGCCGCTGCTCGCGGTCACGCCGCTGCAGATGTTCGCGATGGAGCTCGCCGCGGCGAAGGGTCTCGACGTCGACCAGCCGCGCAACCTGGCGAAGTCCGTCACGGTCGAGTGACCGCGTCGTGATCGTGGGGATCGGCGTAGACGTGGTCGACCTCGCGCGCTTCGAGCGGGCGATCGCCCGCACCCCGCGTCTCCGCGATCGCCTGTTCGCCGAGAGCGAACGTGATCTGCCGGTGGCTTCTCTCGCAGGACGCTTCGCGGCCAAGGAGGCGCTCATCAAGGCCCTCGGCGACTCGGTCGGCGCTCGCTGGCACGACATGGTCGTGGTGCGCGACGAGCACGGCAATCCGTCGTTCGCGCTGCACGGGCCGGCCCGCGCCGCCGCCGAGGCCCGGGGGATCGCGCGCTTCCACCTCTCGATGACGCACGATGCCGGCATCGCCTGCGCGTTCGTGGTGGCCGAGTCGTGATCGCCCCGCTCTCGTTCCGCGAGGCCCTGATCGACACCGATGCGATCGCCGCGAACGTCGCGCGCCTGCGCGAGCTGACGGGTGCCCGGCGCCTGATGGCCGTCGTGAAGGCGAACGCCTACGGACACGGAGCACTGGTCGCCGCGGAGTCCGCGCTCGCCGGCGGGGCCGATGCGCTCGGCACCGCGGATCTGGCGGAGGCGGTCGCCCTGCGGGAGGCGGGCGTTCTCGCGCCGATCCTCTGCTGGCTGCACGACCCGGGTGAGGACTTCGACCGCGCCGTCGAGCACGGCATCGATGTCGCCGTCTCGTCGCAGGTGCAGCTCGACGCGCTCGCGCAGGCGGCGGAGGACCGCGGGGTCCGTGCCGCCGTGCAGCTCAAGGTCGACACCGGTCTCAGCCGCAACGGCGCTCCGGAGCAGGAGTGGGAGTCGATCGCGCTGGCGCTCGCCCGGCACACCGCGCGCGGCGTCCTGCAGCTCACCGGGCTGCTCTCGCACCTCTCGAACACCTCGCGCGACGACGACCTGGCCCAGCTCGTCGTCCTGCAGCGCGCCGGAGCACTGCTCGGTCGCCACGGCCTCGCCGGCCCGACCGTGCATCTCGCGGCCACCGCCGGTGCGCTGCGGCTGCCCGAGACCCGGCTCGACCTCGTCCGCACCGGGATCGGCGTCTACGGCCTCTCCCCGTTCGAGGACGAGACCTCTCTCGAGCTCGGGCTCACCCCCGCGATGACCCTGCAGGGCCGCGTCGCAGGAGTGCGCCGGGTGGCCGCCGGCACCGGGGTCAGCTACGACTACGCCTACCGCGCCTCGGGTGAGACGACCCTCGCGCTCGTCCCGTTCGGCTACGCCGACGGGATCCCGCGCAGCGCCTCCGGCGTCGCGGAGGTCTCCATCGGCGGGCGCCGGCACCGCATCGCCGGGCGCGTCGCGATGGACCAGTTCGTGGTCGACGTGGGCGACGCCTCCGTCGCGGTCGGCGACCAGGTGGTCCTCTGGGGCGACCCGACGGCGGGTGGCGTGCCCTCGGTCGACGAGTGGGCGCGCTGGTGCGGCACGATCAACTACGAGCTCGTCACCCGGATCGGACCGAGGGTGCAGCGCCGGGCCGTGGGCGGATCGGGCGGGACCCGTGCCTGAGCGCGAGTGGTTCGCCGACCGTGCCGTCGAGGTCGCGGACCCGGAGGCGATGGAGGAGCTCGGCCGCTCGCTCGGCCGGGTGCTCCGGGCGGGCGACCTCCTGGTGCTCACCGGCCCGCTCGGCGCCGGCAAGACGACCTTCACGCGGGGCCTCGGCGAGGGTCTGGACGTCCGGGGGCCCGTGACGAGCCCCACCTTCGTGATCGCGCGGACGCATCCGCCCCTCCACGACGGGCCGCCGCTCGTGCACGTCGACGCCTACCGCGTGGGGTCGCCGGTCGAGCTCGACGACCTCGACCTCGACCTCGAGCACTCGGTCGTGGTCGTGGAGTGGGGGGCGGGGATGCTCGACGGGGTCGCGGAGTCGTGGCTCGACATCGTCATCGAGCGCCCGACCGCGGGATCCGACGCCGAGGAGGGCGAGGAGCCGATCGAGCCCCGCTCCGTCCGCTTCCACGGCACCCGCTGGGTCTGAGACCGGCGGGTACCCTGTCAGGGTGCTGCTCGCGATCGACACCTCCTCCGGTACCTCTGTCGCCGTCGTCGACGAGAACGGCGAGGTCCGGTCGGAGCGCACCGAGACCGACACGATGAGGCACGCCGAGGTCGTCGGCTCCCTCCTCCGCGATGCGCTCGAGGCCGCCGGAGTATCTCCCGCCGCGATCGAGGCCGTCGCGGTCGGCATGGGTCCCGGCCCCTTCACCGGCCTCCGGGTCGGGATCGCCGCCGCCCGCGCCTTCGCCTTCGGCCGCGGGATCCCCACCGTCCCCGTCGTCTCGCACGACGCGGTCGCCCTCGAGGCGCTCCGTCACGGCCGTAGCGGCGGCTTCCTCGTCGTCACCGACGCGCGTCGCCGCGAGCTCTACTGGAGCGCGTACGCCGGGCTCGACGCCGCCGGGATCCCCGAGCGCCTCGCCGGCCCCGGGCTCGACAAGCCGCCCGCGCTGCCGTTCCCCGACCTCCCGAGGCTCGAGGCCGCGACCGTGTCGGCCGCCGAGCTCGGAGTCGTCGCGGTGCGCACCCGAGCCGCCGGCCGCCCGCTCGCCGCCGACGAGCCGCTCTACCTCCGCTCGCCCGATGTCACGCTCTCGGCCGGACCGAAGCGCGTGACCGGATGACCGAGGCCGCGATCCGCGAGGCCGCGGCCTCGGACCTCGACGCGATCATGGCGATCGAGGAGTCGGAGTTCACCAGCGACGCCTGGTCGCGCTCGATGATGGCCGCGGAGATCCGGAGCCGGCACACCCGCTACCTCGTCGCCGAGCTCGGCGGTGCGGTCGTCGGCTACGCGGGTCTGCTCTGCCCGGTCGGAGCGCACGAGGGCGACGTCCAGACGATCGCCGTCGTCGCCTCCGCTCGCGGCGCAGGGCTCGGTCGCCGCCTCCTGCGGCACCTCCTCGAGACGGCGTCCGAGCGCGGCGCCCGCGAGGTGTTCCTCGAGGTGCGCGCCGACAATCCGGTTGCACAGGCGCTCTACCTCTCGGAGGGCTTCGTCGAGATCGCCGTCCGCCCCGCCTACTACCAGCCCGACGGAGTGGACGCTCTCGTGATGCGCCTGCCCCTCGCTCCCCAGGAGACGCCATGACCACCGGCCCGCTCGTGCTCGGCATCGAGACCAGCTGCGACGAGACGGGGATCGGCATCGTCCGCGGCACGACCCTGCTCGCGAACACGATCGCCTCGTCGATGGACGAGCACGCGCGCTACGGCGGAGTCGTGCCCGAGGTCGCCGCCCGTGCCCACCTCGAGGCCCTCGAGCCGACCCTGCGCACCGCGCTCGCGGAGGCGGGGGTGACACTCGATGAGCTCGATGCGATCGCGGTCACCTGCGGCCCCGGACTCTCGGGCGCGCTGATGGTCGGCGTGGGGGCGGCCAAGGCGCTCGCCGTCTCGCTCCAGAAGCCGCTGTACGCGGTGAACCACCTCGTCGGGCACGTCGGAGCGGACGTCCTCCGTGCCGACGGCACTGCCGGCAGTCCCGTGGAAGTGCCGACGATCGCGCTGCTGGTCTCGGGGGGTCACACCTCCCTCCTGCACGTGCGCGATCTGGTCTCGGACGTCGAGCTGCTCGGTGAGACGATCGACGACGCGGCGGGGGAGGCGTTCGACAAGGTCGCGCGCGTGCTCGGACTGCCCTACCCCGGAGGCCCGCAGATCGACCGCGTCGCCGCCGAGGGCGATCCGAGGGCGATCCGCTTCCCGCGCGGGCTGACCCTGCCCAAGGACAGGGAGAAGCACCGCTACGACTTCTCGTTCTCGGGGTTGAAGACCGCCGTGGCCCGCTGGGTCGAGAAGCGCCAGGACGCGGGCGAGGAGGTGCCGATCGCCGACGTCGCGGCGAGCTTCCGGGAGGCTGTGGCCGACGTGCTCCTGACCAAGGCGGTCGCGGCGTGCGTCGACCGCGGGGTGCCGCGGCTGCTGCTCGGCGGCGGAGTCGTCGCGAATGCCAGGGTGCGGGCGCTCGCCGAGGAGCGCTGCGCCGCGGCGGGCATCGCGCTGCGCATCCCTCCGCTCTCGCTCTGCACCGACAACGGCGCGATGATCGCCGCGCTCGGGGCTCAGCTCATCGAGGCCGGACACGCACCGTCGAGCCTCTCTTTCGGCGCCGACTCGACGCTCCCGGTCACGGAGATCCAGGTGCGCTGAGTCCCTACCCGGATTCCGTATCGAGCCACAAGTGGCACCCAGGCTTTTGACAGTCGGTCGAGCCTCCTGGCACCCTGATCGCATCCGCTCGTTCCTGATCAAGGGGGATCCCATGACCACTCCGTACACTCCGACCACCGATCGCTACAACGTCCTGGCGATCATCGGCTTCATCGCCTCGTTCTTCGTCTCGATCGTCGGCATCGTGCTGGGCTTCATCGCCCTGTCGCAGATCAAGCGCACCGGAGAGAAGGGGCGCGGCCTCGCGATCGCCGCGATCATCATCGGCTTCGCGGCCATCATCATCACGATCTTCCTGTTCATCGGACTGTTCGCCGTGGCCGCGACGGTCCCCACGACCGGGTACTGATCCTGCTGCGCCCCCTCCGATCCCGGAGGGGGCTCCGATCCTCGAGGGAGACATCGTGAGCGACACGAGCGAGCCGGCTCCGGCGTACGCCGCGCCCTCCGGAGCGCCGGCGGCGCTGTACCCGCCGCCCTCCGAGCCCTCCGGCTCCGCGCCGGTCCCCGTCCGCCCGCCGCTCAACGGACTCGCCGTCGCGGCGCTGATCTGCGGACTGCTCGGGCTCGCCCCCGCGGCGATCGTCCTCGGCCACGTCGGCTTCGCGCAGGCCGGGCGCTCCGGTCAGCGCGGCCGAGGGATCGCCGTCGCCGGTCTCGTGCTCGGGTACCTGGTCGTGGTCCTCGCCGTCGCGGGGTGGTTCGCCTACACGGCGTTCGTCGGCGCCCTCCGGACCGGCGGGTACCTCCCCGCCTGAGCGTCGCGCACGCCCTAAGCTCGGCGGCATGAGCGACAGCACCCAGCCCGGCTCCGACGACCGACCCGGCTCCGTCCCCGTCCCGCCCGCGCCCCCGGCGCCTCCTGTCCCGCCCGCGCCCCCGGCGGCGACGCAGCCTCCCGCGACGCAGGCTCCCACCGCGCCGCAGGCACCGTCGTCGTACGCCGCCGACGTCCCGCCGGCGCCGCCCGCCTACGGCGCCCCGGCCTACGGCTCGCCGGCCGGCGCGGTCCCGCCGGGCTACGCCTACGCTCCCGCGCCCGCCGCCCCGCCGCGCACCCTCAGCCTCATCGGGATGATCCTCGGCATCGCGGGCCTCGCGATCACGATCTTCGCCTGGGGCTTCGGCTTCATCCTCTCGGCGCCCGCCGTCGTGCTCGGATTCCTCGGGCGCCGCCGCGAGCCCGCCGCGCGCGGCTTCGCGCTCACGGCGATCATCACCGGGTTCGCCGGGATCGCCGTCTCGCTGATCTACCTCGCGATCACCATCGTGATCTTCGCGGTCGCGCTGGGCGCCGCGGGTTCCTCCTCCGGATACTGACCCGGCTCAGGCGGCGCGCTCGGCCAGCAGAGCGCGGTGCCGGCCCTGTACGCGCGTGAGGATCAGGACGGCGCTGCCGGTGCCCTTGAGGGCCAGCTTCCTGCGGAAGAGCGCCGGATCGACATCGACTCCGCGCTTCTTGATCTCGAGCACGCCGATCCCGCGGCCCTTCAGCTCGCGGGCGAGGGTGCGCTCGTCGAGGGGCAGCTCGGCGAGCACACGGAAGCTGCGCAGGAACGGCGTCGTCGACGGCTCGTCGCCGGTGAGGTAGGCGATGCCGGGGGAGAGCATCCGCGACCCGCTCGAGCGGGCGAGCTCTCCGAGCAGGCGGGCCCGGATGGCCGAGCCGTCGGGCTCGTGCACGAAGGCGCCCAGCTCGCCGACCTCCTCGTCCTCGCTGTCCGCTGCGGCGACGAGCTCCGAGGCGCCGCCGGAGCCGAGCAGCAGCGCCGACCGGCGGACGCCGGGGCGGGCCAGGGCGCCGAACCACAGGCCCGTCTCGACCAGTTCGCCGTCGACCGAGACCCACTGCGCCTCCGCGTCGGCCGGGATGCGCTCGCGATCGAAGCCCGGACCGAGCTTGATGCCGGTCGGCCGGTGCTCGGCCAGCCCGAAGGCGAACTCGAGCGACGGGGAGTAGTCGTCGGGATCCTCCAGCCTCCGGGTCTCGCGATGCCCCGCTGTCCGCCGCGCCGGGTCGAGGTAGACGGCGTCGAAGCCGTCGAGGCTGAAGGTCTCGGCGTCGGCGTGCACGGCGCGGGCCGAGGGGAACGGGGCGAGGTTGAAGCTCGCGAGGGTGGCGGTGATCTCGTCGGCGTCGACCGCCGTCACCTCGAGGTCGATGGCGGCCAGAGCGAGCGCGTCACCGCCGATGCCGCTCCCGAGGTCCGCGATGCGCGTGAGTCCGGCCGACGCGAACCGCCCGGCGTGCAGCGCGGCGACGCGGAGTCGCGTGGCCTGCTCGAGCCCCGCATCGGTGAAGAGCATCGAGCGAGCGAACTCACCGAACTTCGAGGCGGCGCGGGCACGAAGGCGCGCCTGCGTGAGGACGGCCGCGACGAGTCCCGGGGAGTGCCCTGCGGCACGGAGCGACGCGACGGCGCGCACGAGGTCGTCGGAGCGGTAGCCGTCGAGACCGTCGAGGAGCCGGAGGCCCTCGGGGGAGAGGAGCTCGACCAGCTCGTCGCGTTGCATCCGGCCATGCTAGGCCACTGGTTCACCGAGCTCCGCCGCCCGTCTTGGCACTCTGATTGCACGAGTGCCAGCCTTGCCTCTACAGTGGATCTAGCACTCTCGGAGCGTGTCTGCCAATGACCGCGCTCCGTCCCAACGTCGTCAAGAAAGAGGTCAACCGTGTCGGTGTCCATCAAGCCGCTCGAAGATCGCATCGTCATCAAGCAGGTCGAGGCGGAGCA
Organism: Rathayibacter sp. Leaf185; assembly: GCF_001423885.1. Taxonomy (GTDB): domain Bacteria; phylum Actinomycetota; class Actinomycetes; order Actinomycetales; family Microbacteriaceae; genus Rathayibacter. The sequence goes on along the minus strand of NZ_LMPP01000001.1, from coordinate 159,800 downwards.
GGTGACCGCTTCCGGTCTCGTCATCCCCGACACCGCCAAGGAGAAGCCGCAGGAGGGCGAAGTCGTCGCCGTCGGCCCCGGTCGCATCGACGACAAGGGCAACCGCGTCCCCCTCGACATCGCCGTGGGTGACAAGGTCATCTACTCCAAGTACGGCGGAACCGAGGTCAAGTTCTCGGGCGAGGACCTCCTGGTCCTCTCCGCGCGCGACGTCCTCGCGGTCGTCGTCCGCTAGGACGGAACTCGCGAAGGGCCCGGTGACTGCGGTCGCCGGGCCCTTCGTCGTCCCCGGGGCGGTCCTCCTCGAGACCGGTGGCCTGATCCGGGTGACGAGTGGCCGTTCCGAGCCGTTCGGCGTCGGAGCGCCTGCGTAGCATCGGAGGAGTGTCCGCCTCCCGCACCCCGCCCGACTCCCTCGAGCCCTCCACCGCCGGTGTCCCGGTCGGCGAGGGCGTGGAGGCGCTCGCCGACGATCGTGCCTCCGGCGCCATGTCGTCGACCGGTCTGTGGTTCGGTTTCGGCGCGTACCTGCTGTGGGGCGCGATGCCGCTCTACTTCATCGCGATGGCGCCCGCGTCCCCGTTCGAGATCGTCGCCTTCCGGGTGCTGTTCTCCCTCGTCTTCTGCGTCGTGCTGCTGACCGTCGCGCGCAGCTGGCCCGGCTTCCTCGGCCTGTTCCGCGAGCCGCGTCTGCTGGCGGTGATGGCCCTCGCCGGGGCGCTCATCTACGTCAACTGGCAGGTCTACGTCATCGCGACGACGACCGGACACGTGATCGAGGCGGCCCTCGGCTACTTCATGAACCCGCTGGTCACCGTGCTGCTGGGCGTGATCGTGCTGCGCGAGCGCCTCCGGACGGCCCAGTGGGTCGCGATGGCGATCAGTGCCGTGGCCGTGCTCGTCATCGCCATCGGCTACGGATCCTTCCCGTGGGTGTCCCTCGCCCTCGCGTTCTCGTTCGGTCTCTACGGCCTCGTCAAGAGCCGGGTCGGCGGGCGGGTCGACGCGGTCGGCGGCCTCACTCTCGAGACGCTGTGGCTGACTCCGCTCGCTGTCGTGCAGCTCGCCGTCGTCGGCTCGCTGGTCGGGCTGACCTTCGGCACGGAGGGGACGGGCCACGCCCTCATCCTCGCCTCGGCGGGCATCGTGACAGCCGTGCCGCTGCTGCTGTTCGCCGGTGCCGCGCGCCGGCTGCCGCTCTCCATCGTCGGGTTCATCCAGTACCTGACGCCGATCCTGCAGTTCCTCGTCGGAGCCTTCGTGCTGCAGGAGGCGATGCCGCCGGAGCGCTGGGTCGGCTTCGCTCTCGTCTGGGCCGCCCTGGTGATCTTCTCAGTCGACCTGGTCGCGGCGGAGCGTCGGAGGCGCCGAACGGCGGCGTGAACTGCGGATCACGTTGCAGAGAGCGGTTCCCGCTGTCGAAAGTAACGATCGGGTCGCGAAACCCGTTCGTAACACCGCCGTATTGTTCACGGCTGCTCCGAAGGTTACGTTTGCCCAGCGGTTGCCTCCGGCGCCGCTCTGACGACAACCACATCTCAAGGAGCAACATGGGCGTATACGCGAAGGCCGGTTCGGCCTCACGCGCGCGGACCCTCCGGGCAACCCTCGGCGGAGTCGCCATCCTCGGCGCCAGCGCACTCGTCCTGGCCGGCTGTGCCGGCGGCGGCGACAGCGGCGATTCGGGCAGCGACGGCGGAGCCTCCGGCGACCTGTCCCTGAAGATCGGCACGATCCTGCCGCAGACGGGCACCCTCGCCGTCCTCGGCCCGCCCGAGATCGCGGGCGTCGACCTCGCTGTCGCCGACATCAACGAGGCCGCTGCCGGCATCTCGATCGATGTCGAGCAGAAGGACTCCGGCGACACCTCGACCGACATCGCGACGCAGTCCGCGACCTCCCTCATCGCCGACGGCGTGTCGGCGATCGTCGGCGCGGCCTCCTCGGGTGTCTCGAAGACCTTCATCGACCAGGTGACCCAGGCGGGCGTCATCCAGATCTCGCCGGCGAACACCTCGCCCGACTTCACCACCTACGAGGACGACGGCTTCTACTGGCGCACCGCTCCCTCGGACGTGCTGCAGGGCCGCATCCTCGGCAACAAGATCCTGGGCGACGGCAAGACCAACGTCTCGATCCTGTACATGAACGACGCCTACGGCACCGGCCTCGAGTCGAACATCAAGGAGACCCTCGAGGCGGGCGGCGCGACCGTCGCCGCCGAGGAGATCTTCGAGCCGGCCTCGACCGACTTCAACTCGGCGCTCACCACGGTGCTCGCACCGAACCCCGACGCGCTCGTGGTGATCTCGTTCGACGAGATCAAGACCATCGCCGAGCAGCTCGCGGCGAAGGGCTTCGACTTCTCGAAGCTCTACGGCACGGACGGCAACTACGGAGTCATCGGCGAGGCCGACACCAACGTCGACATCGCGGGTGCTCAGTTCACCAACCCGGGTGTGCAGGCGTCGGACGACTTCCAGTCGAAGCTCCAGGCTCTCGTCACCGAGCAGGGCAACGACGAGCTGACGGTGTTCAGCTACGCCCCCGAGTCCTACGACGCCACCGTCCTGCTCGCCCTCGCGGCGCTGCAGGGTGGAGCGACGGACGGCGCGACCATCCGCGACAACCTCGAGACGGTCTCGAAGGACGGCACCGAGTGCACGACCTTCGCCGACTGCGCGGCGCTGCTCGCTGACGGCACCGACATCGACTACAACGGTCTCTCCGGCCCGATCTCGTTCGACGAGAACGGCGACCCGAGCGAGGCCTCGGTGTCGATCTACAAGTACTCGGCCGGCAACGTCACCTCGTTCGAGGAGACCGTCGACGGCTCGCTCGAGTAGCGATCACGTGACACGACCTCGGTCGTGACACCAGGGGCTCGGTCTTCGGACCGGGCCCCTTCGTCGTCCTACGGCTGTACGGTGCGACGGTCGCTGCGACCGGGCACGACGAAGCCCCGCCGGACCAGGGGGTCGGCGGGGCTTCAAGGGTCGTATGCGACAGCGCAGGCGGCGCGAGGGGGCGTCGGCCGCCCGGACCGGTCTAGGAGGCGCGGAGCAGTTCCGCCTCCTGCGCGAGGCGGTAGGTGACGAACGAGCGGCTGTAGTTGCGGCGCTTGCCCCCGGTGGTCTCGGCGATGACGACCTGCGCGTAGACCCCGACGACCGTCCAGCGGTCGTAGTCGCCGATCGCACCCGTTCCGAAGGTCGCACCGAGGTCGACGGGGGCGGGGGTGTAGCTCTTCATGGCGGCTCCTTCGAGGGCGTGCGGCGCCGGGCGCTCTGCGCGCCCGCTGTCTGACCGATCCGCCTCCCCGTGCAGTGGCGATTCCGCCTCCGATCAGGAGGAAAAGGCCCGCGCAGCCTGCCGGGAGCGACGTCTCGTGTCACCAAAATTACGGCAAACCGGCACCGACCCTGTCCCTCGCAAGCGGGACGCAGAGCCGGAGAGTTCCTCGGCTCGATCCGGTCACCACCGGCAGTAGCCGGCGGCGATGTAGTCGTACAGCGCTCCGCGCACGGCATCGCTCACGCCGATCGGGACGATTCCGGAGGCGCCGTCGGCGACCCCGACCGAGACCGGCAGGAAGGTGCCGCGCTTGTCCTCCGAGACCGTGTGCGTGTTGCAGTTGTTCGGCACGATCGCCAGATCAAGGACGACCGGCGCGGACGCCGCGTCGAGGCGGACGCCGGCGGGCCAGGAGTCGGCGCCCGAGGCGGGGCGCAGCAGGATCGTCCGCGCGATGCCGTCGATGCTCACCGCTCCGGGCCCTCCGGTCGGAGTGAGCGTGAGGGTCAGGTGAGCGACGGCCTCGCCGTTCTCCTGCCCGACGACGACCGCGTCGCCCGGCACGATGTCGACCACGTCGGCCACTCGCGCTGCGAGGCAGTCCTCGTCGTGGATCCGCGCGACACTGCCGAACGGATCGTCGGGGGTGAGGGAGACGGTGCCGGAGACGGCCCCCTGCGTGAAGGCGAGGCGCACGGCGGCATCGGGCTCGCCCGAGCAGTCGGGCGGGGGCAGCTGGAGGCGCAGCGCGGTCGTCGCCCCCGCGCGGATGGTCGTCGGCTCGGCCGTCACGACGGCCTCCGTGAAGGCGGAGGAGTCGAACCGCGCCTCCCAGACATCGAGCGGCGCGGCAGTGTCGTTCCGGACCAGCACCTCCAGGCGCCGGGGGCCGTAGTCGTCCCGGTTCTGCCGGATGCCGACGCTCACGCCCTCGGGCATCTCCGTCACCGGTCCGGGGCCGCAGCCGGCCAGGAGCGTCGCCAGGACGGCGGGCACGAGCACTGACGCGATGCGGCGCATCCGGCCCTCCTGAGGGACGCAGAGGGTCCGCCGCCGCCTCACGGCGGACGACGGGCCCCGGACGGTGCGGTGGACTCAGCCGCCGACGGTGGGCGTGCTCGTGGTGACCTCGTTGGTCGTCGCGAGCGTGCCCAGGTAGAGCTCGATCACCTTGGGGTCGTTCATGAGCTCGCGCCCCTTGCCCTCGTAGGCGTCACGGCCCTGGTCGAGCACGTAGCCGCGGTCGCAGATCTGCAGAGCGCGGCGGGCGTTCTGCTCGACGATCATGATCGAGACTCCGGCCCGGTTGATCCGCTGGACGTTGACGAACGTCTCGTCCTGGCGCATCGGCGAGAGACCGGCACTCGGCTCGTCGAGCAGCAGCATCGACGGGTCCATCATCAGGGCCCGCGACATCGCCACCATCTGGCGCTCTCCGCCCGAGAGCGATCCGGAACGCTGCTTGAGGCGCTTGGACAGCTCGGGGAAGAGCTCGGTCACGAACTCGAGTCGCTGACGGTAGGTCTTCGGCTTCTGGTAGACGCCCATCTCGAGGTTCTCCTCGATGGTGAGCGACGGGAAGACGTTGTTGTTCTGCGGCACGAAGCCGACGCCCTTCGAGACCAGCTTGTCGGCCTTCTGCCCGGTGATGTCCTCGCCGTTCAGGATGACCGTGCCCTGGCGGATGTTCACCAGCCCGAACATCGCCTTCAGGAGCGTCGACTTGCCGGCGCCGTTGGGACCGATGATGCCGACGAGCTCGCCCTTCTTCACGTAGACGTTCGAGCCGTTGAGGATGTTCACCCCCGGCACGTACCCCGCGTGGAGGTCGTGGGTCTCGAGGGTGTTGGGCGTGTCGACGCTCATTCCTTGTCCTTCCCGAAGTCGACCGTCGGCGAGGCCGGCGCCGCGGTGGGCGGCGCGATGCCGGCCTCCGCCGCCTGCCTCTCGACGTCCTCGCGCACGAGGTCCGACTCCATCTCCTCGGCGATCTCGAGCTGCCCTTCGACGGTGCCGAGATCGGTGTCGTGGTGGGCGCCCAGGTAGGCGTCGATGACGGCCTGGTCGTTCATGACGGTGGAGGGCGGACCCTCCGCGACGACCTTGCCCTCGGCCATCACGATCACCCAGTCGGCGATGGTGTTGACCATGTGCATGTCGTGCTCGACGAAGAGGACGGTCATGCCCTCGTCCTTCAGATTCACGATGTGACCCAGGAGCGACTGCGTCAGGGCCGGGTTCACGCCCGCCATCGGCTCGTCGAGCATGACCAGCTCGGGCTCCGACATCAGTGCCCGCGCCATCTCGAGCAGCTTCTTCTGCCCGCCCGAGAGGCTCGAGGCGTAGTCGTCCTTCTTCGTGTCGAGCTTGAACTTCTCGAGCAGGCGGATCGCGCGCTCCTCGATCGACTCCTCCTCCTTCGACCACAGCGGGCGGATGAGCGAGGTGAAGATGTTCTCGCCCTTCTGCCCCTTGGCCCCGAGGAGCATGTTCTCGAGCACCGTCATGCCGCCGAGGGCCTTGGTGAGCTGGAACGTGCGGACCATGCCCATCCGCGACACCTTGTAGGCCGGGACGTTGGCGAGGTTCTTCCCCTTGAAGTTCCAGCGGCCCGTGTTGGGCTTGTCGAAGCCCGTCAGCAGGTTGAAGAACGTCGTCTTGCCGGCGCCGTTCGGGCCGATCAGGGCCGTGATGGAGCCGCGGGGGATCTCGACGTGGGCGACGTCGACCGCGGTCAGGCCGCCGAAGCGCCGGCTGACGCTGTCGGCGACGACGATGGGGTCCTTCTTCTTGACCCCGGGGACGATCTCGTCCTCGGTGATGTCCGAGACAGGCGTTTTAGGCAAAGTGGAGATCCTTCTTCTTGCCGAAGATCCCCTGGGGTCTGAAGATCACCAGGAGCATGAGCGCGACCCCCACCACGATGAACCGGATCGGGCCGGTCTGCACGGTGGTGAGGCGGATGAGGTCGTTGTTGAGGACCCCGGTGTCGATCCCGAGCGTGAGGAGACCGTCGGTCAGGCCCAGCACGACCCAGAAGATGATCGAGCCGACGACCGGTCCGAAGACCGTCGCAGCACCGCCCAGCAGCATGATCGTGTAGAGGAAGAACGTGAGCTGGGTGCCGTAGTTGTCGGGCTGCAGCGAGCGGGGCAGGATGAACAGCGCTCCGGCCAGGCCGCCCAGCACGCCACCGAGGATCAGCGCCTGGATCTTGTACGAGAAGACGTTCTTGCCGAGCGAGCGAACGGCGTCCTCGTCCTCGCGGATGCCCTTGATGACGCGTCCCCAGGGGCTGCGCATCAGGAGGAACACCAGGAGGCAGGCGAGCAGGACGAGGGTCCAGCCGACGATGCGCACCCACCACTGGTCCTGGCTGTAGGTCAGGACGCCGATGCCCCAGCGCCCCTCCGGGAGCGGGTTGAGGTCGTTGAAGGCGCGGGCGGCGCCGTTGATGCCCTCCGAGCCTCCGGTGACGGCCGAGAACTCGGGTGTCTTGACCGAGAGCCGGATGATCTCGGCCGCCGCGATGGTCACGATCGACAGGTAGTCGGCGCGCAACCGCAGTGTCGGGATGCCCAGGATCAGTGCGAACACCGTCGCCGCGACGATGGTCGCGAGGAGGGAGCCCCAGACGGGCCACTCGAACTTGACCGACGTGATGGCGAAGGCGTAGCCGCCCACCGCCATGAAGCCGGCCTGTCCGAAGTTGAGGAGACCGGTGAATCCGAAGTGGATGACCAGGCCGATCGTCGCGAGGGCGTAGGCGGCGACGGTGGGGTCGACGATCTGCCCGATCGCCAGCCAGATGAAGTTGAGGTTCATGGTGTCAGCCGATCCGTTCCTTGCGACCGAGGATGCCCTGCGGCCTGACCAGCAGGATGATGATCATGAGGACCAGCGGAGCCACGTACTTGAGGTTCTCCGGGATCCAGATCGTCGAGATGTTCATCATCAGGCCGATGATGAGCGAGCCGACCAGTGCGCCGTAGGCCGAGCCGAGCCCGCCGAGCGTGATCGCCGCGAAGATCAGCAGCAGGATCGATGCTCCGGTGTCCCAGCGCAGCGACTGGTAGTAGCCGATGTAGACGCCTGCGAGTGCGGCGAGCGCACCCGACATGACCCAGACGACGCGGATGACGCGCTCGACGTTGATGCCCGAGGCGGAGGCGAGTGCGCGGTTGTCGGAGACGGCGCGCATCGCCTTGCCGATCTTCGTCTTCGTCAGCACGAAGGCGACACCCACGATGCAGATGACACCGATGACCGCACCGACGAGGTCGGTGAACTTCAGGCTGATCCCGAGCTCGGGGACCGTGAAGAACGGAGCGGTGCTGTTGGGGAGCGAGAGTCGGTCGGCGCCGAAGAAGAACACGAACGTGTAGCGCAGCGCGAGGGACAGGCCGATCGTGACGATCATCAGCGGGATGAGCTGGATGCCCTTCTTGCGCAGCGGCTTCCAGAGCAGGCCGTCCTGCGCGAAGCCGAAGGCGCCTCCGAGGATCACCGCTATCGGGATCGCGAGCAGCGCCGGCAGCCCGAAGACCCCGGAGAAGAGGTAGGCCATCAGGGCGCCGAAGGTGACGAGCTCGCCGTGCGCGAAGTTGTTCAGCCCCGTCACGCCGTAGATCAGCGAGGCGCCGATCGCCGCGAGGGCGATCAGGAGTCCGAAGATCAGGCCGGTGACGACCTTGGGCCAGAAGATGATCCAGAAGGTGTCGGCCGACACCGGCGGGGTGATCGCGTTCGACGTGCCGTCGGGGTTGGTCGCGCCGTTGCCGGTCGTGCCCTCGGTGGCGGGAGTCGTCGGAGCAGCGGAGTCGGAGGGGACCGGAGCCGTTGCTCCGGAGCCGATCGGATTCGCCGTCGAGACGATGAAGTTCACGATCTGGTTCTGCGAGGCGACGATCTTCACCTCCTTCGGGTTCTGCCCGGCGGCCGGGTAGCCCTTGTCGGCGGGGAGCGTCTGCTCGTCGACGGTCACGGTGTACGTGCCGGCGGCGTCGAGCGGGAAGGTGGCCCGGCCGTCGTCGCCGGTGGTCACCGTCGCGGTGGCGTCACCCGCGATCTCGACACTCACTCCCGCGAGGTTCTCGTTCGTGCCCTGGACGCGGACCCAGGCGATGATCGACTGGTCGGCGCTGGTCGCGGCGAGGGCTGCCGGCGCGGCGGCGGCGATCCCCGTGAGGGTCGCGGCGAGGAGGCCGAGCGCGAGCAGGCGGTCGCGGAGACGAGCGGATCTCGGAGGCCTCCTATCCACGGGGTGCCTCCCGGTCCGTCGGATGCAGGGTCGTCGCGCGCTTGTGGCGCGTCGAACGGCTGGCTGTGAGCAAGACGTCTACCTCTCGTCAGGGTGCACAGACGGATGGGGTCCTCGAGCAGGCCCGAACGGGCAGGCGCGAGTCGCCGTCGTCAAACAACGTTGGTTGACCATACGTTCCGCATGTGTCGGCGGTGTTTCCCCGTCGGCACGTGTGCGTGACGACATTATGCGGGGCGTGGAGCGCTCCCGCGCGCTCCCGGCGCAGTGCTTGCGCTCCGACCGCCCCGTCCGGACGGAATAGACGGCCCGCCCCGACGCTTAAGATTGAGCATCCGGGCACTCGGGACCGGACGCCCTCCCTCCACTCTCCCGGGCACCCGCAGTCGACAATGTAAAAGGGGCCTTGATGGACCAGCCGGATCCCTTCGGATTCCTCGGACTCACCTACGACGACGTCATGCTCCTCCCCGGGCACACCGACGTCATCCCGAGCGAGGCCGACACGACCTCCCGGCTGACCAAGCGCATCACCGTCGCGACCCCGCTGCTCTCGGCGGCGATGGACACGGTGACCGAGGCGCGGATGGCGATCGCCATGGCCCGCCAGGGCGGCATCGGCATCCTGCACCGCAACCTCTCGATCGCCGACCAGTCCGATCAGGTCGACCGCGTCAAGCGCAGTGAATCCGGGATGGTCTCGAACCCCGTCACCACGACTCCCGACGCCACCGTCGCCCAGGTCGACGACCTCTGCGGGCAGTACCGCATCAGCGGACTCCCCGTCGTCGACTCGACCGGTGTCCTCGTCGGCATCATCACCAACCGCGACATGCGCTTCGTCTCGCCGTTCGAGAAGGCGTCGACCCTCGTCCGCGACGTGATGACCAGCTCCGGCCTGATCACCGGCCGCGTCGGCATCCCCGACAGCGAGGTCATCGCGCTGTTCGCGCAGCACAAGATCGAGAAGCTCCCGCTCGTCGACGAGCAGGGCAAGCTCGCCGGGCTCATCACGGTCAAGGACTTCGACAAGTCGGAGCAGTACCCCAACGCGACCAAGGACGCCTCCGGGCGCCTGCGGGTCGGGGCGGCCATCGGCTTCTTCGGCGACGCCTGGCAGCGCGCCACCGCGCTCCTCGAGGCCGGAGTCGACGTGATCGTCGTCGACACCGCCAACGGCGACTCCGCCGGCGTGCTCGACATCATCCGCCGCCTCAAGTCCGACCCCGCGTTCGCCGGAGTGGACGTCATCGGCGGCAACGTCGCCACCCGCTCCGGCGCCCAGGCGCTCGTCGACGCCGGAGCCGACGCCATCAAGGTCGGAGTCGGACCCGGCTCGATCTGCACCACCCGCGTCGTCGCCGGCGTCGGAGTGCCCCAGGTCACCGCTGTCTACGAGGCATCCCTCGCCGCCCGCGAAGCCGGCGTCCCGGTCATCGCCGACGGCGGACTCCAGTACTCCGGAGACATCGCCAAGGCCCTCGTCGCCGGCGCCGACACGGTCATGCTCGGCTCGCTCCTCGCCGGTTGCGAGGAGAGCCCCGGCGACCTCGTCTTCCAGAACGGCAAGCAGTACAAGAACTACCGCGGCATGGGATCGCTCGGGGCGCTCCAGACGCGCGGCGAGCGCACCTCCTACTCGAAGGACCGCTACTTCCAGTCGGACGTGCCCTCGGACGACAAGCTGATCGCCGAAGGCATCGAGGGGCAGGTCCCGTACCGCGGGCCGCTCGCGAACGTGGCCTACCAGCTCGCGGGCGGGCTGCGGCAGTCGATGTTCTACGTGGGGGCGCGGACGATCTCGGAGCTCAAGGAGCGGGGGAGGTTCGTGCGGATCACGCCGGCGGGGTTGAAGGAGTCGCATCCGCATGATGTGCAGATGGTGGTGGAGGCGCCGAACTACCGGCGCTGAGTCGTCGGTCGTCCGGTGAGGGCCGGCACCGGATCGTGATGGTGCCCCCTCTGCCCGATGGGCCTGCGGCCCATACGCCCACCACGCCGGAGGGGGCACCATCACGATCCGGCGCCTCTCGAGGCAGCACAGCAGTCTCTGGTGGCCGAGCGACGCAGCGCGAGCGGGCTTCGCCCACCGCGACTGCGCCTTCGCCTACGTGCAGACTCATGCGCGGGCGGCTTCGACGCTGCGACCTCGTGAGGGGGGAGCGGTGATCGGCGATCCGCGTTCGAGCGGATCGTCGTGCCGCGGGCGGCGGGACGCTTTCTGAGACGCAACCGCCCTGCCTGGCCGACTGCGGCCGTGCGACGAGCGCAGCGAGGAGCGCGGCTCGAGAGCACCGTGCGGATCGTTGTGGCGCGGACGCGGGACGCTCTCTGAGAAGCGACCAGCTGCCGGGGCCGACTGCGGCCGAGCGACGAGCGAAGCGAGGAGCGAGGCTCAAGTAAACTGCTGCCCATGGAGATCGAGATCGGGCGTGCCAAGCGCGCGCGCCGTGCCTATGCCTTCGACGACATCGCTGTCGTCCCGAGCCGGCGCACGCGCGACCCCGAAGTGGTGTCGGTGAAGTGGGCGATCGACGCCTACCAGTTCGCGACGCCGATCCTGGCGGCGCCGATGGACTCGGTGGTGTCGCCGACGACGGCGATCACGCTGGGCAGGCTGGGAGCGCTCGGCGTGCTCGACCTCGAGGGGCTGTGGACGCGATACGAGGACCCAGAACCGCTGCTGGCCGAGATCCGCGAACTGCCCGCCGAGCGGGCGACGCAGCGCATGCAGGAGATCTACTCGGAGCCGATCAAGCCGGAGCTGGTGACGGCGCGGCTCAACGAGATCCGTGCCGCAGGCGTGACGGTCGCCGGGGCGCTCTCGCCGCAGCGCACGGCCGAGCTCTACCAGACGGTCGTCGATGCAGGAGTCGATGTGTTCGTCATCCGCGGCACCACCGTCTCGGCCGAGCACGTGTCGCGCGACACGGAGCCGCTCAACCTCAAGAAGTTCATCTACGAGCTCGACGTCCCGGTCATCGTCGGCGGGGCCTCGACCTACACGGCCGCCCTGCACCTGATGCGCACGGGCGCTGCGGGCGTCCTGGTCGGCTTCGGAGGCGGCGCCGCCTCGACCACGCGCGCCACCCTCGGCATCCAGGCTCCGATGGCCACCGCGGTCGCCGATGTCGCCGGCGCTCGCCGCGACTACCTCGACGAGTCGGGCGGACGCTACGTGCACGTCATCGCCGACGGCGGCCTCGGCACCTCGGGCGACATCGTCAAGGCGATCGCCGTCGGCGCCGACGCCGTGATGCTCGGCTCCGCGCTCGCCCGCGCGACCGACGCGCCGGGCGGCGGCTGGCACTGGGGTCAGGAGGCGCACCACCCGCAGCTGCCCCGCGGACGCCGCGTGCAGGTCGGCACCGTCGGCACCCTCGAGCAGGTCCTCAACGGCCCCGCGACCGACGCGAACGGCACCGCCAACCTGATCGGTGCTCTCCGCCGCTCGATGGCCACCACCGGCTACTCCGACCTCAAGGAGTTCCAGCGCGTCGAGGTCGTCGTCGCCCCGTACCAGCCCAGCTGAGCCTCACCGAACCGGGGTTCCCTCGGCGTTCCCCTCCGGCGAACGGCCGCAGGGGCGAGGTGCGGCGCACCTAAGCTGGGAGGGTCCCCCGAGGTAGGAGCGCCGTCCGGCGCGGATGGAGCACGCATGGTCGAGGTCCGCAGGGTGAAGCTGCCCGGAGTCGGGGTACTGCACACGTTCCTGACGGCCGACGGCGGCAAGGTCGGCGTCATCGCCCACCGCTCCGGTCACAGCGACCTGATCACGTTCGCCGAGGGCGACCAGGACGGCGCGAAGGTCTCCCTCCGTCTCAGCGACGACGAGGCGCACACGCTGGCCGAGCTGCTCGGCGGCACCCAGATCACCGAGTCGCTCACCGCGCTCGACCAGATCCCCGGCCTCTCGATCGACTGGTTCACGGTCGACTACGACGACCACATCGCCGGGCAGCAGCTCGGCAAGCCCGCCGACCGCGGCATCGTCGGCCTGACGGTCGTCGCCGTCGTGCGGGGGGACGCGGCCAACCCGGCACCCGCCCCCGACTTCCGTGTGTTCCCCGGCGACACCCTCGTCGTCGCGGGCAGCCCGGAGAAGGTCGCGAAGGCGTTCTCCTTCTTCCGCTCCGGCGTGTTCGCCAAGGCCCCCGAGACGCCGCCCGGAGTCTGAGGATGCACCACGGCGAAGACCTCATCGTCCTGGGCATCCTGTTCGTCGTCGCCTACGTCCTCGGCCGCCTGGGGCGGACGATCGGACTCCCGGCGATCCCCATATACATGGTCGTCGGGCTGCTCGCGAGCCCGAACTTCCACTGGTTCCCGCTCGACTTCGACTCCACCTACATCGAGCTGACGGCCGTCTTCGGCCTGATCCTGCTGCTGTTCAACCTCGGTCTCGAGTTCGACCAGGACGAGTTCTTCGGCAACGCAGGCCGGCTCATCCTGTCGGGCGGCACGTACATCGGCGTCAACATGGCGGCGGGGCTCGGCTTCGGCTTCCTGCTGGGCTGGGGGAGCCAGGAGGCGCTCGTCGTGGCGGGCATCACGGCCACCAGCTCGAGCGCCATCGTCACGAAGCTGCTGATCGAGCTCAAGCGGCTGGCGAACCCCGAGACGCCGATGATCCTGGGCGTCACGGTCGTCGAGGACATCTTCATCGCCGTCTACCTGGCCATCGTGTCGGTCGTACTCTCGGGCGAGACCGAGCCGTGGCCGGTGATCCTCAAGCTGCTGATCGCGTTCGCGTTCCTGGTCGTGATGTTCTCGGTGGCGCGCTGGGGCGGGCGAGTCGTCTCGCGGCTGTTCCGCACCCGCGACGACGAGCTCTTCACCATCCTCTTCTTCGGGCTGGCGCTCCTCTTCGGCGGCATCGGCGAAGTGCTCGGAGTGACCGACGCGATCGGCGCGTTCCTGATCGGGCTCGTGATCGGGGCGACGCGGTTCCGCTCGCGGGTCGAGCACATCGCCATCCCGCTCCGCGACGTCTTCGGCGCGTTCTTCTTCGTGAACTTCGGCCTCGGGCTCGATCCGAGTGCGTTCCCGGCTGTCGTGGTGCCCGTGATCGCCGCCTCCGCGATGACCATCGTGCTGAACCTCGGCGCCGGTCAGTTCGTCGCATGGCTCAACAAGCTCGGGCCGAGGGCGGGGCTCAACGCGGCGTTCATCCTGCACAACCGCGGCGAGTTCGCACTGATCCTGGCGACGCTGTCGCTCTCGGCCGGGCTCGACGAGCGGATCCAGCCGTTCGCCGGTCTCTACGTGCTCGTCATGGCGATCATCGGGCCGATCCTCGCGTCGCGCTCCGAGAGCATCGGTCTCTTCCTCTCGCGCCGTCGCCACCGGCCCGCCCCCGCCGCGCGCGCCGCGATGGCGGAGGAGGACTTCGCTCTCGTCGAGGCGGCGATGGCGGCGCCCGCTCTGCAGGAGGACACCGACACCTCCGGCACGTCGATCACCCCGGTACCGAAACGGCCCGTCGAGCGGGACGAGCTCGACGACGAGTTCCCTGATCCGATGCGCCAGGCCCTGATCGATCAGGCGATGCAGCAGTCCGACGGTGTCGGGTCGGACCGCCCGCGCCGCCCCGTCGAGCCCGACTACTGATCCCCGGGAGCTCTCACCCTCACGGGCTAGGCTCGTCGGGTCCGCGCTCCGGTGCGGATTCCGGTACGAACGAGGGACGCATGGCGCAGAGCACGGTCTGGCAGATCGCTCGGCGTCCGCGCTGGATCGGCGCCCTGCTCCTGGCGCTCCTGATCGCCGCGCTCTTCGCCGCGCTCGGCCAGTGGCAGATCGGGCGGGCGGTCGACGCCGCGGCTCCCGACTCCGGAGTCTCCGAGTCGGTCCTGCCCCTCGACCAGGTCGCGAGCGCCTCGAGGCCGATCTCGGCGACCGCCGACGGTCAGCGGGTCGAGGCGTCCTCGACGCTCGTCCCCGGCGGGGCCGAGGTGGTCGGCGGACGCCTGAACCGCGGCGACGAGGGCTGGTGGGTGATCGCGCGCACGCGCACCGACTCCGCCGACCTGGTCGTCGCCTACGGGTGGACGCAGGACGAGGGAACGGCTCGCGACGTCGCCGACCGACTGAACAGCGGGAGCGAGGCGGCGCCCACGTCGTTCGAGGGCCGCCTGGTCGCGAACGAGGCGGCCGAGGCGCCCGCCGCGGGCGTGGATCCGATGACCCTCACCGCCGTGTCGATCCCCGCGCTGATCAACCGCTGGCCCGATCCTCCGCAGGACGTGTACCAGGGCTACGTCGTCGTCGACCAGCCGGTCGAGGGACTCGAGGCCATCGACTCGCCGGCCCGGCAGACCGATGTCTCGCTCAACTGGCTCAACGTCTTCTACGCGATCGAGTGGGTGGTCTTCGCGGGCTTCGCGCTCTACCTCTGGTACCGCCTGGTGCGGGACGCCTGGGAGCGCGAGATCGAGGAGGCCCTCGACGCCGAGGAGCTCGCCCGCGCCGCCGCCCCCTCCTCCGCGTCGTAAACTGGACCCCATGCCCCTCGAGCCCAAGCCCGCGCAGTTCCCTGCGATCCGGAGCGCGCTGCGCTTCTACCGGGTGACCTCGATCATCACCGGCGTCATGCTCCTCCTGCTCTGCGCCGAGATGCTGCTGAAGTACGTGTTCCACCTCGAGCTGTTCGCCTTCGGCCAGCAGGGTGTGCTGCACTTCGCGCCGATGTACGAGGTGCCCGGAGGCGAGTTCAAGTCGAGCGGCACGGGCGCGAACGTGTCGACCGGCATCCTCATCGCGCACGGCTGGTTCTACGTCGTGTACCTCTTCTCGGACTTCCGCCTGTGGAGTCTGATGCGCTGGCCGTTCAGCCGCTTCATCCTGATCGCGCTCGGCGGAGTGATCCCGACGCTGTCCTTCTTCGTCGAGGGGCGCATCGCGCGCGAGGTCGAGCAGTACCTGGCCCGCCGCAGCGCCGACCCGAAGACACCCCGTACCCCGACCGACTCCGTGGAGGCCCCCCATCAGTGAGCAGCAGTCCGGCCCCGAGGCGGCGTCGCCGCATCTCGCCGCCCAGCCCGTCCTCGTCGTCGACTTCGGCGCCCAGTACGCGCAGCTGATCGCGCGGCGCGTCCGCGAGGCGAACGTCTACTCCGAGATCGTCCCGTCGAACACCACGGCCGCCGAGATCGCGGCGAAGTCGCCCGTGGGCATCATCCTCTCCGGAGGCCCCTCCAGCGTCTACGAGGACGGGGCGCCGCAGCTCGACCCCGCGATCTTCGACCTCGGCATCCCCGTTCTCGGCATCTGCTACGGCTTCCAGGTGATGGCGAAGACCCTCGGCGGCGAGGTCGCGAACACGGGCCTCCGCGAGTACGGCGCGACCGACGCCGCGCTGTCGACCGAGGGTGGCGTGCTGCTCGGCGATCAGCCGGCCGACCAGACCGTGTGGATGAGCCACGGCGACTCCGTCGCGAAGGCACCGGAGGGCTTCGAGGTCCTCGCGTCGACGACGTCGACCCCGGTGGCGGCGTTCGGCAGCGACGAGCGGCGCCTCTACGGCGTGCAGTGGCACCCCGAGGTGAAGCACTCGGCCTACGGCCAGGCCGTCATCGAGAACTTCCTCCACCGCGCGGCGGGCATCCCCGCCGACTGGAACTCGTCGAACGTCATCGACGATCAGGTCGCGCTGATCCAGGAGCAGGTCGGCTCGGGCCGCGTCATCTGCGGTCTCTCCGGAGGCGTCGACTCGGCCGTCGCGGCCGCGATCGTGCACCGTGCGGTCGGCGACCAGCTGACGTGCGTCTTCGTCGACCACGGCCTCCTGCGCAAGGACGAGCGCCGCCAGGTCGAGGAGGACTACGTCGCCGCGACGGGCGTCCGCCTCGTCACCGTCGACGCTCGCGAGCAGTTCCTCGACGCCCTCGCGGGAGTCAGCGACCCCGAGCAGAAGCGCAAGATCATCGGCCGCGAGTTCATCCGCAGCTTCGAGGGTGCCGCCGAGGCGCTCGTCCTCGAGGCGCAGGGCGACGGCGCGTCGATCGACTTCCTCGTGCAGGGCACGCTCTACCCCGACGTCGTCGAGTCGGGCGGAGGCACCGGCACCGCGAACATCAAGTCGCACCACAACGTCGGCGGCCTGCCGGAGGACCTGCAGTTCGCGCTCGTCGAGCCGCTGCGCACCCTCTTCAAGGACGAGGTGCGCGCCATCGGCCGCGAGCTCGGGCTGCCCGAGACGATCGTCGGGCGCCAGCCCTTCCCCGGCCCCGGCCTCGGCATCCGCATCGTCGGCGAGGTGACGCAGGAGCGACTCGACCTGCTCCAGGAGGCCGACGCGATCGTCCGCGCAGAGCTGACCGCCGCGGGCCTCGACTCCGAGATCTGGCAGTGCCCGGTCGTGTTGCTGGCCGACGTCCGCTCAGTCGGAGTGCAGGGCGACGGACGCACCTACGGGCACCCGATCGTGCTGCGACCCGTCTCCTCCGAGGACGCGATGACGGCCGACTGGACGCGGCTCCCCTACGACCTGCTGGCGCGGATCTCCAACCGCATCACCAACGAGGTGAGCGGGGTGAACCGCGTGGTCCTCGACGTCACGTCGAAGCCCCCGGGCACCATCGAGTGGGAGTAGCGGCGGCGACGCTGCGCTGACGGACGGGCCTCTTCGCGGGGCCCGTTCTGCGTTGCGGAGTGGTGCCGGTGCGATCTGCAGGAGATCGCTGTCGAGAGGGGCGTTCTGCCGCACGTTCTGGTCCGGATGACCCGCAACTCCTGCGAACCGCACGTGGTCCTGCGAACCGCACGTGGTCCCGCGAACCGCACGTGGTCCTGCGAACCGCACCGGGTCTTGAAGGTTGCTTGGCGTCGCGGTGCGATCTGCAGGAGATCTCTGCCGGGAGGGGCGTTCTGCCGCATGTTCTGGTCCAGGGCCACCCTCAGCTCCTGCGAACCGCACCGGCTCCTGCAGATCGCACCTGAACCGGAGAGTCGGGCTCCGGCCCTCAGACGGGGGTGTCGAGGACGCCGACGAAGCGCGTGCCGATGCCGTCGTACTCGTCGCGGCGGTGCGCCTCGGGGTGGTGCGGCCACTCGTCGGGGGAGTGGTCCTCGCAGACGAGGAAGGTGAAGTCGGGCCACCACTTCTTGGGCCGCGCGGCTTCCGAGCGGCCGCAGACGGCGCAGTCCAGTGTCACCCACACGGGCCGCCTGCCCGTGCGGTTCTCACGCGACTGCACGAGCCAGGGTGGCGGCTCCTGCTCGAGGGCGGCGAATTCCTCCTCGGAGAGGCGGTTCGGCAGCCCGTGACGCGTCGCCATCTCGACGGGGATGTCGAGGCGCTGAGCGGCCTCGCGTCGCGTGATCATCGAGCCACCCTAGCCCAGCGCTCCTGCGACGACGGGGCGCGGGGGCGGAGGGACGCTCGCGCCAGCAGCCACTCGAGAGGTCCCTGCCCGACGAAGCGGCGCCAGAGCAGCGCGAAGACGACCGAGCAGACCACGAAGGACGCGAGGAGGCTCCAGCTGCGCCACGCGTCGAAGTCGAACGGCTCGTAGGGCAGCAGGTAGACCGCGAGCGCGACGAGCTGCACCGAGTAGATCGTCAGCGGCATGGCGCCGACAGCCGCGAGGGGAGCAGTGATGGTGCGGAGCGCGGCGACCCGAGCCGTGAGGGCCGTGAGCGAGCCGATGGCCACCGCCGCGACTCCGCCGGCCCCGAGGATCTCGGCGGTGGTGCTCGAGTGGGCCTCGACGCTCTCGGGGCCGCCGAGGGCGACGCCGACGCCGTAGCCGAGGACGGCGGCCGCGAAGCCGCCGAGGACCAGCCAGCGCTGCGTCAGAGGCGAGCGGATGTCGCAGCGGGCGACCAGCAGGCCCAGCACGACGTACGCGAGCCAGGAGGGCACCGGGTAGTACTGCGTCAGCCAGGTGAGCGGCGTCGCGGCGAGGAGCGCCTGATCCGGAGTCAGACCGCTGACCCAGGCGCCTCCCGAGACGGTGAGCTCGTCGACGACGACGGGGCCGATGACGGCGAAGAGCACGACGAGGGCCGCGAGGGCGGCGCGGGGGAGGAAGAGGAGCAGCGCGGCGACCGCGAACATCACTCCGTAGTGCGGCAGGATCACGGCGATCGGCGTGCCGAGCAGGGTCAGCAGGACGCCGATGACCAGCAGGTAGAGACCCCGCAGCAGGATGGACGCGGTGTCGCGGAGGCGATGCGAGGAGCGGCCGGCGCCCCCGGTCATCAGGCCGATGGAGACTCCGGCAAGAACCGCGAACAGCACGGAGCTCCGGCCGTCCCACGGCATCTCGCGGCTCGAGGGCGCGAGATGAGCGGCGAACATCCCCAGCACCGCGAGTCCGCGCGCGACGTCGAGACCGACGATGCGGGAGGGGGACGCGGTGGCGGTCACGGGTTCCATGGTCTCAGGTGCTCCTGGCATCGGGGGGGAACGACGACGGGCGCCCGACCCGGAGGTCGAGCGCCCGTCGGACGTGGAGCGGAGGACTACTCGCGGAAGATCGCGACGAGTCGCAGGATCTCGAGGTACATCCACACGACGGTGACGAGGATGCCGTAGGCGCCCGTCCAGCCGTAGATGCGCGGGGCGCGGTTGCGCACGCCCTGCTGGATGAACTCGAAGTCCATCACGAGCGAGTAGGTCGCCAGCGCGATGGCGATGAGGCCGATCACGATGCCGATGAAGCCGGTGCGGAGACCGAAGCCGCCGCCGACTCCGAAGAGGCCGAGCCCCAGGTTGACCAGCGAGAAGACCGCGTAGCTGATCATCCCGATGAAGAAGATCTTGTTCAGCTTCGGCGAGGTGCGGATCTTGCCGTTCATGAACAGCGCCAGGGTCACGCCGATCACGATGACCGTCGCGAGGAGGGCCTGGACGACAGCGCCCTCGTAGACGTTCTCGAAGATGCCCGAGATGGCGCCGACCGCGATGCCCTGCGTCGCGGCGTAGCCGAGGATCAGGGCGGGCGAGGGCACCTTCTTGAAGGCGTTGACGATGCCGAGGACGAGCGCGACGAGCACGGCCGGGAGCATGAGGCCCGGGATGAACCAGCCGACAGCCGCACCCGCGAGGAGCACGACGAAGGCGAGGGCCGTCTTCGCCAGGGTGTCCTCGACGGTCATCCGGTCGGTCTCGACCGAGCTGGCGGCCGGACGGTTGTACATCTGGTCGAGAGCGTCGGGCGAGACGTCCGGGACGTCCTGCACGCGGCCGGCGTAGCCGCGGTTGCTGAACTCCGGGCGTCCGAACGCCGGGTTGCTGCTTGCCATGGTTCCTCTTCTCTCAGGTGCGCTTGTGTGAGGCGGACTGGGTGTGATCGATCGGCCCGACGGAACTCGCGGTTCTGAGTCGCTGTGTGTACGGGATCCGCCGGTTCCCTCTCGGGACCTCCGACGGTGGGTCAACAGTATCTGAGAACCTCTCTCAGAGTCTGGCTATTCCCCAAGAGGGAACCTCGCCTTCGCCCGGAGTCGCGCGGCACCGCCCGTAGGATCGCCGCATGCCCGCGCGTCGCACTCCGCTCGTCATCGGCCACCGCGGAGCGAGCGGCTATCGGCCCGAGCACACCCGCTCCGCCTACGACCTCGCGCTCGCCCTCGGAGCCGACGCGGTCGAGCCCGATCTCGTTGCCACCCGCGACGGCGTGCTGGTGCTGCGGCACGAGAACGAGATCTCGGGGACCACGGACATCGAGCGGCGGCCGGAGTTCGCCGACCGCCGGACGACCAAGCGGATCGAGGGCGCGGACGTCACCGGCTGGTTCACCGAGGACTTCACCTGGGCCGAGCTGTCGGAGCTGCGCGCCCGTGAGCGGCTCGCGACGGTACGCCCCGCGAGCGCCACCTTCGACGGGCAGTTCCCGCTGCTGCGCTTCAGCGACCTGCTGGCTCTGCTCGACCGGGCCGCCGAGGACGCGGAGGAGGCGCCCCCGGGGCTCGTCGCCGAGATCAAGCACGCCGACTACTTCGACTCGATCGGCTTGCCGCTCGACGTGCTGGTGCAGCAGGAGCTCGCCGCGGCCGGCTGGGGTCCGCGCGACCCGCGCCTCACGATCGAGAGCTTCGAGAAGACCGTGCTCGAGCGCCTCGCGGTGCGGGGTGTCGGCACGCGGAGGGTGTTCCTGATCGAGTCGCGCGGGTCCCCGCCCGATCTGGTCGCGGCGCACGGCTCGCGGGCGACTCCGTACGCCGACTTCGTCACTCCGGCGGGCCTGCGCGGACTCGGCCGGACGGTGGATGGCGTGAGCGTCGACAAGAGCATGCTCTTCGCGCGCGACGGCGCCGGGCGCGCGACGGGGACGAACTCGCTGGTCGCCGACGCCCACGCGGTCGGCCTCGAGGTCTACTGCTGGACCCTGCGCGCCGAGAACCGCTTCCTCGAGAAGGTGCACCGCCGCGGCAAGGACGGGGCCGCGTTCGGAGACTGGCAGGACGAGTTCCGCGCGATCCTCCGCACCGGCGTCGACGGCGTCTTCGCCGATCAGCCGGATCTCGCGCTCGAGATCCGCGCCTCCGAGGACGGCGCCTGGGGCTGATCGGCCCGGTCCCGGCGCTGATCGGCCGCCTCGCGGCGCGTGCGGAGGCAACGGGGAGGCTCCGCTGGCATCATCGGGCCGACTGCGTCGCCGGCGCAGCCACACGAGGGAGAGGAGCCCGCCCGTGACGACCCGTGCGCGCATCACCCGTCGGTGGATCACCTTCGCCGTCCTCGCGGCCCTGGGAGTCGCGGCCGTCTACTGGCTCGCCGTCCTCACACCGCAGGGCCAGGCGGCCGAGAACTCCGGGCTGCGCGGCGCCGATCTCGTCTTCGGTCGCGCGACGGGCACCGCGGCGGGTGCGCTCGCCGACGTCACTCCCGCTTCCATGCTCGGCGGCGCGGTCCTGGTGGCCGCGATCGCTCTGATCCGGAGGCGCCCCGCGCTCGCACTGGCCTCCGTCGCCTCCATCGTGCTCACGGCGGGCCTCACGCAGCTCCTCAAGAACGTGGTTCTCGACCGGCCGATCCTGGTCGAGACGGACGCCTGGTACACCGGCGGCAGCTTCCCGAGCGGGCACACCGCCGCCGCGATCTCGGTGGTGTTCGCGCTGGCGATGGTGGTGCCGGCCCGTGCACGCACGGTGGTCCTCCTCCTCGGCGGGGCCGTCGTGGTGCTCGTCGGGAACCTGACGATGGCTGCGTCGTGGCACCGCGCGAGCGATGTCCTCGGGGCCGATCTGGTGGCGCTGGCGTCCGCCTCCGTCGCGTGCGCCTGGCTCTCGGGGCGGGCGCAGGTGGGCCGGGCCCCTCGGCGCTCGACCCGGCGCGGGGTGAACCGGCTGCTCGTCGTCTGCTCGGTCGTCGTCGTGCTCGTGCTCGGTGCGCTCGCCGTCCAGGGGATCCAGTACTACCCGGATGACACCAAGGATCTGACCGCGTTCGCGCTTCTCCAGCTGCTCGCGGTGTCGACCTCGACGGTCGCCGTCGTCGGCTTCTCGGTCGCCTGGCGCGGGATCGACGTGGGCGGGTCGCTGACGGCCCCGATCACGCGCCCGCGGTCGGCCTGACGCCGCCTCCGGTGTCGGAGGTCCGATCTACACTCGAAGGGCCATGAGCTTCCTCTTCGATCCGAGCGATTCCCGCGCCACCCCCGTCGTCGTCGGCGTCCCCGCGCGCCGCGAGGGCGACGCTCCGCGCACCGACCCCGCTCACGAGAAGCTCGTCGCGGGGCTCAACCCGCAGCAGCGCGAGGCGGTCGAGTACCGCGGCGACGCGCTCCTGATCGTGGCCGGCGCGGGGTCGGGCAAGACCAGCGTGCTCACCCGGCGCATCGCGAGCCTCCTCGGCAATGCGGAGGCGTGGCCGAGCCAGATCCTCGCGATCACCTTCACCAACAAGGCCGCCGCCGAGATGCGCGAGCGCGTCGAGAAGCTGGTCGGCGCGAGCGCCGAGGGGATGTGGATCTCGACCTTCCACTCCGCGTGCGTGCGGATCCTGCGCCGCGAGGCAGAGAACTTCGGAATGACCTCGTCGTTCACCATCTACGACTCCGGCGATCAGCGTGCGCTGCTCAAGCGCATCGTGAAGGACCTCGAGGCCGACTCTCTCGGGATCACCGTCGCGAGCGCCTCCGCCAAGATCTCGAAGCTCAAGAACGAGCTCGCCGATGTCGACTCGTACGCGCGCACCGCCAACATGAGCGACCCCAACGAGGAGATGTTCCTCCAGGTCTTCCGCGCCTACTCGCGTGCCCTCGAGAGCGCGAACGCGTTCGACTTCGACGACCTGATCGCGCAGACCGTCTACCTGTTCCGCGCCTTCCCGCACGTCGCGGCCAAGTACCAGCGGCGCTTCCGCCACGTGCTGGTCGACGAGTACCAGGACACCAATCACGCGCAGTACTCGCTCATCCACGAGCTCACCCGGCCGGTGCCGCGGGCGACGATGGACGCCGCGCAGTTCGACCGCCCGTACCGCGGCCCGGTGACGGCCGACGGCTCGATCCCGGGAGCCTCGCTCACGGTCGTGGGCGACTCCGACCAGTCGATCTACGCGTTCCGCGGCGCCGACATCCGCAACATCGTCGAATTCGAGCGCGACTTCCCCGGGTGCCGGGTGATCCTGCTCGAGCAGAACTACCGCTCGACCCAGAACATCCTCTCGGCGGCCAACGCCGTGATCTCGAACAACTTCGACCGCCGTGCCAAGAACCTCTGGTCGGCCAGCGGCGACGGCGAGAAGATCATCGGCTACACGGGCTACTCCGGGCACGACGAGGCCCAGTTCGTCGTCGACGAGATCGCGCGGATCCACGCGGCCGGCACCGGCTACGACGAGATCGCGGTGTTCTACCGCACCAACGCTCAGACCCGTGCGCTGGAGGAGATCTTCATCCGCTCGGCGCTGCCCTACCGGATCCTCGGCGGCACCAAGTTCTACGAGCGCGCCGAGATCAAGGACGCGCTCGCCTACCTGATCACCGTCGCGAACCCGGCCGACGTGCTGGCGCTGCGGCGCATCATGAACACGCCCAAGCGGGGCATCGGGCCGGCGACGGAGGCGCAGCTGCAGTCGTTCGCCGACACCAACGCGGTCACGCTGCGCGAGGCGATGCGCAACGCCGGCTCGCTGGGCATGGGTCCGAAGGTGACGAAGGCGATCGTCGACCTGGCGACCCTCCTCGACGAGTGCGCGCTGATGCTCGACCCCTCGCGGCCCGAGGGTGAGGCGAAGGTGCACGAGGTGCTCTCGTCGCTGCTCAGCCGCAGCGGCTACATCGACATGCTGCGCGCCAGCCGCGACCCGCAGGACGAGGCGCGGGCCGAGAACGTGGACGAGCTCATCGCCGTGACCAAGGAGTTCGCGCGCAACAACCCCGATGGCGGTCTGGTCGACTTCCTGACCGAGGTGTCGCTCGTCGCGGCGGCCGACGATCTCGACGACGACTCCGGCACCGTGTCGCTGATGACCCTGCACACGGCCAAGGGCCTCGAGTACGACGCCGTGTTCCTCACCGGGATCGAGGAGGACCTGCTGCCGCACCGCATCTCGGCGAACGAGCCGGGTGGCCCGGCAGAGGAGCGGCGGCTCTTCTACGTGGGCATCACGCGGGCGCGCAAGCGCCTCTACCTCTCGCTCGCGATGACGCGTGCGCAGTACGGCGAGACGTCCGTCGCGATGCCGAGCCGGTTCCTGCAGGAGATCCCGGCCGAGCTGATCCAGTGGCGGCAGTCCCCGGGGGCGGCGACGTCGCGCGGCGGGACCCAGCCGCGGGCGCTCAACGCGCAGCGGCCCGGGTTCGGCAAGTCGCGCTCGAACGCCGAGTTCCGCGAGGCGCTCGCCGCGGCCCCCAAGGCCAAGGGCGAGTTCCCCAACCGCATCACCGGGATGGTCCGCGACAACGGAGATCTCGAGCTGATCGCGGGCGACCGCATCCGCCACACCGACTTCGGCGAGGGCCGCGTGAACGCGGTGACCGGTGAGGGCAGCAAGCGGGTCGCTCACGTGCTGTTCGACCAGGTCGGTGCGAAGAAGCTGCTGATCAAGGTCGCGCCGATCGAGAAGCTCTGAGTTCGCGAGAGGCTCTGAGCTCCCGAGAAGCTCTGAGCTCCCGAGAAGGTCGGAGCCCGTGGTCGTGCCGCCGATGAGCGGTGACACCCGCGGGCCGCTCGCGGCGCGGATCGCGACGGAGGTGTTCGCGCCGCCGGTGCTGGCCGTGCTCGTGCCGGTCGTCGTCGGTGCCAGGGTGGCGGATCCTCCGCTGCTCGGCGTTGCGTGGGGCGCGCTCGCCGCCCTGTTCGTGGGGGTGCTGCCCTACCTCGTGATCCGGCTGCTGATGCGCACGGGCCGGATCCGCGGCGACCACCACGTGCCCGACCGGCGCGAGCGCGCGCTGCCGATCGGCCTCGCGCTGGTCTCGATCGCCGCCGGGCTGGTGCTGCTCGCCGCGCTCGGCGCGCCTCCGGCGGTGACGACGTTCGGTCTCGTGACCGTCGCGGTGGTCGTGGCCGTGGGAGTCGTCAACCTGGCCTGGAAGCTCTCGGGCCACGCCGCCGTCGTCGCGACCTGCGGGGTAGTGGTGCTGATCGCCTACGGACCCTGGTCGCTGCTCGTCACCGTGCCGATCGCGCTGTGGACGGGCTGGTCGCGCGTGCGCCTCGGTGCGCACACGCCCGCTCAGGTCGTGGCGGGCGGTCTCGTCGGGGTGGTGCTCGCCTCCGTCGTCTGGTCGCTGCTGGGCTGATCCTCGGCGCGAGTCTCCACTCGGGCGCGCGGCGCTGCGGGTAGTGGGTACCCGCTCAGATACTCGCGGAGGCGCGGGTCAGGAGTCGCAGGCGATGGTGTCGTCGTCGCGATTGAGGTCGTAGACGTCGGGGCCGATGACGGTGACCGGGCCCTGCACGTACGAAGGGCCGTTGCCCGAGCCTCCAGCGCAGTCGACATCGGTGTCGATCGGGACGCAAGCGCCGGTGTAGCTCGAGTGGCAGCCGGAAGCGGTGTCGGGCTCCGGCGCGGGCGGAGGCGGGGGAACACGGGTGCCCACTCGCGTGACGTCATCGACCGCGGCAGTGGTCACCGCCTCCGAGATCGGGGAGCGGGAGACCTCGGTGCCGTCGTGCTTGACGACCTCGAACGTGCGAGTGAGCACACCGTCGGCACCGACCGCGACGGTGCTCGTACCCTGATCGGCGTTCGGGTCGTCCTCCGTGCGGGCCGCGCGAGGGATGACGGCCGTCTCGACGACGGTCTCGGTGGTGACGACCACCGTCGGGGTGGGCGTCGGAGTGGCGATGGGCGTCGATACAGGTCGCTGACTCTCGGCTGCGAGGGCGGCCGCCGGCGCGTCCGGAGCCGGCTCGCCTGAGGAGCAGGCTGAAACGCTCAGCAGCAGACCGACGGCGAGGACTCCCCTCGTCGCGAACGAGCGACGACCAGGACGGACGGAGTGCACGGAGGCGACGGCGAGCGAAGTGCGACGGTGCACGGGGAGAGGGATGGCGGTCTGCTTTCGTCGGAGAGTCGCCTCAGCATGGGCGTGCCCCGCCGTTTCGCCCTCC
Organism: Rathayibacter sp. Leaf185; assembly: GCF_001423885.1. GTDB lineage: Bacteria > Actinomycetota > Actinomycetes > Actinomycetales > Microbacteriaceae > Rathayibacter. The sequence goes on along the minus strand of NZ_LMPP01000001.1, from coordinate 133,732 downwards.
CCCCTTTCGGGGCCGTGGATCAACCGCAGGGCTCAGGAATAGCGCGCCACCAGTTCGCGCTTCAGGACCTTGCCGCTCGGGCCGAGCGGCAGCGCCTCGACGAACTCGATGCGGCGCGGGTACTTGAAGGCGGCGAGGTGCTCGTTCGCGTAGGCGATCAGCTCCTCGGCGCTCGCGGAGGCGGAGGAGCCGAGCACCACGGCCGCCAGGATCTCCTGGCCGTGGGTGTCGTGCGGGATGCCGAAGACGGCGGCGTTCGCGACGGCGGGATGCCCGATCAGAACCTCCTCGACCTCGCGCGGGTACACGTTGTAGCCGTTGCGGATGATCATGTCCTTCGTGCGGTCGAGGATCCGGATGTAGTCCTCCTCGTCCTTCGTGCCGAGATCGCCGGTGCGGAACCAGCCGTCGACGACCGCCTCCGCCGTCGCCGCCGCATTGCCGAGGTACCCCTTCATCAGGTTGTGCCCGCGGATGACGATCTCGCCGAGCTCGCCGCGGGGGAGCAGTTCCACCCGGTCGGTCACCTCAGGCCGTGCGACCTCGACGTCGACGCCCCAGATCGGCGTGCCGACGGTGCCGGCCCGCGGCGGGACTCCGACGTGGTTGAAGGTCGCGACCGGGGAGGTCTCGGTGAGCCCGTAACCCTCGTAGATCTCGACGCCGAACACCTCGCGGAACCGCTCGATGACTGCGACGGGCAGCGCCGCGCCTCCGGACACCGCGTAGCGCAGCGGCGGGCGGTCGGCGCGCCGGGTCGCCGCGTCGAGGAGCGCGACGTACATCGTGGGGACGCCCTCGAACACGGTGCAGCCGTGCGCGATCATCGCCTCGAGCGCCGCATCGCCGTCGAACCTGGGCACGAGCACCACGGTCGCCGCGGTGCGGAACGCCGTGTTCATCGCGCAGACCTGGCCGAAGGTGTGGAAGAGCGGCAGGGCGCCCAGCACCACGTCGCCCTGGTGCAGGTCGAAGGTGTTCATCAGCAGCACGTCCGACTGCGAGACGATCGCGAAGTGCGTCCCCTCGGCTCCCTTGGGGCGCCCGGTCGTGCCGCTGGTGTAGAGGATCGTGGCGGTGTCGAACGGCGAGCGCGGCACGTAGCCCGCGATCGGCTCGGCCTCGGCGGCGAGATCCTCGAGGCGCGTGAACGGGGTGCCCGCGTCGTCCGGAACCATGACGCTCAGCACCGGGATGTCGGCCAGAGCCGCACCGGCGGCGCCTTCGCTCAGCAGCGGTGCGGCGCAGATCAGCGCCTTCGCTCCGGAGTCGCGCAGCACGTACGCGATCTCGTCGTGCTTGAGCAGTGCGTGGACCGGAACGACGACCGCGCCGAGCGCGAGCACGGCGAAGTAGCCGCGCGGGAAGTCGGGGACGTTCGGGATCAGGAGGGCGACGCGATCGCCCGGGCCGATGCCCTGGGCGCGGAGCGCTCCGGCGTAGGCGCAGGTCTGATCCCAGAGGGTGGCGTAGTCGAGGGCGAGGGGGCCGACGCGGACCGCGATCGTGGTCGGGGTGCGGCGCGCAGCCTCCGAGAGGATCGCCGCGACCGAGACCGAGCCGAACCCGGTCGAGGGCGGGGGAACGACGGGAGCCTCGGCGGATCGGGGTTCGGTGATGCTCATGGTGGCTCCAGTCGTCGTCGACGTGCGCGGTCCTTCACGGTAGATCCGGCCCCCGCGCCGTTCAAGCGCTGCGCATCGGATGCTCAGCGAGTGAGCGAGCGGTGCCGGAGGATCACGAGAGGCCCCGGGACCGTCAGCGCCAGGCTGTGGCTGACCGAGCCGAGCAGCAGGCGGAGGAACGCGCCGCGCCCGTGACTCCCCACCACGAGCAGGCGGCTCGACGCGGCGAGAGCCGTCATCCGCTCGACCGGGTCGCCGCGGACGAGCATCGGCCGCACCTCGAGGTCGGGACACGTGTCGCGGAGGCCGACCAGCGACTCGGCGAGCACCAGGTTCTCGTCCTCCTCTATCGCGTCGATGACGATCCTCTCGACCGGCACCGAGTCGGCCCACGCGCCGGGCAGCTGCCACGCGTGCAGAGCGAGGAGCGGCTCGCCGAGGCGGTCGGCCTCGATCGCGGCGAGCCGGATCGCCTCCAGCGAGACCTCGGAGCCGTCGACTCCGACCGCGACGCCGACCCGGGGCTCCGCCGTCGGGCCGGGGACGAGCGCGACGGCCGAGCGCGAGGCCGCGGCCACGCGGACGGCGATCGGAGCGCTGACCGCCCCTCCACGTCGAGCGAGCGGGTGAGCGCCGAGCACCAGCAGTGCGCCCGCGGGAGCGGCGTCGGCCAGCACGTGAACCGGGTCGCCCTCGAGCAGCCGCACCCGCGCGCGCACCTCGGGGAACTCGGCGGCGGCGAGGACGCGGGCCTCCTCGAGGACGTCGCCGGCCCGACGCCGGTGCTCCGCATCCGCACCGGAGAGCCGAGCCCGCACCGGCTCGACCACCGCGACCAGATCGGCGGGCGACCGATGCGCGCGGGCGAAGTCGAGTGCCCAGCGCAGGGCGTCGACGCTCCGATCCGAACCGCTGACTCCGATCACGACCGCGTCCATGCTGCGCCTCCTCATCGAGTGCCACGTCGCTGTCATCCTCCTCTTCTCAGCGGCTCAGCGGGAGTGCTTCTCAGCGGCTCAGCGGGAGTGCTTCTCGGCGGCTCTGCGGGAGTGCGACGTACAGTCGGAGCATGGGTGACGACGGGCGGCACTGGGGTGAGGCGGCGCTGTACACGGACGCGGTGGTGACGGCTCCGTTCGCGCTCGCGATCATCGCCGAGGCGACCGGATCACGCGTCGTGGGCGGTCGGACGGCCGGTGCGCACGTCCCCCTCTACAGCGGCCCGACCACCGCTCGCGTCTCGGTCGCGGGCTTCGGTGACAGCGTGCCGATCACGGTGGACGTCCGCGATGAGCGCGGTCAGAAGGAGGCTCGCGCGGCGGCTCAGGCGCTCGGGCTCGAGCTCTCCGCGTACGCGGGCTGGAGGGTCACGCCCGGCTTCTGAGCGACTCGGCGCGCACGCGAGCCAGGTAGTAGCGGCTCGGCGCCGTGCGGACGGCGGCGGGCAGGAGCCGGTAGACCGCGAAGGTGCGGGCGAGCGCCCGGTCGAACCGCGCCTCCTGGAGCGGCGACCAGCGGAAGCCGAAGCCCGCGCGGACGGTCGGGGGCAGGAGCCCCGCCGTCATCAGGCGGAGATAGGGGCCGACCGGGCGCAGCCACCAGGCCGCGATGCCGCCGCCGAGCAGGTCGCGCGCGACCCTCCTCGCTGCGGGGGTGACCTCGAGCCGACCGACCTCCGCCTCCCAGTAGTCGTCGAAGTCGGCGCGGGAGGCGGGCCACAGCTCCTCGGGCATCTGCAGCGCCGTGCCCACGACCCGCGAGCGGTGCACGATCTCGTCGGCCTCTTCCGTGGTCAACCGCCCGAACGCGCCCTCGTAGAGCTGCAGCATCGACTGCGTGATCGTCGCGGCGACCCAGCGCTGCAGCTCGGGGTCGAAGGCGGTGTAGCGAGCGCCTCGGACCGGGACGTGCGCGCGGTTCACGCGCCTTCGCACCGTCCGCACGTCCTCCTCCGAGCCGTACTGCAGCGCGTAGAGGTAGCTGAGGGTGCCGTGCAGGCGGCCGAGGGCGCGGTGCACGAAGTCGGAGTGCTCGGCGACGCCGGCGCCGACCGACGGGTGCGCGACCTGGAGCAGGATCGCCCGCGCCCCCGCGACGAGGAACACGCCCTCGCGGAAGACGTCGCGCTGTGCGGAGGGACGGGCGGGGGAGGGCACGCTCCCACGCTACGCCGCGCGGGAACCGCTCGGAGAGGGCGGAGTAGACTCGGCGCGGCCCAGGACCGTGCCGTCACGTGCGGCGATCCGGGCCACCTCCGGACTCGAAACGCAAGCGCGCTCGGCGCGGAATGGGAATGCAGCGTGGATCTCTTCGAATACCAGGCCCGTGATCTGTTCGAGAAGTACGGCGTCCCCGTGCTCCCGGGCATCGTCGCCGATACGCCCGAGGAGGTGCGCGCGGCCGCGGAGAAGCTCGGCGGCGTCACCGTCGTCAAGGCGCAGGTGAAGATCGGCGGCCGCGGCAAGGCCGGCGGCGTCAAGGTCGCGAAGACCGCCGACGACGCGTTCGCGGCGGCGCAGTCGATCCTCGGACTCGACATCAAGGGCCACATCGTCAAGCGCGTGATGGTCGCGGGCGGCGCTCGCATCGACCGCGAGTTCTACTTCTCGGTCCTGCTCGACCGGGCCAACCGCTCCTACCTCTCGCTCACCTCCTACGAGGGCGGCATGGAGATCGAGCAGCTCGCCGTCGAGCGCCCCGACGCCCTCGCGCGCGTCGAGGTCGTCCCCGGCCAGGGCATCGACCTCGCCAAGGCCGAGGAGATCGCCCGTGCGGCGAAGTTCCCGGAGGAGCTGATCGCCAAGGTCGCTCCCGTGCTCGTCACGCTCTACGACGTCTACACCGGCGAGGACGCGACCCTCGTCGAGGTGAACCCGCTCGTCCTCACCGAGGAGGGCGACATCGTCGCGCTCGACGGCAAGGTCTCGCTCGACGAGAACGCCGGCTTCCGCCACCCCGAGCACGCTGCTCTCGAGGACAAGGACGCCGCCGACCCGCTCGAGGCGAAGGCCAAGGAGAACGACCTCAACTACGTGAAGCTCGACGGCGAGGTCGGCATCATCGGCAACGGCGCGGGGCTCGTCATGTCGACGCTCGACGTCGTCGCCTACGCGGGCGAGCGCCACGGCGGCGTGAAGCCGGCCAACTTCCTCGACATCGGCGGCGGAGCCTCCGCCCAGGTGATGGCGAACGGCCTCGACGTGATCCTCGGCGACGAGCAGGTCAAGAGCGTCTTCGTCAATGTCTTCGGAGGCATCACCGCCTGCGACGCCGTCGCCAACGGCATCCTGCAGGCCCTCGAGATCCTCGGCGACTCGGCGACCAAGCCGCTCGTCGTGCGCCTCGACGGCAACAAGGTCGAGGAGGGCCGCGCGATCCTCGAGGCCGCCGCGAACCCGCTCATCACCCTGGCCGCGACGATGGACGAGGGCGCCGACAAGGCCGCCGCACTCGCCGCCGCGTAACGATCCCGACGACTCAAGGAATCAGAGAACAAGCATGTCGATCTTCCTCAACAAGGACTCCAAGGTCATCGTCCAGGGCATCACCGGCGGCGAGGGCACCAAGCACACCGCGCTGATGCTCAAGGCCGGCACGAACGTGGTCGGGGGCGTGAACGCCCGCAAGGCCGGCACCACCGTCACCCACGGCGACGTCGAGCTCCCCGTCTTCGGCACCGTGAAGGAGGCCATCGAGGCCACCGGCGCCGACGTCTCCATCGCGTTCGTCCCGCCCGCCTTCTCGAAGGACGCCGTCATCGAGGCGATCGACGCCGAGATCGGCCTCCTCGTCGTGATCACCGAGGGCATCCCGGTGCAGGACTCGGCCGAGTTCTGGGCGTACGCGCAGGAGAAGGGCAACAAGACCCGCATCATCGGGCCGAACTGCCCGGGCATCATCACCCCGGGGGAGTCGCTCGTCGGCATCACCCCCGCGACGATCACCGGCAAGGGACCGATCGGCCTCGTGTCGAAGTCGGGCACCCTGACCTACCAGATGATGTACGAGCTGCGCGATCTGGGCTTCTCGACCGCGATCGGCATCGGCGGCGACCCGATCATCGGGACGACGCACATCGACGCGCTCGCCGCGTTCGAGGCCGACCCCGAGACCAAGGCGATCGTGATGATCGGCGAGATCGGCGGAGACGCCGAGGAGCGCGCCGCCGACTTCATCAAGGCCAACGTCACGAAGCCGGTCGTCGGCTACGTCGCGGGCTTCACCGCCCCCGAGGGCAAGACGATGGGCCACGCCGGCGCGATCGTCTCCGGCTCGGCGGGCACCGCTCAGGCCAAGAAGGAGGCCCTCGAGGCCGCGGGCGTCAAGGTCGGCAAGACGCCGTCCGAGACGGCCGACCTGCTGCGCGAGGTCTTCGCCACGCTGTAAGCACTCCTCCGCTCGAATCGGTCGAGGTCCTCTGCTGCGGCAGCGGGCCCCGGCCGATTCGTCGTTCGCGGGAGGCGCGGTAGCGTCATCGGGTGACCCTCGGACTCGACTTCCTCACCTTCGTGCCGTACCCGGACGGCCCCGAGAAGCCGGGGGACGCCGCTCGCAGCCTCGAGGACGGCCTCGCGCTGTTCGAGCTCGCGGAGGAGCTCGGCTACGACACCGGCTGGGTGCGGGTGCGGCACTTCGAGCGCTTCCTGGCCTCGCCGATGACCTTCTTCGCGGCCGCCTCGCAGCGCACGCGCCGCCTCCGCCTGGGCACTGCCGTGATCGGCGCGCGCTACGAGTCGCCCGTTCGGCTGGCCGAGGACGCGGCGACCGTCGACCTGCTCTCGGGCGGCCGGCTCGACCTCGGTGTGAGCGGCGGCTTCGCGCACCTCTCCTCGGTCTTCGACGGCGTGTTCGGCCAGGCCGACCGCGAGTTCCGGGCCGAGGCGCAGGAGCGGATCGAGCGCCTCCGCGACGCCCTCTCGGGTGCGACGCTCGGCATCGCGGAGTCGGCGCTGATGTCGGTGCCCGTCGGAGACCCCCTCATCCAGCAGCCGCACGCCCCCGGGCTCGCCGACCGCCTCTGGTACGGCGCCGGCACCACCGCGTCGGCGGTACGCGCGGGCGAGCAGGGCATGCACCTCCAGGTCTCGACGCTCAACACGGAGGAGACGGGTCTGCCGTTCGCGGAGCAGCAGGCCGCGCAGATCCGCGCCTACCGCGAGGCCTTCGCCGCCGCGCACCCTGGTCGGACCTCCCGGGTGACCGCCGGGCGCATCGTGCTCCCGCTGCTCGACGCGGCCGACGAGGAGGCGCACCGCCCCTTCATCGACGGCTACCTCGCCCGCATGGACGACGACGGCCGCCCCCGGACCGCCGACCGTTCGATCATCGCGGCGCCGATGCGCTTCAGCCCGCTCCACCTCGGCGGCGTCGACGAGATCGTCGCCTCGTTGAACGCCGATCCGGCGCTCGCAGAAGCGGACGCACTCACGATCACCCTGCCCGCGGTCGGCGGAGTCGAATCGCACCGGAGGATCCTCCGCACGGTCGCGGAGCGCATCGCTCCCCGCCTCGGCTAGCGCTCGCCTCGGCGGGCGGCCAGGAACCACAGCGGCCTCTGCAGCGTGAGCAGGAGCAGCCACCACAGCCCGATCGCAGGCAGGAGCAGTGCCAGCGCCAGAGCGAGCGAGAGCAGTCCGAAGGGGACGAGCGCCCTCGTCAGCCGGACCGGACCGACTCCGTCGCGCAGCAGCCCCGGCCGTCGCAGCAGGTGCCGCTCGATCAGCACCAGCGCTCCGCTCATCACCACCATGGTGCCGATGTAGAGCGCGATGGTCGCGCGCGAGTCGGGCAGCTGCGCGAGCGCGCTGGTCGTGAAGGGGAAGAACGCGATCGAGGCGAGCCAGAGCAGATCGAGCCAGACGAGACCGGCGTCGTAGTCGCCCGCGAGCTCGAAGACGCGGTGGTGCGGAACCCAGAACACGGCGATCAGCGTGAACGACAGGGCGAAGGCGAGCAGCGAGTCCACGTGCTCGTCGAGGAGCGCACCGATGCCTCCGCCGTCGCTCGCGATCTCGGGGGCGAGCTGGACGAGCGGCAGCACGAGGATCGTGATCGCGATGGCGACCGTGGCGTCCGAGAAGTTCACGAGGCGGTCGAGTCCGCGCTCCGTGCGGACCTGCCGGAGCGACGCCCGTGACCGGCGCCGGTGCACGATCCGCTCGATCGGGCCGGAGAGCAGCAGCAGGAGCAGCGCGAACATGTTCACCGCCGGCACCGTCACCGCGAGGACCAGGGCGGCGGTGAGGAGTGCGATCACGATCACGGAGCGGGAGGCGGAGCGCAGCGGGTCCACACCCGGAGCGAGCAGCTCGGGGTCGCGACGGAGGATCAGCTGCATCGCGAGGGTCGCCGTGCTCGCGACGATCATCGTCCCGATGTAGAGCGCGAAGACCGACGGATCCGTCTCGAATACGTTCGAGAGCAGGTTCGCGGCGAAGGGGAGCAGCACGATCGCCGCCATCCAGACGAAGTTCGCCGTCACGAGCGCGGGGGAGTAGCGGGCGACTCCCTCGAACACCGCGTGGTGCACCAGCCACAGGCGGCCGATCACCGCGAAGGTGATGAAGAACGCCGTCAGCGTGCCGTAGTGACCCGACAGCAGGGCCCCCAGGTCGGCCGAGCCGCCTTCCTCGACCACATCGACGAGCGGGAGAATGAGGAAGGTGATCGCGATGGCGACCGTCGCGTCGGTGAAGTTCACGAGCCGGTCGAGCCCGCGCTCCGTCCTCAGGCCGTCCGATGCGCTCGTCATGCAGTGACCGTATAGGACACGGGCGCGCCCCGGAGCGTCCGCAGGTGACCCCGCCGCTAGGCTCGTCAGGCCCATGAACCGGATCACCGTCGCCCTCCTCGCCGCCTTCGACGCCGCGCTCTCGGCGCTGATCGGGATCGTGATCCCGCTCGTCCCGCTGACCGTCCTCTGGGCGGTGCAGTACGACACCGCGATCGACTGGGGCGTCTTCTGGCGCATCGCGGCCGACTCCTGGCTGCTGGGTCACGGGGCCGACCTGCGGGCGGGCTTCGCGGCCGATTCACCGCTCGCGCTCGGGCTGCCGGGGGGCTCGGAGGCGTTCACCGTCACGATCGCGCCGCTCGCCTTCGCTCTCCTCACCGTCCTCCTCGGCGCGCGCACCGGTCGTCGCGCCCAGGAGTCGCCGTTCCGCTTCATCGGCTTCGTCGTCGCGATCGGCACCTTCCTCCTGCTCTCGTTCCTCGTGACCGTCGGTTCCGCGACGGAGGTCGCCTCCGTCGATGCCGTGCAGGGGACGGTGCTGCCCGCGCTGGTGTTCACCCTCGGCGTCGCACTCGGCGCCGTGACGCACTCGGCCCGGAGCGGCGAGCCCGACCGACTGGGCGAGCTGGCCCGCGACACCCTCGATCGGGTGCCCGCCCCGGGGCCGTCGCTGGTGCTGGCCTCGCTGCGCGGTGGGGCGCTCGCCGCAGCCGCCGTGATCGGGGTGGCCGGAGTGGTCGTGGCGGTCCTCCTCGTCGTGAACTACTCGTCGATCGTCGCGCTCTACGAGGGACTGGGGGGCGAGGCGCTCGGCGGGCTGGCGCTGACTCTGGGCCAGCTGGCGTTCCTCCCGAACCTGGTGATCTGGGCGGCGAGCTGGCTGATCGGGCCCGGCTTCGCGATCGGAGCCGGCTCGTCGGTCGGCCCGGCGGGCACGCTCCTCGGGCCGGTGCCGTCGATCCCGATGCTCGCCGCGCTGCCGCAGGGCGAGCTCGCGTTCGGCTTCCTCGGTGTGCTCGTGCCCCTGCTGGCGGGCTTCGTCGCGGGCTGGCGCCTCCGCCGCGTCGTGATCGAGGGGCTCGACGGCCGGTCGCTTCTTCGCTGGGGCGCGGCTGCGGCGGCCGGCATCGGAGTGGTCGGCGGTCTGCTGCTCGGCCTGCTCGCCTGGTTCTCGGCAGGGTCGGCAGGGCCAGGGCGGCTCGTGCAGGTGGGGCCGGATCCACTCCTGGTGGGTGCGATCGCGGCGCTCGAACTGGCCGTCGCGGCAGGTCTGGGGCTCGCCTCCGGACGCTCGTCGCGCGACTGACCCCCGGCCTGCGGGCCTCCCCTAGACTTGCGCAGTGCTGAAGTTGGTCGTACTCATCTCCGGCGGAGGCTCCAACCTCCGCGCACTCCTGGAGGCCGCGACCGACGCCCACTTCCCGGCCCGCGTCGTCGCCGTCGGCAGCGACACCGAGGCCGACGGCCTGCGTCACGCCGAAGCGTTCGACATCCCCACCTTCCTGGTGTCTCCGCACGCGTTCCCCTCCCGGGCCGCCTGGGGCGAGGAGCTCCTCGCCTGCATCCGCGAGTGGGAGCCCGACCTCGTCGTCTGCGCCGGGTTCATGCGCATCCTGCCGCCCGGAGTGGTCGACGCCCTCAGCCCGCGGGTGATCAACACGCACCCGGCCCTCCTGCCGCTCTTCCCCGGTGCGCACGCCGTCCGCGACGCGCTGGCCGCCGGTGCCGTGGAGACCGGAGTCACCGTGCACGTCATCGACACCGGAGTCGACACGGGCCCGGTCATCGCGCAGGAGAGCCTCGCCGTGCTCCCCGGCGAGAGCGAGCACGCGCTGCACGAGCGCATCAAGACCATCGAGCGTCGCCTGCTGGTGCAGACGGTGCTCGACATCGCCCACGGAACCGTCGATCTCGAGGACCTCTCCCGCGCATGAGCATCACCGCACACGACCCCAGCAGCTACGACGACCGCGATGTCGTCCCCGTCCGCCGAGCCCTGATCTCGGTCAGCGACAAGACCGGCCTCCTCGAGCTCGCGGCGGCGCTCGCCGGCTCGGGCGTCGAGCTGGTGTCGACCGGATCGACCGCCGGGACCATCCGGGAGGCGGGTCTCGACGTCACCGACGTCTCGGCCGTCACCGGGTTCCCGGAGTCGCTCGACGGCCGGGTGAAGACGCTGCACCCCGCCGTGCACGCCGGCATCCTCGCCGACCTGCGCCTCGCCTCGCACCGCGAGCAGCTCGAGCAGCTGGACATCGCCGCGTTCGAGCTCGTCGTCGTCAACCTGTACCCGTTCCGCGAGACGGTCGCGGGCGGAGCCGACGCGGCGACCGTGGTCGAGAACATCGACATCGGCGGCCCGGCCCTCGTCCGCGCCTCGGCCAAGAACCACGCGAACGTGGCGATCGTCGTCGACCCGGCCGACTACTCCGGCGTCATCGCCGCGCTCGGCACGGGAGGCACCACCCTCGCCGCCCGGCGCACCCTCGCCGCGCGCGCCTTCGCGCACACGGCGTCCTACGACTCCGCCGTCGCCGCGTGGTTCGCGGGCCAGGAGGCGGAGGGCGCCGGGTTCCCGGGCTCCGTCGAGATCCGCGGCACCCTGCAGCAGGTCCTCCGCTACGGCGAGAACTCGCACCAGAAGGCGGCGCTCTACGTCTCGCCGGACGGCACGGGCATCGCGCAGGCGACGCAGCTGCACGGCAAGGAGATGTCCTACAACAACTACGTCGACGCCGACGCGGCCGTGCGCGCCGCCTACGACTTCGTGCTGCCCGCCGTCGCGATCATCAAGCATGCCAACCCGTGCGGCATCGCGATCGCCGGCAGCAAGGCGATCGACCCCATCGCCTCCGCGCACCGCCGCGCCCACGAGTGCGATCCGGTCTCGGCCTTCGGAGGCGTCATCGCCGCCAACCGGCCCGTCACGCTCGCGATGGCCGAGACGGTGAAGGAGATCTTCACCGAGGTGCTCGTCGCCCCCTCGTTCGAGCCGGAGGCGCTCGAGGTGCTCAAGACGAAGAAGAACCTGCGCCTGCTGCAGCTCCCCGACTACTACGCGCCCGTCGAGACCGAGTTCAAGCAGATCTCGGGCGGCGTGCTGCTGCAGGAGCCCGACCGCTTCACCGGCGGCCCGGGCGAGGTCAGCTCGGGCTGGACCCTCGTCGCCGGCGAGGCCGCCGACGCCGACACGCTCCTCGACCTCGAGTTCGCGTGGAAGGCCTGCCGCGCCGTGAAGTCGAACGCGATCCTGCTCGCCAAGGCCGGCGCCTCCGTCGGCGTCGGCATGGGACAGGTCAACCGCGTCGACTCCTGCCACCTCGCCGTGACCCGCGCCGGCGACCGAGCACCCGGATCGGTCGCCGCCTCCGACGCCTTCTTCCCGTTCGCCGACGGCCTCGAGGTGCTCCTCGCCGCCGGAGTGAAGGCGGTCGTGCAGCCCGGAGGCTCCGTCCGCGACGCCGAGGTCATCGACGCGGCCCGTCGTGCGGGCATCACGATGTACACGACAGGGGAGAGGCACTTCTTCCACTGAGCGCCGGGGGCGCTCAGTGGGTGCCCTCTTCCACGCCGCTCCCTGCGCGGTGTGGCGCGGTCGGCTGGCGCAGGTGGTCGCGTTCTGCGGAGCGTGTTGCGTCGGCTGCCGCGGGAATCGCTGGCACGCGATTCCCGCTGAGCGGCCTCTGCCGGGTGCCTTCTTCCACGCCGCTCCCTGCGCGGTGTGGCGCGGCCGCGGTGGCAGGAGGCGAGAGTCCAGAAGTTGTCGTACTCGGTGCTCGAGTACGACAACTCTCGAGGAGTCGATCGAGCGGCGAAGAGGCACGCGCTCACAGGGGGCGGCAAGGTCGCAGCAAGCGGGCGCCCTGGTCGGACCGCGTAGGGTCGCCGGGTGCCCTCCGACTCGACACTCGCCTCCGCGCCCGCCCCCACGCTCGGCCGCCGCCTCCTGACCGCCCTCGCAGCGGCGGCGGCGACGGCGCTCGCCGCCCACCTCGCCAACCTGCTCGCGTTCTTCATCGGCAACCAGCTGGCCGCCTCGTCGCTGCCGCAGGTGAACGCCTACTTCCTCCTCTCGAGCGCGCTCGCCTTCGTCGTCGTCTTCGCGCTCGCCGTCGCGGGGTTGCTCAACCGGGCCTGGACCGCGGCGATCGCCGGCCTCGTCGCCGGCCTCGTCGGCGCGACCTTCGGCACCCTCGTGCAGGCCAGCGCGAGCGGCACTGCGATCACCGGTGAGGTCTGGGCGTCGATCGTCGAGACCTTCGGCGGCCTGAACCTCGTCTTCCTCCTCGCTTTCACGCTGACGGCCGCGACACTCGGTCACCGCATCGCGCGCGCGACCGCGCCGAAGGCCCCCGCGGCCGCGAGCCCCCGCGCCCGCCGCATCGCCCTCGTGCGCGCTCCTGCCCTCAACCTCGACGCCGGAGAGCTCACCCACCTCGAGCGCGTCCCCGTCGACCAGGAGAAGGCGCAGCAGCAGTGGGAGGCCTACGTCGACACCCTCGACGAGGCCGGATGGGAGACCGTCGAGGTCGCCTCGGCTCAGGCGATGGCCGACTCCGTCTTCCTCGAGGACGCGGTCGTCGTCTTCGGCGACCACGCGGTCCTCACGCGTCCAGGCGCGGAGTCGCGACGCGGCGAGATCGCAGCGGCGGAGGAGGCGGCGCTCGCGCTCGACCTCACCCTGCATCGCATCGAGGCGCCCGGCACCCTCGAGGGCGGCGACGTCCTCAAGGTCGGCTCGACGGTCTACGTCGGGCGCGGCGGGCGCACGAACGCCGAGGGCATCGCCCAGCTCCGTGCGCTCCTCCGTCCGCTCGGACTCACCGTCGTCGCCGTCCCCCTCACCCGCGCCCTGCACCTCAAGAGCGCCGTCACCGCGCTGCCCGACGGCACCGTCATCGGCTGGGAGCCGGTCGTCGACGAGCCCCGTCTGTTCCCGTCGTTCCTGCCGATGCCGGAGGAGCCCGGCGCCCACGTCGTCGTCCTCGATCCCGACACGCTGCTGATGGCGGCCTCGGCGCCGAGGAGCGCTGCGCTGCTCCGCGATCTCGGCTACACCGTGGTGACCGTCGACGTCTCGGAGTTCGAGAAGCTCGAGGGCTGCGTGACCTGCCTCTCGGTGCGCGTGCGCTGAGGAGCGCGCGAAGAGGAGACCTCGCGACACGGTGGACGCGACGCATAGCCGGGGTATAGCCTTCAAGGCTGCGCAGCGCCCGGACGGGCCCGTGGCGATCCCACCCGCCCTCCTCCTCGCGAAAGCTCTGCATCGTGTCCGCACACACCCCACCGATCGACGGCCGTCAGGTCGAGCCGAAGCGCCTCAGCACCGTCCGCACGCTGCTGCGGCTGCTCCCGTTCGTCGGCGACTCCCTGCCGCGGCTGAGCACCGGGATCGCGGTGGCCCTCGTGGCGAGCCTCGTCTCGCTGGCGATCCCGATCGTCCTGCAGCAGCTCGTCGACGGGCCGCTGGGCGACGGCGCCACCGCGGCCGGCTCGGGTGACCTCGGTCCGCTGATCGGCCCGGTGGGGATCGTGCTGGCCCTCGGCGTCCTCGAGGCCGTCGCGATCGCGCTGCGCCGCCGCATGGTGCTCACCCCGAGCACGCACATCGAGGCCAGGATGCGCGGCGCCCTCTACCGTCAGCTGCAGGATCTGCCCGTGTCGTTCCACGACCGGTGGCAGAGCGGGCAGCTGCTGTCCCGCGCGATGAGCGACCTGAGCCTCATCCGCCGCTGGATCGCCTTCGGCTTCGTGCTGCTCGTCGTCAACACCCTGACGATAATCGTCGGCTTCGGCGTGCTGGTCTACTGGAACCCGATCCTCGGCGTGCTCTTCATCGTCTGCTCGATCCCGGTCTGGATCTACGGCTTCGCGTTCGAGAAGCGCTACTCGAGCATCGCCCGCCGGAGCCAGGACCAGGCCGGCGACCTCGCGACCACGGTCGAGCAGTCGGTTCACGGCATCCGCGTGCTCAAGGCCTTCGGGCGGCACAAGCACGCGCTGGCGGGCTTCGCCGACCAGGCGGAGCAGCTGCGCGGCACCGAGATCGCCAAGGCCAAGGCCATCGCGGGCATCTGGCTCGTCCTGCTCCTCGTGCCCGACATCGCCTTCGCGCTCTGCCTGCTCGGCGGTGTCTGGCTCGCCGCCGACGGCCAGCTGAGCGTCGGCGAGCTGTTCGCGTTCTTCGCCACGGCGACCGTGCTGCGCTGGCCCGTCGAGTCGATCGGCTTCCTGCTCTCGATGACCTTCGACACGCGCACCGCCGTCGACCGCTACTTCGAGGTGATGGACAGCACGAACTCGATCACCGATCCGGAGTCGCCCGAGACCATCGAGCGCCCCCTCGGCCGCGTGCGGTTCCGGGACGTGCACTTCCGCTACCAGGACGCCCCCGAGCGCTTCGCCGATCTGCTCGACGGAGTCGACCTCGAGGTCGAGCCCGGCGAGACCATGGCGCTCGTCGGCGTCACCGGCTCCGGCAAGACGACCCTCACCGCCCTGCTGCCGCGCCTGTACGACGTGACCGCCGGGGCGATCGAGATCGACGGAGTCGACGTGCGGCGGATGCGCCGCACCGAGCTGCGCTCCCACGTCGGCATGGCCTTCGAGGACGCGACGCTCTTCTCGACCTCCGTTCGCGAGAACGTGCTGCTCGGGCGCCCCGACGCGAGCGAGGAGGAGCTGCTCGAGGCCCTCGAGATTGCGCAGGCCGGCTTCGTGCACTCGCTGCCGAACGGGCTCGACACCACGGTCGGCGAGGAGGGGATGAGCCTCTCGGGCGGCCAGCGGCAGCGGCTCGCGCTCGCCCGCGTGATCGCGTCGCGTCCCTCCGTCCTCGTGCTCGACGACCCGCTGTCGGCGCTCGACGTCGACACGGAGGCTCGGGTCGAGGCGGGGCTGCGCCGGGTCCTCGGCGACACCACAGCGCTGATCGTCGCGCACCGGCCCTCGACCGTCGCCCTCGCCGACAGGGTCGCGCTTCTCGAGGAGGGGCGTGTCACGGCCGTCGGCACCCACAGCGAGCTGCTCGCCAGCAGCCCGCACTACCGCTTCGTCATCTCGAGTCTCGAGGAGGACGAGCTGAGCCGCCCGCCCGGCACCGAGCGCGTCGGCTCCCGCCCGAGCGGCGACGCCGCAGCCACCATCGACCAGGAGACCCGATCATGAGCACGCTCGGTTCGACCGAAGAGCGCGACGACCTGACGCGCGCCGAGTCCGCGCAGATGCGCCGTCGCTCGCTGCGGCTGCTCGGGACGCTGCTGCGACCCCTCCGCCTGCGCCTCGTCCTCACGGCGATCGTCGTCGTCGTCTCGACCGCCGCGCAGGTGGCGGGGCCCGCCCTGATCGCTCTGGGCATCGACAACGGGCTGCCGGCGGTGCTCGACGGCGATGCGACTCCGCTCGCCCTCACGGTCGGCGCGTACGTGCTGACCGGAGTGATCGGCGCCGCGCTGGTCGCCTGGTACACCGTGCTGTCGGCGCGGGTGAGCCAGGCGATCCTGATCGACCTGCGCAAGCGCGTCTTCCTGCACACGCAGAAGCTGAGCCTCGAGTTCCACGAGAACTACACCTCGGGCCGGATCATCTCGCGCCAGACGAGCGACCTCGACTCGATCCGCGAGCTGCTCGACTCCGGGATCAACCAGCTCGTGCAGGGGGCGCTCTACATGGGCTTCGTCGCGATCGCGCTCGTGAGCGTCGACGGTGTGAGCGGGATCGTGCTCGCCTGCTCCCTCGTGCCGCTCGCGATCCTGACCCGCTGGTTCCAGAAGAAGTCGCAGGCTCTGTTCCGCGGCACCCGAGTCGCCTCGTCCCGCCTGATCGTGCAGTTCGTCGAGACGATGACCGGAATCAGGGCCGTGCAGACCTTCCGCGCCGAGAAGCGCAACGAGGAGGTGTTCGGCGGCGTCGTCGAGAAGTACCGGGTGGCCTACAAGAAGGTCTTCGGAGTCTTCGGCACCTTCGATCCCGGCCTCGTGCTCATCGGCAACGTGACGGTCGCCGTCGTGCTCTTCGTCGGAGGAGTCCGCGTGCTCGACGGCGGACTCGAGATCGGCGCACTGCTCGCCGTCCTCCTCTACACCCGGCGCTTCTTCGACCCGGTGCAGGAGATGGCGATGTTCTACAACTCCTACCAGTCGGCGGCGGCCGCGCTCGAGAAGATCTCGGGCGTGCTCGCGGAGGAGCCGAGCGTGCCCGATCCCGCGCACCCGACCGATCTGCGGCAGGCGCGCGGCCGTCTCGGCTTCGAGGGCGTGCGCTTCGCGTACACCGCCGACCGCGAGATCCTGCCGCGCTTCGACCTCGACATCCCGGCCGGTCAGACGATCGCCCTCGTCGGATCGACCGGTGCGGGCAAGACGACCCTCGCCAAGCTCATCTCGCGGTTCTACGACCCGAGTGACGGCGTGGTGACCCTCGACGGCGTGAGCCTGCGCCAGCTGCACCCGAAGGACCTGCGCCGCGCGATCGTGATGGTGACCCAGGAGGCGTACCTCTTCTCGGGCTCGGTCGCCGACAACATCGCGATCGGGCGACCGTCGGCGTCGTACGACGAGATCGTCGCCGCGGCGAAGGCGGTGGGTGCGCACGAGTTCATCCAGGCGCTGCCGGACGGCTACGACACCGACGTGAACAAGCGCGGTGGTCGTGTCTCGGCGGGCCAGCGCCAGCTGATCTCGTTCGCGCGCGCGTTCCTCGCGGATCCGGCGGTGCTCATCCTCGACGAGGCGACGTCCTCGCTCGACATCCCGAGCGAGCGACTCGTGCAGCAGGGTCTGCAGACGCTGCTCGCCGACCGCACCGCGGTGATCATCGCGCACCGCCTCTCGACGGTGGCGATCGCCGACCGCGTGCTGGTGATGGAGCACGGCCGCATCGTCGAGGACGGCACTCCGGAGGCGCTCATCGCCGGCGAGGGCCGGTTCGCGACGCTGCACGCGGCCTGGCGCGACTCCCTGGTGTGACGCCGCGAGCGGCGTGCTGACGGCTCAGGGCCGCCAGCGCGCCGCCCGCACGTCGACGCGGTAGCCGGTCGGAGTCGTCACCAGCGGTGTGCCCTCGCGCTCGTACTCGCGGCGCGCGCGGTCCTCGTGACCGATCGGGGGAGCGCCTCCCGAGCGGACCACGCGCCACCAGGCGACGTCGGAGCCGTAGCGCGCCATGACCGTGCCGACCGCGCGCGCCGCACGGGTGCCGAGGACGGCGGCGATCTCTCCGTAGGCCATCACGTGCCCCGAGGGGATGTCGTCGACGACGGCCAGCACGGCGGAGACGAAATCGGGGGAGTCGGGGTGCGAAGGCCCGGTCGAGTCGGAGCTCAGAGCTTCAGCGCCCCGATGTTCTCGCCGTACTGCGTCTCGCCGGTGACCTCGAAGCCGATCCAGCGGAAGAACTGCTCGGGGCCCTCCTCGCCCGACTCCCAGATGACGGTGAGGGTGTCGAAGCCGCGGGCACGCGCCTCGTCGGCCGCCGCGCGGACCGCGAACGTCCCGACTCCGCGGCCCTGCTTCGACGCGTCGATGTTGATGCGCCAGATGCAGCTGCGGAACTCCTCGGCAGCGTCCTGATCGAAGTGCGCGTGGATGAAGCCGACGAGCTCGTCACCGTCGAGGATCGCGCGCTGCCAGGCGGCCCCGGGGTCGATCACGGCGGCGGCGGCCGAGTACGAGACCGGCGCGATGAACTGCTCCTGCCCGGGTTTGAGGCTCAGCCCGTTCACGGCGGAGATGTTCGAGGCCGACAGCTCTTCCAGGCGGAGTGCACTCATGCGGCCAATCTAGCGGCCCGGCTCCGGGCCGTCATCCGCCGCCAGGACGACCGCGCCCGGTGCGGCGACGCTCGACCGGGCCTGATCGCCGAACTCTCTCGACATCGAGACAGTTCGGCCCTCGGGTAGGCTGGTCGAGGCCATCCGGAGCGGCCGCGAAGCCGCTCGTCCCGCGCAGGCGCGGGGTTGCATCGAGACCATGGGAGAGCAATGTCCAAGATCAAGGTTGAGGGAACAGTCGTCGAGCTCGACGGCGACGAGATGACGCGGATCATCTGGCAGAAGATCAAGGACACCCTCATCCACCCGTACCTCGACGTGAACCTCGAGTACTACGACCTCGGCATGGAGTACCGCGACCAGACCGACGACCAGGTCACGATCGACGCGGCGCACGCCATCCAGAAGCACGGCGTCGGCGTCAAGTGCGCGACGATCACGCCCGACGAGGCGCGCGTCGAGGAGTTCGGCCTCAAGAAGATGTGGAAGTCGCCCAACGGCACGATCCGCAACATCCTCGGCGGCGTCATCTTCCGCGAGCCGATCATCATCTCGAACATCCCGCGCCTGGTGCCCGGCTGGAACAAGCCGATCATCATCGGCCGCCACGCGTTCGGCGACCAGTACCGCGCCACCGACTTCGTCTTCAAGGGCAAGGGCACGCTCAGCGTCGAGTTCACTCCCGACGACGGCTCGGAGCCGATGAAGTTCGAGGTCTACAAGGCCCCCGACGACGGCATCGCGCAGGTCCAGTACAACCAGGACGCGTCGATCCGCGACTTCGCCCGGTCCTCGCTCAACTACGGCCTGACCCGCAACTACCCGGTCTACCTCTCGACGAAGAACACGATCCTCAAGGCCTACGACGGCCGGTTCAAGGACATCTTCGAGGAGATCTTCGAGACCGAGTTCAAGGAGCGCTTCGACGCCGCGGGCCTCACCTACGAGCACCGCCTGATCGACGACATGGTCGCCTCCGCCATGAAGTGGGAGGGCGGCTACGTCTGGGCCTGCAAGAACTACGACGGCGACGTGCAGTCCGACACCGTCGCGCAGGGCTTCGGCTCGCTCGGCCTGATGACCTCGGTCCTCTCGACCCCCGACGGCAGCGTCGTCGAGGCGGAGGCGGCGCACGGCACCGTCACGCGCCACTACCGCCAGCACCAGGCGGGCAAGCCCACCTCGACCAACCCGATCGCCTCGATCTACGCCTGGACGCGCGGCCTCGCGCACCGCGGCAAGCTCGACGGCAACCAGGAGCTGATCGACTTCTCGCTCGCGCTCGAGGACGTCGTCATCAAGACGGTCGAGTCCGGCAGCATGACGAAGGACCTCGCGCTCCTCGTCGGCCCCGACCAGCCGTGGCAGACGACCGAGGAGTTCCTCGCGACGCTCGACGAGAACCTCAAGGCGCGCATGTCGGCCTGACCTCCGGCTCGCCAGAACGCCTCCGGCTCGCGGGGATCCTCGGATTCCGCGAGCCGGAGGCGTTTCTGCGAGCCGCAGTCGTTCTGCAGGCGCGAGCAGGGCCCGGAGGGCTCAGAGCACCCGGGCGAGCGATTCCATCGCGGCGCCGGCGTCTGCGCCCGCGGGGATCAGTACGACGCTCGAGGCGCCTGCCGCGTGCAGCTCGCCGATCCGGGCCCGAGCCGCGTCCGGCGTGCCGACGACCGCCAGCTGATCGACCCACTCGTCCGGCAGATCCCGGGCGAAGGAGGCGCGGTCGGAACTCCGCTCGCGCAGGCGCGCGAACTCGTCGGCGAAGGGCAGCGGAGCGATGTGCGGCGCCCAGTCGGGGTCGCCGATCCACTCGAGGCCCGGGCGCACCAGGGCTCGCGCGGCGGCGGGGTCGTCGTCGACCGCCGCGGCGTTGTACGCCACCACGCGGCCGGGAGTCGCCATCAGCGCGCGGGACTGCGTCAGGTACTCCGGAGTGACGGGCTCGGCCAGGACGACGCCGTCCGCGATCCGGCCGGCCAGCTCCAGGGATCTCGGTCCGCGCACGCCCGCGAGCAGGGGAGGCACGACGGCGGGCGGAGACTCCAGCCGGAGGCCGTCGACCTTCACGTAGCGCCCGTCGCGGGTGGTCTCGTCGCCTGAGAGCAGCGAGCGCAGGGCGTCGAACTGCTCCGCGAGGAGGGTCAGCGGGCTCTTCGGCCAGACGCCGAGTCCGCGCATCCAGTTCGGCATGCCGTGCCCGATGCCGGCGTGGACACGGCCGGGGAACAGCTCGGCGAGCGTGCCGAGCTCCATCGCGGTGAAAGCCGCAGTCCGTGCTGCAGCGGGGAGGATGCCGATCCCGACCACGATCCGCTCGGTCACCGCGAGCACGGCCGCTGCCTGCGCGACGCCTCCGCGGAAGCCCAGATCCTCGATCACCCACAGCTCGTCGAAGCCGAGCGCCTCGGCGCGTCGGGCGTAAGAGAGGATCTCGGCGGCGGGGAGGTCGCGGGGCAGCAGGATTCCGACAGCGGAGTCGGGTGTGGAGGCGCGCATTCCTCCAACATAGAGCCCTGCGTCGCGGGGCGATCCGCCCGGACACTACGGTGGGCCCACCCGATGACCGGAGCCCGCCATGACGCTCGCCGTGCTGTCCAACGACCGACTCGACCCCTGGATCAACTGGACGACCCTCGGGCCGCCGCTCCTCGAGCCGCTCGCGGCGCTCGGCGGCCGGCTGGTGTCGCCGCCCCCGGAGCCTCGCGCCTGGCCGCGGCTCGCCCGGACGATGCGCGGCGCGACGTCGGTGTTCTGGATGCAGCAGAGTGCGCGCCCCGAGTGGCCCCTGGTCGCCGCCTCCCTCGCGGCGGGGCGGGCCGCGCGCTCGGCCTTCGTGGTCGATCCGTGGCTCGTCGATCTGCCGAGGATCGCCCTCGCGGCGCGGCTGCAGCGCCTCGATCCGCTGTTCGTCCCGTTCAGCGAGGGGGCGCAGGAGCTCGTGCGGCGGCACCCGCGCGGCCGCTTCGAGTGGCTGCCCTTCGGCGTCGACACCGAGGTCTTCGCGCCGGGCGACGGTGAGCGCGACGTGTTCGCCTTCTGGATGGGCCGGCGGCACGAGCCGCTGCACCGGGCATTGCTCGAGTACTGCGAGGCGCGCGGGCTGCGCTACGAGTACCGGCGCGAGGGCCTCCTCCTCACCCCGGAGGAGCTCGGCGAGCTCGCGGGGCGCTCCCGCTACTTCGTGGTGACGCCTCCGCTGGCCGAGGACCGCGCTCGGACGGGCGGCTACAGCCCGCTGGTCATGCGCTACCTCGAGGGGCTCGCAGCGGGCGCGCGCCTTGTCGGCGTGCTGCCGGGGAGCGGGGAGTACGAGCGGCTGCTGCCGCTCGACGCGATCCTCCAGGTGGATGTCGACGGCCGGGATCTGGCGGAGCGGCTCGACGCGGATGCGGAGAGCGCCGGCGCGACGGCTCGCGCGAGTGCCCACGTGCGGACCCACCACTCCTGGGCGCGGCGGGCGGAGCAGATCCACGAGCGCCTGGTCACCGGTCGTCCGATCGTGCAGCCGCCGCCTCCGCTCTGACGCGGGAACGACGCGGGAACGACGCAGGGCCCGCCGCCGGGGAAGCGGGCGGGCCCTGCGTCGGCCGGATCACTCGGAGCGGGACTCGCTGAGCTGCACCTGCTCGGGCCTCGCGCTCGAGACGACCTCGATCCTCCGCGACTTCGCCTTCTCGCTCACGGGGATGGTGACCGAGAGCACACCGTTGTCGTAGGACGCCGAGATGCGCTCGGTGTCGACGCCCTGGCCGAGGCTGAGCTGGCGGACGAAGGTCGCGGACTGGCGCTCGCGCGTGATCCAGGTGACGTCGTCGCCGCTCGCGACCGTGCGCTGGGCGCGGATGGTCAGCAGCTGACCGTCGACGTCGACGTCGACCGAGCCGGGATCGATCCCGGGCAGATCGGCGGTGAGGACGTAGTGGTCGCCGTCGCGGTAGAGGTCGATCGGCATGCGGCGCGGGCCCTGGCCGGAGCCGAGGAGGGCGGAGGCGACGCGGTCGAGTTCGCGGATGGGGTCGTAGGTCACGGCCATGATGATCACTCCATTCAGTCGAGCAACGAAGGACTTCTCAGAGTTGAGCCTCATCGACTCAACTGCAACGAATTTAGCACTCGACCCCGGAGAGTGCCAAGTGCGACCGTCCCGAATCCGACTACTTCGTAATCTGTTGGAAACAGAGCCGGGCGATCGAGTTCGTAGGGTCGTCAGTACTGATTCAGAGCTGAACCGGATCCGGTTCACAGTGAGCGTGAGTAAGGACATCGATTGCCGATCCACCCGTCCCACCGTCCACCTGCCCGCCGCGCCGACCGGCGCATCCTCGCGGGCCTCGCCGTCATCGGAGTCGCCGCCTCCGCCGCCTTCGCGGCCACCGGCGCCTCCGCCGCCCCTGTCGTCGGGAGCGCCTCGCTCGTCGGCGGCCTCTCGGCGCTGCAGAGCTTCGACGACGGCGACTACGTCGTCACCCTGATCGAGCCGGCCGCGGCGACCTACAAGGGCACTGACGCCCGCTTCGCCCGCACCGCTCCCGATGCCGGCTCGCAGCTCCAGGCGCGATCCGCTCCCGTCGAGGACTACTCGGCCCACCTCGAGCAGCGCCAGGACGACGTCGCCGCCGCTGTCGACGCCGAGATCGGCTACCACTACACGGTCACCCTCAACGGCTTCTCGGCCGAGCTGACCGGTGCGCAGGCGAGCCGCCTCGCGAACCGCAAGGACGTCGCCCAGGTGCGCGAGATCGAGGACCTCACCCTCGACCGCGCGGCCCAGCCGACGACCCTGAAGGCACCTGCCGCCGCCGGGATCCCCGTCCCCGACACCGGGCAGGAGCCCTCGACGAGCTTCCTCGGGCTCGACGGCGCCGACGGCGTCTGGAACGAGCTCGGCGGCATCGACAAGGCCGGCGAGGGCGTCGTGGTCGGCGTCATCGACTCCGGCATCGCTCCCGAGAACCCGTCCTTCGCGGGCGCACCGCTCGCCACGAGCCCTGGAGCCGCTCCGTACACGAACGGCACCACGGTCACCTACCCGAAGTCCGACGGCAGCGACTTCGTCGGTGCCTGCGTGAGCGGTGCCGACGCGTCCCAGCAGTGGTCCGGCGACGAGTGCAACCAGAAGCTGATCGGCGCCCGCTGGTTCCTCGGCGAGTCCGAGCCGGCCGGATCGCCCGACAACCCCGAGTACCTCTCGCCGCGCGACGCGGACGGCCACGGCTCGCACACCGCCTCGACGGCCGCCGGCAACGCGGGCGTCGACGCGAGTGTCGACGGCTACGACTACGGACTGATCTCGGGTGTCGCTCCGGCGGCCAAGGTCGCTGCGTACAAGGTCTGCTGGAACGGCGACGTCGACGGAACCGATGACGACGACTTCTGCTCCGGTCCCGGCATCCTCGCCGCGATCGACGCGGCGACCAGCGACGGCGTCGACGTGATCAACTTCTCGATCGGCGGCGGCTCGGCCACCTCCACGCTCACGTTGATCGACGAGGCGTTCCTCAACGCCGCCGCCGCGGGCGTCTTCGTGGCGGCATCGGCCGGCAACTCCGGCCCCGGCGACTCCACCCTCGACCACGCCTCGCCGTGGTACACGACGGTCGCCGCCTCCTCGATCCCGACCTACACGGCCACCGCCACCCTCGGTGACGGCCAGGCCTTCCCCGGCGGATCGATCACCGTCCACGAGGACGTGACCGGACCGCTCGTGAACAGCGCCGACGTCGTCCTCCCTGGCGCCGAGACTCCCGAGATCTGCGAGACCGGCACCCTCGACCCCACGAAGGTCGCGGGGAAGATCGTCGCCTGCACCGCCGGCGTCACCGCCCGCGTGTCGAAGTCGGCCGAGGTCGAGCGGGCGGGCGGCATCGGCATGCTGCTGCTCAACCCGTTCCCCAACGCCCTGCACGTCGACGACCACTCGGTCCCGAGCATCCAGATCGACTCGGAGGCGTACAACCCCATCACCGCCTACGCGTCCACTCCCGGTGCGACCGTCACGCTGAGCGAGGGCAACACCTCGGGGATCGCCATCGCGGTTCCCCAGGTCGCCGGCTTCTCGTCGCGCGGTCCGGCCGAGGCCGACGGCAGTGACGTGCTGAAGCCCGACATCACGGCGCCCGGCGTCGCGATCCTCGCCGACAGCTTCAACGCCGAGGGCGACGACCCCGCCTTCGCCTTCGAATCCGGCACGTCGATGTCGTCGCCGCACATCGCCGGCCTCGCCGCGCTGATCCTCGGCGCCAGCCCGAACGCGTCGCCCTCGGCCGTCAAGTCGGCCATGATGACGACCTCGTACGACAGCGTCGACCAGTCGGGGAACGCCTCCGAGGACGTCTTCGCCCAGGGCGCCGGTCACGTCGACCCGACCGCCTTCCTCGACCCCGGACTGATCTACGACAGCGGCCCGAGCGACTGGATCGCGTTCCTCAAGGGTGCCGGCTACGTCTTCAACCCCGACCCCGCGATCGACCCGATCGAGGCCATCGACCCGTCCGACCTCAACCAGGCCTCGATCGCCATCGGCGCGCTCGCCGGAACGCAGACCGTCACCCGCACGGTGACGTCGACCGCTCCCGGCACCTACACCGCATCGCTCGACATCCCCGGTGTCGAGACCGTCGTGTCGCCCTCCACCCTCTCCTTCACCGGAGCAGGCCAGACGGCCGAGTACACGGTCACCTTCACGACCGGGGACGCCGAGCTCTCGGAGTTCGCGACCGGCTACCTCACCTGGTCGAGCGCCGAGCACGAGGTGCGCAGCCCCGTCGCCGTGCGCCCCGTCCTGCTGGACGCGCCCTACGAGGTCTCGGGCTCCGGCTCGACCGGCTCGACCGACGCGACCATCACGCCGGGCATCGACGGCGCACTGCCGCTGTCGACGACCGGACTCGCCCAGGGAGTCCTCGCCGAGGACGCCACGGCGGCCGACGGCCACTCCGGCACCCTGCCGGCGGGCACGACGCTGATCACCGAGGTCGACGTGCCCGAGGGCGCCGACTTCGCGCGCTTCGATCTCGACTCGCTGGACGAGACGGCCGACCTCGACCTGTACGTCGAGCTGCTCGATGCGGCGGGCGAGCCCGTCTCGCAGGCCGTCTCGGCCACCGCCTCCGCCGACGAGCGCGTCGACCTCGCGGAGCCGGAGGCCGGCACCTACCGTGTCACCGCCGACATCTACGCGGTCGGCGCGGAGACCACGGTCACCTTCGACCTGCGCAGCTTCGTCATCACTCCCGAGAACGGCGTCGGCTCGCTGACGACCGAGCCCGCGGTGATCGACGCGACGCAGGGCGAGCCGACGAGCTACGCGATCTCGTGGTCCGACCTGGCCGGCCCCGCCCGGTACCTCGGACGGGTCGCCTACTCCGACTCGGGTCTCGCGACTCTGGTGAGCGTCGACGTGACGGAGTCGGCGACGCCGACTCCCACGCCCACCGCGACTCCGGAGCCCACGGGAACCCCGGAGCCGACGGCGACGCCTGAGCCGACGCCGACCGCAGGACCCACTGCGGGCCCGGCGCCGACCACGACGCCGACGTCCACGCCGTCCGCCTCGCCGACCGCCGGACCGGGTGCGCCCGGCCACGGCGGCGGCTCGGGCGGCCTGCCCTCCACCGGTTTCGAGGGCGGTCTTCTCGGAGCCGCGGCTCTGGCGCTGATCGGCGCCGGAGTGGTGATCTCCGGTGTCCGCCGCCGGGCCCTCGCCCAGCGTGAGGGAGTGGCTGCGGAGTAGCCCTCCGCGTCCGCCTCGACGGCCGCCCCGCGCGCTCCCACCGGAGCCGCGGGGCGGCCGTTCGCGTTCGCGGCGCCTCCGGAGGTCGGGGCGCGCTCGGAGGAGACCTCGAGGGAGGCGTCAGGAGACGGCGCGACGCCCGGCGATCACGCCGGACACGACCGCGACGACGCCGAACACGATCGCGACGATCGGCTGGCCCATGTCGAGCCACGCCACGGCGGCGGCGCCCATGACCAGCAGCTCGATCAGCGAGCGCCCGTAGACGTCGATCGAGAGAACGGCCCGCGGAGAGAGGAACAGCGCCCAGACCAGAGCGGCGAGAACGGGCGCTCCGACGCCGAAGACGATGCTCAGGGGCAGGGTCCAGCTCGTGAAGCCCCAGATCCCGAAGGTCGCCAGAGCGAAGAGCTCGAGGACGAAGCGCAGCACGTCGTTCGGACCGATCCTGATGTCGGATCCCGCGGCGGTCGCTCCTGCTCGATTCACGCCGACCATCGTAGCCGCGCCGTCCTGGGCGCGAGGCCTAGCGGAAGATGATCGTCCGCGCTCCGTCGAGCAGCACCCGGTCCTCCGCGAACCACTTGACCGCCTGCGTGAGCGTGCGGCTCTCCTCGTCCTGCCCGATCGCCACGAGCTGGGCCGCCGAGCGCGAGTGCTCGACGCGCACGACGTTCTGCTCGATGATCGGTCCCTCGTCGAGATCGCTCGTGACGAAGTGGGCCGTCGCTCCGATCAGCTTCACGCCGCGGGCGTGCGCCTGCTTGTAGGGGTTCGCCCCCTTGAAGCCGGGCAGGAAGGAGTGGTGGATGTTGATCGCGCGGCCGGCCAGGCGTGCGCAGAGCTCGGGGGAGAGGATCTGCATGTAGCGGGCGAGCACGACGAGCTCGATGTCGTACTGCTCGACGACCTCGATCACCCGCTCCTCGAACTCGCGCTTCGACTCCGGAGACACCACGGGCCGCGACTCGAACGGCACGCCGTAGAACTCGGCGAGATCGCGGAGGGTGGCGTGATTCGAGAGGATCAGCGGCACGTCGACCGCCAGCTGCCCCGCGCGTTGGCGGAACAGCAGGTCGTTCACGCAGTGCGCCGCGGTCGAGGCGAGCACGAGGGTCCGGAGCGGCCTGCCCACGACGTCGAGCCGCCAGGTCATCCCGTAGCGCTCGGTGACCGGCAGCAGCGCCCGCTCGAACTCGTCGCGCGTGACGGCCGACTCGACCTGCAGCCGCATGAAGAAGCGGCCGGTGTCGGCGCTCGAGAACTGCTGGCTCTCGGTGATGTTGCCGCTCGCCTGCACCACGGCTCCGGAGACGGCGTGCACGATGCCCGGCAGGTCGGGGCAGGTGAACGTCAGGGTCCAGTGGTTGGCGGGCTGCTGCCGAGTCGCGCCGGCGTCGTCGGTGCCGGTGGGCACGGGCAGGTCGGAGGAGGGCGCGGCGGGGTCGGACTGCATCCGCTCAGGATATCGGCGCCCGTCAGCGCACGACGACGGTGGTCGAGGCGGTGGCGCCGGTGCGCCCGTCCCGGGAGGCGTAGCGCGCGCTGATCACGTGATCTCCCGCCCCGAGATCGACTGTCGCGACGAAGCCGACGCTCGAGACCGTCCGTTCGAGCGCGACCTCGCCGTCCACGAGGAGCTGCACGATGCCCGGCTCCGCCAGCACGAGCACGGGGACGCCGGAGTCGGAGCTCGCCGGGGCGAGGATGCTCGGCGCCAGCAGTCGCACGGTCTCGGAGGCGCCCACCGTCTCGGTGCCGTCGGGCGAAGTGGTCCGCACGATCACCGCGGTGTCGCCCGCCGGCAGCGGGATCGCCTGCAGCG
This sequence comes from Rathayibacter sp. Leaf185, assembly GCF_001423885.1. GTDB lineage: Bacteria > Actinomycetota > Actinomycetes > Actinomycetales > Microbacteriaceae > Rathayibacter. Next base: position 106,048 of record NZ_LMPP01000001.1, on the reverse strand, counting down.
ACCACGTCCCGTCGGCTCCGGCGACCGTGCTCGCGTAGACGACGCCCGACTCCGCGTCCTCGACCGTCACCGTCGATCCGGGAGTCGCGGTTCCCGTGGCCTCCGGGAGCAGGCGCTCCGCGGGGTCGGGCTCGAGAGTCGTCGTGGTCGGGATCGTCGGGGTGGGTGTCGGGAGGGGGGAAGGGGTGGAGGTCGGCGGAGGGGTCGCGGACGGCGCCGCGGTGGGGGTCGGAGTCGGCCCCGGCGAGGACGGCGGCTCCACGGTCTCGGGGACGGCCGTCGCAGCCTCGTCGATCGGATCGGGTCGGGTGGTGGGCGCGGGTTCGACCGGCGCATCCGGCTCGCGACTCGGCGTCGGCTCGACGGCCGGGACCGGGGCGATCGTCGCCTCCACCGCCGGAGTCGACGAGACCTCGTCCGGCGCAGCACTCACCGACTCCGGCACCTCTGATGCCTCGGGTCCCGAGGCGGGCAGCAGCGCCGCGATCGCGACGCCCGCGACGAGCAGCAGTCCGGCGGCAGCGACGACGACCGCGGTGACGGAGACGCCCCCCGCGGCCGTCCCGGCGCTCGCCACTGCGCCACCCGCGCCGGCCACAGCAGCACCGGCCCCGCCCGAGACCGCACCGCCTGCGGCGTAGGCCGCCGCACCTCCGACGCCCGCGACGAACGGGAGGAGCACCGTCGCCAGTCGAGCGCCCGTCTGCTCCGCGTCGGCGAGAGCCGTGCGGCAGGACGCGCATTCCACGAGGTGCGAGCGCACCCGGAGGCGGCCGCGCGCCGGCAGGCGTCCCCGCACGTGCGACCCCGCCCGCTCGAGCACCCAGCGGCACTCTCCCTCCGCCGCCACGTCGGTCACGTGCTCCTGGATCCACGCCCCGCGCAGCCCCTCTCGCGCGCGATGGCTCAGAGCGGCCACCGAGTTGGGACGCAGGCCGAGAAGGGGCGCGGCCTCGACCGGGGTGAGTCCCTCCACCTCCGTGTACCAGAGCACCTCCTGCCAGCGGGCGGGGAGTGCGCGGAAGGCCCGCACGCCCAGATCCCGATCGAGCGCCGCGAGCGCGGTCTCCTCCGGGCCGGGGCCCGACTCGACGACGTCCTCCTCCGACCCGAACGGGCGCTCGCGGTCCTGGCGTCGACCCCACGAGGCGGCGACGTTGCGGATCGCGGTGAAGAGGTAGGGGCGGAATGCGCCCTCGGGCCCGCCGCCGCGCTCGATCGTCGAGAGCACGCGGAGGAACGCCTCCGAGACGAGGTCGTCGGCGTCGAGCGACCCCGACCATGCTCGCGCGACGGAGCGTGCGGCTGCCGCGTGCCGCCGCCACAGCTCCGCCGTGGCCGAGGCCTCGCCGTCGCGGACCAGCTCGATCAGCTCGGCGTCGCCGAGCGGGTCGACGGCCGTGCGAGCGCTCGCCCTGCCTCTCACGATGGTCCCTCCCGCGTCCGGCACCAGGGACGACTCCGAGAGATCCTCGCACAGACGTGAGGGAGCTTCAGCCTCCGGCTCTTGCTACACTTGCCGCGTCGCGACTGGCGTTCGGATGGGTGACCATCAGGGAGCGACACCTCCTCCGGTGCATTCTCGCCGGACACTTTTCCTGCCGCACGCCTGGGCCGGAACGGATACCGTAGTCCCGGTCGCCCGAACGAGCCTCGTCGCCTCGCCGCGACGGCACGGGTGCCATCCGTTTCGCCGTCAAGGAGCGTCCGTGTCCTCTTCCTCCGCCGCGAGCACCAGCCTCGCCGCCACGTTCGACCAGCCCGTCTCGGTCGTCGATCCCGAGATCGCCGCCGTCCTCCAGCAGGAGCTCGACCGCCAGCGCGGCTACCTCGAGATGATCGCGAGCGAGAACTTCGTCCCGCGCGCGATCCTCGAGTCGCAGGGCTCCGTGCTCACCAACAAGTACGCCGAGGGCTACCCCGGCCGCCGTTACTACGGCGGTTGCGAGTACGTCGACATCGCCGAGCAGCTGGCGATCGATCGGGCCAAGGCACTGTTCGGCGCCGAGTTCGCCAACGTCCAGCCGCACTCCGGAGCCACGGCCAACGCGGCGGCGCTCGCCGCGCTCATCCAGCCCGGCGACACCATCCTCGGGCTCGAGCTCGCGCACGGCGGCCACCTCACGCACGGCATGAAGCTCAACTTCTCGGGCAAGCTCTACAACGCCACGGCATACGGAGTCGACCCGCAGACGTTCCGCATCGACATGGACGTGGTCCGCGAGAAGGCCCTCGAGGTGCGCCCCCAGGTGCTCATCGCCGGCTGGTCGGCCTACCCGCGCCACCTCGACTTCGAGGCGTTCCGCGCCATCGCCGACGAGGTCGGCGCGAAGCTCTGGGTCGACATGGCGCACTTCGCAGGTCTCGTCGCCGCGGGGCTGCACCCCTCGCCCGTGCCGCACGCCGATGTCGTCACCTCGACGGTGCACAAGACGCTCGCGGGTCCCCGCTCCGGCCTCATCCTCGCCAAGCAGGAGTACGCCAAGAAGCTCAACTCGGCCGTCTTCCCGGGTCAGCAGGGCGGCCCGCTCATGCACGTCATCGCCGCGAAGGCGACCGCCTTCAAGCTGGCCGGCGAGGCCGAGTTCGCCGATCGTCAGGAGCGCACCATCCGCGGTGCGCAGATCCTCGCCGAGCGCCTCGTCGCCGCCGACACCAAGGCCGAGGGCATCGACGTGCTCACCGGTGGCACCGACGTGCACCTCGTGCTCGCCGACCTGCGCAACTCGCCACTCGACGGTCAGCAGGCCGAGGACCGCCTCCACGAGGTCGGCATCACGGTCAACCGCAACGCCGTGCCGTTCGACCCGCGCCCGCCGATGGTCACCTCGGGCCTCCGCATCGGCACGCCCGCGCTCGCGACCCGCGGCTTCGGCGACGCCGAGTTCACCGAGGTGGCCGATGTCATCGCCGAGGCGCTGAAGCCCTCGGCCGACCTCGAGTCGCTGCGCGCCCGCGTCGCGCGGCTCACCGACGACTTCCCGCTCTACCCGGGCCTGTAGTCGCCACCATCCGAGCGCTCGGGAGGAGCCGTGGCCAGTGCCGCGGCTCCTCCCGAGTGCCCCAGCACGAGGAGTTCCGACATGACGGCACAGGTACTCGACGGAGTCGCGACGGCGGCCGCGGTCAAAGCCGAGATCACCGAGCGGGTCGCCGTTCTGCGCGAGAAGGGCGTCGTCCCGGGTCTGGGCACGCTGCTGGTCGGCGACGACCCCGCCTCGCGCTCGTACGTCGCCGGGAAGCACCGCGACTGCGCCGAGGTCGGGATCGAGTCGATCCGCGTCGACCTGCCCGCCACGGCGTCCGCCGACGACATCCGGGCGGCGATCCGCGATCTCAACGATTCGCCGTCGGTGACCGGCTACATCATCCAGCTCCCGCTGCCGAAGGGCATCGACGAGAACGCGATGCTCGAGCTGATGGATCCTGACAAGGACGCCGACGGCCTGCACCCCACCAACCTGGGGCGACTCGTGCTGGGCGTCGAAGGCGAGCTCGACAGCCCGCTGCCCTGCACGCCGAACGGCATCGTCGAGATGCTGAAGCGCTACGACATCCCGCTGCAGGGTCGCCACGTGGTCGTCGTCGGCCGGGGGCTCACGGTCGGACGCCCGCTCGGGCTGCTCCTGACCCGCAAGGGCCTCGACGCGACCGTGACGCTGACCCACTCCCGCACGACCGACCTCGCCGCCGAGGTGCGCCGCGCCGACATCGTGGTGGCGGCGGTCGGCGTCCCCGGCCTGATCGCGGCCGACTGGGTGAAGCCCGGCGCGGCCATTCTGGATGTGGGGATCACGCGGGTCGAGAACCCCGAGACGGGCAAGGCGAAGCTCACGGGCGACGTCGCTCCTGGAGTCGCCGAGGTCGCGGGCTGGCTGTCGCCGGTGCCGGGTGGAGTCGGCCCCATGACGCGGGCGATGCTGATCCACAACGTGGTATCGGCGGCGGAGCGCGCCCTGCGCTGACCGGGTGCGCGCTCTGCAGGTGTCCCTGTGCTCTGCAGGTGCTGGTGCCGTCTGCAGGCGTTCGTGCCATCTGCAGGCGATCCCCCGTTCTCCACTCCCTTCATACGGAGGAGAACGTTCTCTGGTTGCGACCGCCTGCGAATCGCACCATCGCCTGCGAATCGCACCATCACCTGCGAATCGCACCATCACCCTCGGCGACGCGCGGCGCGGAGGCTCACCGGGCTCCCCGGTACCAGCTGCGCCAGCAGATCCAGCGATGCGGAGTCGACCACCGCGACGACGGGGTATCCGCCGGTCACCGGGTGATCCGGCCCGAACACCACCGGCAGCCCCGAGGGCGGCAGCTGCACCGAGCCGTGCACGAGCCCCTCGCTCGGCAGCTCGCTCGAGTCGCCCGTCGGCAGTGGCGATCCGCGGAGCCGGACCCCGACCCGGTCGGCCTCGCCGCTCACTGTCCACGGCGCGGCGAGCAGTCGCTGCCAGGTGCCGTCCGGGAGGCGCTCGAGACGCGGACCCGGGTGCAGGTCGAGGGTGATCCAGGCGCCCGGAGCATCGAACGGCCACCAGTCGACCGGCAGCACCGGACCACGAGCCGAGCCGACGGGCAGCACGTCTCCGGCGCGGAGCGGCTCCGGCCCGAGACCCGAGAGCGTGTCGCGGGACCGGGAGCCGAGCACCACCGGCACCTCGACTCCGCCGCGCACCGCGAGGGTGCGGCGCAGCCCCGTCGGCAGCGGTCCGAGCCGCAGGACCGACCCCGCGCGTGCGAGGGCGGGCAGGAGGCGGTCGAGCGCTCGCCCGTCGAGGGTCGCGACCCCCGCGGCTCCACCGAGGCTGATCCACGTGTCCGCCTCGAAGCGCGCCGCGAATCCTGCGCCGAGGAGCTCGAGCACCGCCGCGTGCTCCGCATTCCCGAGGAGTCGGTTCGCCGTCCGTCGGGCGTTGCGGTCCATGGCGCCGGAGCGGCCGACGCCGAGCGCGGCTCGACCCGCGCGCCCGTCGTCCTCGACCAGCGCGAGCGGTCCCGGATCGAGCACCAGAAGGCTCACGGCACCGCCCGGAAGCGGATCTCGTCGCCGGGTGCGACGAGCGCGGGCGGGAGGCGGTCCACGTCCCACAGCACCGCCTCCGTCGACCCGATCAGCTGCCAGCCGCCGGGGGAGGAGCGCGGGTAGATCCCCGACCAGCCGCCGGCGAGGGCGACGGAGCCGGCCGGCACGCGCGTCCGCGGCTCGGCGCGCCGCGTGATCTCGGGCCAGGGTGCGAGGGCCGCGAGGTAGGCGAAGCCGGGAGCGAAGCCCCCGAACGCCGCGCGCCACACGCTCGCGGTGTGGCGGCGGACGAGCTCGTCCGCGCTCCAGCCGAGCCCCTCGGCCACCGCGTCGAGGTCCGGGCCGTCGTAGCGGACCGCGATCTCGTGCCGCCGCCCGCCGAGCCCCGTGTCGCCGACAGTGGCGGTGCCGGCGACGGCGCTGATCCAGCGACCGGCCGCGGCGAGCGTGAGGTGCCCCGGATCGAGGATCACCAGCACGGTCCGGGCGGCCGGCACCAGGTCGAGCACACCGACCAGGCGCTCACGATCGAGTGCGGACCGCAGTGCGAGGGCCTCGTCGAGACCCTCGACCTCGACGAGCACGGCGCGGTCGCCGGAGGGGAGGAGCCGCGTCGCGATCACGGCGCAGCGGGAGCGAGCGCGACGTCCGCCTCCGCGAGGGCCGCGCGCACCGCCTCCGCCATCGCGAGCGCACCCGGGGAGTCGCCGTGGACGCAGAGCGAGTCGACATCGACGGCGAGGTGCTCGCCCGAGCTCGTCTCGACGGCGCCCTCGACCACCATCCGCACGGCGCGGGCGGCGACGAGCGCCGGATCCGAGAGGACCGCTCCGGGCTCGCCGCGCGGCACGAGGGAGCCGTCGGCCCGGTAGCCGCGGTCGACGAACGCCTCCCGGAGGAAGCGGAGCCCGGCCGCCGCCGCCGCTCGCTCGACCGCCGAGGCGGCGAGGCCGAGCAGGGCGAGCTCGGGCGCGACGTCGCGGACCGCCGCGGCCACCGCCTCCGCCTGGAGCTCGTCGTGCACGATGCGGTTGTAGAGGGCGCCGTGCGGCTTGACGTACCGGACCCGGGTGCCGGTCGCGCGAGCCGACGCCTGCAGTGCACCGATCTGATACGCCACATCGGCGTAGAGCTCGTCGCTTGTCACCGGGATGTCGCGGCGGCCGAAGCCGGCGAGATCGCGGTACGAGACATGGGCGCCGATGGCGACGTCGCGTTCAGCGGCCGACCGGCAGCGCGCGAGCATGATCGACGGGTCGCCCGCATGGAAGCCGCAGGCGATGCTCGCGCTCGAGACCACACCGAGGATCGCCTCGTCGTCGCCGAGCTCCCAGACGCCGAAGCCCTCGCCGAGGTCGGCGTTGAGGTCGATCGCGCTCCGCATGCTCCGAGCCTACGGGGAGCGTCCAGACCCGATCGATAGCCTGGAGATGCGCACTCGCGTCCCCACCCCCGCACGACCCCGTCGTTCGCGTGCGCCCGCCCCACGAGGAGAACACATGCTCACCGTCAACGCCTACGCCGCTCCGTCCGCCACCGAGCCGCTGATCCCCACCACCATCGAGCGCCGCGATGTCGGCGCCCACGACGTGCTCATCGAGATCGCCTACTCCGGCATCTGCCACTCCGACATCCACACCGTCCGCGGCGAGTGGGGTCCCGTGAAGTACCCGCTGACCGTCGGCCACGAGATCGTCGGCGTCGTCGCCGAGGTGGGCTCCGAGGTCACCAAGCACTCCGTCGGCGACCGCGTCGGCGTCGGCTGCATGGTCAACTCCTGCCGCGAGTGCGAGAACTGCCTCGCGGGCGAGGAGCAGTACTGCCTGAAGGGCAACACCGGCACCTACGCCTCCGTCGACCGCGACGGCACGATCACCCAGGGCGGCTACTCGACCCACGTCGTCGTGGTCGAGGACTTCGTCCTCCGCGTGCCGGAGTCGATCCCCTACGAGGCCGCCGCGCCGCTGCTCTGCGCCGGCATCACGACCTACTCGCCGCTCTCGCACTGGGAGGCGGGCCCCGGCAAGCGCGTCGCGGTCGTCGGTCTCGGCGGGCTCGGTCACATGGCCGTCAAGTTCGCGCACGCCATGGGTGCCGAGGTGACCGTGCTCTCGCAGTCGCTGAGCAAGCAGGAGGACGGCCTCCGCCTCGGAGCCGATCACTACTACGCGACGAAGGACGAGGAGACGTTCACGACTCTCGCGAACACCTTCGACATCATCATCAACACCGTGAGCGCCGTGCTCGACCTCGACGCCTACCTCGGGCTGCTGCGTCGCAACGGCACCATGATCAACGTCGGCGCCCCGGCCGAGGCCCTGCCGCTGCACGTCTTCACGCTGTTCGGCGCTCGCCGCTCCTTCGCGGGATCGGGCATCGGAGGCATCAAGGAGACCCAGGAGATGCTCGACTTCTGCGCCGAGAAGGGCATCGCGAGCGAGGTCGAGGTCGTCTCGGCGTCGCAGATCAACGAGGCCTACGAGCGCGTGCTCGCCTCCGACGTCCGCTACCGCTTCGTCATCGACATCGCGACGCTCAAGAGCTGAGCCTGCCGCTAGCCTCGGCGACATGAGCGAACGCAGCCATCCCGCCGTCGACCGCGTCCTCGCCGATCTCGCGGAGCACGGCGTCCACCCGCCGGTCCGCTGGCTCGACGAGGCGGCGTCGACGGCGGCGCTCGCCGCGGCGGCGCTGGGGATCGAGGTCGGCCAGATCGCGAACTCGCTGGTGTTCCTGCTCGACGGTGAGCCGCTGCTCGTACTCACGAGCGGCGGCCACCGCGTCGACACGGCGTGGCTCGGGGAGGCGCTCGGCGGTGCGATCACGCGGGCGTCCGCCTCGGTCGTCAAGGCCGCGACCGGGCAGACCATCGGAGGCGTCGCACCGGTCGGTCACCCGCGGCGCCTGCGCACGGTGGTCGACGACGAGCTCTCGCGGTACGACACGGTCTGGGCCGCCGCGGGCCACGCCCACACCGTCTACCCGACGACCTTCGCAGAGCTCGTCGCCGTCACCGGAGGCACTCCGCGCGCCGTCGTACCGCCGTCTGAGGCCTGAGGACCGACTCCGCGATGCGGGCAAGCGCTTCGCACCGCCCTACTGATCGGGCCCGCAGCCCACGGAGCGGGCGGAGCGAGATCCACCAGCGTCAGCAGTGCGGGTCGAGCGGCTGATCCGCGGTCGGTGGCGGGGTCTCGACAGGCTCCTCCGGGGCTGCTCGACCATCAGGCATGGGGCTGATCAGCCGTGAGGTCGAGAGCCTGCCCCCTCGCGCACAGCTCGCGTCTCAGCGCACGCGCCCGGCGCCGTCCGCCGCCGTGACGAGGAAGAGCTCCGGCGCGCGGAAGCCCTTCTCCGCGAAAGCGGCGAGCACCGCAGCGCGGACCTCCGCCTCCTTCTCGACCGGCGTCAGCGCGATCGCCGAACCGCCGAAGCCGCCACCCGTCATCCGGGCGCCGATCGCACCGGCGCCGCGGGAGGACTCGACCGCCGTGTCGAGCTCGGGGACCGAGATCTCGAAGTCGTCGCGGAGCGACAGGTGACCCGCGTCGAGCAGCTCGCCGATCGCCCGCGGTCCCTCCTCGCGGAGAGTGCGCACCGTGGCGAGGACGCGCGCGTTCTCGGTGATGATGTGCCGCACACGGCGGAAGGTGACGTCATCGAGCAGATCCTCGGCCTGTGGCAGGTCGTCGACGGACAGCTCGCGCAGCGACTCGACCCCCATGGTCGAGGCACCGAGTTCGCACGAGGCGCGCCGTTCGGCGTAGCCGCCTGTTGCGTGGGCGTGCTCGACACGGGTGTCGATCACCAGCAGGACGAGACCCGCCTCCTCGAAGCCGAGCGGGATGACCTCGGTGTCCAGGCTCCGGCAGTCGAGGAACACTGCGGAGTCCCGTTCGCCGAAGAGCGAGGCCGACTCGTCCATGATCCCGGTCGGCGCACCGACCGCGACGTTCTCGGCCCGGCGCCCGACCCTGGCGAGGGTCGCCCGGTCGAGGCCGAGCTCCCACAGCTCGTCCAGCGCGACGGCCATGGCGCACATCAGCGCGGCCGAGCTCGACAGCCCGGCGCCGACCGGCACGTCCGAGTCGACGAAGGCGTCGAAGCCGGTCCGATCGTCGAGGTCGACGCCGTACTCCGAGAGAGCCCAGACGACGCCGAGCGGGTACGCCGACCACCCCGCGAGTGCGCCCGGGCCCAGCTCGTCGATGGTGGTCTCGACGATCTCGGGCGAGAAGGCGCTCGCGATGCGGATGACGCGGTCCTCCCGCGGTGCGACCGCCATCGCGGTCGCGCGGTCGATGGCGAAGGGGAAGACGAAGCCGTCGTTGTAGTCGGTGTGCTCGCCGATGAGGTTCACCCGGCCGGGGCCGGCCCAGACGCCGGCAGGGGCGCGGTCGTAGGCGCGCTCGAAGTCGCGGACCGCGCGCTCGGAGACGGAGTCGAGGGGTGCGCTCGTGTCGGTCATCGGGACTCCTCGGTGGTGTCGGAGACCGCGGCCTCGGGGTTGTCGTCGGCCTCGGCGGCCAGGGTCGCGGCGTCGGCGCGCCCGATGGCGGCGCGCAGGGCGGCGGCGCTCGTCTCGGGAGCGATGTCGCCGATCCAGGCGCCCATCGCCGCCTCGCTGCCCGCGAGGTACTTCAGCTTGCTCTCGGCGCGGCGGGGCGAGGTGATCTGCAGCATCAGCCGCACCTCGTCGCGACGCTCGTGCACGGGGGCCTGGTGCCAGGCGCTGATGTAGGGGGTGGGCGAGTCGTAGAGCGCGTCGATGCCGCGGAGCAGTCGCTGGTACATCGCCGCGAGCTCGTCGCGCTCCTCCGGGGTCGTCTCGCTGATGTCGGCGATGTGGCGGTGGGGGAGCAGGTGCACCTCGATGGGCCAGCGCGCCGCGAACGGCACGAAGGCGGTGAAGTGCTCGCCGCGGATCAGGACGCGCTCGCCGGCCTGCTCGAACGCCAGGATGTCGGCGAAGAGGGTGGGACCGTAGGAGTCGAGCGAGGCGAGGAGCCGCGTCGTCCGTGGCGTGACGTAGGGGTAGGAGTAGATCTGGCCGTGCGGGTGGTGCAGCGTGACGCCGATCGCCTCGCCGCGGTTCTCGAAGGGGAACACCTGCTGGACCCCGGGGAGCGCCGACAGGGCGGCGACGCGGTCGGCCCACGCCTCCACCACGGTGCGCGCGCGCGACGCGCTGAGGGTCGCGAACGAGCCCTCGTGCTCGGGGCTGAAGCAGACGACCTCGCAGCGGCCGACGCTGGTCAGCGTGCGGCCGAGGCCCAGCGTCCGCAGGTCGTCGAGGGAGGCGGGAGCGTCGGCGTCCTCGAGCAGCGGCCCGAAGGACGGCGAGCGGTTCTCGAAGACGGCCACGTCGTACCGGCTGGGAACCTCCGACGGATTGGTCGCCGAGGCCGGCGCGAGCGGGTCGAGCTCGGCCGGGGGCAGGAACACCCGGTTCTGCCGCGAGGCGGCGATCGACACCCACTCCCCGGTGAGGGGGTCCTGGCGCATGCTCGCCGTAGCGGGGCGCGGATCGAGCTCGCGCGCGTCGGCAGCGCGATCGGCCGGCAGCGTCGTGTCGGCGTCGTCGAAGTAGAGGAGCTCGCGGCCGTCGGCGAGCGTGTGCGGGCGCTTGACGACGCCGCCGGTGAGTGTGATCGCTTCATTCATGACAGGTACGAGAGTACCGTCCGACCTTCGGAAAGGAAAGACGGTTTTCTCTTTGACAAGCACTCGGTCACACGCCACGATGGGGCGCATGGCAGCCGACCGAGAGACCGAGGGCCACTCCGCCCTCGAGCGCCGGCTGCGCATGCTCGTGCTCGCCCAGCAGCAGGGGTTCGTCTCGGTCGCCGACCTGTCGGAGCGCCTGGGCGTGTCCGTCGTGACCGTGCGATCCGACCTCGACGTCCTCGTCGGCGAGGGCTCCGTGCAGCGGGTCCGCGGCGGTGCCATCCCCGTCGCGGAGCGCGTCGGCGAGCGCTCCCTCGAGGAGGGGCTGGCCGCCGCCGCGGACGAGAAGGCCGCGATCGGCCGCGAGGCCGCCGCCTCGGTCTCGTCGGGTGAGAGCGTCATCCTCGACGTGGGCACCACCCCGCTGGCCATCGCCCACGCCCTCGTCGCCCGCGACGATCTGCACGACGTCACCGTCATCACCAACGGCCTGTCCACCGCACTGGCCCTCGAGCCCGCGATCCCGCGCTTCACCGTCGTGGTCACCGGCGGCACGCTGCGCCCCCTGCAGCACTCGCTCGTCGAGCCGCTCGCGTCCGAGGTGCTCGAGCGCCTCCGCGCCGACGTCGTCTTCATCGGCTGCACCGGCGTCGACCCGTCGGCCGGCATCACCAATGTCAACCTGCCGGAGGCGACCCTCAAGCGCCGCATGCTGCAGGCCGCGTCTCGGCGGGTCGTCGTGGCCGACTCGCGCAAGCTCGGCGTCGTCGACCTCGGCCGAGTGGCCGCGACCGCGGAGTTCGACCGCCTCCTGACGGGCGAGGCGGCGCCCGACGACGTCGTGTCCCGTCTCGAGGAGGCGGGTCTGGCAGTCACGCGCTGCGAGCGATCTCGCGCGGCCTCCCGCCGCAGCGTCAGTCCGTAGGATTCAGCCATGGCCGACTTCACCCCCGCCCCCGCAACCGGGCGCCAGTTCGCTCTCGACCTCACCGCCGAGGGACGCACCCTGCACGCCGTCGTCACAGAGGTCGCCGCAGGGCTGCGCCACCTCTCGGTCGACGGGATCGAGATCACCGCCGCCTACCCCGAGAGCGTCGTGCCGCCGTTCGGCTCGGGCATCGTCCTGATGCCCTGGCCCAACCGCGTCAAGGACGGCAAGTGGCACCACGGCGGCCGGACCCTGCAGCTCGACATCACCGAGCCCAAGTACTCCAACGCGATCCACGGACTGCTCACGGCCACCTCCTACCGCCTCGTCGAGCAGGGGCCGTCCTTCGTCGAGCTCGCCGCCGCGGTCGTCCCGCAGCGCGGCTGGCCCTTCCACCTCGAGACGACCGTCCGCTACGAGCTGCGGGCCGACGGCCTGAAGGTCGTGCACCGCGTCGTCAACGTCGGCGCCGAGGAGGCTCCGGTCGCGATCGGCACGCACCCGTTCCTCGCGATCGGGGACGTGCCCACCGACGAGCTCACGATCACCGTCGATGCCGCTGTGCACATCGAGGTCGACGAGCGGCTCAACCCGACAGGTCAGAGCCCGGTCGACGGCTCCGACTGGGACCTCCGCGGTGGACGCCGCGTCGGCGACCTCGAGCTCGACGACGCCTGGGCAGATGTCACCGTGGTCGACGGCGAGAGCGTCCACGGGGTGAGCGCCGCCGACGGCCGCCGCGTGCTGCTCTGGGCCGACGCCTCGCACAACTACATCCAGGTCTTCATCACCCGCATCTTCCCGGAGGGCGATGACGTCAAGACCGCCATCGCGGTCGAGCCGATGACCGCTCCGGCTGACGCGCTCAACAGCGGCCAGGGCCTGCGCTGGCTCGAGCCCGGCGAGGAGTGGACCGTCGCCTGGGGAATCCGTCACGAGGGGTTCCCCGCCTCGTCATGACGCTGGCGACCACCTCCGTCGGCCGGGACGACGAGCAGAAGCGGGCCGCCCTCGTCCGGATGAAGCGCCTGGCCACGGGGCTGCTGGTGGTGATGGCGATCGTCTTCACCGTCTCCTTCGCTCTGCAGGACCGCTATCCGTGGCTGCAGTGGGTCCGGGCCGCCAGCGAGGGCGGGATGGTCGGCGCGCTCGCCGACTGGTTCGCCGTCACGGCGCTGTTCCGCCGGCCCCTCGGACTGCCCATCCCGCACACGGCGATCATCCCGACGAAGAAGGACGAGATCGGCGCGAGTCTGGCGCAGTTCGTCGAGGAGAACTTCCTCCGCGGGGCGATCGTGCGCGAGAAGCTCGACTCGTTCGGCATCGCGCGGCGAGCCGGGCAGTGGCTCGCCGAGCCGGCCAACGCCCAGCGGGTCGGCGGTGAGAGCGCGGCGGCGGTGCGCGCCGCGATCGCGCTGCTCGACGACTCCGACGTCCAGCGGGTCATCGAGGCGCTGGCCCGCCGCCACCTCCTCGACCCGCAGTGGGGCCCGCCGCTCGGCTCGCTCGTCGGCGGCATCGTCGAGTCGGGTCACCACCGACGACTCGTCGACACGCTGGTCGAGCAGGCGGAGGCGTGGCTCGCCGCGAATCCCGAGAGCTTCACCCGCATGGTCAGCGGCCGCCTCCCGAGCTGGCTGCCCTCGGCCGTCAGCCGCGTCGTCGACGAGCGGCTCTACCACGAGGCCCTGGTCTTCGTCGGGGCCGTCCGCGACGATCAGGGCCACCCCTTCCGGATCGCGATCGACGGCTATCTCGCGACACTCGCGAGGGATCTGGGGACCGATCCCGACCTCATCGCACGGGTGGAGGAGATCAAGAACCGCGCCTTCGACAGCCCGCGCGTGCGCGACCTCGCTGGTGATGTGTGGGAGACCACGAAGGCTTCGCTCCTCGGTGCGATGGACGACCCGACCAGCCCGCTGCGCGCCAGCATCGAGTCGATCGTGATCGATCTCGGCCGCCGGCTGTCGACCGACGACGCGCTGGCGACCACCGTCGACACCTGGATCGGGACGGTCGCGTCGAACCTCGTCGACCGCTACCGCACCGACATCGCCAGCATCATCGGCGAGACCATCCAGCGCTGGGATCCTCGCGAGACCTCCGAGAAGCTCGAGCTGCAGGTCGGTAAGGATCTGCAGTTCATCCGCATCAACGGCACCGTCGTCGGCTCGCTCGCGGGTCTGGTCATCTTCACGGTGGCGCACGCTCTGCTCGGGTCCTGACGCTGCGGAACGGCCCGGAGTGAGGCGATCCGCAAGCCCTCGTCCGTGTCGGTGGTCGGGCGTAGCGTCGCACGCATGAGCGATGACAACACCACCGATCCCGACGTCAAGACCGAGGGCGACGTCCTCGGTGCCCGAGCCGACGACAGCAGCGACACCAGCGCCAGTAAGGACCCGTCCGACTGGGTCACCGGCGACGAGCCGATGACCGGTCCGCAGCGCAGCTACCTCGACACCCTCGCCCGAGAGGCCGGAGAGACCCTGCCCGCAGACCTCACCAAGGCCCAGGCCTCCGAGCACATCGATCGCCTCCAGTCGGCCACCGGCCGCGGCGACGGCAGCACGAGCTGACCCGAGCACGATCCGGTCCACGCCTCGCGCGGAGTCGGGCGACAGCTGAGCAATGATGCTGTCGCTCGCCCCCGCCGCGGGGCGTATCCTCGTTCTCAGAGTCTTCATAGGGTTCGGGCATGGCGATCTCTCGCACCACGCGGACTGCTCTCGACCTGATCGTCGCGGTGCGGATCCCGGGCGGGATCGACCCCCGGCTCGCACGGCAGGTCGCTGCATCACTCCGCCTGCTCGTCGAGGCCGGTTCTTTCGGGCCCAGCGAGCGAGTCCTGCGTCGCCGTTCGCGGAGGATGCGCTCAGCGTTCTCCTCCGGCAGGCCCGGGCATCGCCGCTCCTTCGTGACCTCGCAGGGGGCAGACACCCGCCGCTCAGCGGTCTAGAGTTCGGGGCATCCGGTCCGCCGGACGCCCGCGGAGCATCCGATCGAGTGACAGCGCTGTCGCCCGGTCGAGCGGATGCCCCGTCGTCGCTCGTTCGTCGAGCGCCCCGCCACTGCCGACGCACTGCGCCGACGCCGTCTCGCTGAGGAGACCGTCATGCCGTCCTTCCGCTCCACCGTCCTCGCTCTCGCCGCCGCCGTCGCCCTGGTGGGCGCCGCCGCGACTCCTGCCCTCGCCGACCACAACGCCGGCGCCAACCTCGATCACTACGCCTCCACCGACATCTCGTCGAACGGCTCCTGCTACTACGGCGCGCTGCTCCCGGGTTCGCCGGACATCAATCTCAGTACGACGAGCTACCGCTTCGTCCGAGCGGGAGCGTCGCTGACGCTCCTGTGCTCGTACACCGGCATCCCGTCCTTCATCGCCGGAACCGAGCAGGGCGACGGAGGCGACTGGTACGCCCCGAAGAAGCCGACCCGCTACACCGCGCAGGACGCCTGCCTGCCGCCCGGAGTCGACTCCGCCGGCGAGCTCTATCCCGACGATGAGGACCGCCCGGTCGACAAGGTCGACGCCAAGACCCTCTTCTACCGCTCCACGATGACGATGGTCTGCTTCTGGGCCGACGACCCGACCCGGTGACACACGCGGGGCGGTCGGCGACCCCTTTCCGCCGGCCGTCCCGCCCCCTGGCCTCGCCTCGGCCCGCCGCTACTCGCCGCCCGCCCCGTCTGCCTGACGCCCGCCGTTTTCCGCCCGCCGTCCGTTGCCTGCTGGTCGAGTAGCCGCCGGAGGCGGCGTATCGAGACCAACCTCTGTCAGCAGATGAGCTCCGGCCCCATCCACCGCACGACCCTCCACCTCCACCCGAAAGGACGACGATGTCCCCTCGCGTCGGCACCCGCAGCGCCGTGACCGTCCGACTCGTCCGCTGGTACCGCACCGACGAGGGGTGGGCGTCCGAGATCGTCCACGGCCGCCTCCTCGAGCACCACGGCGGCGTCTGGCGTCTCCTCGACGGCGCCGTCACCCGCGACTACCCCGACACCGACTGGTCCCTCTGCCACGAGTAGTGGGAAGGGGTGCAGCAGGGGAGCGGAGGCGCGGCCTGTGGATCGGTCCGCTGCGGCGTGCGATGTGTCCACGGTGGGCCCCGTCGGGCTCGAACCGACGACCCGCGGATTAAAAGTCCGCTGCTCTGCCAACTGAGCTAGAGGCCCGCGGCATCCAGGGTAGCGCCCGGGGAGGCGGGGGCGGCACGGGGGCATACGCAGGCGCGCCCGCGCGTTACCCTCCTCGAACCGACCGGCACCATCGAGCCGATTCGGTCGAGCACCTCCACCGCGGAAGGCGGCCCCATGACAAACGGCTTCCACAAGCCGACCAAGTTCCCCTCCCACGTCTTCGAGGCGTTCCAGGGAGGCGAGGACCCGGCGCAGATCAGCCGCGTCGCGCACGAGACGGCCGTCGCGCTGCTCAGCCGCGTGCGGAACGACCCCGACCCCGTGATCATCGACCGCCTGGTCGAGTACACCGACCACAACGGCATCGACGCGCTCGCCGAGCTGTGGGCCCGCTCGAGCGCGGCCAGCCTGCCCGGCGCGCTCTGGCGCATCTACCTCCTCCGCCTCGTGATCCGGCAGGATCCCGAGAGCACGAGCTTCCTCTACCAGCGGGGTGTCGAGCTGTCGGCGACCATCGACCCCGTCGTCGCGGGAGCCGTCACCCCGACCGGTCCGGCCGAGATCACCGAGCTGGCCGACCGCATCCTCCGAGGGGTCTTCGACGGCGACTTCGCGGTGGCGCTCGATCGCGCGGCCGCCTTCTGCCGGGTGAGCGCCTCCGGTGCCGCCTCGGTCGCCGACGACGTCGAGTTCACCGACGGGGCACGGGCGAGCGAGCTGACCACCCGCGCGCTGCGGCTCTCGACGACCGCGGCCGAGCTGGTGAGCTGCGCGCGGCTCTGGCGCAGCGACTCCCTCGAGTAGCCGGCGCAACCCGCTCCCGCCCGGCGTTCTCGGACCGCGAACGCTCCTCGCGGGCTCCCGGGGGGCACCCGTTACACTGGCATGAGCCGGATCGCAGTAACCCCGGGCTCCACTTATAGCCGCTTCGAGCGGCCTCGCGCCGAGAGGCGTTTCTGCGGTCCGGCCCCATCCTTCGCGTCGGAGCGACCGGCCGAGGATCCGCGGAGAGTGATCGTCCCGATCCCCGACAGACAGGCGAGATCCGGAATGAAGAGTCCCAAGGCCTTCCGGATCGCGGCACGGCTCGTGGCGGGCCTCGGCCTCCTCGTCGCGGCTGTCCTCTACCTCGTCGCGGCTCCGGGAGTCGACTCCGCAGAGGGGGCTCTGCTGGGCGGCGGCGTCGTCGTCTCGCAGGGCGCGATCATGCGCACCCTCGCGGTCCTCGACATCGCCGCCGGCCTCTGGGTACTCCTCCGCCCGCGCAGCTACCCCGGGCTGACGGCCGCCGTGGTCGCGGTGATCTCGCTCTGGCTGGCGCCCCGGTTGTCCGACCCGGCGCTCGTCGATCTCGGGGTCGTCCCGATCGACGTGCGATTCGTGACCCACCCGCTCGAAGTGTCGGTCGTGATCGCGGGCCTCGCCGTGGCAGCCTTCTGGATGTCCCGGAACCTCACGAACCGGGCGCGAGCGGGGCGACGCGGATGACCGACGACACGACGGCCGATGCCGGAGCGCTCCTGGAGCGCATCACGACGGGCGACCAGCGCGCCTTCTCAGAGCTGTACGACCTCTTCGCCTCCCGGGTGCTCGGACTCATCACCCGTGTCCTCCTCGACCGCGCGCAGTCCGAGGAGGTCACGCAGGAGGTCTTCCTCGAGATCTGGCAAACCGCCGCGAGGTTCGCTCCGAATAAAGGAAGCGCGACGACCTGGATCCTCACGATGGCACACCGCAGGGCCATCGATCGGGTACGCGCGGCTCAAGCGGGCCGCGATCGGGACGTGCGCATCGGTATCCGAGACCTCGGTCGTGAGTACGACCAGGTCGCCGAGCAGGCGGAGGTGTCACTTGAGCACGAGAAGGTCGCCGTCGCTCTCGGGCGCCTCACCGAGCTCCAGCGCCAGGCGCTTCAGCTCGCGTACTACGGCGGGTACTCGCACAGTGAGATCGCGGGGATCCTGAAGTGCCCCATCGGCACCGTCAAGACGCGACTCCGCGATGGAATGATCAGACTTCGAGAAGAGATGGGGGTGGCCCTGTGAACGACATGAACGATCCCGATGGCGCCGCCGATCCGCGCGAGCTCGCGGCCGGCCACGCGCTCGGCATTCTTACCCCCGACGAGGAGGCGCGGTTCGCCCGCTACCTCGACGAGCACCCGGAGGCGCGCGGCGAGGCCGACGAGTTCTCCGCGGTCGCCGAGGCGCTCGCTTCCAGTGCGCCCCCCATCGCGCCCTCTCCGGCCCTCAAGACCGACCTGATGGCACTCATCGCGACGACGCCGCAGCTGCCGGCCCCGGCGGCTCCCGAGACGGCCTCCGAGCAGACCGAGGCACCGCGCCTGCGGGCCGTGACGACGCCCGACGAGGCACCCGCCCCCGCGCGACACGGCGCAGAGGCGCGGAGCCGCAGCCGGTGGTTCGCCCGTCCGGCCGTCTACCTCTCGGCCGCAGCCGCCGCCGCAGTGATCGTGGTCGGCGGAGTGACCCTCCCGCCGCTCCTCGCTCCGGACGCCGGACAGACCCAGCAGCTCACCGCGCTCGAGCAGATCCGCAGCGCTCCCGATGTGCAGGAGACGGCGGGCGCGCTCGCCACGGGTGAGACGGCGACGCTGGTCTGGTCGAGCTCGCTCGGCCGCTCGGCGCTCGTGGTCGACGACCTCGCCGCCCTCCCCGACGACAAGACGTACGAGCTCTGGTACATCGGCACCTCGGGCGCCGTGCCCGCTGGCACCTTCGACGGAGGCGACGGCCGCACGGTGGCGCCGCTCGAGGGCACGCTCGCCGCGGGGGCGGTCGTCGCCGTCACGGTCGAGGACGCGGGCGGATCGGACGTTCCGACGACCGATCCGATCCTCGCCATAGCGACCGCCTGACGACCCGAACGCAGAAGAGCCGCACTCCCCGAGGAGTGCGGCTCTTCTGCGTCGAGGCGTCGGATCAGCCGAAGCGACCCGACACGTAGTCCTCGGTCGCCTGGACGGACGGACGCGAGAACATCGTCGCGGTGTCGTCGTACTCGATGAGCTTGCCCGGCTTGCCGGTGCCCGCGATGTTGAAGAACGCGGTGCGGTCCGACACCCGCGAGGCCTGCTGCATGTTGTGCGTCACGATCACGATCGTGTAGTCGTTCTTCAGCTCCTCGATGAGGTCCTCGATGGCGAGGGTCGAGATCGGGTCGAGCGCCGAGCACGGCTCGTCCATCAGCAGGACATCGGGTGAGACCGCGATCGCGCGGGCGATGCAGAGGCGCTGCTGCTGGCCACCGGAGAGGCCGGAGCCCGGCTTGTCGAGCCGGTCCTTGACCTCGTTCCACAGGTTCGCGCCCTGGAGCGAGCGCTCGACGAGCGCGTCGGCGTCCGACTTGGAGATGCGGCGGTTGTTGAGCTTGACGCCCGCGAGCACGTTGTCCCGGATCGACATCGTCGGGAAGGGGTTCGGGCGCTGGAAGACCATGCCGACCTGCCGGCGCACCTGCACGGGGTCGACGCCCTGCGCGTAGAGGTTGTTGCCGTCGATCAGCACCTCGCCCTCCACGTGGGCGCCGGGGATGACTTCGTGCATGCGGTTCAGGGTCCGGAGGAAGGTGGACTTGCCGCAGCCGGACGGACCGATGAACGCCGTGACGGTGCGCGGTTCGATGGCGAGCGAGACGCCCTCCACCGCGAGGAACTGGCTGTAGTAGACGTTGAGGTCGTTGACCTCGATGCGCTTGGACATTGCTTCCTTCGGGAGTGGCGGCCGGAGCCGAGTGGTGGGTGTCAGCGGCCGAGCTTGGGGGCGAACGCCTTGGCGATGAGCCGTGCGCCCAGGTTGAGCACCATGACGATCAGGATGAGGACCAGCGCCCCGGTCCAGGCGCGGTTGAGGAACGCCTCCGAGTCGGGGCCCTGGTTCGCGTACTGCGTGTAGACGAAGACCGGGAGGGTCATCATCCGCTCGCTGAACAGGTCGTAGTTCATCGAGGCGGTGAATCCGGCGACGATGAGCAGCGGAGCCGTCTCGCCGATCACGCGGGCGATCGCCAGCGTGATGCCGGTGGTGATGCCGGCGATCGAGGTCGGCAGGACGATCTTGACGATGGTCAGCCATTTGGGCACGCCCAGCGCATAGGAGGCCTCGCGCAGCTCGTTCGGGACGAGCTTGAGCATCTCCTCGGACGAGCGGACGACCACGGGGATCATCAGCACGGCGAGGGCGATCGAGCCCGCGAAGCCCATCCGGACGCCGGGGCCGAGCAGGAGGGAGAAGAGGGCGTAGGCGAACAGACCGGCGACGATCGAGGGGATGCCCGTCATCACGTCGACGAAGAACGTGATCGCCCGGGCGAGGTGCCCGCGCCCATACTCGACGAGGTAGATCGCGGTCAGCAGGCCGATCGGCACCGAGATGACGGCGGCCATGGCGGTGATCTCGAGCGTCCCGACGATCGCGTGCAGTGCTCCACCGCCCGCGTCGATGACGTTGCGCATCGAGGAGCCGAAGAACAGGGCGTCGAAGCGCGCGGTGCCGTTCGTGACGACGGTCCAGAGCAGCGAGATGAGCGGGAGCAGCGCGACGATGAACGCCGTCGCGACGAGCGAGGTGACCAGGCGGTCGACCGCCTTGCGGCCGCCCTCGACGAGGCGCGAGACCACGTAGATGGCGATGTCGAAGAGGACGGTGCCCCAGAAGATCGCGCCGACGAGGCTGAAGTCGTTCATCATGCCGGCCGCCTGGAGTACCAGGAAGACGAGCGCGAACACGACCCAGCTGCCCACCAGGAGCATCCAGGGGGTCCCCTTGGGCAGCTTGCCTGTGATCAGCGTGACGGGAGGGACGACGGCGGTCGAGGTGGCGGCGGACATCAGTTGGCTCCAGAGAAGGCCTTGCGACGATTCACGATGAATCGCGCGATCGAGTTCACGACGAGGGTGATGACGAAGAGGATGAGGCCGGAGGCGACGAGCACGTTGACCCCGACGCCGCTCGCCTCGGGGAACTGCAGGGCGATGTTGGCCGCGATGGTGTTCGAGTTCTGCGAGGTCAGCAGGAGGAACGAGACGACCGTGGCGGGCGAGAGCACCATCGCGACGGCGAGGGTCTCGCCGAGGGCGCGGCCGAGGCCGAGCATCGCGGCCGAGACGATGCCGGGGGCGCCGAAGGGGAGGACGGCCATGCGGATCATCTCCCAGCGGGTGGCACCGAGGGCGAGTGCCGCCTCCTCGTGGAGCCGCGGGGCCTGGAGGAAGATCTCGCGGCACACGGCGGTGATGATCGGGATGACCATGACGGCGAGGACGACCGATGCGGTGAGGATCGTCTTGCCCGTTCCGGAGGCCTGGCCGCCGAAGAGCGGGAACCAGCCGATGTTGACGTTCAGGAAGAGGTAGAAGGGCTGCACCATCGGCGCGAGGACCGTCGCGCCCCAGAGTCCGAAGACGACCGAGGGGACAGCGGCGAGCAGGTCGACGATGTAGCCGAGCGCCATGGCGATGCGGCGGGGCGCGTAGTGCGAGATGAAGAGGGCGATCCCGATCGACAGGGGCAGTGCGATCACGAGGGCGATGACGGCCGACCAGATCGTGCCGAAGACGAGCGGGCCGACGTACGCCCAGAAGCTCGTCGCTTCTCCGGGCAGCTGGTCCGGGGTCGCGGTGAACGCGGGGATCGACTGCGCGATGAGGAAGATCGCGACGGCGGCCAGGACGAGGAGGATGAGGGAGCCGGCGGCGACGGTCGAGATCGAGAAGACCCGATCTCCGATCCGCACCTTCGCCTTCGGGCGGACGACGGTCTCAGTTGCCATTCCAGGGGACTCTCTTCAGACGAGGTGGTTCGACAGGGCTCACGGGGAGATCGTAGGGCTCGAATGCGCGCATGCGGCAGGTCGGACCCCGGTCACAGGCCGGGCCCGTCCCGCGCGTGAAGCGACGAGACGGGCCCGGCCGGTGGATTACTTGATGGACTCGATCGCGGTGGCGACCTTGTCGGCGAGGTCCGAGCTCAGGGGAGCCGAGCCGGCCTGGGCTGCGGCGGCCTCCTGGCCCTCCGAGCTGGCGATGTACGACGCGAAGGCCTTGACGACCTCGCCCTTGTCGGCGTCCGAGTACTCCTGGCACACGATGAGGTAGCTCACCAGGACCATCGGCCAGGCGTCGGCCTCGGTGCCCGTGCGGTCGATCGAGATCGCGAGGTCGTTCTCCTCGCGGCCCTCGGCGACCGGCGAGGCGGCGACGACAGCGGCGGCTCCGTCAGCGGAGATGGTCGAGAACGCGTCTCCGACCTTCAGCTGAGCCATGTCCATGCCCTGCGCACCGGACTCGTCGGCGTAGCCGATCGTGTTGGTGCCGTTCTTGACTGCGTCGACGACACCGGAGGTGCCCTTGGCGCCGTCACCGCTCTGGTACGGGAAGGTCTGCGCGGCAGGAGCATCCCAGACGTCGCTCGCGGTGGCCGCGAGGTAGTCGGTGAAGTTCTGCGTGGTGCCGGAGTCGTCCGAGCGGTGCACGGAGGTGATCGGGGCGCTGGGGAGCGTCGCGTCCGGGTTGAGGGCAGTGATCTCCGGAGCGTCCCACGTGGTGATGGTGCCCTTGAAGATGCCGGCGATGGTCGCGGCGTCGAGCTTGAGCTCGTCGACGCCCTCGACGTTGAAGATGACCGCGATCGGGGAGATGTACACCGGGAGGTCGATCGGCTTGGAGTCGGGCGCGCAGGCGGCGAAGGTGCCCGCGAGCTCCTCGTCCTTCAGCGCGGCGTCCGAGCCGGCGAAGTCGGCGGCGCCGTCGATGAAGCTGGTGCGGCCGGCACCCGAACCCTGCGGGTCGTAGTTGACGGTGACCTCGGGGTTCGCGGTCTGGAACGCGGCAGCCCAGGTGGTCTGCGCGGTGCCCTGGGCGGAGGAGCCGATGCCGGTGATGGTGCCGGAGAGCGAGGACGCGGAGGCGGAGCCTTCACCGGCGCCCGCGGAGGTCTCGTTGGAGGCGCAGGAGGTCAGCGTGATAGCTGCGACCGCGGCGATGACGGCCGCCTGGCCGAGACGCGAGAAACGCACAAGTATCCCTTTCGGGTAGAAAAGCATGGAAAACAGAACAGGGCTTGGTGCGGCCCGCAGGCGAGAGTACGGAGGGGTCGTGTCCTGGCACCGACCGCTCGGTGAACGCAGGATGAACGACGGGGTGGCCCGTTGCCCGATCCGGGCGTGCGGAGCAGAGTTCGCTCCCGGTGCATCAGCTGTGCGCGGTCAGGCGAGCGGCGCGTGCGTCTCGATCGCGACGATCCCCGAGCCGGGGTGCTCGGTCGAGAGGTGCACCACGGTGAACCCGCCTGTCGGCAGTGCGGACGCCTCCTCGAGGTAGGCGCCGATCGGAGTCGCGGTCGCGAGGGCGATCTCGCGCAGGATCTCGGGGATGACCGGGCCGTGGCTGCAGAGCACGGCCGACTTACGGGCACGCACGCGCTTGCCGACGACCGTGCGCACATCGGCCGTTCCGCGCTCGAACGCCTCCTGGCTGATGTCGTCCGAGAGCCGCACGGGCCGCTTGAGGAGGGAGGAGAGGGGAGCGGTCGTCGCGCGGCAGCGCTTAGCCGTGCTCGAGATCAGGCGTCGCGGGCGCCAGGCGGCGACGGCGCGGGCGGCCGCTTCGGCCTCGGCGGTGCCTCTGCGGTTGAGGCGACGGGTCGAGTCGCGACCGTCCCAGGAGGAGGGGGGCACGGCCTTCGCGTGCCGGAGGACGACGATCGCGAAGGTGTCGAGGGTCCCGCGCGTCACGATCCGGGCGAACTCGTCGACGATCGCGACGTCGTGCGGGTAGGTCAGGTAGCTGCGGGCCCGCTTGACGGTGACCCACTCGAGCGCCTCGACCTCGTCGTTCGGCAGGAAGTCGGAGGCGAGCACCGCCTTCTCGGTGACCTGCGCGGCCCAGTAGTACACGGCCTTCGGCCGGCCGTTCGGGAGGGTGTACTCGGTCGAGCCGAGAGGCACGCCGAGGGCGACGGCGAGCCCCGTCTCCTCCCGTATCTCGCGCACGGCGGTCTCGGGCAGGGACTCGCCGGGGTCGACCTTGCCCTTGGGGAGACTGACGTCCCTCCGGTGCGGTCGGTGGATGACGAGGATGTGCGGGCGCCCCTCGATGAGCCGCCAGCACACGGCCCCTGCCGCGAAGACGGTCCCCGTCACGGCGTCAGCGGCTCGATACGCGCGAGGCGGACCGGGAGGCCGCGCGCTTGCGGTGCGAGATGTGCTGCATCAACCGGTTCTGGAGATCCGACAGCGGAGCTCCGTCCTCGTCGAGGTGATGCCGTGTCCATGTGCCGTCCGAGCCGAGCCACCACGAGGCGGTCTTCTCGTCCATCGCGCGCACGAACATGTCGTCGATCTCGGCGAGGTGCGCGGGCTCGACGATGCGCACCAGTGCCTCGACGCGGCGGTCGAGGTTGCGGTGCATCATGTCGGCGCTGCCGATGAAGACGTCCGGCTCCCCGCCGTTGACGAAGCTGAAGATCCGCGAGTGCTCGAGGTAGCGGCCGAGGATCGAGCGCACGCGGATGGTCTCGGAGAGGCCCTCCTGCCCGGGCTTGAGGCCGCAGATGCCGCGGACCCAGACGTCGACCGGCACGCCGGCCTGGCTGGCGCGGTAGAGCGCGTCGATCACGGATTCGTCGACGATCGAGTTGACCTTGATGCGGATCCCGGAGGGAAGACCCTTGCGGGCGTTCTCGGTCTCGGCGTCGATGCGCTTGAGCAGGCCCTTGCGCAGGTGGCGCGGAGCGACCAGGAGGCGCTTGAACTTCTTCTCGATCGCGTAGCCGGAGAGCTCGTTGAAGAGCCGGGTGAGGTCCTTGCCCACCTCGGCGTCGGCCGTGAGCAGACCGAGGTCCTCGTAGATCCGCGAGGTCTTCGGGTTGTAGTTGCCCGTGCCGATGTGGGAGTAGTGGCGGAGGACTCCGCCCTTCTCCTGGCGGATCACGAGCGCGAGCTTGCAGTGCGTCTTCAGCCCGACGAGCCCGTAGACCACGTGCACGCCGGCCTTCTCGAGCTTGCGCGCCCACGAGATGTTGGCCTGCTCGTCGAAGCGCGCCTTGATCTCGACCAGCGCGAGCACCTGCTTGCCCGACTCCGCCGCATCGATCAGCGCCTCGACGATGGGCGAGTCGCCCGAGGTGCGGTAAAGGGTCTGCTTGATCGCGAGCACGTCGGGGTCGGCCGCCGCCTGCTCGAGGAACGCCTGCACGCTGGTCGCGAACGACTCGTACGGGTGGTGCAGCAGCACGTCGCCGCGCGAGACCGCCTTGAAGATGTCCTGCCGCTGGTTCGAGTCGCTCGGTGAGAGCTGCACGGCCGTCGTCGGCACGTGATTGGGGTACTTGAGGTCGGGCCGGTCGATCTTCTGCAGGCTGAAGAGCCCGCCGAGGTCCAGCGGCGCGGGGAGCTTGTAGACCTCCTGCGTCGTGATGTCGAGCTCGCGGACGAGCAGCCCGAGCGTCTCGTCATCCATGTCGTCGGTGACCTCGAGGCGGATGGGCGGGCCGAACCGTCGACGGAGGAGCTCTTTCTCGAGCGCCTTGATGAGGTTCTCGGTCTCGTCCTCGTCGACCTCGACGTCCTCGTTGCGGGTGATCCGGAAGACGTGGTGGTCGAGGATCTCCATGCCCGGGAAGAGGTCGTCGAGCTGGTTCGCGATCAGGTCCTCGAGCGAGATGAAGCGCATCGGCTCGCCGGGTGCCGCGACGCCGGCGATCCGGACGAAGCGCGGCAGCATCTGCGGCACCTTGAGGCGCGCGAACTCGGTCTTCTGCGTCTTGGGGTTGCGCACGCGCACCGAGAGATTGAGCGAGAGGCCCGAGATGTAGGGGAACGGGTGCGCCGGGTCGACCGCGAGCGGCATCAGCACGGGGAAGATCTGGGCCGAGAAGTAGTCGTCGAGCACCTCGCGCTCGGCGTCGCTGAGTTCGCTCCACCGCACGATGTCGATGCCGGAGTCGCGCAGGGCCGGCTCGACGAGGTCCTTGAACGCCCGCGAGTGACGCTGCTGCAGCAGGTGCGCCTTCTCGGAGATGTCGGTCAGCACATCGACCGGCACGCGGCCGATGTTGGTCGGCAGCGCGAGGCCGGTGAGGATGCGGCGCTTCAGCCCGGCGACCCGGACCATGAAGAACTCGTCGAGGTTCGAGGAGAAGATCGCCAGGAAGTTCGCCCGCTCGAGCACCGGTACCAGCGGGTCCTCGGCCAGTTCGAGCACGCGCTGGTTGAACGCCAGCCAGCTCAACTCGCGATCGAGGTAGCGGTTGTCCGGGAGCAGGGGATCGGAGTGCTCCTCCTCCTCGTCGTCGAAGTCGTCGTCGAGCTCGTCGCTCAGACCGTCTTCGAGAATCAGGTTGTCGCCGTCCATGCGACCATCCTGGCACCGCCTCCGGCCGCCTCGCGCCGCCGGTGGTGAATGCGGGGTGAACGCGGCCTGGGGAGGAGCCTCGTGGTCAGCGGACCGCCGGGCGCCGTTGCAGGTACTGCACGTCGACGGAGGCGTCGGTGAAGCCGAGCGAGCGGTAGAGGGCGACGGCCGAGAGGTTCTCGGCCTCGACATAGAGGTCTGCGGCGGTGCACCCGCGCTCGAGCATGCGTGCGAGGCCGGCTCCGAGGAGTGCCCGGCCGAGGCCGCGGCCCGCGGCCTCGGGTGCGATGCCGAGCACGTAGATCTCGCCCGTCGTCGATCCCGGCTCGATCTTGACCCAGTCGTAGCCGACGAGGTCGCCGCGCGCGTCTCGGAGGACGAGGAAGTCCCCCTCGTCGAACCAGGGCTCTGCCCGGCGGGCGGCGAGGTCGTCCTCGGTGAGCCGACCCTGCTCCGGATGAGCGGCGAAGACCCGCGCGTTGAGCGCGACCCACTCTGCGGGGTCGAGATCGTGGGCGTCCGCGACCGTGTACCCCTCCGGGACGACGACGTCGGGCGCGACGAGCGGCTCCAGCGCCAGGTGCAGCAGCGTCCGGACGGGGGAGAATCCGTGCGAGGCCGCGAGGGCCCGCGCCGCCGGGTGGTCGCCGTGCGCCCACGCCAGAAGGCCCGTGCGACCGCTCGCCAGCACCTGCTCGAGCGTCGCCCGGCCGAAACCGACGCCCCGCCACTCCGGATCCACGACGAACTCCAGCTCGCCCTGGCCGAGCACGGCAGCCGCGACGACGACGTCGGCGCGCAGGCCGATCAGCAGCGTGCGCGACCCCGCTCGGGCATCGACCAGGGTCTGGTCGCTGAAGGGAGGCTGCTCGTCGAACCAGGTGGCCCGGCCGATGAGGTGCTCGAGTCCGGCCGCCACGGACGGGTCGGACAGGTTCTCAACCGAGAGATTGAGCGACTCGCTCATTGTCCTCTTCGTACACGTTGAAGCGGTATCCGACGTTGCGCACGGTGCCGATGAGCGACTCGAGATCGCCCAGCTTCGCGCGAAGGCGCCGCACGTGGACGTCGACGGTGCGTGTGCCGCCGAAGTAGTCGTAGCCCCACACCTCGCTGAGCAGCTGCTCGCGGGTGAACACCCGAGACGGGTGCGTGGCGAAGAAGCGCAGGAGCTCGAACTCCTTGAAGGTGAGATCGAGCGGGCGCCCGTGGACCTTGGCCGAGTAGCTCGCCTCGTCGATGACCACGCCGGAGGCCTGGATCCGCGAGGCGGACTGCTCCTGCGCGAGCCGCCCGATGACGAGGCGGATGCGCGCATCGACCTCGGCGGGACCGGCCGAGTCGAGGATCACGTCGTTGACGCCCCAGTCGGCGCTCACGGCGGTCAGGCCGCCCTCGGTGAGGATCAGGATGAGGGGGACGTTGATGCCGGTGGTGGTGAGGATCTTGCAGAGGGACTTCGCGCTGGCGAGGTCCTGCCGGGCGTCCACGAAGATGAGGTCGCAGCTCGGGGCGTTCACGAGGTGCGCGGGTTCGGCCGGGATCTGCCGTGTCTTGTGGCTGAGGAGGCCCAGAGCGGGCAGTACCTCAGTGCCCCCCGCAGAGGTCAGTATCAACAGCTGCGCCACGGATCCTCCAGAACTGTTCTGCGGCAATCCTAGCGGCGGGCCGGGAGGGCCGATCGCCTGGGGCACAATTGACGGATGAGCAGGGACCGGGTGGGCGTCGGAATCGTCTGGGCGCTCGCCCTCATCGGCTCGGTCGTCACTCTGATCGTCGCCCCCGATGGATCCGCTCAGCTCTGGCTCGCGCTCACCTTCGGCGGCAGCGTCCTCGCCACCTTCGCCGTGCAGCTCGCGGTCGCCCGTGCCGCCGGCTACCTGCTGCGCACCATGACGAGCATGGTCGGAGCCCTGGTGATCGTCGGCGTCGCCAGCGGGATCGCCGCGATCGCCTCCCGCTGAGTTGCGGTCCGCCCGGCCTCCGTGCCGGAGCCGCCGGATAGGATGGGGTCATGCTTCTCGCCCTCGAACTCTTCTATCTCGGACTGCTCGGGCTCGCCTCGCTCGCCATCGCGTGGGTGTCCGGCGTGGTCGTCTTCAAGCTCTACCGCGGCCAGCGCTAGTCGCGCGGGCAGAGCCGGTTTGATCTCGCTGCCATCGGGCCTCCCGTCCGAGCTCGTTCCCCTCTCCTGGCTGCTCGGCGTCTGGGAGGGCTCGGGGGTCGTCGACTACGTCGTCGGCGAGGAGTCGATCCAGGCCGAGTTCGGCCACCGCATCAGCTTCAGCTACGACGGCCTGCCGTACCTCAACTACAGCTCGTACACCTGGCTGATCGAGGACGGCGAGGGCGACGGGGTCGGCCACCGCCCCCTCGTCAGCGAGACGGGCTACTGGCGCCTCAGCCGCCCGCTGACCGACGCCGATGCCGGTCCGGCGATGCTGCCCGGCCGCGGCGCTCCCGCGTTCCCCGACGCCGAATCGGTCGAGACGCTCCGCAACGCCGCGGGCGGCTTCGAGATCGAGGTCTCGCTCGTGCATCCCGACGGCGTGAGCGAGCTCTACCTCGGTCAGGTCAAGGGTCCGCGCATCGACCTCGCGACCGACGCCGTCATGCGTACCGCGGCCGCGAAGGACTACGCGGCGGCGACCCGCCTCTACGGCCTGGTCGACGACCACCTGCTCTGGGCCTGGGACATCGCCGCGCTCGGTCAGGGCCTCCGCACCCACGCCTCCGGAAGGCTCGCCCGTGTCGACTGACCCGACCCCCTCTCCTCTCCTCGCGGTCGACGGAGCCGTCGCGACGGCGAGCCCCGCCGAGCCGGGAGTCGCCGCTCACTACGGCGAGCCGTTCCGCGAGCAGCGCGCCCTCGCCGCGGGCACGGCTCTCGTCGATCTCTCGGGTCGCGGAGTCGTCACCGTCACCGGCCCGGACCGCCTCACCTGGCTCGACTCGCTGACCAGCCAGTCGCTCGCCCGTCTCGCGCCCGGCGCTTCGGCCGAGACCCTCCTGCTCGACCCGTCCGGTCGCATCGAGCACGTGATCCGCTTCGTCGACGACGGAGAGGCCGCCTGGCTCCTCCTCGACCGCGACGAGACCGCGGGGCTCGCGGCGTGGCTCGACAGGATGCGCTTCATGCTCCGGGTCGAGATCGCCGACCGCACCGACGAGTTCGCGACCGTCGCGACGCTGGGCGACGCCTCCGCCACGGCCCTCGCCCTCTCGCTGGGCGACATCGCCTGGCTCGACCCGTGGTCCGACGTCCAGCCCGGCGGTTGGCAGTACGCAGCGGTCGAGGCTCACCCCGCCGCGCTCTGGCGCTATCGCGAGACCCTCGTGCCGCGAGTCGTGCTCTCCGAGCTGGCCGCCCGGGCCGCCGACGCCGGGGTCGCCCTCGCGGGGTCCGACGCGCTCGAGGCCCTGCGCATCGCAGCCTGGCGTCCGCGACACGCGACCGAGGTCGACGACCGCTCGATCCCGCACGAGCTCGATCTGCTGCGCTCCTCCGTGCACCTGGCCAAGGGCTGCTACCGCGGGCAGGAGACGGTCGCCAAGGTCCACAACCTCGGGCACCCGCCGCGGCGCCTGGTGCTGCTGCAGCTCGACGGCTCCGACTCGGCACTGCCGGCGCACGGCGACGTCATCACCGCGCTGAAGGGCGGCGAGCCCGTCGAGGTCGGCGCCGTCACCTCGAGTGCCTGGCACTTCGAGGACGGCCCGATCGCACTCGCGGTGATCAAGCGCTCGGTGCCCGTCGACCACGAGCTCACCGTGATCGCGGGCGAGGTCCTCGTCGCCGCGTCGCAGGAGGTCGTCGTCCCGCCCGGAGCCGGAGCGGAGGCGGGAGTGCCCCGTCTGCCCCGACTCGGAGCGAAGTCCAGGTAGGCCACGCCGTGGTGGCCGCAGGATCCGCGAGGCCGGATCGGGCGGCCGAGCGGCTCCGGCGGCTCATCAGCATCGACGGACTCCGCCCGGGCCGAGGGCTCGCGCGGGCCGCCGCCTCCCTGCCCGCGGTGCTGCAGATCGTGCTCGCCGCGATCCTCGCGTACTCGGTGTCTCGCTTCGTCTTCGGGCATCCTGCTCCGGTCCTCTCGCTCACGGCGACGATCTCGAGTCTCGGCATCGCGCGCGACACCCGTCCGAAGCAGGTCGCCGAGACGGCCGTCGGGATGCTGATCGGCATCACTGCCAGCGAGGTGCTCCTCCTGCTGTGGGGTACCGGCGTCTGGCAGCTGGCGGTCGTGCTCGCCGTCGTCTTCACGGTCGGGCGGGCCCTGTCCCCCTCTCCGGGATTCGCGGTCGCCGCGGGCACCCAGGCGATGCTCGTGATGGTCCTGCCGGCGCCGGACGGAGGCGTGTTCACCCGCAGTCTCGACGGTCTCGTCGGCGGTCTCGCGGCGCTGCTCTGCACCGCGATCGTGCCGCGGAGCCCCCTCCGTACGGCTCGCGCGGAGGCCCGGCGCCTCGTCGCCGCCCTGACCGCGACGATCGACGGCCTGACCGAGGCGCTCCGCGACGGTGATGGCGCCGCTTCCCGAGCAGCTCTCGAGCGCATCCGCTCGACGCAGCCGACCATCGACGGCTGGTCGGCCGCGCTCGAGTCGGCCCTCGGAGTCGCCCGGATCTCGCCGTTCGTCCGACGCCATCGCGGCGAGCTCGAGCGGCAGCGTGCGATGCTGGCCGCCCTCGACCTCGCGACCCGCAACCTCCGGATCGTCGCCCGGCGCTCCGACTTCCTCGTCGGCGACGGAGTCCCGCGCCCGGCGCTGGCCGCTGTCGTGGCGTCGTTCGGGCCGGGGATCTCCCTGCTCGGGCGTTCCCTGAGCGACGCCTCCGTGCTGGCACTCGCCCGTCAGGATCTGGTGCTGCTGGCGACGACGCTCGACCCGCAGGAGCTGATCCCCGAGGCGCGGCTGGCCGAGAAGACGCTCCTCGTCATCCTCCGGCCGCTGGTCGTCGACCTGCTCACGGCCGCGGGGACCAACCCCGCCGAGGCGCGAGCGGCGCTCCCCGAGCTGCGCTGACGCGAGTGGTCACCGCGGATGCGGGCGATCGCCTCCGATGCGAGCGGTCACAGGAGTGACGGGGCCGGGCCCGCGGGCGCGACTGCGTTCCACGCGACGGTCACCTCCCCGAGCCGCCACCGCCGCGGCCCGTCGAGGATCGGCCACTCGGCGCGGAGAGCGCTGACCGACGCCTGCCAGCGCTGAGCCGGTCCGTACACCGCGAGCGGAGCGTTCAGCGTCCAGGCCCGCTCGAGTGCCTGGAGGAACGCGTGCACCGGCTCTCCCGGGACGTTGCGGTGGATCAGCGCCTTCGGAAGGCGCTCGGCGGCGATCATCGGCGAGGGGACGGCGCCGAGACGGAGTGACAGTGTCAGTGACCGGGGCCCGTCG
Organism: Rathayibacter sp. Leaf185; assembly: GCF_001423885.1. Classification (GTDB taxonomy): domain Bacteria; phylum Actinomycetota; class Actinomycetes; order Actinomycetales; family Microbacteriaceae; genus Rathayibacter. The sequence goes on along the minus strand of NZ_LMPP01000001.1, from coordinate 74,519 downwards.
CGGCCGATCGCGATCCAGGTGCAGATCCGCCCGATCTCGTCGCAGGTCCCCTCGACGAGCAGGCCGTCGGGCGTGAGCCGCTCGATCATCACCCGCCAGGCGCTCGCGACGGCCGACTCGTCGTACTGGCGCAGCACGTTGAACGCGCGGATCGAGCTCGCCCGCCGCCCGGCCGCGAGCGGGATCTCGAAGCCGCCCCGCTCGAAGCGCACACGCGCGTCGCTCGGGAACGCGGTGCCTCCGGCTCTGACTCGTGCGAGCTGCTCGCGAGCGGTGGTCACCCGCGCCGGCTCGATCTCGAGGCCGACGACCTCGACTCCCGGAGCGGCGCGGACGAGCCGGCGGTGCAGCTCGAGCGTGGTGACGGCGCTCGCACCGAACCCGAGGTCGACCACGAGCGGGTCGGCGGTGCCGCGCAGGACGGGCAGCTCGGCCATCCAGCGGTCGACCCTGCGGAGCCGATTGGTGCCCGTCGTCCCGCGGGTCACGGCTCCGATCGGCATGCCGCCCAGCGTATCCGCGCGCGAAAGGGGCCACCTCTACACTGGGCGCATGTCCGAGACCTACACCCTCATCCTCGTGCGCCACGGCAACAGCGAGTGGAACCAGAAGAACCTGTTCACCGGCTGGGTCGACGTGCGACTGACCGAGCAGGGCATCGCCGAGGCGACCCGCGCCGGCGAGCTCCTGAGCGAGGCGGGGCTGCACCCCGACATCGTCTACACCTCCCGCCAGACCCGCGCCATCCAGACGGCGAACATCGCCCTCGAGACCGCCGACCGCCTCTGGATCGACGTCAAGCGCTCCTGGCGCCTCAACGAGCGCCACTACGGCGCGCTGCAGGGCAAGGACAAGGCGCAGACCCTGGCCGAGTACGGCCCCGAGCAGTTCCAGACCTGGCGCCGCTCGTTCGACGTGCCGCCGCCCCCGCTCGACGACGACGACCAGTACTCGCAGGCCCACGACGAGCGCTACGCCGACCTCGGCGACGACCTCCCGCGCACCGAGTCGCTCAAGCTGGTCATCGAGCGGATGCTCCCGTACTGGGAGTCGGACATCAAGCCGGACCTCGTCGCGGGCAAGACCGTCATGATCACCGCGCACGGCAACTCGCTGCGCGCCCTGGTGAAGACGCTCGACCACATCTCCGACTCCGACATCGCCGAGCTCAACATCCCGACCGGGATCCCGCTCGTCTACACCCTTGACGAGAACTTCGAGCCGACCGAGCCGGCCCGCTACCTCGACCCGGAGGCGGCCGCCGCGGGTGCCGCTGCCGTCGCCGCCCAGGGCGCCAAGAAGTAGTCCTCACCCCGTCGGACGGCCCGCAGAACCCCGGTTCTCGCGGGCCGTCCGCGTCTGCGCCCGGTGTCGGAGCACCTCCGGCTCGTGAAACCACGTTCGGCTCGTAGGAATCACCGATTCCGACGAGCCGAAGCACAGCGCACGAGCCGTACGTCGTCGCCTGCGATCCCCGGCACTCAGGAACGCCTTCGGCTCGCAGGATGAGACGATTCCTGCCAGCCGAAGCGTTTCTGACGAGCCGAAGCAGCGCTCTCCCGTGCGGCAGCCTAAGAGCGCTCCACGCCGGACGATCGGTGCCGTACAGCTCTACACCAGGGAGTAGGCGAACCGGCGAATCGTGTGCGAGCGATTCGGCGTAGCCGTTCGTGACCCGCTCTGCGGTTCGCGACCCCGCTGGACAGCCGACTGCGGTCGATATCGCGCTTCGCGCGATATCGACGAATGGATTCAGGCGTAGTCGCCTGAGATCAAGTACTGCACCTTCTTGGCGATCGACACGGCGTGGTCGGCGAAGCGCTCGTGGTAGCGGCTGGCGAGCGTGGCGTCGACGGTGTCGGCGGCCTGGCCCTTCCACGCCTCGCTCAGCACCTTGTCGAAGACGCTGACGTGCAGCTCGTCGATCTTGTCGTCCTCGTCGCGGATCTCCTCCGCGATGCGGGGGTCCTGCGAGCGGAGGAGCTCGGTGAGCTTGTGCGCGACGACGACGTCGAGGCGCCCCATCTCGACGAAGGTCGGGCGGAGGCTCTTCGGCACCACCTTGTCGGGGAAGCGGTAGCGCGAGAGCTGGGCGATGTGCTCGGCGATGTCGCCCATCCGCTCGAGCGAAGCGCTGATGCGCAGCGCGGAGACGACGGTGCGCAGGTCGCGGGCGACCGGTCCCTGACGGGCGAGGATGTCGATCGCGAGCTCGTCGAGGTTGATCGCGAGCTGGTCGATCCGGTCGTCGTTGGCGATCACCTCTTCGGCGAGGGCGACGTCGGAGTGGTTGAACGCCTGCGTCGCCTTCTCGATCGCGATCTCGACGAGGCCGGAGATCTCGACGAGGCGGTCCTGGACTTCAGCAAGCTCCTGCTGGAAAACTTCGCGCATCTTCTGATCGACCCTCTCTGCGGCACGCACGAGGCCGATGCCGGGTTTGCGTCGCGCACCACGCACGACACTGCGCCTGCACCGAATCGGCGCAAGCGCAGCCATGATGACCACGGCAGGTTAACGGACGGTGCCGGGGGTTTGAACAGTACTCGACCGCCAGCCGGTCGGTCGGCGTCCGGTAGGGAGACGGTCGGTGGATGGCTAGCCTGGGTCCGTGGATACGGGCTTGTTCGTTGTTCTGGCGCTCGTGCTCGGGCTGGCCATCGGCGTCGCCATGACCGTCGTCGTCACGCTCGCCGCTCGCCAGGGCAGGGCCGCGGCCGAGGTCGCGGCGGTCGGACTCCCCGAGGGGATCGGCGCCATCATCGACGCCATCGATGCACCCGCCTTCGTGACGGACCCCTCGCACAACGTCCTCAAGGCCTCGACGAGGGCGATCTCGCTGGGGCTCGTGAACCAGGACATCCTGCTGCACCCCGATCTCGTCGCCATCGTCGACCGGGTACGGCGCTTCGGCGACGACATCGAGCAGGATCTCGAGCTGTCGACCAGCCCCCTCTCGGACGCGGCCGTCACCCTGGTGGTTCACGCCACGCGGCTCGGCTCGCGCTTCGTTCTGGTGATCGCCGAGGACCACACCGAGGCCCGTCGGCTCGAGGCGGTCCGGCGTGACTTCGTCGCCAACATCTCCCACGAGCTGAAGACTCCGATCGGCGCGGTCGGCCTGCTCGCCGAGGCACTCGACTCCGCCGCCGACGATCCGGCGCAGGTCCGCCGCTTCGCGCACCGTCTCACCCAGGAGTCGCACCGCCTCGCCAAGATCACCCGCGAGATCATCGAGCTCTCGCGGCTCCAGTCGACCGACGTCGCGGGCACCGCCGAGGTCGTCCGCGTCGACGACATCGTCGTCGCAGCACTCGAGACGACGCACGTGATGGCGGAGTCGCACGACGTGACCCTGGTCAAGGGCGGCATGAAGAAGGCGTACGTCGCCGGCCAGGAGAAGATGCTCGTCTCGGCGCTGCACAACCTGCTCGCGAACGCCATCCAGTACTCGCCGGCGGGCTCCCGCGTCGGGGTCGGCGTGCGGGCGACCGGGGGAGTCGTCGAGATCGCCGTCACCGACCAGGGCATCGGCATCCCCGAGGAGGACCTCGACCGCGTCTTCGAGCGCTTCTACCGCGTCGACCAGGCGCGATCACGGCACACCGGAGGCACCGGCCTCGGCCTCAGCATCGTCAAGCACGCGGTGCAGAACCACGGCGGCGACGTCCGCGTCTGGTCCAAGCCCGGCCGCGGCTCCACCTTCACCATCCGACTTCCCGAAGTAGACCCGGCCCGGACGCCCTACGCGTCGACGGCACCGATAGGAGACACCGCGTGACCAGCATCCTGCTCGTCGAGGACGAGAGCGCACTCAGCGAGCCCCTCAGCTACCTGCTCGAAAGAGAGGGCTACGACGTGACGGTCGCCGAGGACGGCACTCGCGCCGTCGCCGCCTTCGACGAGGGCGACTACGACCTGATCCTGCTCGACCTGATGCTGCCCGGCATGCCGGGAACGGAGGTGTGCCGCGAGATCCGCACCCGGTCCTCCATCCCGATCATCATGGTGACCGCGAAGGACTCCGAGGTCGACATCGTCGTCGGGCTCGAGCTCGGAGCCGACGACTACGTCACCAAGCCGTACTCGACCCGCGAGCTGCTCGCCCGCATCCGCGCCGTCCTCCGCCGCCGCACCGAGGACCCGGGGGAGGAGCGCATCGTCGTCGCCGGCCCCGTCAAGATGGACATCGAACGCCACACGGTCGAGGTCGACGGAGTCGAGACGCCCATGCCCCTCAAGGAGTTCGAGCTCCTCGAGATGCTCCTGCGGAACGCCGGCCGCGTCCTCACCCGCGGCCAGCTCATCGACCGCGTCTGGGGCAGCGACTACTTCGGCGACACCAAGACACTCGACGTCCACGTGAAGCGCATCCGCTCCAAGATCGAGAAGACCCCGAAGGAGCCGACGCTCCTGGTTACTGTCCGCGGACTCGGCTACCGCTTCGACGCGTGATCGCGGGCCCTGATCGCGGGCCCTGGTGGGGGCATCTGCGGCGTTGTCGTCGATTGCGATACTTCCAGTATCGCGCCCTCCTCCGCCTTGCACCTGCCCCCACCAGGACCCGCGATCCCCTCCTGCAGAAGGATTCGCGTGAGCACGCCGTCGTAGAGACGTGCGGCTTGAGGTGGGGCCGTCGCTGCGCGACGAGCAGGGCTCACGGGGCCGTCGCTGCGCGACGAGCAGTGGTCAAGGGCGCGGCGCCTGCCTGCTGGTCGAGTAGGCCTGCAGGGGCGTGTCGAGAGCCACGTCCCTTCGAGGGTGAGCCGCCTGCCGCACGCCGAAGCGCCGCCCGCTGAAGCGGACGGCCCTTCGGCGTGAGGCTGCGGACTACTCGTTCGAGGGCTCGATCGAGTTGCCGGGCTCGGTCGTGGGGGTCGGCAGGGCGGTGTTCGCCGGGTCGGGCGTGGCGGTCTGCGTCGGGGTGGCCGAAGGGGCCGGGGTGAGGGTCGCGTAGGACTCGAGGGCGGAGGTCAGGACCGGCACCAGCAGCTCCTTGCCCTCCTCGGACCCGTACTGGAAGTAGACGGGGAGGAGGCTGCCCGGGATCGTGTCGAGATCCGACATGGTCACCGAGGCGTCCTTCTGCGGGCCGACCTCGGTGTTGCCGGGAACGGCGGACACCTCGGCGTCGGTGCGACCGGTGGTCGACTCGTACTGCACCTCGAGGGTCTGCGTCTCGTCGCCGGAGTTGACGACGGTCACGACCAGGGTGCCCAGCTCGCCGTCGTCGGAGACGATGAACGCGTTGCGGAGGGCCAGATCGCCGATGGTGGCACCGACTCCGTCACTCGGGTCGTACAGATTGCGCGTCGCCTGCGGGGCGACGAGGTTGCAGCCGGCGGTTGCGAGGGCGACGCCGACCGCGAGAACGACGGATGCAGCGATACGGGCCTTCACGGATACCTCCAGATCGTCGGCCCTGCTCGCCCCGGACAGGGCTGATCCACGGAGCGGGAGCCGGACACCAGATTAGCGTAGCCAGGCCGCCGCCCATGCCCGCCGAGGCTGCCGTCGGTGCGGAGCCCCGTGCTACTCTGCCCAGCGCTGAGAGGACGTCACGCATGCAGGTCGACCCCGCCACGGCGCTCCTGGCGCCGAGCGCCGCCGTCGTCATCGTCGCCGCGGGGAGCGGGACCCGCCTCGGACGGGAGCGTCCGAAGGCCTACGTCGAGTGCGCCGGCGTGACCATTCTGGAGCGCAGCCTCCGCACCGTCCTCACCCTGTCGGAGCCCGTGCAGATCGTCGTCGTCGCGCCGCTCGAGCTGGTCGACGAGACCACGCGGCTCTGCGCCGCCGCGGCGGGACGCGCCGTCGACTCCGTCACCGTCACGGCAGGAGGCGCGACCCGCCAGGACTCGGTCGCCCGGGGCCTCGCACTCCTCGTCCCCTCCGTCCGGACGGTCCTCGTGCACGATGCGGCGCGGGCGCTGACGCCCGTCGGCCAGTTCGAGCGGGTGATCACCGCGGTCCACGAGTCGGGCGGCGGAGTCGTCCCTGGTCTCCCCGTGACCGACACCATCAAGCGCGTGGACGCGGCAGGGACGATCCTCGACACCGTCGACCGCTCCGAGCTCGCCGCCGTGCAGACTCCGCAGGGCTTCCCGCGTGTCCTGCTCGACCAGGCGTACGCCGCCGCCGAGCGCGAGTTCACCGACGACGCGGCCCTGCTCGCCGCCCACGGCCACCCGTCCGTCGTCGTCGCCGGCGACGCCCTGGCCTTCAAGATCACGACCCCGTGGGATCTGGCGCGCGCGGAGCAGCTGCTCGCGCCCTCCGCCTCGAGCACCGTCCCGCGGGTGGGCGTCGGGATCGACGTGCACGCCTTCGACGACGCGTCGCCGCTCCGGCTCGCCGGTCTGCACTGGCCGGGGGAGCGCGGGCTCTCGGGCCACAGCGACGGCGACCCCGTCGCCCACGCGATCTGCGACGCCCTCCTGTCGGCGGCCGGGCTCGGCGACATCGGCTCCCGGTTCGGCACCGATGATCCGCGGTTCCGCGACGCCCACGGCGATGTGTTCCTCCGTGCGACCCGCGAGCTGGTCGAGGCGGCCGGGTTCACGATCGGCAACGTGTCGGTCCAGCTGGTCGGCAACAGGCCGAAGTTCTCTCCGCGACGCGAGGAGGCGCAGGCGCTCCTCTCCGCGCTGCTCGCCGCTCCGGTCAGCGTGGCCGCCACGACGTCCGATGCTCTCGGCTTCACCGGTCGCGGGGAGGGAGTGACCGCTGTGGCGACGGCGCTCGTCCTCCCCAGCCCCGCGCCGCGGGTCTGATCCCCAGGCGGGCAGCGCCGCCGGGCCGCAGGGCGTCCGCCCGGTAAACTCCCCACCGTGACTCTGCGACTGCATGACTCGAAGGCCCAGGCCCTCGTCGATTTCACCCCCCTCCGCGCGAACGAGGTCGGGATGTACGTCTGCGGACCCACGGTGCAGTCCTCTCCGCACATCGGGCATCTCCGCTCGGCGCTCGTCTACGACCAGCTGCGCCGCTGGCTGCACTACCGTGGCTTCCGGGTCACGCTCGTGCGCAACGTCACCGACATCGACGACAAGATCCTGGCGATCGCGGAGGCAGCGCGCATCGCGGCGCCCGTCGGTGCCGCGTCCGAGCAGTGGTGGGCGCTCGCCTACCGCGTCGAGCTCGAGTTCACGGCCGCGTACAACGCTCTCGGAATCCTGCCCCCCACCTACGAGCCGCGTGCGACCGCGAGCATCGCCGAGATGATCGCCCTGGTGCAGCGCCTGGTCGAGCTGGGCCACGCCTACCCCGCGCCCGACGTCTCCGGCGACGTCTACTTCGACACCCGCTCGTGGCCCGACTACGGCTCGCTCACCCACCAGCGCCTCGAGAGCATGGAGGCGGCGACCGACGCCGATCCGCGCGGCAAGCGCGACCCCCACGACTTCGCCCTGTGGAAGGGCATCAAGCCCGACGAGCCCGCGTCGGCCTCCTGGGATTCCCCGTGGGGCGCCGGGCGTCCGGGCTGGCACATCGAGTGCTCCGCCATGTCGACCAAGTACCTCGGCACGCAGTTCGACATCCACGGAGGCGGGCTCGACCTGCGCTTCCCGCACCACGAGAACGAGCTGGCCCAGTCGAGCGCGGCCGGCTACGCCTTCGCCAGCTACTGGCTGCACAACGGCCTCGTCTCGGTGACGGGCCAGAAGATGAGCAAGTCGCTCGGAAACTCCGTGTTCGCCTCCGAGCTCCTCGACTCGGCGCGCCCGCTCGTCGTGCGCTACTACCTCGGCTCCGCGCACTACCGGTCGACCCTCGAGTTCCACGACGGCGCGCTCGAGGAGGCGGAGGCGGCGCTCGAGCGCATCGAGGGCTTCCTCGACCGCTCGCGCCGACGCCTCGAGGGGACTCGCTTCGCCTCCCTGGGCGACCCGGTGGTGCCCGACGCGTTCGCCGAGGCGATGGACGACGACCTCTCCGTCCCGCAGGCCATCGGCGTCCTGCACGAGACGGTCAGGGCGGGCAACGCCGCCCTCGACGCCGAGGACCTCGGGACGGTGTCCTCGCTGCGCACCCAGGTGCTCGCGATGGCGTCCGTCCTCGGCATCGATCCGGAGGCGCCAGAGTGGGCGCGCGCCGACGACGAGCCGACCTACCGGGCGCTGAGCGTCCTGGTCGACAGGCTGGTCGCCGACCGCCAGACCGCGCGAGAGCAGCGCGACTGGGCCGCCGCCGACCGCATCCGAACCGATCTCGCCGCGGCGGGAATCACGATCGAAGACACCCAGACGGGTGCACATTGGAGTCTCGATGGCGAATAAGGACAACCGCCCCGGCGCGGTCAGGAAGAAGAGCAGGGGCAAGGCCGTCGGCTCCGGTGGCCAGGGCCGCCAGGCGCTCGAGGGCAAGAAGCCGACCCCCAAGGCCGAGGACCGTCCGTACCACCCCGCGGGCAAGGCCAAGGCGGCGCGCGAGCGCTTCGTCGCGGCCGGAGGCAAGGGGCGCCCGGGCAGTGCGCTGTCGGCCGCGGCGCGCGGTCAGGGCCGTTCGCCCGGGCCCCGCAAGCCCAAGAGCGGCGACGAGTCCGAGATGGTCACGGGCCGCAACTCCGTCCTCGAGGCGCTTCGGGCGAAGATCCCGGCGACGACGCTCTACCTCGCCACCCGCATCGAGATGGACGACCGGGTCAAGGAGGCGATGAAGCTCGCGACGGCGCGCGGCCTCCCCGTCCTCGAGGTCATGCGCCCCGAGCTCGACCGGCTCGCCGGCCCCGACTCGGTGCACCAGGGTCTCGTGCTCAAGGTGCCGCCGTACGAGTACGCGCACCCCAGCGATCTGCTCGAGAAGAGCGTCTCGCGAGGCCTCGTGCCCCTGTTCGTCGCGCTCGACGGTATCACCGACCCGCGCAACCTCGGTGCGATCATCCGCTCCGTCGCGGCGTTCGGCGGCCAGGGCGTCATCGTGCCCCAGCGTCGCTCGGTCGGCCTCAACTCGGCCGCGTGGAAGACGTCGGCGGGAGCCGCGGCGCGTGTTCCCGTGGCGATGGCCGCGAACCTCACCCAGATGATCAAGGACTACAAGCGCGAGGGCGTCTTCGTGATCGGCCTCGACGGTGACGGCGACGTCATGCTGCCGGGCCTCGAGCTGGCCGACCGGCCGCTGCTCGTCCTCGTCGGCAGCGAGGGAAAGGGGCTGTCCCGCCTCGTCGCCGAGCAGTGCGACGCGATCGTCTCCATCCCGATCAGCTCGGCAGCGGAGTCGCTCAACGCGGGCATCGCGGCGTCCGTCGCGCTCTACGAGATCTCGAAGCGCCGCTCCACCTCCGAATAGCGAGGCGCCCGGTACGGCGATCTGCGGCGTTGTCGTCGGTCGCGATACCTCCGGTATCGCTCCCTCCTCCGCCTTGCAGCTCACCGCACCGGGTACCTCGCCGGGGCGCGAGGTGGGACAGCAGGACGGGCTCGTCCGGATCAGTGATCCGGACGAGCCCTTCGGCGTTCAGAGGGTCAGACGTTCTTCGTCCAGTCGACGTCGGAGTCCTCGTCGGTCAGCTCGGCGTCGCCCGCCTCGTCGATGACGAGATTGGGGAGAGTGAGAGCCTCGGTCGGAGGCGCGATGATCGTCGCCTCGTCGCGGCGGTGACGGAGGATGTCGTTCACGTAGGCGGTGACCGCCTCCGCCAGCGGCACGTCGCGGGCCTGCTGCTGCGACATGAACCAGCGGTGCTCGAGCAGCTGGTGGAACATCTCCGCCGGTTCGAGCCGCCCCTTCAGATCGCGGGGGATCGAGCGGATGACGGGCTCGAACACCTGCGCGAGCCACTCGTGCGCCACCATCTCCTCATCGAGGCCCTGCTTGTCGTAGGTCGCCGTGTACGAGTCGAGGTCGTTCAGGAGGCGGCGCGCCTGGTTCTCCTGCGCGTCCAGACCGGTCAGGCGCAGCAGTCGGCGCTGGTGGTGACCGGCGTCGACGACCTTGGGCTGGATCCGCACGGTCGAACCGGCCTCATCGGTCTTGATCGCCAGCTCCTCGATGTCGAAGCCGAGGTCGTTCAGGCGGTTCACGCGGTCGTTGATGCGCCAGCGCTCCGAGGTCGCGAACGACTCCACGCCGGTCAGCTCCTTCCAGAGGCTGCGGTAGGCCGCGACGATGCCGTCGGACACCGTGATCGGGTCGAGGTCGTCGTCGACGCGACCTCCCGCCTCGAGATCGAGCAGCTCGCCGGCGATGTTCACGCGGGCGATCTCGAGGTCGTTCTCGCGTTGGCCGTTCGAGAGGCCCCCCGTGTAGAGCTGACCCGTCTCGGCGTCGACCAGGTAGGCCGCGAAGGCGCCGGCGTCGCGCCGGAACAGGGTGTTCGAGAGCGAGACGTCACCCCAGAAGAACCCGATGACGTGCAGCCGCACCAGCAGCAGTGCGAGCGCGTCGACGAGGCGGGTCGCCGTGTCGGGGCGCAGCGTCTGCGAGAACAGCGCGCGGTAGGGGAGCGAGAACTTGAGGTGCCGCGTCACGAGGACGGCGGGCAGCTCTCCGCCCTCGTCGTCGCTCCGGTTGGTGATGACCGCGCCGGGGACGACGCACGGGACGTCGAGGCGCTGGAGGGTCTTGAGCATCTCGTACTCGCGACGCGCCATCTCGGCGGTCGTCTCCTTGACGGCGACGACGTGCCCCGAGAGGTGCGCGAAGCGGACGGTGTGCCGCGAGATGCCCTTGGGCAGTGCGGCGATGTACTCGTCGGGCCAGTCGTTCAGCCGCAGAGCCCACGGCAGATCCAGGAGCGCCGGGTCGACGGTGGCGGAGGTGATGTTGAGGGAGCCGGACATGCTGCGCCGTTCGTGTGGTGGTGCGGACGGTGGGGAGGCCCCGCGAACGACACTGCCGCCGTCCCGGAGGAGACGGCGGCAGTGTCGTTCGCGAGGTGACGCGAGGTCAGGAGAGGCGCAGGCCCGACTCGCCGTCGAAGATGTGCACGCGGTGGTTCGCGGTCACGTAGACGCGGTCGCCCGCGGTCGGGTGCACACGGCCGTCGACGCGCGCGACGATGTCGGTGCGGCGACCCTCGACCTCGGTGTGGCCGTAGAGGTAGCCGTCCGAGCCGAGCTCCTCGATGAGGTCGACCTCGATCGGCAGGCCGCCGGGCTGGGTCGAGACGGTGACGTCCTCGGGACGCACGCCGAGCGTGACGACCTTCTGGGTGGTCTTCGCGAGCGCCTCGCGGGCGATCGGGAGGACGGTGTCGCCGAACTTGACGCCGCCGTCGGTGACGTCGGCGTGGAACAGGTTCATCGCGGGCGAGCCGATGAAGCCGGCCACGAAGACGTTGTTCGGGTTCTCGTAGAGGTCGCGCGGGGTGCCGACCTGCTGGAGGAGGCCGTCCTTGAGGACCGCGATGCGGTCGCCCATGGTGAGCGCCTCGGTCTGGTCGTGGGTGACGTAGACCGTGGTGATGCCCAGGCGGCGCTGGAGGGTGCCGATCTGGGTGCGGGTCGAGACGCGGAGCTTCGCGTCGAGGTTCGACAGCGGCTCGTCCATGAGGAAGACCTGCGGCTTGCGGACGATGGCACGACCCATCGCGACGCGCTGACGCTGACCACCCGAGAGGGCCTTCGGCTTGCGGTTCAGGTAGGGCTCGAGGTCGAGCATCTTCGCGGCCTCGAGGACGCGGGCGGCGCGCTCGTCCTTGTTGACGCCGGCGATCTTGAGCGCGAAGCCCATGTTCTCGGCGACCGACATGTGCGGGTACAGCGCGTAGTTCTGGAACACCATCGCGATGTCGCGGTCCTTCGGCGGAACGTCCGTGACGTTGCGGTCGCCGATGAGGATGCGGCCCTCGTTGACCTCTTCGAGGCCGGCGAGCATGCGGAGGGAGGTGGACTTGCCGCAACCGGAGGGGCCGACGAGGACGAGGAACTCCCCGTCACCGACCTCGAGGTTGAGCTTGTCGACGGAGGCACGCGTGGCCCCGGGGTAGACGCGGGACGCGTGGTCGAAAGTTACGGACGCCATTGTGCTTGCTCCTTCACCGGCAGGTACGTGCCGGACGATCCGAGTGAATGGAAGTGATGGCCATCGCCGTCTGGACGACAGTGACCAACCGTCACAGTATGCCATGGGCGGTGATCGCGGGAGTGTCCGGCGGGTGGACGCTCCGCCGCCCGGGGCCGTATCCGTCGTTTGGAGGATTCCCAGGGCTCGCGCGTAGGATTCCGGCGAGTCGCTGCCCGAGCGACAGTCTTCCCCTCTCACTCGGAGTGTCCTTGTCATGACCAACGGCGGAGCCAACGACCGTCTCTCGAAGAATCAGCGTCGAGAGGCCGCCCGCGAGAAGGCCAGGCGGCTCCGAGAGCAGCAGAAGCGCCGCGACCGCGTGAGCCGTTTCGCTCTGCAGGGCGGCCTGGCCGTGGTGGTCATCGCGATCGTCGCCGTGGTCGTCTTCGCGGTCACCTCGAGCATCCGCCCCGCCGGCCCCGGCCCCGCGAACATGGCCAGCGACGGCATCGTGATCGGCGAGGGCATGGTCGCGCAGACCACCGCGGCGATCCCGGCGGACGGCACTCCCAGCCCGAGCGCGCTCGACACGTCCTCCGGCACTGTCGACATCCGGGTCTACCTCGACTACCTCTGCCCCTACTGCGGCCAGTTCGAGGCGACGAACGGCGAGCAGATCAAGGAGTGGGTCTCCAGCGGAGCCGCCACGGTAGAGATCCACCCGATCGCGATCCTGACGACCCGGTCGAACGGCACCAAGTACTCGGAGCGGTCCGCCAATGCCGCGGCGTGCGTCGCCGACACGGCTCCCGATTCGTTCTTCGACTTCAATGCGCTGCTCTTCGCGAACCAGCCGGAGGAGGGGACCGACGGGCTCTCGGACGACCAGCTGAAGGACTACGTCTCCGAGGCGGGAGTCGAGGACACCACGGCGATCGACACCTGCATCGACGATCAGTCGTTCGTGAGCTGGGTGCGCGCCGCGACCGAGCGCGCAACGGCCGGTCCGCTCCCGGGCACCGAGGTCGCAGCCGTCTCCGGGACGCCCACCGTCCTCGTGAACGGCGAGGCCTACTCCGGATCGCTGACCGACCCCGACGCCTTCAGCTCGTTCGTCCTCTCGGCGGCCGCCGACTCCTACTCCTCCGCAACGCCGAGCCCTACGCCCAGCAGCTGAGTGCCCGGCAGGGGAATGCAGAACGGCCCGCTCGTGATGAGCGGGCCGTTCTCGTCTCGGCGGGTGGTGTCCCGCAGCAGGGGAGCCGACGACGGGACTTGAACCCGTAACCGCCCGATTACAAGTCGGGTGCGCTACCAATTGCGCCACGTCGGCAGGTGCGTCGCCGCGCCTCTCGTCACCCTATCGCGGGCGTCGGAGCCGGACGGGCTCCGGCCCGCGAGGGAGGATCACGGCTCGAGAATGCTGAGGTGGCGCGCCGCCGGGCTGGGCCGCTTGGGCCCGCCGATCTTGCCGTCGGGGCGTCCGACGTAGAGCCAGCCGAGCAGTTCCTCGCCCTTCTCGAGCCGGTGCGCCTTCCGCACCTGCTTGGCGCGCGTGTACGAACCGGTGCGCCAGAACACGCCCCAGCCCGCCTCGTCCAGCAGCAGGCTCAGGAGGTGCGCGACGCCGGAGGCGACCGCCTCCTGCTCCCAGGCCGGGACCGATGACTTCTTCACGCTCACCACGACGGCGAGCAGGAGGGACGCCCGGTGGGTCTTCTCGATGTACTTGTGCGGGTCCTTCTTCGACCCGGAGGCGGCCGCGAAGCTGCGGCCGATCCGATCGCGCGCGGCACCCCGGATCTCGATGACGCGCCACGGCCGGAGCGAGCTGTGATCGGCCAGGCGGGAGGCCGCCGAGACGAACGCGGCGATCTCCTCGTGACCGGGCGCCTCCGGAGTCACCTTCGAGCGCGAACGGCGCGCGAGGACGGCCTCGAGAACGGGTGCCGACGCCATCGTCACTCGCTCTCGGCCTGGAAGTCGAGCGCGAGGGAGTTCATGCAGTAGCGGTCGCCGGTCGGCGTGCCGAAGCCGTCGGGGAACACGTGTCCCAGGTGCGAGCCGCAGCTGGCGCAGCGGACCTCGGTGCGGACCATTCCGAGCGTGCTGTCCTCGATGAGCTGCACGGCCTCGGGGTTCACCGACTCGTAGAAGCTCGGCCACCCGCATCCGGAGTCGAACTTGGTGCCGCTCTTGAAGAGCTCGGCGTGACAGGCGGCGCAGGTGTAGAGGCCGGAGCGGTGCTCGTCGAGCAGCTCGCCGGTCCACGGACGCTCGGTGGCGGCTTCGCGCAGGACCGCGTACTTCTCGCGGTCGAGCTCCTCGCGCCACTCGGCATCGGTCTTGTTCACGGAATACGACATGGGTCTCCCTAGGAATCCTCGCCAGTTTACGGGGGAGGGGCGTCCCCTCCTCTCTGATGAACCCCGTCGTGCGCAGGCGCATTCCGTCATCTCGTCGGCATGGAGGGAACTCACGTCCGCGGACGTCGGCGGCACCACGACGTGGTGCTCCGTCGACCTGCTCCGGAGCGCCTTCCCGGCTCCTGCATCAGGTCTGCCTACCCTGGACAGGTGAGCGGAACCGCGGGTACGGACAGCAGGCAGGGCGCCGCTCTGCCCGAACGGGATCGCCGGGTGCTCGAGTTCGAACGCGAGTGGACCGCGCGGACCGGCGGCAAGGACGACGCGATCCGCTCGCAGTTCGGTCTTTCAGCCGCCCGCTACTATCAGGTCCTCGGCGCGGTCCTCGCCTCTCCGGCGGCCCTCGCTCACGACCCGATGCTCGTCACGCGGCTGCAGCGCATCCGCGACGGACGCGCCGGCGCCCGCGCGGCGCGACGACTCGGGCGACCCGAGTAGATCCGCTGCTCGAGCCCACTGCAACGGAAGGCCGGCCGTCACACCGATGTCGAACACGCACCAGAAGGACCGCTTCGACGAGATCCCGGCCACCGAGGGCCGCGTGGGTGCGCACCGTCGCCCGCCCGCGCCGCACGCCAGGGCCATCGCCCTCGCCTGGGCGGCCCTCGCGACCGGAGTGATCGTGCTGCTGGGCTTCATCGGCCTGCTGGTCATCGACAACCGCGTGCAGTTCAACGACGTCTTCACTCCTCCCACCGGTCTCGCGGAGACCACGGCCACCCCGACCGTCTCCCCGACCGTGGACCCGTCCCTCACCGTCGCCGTCCTGAACGGCACCCCGACCGCGGGCCTCGCCGCGAGCGCCGGGCAGGTGCTCACCGCCGCCGGCTGGAACGTGCCGACGGTCACCAACGCCAGCACCGAGGACGAGGCGGCGACGACCGTGTACTACTCCGATGCCACGCAGGAGGGCGCGGCGCTCGGTCTCGTGAGCTCGCTCGGGACGGGGACCGTCGTCCTGACGCAGGACTTCGTCGAGACGGCGAACCTCGTCGTCGTCCTCGGGGCCGACTACACCGCCGAGTAGGGCGCTCTGAGAGGCGTTTCACCGCCTCGGAGGAGCTCTTCTGTTTCGGGCACGTTTAATTCATGTTGAATCCCGGGCAACTCTTTCCGTCACGCCCGGATCAGCCCCATCCGGCCCGAATCGCCGCATTAGTATTCCCAACCAGGCACCTGCGCATCGCACGTGCCGCGGGCAGCACAGCACTGGGGAGTGGAAATGGCGAACGGAACCGTCAAGTGGTTCAACGCTGAGAAGGGCTACGGCTTCATCACGGTCGACGGCGGCGGGCAGGACGTCTTCGTCCACTACTCCGCGATCGACATGTCCGGTTACAAGGTCCTCGAAGAGGGCCAGCACGTGGCGTTCGAGGTCGGCAGCGGGTCCAAGGGTCCGCAGGCGGAGTCGGTGCGCGTGGTCTGAGTCGCTCATCGCTCCAGCAGCCGTCGTCCGCCTCGCGGACGGCGGCTGCTGTCGTTGCGGCGCGTGACGCGGGCCGCTGTCCGCCTCGCGCGAGCGGCGGCTCCCGTCGTCGTGCCGGCCTTCGGCGTCACTTGCACTCGTCACCCGCGAGTGCCAGAATCGCTCTTGGCACTCGCTCCGGCTGAGTGCCAATCGAGAATTTTCCTGACGTCCGGGAGGGACGAGAAACACACATGGCCAAGATCATTGCTTTTGACGAAGAAGCCCGCCGCGGCCTCGAGCGTGGACTCAACACTCTGGCCGATGCGGTCAAGGTGACCCTCGGCCCGCGCGGCCGCAATGTCGTGCTCGAGAAGAAGTGGGGCGCCCCCACCATCACGAACGACGGCGTGTCGATCGCCAAGGAGATCGAGCTCGACGAGCCCTACGAGCGCATCGGCGCCGAGCTCGTCAAGGAGGTCGCCAAGAAGACCGACGACGTCGCCGGCGACGGAACCACCACCGCCACCGTGCTCGCCCAGGCGCTCGTCCGCGAGGGTCTGCGCAACGTCGCGGCCGGTGCCGACCCGATCAGCCTCAAGAAGGGCATCGAGAAGGCCGTCAAGGCCGTCACCGCCGAGCTCGTCGCGGGCGCCAAGGCGATCGAGACCAAGGAGGAGATCGCGGCGACCGCTTCCATCTCCGCCGCTGACCCCGAGATCGGCGCGATCATCGCCGAGGCCATCGACAAGGTCGGCAAGGAGGGCGTCGTCACCGTCGAGGAGTCGAACACCTTCGGCACCGAGCTCGAGCTGACCGAGGGCATGCGCTTCGACAAGGGCTACCTGTCGCAGTACTTCGTGACCGACCCCGACCGCCAGGAGGCGGTGTTCGAGGACCCCTACATCCTCATCGTCAACTCCAAGGTCTCGAACATCAAGGACCTCCTCCCCGTCGTCGACAAGGTGATCCAGGCGGGCAAGCAGCTGCTGATCATCGCCGAGGACGTCGACGGAGAGGCGCTGGCGACCCTGGTCGTCAACAAGATCCGCGGCATCTTCAAGTCGGTCGCCGTCAAGGCTCCGGGCTTCGGTGACCGTCGTAAGGCCCAGCTCCAGGACATCGCGATCCTGACCGGTGGCCAGGTCATCTCCGAGGAGGTCGGTCTCAAGCTCGAGAACGTCACCCTCGACCTGCTCGGCTCGGCCCGCAAGGTCGTCATCACCAAGGACGAGACCACGATCGTCGAGGGTGCCGGCGACGCCGAGGCCATCGCCGGTCGCGTCGCGCAGATCCGCGGCGAGATCGAGAACACCGACAGCGACTACGACCGCGAGAAGCTCCAGGAGCGCCTCGCGAAGCTCGCCGGTGGCGTTGCGGTCATCAAGGCCGGAGCAGCGACCGAGGTCGAGCTCAAGGAGCGCAAGCACCGCATCGAGGACGCCGTTCGCAACGCGAAGGCCGCCGTCGAGGAGGGCATCGTCGCCGGTGGTGGCGTCGCCCTCATCCAGGCCGGCAAGATCGCCTTCGAGAAGCTCGAGCTCGTCGGAGACGAGGCGACCGGCGCGAACATCGTCAAGGTGGCCATCGACGCCCCGCTCAAGCAGATCGCGCTGAACGCGGGCCTCGAGCCCGGTGTCGTCGCCGCTAAGGTCCGCGAGCTGCCCACCGGACACGGCCTCAACGCCGCGACCGGCGAGTACGTCGACCTCATCGCTGCCGGCATCATCGACCCGGTCAAGGTCACGCGCTCCGCTCTGCAGAACGCTGCCTCGATCGCCGGTCTCTTCCTCACCACGGAGGCCGTCGTCGCCGACAAGCCGGAGAAGAACCCGGCCGTCGGTGGCGGAGACCCCACGGGTGGCATGGACTTCTAGTCCGACCCGTTCCACGCAGAAGGCGGTTCCCCTCCGGGGGAGCCGCCTTCGGCGTTTCCGGGGGCCGGCTCTGGCGGGAGGGGGAGCCGGCGCCGCTCCTCCTCCGCCGGCCGCTCAGTACGCGAAGAGACGGGCGTTCGCCTGCTCGGTCTCGGCGTACTGCTGTCCGGCGGTACCGAGTGCCACGGTGATCGAGGCGAGCCCCTCGTGCACCTGGCTCTGCGTCGTCCGCCAGATGCCGACGATCCCCTGGAACGCTGTCGCAGCCTGGCCGGTCCAGGACGACTCGAGGCTCAGGAGGTGGCCGAGGAGGCCGTCGACCTCGGCTTGGATGCGCTCGCTGTATCCGTGGGCGGTGCCGGTCATGGACGAGATCGCGTCGGCGTCGGTCTGGTAGTGGGTCATCGGTAGGTCCTCTCGCTGTGCTGCACGCCGGTCGGCGCGTGCGAGAAACCTAGGCCGGAGGGCACGGGAGCCGCGGCCCCTCAGACCGAAGCTGGGGAGGACTCGCCGTTCGGGCCGATGGTGAGGAGAGGCAGCGCGACGCGGAATGTGGCGCCTCCGCCCGGCGTCTCGACGACGTCGACCCGGCCCTTGTGAGCGCTGACGATGGAGGAGACGATCGCCAGGCCGAGGCCGCTGCCGCCGGTCTCGCGGGTGCGCGAGGTGTCGGCGCGCCAGAAGCGCTGGAAGATCTTCTCGCGGATCTGCGGCGGGATGCCGTCGCCGTGGTCGATGACCTCGAGCAGCGCGAGGCGTCGCGAGCGGTCGACGGCGACGCCGATCTCGATCGGGGTGTCATCGGGGGTGTAGCGGACGGCGTTGCCGATCAGGTTGGTGAGCACCTGGCGGATCTTGTTCTCCTCCGCCATCACCATCGCGGGGACGCCCGGCTCCTCGGGGGCGGCGACGGCGGTGCCTGCGGCGATGTCCTCGGCTGCGAGGCGGCGCGGTCGCCGCCTGAAGCGCGCGAGCCGCGCGCCGGCTGCGGCGATCGGTCCGGTCAGGCCGGGGGAGGCGATCTCCATCGTCTGCGTGGCGGAGCCGTCGAGCTCCTCCGCGTCGAGCGCCGGGGTCTCGACCGGGGTGTCGTCGCGGGTCTCGACGCCGAAGTCGCGATCGGGCCACGAGGCCATCGCATCCATCGCGGCGTCGCGGGCGAGGGGCATGAGGTCGACCGGAGCCAGGGCGAGCGGCTTGGTCTCGTCGAGGCGGGCGAGCTCGAGGAGGTCCTCGACGAGGCCGCCCATCCGGATGGCCTCCTTCTCGATGCGCTCCATCGCCTGGCCGACGGCCTCAGGGGTCTGCAGCGCGCCCATCCGGTAGAGCTCCGCATAGCCGCGGACCGAGACCAGGGGAGTGCGCAGCTCGTGGCTGGCGTCGCCGACGAAGCGGCGCATCTGGTCGATCGTGCGCGCGCGATCGCGGAAGGCGGTGTCGATGCGCCCGAGCATCGCGTTGAGGGAGCGGTTCAGCCGCCCGACCTCGGTGTTGGGCGTCGTGCTGTCGAGCCGCTGGCTGAAGTCGCCGTCGGCGATCGCGGCGGCGGTGCGCTCGACCTCGCGGAGCGGCGCGAAGGTGGTGGTCACGAGCAGACGGGTGAGCATCGCGCCGATGACGACGATCGCGACTCCGAAGCCGAGGAAGATCGTCAGGTACAGCGTCATGATGTAGTCGACGTTGCGGGTCGACGTCGCCAGCAGCAGCGTCGCGATCTCGTTGCCCTGCGAGTACGTCGTGGCGACGTAGTGGTACTCGATCTTGCCGTTGGCGCTGTAGACGGTCTCCACGTGGTCGGTCATCTTGAGCGACTGCTCGATCGTGAACCGCTCGGGGAAGACCGGGTCGGAGGGTCCGACGGCCGTCGTGTCTCCAGGATTGCCCGCCGCGTCGTAGACGGCCCCGCTGTAATCGGCGTCGTCGTCGTCGAGGCCCGCCTCGCCGACGGTCGCGAGAGTGTCGGCGACGGACTGCGCCTTGAGCGTCAGATTGCGGTCGAGCTGCGAGATGAGCTGGGGCTTCAGCATCGTCATCGTCCCGATGCCCGAGACGAGCAGGCCGAGCGTCAGCAGCAGCACCGTGACGGCGGTGATCTTGGTGCGCAACGAGATGGAGTTCCACCGCTCGGCCAGACCCTGGTGCATGGCGGTGGAACTCCCTCGAGATCAAGCGGGCGGCGACTCCTCTTCGGGAGGCGCCACCGGGCCGGAGGTCAGACCTTCGCGACCTTCAGCATGTACCCGAATCCTCGCTTGGTCTGGATGAGCGATTCCTCCGAATGCGTGTCGAGCTTACGTCGGAGGTAGGAGATGTAGGACTCGACGATGCCGGCATCGCCGTTGAAGTCGTACTCCCAGACGTGGTCGAGGATCTGCGCCTTGCTGAGCACCCGGTTGGGGTTGAGCATCAGGTATCGGAGCAGCTTGAACTCGGTCGGGCTGAGCTCGACCGGGTCGTCGCCGACCAGGACCTCGTGCGTGTCCTGGTCCATGGTCAGCTCGCCGGCGCGGATGACGGCGTCCTCCTCGGCGTGCATAGTGCGGCGGAGGATCGCCTTGATGCGCGCGACGATCTCGTCGAGGCTGAACGGCTTGGTCACGTAGTCGTCGCCGCCGACGGTGAGACCGGTGATCTTGTCCTCGGTGTCGTCCTTCGCCGTGAGGAAGAGGATCGGCGAGGTGTAGCCCGCGGAACGGAGGCGCTTGGTGACTCCGAAGCCGTTCATGTCGGGCAGCATCACGTCGAGGATGATGAGGTCCGGCTCCTCCTCGAGGACTGCGGAGATGGCCTGCGCGCCGTTGCCGACCGCACGCACGGCGAAGCCGGCGAAGCGGAGGCTCGTGGTGAGCAGGTCGCGGATGTTGGGCTCGTCGTCGACGATGAGAATGCGGGGTCCGTCCATGGTCGACAGTATCTGCGCGTCAGCTGGACGAAGTCTGGGAGTCGCATGGCCGGGCTATCGACGTCGGCCCGACGTCCTCGGTGAGCCGTCTGGTCAGGAGGCGCGACGTCGCCGCACGCCGACGATCAGCATCGCGATCATCATCAGGAACGCGATCGGGAGGCCGACGAGCGGGAGGGCGAAGACGAATTCCCAGAGCGGGCCGCTGTACTCGCGGATTCCCAGCACCGGCGCGAGCAGGATGGCGAGGAACGCGAGGACCGTCACGACGATGATCGCGATGAACATGTAGGCGAGAGTGCGCTCGACGCGTCCGATGCCCGCGGGCTCCTGTGGCTTCACCCGTCAAGGATAGGGCGGCGCGCAGTCGTCTAAACTGATGGTTGCTTCATTTCAGGAGGGGTTCTGCATGCCTACCGGCAAGGTCAAGTTCTACGACGAGGAGAAGGGCTTCGGCTTCATCAGCACTGATGACGGCCAGGAGGTCTTCCTGCACGCTTCCGCGCTGCCCTCGGGGACCGCGGTGAAGGCCGGCACTCGCCTCGAGTTCGGCATCGCCGACGGCAAGCGGGGCGCTCAGGCGCTCTCGGCCCGCGTCCTCGACGCACCGCCCAGCATGGTCAAGCTCAACCGCAAGTCGGCCGACGACATGTCGGTCATCGTGGAGGACACGGTGAAGCTCCTCGACGGGATCGGCACCGGCCTCAAGCGAGGCCGCTACCCCGACAAGGCGCACGGCAAGACGATCGCGGCGCTGCTGCGCCGAGTGGCGGACGAGCTGGATGCCTGACGCCGACGAGACGACCGGAGGCGCCCTCGAGTGGTCGGACGACCAGCCGTTGACGTTCTCGGGCGACGCCGATCGCGCCGGTGACGACTCCGACGAGCCGGGATCCGAGACCGACGACGCCGATCCGGTCGAGCCGGAGCGGGTGTACGACCTCGATCCTGTGCTCGCCGGGTCCGAGGACCGCGCCAGAGCCGCACTCGCCGAGATCACGACTCCCGACATGATCGGCGCGCTCGTCGCGACGCTCGCGCAGGGCGAGCACGTCGTCTCGCTGCAGTTCGCGAACCTCATGCGCGGGTACCCGGGCTGGCTGTGGACCGCGACGCTCTCGCGGATCGACGAGAGCGAGGACGTCAACGTGCTCGAGGTCGAGCTGCTGCCGGGCGAGGGCTCGGTACTGGCTCCCGACTGGGTGCCGTGGTCGGTCCGTCTGGCGGACTACGAGGCCGCGCAGGAGTCCGGCGAGGGCGAGTTCGACGAGTCGGATGACGACGACGAGTCCGATGACGACGACGAGTCCGATGACGACGACGAGTCGGATGACGACGACGAGTCGGACGATGACGACGAGTCGGACGATGACGACGACTCGGAGGACGACGACTCGGATGACGACGACGAGGAGTCCGACGATGACGAGGACGACCTCGACCGTCGCTGACGGCGGGTCGCGACGTTCCGGCGGCCGGCGATGATCGACTCCGACACCCTGATCACCTACCCCGACGGGGCGACGACCGGCACCGGCGCCGTCGTGCACGTCGAACAGCTCGCCGACGGTCGGTGGGCGACGGTGCTCGACGAGACGCCGGCGCACCCGGTCGATCCCACGTGGCCCGACCAGGGTCCGGATCTCGGCGCGCTGGTCGTCGGCGGAGTCCGCCACGAGCTGCTCGACTGCCGGATCGGTGCCTGGCAGGACGGAGTGCTGCACGTCGGGGACCGGCTCCCGGAGCGCCTGGGCACTCCCGGGTGGAGCTTCGTCGTCGTCCATCTGCTCGCCGATCCGATTCCCCTCGGGGCGTCGGTCGCGGTCGAGATCGACGTCGCTCACCGCGAGCAGCTCTCGCGCGGCCACACCGCCTGCCACCTCGCCTCGCTCGCGCTCAACGCGGCGGTCGCCGATCTCTGGACCAAGGCCGCCCGCGTCGACTCGCTCGGGCGCCCCGACTTCGATCAGGCGGCGATCCAGAGCTCGCTCATTCGCCCCTCGGGCTCGACCGACGTCTACCGGCTCGGGAAGTCGCTGCGGCGCAGCGGGTTCGACACGGCACGCCTCCGGGACGAGCTGCCGGCGATCACCGAGCGGATCGAGGCGCTGCTCGCCGTCTGGGTCGATGCCGATCCCGCCGTGCGCATCGAGCGGGACGACTCCCTCCTCAGCACGCGACGGAGCTGGCGGTGCGACGTCGCGCCCGGAGGCGACGCGACGATCCCGTGCGGCGGCACGCACGTGTCGCGCCTCTCGGATCTCGGGCGGGTGCGCGTGGAGCTGTCGCTCGACGAGGACGCCACCTCGCTCCGGATGGAGACGCGCGCCTCTTGATCAGCGGCGGTTGCGGCTGTAGAAGAGCCCGATCGTCCCGAGCACGAAGCCGATCACGACCGTCGAGAACACGATCGGCGGCACGTCGACTCCCACGGCGACCGCGATCAGGACGCCGACCAGCGCGAGCGCCCAGGCGATGCAGCCGACCAGCAGCGCGGTCGCGTCATCGCTCGGGTACGCCGGTGGGCTCGGACGACGCTCGTCCGTCCTCAGCCACAGGCGCATCCGGATCGCCGCCTCAGTCGGCCAGGCGCTCGACGACGTAGTCGACGCAGGCGAGGAGCGAGCGGACGTCATCGGGCTCGATCGCGACGAAGGTCGCGACGCGCAGCTGGTTGCGTCCGAGCTTGCGGTAGGGCTCGGTGTCGACGATGCCGTTGGCGCGGAGGATCTTCGCGATCAGCGCCGCGTCGATCGAGGCGTCGAAGTCGACGGTCGCCACGACCTGCGAGCGGTGCTCGGCGACCTCGACGAACGGAGTCGCGATCGCCGAGGCCTCTGCCCAGTCGTAGATCGCGCCGGAGGACTCTGCGGTGCGCGCCGACGCCCAGGCGAGGCCGCCGTTGGCGTTCATCCAGTCGAGCTGCGACTCCATCAGGAGGAGTGTGGAGAGGGCGGGAGTGTTGAGCGTCTGGTTCAGGCGCGAGTTGTCGACGGCGTTCTTGAGGCTGAGGAATTCGGGGATGTAGCGGCCGCTCGCGGCGATCCTCTCGACGCGCTCGATCGCGGCGGGGGAGAAGAGGCCGAACCACAGGCCGCCGTCCGAGGCGAAGTTCTTCTGCGGGGCGAAGTAGTAGACGTCGGCCTCGGCGGTGTCGAAGGCGATGCCGCCGGCGGCGCTCGTCGCATCGATCACCGTGAGAGCGCCGTCGTCGCCGTGGACCCGGCGGACCGGCGCCATCACTCCGGTGGACGTCTCGTTGTGCGGCCAGGCGTAGACGTCGACTCCCTCGACGATCTCGATCTCGCTGCGCGATCCTCCGGCGGCCGACACGACGTGCGGCGGCTCGAGGAAGGGGGCGGCGGCCGCCTTGGCGAACTTCTGGCCGAACTCGCCGAAGGTGAGGTTCTCGGCGCGACGCTCGATGAGCGAGAAGGCGGCGGAGTCCCAGAAGGCGGTCGATCCTCCGTTGCCCAGGAGCACCTCGTAGCCGTCGGGCAGGTCGAAGAGCGTGGCGAGGCCGCTGCGGACGCGGCCGACGAGGTCCTTCACGGGAGCCTGCCGGTGCGAGGTCCCGAGCAGGTGCGCGCCCTCGGTCGCGAGGTGGGCGAGCTGGTCGTGCCGCACCTTGGACGGGCCGCAGCCGAATCGTCCGTCGTGCGGGAGGAGCTCGCGAGGAATGGTGACGTCCGGCATGCGTTAATACTAAGGTTCCCGGCTCGCCCCGCCTTCGAGTCACGAAGGCCGGAGCGCTGTGCGCCCTCGCGGATGAGGTCGTTCGGCGCCCACTAAGGTTGAGCGCGCCGAGACGGGAAGGCTGTCATGACGGATCTGATCGACACGACCGAGATGTACCTCCGCACCATCCTCGAGCTCGAGGAGGAGAACATCATCCCCCTCCGGGCCCGCATCTCGGAGCGCCTCAGCCACTCGGGGCCCACCGTCTCGCAGACCGTCGGCCGCATGGAGCGCGACGGCCTCGTCGTCGTCTCGGGCGACCGCCACCTCGAGCTCACGACCGACGGACGCCGCAAGGCGATCCACGTGATGCGCAAGCACCGCCTGGCCGAGCGACTCCTCCACGACGTGATCAAGCTCGACTGGGAGTTCGTGCACGAGGAGGCGTGCCGCTGGGAGCACGTCATGAGCGAGCAGGTGGAGCGCCGCCTCCTCGAGATGCTCGACCACCCCACGGAGTCGCCCTACGGCAACCCGATCCCGGGACTCGACGAGCTCGGCGACTCTCCGGCATCGCGCTTCGCGGACGGCGTCATCAGCCTGCCGCGCTTCGTCGCGGGATCCGCCGAGCCCAAGCGCGGCGTCGTCCGCCGACTGGGGGAGCCGGCGCAGGTCGACCCGGAGCTGCTGCTCCAGCTCAAACAGGCGGGCGTCATCCCCGGAGCCGAGGGCGAGTTCTCGGCGCTGAGCGGCTACGTGCTGGTGCGCATCGACGACGTCGAGGCGGGCATCGAGCTGCCGAACGAGGTCGCGGCGCACATCTTCGTCGTGGTCTGAGGGCCAGGCATTATCCGATCGCAGGAGTCGCGCGCATCATCCGCGCGGAGATCATCGGCGTCGAATGGTGACAAATCGGTAACGGTCGCTTACGCTCTGGGGAGCCCACCGGTCGAACCCCGATCGCTGGGCGCGGAGTCCGACGCCCCCTCGCCCGTCTCGGACCTCGTGAACTTCGATGCTTCGCGCATGAGACGGGACAGCTGCCTGGGCTGACGGGACGTCGGAGGATCTCCCCCTTGCCCCAGAACACTCCTTCCGGTTCACCCGACCGGTTCCGCTCCACCCACCCGAACCGCAATGCCGCCTCGTTCGAGAACCAGCCGCCCGTGATCCGGGCCCGGATGCACGACGAGGCACCCGTCGCCCGCCGTGCGGTCCCGACCGCCCCGGTTCGCCAGGGCGACGTGACCGACTTCGTC
The DNA here is from genome assembly GCF_001423885.1 of Rathayibacter sp. Leaf185. GTDB lineage: Bacteria > Actinomycetota > Actinomycetes > Actinomycetales > Microbacteriaceae > Rathayibacter. The sequence goes on along the minus strand of NZ_LMPP01000001.1, from coordinate 49,026 downwards.
CCGTCTCCGCTCGGATCGCCGCGCAGGCGTCGCGGCCGGAAGCTCGGCAAGATCGCGATCGTCGGCTTCGCCGGTGCCCTGGTCGCCACGATGGCGCTGCCCGCCTACGCGTTCTCTCCCGGGACCGAGGACGACGGGCTGTTCGCCGCCTCCAAGGCCGACCTTCTGCGACAGGGTGATGCGCAGAGCGTCGACGTCGCCGGGAGCGTCGTGCTGGCCGCGATCGCGCGCGACGGCTTCTCGGCCGAGGCCGCGCCGCCGCCGCCCGAGCCGGAGCCCGTGGTCGAGCCGGTCGCCGAGACCACCGACGTCGCCGAGGCCCGCGCCGAGACGGCCGAGGAGTTCAACTCCTACGACGGTGCTTCGGCCAGCGAGCTCGCCGCGTCGGCACCGACCACCGGCTACAGCCTCTCGGCGGTCTTCAACACGGCACTGCAGTACCAGGGAGTGCCCTACGTCTTCGGCGGCGCCGACCCGAGCGGCTTCGACTGCTCCGGCTTCGTGATGTACGTCTTCGCGCAGTACGGCATCTCGATGCCGCACTCCTCGACCGCCCAGGGCGCTATGGGGACTCCCGTCTCGCTCGCCGACGCGCAGCCCGGCGACCTCGTCATCATGGACGGGCACGACGGCTTCTACGCGGGCAACGGCAACATCCTGCACGCGCCGTACGAGGGTGCGAGCGTCCGCGTGCAGCCGATCTGGACGTCCGACTACCGCATCGTCCGCATCCCCGGCTGAGCCTGTCCGCTGTACGTCGAGCCCGTCCCGAACCTCCGGGGCGGGCTCCACGCGTTTCGGCGACGGTCTCGCGGTGTGAACTGCGGGTAACGAATCCGGGAGTTCCTCTGGTGTTCCGGGCGTGAAGGGTTAATCTGAACCCCAGTCCGCTCGTGGCGAGCGGACCGGTTCGTCGAGGGACGGAGTGCCGGATGGCCGGGCGGAACGGGCACCACTGCGTGGGGCTGCGTTGGCGCGTGCGGCGGACCGACTCGATCCGGGCGGAGATCCTCTCCGCCTCGGTGCACTCCTCCGACACGCGGATACGACTCCACGACGTCACGCGCCTGCGCGCTGGGGACTCGAAGGGCGCTGTCATCATGACGGCGTCCTTTTTCGTGTCCGCGGCGACGGAGCGGGGCCGAGTGCGACAGCCCGGAGGTCAGTGATGCGCACTTTGGTTCTCAACGCCGGATACGAGCCGCTCGCGGTCGTGTCGTTCAAGCGGGCGCTCGTCCTGCTGATGACCGAGAAGGCGACGATCATCGCGGCCGACGACGAGAATCCGGTGCACGGGGCGGCCGGCGACTACGTGCGGCCCTCCGTGATCCTGCTGACGCGCTACGTGCGGATCCCGAACTCGCGGACCGTACCGGTCTCTCGGCGCGGGGTGCTGCGACGGGACAACCACCGCTGCGGATACTGCGGATCGCACGCGAACACGATCGACCACATCCAGCCCAAGTCGCGCGGTGGGCGCGACACCTGGGAGAACCTGGTCGCCTGCTGCCACCGCTGCAACAACGTCAAGAGCAATCGCACGCCGCTCGAGATGGGCTGGCGCCTGCGCACCGTGCCGCGGGTGCCGCGCGCCGGCTCTTGGCTCGTGCGCGGAGCGGAGCGCACCCAGCCCGAGTGGGACGACTACCTGGTGGCGTCAGCCGCGTGACGCGCCGCGGGCGCTCCTCTCGCGGCGTTGTCGTCGGTCGCGATACCGCCGGTATCGCTTCCTCCTCCGCCTTGCGAGAGAAACGCCCGCGACGCGTCAACGGTTGTGGTCACTCGTTGTCGCCGCCGGTGGCGTCGGAGGCATTGCCGGAGCGCTCGCCGGCCCAGCTCCAGTTCGCGACCTCGGGGAGGTCCTCGCCGAACTCGCGGGTGTAGGCGCGGGCGCGGATCCGGGAGTCCTGCATCTCCTGGCGGAGGCCGGCGGCTCTGGCGCCGAGGCCGGGGGTGCGGTCGATGACGTCGATCACGAGCGAGTAGCGGTCGAGGTCGTTCAGCATCACCATGTCGAACGGAGTGGTCGTCGTCCCGTTCTCCTTGTAGCCGCGGACGTGCAGGTTCTGGTGGCCGGTCCGCTTGTAGGTCAGACGGTGGATCAGCCACGGGTAGCCGTGGTACGCGAAGATCACGGGGCGATTGGGCGTGAAGATCGCGTCGAACTCGCGGTCGGAGAGTCCGTGCGGGTGCTCGGACTCGGACATCAGGCGCATCAGATCGACGACGTTGACGGTGCGGATCGCGAGGTCCGGGAGCTTCTCGCGGAGGATGCTGACGGCAGCGAGGGCCTCGAGGGTCGGCACGTCGCCCGCGCAGGCGATCACGACATCCGGAGACTCGCCCCGGCGCTCGTTGCTGGCCCACTCGAGGATGCCGAGGCCGCGCGTGCAGTGCGCGACAGCCTCCGCCATGGTGAGCCAGGCCGGGGCGGGCTGCTTGCCGGCGACGACGACATTGACGTAGTCGACGCTGCGGAGGCAGTGGTCGTAGACCGAGAGCAGCGTGTTGGCGTCGAACGGCAGGTAGACGCGCACGACCTCCGGCTTCTTGTTGACGACGTGGTCGATGAACCCGGGGTCCTGGTGGCTGAAGCCGTTGTGGTCCTGCCGCCAGACGTGGCTCGAGAGCAGGTAGTTGAGGCTGGCGATCGGGCGCCGCCACTCGATCTCGCGCGTGCCGTTGAGCCACTTGGCGTGCTGGTTGAACATCGAGTCGATGATGTGGATGAACGCCTCGTAGCAGGTGAAGAGCCCGTGGCGGCCGGTGAGGAGGTAGCCCTCGAGCCAGCCCTGGCACTGGTGCTCCGAGAGCACCTCCATCACGCGACCGGCGCGGGCGAGGTGGTCGTCGAACGGGCTGAGCTCGGCCTCCCACTGCTTGTCGGTGGCGGCGTAGACGCTCTGCAGGCGGTTGCTGGCGACCTCGTCCGGGCCGAAGATCCGGAAGTTGGTGGGGTTGGCTCGGATCACGTCCGCGAGCCACTCTCCGAGGACCTTCGTCGCCTCGGCGATGGTCCCGCCGGGCTGCTCGACGACGACCTCGTACTTGCGGAAGTCGGGGAGGCGGAGGGTCTGCCGCAGCAGTCCGCCGTTGGCGTGCGGCGTGGCGCTCATCCGCAGGTCGCCCTCGGGGGCGAGGGAGCGGACGCGGTCGGTGACGCCTCCGCTCTCGGTGAAGAGCTCGTCGGGGCGGTAGGACCGCAGCCACTCCTCGAGGAGGCGGGTGTGCGCCTCCGTGTCGCGGGCGTTGGCGAGCGGGACCTGGTGGGCGCGGTAGGTGCCCTCGACCTGGACGCCGTCGATCTCGGCCGGGCAGGTCCAGCCCTTGGGGGTCTTCAGGATGATCATCGGCCAGGCCGGGCGGGTTGTGTCGCCCTCGGCCGCGCGCTTCTTGATGGCGGCGATGCGGTCGAGCACCGTGTCGAGGACGGCGGCGAAGCGCTCGTGCACGCGCATCGGGTCCTCGCCGTCGAAGCCGCCCTCGACGAGGAACGGCTCGTGGCCGTAGCCGCGCATCAGGCTCTCGAGCTCGGCGTGCGGGATGCGGGCGAGGATCGTGGGGTTCGCGATCTTCCAGCCGTTGAGGTGCAGGATCGGCAGCACGACGCCGTCGGTCGCGGGGTTCACGAACTTGTTCGAGTGCCAGCTGGTGGCGAGTGGCCCGGTCTCGGCCTCGCCGTCGCCGATGACGGTGGCGACGAGCAGGTCGGGGTTGTCGAAGGCGGCTCCGTAGGCGTGGCTCAGCGCGTAGCCGAGCTCGCCGCCCTCGTGGATGCTGCCGGGCGTCTCGGGGGCCGCGTGGCTCGGGATGCCGCCGGGGAAGCTGAACTGGCGGAAGAGGCGGCGCAGGCCGTCCTCGGTCTCGTCGATGTGCGAGTAGATCTCGCTGTAGGTGCCGTCGAGGTAGGCGTTGGCGACCATGCCGGGGCCGCCGTGACCGGGACCGGTGATGTAGAGCGTCGGCTGGCTGCGCTCGCGGATCGCCCGGTTGAGGTGCGCGTAGACGAGGTTCAGGCCGGGCGTCGTGCCCCAGTGGCCGAGGAGGCGGGGCTTGATGTCGTCGCGGCTCAGCGGCGTCCGGAGCAGCGGATTGGCGAGCAGGTAGATCTGGCCCACCGCGAGGTAGTTCGCGGCGCGCCACCAGGCGTCGATCGTCTCGAGGGTGTCGGGGTCGAGGGGAGTGTCGTCGCGCGTGGCCCAGACGTGCTGGGCGGCGGTGGTGATCTCGGATGCGGCCATGAGGCAACGCTGGCAGCACCTGGCCGAGTGCGGAAGGGTCTTGTGGCCCGAGGCTCCGTCTCGGCCCCGGCTCAGCTCCGCCTCAGCCCCGGGGAGTGGCGCGGCGGAGGATCAGGAACCCGGCGACCGCGGCCAGCACCGTCGGGATCAGCAGGAGGGCGAACGCCCCGGTCGGACCGATCGTCGTCGCGATCTCGCCGATCGCGCCCCAGCCGTCCGTCAGGGTGACGAGCGCGAACAGAGCGAGCAGGAGCGCGCCGAGGGCGGTGAAGAAGATCGTCATCCCGCGGGACTGCCAGCGGACGTAGACGGAGGCGGTGGCGGAGCCGACGAAGAAGAAGAAGAGGAACAGGACGAAGGTCGCGAAGGCCTGCTCAGCCCACCCGGTCCCGGCGAAGTCGTCCGACCGGAACATGCTGCCACCGAGTCCCCAGCCGTCGGTCGCCGCCTCGAGCGCCGCGAGGAGGGAGTAGAGCACCGTCCATCCGGCGGAGAGGAGGACGAAGGTCAGCGCGCTGCCGAGGACGTAGTCGCGCCTCGTCGAGCCGTAGCCCAGGGCGAGGGCGAACGTGACGTTCGTGGCCTGGATCGCCACGATCAGCATGTAGATGAAGATGAAGAACGTACCCCCGGTGATCCTGACTCCGGAGTCGCCGCCGGCCGTCTCGACCCCGATCAGCCGGAGGACGAGCAGCCAGATGACGAGGCTCCCGGCGACGATGGCCGCGAGGATCAGCAGGGGTGAGTAGAGCAGCGTCGCCGGGTTGGCGAAGTGGAGGCGGACGACGGCGAGCAGTCGATTCGCCCGGGTGGGGCGCCGTCCGGTGGCGGTGATCGTCGTGGTCATGGTGCTGGTCCTTCCTGTGCGGTGGGCCGACGCTCAGGGCGCCGGGATGTCGGTGCGGTCGTTCAGCCGCGTGGCGTCGCGCGGCGGAGGATCAGGTGACCGGCGAGGGCGGCGAGCGCGGTCGGGATCAGCGAGAGCGCGTATCCGCCGACGAAGCCGACGCGGGCGAAGAACGCGCCGAACTCCGCCCAGCTCTCGGTGAGGGTGAGCAGCGTGACCGCTCCGAGCACGAGAGCGCCGAGCGCGGTGAAGAAGACGAGCATGCCCCGCTGACGCCAGCGGACGTAGGCGGAGGCGGTGGCCGCGCCGACGAAGAAGAAGAACAGGAACGCGCAGAGAACCGCGAAGACGCGCTCGAGCAGCGAGCCGTCGCCGAAGTAGATCGAGCGGAAGAAGTTGCCGCCGAAGCCCCACCCGCCGGTCGATTCCTCGAGGCCGCCGAGGACGGCGAAGAGCGCGGTCCAGGCGAACGAGAGTCCGATGAAGGTGACGGCGCTGCCGAGGGAGAACTCGCGTCGGGTGGAGCCGTAGCCGAGAGCCAGCCCGAAGCTGATGTTCACGGCCTGGACGGCGACCACCCCCATGTAGACGAAGATGAAGAACGTCGCGCCCGAGTACTGCATGCCGAGCGTCGTCTCGTCGATCTCGGCCTGAGTGTCGAGGTTCTGCAGGATCAGCCACCACACCGCGAGGTTGCCGAGGAAGATCACCATCAGGATCAAGAACGGCGTGTAGAGGATCGTGGCCGGGTTCGCGAAGTGGAGCCGGACGACGGCGAGGAGCCGGCCGCCGCTGCGGGAGCGGGTGTCGGTGAAGGCGGTCATCTCTCGTCCTTCCCGGTGGTGAGCTGCACGACGAGCTGCTGGAGCGAGACCGGCTCGAGCTCCAGTCCGAAGGCGCGGGCGCTCTCACGTCCTGCCTGGTCGAGCCGGGGGAGCGTGGCCGTGGCGAGGCCCCCCATTGCGGTGCGGCCGATGACCTCGCGGCTGCTGGTGAACGAGTCGACCGCGCCGCGGGGCCCGGTGACCGTCGCGGCCGAGCCGCGCAGCTCCTCCGTGTCGCTGTCGATGAGGAGGCGGCCGTCGTCGATGACGAGGACGTGCTCGAGGAGGTTGCTGACCTCGTCGATCAGGTGGGTCGAGAGGATGACGGTGCGCGGGTGCTCGGCGAAGTCGGCGAGCAGGCGGTCGTAGAAGAGCTGCCGGGCGACGGCGTCGAGACCGAGGTAGGGCTCGTCGAAGAAGGTCAGCGGGGCGCGGGAGGCGAGGCCGACGATCACGCCGATCGCCGAGAGCTGGCCGCGGCTCACCTTCTTGACCTTGCGGTCGAGGGGGAGGCGGAACTCCCCGACGAGCTGCTGGGCGAACTCCTCGTCCCAGCCCTCGAAGAACCAGCGGGCGCTCGTGAGGACGTGCTTGACCCGGAAGTCGTCGGGGTACTTCTGGCTCTCCTTGATGAAGCAGGTGCGGGAGAGGACCGCGGCGTTCTCGACGGGGGAGGCGCCGAAGACGCGGATGTCGCCGCTGCTCGCGAACTCCTGGCCGGTGAGCAGTGACATGAGGGTGGTCTTACCGGCGCCGTTGCGGCCGAGGAGGCCGTGGATCCGGTTCTCGTCGAGCGCGAAGCTGACATCGGTGACCGCGTGCATGGAGCCGTAGTGCTTGCTGAGGCCGGCGACCTCGATGACCGCGCTCATCGCGATCCCCCTTCGTTGATCATGGCGGCGAGCTGCTCTGTGGTGAGGCCGAGCTTGGCGGCCTCGGCGAGCAGCGGTGCGACGAACTGGTCGCGGAACTGCGTGCGGCGCTTCTCGACCAGCCGGTCGCGGGCGCCCTCGGCGACGAACATGCCGATCCCCCGTCTCTTGTAGAGGACCCCGTCGTCGACGAGCAGGTTCACGCCCTTGCCGGCCGTGGCCGGGTTGATGCGGTGAAACGCTGCGAACTCGTTGGTGGAGGGGACCTGGGTCTCTTCGGGGAGCGCCCCGGCGATGATGTCGTTCTCGATCTGCTCCGCGATCTGCAGGAAGATCGGGCGGGAGTCGTCCATGGGGGCCTCCTTCCCTGGCTGGTGTGTTGGTTAGTTGGTGCAGTAACTAACCAAGCAGGGTGCGGGGCTGCTGTCAAGGGTGCGCGGTCGTGGCGAGGCGACCGGTCGTCGGTACACTGGACCCGGCCAGCCTCTGTAGCTCAATGGAAGAGCGACTCCGTCCTAAGGAGCAGGTTGGGGGTTCGAGTCCCTCCAGGGGCACCACAGCGTCGGTACGAGAACCGTTGCCGACGTCGGCGCCTCGGCTGCAGGGCGGCCAGCGGAGAGCTTCTGCCGGTCCGAGCGGGGCGCCCTCTTGCCTGCGTGGGGCAGCACGCTGCGGCGAGTCGTGTGCCGCGGCGTGTGATGTCCGGTGGTCCGCGACGGCGGCGGAGGTGCGGGCGGTGGTGACGCCCGCGGTCACGCCTCTTCGCGCAGCCCGAGCGTCGAGAGCGCTGCCGCGGCACCGTCGACGCGCTCCGAGGCGTTGATCGTGGGTCCGTGCTGTGCAGTGACAGCGTCGGTGAGGGTGTCGCCGTGCAGGTGCGGGTGGTGCCAGATGGTCGCGGCGATGCCGTCGAGCACGTGCACGGTGCCGGCGGCCAGGACGATGACCCGCTGTCCGTCCGTGACCGCATTGCGATTCTCGACCTCCCGCCAGCTCTCGTCCGGTGCGGGTGGCGCCGAGAGCAGCTCGGCGGTGATCGGGACGAGCTGCTCCGCGTCGCGGTAGCGGACCCGGTGCACGCCTCCGAGGCCCGCTGCGAGGCGGGCGAGGATCGGGATGCCGTTCTCGAGCGCGGGCAGGGCACTGGTCTCGGGCACCAGCAGCGGGATCGCGTCGGCCAGGTCGAGGAGTGCGAGCCGGCAGCAGGCCGAGCTCGTCGGGCGAGAAGGGCCGCTTGGGCATGCCCTCCGCGGTCCGGATCAGGAGCGGCTTCTCGTAGGGGAGGATCCGCCCCTCCGGGGTGATGCCGGTCGTCTCGTCGGTCAGGTACCCGTAGGTGCGGCCCAGGGTCGCGGCGGCCGTCGTCTTCCCTCGACCGGAGGGCCCGACGAGCACGATCGTGGCGCCGGTCGGGTCGGCGAGGGCGCAGGCGTGCAGCATCAGGAGCGAGCCCCGCGCGGCCTCGATCGCCCGCAGCGTCACCTCCGCGATCGCAGCCGAGGCCCGATGATCGAAGGGATCCGTCGAGCTGTGGAGGGTGAAAGAACTGTCGCCCACGGAATCCGGAAGACTGACCGACGCGCGATCCCAGAGCGCTCTCATGGCGGCACGGTCCGCAGTGGAGAGACGACGCACATCCATCGCGATGGTCCGGTTCAACGCCCGAATCAGCACTGCAGTGTCCTCGCTGCCTCACGCCGGAGCGTGAGCCGTGGAGTCACGGTCAGGAGGGGTATCCAGGCATGTGGACGGTCGTGAACGACGTCGGAACCCCGTTTCCCGTTGCGTACACGATCAGATCGGATCCGCGTTCGAGCGTGCGGTTCGTGAAGCAGTCGAACGAGACGCTCTGCCCGGGCTGGTACACGTCGGAGCCGGTATAGAGTTCGGCGGCGTTATCGAGCTCTCCGCCACGGTTGAAGATCGAGTAGCTGTAGGCGTTGCCGGGGCCGCCGGCGATCACGGAGCGAGCGATGTTGGTGTCGGCGTACTCGAACACCAGCGTGAGGAGTTGCTGGGGCGTCTGCGACGTGTTCGTGACGGTGAAGACAGCGTGCACGATGCCGGTCCCCAGTACCTCCGGTGCGCTCCACGTTCCCGTCAATCCATCGAACGGCTCCGGAGTCACGCTCGCCTGAGCAGCCGGCGCGCAAACCGCTGCGAGGACGAGGGGCGCGGACCAGCCGGCGGCCTGGGCGAGGTGGCGACGCGAGAGGCCGGTCGACTCAGTGGCGGTCTCTTCGAGGTCAGTCATGAGCGTGCTCCAGGGCGTTCGGTCCGGCGAGGGATCGGAAGCGCGACGGCCGCCGGTCGGCGAGGCGGGCCCGTCTCCGTGCCGCACACCATCGGCGCGACCCGGTCGACCGGAGTGGGGTGCGCAACGGTCGACGCGCTCAGTGTGACCTACTCCGCCCTGATCGGCCGCGGATCGGGACACCCCCCTTTAAGCGCGGCTCCAGGTCTGGATCCGATTCTCGGGCCCGCGCCCGGAGCCTCGCCTTCTGGTCCACCCGGATCGTGCTGCTGCCTGAGCGCTGATCTGATTGCTCTCACAGCTGACGCCTGCGCACCGCATCGCTTCGGCGACCGAGTTGCGCCGCGGGGCGTGAAGGGCGGCGCTTCGCGGCGGTGTCCTCCCGGCGCCTTCCGCCGTGGCTCGGGATCCCTGATCCTCGGCGAGGTGGCGGTAGGTTCCGTCCATGAGACTGACGGCACTGCCCGATGGGGCGAGCTGGAACCACAGGGGAGCACGAGCCGGTTTCGAGGTCGCTTTCTTCGAGGTCCTGAGCGACGGGCATCGTGTGGTCGGTCACACGACCGCACACGAGTCCTCCGCGCTCTGGTCGGTCGGCTACGACGTGACGGCGGATCGTTCGTGGACAACAGTCGCGGTCAAGGCGGCGAATCTGTCGGACGCAGGGAGAGCCGAACTGACGCTGACGCGCGACTCCACGGGACGGTGGACCGCGAACGGTGAGCTGCGACCCGAGCTCGACGGATGCCTGGATGTCGATTTCGAGTCGTCCGCGGTGACGAACACGCTCCCCCTCCACCGTCTCGACTTCGTCGAGGGAGTCGGTGTCGACGTGCCGGCAGCCTTCGTCCGCGCTGATGACCTCCGCGTGGAGCGTCTCGAACAGCGCTACACCTTGATCGAGGCCGGCCCGGAGCAGATCCTGTTCCACTACGAGTCGTCGACTTTCGGATTCGCGTGCGATCTCAGGTACGACGGCTCAGGGCTCGTCGCCGAGTACCCCGGGATCGCGGACAGAGACGCCTAGGCGCACGATGAGCGAGCCGAGCCGTGTCAGAGCCCCGCGGGCTTCTCGGGGGTGTAGAGCCAGGTCTGGAAGAACGCCGACAGGTCGCGTCCCGAAAGGTCCTCGGCGAGGTCCTCGAGGTCGGCGGTGCTCACCGTGGAGTAGCGGTTCTCGGAGGCCCACCGCGTGAGCAGCGTGTCGAACGTCTCCGCACCGATCTCGTCGCGGAGCTCGACGAGGAAGAGCCCACCTCGGGCGTAGACGGGGCCGTCGAACAGGCCGGTCGCGCCCGGATCCGCGACCTTCGTCGACCAGAACTCGTCGTCGGCGGGGATCGCGGCGATCTCCCCGGCGGACTCGGCGACGCTCGATCGGCCGGCGTGCTCCTCCCAGAGCCACTCCGCGTAGGTCGCGAAGCCCTCGTTCAGCCAGATGTCCGACCAGACGCCCGGCGTGACGCTGTCCCCGTACCACTGGTGCGCGATCTCGTGAGCGACGGTCGTCTCGTCGGCTCCGCCGGAGTAGAAGGAGCGGCCCTGCGTCTCGAGCGCGTATCCGATCTCCTCGTCGTCGACCACGGCGCCGCCGGAGCGGAACGGGTAGCGCCCGAAGGTCGCCGAGAAGAAGTCGATGATCTCGCCCTGCTTCGCCAGGGCGGCCTCGGTCTGGACCCTGGTGTCTCCGGTGATGTCCCGGTCGATCGCGTCGATCGTCGTGACTCCGCCCTTCTTCGAGGTGACCAGGTCGTAGTCGCCGATGTTGACCATGGCGAGGTAGCTCGCCATCGGGCTGGTCTCGACCCAATGCGACGTCGTCCAGCCCTTCGAGGTGGTCGGGGAGCCGATCGGGACGCCGTTCGCGACCACTGTCTTGCCCTGCGGAACGGTGATGCTGAAGGAGTACAGCGCCTTGTCGGCGGGGGAGTCGTTGACGGGGTACCAGGTGGAGGCGCCGTTCGGCTCGCTGGCGACGAGAGCGCCATCGCTGGTCGACCACCAGCCGAAGGGGGCGCCGGTGTCGTCCACCGGGTTGCCGGTCGTGCCGGCGTACTCGATGCTCACGAGCGCGGGCACCCCCTTCTTCAGCGCGCGAGCGGGGGTGATGGTCAGTTCGTCACCGGACTGCGTCGCCACGGCTGCGCGCGCATTGACCGTGACCTTCGAGACCGTCAGGCCGGTGAGGTCGAAGGAGAACGAGCGGAGGTCCTGCGTCGGGGCGAGCGTCACGACCGCCCGGCCGCCGAGGGCGCGCGAGGCCGGGTCGTATCTCAGGAAGAGGCTGTAGGAGAGGGCGTCGAAGCCCGTGCTGCCGAGGCCGGGGAAGTACGGGTCGCCGGCACTGGTGCCGCCGTCGACGGGTCCTGCGCCGGCGGAGGGGGCTGCCGCGGCGGCCGGGGCGAGGAGGAGCGAGGAGGCGACGAGCGCGCTGAGCGCGAGGGTGGCGGGTGTGCGCATGTGCTCACGCTAACCGTCAGAGGTCTTGCGCGCGCCTTCCCTTTCTCCGCTCTGATCGCTCTCCTCGCGTCTCGCCTCCCGCGTCCTCTGCGGGAGGCGTGTCAGGCGACGCTGGAGACGTGCGGGAGGTCAGGCGACGCGGGAGCGATCCGAGCGGCGAGCCGCGGTGACGCGGAGGAGGAGGGTCGCCACGAGCACGACGGCTGCGGCGATGAGCGCGGCGATACCGGCGGGGACCGAGATGAGCTCGCCGGTGAAGCGGCCGACCGCCACCCAGGCGAGGCCCCAGCAGAGGGAGAGCATGGGGGCGAGGCGGCCGCGGCCGGTGACGGCGAGGAGCAGGCCGACCAGCGCGGCGACGGCCAGGACGACGGCCGCCCAGACGGAGGCGCCGGGGCCGTCGGCGGTGCCGAGGCCGGCGGCGACGAGGCCGGCGGTGACATTGGCCGCGGTGGCGACGCAGACCCAGCCGAGATAGAGGCCGAAGGTGCCGTCCGTGATGATCGCGTCGACGACTCCGCTGGTGCGGGTGGCGCGGAGGAGCACGAAGATGCGGGCGAGGACGGCGAGCAGGAGGGTGATCACCACGACGCTGAGGGCGAGGAGGCCGGCCTGCACGACGAGGATCCACGCGGCGTTCAGGAGCAGGCTCGCGGCCGCCCAGTAGCCGAGGCGGCGGTGACGGTCGCGGGTGGCCTGCGAGGGGAGGAACTGCCAGATCGCGTAGGCGATGAGGCCGAGGTAGATGACGCTCCAGATCGCGAAGGCGGGACCGTCGGGGGCGATGGGCGTCGAGGAGGCGGACAGCGCTCCTCCGGCAGCGTTCTGGATCTGCGTGCCGCCGGCGGCACCCGAGCCGATGAACGAGCCGACGATCGCGAGCACGGCGCTGACGGCGACGACGGACTGCCGGATGCGGTCGGCGCGGGTGGGGGATGCTGTGGCGGTCATGTCGCTCCTCGATTAGTCAGCTAGCTGATTAAAGAGCCTAGCGGGTTCGGGGCGGGTCGTGCCGACCAGTGGCCGCTCAGAACAGGCGGGTGGCCCTGACCTCCTCCGGCTCCTCGAGGTCGAGCAGGTGGCGCTTGCGGGCGAGGCCGCCTGCGAAGCCGGTGAGGGCGCCGTCGGCGCCGAGGACGCGGTGGCAGGGGACGATGATCGAGACCGGGTTGTGGCCGACGGCCTGGCCGACGCGCTGGGCCAGGTGAGGGTTGCCGAGATCGCGGGCGATCGCTCCGTACGTCGTCGTCCCGCCGTAGGGGACCGCCAGCAGCGTCGCCCAGACCGACTGCGAGAAGGCGTCGCCCTGCAGTGCCAGGGGTAGATCGAAGGAGCGGCGATCGCCCGCGAAGTACTCATCGAGCTGCTGCGCCGCGTCGCCGAAGATCGCGGCCGAGGGGTCCTCCTCGCCGATCGATCCCGCAGCGGGCGGATAGCGGTGACCGTCGAAGTAGAGCCCCGCCAGGGTGTCGCCGTCGGCCACCAGGAGCAGGTCGCCCACGACCGTCGGGATGCCGGCATGCCTCATCGGGCCAGGGTAGTGCTGCTCCCTCGGACGGGGTGCGTCCCGGGGCCGTGCCTCCGGAATGGCGGGGGAGCAGCGCGCGTTGCCTCGAGAATGACGATCGAACCCGCGGTGCTCGAGGATGTCCTGGCTTCGCTCGAGGTGACGCTCGGGGCGACTCGGCGCGCGACCCTCGCCTCCGGAGAGCGGACCGTGCTCGCGGCCGGCGCCGTCGTGCTCGTGTACGTCGCCGAGGGCGAGGTCACGGCGCTCGCTCCGGAGGCGACCGCCTGCGCGCTCGACGTGTGCGCGGGGGACGCTGTGGCCGCCTCCGTGCCCCGGACCCTGCTCGCGGGGGACGCGCTGGTGACCTTCGGGCGGCGGGCGGCGACGCTCGCGTCGGTCTCGGGCGCTCGGCTGACGATCGTCGAGGTGCAGCTCGATACCGGAGCGTGCCCTCGGTCGCTGCCGAGTCTGGTGTTCGCGACCGGCTTCGCGCGGCTCGAGCCCGCCGCCGCGGCGCTGGCGGCGCAGCTCGGACCGGCATATGACGGCTCGGCGCGATCGGGCGACCCCGTGATCTGCCGGCTGATGGTGCGGACCGTGCTGCTCTCGGTGGTGCGGGCGTGGGCGTTCGGGGACGCGAGCGCAGCGCCTCCGGTGACGGGCGACCGCTACCTCGACCGGGTGGCGGCGGCCGTGAACAGCGAGCCCGGCCGCGAGTGGACGGTCGACCAGCTCGCGAGCGTCGGCGCCATGTCGCGCACGGTGCTGACGGAGCGGTTCCGGGCGGCGTTCGGGCGGAGCCCCGCGGGCTATGTCACCGAGGTGCGGATGCGGAGGGCGAAGGAGCTGCTGGAGGCGGGAGGGACCGTGTCGGAGGCGTCGAGGGCGCTCGGCTACTCCTCCGACGACGGGTTCAGCCGGGCATTCCGGCGCCACGCCGGCGTCGTGCCGTCGCAGTGGCGAGCGGCGCGACCCGCGGCGTGAGCGGTCAGGCCGTGCGCCTGCGGTTCGACGAGCCGAAGAGGGCCGCGCCGACGAGGAGCAGGACCACACCGATCAGGTAGTCGGCCTCGACTCCGACCGCATCCACGAGGACCCCGCCGGCTCCGGCCGCGACGACGATCGCGGCCTGGAAGCCGACGACGACGAGGCTGCCCCCGGCCTCGAGACGGTCGGTCATCCGGTGCCCGACCCAGGCGTTGACGATGATCAGCCAGGAGGCGAAGAAGAAGCCCCAGACGAACACGGCCACGGCGATGGCGGCGACGGAACCGGGGAGCAGCAGGACGCCTCCGACGGCGACGGCGATGGCGACGGGCGCGACGACGCCGAAGACGGCGAAGGTGCGGTCGATCACCGAGCCGATGACGATGTTGCCGATGAGACCGCCCGCGCCGAAGACCGCCAGCAGGGCGACGACGGTCGCGGGCTCGATGCCCTCGGCGCGCTCGAGGGCGAGGCGGATGTAGGTGTAGGCGAGGAAGTGGCCGAGGACGACGAGGATGTGGCCCGCGAAGCCCTGGCGCACGCCGCGGCGGCGGACGGTGTCGAGGAGGACGCCGAGCCCGGCGGCCGGGGCGGCGGGGACGCGGGGCAGGAGCAGACGCAGCGGGACGGCGAGCAGCGCGGTGAGGACGCCGATCAGGACGAAGGCGGCGCGCCAGTCCACGAGCTCGCTGAGGATCACGCCGAGGGGGACTCCGGCGACGGTCGCGAGCGAGAGGCCTGCGCTGGTGAACATCGTCGCGCGGCCCACGCGGTCCGGGCCGGCGACGCGGGCGGCGACGGTGATCGACATCGACCAGAAGGCGCTGATCGCGGCTCCCAGCAGGAGGCGCGAGAGCAGCACCAGGGGGAGGGTCGGCGCGAGGCCGGCGAAGACGCTCGAGGCGCCGGCGGCGAGGGCCGTCCAGATGAAGAGGGTGCGGCGGTCGAGCCGGGGGAACATCAGGCCGACCGTCGGCGCGACGAGGAGGCCGACGAGCGCGGTGACGGTGACGGTCTGGCCCGCCTGACCGGGGGGGACGTCGAGGCCGGCCGCCATCTCAGTGAGGACTCCGTTGGGCAGGAACTCGGCGGTCACGAGCAGGAAGCTCAGGAGCATCAGGGTGACGAGCCGGACGTAGGGGAAGCGCCTCGTCGTCGGCTCGGGGCGGACGACGGGGACGGACGCGGTCGAGGGCATGGGTCGAGCCTGGCGGATGGGCGCCCGGTGTGCCCGACCGGACGGCCGCGGGATCCGACCGATCGGCCGGGGAAGGGCTGGTTCCGGCGTCTCTGCGGCTCGCAGAACGGCGTTCGGCTCGCGGAATCCGAGAGATCCAGCGGGCCGAACGTGATTCTGCGAGCCGGAGGTCGGTCGTGCGCGTCGTGCTCGGCTGATCGCTGCGTCGATCGGTCGCGAACGGCTCCCTTCGCTCGCGCCGGGGCGCAGTTCGTGACGCATCGAGAGATTGTGGACGAGGAGTCGGCGTCGCGCGGTGGGACGGTTCCAAGGGTCCGGACGGGTCTCGGACGGGTTCTCCACAGGCTCCGTCGACATGATCGAGGCTGATACCCGACGGAAGGTTCTCTGTGAGCATGTTCAAGCGCGTCCTCGGCATGGCGTCGAAGGCACTCGACTCGAAGGGGTCGTCGAGCACCGGCGGCACCACCGACTGGCGCGACATGGTGCGCACCGCCGCCGACAAGGTGACGGGCGACTCGCGGCAGGCGCAGCCCGCACCCTCGTACGGCACGCCGCGGACTCCCGTGCGCCCGCAGGACGCACGACCGGGGCAGCCCGCCGTGACGCAGGAGGATCGCGCCGCGATCGCGCGCTACGACTACCTCCTCCGCACCGCCGACCCCGAGCAGCTCGAGCAGGTGCACCGCGACGCGTTCGCGAAGCTGACGCCGGCGCAGCGCTCGCAGGTCGAGGCGCGCCTGCGCGAGGAGCTGCCCGCGAACGAGCAGCCGAGGTCGTCGAATCCCGACGACCTCGCGCGCGCGGCGACGCGGGGCGAGGCTCAGCACCCGGGGTTCCTGAAGAAGATGTTCTCGAAGCCGGGCACCCGCGGGGCTCTTGCGGGCGCCGGAGTCGGCGCGGTCGCCGGAGTGGGGCTGGGCGCGGCGGGCGGACTGCTCGCAGCGGTCGCGGGCGGCGCGGTGCTCAGCAGCGTCGCCGGTCCGCTCCTGCAGGGCGTCGACCTCGAGGGGATGGCCGGGAGCTTCGGCGACCTCGGCGAGTTCGGCGACATCACCGGCGGGGCGGGCGAGTTCGTGTCGGGGGCCGGCGAGCAGGTGTCGGGGCTCGGTGAGCAGGTGTCGGAGTTCGGCTCGAACTTCGAGATGCCGGGCCTCGGCGACCTCGGGAACCTCTTCGACCGCTGAGCGGTCAGCGGCGCCGGCGGAACGCGGCGACGAGCAGGGTGACCACTCCGACGAGCAGGATCGCCGCTCCGGTGATCGCGACCGCGGTGCTCGACCAGTCGGGCTGATCGACGCGGGTCGCGCCGTCGAGGGACTGCCACTCGCACGAGGCGCCGAGGGGCCACCACGACCACGAGCCTCCGACGAGGGTGCCCTCGCCGGGCGGGACACCGCCGACGCTCGCGGAGCAGACGGCGTCGAAGCCCTGCTGCGCGAGGCTCCAGTACTGCAGGGGGATCAGGGCGACGAGGGCCAGGCCGACGAGGGTGAGCACGGCGCCCGAGATCAGGGCGAGGCGGCGCGGGGTGAGGCGCCGAGCGGGGGCGGAGGCGTCCGCCGCGGCGGCGGGGGTCGGCTCGGTCATCCGTCGATCGTGTCACGAGCTGCATGGGTGCGGTCTGCGGGCGGGGCGGGTCCGGAGGCCGATCCTGCTGGGGGATCGCGCGCGAGGCCGCCGCATCGCCTGCTGATCGCACCGTCACCCGCGGATCGCACACCGTGCACGACCACCTCGCGCACTGCGAGAGCGCTCAGCCGGCTCGCGTCGTACCCTCGAACCCATGGGGTTCCTGTTCTCGCTGCTGATCATCGTGCTGACGGTGCTGGCGCTCGTCGATGTCGTGCGTCAACCGGACAACGTGGTCCGCAACCTGCCCAAGATCGTCTGGATCCTGCTGATCTTCTTCATCCCGCTGATCGGCGTGACGCTGTGGTTCGTGCTCGGCCACGACTGGAAGAAGGGTGACGGCGCCTCCTTCGTGCCCGGTGGGCAGAAGACGCGGCTGCGCCGCCCGAAGACGACGCCGCCCCCGATCGTGATGCGGCCGGCCCCGAAGAGCACCGAGGAGCAGCTCGCCGACCTCGAGCGCGAGGAGGCGCACTACGCGCGGCTCGCGGAGGAGCAGCGGCGCCGTCGGGAGGGAGAACGTCCCCAGGACGCCTGACCCACCCGGCGCCGGGCTCAGCCGGTCTTCGAGAAGTTCGACGCGCTCCACTGCACCGAGGCGATCTTGGCCTGTCCGGCGACGCTCGGGTGGAAGTAGTCGACCGTGCCGATCAGGGCCTTGGTGACCGGGGTCGCGGTGAGCGCGCCTCCGTCGTAGTCGCAGAGCGGACCGGCTGCGGCGCAGGCGTTCTGCAGCGCACTGTTGTACTGCGTGGTGCGGGTCTTGGCGGCGGTCGCCGATGCAGCCGCCGCCGCGGTGCTGAGTCGGGCGCCGGTCGCGCTCACCCCGCGGGTGGTGCGGCAGAGCTTGCCGGAGGACCAGGTGAGCGCGCCGATGCCGCCCTTGACGACCGCCCACTCCGCGGCGACGTTCGGCATCGACGAGAGCACGATCTTGGCGCTCGGCCAGGTGGTGCGGATCTTGGTGATCGCCGCGCTCGCGTTGGTGCTGAAGGTCGCGGCGGTGGTCATCGTGTAGCCGTCGGGGGCGACGGGGTTGCCCGCGGCGCAGAGGTCGTTGCCTCCGATGAGGAGGGTGACGACATCGGGGCGGACTCCGGCGGCGACGGCGGCGTCGATCCGGGCCGGGACTCCGGCGACGAGGCTGCCGGTCTGCGCGAAGTTGGCGGTGGTGACCGTGGTGCCGGGGTTCGCGGTGCGCAGCCGCGAGGCGAACGACACGACCGTCGTGTTGGTGCCGGTCGACCAGTTGTTGCGCGGGCAGTCGGCGAACTGGCCGCAGGTGCCGTAGGCCTGGGTGATCGAGTCGCCGAGGCTGAGGAGCGAGAGCGTCGGAGTCGCGGCCGAGGCGGCTCCGGCGGGGATCAGTGCCGCCGCGAGGGCGAGGACGGCGCCGGTCGCGAGGGCGCGCAGGCGGCGACTCCCCGAGCGGCGCGGCGAAATGGGCAGGGGGAGTCGCATGGGGAACCGCTCTCGGTCGTGTGGTCGACGGTAGGGGCCGCCGCTGCCGACGTTAGGGGAGCGCGATCCTGAGCGGACCTGCCCCTCTGGCCCCAGAACGGGGCTCAGGAGAACGGGCCTCGGGCTCGGAGGAGCCGCACGCGGCTCAGCGCCCAGATCAGCGCGCCCGAGAGCAGGAAGGCGACAGCGATGAGAACGACGTAGACCGCGACGGTGCCGTAGCCGCCGGCGGGGTCGAGGAACGGGTACGGCACCCAGCCGTCCGTCGCTCCGCGCACGAGCACGACGACCAGCCAGACGATCGGATACACGATCACGATCCAGAGGCGGCGCCACGGCAGCGGCGGCCGGTCGGCGAACAGGATCCAGTCGAGCAGCCCGTAGATCGGGAAGAGGAGGTGCATGACCGTGTTCGCCCACGGCAACGCGACTCCACCGGCGAGACCCACGAGCAGGGTGTTGTAGACGAGGCCGACGACGACGATGTAGCTGGTCGCTGCGCCCCGGGCGAGCGAGAGACTCCGACCGGTCACGGCTGTGATCAGCAGGATCGCTGCCAGCAGGATGTTGCCCTGGATGGTGAAGAAGCCGAAGAAGTTGACCGGGACGATCGGGGTCCGCGAGGCGGTGTCGACAGCGGTCGCGACGACGGCGGCGAGCACCGTCAGGGCGACGACGATCCGGAGGGCGGCGACGCCCCTGCGCGAGGTGGCGGTGGCGGGCGGCGTCATCGCTCGAGCGTAGCGGCGGGCTAGCCTGATCCGATGCCCACGACGACTGCGATCCGATGCTGACCATCGGGGTCGACCTCGCCGCCGAGCCGGCCCGCACGGCGCTCGCCGCTCTCGAGTGGCGGAGCGGCCGAGCGAGGGTCGTCTCCCTCTCGCTCGATGCGGGCGACGACGAGATCGTCGCGCGCTCGCGCGAGGCGACCACGATCGGCGTCGACTGCGCCTTCGGCTGGCCGCTCGAGTTCGCGGCGTTCGTCTCGGCGCACACCCGCCGCGAGGTCGCTCCGCGCGCACTCGCCGGTCGCGAGTGGCGCCGCCGGCTCGCGTACCGAGAGACGGACCGCGTCGCCCGGGAGGTGACGGGACGCTGGCCCCTCAGCGTCTCGACGGACCGCCTCGGGATGACCGCGATGCGCTGCGCCGAGCTGCTCGACGCCTTCGCCGCGGCGGGGGAAGAGGTCGACCGGTCGGGAGGCGGGCGGCTCGTCGAGGTGTACCCGGCGGCGGCGCTGCGGCACTGGCGCATCGACACGACCGGCTACAAGACGCGTCCGGAGGCGGTGGCACTCGCGGTGGAGGCGCTGCGTCGCGCAGCTCCCTGGCTCGACGCCTCCGAGGAGACCGTCTCCCTCATGGCACGCTCGAACGACGCCTTCGACGCCGTCATCGCGGCCTTCAACGCTCGGGCGCACGCGCTGGGCGAGACACTGCCGGTGCCCGACCCCCTCCGTGAGGCAGCGGAGGCCGAGGGATGGATCGCGCTGCCGACCGGACCCCTCGACGGGCTCGTCAGGAGCTGACGGCGAGCGGGCGGATCAGTCGGGCGGCGGCGGCCTCGGCGGCGCGCTCCGCCTCCTCGACGCTCGAGAAGAGGTCGCCGGGGACGAGGCGCGGGTCGGAGGCGAGGCAGGGGTCGATCTCGAGTCGGAACCGGGGCAGCTCTGCTCCGGGGACGACGACGATCCTGACTCCGTTCCTGCTCCATCGGGCGGGTTGGATGAGGGGGATCTGTGTCATGGTGCTCTCTCGCGTGCATCGTGCGCGGGTGGCTCTCGCCTCGACCGCGCTCACTCACGCTATGTCGCGAGAGCGGCCGGGCGTACGGGGTTGACCTCCCAGGTACTGCGGAGTACCCGGCCGGCGCGCAGAGGGTCCGCGGTCTTCGGCGTCCGCGGTTGCGCAGGGGGGCGTCGCAGGGGTCATCGGGCGTGCTCGAGTGCCGCGGCGACCTCGTCCTCGAGAGCGGCGAAGTCCTCGACGCCGGCGGCGTCGGCCGGCCGCGGCACTGTCGCGGCCGCGCCCCTCCGCTTCAGGCGCAGGCCGTGCATCGCGAAGATCGCGAGGATCGCCAGGGCGAACGCGGCGACCCCGGTCGCGCCGATCGGGAGGGCGACGGTGCCGAGCGGGCCCGGAACGGCGTCGCCCTCGTCGGTCACGGTGAGGGTGACCCGCGCGTCGGCGGGGATGCCGTCGGCGTCCTGCTGCTGGGCGACCTCGTCGAGGAACACGGAGGCGGCGGTGCGCGAGAGATCCACCGCCCGGGCCGGGTCGAGCGACGTGCCGATGATGGTGAGGACGGGCAGCGACATGCGGCCCGGGTTCTCCTCGGTCCGGCTGGGCTGGGAGGTGCGGCGGACCGCTCCGATGCTCTCGCGCTCGCCGAGCGGACCCTCGCGATCCGCGACCTGGCTGCGCACGCCCTCGCCGCTGACGAGATAGGCGTAGACGGCGGCCGTGGCGCTGAGGTCCTCGGTCTGGGCGGCGGTCACCCCCTGCTCCCTCTCGACGACCGGCGTCGCCGCGGCGAAGGCCGAAGCGGGCCCTCCGCCGAGGAGCACGGTCACGGCGGCGCTGTACTCGCGGTCACCGCGGTACTGCAGGGAGCCGTCCTTCAGATCGAAGTGCGCGACGAGCGCGACGACGACGGCGAACACCGCGGCCCCCACGACGGCGAGGCGGTAGTACCAGAGGACACGGAGGTAGACAGGGATTTCCACGCGCCACAGCCTGCGGCGCGGGGCCTTTCGCCAGCCTGAACGGTGGTGAGGCCCGCACGACATCAGCCAGGAGTGCCTGTCGCGCACGATCGTGCGCGAGCGCCGTTCTCAGCTGACGTCGTGCGCGACCGGGAACCGGATCTCGAGCCGCGCCCCGCCGAGCGGTGCGTCGAGGATCCGGGCCGAGCCTCCGCTCGCTCGCGCCGCCTCGGCCACGATCGCGAGCCCGAGACCCGAGCCGCCGGTGTCGCGCGCCCGGGCGTCATCGCGCCGCTCGAAGCGGTGGAAGACGCGCTCCCGGTCGGCCTCCGGCACGCCGGTGCCGTCGTCGTCGACGCGGACGACGGCCTCGTCCGCGCGCTGCTGCACCGTGAAGGCGACGACGGAGGCGGCGTGCCGGCGCGCATTGTCGGCCGCGTTCCGCACGGCGCTGCGCAGCAGCGGCATGTCTCCCAGCACTCGAGCCGGGCCGACGCCCTCCGTCCGCACCGTGACGCCCAGGGCGCGGAGTCGCTGGGCCTCGACCAGGACGAGGTCGTCGAGGTCGATCTCCTCGCGGGCGGGACCGCCTTCGTCGATCCGCGCGAGCAGCAGGAGGCCTGCGACGAGCGCCTGCATCCGCTCGGCCTCGTCGTCGACGACGTGGGCGAGCTCGGCCAGCGGCACCGCCTCCGGGTGCCTCAGCGCGACCTGCGCGTGCTGCCGGATCGCGGCGACGGGCGAGCGCAGCTCGTGCGAGGCGTTCGAGACGAAGGCGCGCTGGGCGATCTGCGAGCGCTGCAGGCGCTCGAGCATTCCGTTCATCGTCTGCGCGAGCCGGGCGATCTCGTCGCGTCCACGCGGCTCCTGCACGCGCCGCTCCAGATCGGCGGTCTCGATCGCCTCGACGTCGGTGCGGATGCGCTCCACGGGCCGGAGCGACCGGCCGACCACGAACCAGACCAGGGCGCCGACGACGACGGTCACCAGCGGGACGGCGACCGCGAGCAGCGAGACGGCCGAGGCCGTGGCGTCGTCGGCTCCCGCCAGGGTGCGCGCGACGACCACGGTCTCGCGCGGGTCGGCACCGAGCTGGAGGCCGGCGGACCGGACGACGAACCGCGTGCCTCCGATCGACGTGATCACCGACTGGTCGGAGACGGGCAGCGGCACGGCGTAGACGAAGTCGTCGTCGGCGACGGCGATCACCGCGCCCGCGCGCTGCAGCTGGATCACCACCTCGTCGGCGTTGTACCGGGGGAGCCGGCCGGCGTTCTCGGTGTCGGACGCGATCTGCGATGCCTGCTGGCCGGCGGTGAACGCCTCCGCGTCGACGAGCGAGCGCTCGAGCAGGCCGACGAACGCGAGCGATCCGGCCACGAGCACGACGAGGATCGCGCCGGCGACGAGGGCGGTGAGCCGGACGCGGATGCTCCACTCACGCGGGCCGCGCTCAGGCATCGCCGCTCTCGACGAGCCGGTAGCCGGCCCCGCGGAGGGTCGTGATCGACTCCGTGCCGAAGGGCCGGTCGAGCTTCGCGCGCAGCCGCGCGACATACACCTCGACGATGTTCATGTCCCCGTCGAACTGGTCGTCCCAGACCCCCTCGAGGATCTCGCGCTTCGCCACGATGCGATCGCGGTTGCGGGCGAGGAAGTCGAGGACCGAGAACTCGCGCGAGGTCAGCCGCACGGCGATGCCTCCGCGCGCGACCTCGCGGACCGTGGGGTCGATCACGAGGTCGCCGACGCGGTGCACGACGGGCCGCTCGGGGCGGCCCCGCCGCACCAGGGCCCGGAGGCGCGCCACCAGCACCGAGTGCTCCAGCGGCTTCACGACATAGTCGTCGGCGCCGGCGTCCAGGCCCTCGATCTGGTCACCGTCACCGTCCTTGGCCGTCAGCATGAGGACGGGTGTCCAGACCCCCTCGTCGCGCAGGGTGCGGCAGAGCGCGAGGCCACTGAGCCCGGGCATCATCAGGTCGACGACGATCGCGTCTTAGGCGACCTCGCGCGCCCGCCACAGGCCGTCGACTCCGTCGTGCGCGAGATCGACCGAGAACCCCTCGGCCTCGAGGCCACGCCGGACACCGTCGGCGAAGCGCACCTCGTCGTCGACCACCAGGATGCGCATCCTTCGAGTATCGACGCTCCGCGGGTCAGTCGAGGTGGTCGAGGGTGTCGCTGATGATGCGCAGGCACTCGATGAGCACCGACATCTGCCGGGTGTCGAGGTTCGCGAGCACCTCGCTCTCGGCGGCGACGAGATGGCGCATCGCCTCGTCGACACGCTTGGTGCCGCGCGGAGTGAGCGAGACGATCTTGCTCCGCGAATCGGCCGCGTTCTGCTCGCGCAGCACGAGGCCGCGGGCGCCGAGGCGGTCGACGCGGCTGGCGAGATTGCCGCTCGAGATGCCGAGACGGAGGGAGAGGACGGAGGGGGTCATCCCGCTCGCCCCGGTCTGCCGCAGGATCGAGAGCAGCTCGAACTCCCACGGTGCGAGGTCGCTGGCCGCGAACGACTGCCGCCGGATCTCCTGCACGCGCGGGCTGAGGCGCCTCAGCCGCGAGACGACGTCCAGCGGCGCGAAGTCGAGATCGGGCAGGGCGTCGGCCCACGCGTCGATCACCAGATCGACATCGTCGTCTTCGCGCATGGCTCCGATTATCCCGGGCCCGCCGCTGCCCGGCGACCGCTGGTGGGCGTGGCGCCGGGCGCCTACTCTGGGCGGCTGCGTGCGCTCACCAGCCCGTGGTCAGCACCTCGTCGAGCTGGTCGGCGAAGAAGTCGGCGCTCTCGGCGGTGAAGCAGAGCGGCGGCTTGATCTTGAGCACGCACTGCCGGTCGGAGGTGGGCTGCACGATCACGCCGCGCTCGCGGAGGCGCTCGCAGATCGCACGGGTCTCCTCCGTCGCCGGCTCGAGCGTCTCGCGGTCGCGCACCAGCTCGAGGCCGAGGTAGAGGCCGTGACCGTGCACCGCACCGATCAGGGGGTGCCGCTCGGCGAGCTCCTCGAGTCGCGCCCGGAGGTGCGCACCGACGACGGCCGCGTTCTGCTGCAGCTGCTCGCCCTCGATCACGTCGAGGACCGTGAGGCCGACCACCGAGCTGACCGGGCTGCCTCCCGCGGAGGAGAAGAAGTAGCCCTGCGTGCGGTAGTGCTCGGCGATCTCGCGGGTGGTGATCACAGCGCCGAGCGGATGCCCGTTGCCCATCGCCTTGGCGACGGCCACCACATCCGGGACCACGCCCTGCTGCTCGAAGCCCCAGAACCACTCGCCGAGCCGGCCGTAGCCGACCTGCACCTCGTCGGCGATGCACAGCCCGCCGTGCGCGCGGACCGCGGGGTACACCGCCGCGAGGTACCCGTCGGGCAGCGCGATGCCGCCCGCGTTGCCGTAGTAGGTCTCGGCGATCAGGCCGCCCGCGGGAGTGCCGGCCGCAGCGAGCGCGTGGATGCGGTCCGCCGCCTCCGTCGCGTAGCGGTGCGCGTCGGTACCGCGGTGCGTGCCGCGGTAGCTGTTGGGTGCGTCGAGGGTGTGCACCCACGGCGGCCGCGTCGCGAGCGCGTCGGGGTTGTCGGCGACGGAGGTGGAGACGGCGTCGGAGAGTCCGGACCAGCCGTGGTACGCCTCCCGGACCGCGAGGACGTCGTCGCGGCCCGACCAGGCGCGGGCGATGCGCAGGGCGAGGTCGGTCGCCTCCGTGCCGCTATTGACGAGGAAGACGGAGTCGAGCCCCTCGGGCAGCAGTGCTGCGAGCCGCTCGGAGAACTCGCCGATCGCCGGGTACGAGAAGCGCGAGTTGGTGTTGAGAAGCCGCCACTGCCGTTCGACACGCTCGACCAGCAGCGGGTGGCCGTGGCCGATCGACGAGACGTTGTTGAGCACGTCGAGGTGCACACGGCCGGAGTCGTCGATCAGGTGCTCGCGCCAGCCGCGGAGAAGAGTGGGCGGCTCGTCGAAGTAGTGCTCCTGCACGTCGGCGAGGTGCGCGACGCGGCGCTCGAGGACGGTGCGGTCGGGGCAGGGGGCTTCCAGGGTGTGCCCCAGGAGGAGCGGGGTCGGGTCGATCAGGACGTCGAGCCAGGCGTCGGCCCACGAGGGCTCGGCGAAGAAGGGCGCCTCCTCGATCGCCCGAGGCAGTGCCCGGGCGCGGAGGATCGCGGAGGCGGTGCCGATCGGGTCGCCGGCCGCGACGGTGCCGGTCGCGGAGGCGTCGACTCCCTCGAGCACCAGCCGGACATCGGGGGCGAGCAGAGTGAGCGTGCCCGGAGCCCCCGCGACGATCTCGGTGTCGAACGGGGCGCGGAGGGTCGCCGGCTCGGCGAGGTGCACCTCGACGCCCAGGGCGGTGGTCGCGGGCTCGTGCGCCGAGTGAGGGCGGGCGCGCGTCAAGCGGCGCTCGCCGTAGCGGAGGACACCGGCTCCCGCGATGAGGGTGCTCTCGTCCTCGAGCCAGCGCCCGCTGTCGAGGAGGGCGCTCTCGGGTGAGAGGTCGATGACGCTGGGGTCGACGTCGAGCACGGGGATCGCGCTGGTGACGACCGATGCCGGCGACTCTCTGCCGAGAGCCCGGCGGACCAGCGCCTGCAGCACCGGGAGCGGTGCGGCGGTCGCGCGCTCGAGGATCAGGCGCTCGTGCTCGAGGTTCTCCCGCGCGTAGTCGTTGCCCGGATCCTGCGCGAGCACGTCGTACGCGCTGACGACGAGGACGGCCGCGCGCAGGGTGATGAGCGGCCAGAGCGCCTCGACCTCGGTCTCCGAGAGTGGGCGCTCGGCGTTGTAAGCGGCCGCTGCCCGGAGCACCGTGGGCGCCGACGCGTCGGCGTGGTGCAGGAGGGACGAGATCGTGATCGCCAGCTCGCCGACAGCCCAGCCCGCCGCGAGATCGCCGAAGTCGATCACTCCGTCGGGGAGGGTGCCGTCGCCCACGACGACGTTGTCGTCGGTGAGATCGCCGTGGATCAGCTGCACCGGCAAGGCGGGGGCGAGCGGCTCCACGACCGTGCGCGCCTGCGCCACCGCGTGGCGGATCGCCCGCGCCACCCGACGCGGCACCTGCGGGAGGAGGGCGTCGACCACCGCGCTGCCGTTCCTCAGATCCCACTGGCCGCCGTTCTCGAGGCCCGTCACCGGCTGCCCCGCCAGTGCGAGATCGAGGCGTGCCGCGAGCGAGCCCATGGCGCGGACGACGGCGGGCGAGAGGTAGCCCGAGCCCGAGAGGGTGCGGCCGGGGACGAAGTCGAGGACGCGGGCGATCGCGGGAATCCCGCCGAGGTCGATCTCGCGGTGGGTGCGCCCCTTGCGATCGGCGACGACCCGGGGGAGCCGCACGCCGTCGAGGCGCTCGGCCAGGCCGGCGACCGCCTCTGTCTGGGCCGCGACGACCTCGGCCGGGGTCGCCGGGTTGGCGACCTTCAGGAGGAAGCGCTGCTCGCCCGTCTCGACCAGCAGGTTGCGGTCCTGGTTGCTCCCGAGGTCGCGGAGGCGCCCCTTGAGCCCGTAGCGCTTGCGGAGGAAGGCGGCCGCGACGTCGTGGTCGAGAGCGGGCGGCGCCGGCGGGGCGGTGAAATCGGACGGCATGCGGAGTCCTGTCGTGCGGGGATCGGGTGGCTCCATGATCGCGCGTGTCGGCGGACGCCGCTGTCAGCCGTCGGTCCGGCTGTGGAGCACCCGCAGCGCGTCGACCACTGACTCCGCGCGCTCGTCCCCGACGACTCTGCGCCACTGCTGGTAGGCGGCTTCGAAGCCCGCGGCTCCGACCGCGATCGCCTCGCGTCCGCGCTCCGACACGGTCAGGCGCTTCCGGCGCGCGTCGGCGTCATCGGCGGCTCGGCGGACGTAGCCGGCGCGCTCCAGCGACGTGATCGTCTTCGCGGCCGCCTGTCTGCTGACATCGAGCGCCCGTCCGAGCTCTGCGGCGCTGTCCGCTCCGGCATCGATCGCCTGCAGCGCGAATTCCGCACCGACGGTCAGGTCCGGGTGGCCGGCTCGCACGAGCTCCGATCGAGCGCTCTCGACCATCGCGTCGAACGACATCATCAGCAGTTGCGCGAGCTGCACTCCGGAGTCGCCCTGCATGACCCCACCGTAGCGCGAGCCAGCATTGACAACCAGATTGCGCTCTCGCATACTGGGCAACCCGGTTGTCATTCGAAGGAGTCTCCATGTCCGTCACCCCGCGCGGCGCCACTCTCCCCGGTGCCGAGCACCACCTCATCGCCGTCAACGGGACGACGCTGCACTGCGTCTTCGCCGGTGACGTGGAGGCGCCGCCCCTCCTGCTCGTGCACGGTTTTCCCGAGTCGTGGTGGGCGTTCCACCGGCTCATCCCGCTCCTCGCGCCGCATCTGCGCGTCATCGCCGTCGATCTCCGCGGCTTCGGCGACTCCGCCACCGCCGAGGAGGGCTTCACGAGCGCCGATGCCGCGGAGGATCTGCACGCTCTGATCACGGCCTTGGCGCTCGGTCCCGTCCACCTCGCCGGACAGGACATCGCCGGCGGCGCGCTCTACCGGCTCGCCACTGACCACCCCGAGGACGTGCGGAGTGTGATCGCGACCGAGATGGGGCTCGCCGGCTTCGGCCTCGAGGGCTTCGCGGACGTCACCCGCGGCGGATCCTGGCACATCGGCGCGCTCGCGGCGCCGGGGATCGCGCGTCTGCTCTTCACCGGACGCGAACGAGAACTGCTCGGCTCGTGGGCCTTCCCCTCGATGTCGGCCGTGCCCGGCTCGATCACCGATGTCGACACCGATGAATTCGCCCGCGGATTCTCGCGGGAGAACGGCTGGAACGGCGCCGTCGGGCTCTACCGGTCGATGCTCGCCGAGGGGGAGGACCTCCGCGCCCGCACCCCGTTCTCCGTTCCCGCTCTCGCGGTCGGAGGCTCGGGTGGCCCGTTCACGGCGTGGACGCTCGCGCAGGTCGCGTCGGGGCCTGTGACCGCCGTCGAGCTCGAGGGCGTCGGGCACTACGTTGCTCTGGAGGCACCCGAGCGGCTGGCCGCCGCGATCCTCGCCTTCGTCGCGGGGTAAGGCTCGATCCGTCGGAGAATCACCGTGTGGCCGTCTCGCACGGACCGTTCGCGACGGGTCGATCGGGTCCGCAGGCGCCCGGAGTCGGCAGCGAGACAGCGCACCCGTTCAGGCCGACGCGTACGCCGCCGGGTCGAAGCGACCGAGCTCCTCGCGGAACGCGAACGCGAAGTCGGGCCACAGCAGGGTCAGGCGACGGCTCGCTGCGTCGACGTACCAGCTCTCGCAGCCGCCGTTCGTCCAGACGGTGTCGGCGCTCAGCGCGTCCACCCGCTCGACCGACGCGGCCTCGGCCTCGGCGGTCACCTCGAGCACGTCGATCCCGGCGGCCTCCCGGTGATCGAGCGCCGCGAGAAGGTAGTCGACCTGCGTCTCGATCATGTGGATCGCCGAGTTGTGGCCGAGGCTCGCGTTGGGTCCGTTGATCACGAAGAGGTTCGGGAAGCCGTGGACCGTCGTCGAGTCGTAGGCCGACATCCCCTCGGCCCAGCGGTCGGCGAGCAGCAGGCCGTCGCGGCCGCGGATCCGGCGGGCGAAGGGCGGCCGCGTCGAGTGGAACCCGGTCGCGAAGACCAGCACATCGACCTCGTGGGCGAGACCGTCGTCGCCGATCGCCGACGACCCCTCGATCCGGCGCAGCGGGCTCGGCACCACCGCCACGTGCGGCTGCGTCAGCGCGGGGTAGTAGTCGTCGGACAGCAGCACCCGCTTGCAGCCGATCTCGTAGTCGGGAGTCAGCGCGGCGCGCAGATCCGGGTCGGCGACCTGGGCGGCGAGGTGGCCTAGCGCCTCCGCGCGCAGCCGGTCGATCGCAGCAGGCATGCCGACACGGCCCGCGAAGCCGAGCTCGGCCCGCCAGAACAGCTCGTCGCGGAGGCGTTCGAGAGCACCGGGCACGCGGGCGAGGGTCCGGCGCTCCTCCAGCGGGTACTCGCGGTTGCGGCGCGGGACCACGTAGGGCGCCGAGCGCTGGAAGAGCACGACCGACGCCGCCCGCTCGGCGAGGTGCGGCACGATCTGCACCGCGGAGGCGCCCGAGCCGACGATCCCGACCCGCGCGCCCTCGAGATCGACGTCGTGCCGCCACCGAGCGGAGTGGAACACCGGCCCCGCGAACGCCTCGAGCCCCGGGGTCGCCGGGAGCCGCGGCTCCGACAGTCGCCCCGCGCACACGACGAGCACCGCGGCCGACCAGTCGCCGCGCGAGGTGCGCACGCGCCAGCGCCCCGGCGGCTCGTCGAACGCCATCTCGAGCACCTCGGTGCCGAGCTGCAGGTGCGGAGCGATCCGCTCCCGCTCCACCACCCGCTCGAGGTAGCTCTGGATCTCGGCGCCCGGCGCGTAGAACGCCGACCAGTCCGGCTCCGGCGCGAACGAGTACGAGTACAGGTGCGAGGGGATGTCGCACGACACGTTCGGGTAGTCGTTGTCGCGCCAGGTCCCGCCGACGCGATCGGCGCGCTCGAGCACCGCGAAGGAGGCGCCGCCGCGGCGCGCGAGGCGGGTCGCCGCGCCGATCCCCGCGAATCCGGCGCCGACGATCAGGACGTCGACGTCCATCAGACCGTCATCCGCGGCAGGACCGAGCCTGCCGGATCGCGCTGGGGGTCGGCGAGGAAGTGCTCGAGCAGGGCGAGCAGTTCGGCAGGCCGCTCGGCGAGCACCGCGTGGCCCGAGTCGACGACGGCGTACCGGGCGTCGTCGATCGCGCCGAGCAGTGCCTCCGCGCCCTCGACGCCGACCACGGCGTCGGCGCTGCAGCCGACCACGAGCACCGGGATGCGCAGGCGTGCGGCGGCGGCACTCGAGTCGGCGGAGGCGGCCGCGACGAGCAGCTCGGAGTCGACGGCGAGCGGCCACGGCCTGCCGGGTCCGAGCTCGGTGAGCGAGCGGACGGCGATCAGGCGGGCGAGGTCGCCCCGTGCCTCGGCGGGCAGGGTCTGCCAGAGCCGGGCGAGGGTCACGAGTCGCTCGGTCGGCCGCAGCCAGCCGGCGACGAGGGCCAGGGCCCGGAGGCGCGGATCGACGTCGGCCGCGGCGATCGCGACCGCGGCGCCGAGGGAGTGACCCACGACGATCGCCTCGCGGGCACCGAGGTGATCGAGCGCGGCGCTCACGGCGCCCACGGGATCGTCGAGCCCCTCCAGGTCGAGCGCGGCGACCCTCCGCCGCCGCGCGAGCATCGGCAGCAGCAGCGCCGTGTCGGCCTGCACCCCTCTGCCCGGCCCCGTGACCAGCAGGACGACATCCGCCGAGGGCTCCCCGGCGGTCAAGAGGCGCATCGCACGCCCGCCGACGTCGATCGACTCGTCGTGGACGATCGCGGCCTGGCGCGCGAGGAACTCGGCGCGCCGCGTCATGACACGCGGCGGATCCGCGACTCGCGCACCGGGAGCAGCGGCCGTACGACGGGACGCAGCGCCCGCTCGGCGGGAACGATCCCGTAGTCGGTCGTCCGCTGGCGCCATGTCCGCCCGATCTCGCCGGCGAGCCGCGCGACGGTGGCCGTGTCGAGCGAGCGGTGCGCCTCGGCGCCCAGCTCCGGGGCCGACCCGTCAAGCAGCAGCCCGCCGATGTCGTCGGCGCCGCCGCGCAGCAGCACCTGCGAGGCGTGCAGCCCGAGCTTCGTCCACGCGGTCTGCACGTGGGCGATGCGGCCGTGCAGGAGGAGACGCGCCACCGCGTGCACCGCCCGCGTCTCGCGCAGGGTCGGCCCGCCGCGGGTGACGGCCACGACCGTGGGAGGTGCCTCTGCCGGCACGAAGGGCATGGCGATGAACTCGGTGAAGCCGGCCGTCTCGTCCTGGATCCCGGCGAGCAGTCGCAGATGCGCGATCTGCTGCTCCGGAGTCTCGACGTGGCCGTAGACCATCGTCGCGGTCGAGCGGAGCCCCGCGCGGTGGGCGGCCGTCACCGACTCCCGCCAGGCGGCGACCGTCGGATCCGTGCCCTCGCTCAGGATCCGGCGGACGTCGTCGTCGAGGATCCGCGCGGCGGTGCCGGGGACCGAGTCGACTCCGGCGTCGCGCAGCGCCTCGAGCATCCCGGGCAGGGTCCGACCGGTCCGCGCGGCGGCGTCGAGGATCTCGGCGGGGCGGAACGCGTGCAGGTGCAACGAGGGCTGCCGCGCCTTCAGCGTGCGGGCGATGACGAGCAGGTCGTCGCCCGAGTGCTCCGCGGGCAGGGCGCCCTGGAGGCAGAGCTCGGTCGCGCCGAGGGCCACGGCCTCGTCGGCGAGGGCCTCCAGCCCGTCGACGCTCAAGCCCCCACCCCACAGCGACGTGTCGACGTTGCGGTTGGCGACCACGCTGATCGCGTCGCCGACCGCCTCGCGGCGCACATCGTCCGCGAGTGCCGCGAGGGCCTCCAGATCGTCGCCGTCGGCGGCCAGCAGCGCCAGGTAGTCGGAGTCGTCGAGCCCGGCCGGGTCGGCGGCGGCGCGCTCGAGGACCGCCGAGAGCGTCGGAGCCGTCGGGCGCGCGGGCGCGTCGAGCGTCTCGTGGTACGGGCGGGGCAGCACCGCGGCCGCCTCGTCGGCGAGCCACGACTCCCGGTCGGCGAGCGAGAGCACGTAGGGCTGGACGCGCGGATCGATCCAGGTCGCCGCCTCGCGGAGGTACTGCGGGTGCGCGGTCAGGCGCTCGTGGAGCGTGTAGCCGGCGGCCGCGGTCAGGCGTGCGAGGTCGTCGATGTTGGGCCACGGGCGCTCGGGGTTCACGTGGTCGGCGGTCAGCGGGCTGACTCCGCCCCAGTCGTCGATCCCGGCACGGATGAGGAGCCCCAGCTCCTGCTCGTCGGTGAGGTTCGGCGGCGCCTGGATCGTCACGTCGGCGCCGACGACCAGCCGGGCGACCGCGACGTTGGCGACGTACTCCTGCAGCTCGAGGTCGACCTCGTTCTGCATCGCCGTGCGCGGCTTCGCGCGGAAGTTCTGCACGATGCACTCCTGCACGTGGCCCCAGCGCTCGTGCGACTCGCGGATCGCGAACAGCGCGTCGGCGCGCTCGGCGTCGTTCTCGCCGATGCCCAGCAGCACCCCGGTGGTGAACGGGATGCGGCTGCGGCCGGCATCGTCGAGCACGCGGAGGCGCAGCGCCGGATCCTTGTCGGGCGACCCGTAGTGCACGCCGCCCTTCTCGGACCACAGGCGCCCGGCCGTCGTCTCGAGCATCATGCCCATCGACGGCGCGACCGGGCGGAGGCGCTGCAGTTCGGCCCACGACATCACGCCCGGGTTCAGGTGCGTGACCATCCCGGTCTCGCTCATCACCAGCACCGCCATCGCGCGCACGTACTCGAGCGTCGAGGAGTAGCCGTGCTCGGCGAGCCAGGCGCGGGCGACCGGCCAGCGGTCCTCCGGGCGGTCGCCGAGGGTGAACAGCGCCTCCTTGCAGCCGAGGGCGGCACCGGCGCGCGCGACCTCGAGGATCTCCTCCGGCTCCATGAACGTCGACTCGCGCTTGGCCGCGAGGCCACCGGGCGTCTCGACGAACACGCAGTAGTGGCAGCGGTCGCGGCAGAGCTTCGTCAGCGGCACGAAGACCTTGCGCGAGTAGGTGATGACGCCGGCGCGGCCGCGGCGGGCGAGCCCCTCGTCGCGCAGGCGCCCCGCCGCGTCCAGGAGCGCGTCGAGATCGTCGCCGCGCGCCGAGAGCAGGATCTCAGCGGTGGCACGGGTGATCGGCTCGCCGTCGGCGAGGCGGGCGAGGACGGCGGCCGTGGGGGCGGTCATGCGGCTCTTCCGGAGGGGTCGGCCGACGCGGAGTCGGCGGGGGAGGACGACGGGCGGATCAGAGCGCGCGCAGCCGCGGTGCCAGATCGCGCTCGAAGGCGTCGAAGAAGCGCTGCTGGTCGTCCCCGGGAGCGTGGAACACCAGGTGGGTGAAGCCCGCGTCGACGTAGGGCTTGATCTGCGCGACCGTCTCGTCGGGGTCGGAGCCGACGATCCATCGCTTGGCGACCTGCTCGATCGGCAGCTCGTCGGCGGCGCGCTCCATGTCGACCGGGTCGGTCAGCGAGTGCTTCTGCTCGGGGGTCAGCGACAGCGGCGCCCAGAACCGCGTGTTCTCGAGGGCGAGGGCCGGGTCGGTGTCGTACGACAGCTTGATCTCGATCATCCGGTCGATCGCAGCGGAGTCGCGACCACCTGCCGCGAGCCCCTCCTCGACAGCGGGGAGCAGCTTCTCGGTGTAGAGCTCCATGCCCTTGCCCGAGGTGCAGATGAAGCCGTCACCTGCGCGGCCCGCGTACTTCGCGACGACCGGGCCGCCCGCGGCGATGTAGACGGGAACGCCGTCCTCGGGCTTGTCGTAGATGGAGGCCTCGTGGGTCGAGTAGTACTCGCCGTCGAACGTGACGCGGTCGCCGGCCCAGAGGGCGCGCATCAGGCGCACGGCCTCGCGGAGCCGCGCGAAGCGCTCCTTGAAGTCGGGCCAGGTCTGCTCGCCGGCACCCTGGTAGCCGGTCGCGACCTCGTTCAGCGCCTCGCCCGTACCGACGCCGAGCATGATGCGGTCGGGGTAGAGCACGCCGAGCGTGCCGAAGGCCTGCGCGATGACGGCCGGGTTGTAGCGGTAGTGCGGAGTCATCACCGAGGTGCCGAGGCGGATGGTCGACGTCCGCTCCCCGGCGGCCGCGAGCCACGCGAGCGAGAACGGAGCGTGGCCGCCGGTGTGCCGCCACGGCTGGAAGTGGTCGGAGACGACGGCGCTCTCGAAGCCGTGGCGCTCGGCGGCGACCGCGAGCTCGACGAGCTCACGCGCCCCGAACTGCTCCGCTGATGCCTTGTACCCGAGCGTGATCGTCATCTGCAGCCTTCGTTTCGCGGGAGGAGGAGCCGCCCGTCCGAAGAGGCGGCCCCTCCATTCTGCGCCCGCTCAGGCGCGGATCGGGACGCCTCAGGCGGACGGGCCGGAGATGTTGATCATCCAGCCGACGCCGTAGCGGTCGACGAGCATCCCGAACCGGTCGCCCCAGGGGGAGTCGGAGAGGGGCATCGTGACGGAGCCGCCGTCGGCCAGCGCGTCGAAGTAGCCGCCCGCCTCCTCGGCGTCGTCGCCGAAGACCGCGATCGTGACGCGGGCGCCGTCGTCGTAGTCCATCGAGGACGGCGTGTCGGAGCCCATCAGGATCAGGCCCTTCGGCGTGGTGAGCTGCGCGTGCATGATCAGGTCGTCGTCGGCGGGATCACCGCCCATCGGGAAATCGGCGAAGGTACTCGACTGGAGCTCGCCTCCGAAGACCGACCGGTAGTACTCCATCGCCTCGCGGGCGGTACCGCGGAAGCTGATGTAGGGGCTGAGGCTCGTCGACATGGGGGTGCCTTTCCGCTGGAGGGTCGCGCTGACGGGCTCAGTATCGACCTGCCCTCCGCCGATGAGCAATGGCTCTGCGGGGACTGCCTCAGAGCTCGGCGCGCGTCGGCGGGTTCGCACCGGAGCGCGACGTCGTGATCCCCGCCACCCGCGCCGCCCAGTGCCCGATCGCCCGGAGCGACGGCTCGTCGAGCAGCATCCCGTTCGGGGCTCCCAGCCCCTGGCGGAACGCCTCGTCGAGGATGGCGCCCATCGCCGAGTCGCCCGCGCCGATGGTGTCGGCGACGACGATCTCGGCTGCCGGCACGGTCGCGCGCGCGACGGCGGAGGCGAGCAGCAGCCCGTCGCCGCCGCGAGTGACCACGGCCAGCTGCGCACCGAGCGAGAGCAGCCGGGTCAGCACCTCGTCGAGCTGCATCGTCGGGTACAGCCATTCGGCGTCCTCGTCGCTGAGCTTCACGATCTCGCAGGCGGAGGCCACGCGCTCGAAGCGCGCGAGGGCGTCGTTGTGCGCGCCGACCAGCGCGGGGCGGATGTTCGCGTCGACGCTCGCGGTCACTCCGGCGGGCAGTGCCTCGAGCAGCTCGAGGACGGCGGAGCCGCCGGGCTCGAGGTAGATCGCGATGGAGCCGGTGTGCACGTGGGCGGCCGTCGTCGGGTCCGCGGCGGGCGGGTTCCACGAGAGGTCGAAGTCGTACTCGGCGGAGCCGTCCGCGCGGATCGTCGCCCGGGCGGTGGAGGTGCGCTCGGAGTCACCGCGCAGCACCTCGACTCCCGACGCGCCGAGGTGCTCGGCGATGCGCCGACCGCGGGCGTCATCGGCGATGTCGGTGACGAGCGTCGCCTCGCGCCCGAGGCGCGAGAGCGTGAGCGCGACGTTGGCGGGCGACCCGCCGACGTGCTCGCTGCTCGCGCCGTCGCGCTCGACGATGTCGATCAGCGCTTCGCCGATGACGAGGACTCGGGGTGCCGCGCTGTCGCGGTCGTTCGCGGAGGACATCCCGCCATCATGCCGCGTCCGCGCCTCGACGTCAGCGCTGAGCGGTCTGCAGGCTCGCCAGCACCTCGTCGACCGTCGTGAGCGTGATCAGCGGCGCGTACAGCGCCATCGCGTCGAGGGCCCTGCGGTGGTCGGTCTCGGAGGCGCCGGCGCAGGCGTCCACGACGACCCGCACGTGCACTCCCGCGTCCGCCGCGGCGAGCGCCGTCGACAGCACGCAGCAGTCGGTCGAGACGCCGGTCAGCACCATCTCGCGCGCCCCGTCGAGCATCGCCTCGAGCTCGGGCCCCCACTTGCCGAACGTCGTCGCCGTCAGCGTCCGGTGCCCCTCGACGCCGTCGACCAGTTCGTAGAGGCGATCGCCGTCGGGCACGAGGGCGAACGGCCAGTCGCGGTAGTAGGGGATCCACGCACCCGCAGGCTCCGCCGGCGCCACGAACCGCGTGGTCACCACGCGCTCGCCGAACGCCGGGATCAGGCGCCGAGTGCCCTCCGCCGCGCGCGCGAACTCTCCCGAGCCCCACGGCGACTCCGGATCGGCGAAGACGTGCTGCAGATCGATCGCGACCAGCGTCGTCATCCGCGCGACTCCTGCCGGCGCACGGCCGACCGCGAGAACACGAGGGTGCCGACGAAGCCGATCACGAGGGCCACCAGCACCCCGAGGTTCGCACCCGCCCACTCGCCGTCGCGCCCGCCGATCGGGCCGAGGAGGTAGCCCTCCCACTCGAAGCCGGGGGAGTAGTTGACGACGAGCCCCCAGCCGATCACCGAGCCGACGACGACCAGCAGGACCGGTGCGATCGAGACGCTGCCGTAGCGCCCGCGGGAGTCGTAGAGCGCCTCCTGGTCGTAGTCGCGACGGCGGAGGATCAGGTCGGCCAGGAACACACCGAGCCAGCCCGCGATCGGCACGCCGAGCGTGATCAGGAAGCCCTGGAACGGGCCGAGGAAGTCGCCCGCGATGAACACCACGTAGATCGCACCGAGGATCATCAGCACCCCGTCGATCCCGGCGGCGACCGGGCGGGAGACCTTGAGTCCGGTGCTCAGCAGCGCGAGACCGGAGGAGTAGATGTCCATCACGGCCCCGCCGATCAGCCCGAGGAGCGCCACGACGATGAACGGCAGCAGGAACCAGGCGGGCAGGATGCTCGCGAGCGCCCCGATCGGATCTGCGGCGATCGCCCCCGAGAGGTCCGAGGACGAGGCCGCGAGCAGCAGGCCGACGACGACGAGAACGACCGGGGCGACCGCACCCCCGACCGTCGTCCACCCGACGACCCCGGCGGTGCCCGCCGTGCGCGGGAGGTAGCGCGAGTAGTCGGCCGCCGCGTTCACCCAGCCCAGGCCGAAGCCGGTCATCATGAACACCAGCCCGCCGATCACGGCCGCGGCCGACCCCGCGGGGAGGCTCGCCACCGCCGCCAGGTCGATGCGGTCGAGCACGAGAGCGACGTAGACCACGGTGAGCACCGCGGTGGCGATGGTGATCGCCAGCTGGAGGCGCATGATCAGCCGGAAGCCGGCGATCCCCGCGATCACGATCAGCGCGGCGACGACGATCAGCGCGACGACCTTGGTCAGCACTCCGCCGTCCCAGCCGAACTCCTCGAACACCGTCGCCGTCGCCAGCACGGCGAGGGAGGCGAGCACCGTCTCCCAGCCCACGGTCAGCAGCCACGAGACCGCCGCGATCAGCCGGTTGCCGTCGACGCCGAAGGCCGCGCGACTGAGCACCATCGTCGGAGCCGAGCCGCGCTTGCCCGCCACTGCCACGAAGCCGCAGAAGAGGAAGGAGAGCACGATCCCGACGACGCTCACCGCGGTCGCCTGCCCGAACGAGAGGCCGAAGTCCAGCAGGAACGAGCCGTAGCTCAGCCCGAGCACCGACACGTTGGACGCGAACCAGGGCCAGAACAGGTCACGCGGACGGCCGTGCCGCTCCGACTCCTGGATCGTGTCGAGCCCGTTGAGCTCGATGCCGCCGGCGGGGCGGGTGGTCGGTTCGGGAGAGGTCATCGCATCCCTCGTTCTCGCGCGGAGTGGCGCCGGAACGCCGACGGTGCATCGAATCTATCCCCGCCGGAGCGCCTGATCCTCCGGCGCCCGTGATCGGGTGCGTCTACGAGCCGGTGGAGGAGTCCTCGCGCTCGAGCAGCCCGCGCAGCGTCTCGAGATCCTCGGCCACGCGCGCGCAGTCGTCGTCCCACTGCTCGAGGCTCATCCCCGGCTGCCGGCGGACCGTGAACGCGACCTCCGCGCCGTCGCCGTTGACGAGGATTCGGAGCGGGTTGTCGACCGACGTGCCGTCCGGCAGCGTCACCACGTGGTCGGCCACCCCGAACGGGTTGCGCGGAGCGAACCGCACCTCGACCCGCCCCATCGGAGAGTCGGCGAACCAGTGGCCGTCCACCTCCTCGACCGAGGCGGAGGCGAGCCCCGCGGCCCACAGCGGCAGATTGCCCGGATCGACGACGAACGAGTAGACCTCGTCGGCGGGGGCGTCGATGACGACGCCCACCGGGCGCGATTCGAACAGGGTCATCGGAGTGTCCTCTCAGTCGGCCTCGGCCGCGAAGCTCGCCACCAGGAGCGATGCGAGCGTGATCCTCTCCAGGATGCCCTCGATGCTCACCGACTCGCCGCGAGCGTGCGCGCCCTCGCCGGGAGCGCCGAGACCGTCGAGCACCGGGATCCCGAGCGCCGCGATCAGGTTGCCGTCGCTCGCCCCGCCGACCGCCGTCTCGGTGAGCGGGACGTCGATGGTGCGCGCGATCCGCTCGGCGCGGCGGAACAGCGCGGCGACGGCGGCCGTCCGCTCGAACACGGGGCGCTGCCACGAGCCGCGCACCTCGATCCGGATGCGCGGATCCGACGCCTCGAGCGCGTTCATCTCGGCCTCGACCCGGGCCGCCTCCGCCGTACCGCGGATCCGCGCCTCGAGCTCGAGCCGCACCCTGCCCGTCGTCACATTGACGCGGTGCCCGCCGCCCACGAGTCCGATGTTCACGGTCGTGCCGGCGTCGGGCCGGGCGATGCCGAGGATGCGGGGGATCAGCTCGCCCAGCTCGTGGATCGCGCTCGCGCCCTTCTCGGGCTCCACCCCCGCGTGCGCCTCGACACCGACGATGTCGACCACGAAGTTGCCGATCCCCTTGCGCGCCGTCTTCACCGCATCGCCGATGGCGCCCTCGAACACGAGCGCAGCCTCCGCCCCCCTGCTCTGCCGCTCGAGGAACCCGCGGGAGGAGAGGCTGCCCACCTCTTCGTCGCCGTTCATCACGAGGCGCACGGCGGGATGCCCGAGGCGTGCGTGCCGCAGAGCGGCGACCAGCCACACCATCTGCACGAGGCCGACCTTCATGTCGTAGGTGCCCGGCCCGCTCAGCCGGTCGCCGTCGACGGCGAAGGGCCACGAGCGGGTGGTGCCGAGCGGCCAGACGGTGTCGTAGTGGCCGAGCAGTGCGAGGAACGGGCGGGAGCCGCGAGCACCGCGACCGGGCGCGGAGCCCGGGAAGGTCCAGCTGGTGGCGCGGGGGGCGTCCTGCTCGCGCAGGTGCTCGACCTCGGCGGCGTGGCCGAGGCGCTCGCCGACCCAGTGCACGAGATAGGAGTGCAGCTCCTCGAGCGCGTCGAGCGAGTCGCTGGGGCTCTCGATCATGACCAGGTGACGGATGTCGTCGAGGATGTGCCCGCGGTTGTCGCGGAGGAAGGTGCGGACGCGGGCGGCGTCGGCGGCATCGGGGAAGGTCACCGTACCCGGAGTACCAGAGTGCGGGCGCCGGCGCGAACCGGCGGCCGCGGCCGCGCCAGAGCTGAACCGAGTGCGCCCCCGTTACGTTGGAGAAGGAAGAGGTGGAGATGTCCGAAGATCAGGCCGAGATGCTGCGTGCGCTGCACGACGAGCACTCCGCGGCGCTGTGGAGGTTCGTCCTCCGGCTCACGGGCGATCGCCATCTGGCGGAGGACGTGGTCCAGGAGGCGCTGCTGCGTGCCTGGAAGCACCCCGAGATCCTCGCGCAGGGCGAGGCCGCCGCCCGCTCCTGGCTCTACACCGTCGCCCGCAACCTCGTCATCGACGACCGCCGGAGCGCCCGCCACGCGCGCGAGTTCGGCACCGACGAGGTCCCCGAGCGCGCCCACGGCGACCGCACCGACCAGGTGCTCGACGCCTGGCTCCTCTCGGACGCGCTGAGCGGCATCAGCTACGACCACCGCGCCGTCATCGTGCACGCCTACTACGGCGGGCGCAGCGTCAGCGAGATCGCCGAGCTGCTGGGCATCGCCCCCGGCACCGTCAAGTCGCGGATGCACTACGGCATGCGGGCGCTCAAGCTCGCCCTCCAGGAGCGGGGGGTGACCGAGCTGTGAGCGACGAGATGCACGACGACGAGTTCCGCGACTGGGATGCCGCCTACCTGCTCGGCGCACTGTCGGCGACGGATCGCCGCGCCTACGAGCTGCACCTGCGCGCGTGCCCGGGCTGCCGCGACGGGCTCGCCGAGTTCGTGCCGCTCCCCGGTCTGCTCGCACACCTCCCGCACGACGAGGCGCTGAGCCTGCTCGAGGTCCCGGAGGAGCGCAGCGTCGAGTCCGCACCGCCCGCGCTCCTCGAGCGGCTGGCCGCCACCGCCGCCGCCGTCCGCCGGCGCACACGGCTCAGGATCGCCGCGCTCGTCGTCGCGGCGGCCGGAGTCTCGGCCGCGGCGGCCCTCGCCCTCCCGCTCCTCGTCGGCTCGTCGCTGCCGTCCGTCGAGACCGCCGGCTCCGTCGTCTCGCTGGCAAGCGCACCGGGAATCCCCGTCGAGGCGACCGTGGAGTTCGTGTCGGAGGAGTGGGGCACGCGGATCGACATGGACTGCAGCTGGGGCGCCCCCGAGGGCGACGCCGGCCCGTACTCCGGCGGCGTCGGCTACGTCATGTACGTCACCGACACGTCTGGAGCGACCTCGCCGGTCGGCTCCTGGACGAGCACGCCCGGCAGCACCGTGCACCCGACCCTCGCGACCGGCCTCGCGCTCGCCGACATCGCCGCCGTCGAGGTGCGGGTCCAGGGCTCCGACGAGGTCGTCCTCACCGGCTCGCCCTGACCCCCGCGACCGGATTCCCAGGTGCTCGCGGGTGACACTGAGTAGCTTCTCAGTCATGACGATCGCGACCCTCGCCCTCGCCCCGGCGTCCCTGGCCACCGCCTCCTCCTCCGACAGCATCGACGAGCTCTCCGGACTCGTCGGCGTCGCCGCCCGAGTCATCGCCGCACTCGGCGAGGCCGGTGTCGGCCTGCTGACCCTCATCGAGACGGTGTTCCCGCCGATCCCGAGCGAGCTGGTGCTGCCGCTGGCGGGCTTCCTTGCGCAGCAGGGGCGGATGAATCTGATCCTCGTGATCATCACCGCGACCCTCGGCGCCTACCTCGGCGGGCTGGTCCTCTACTGGCTCGGCTACCGCATCGGCACCGAGCGCTCGATCCGCCTGCTCTCCAAGCTCCCGCTGGTCGACCGCGACGACTTCGAGAAGGCCGTCGGCTGGTTCCGCCGCCACGGCACGTGGGCGGTGCTGTTCGGCCGGCTGATCCCGGGCGTGCGGAGTCTCATCTCGCTGCCCGCGGGATCCGAGCGGATGAACCTCCTCGTGTTCTCGGGCCTCACGGTCCTCGGGTCCGGCGTCTGGAACGGCCTGCTGATCGGCCTCGGCGCCGCGCTCGGAACCCAGTACGAGCTGGTCGATCAGTACGCCGGGGTGCTCGACGCGATCATCTACGGAGCGATCGGCGTCCTCTTCCTGCTGCTGGTCGTCCGGAGCGTGCGACGTCACCGCGCGGCGCGGGTCGGTCGGCGGCACTGACGGCGGTCTGCCGGGCGGCGTCGCCGTCCTGCTCCGAGCGCGGAGCGCGCAAGACCGTGCCGGGCGCCGCCCCGGTGCCCTAACGTTCGAGGTGCCCGACCCCGCCCCTCCGACGCGAAGGAACTCCATGTCCGAGACCACCCCCGCGCCCACGATGTCCCGCACCGCCGTCGAGCGCGGCTGGATCATCGGCGTCTCCCTCATCGCCATCGTGCTGGGCGTGATCGCCGTCCTCATCCCGGGTCCGACGCTCCTCACCGTCGCCATCGTCTTCGGCATCCACCTGATCGCGGCGGGCGTGTTCCGCCTCCTGCTCGCGTTCACCGCGTCGCGGCTGGAGGCGCGGGTGCGCTGGGTCGCCGGCCTGCTCGGCGCGCTCATCCTCGTCGCCGGCATCCTGTGCCTCTCGAACCCGTTCGAGTCGCTCAGCGTGCTCGGCGTGGTGATCGGCGCGGGCTGGATCCTCGACGGCGTCTCGAGCATCACGAGCGGCCGCAGCGTCGCCGGACCGGCGTGGCTGCCGATCGCGGCGGGCATCGCCTCGGTGATCGCGGGCGTGCTGACGATCATCATGCCGGTGCTCGCGCTGGCCTCCTTCGTGACCGTCGTCGCGATCCTCCTGATCGTCGTCGGCGTCTCGGGCCTCCTGCTCCTCCCCGGCCGTACCAAAAAGGACTGACGCGAGCGCCGTGCGTGCGGTCTGCAGGTGCCGGTGCGGTCTGCAGGAGCCGCAGCTCGAAGAGCGCTCTCCGCCGCATCGATTCCGGGTGAAGGCCCTGATCACCTGCAGATCGCACCAGCTCCTGCAGATCGCACGAGCTTTTGCAGACCACGCGCGCAGCTTCGAACCGCACCGGCGCGAGCCTGCCAGCATGGCTCAGTGCCCGACTCCGACCCCGACCTCGTCCCCGAGCTGCTGGTCGGCGATCTCGAGCGCAGTCTCGCTTTCTGGTGCGGGCCCTGCGGCTTCACCGTCCGCTACGCGCGCCCCGAGGAGGGCTTCGCGTACCTCGTCTCGGGCGGCTCGCACGTGATGCTCGATCAGATCGGACGCACGCGCGACTGGATCACCGGCCCGCTCGAGCGACCCCTCGGCCGCGGCCTCAACCTCCAGATCCGCGTGCCGGACGCCGACGCCGTCGCCTCGGCCCTGACGCGTGCCGGGATCGAGCTGTTCGCTCCTTCCGAGACGCGCTGGTACGGCGTGGGCGAGGAGGAGGCGGGGGTCCGCCAGGTCCTCGTCACCGATCCCGACGGCTACCTCCTGCGCTTCCAGTCGCCGCTCGGTCGCAGGCCCCGCGAGTAGCCGATCCCGACGGCGACGGCAGGGGCGTCGCGCCCGCAGGGCCATACCGGAGTTGCGCGCCATCATGCCAGCGGAGGACGCCCCTGTGGCCCTCGGTCTGCTTGCATCATCCGCATGCCCCTCTCCTCGCCCACCGGCGCGCTCGAACTCGCTCCGCCCGCGCTCCCCGTCGCTCCCGACACGGCGCCGATGCTCGAGTCGGAGCACCTCGTCCGTCCCGCCGATCTCGTGTCGGCGCTCACCGGTGTCGCGCTCTGCTTCTTCTCGCTGTTCGTCTTCGCCATCGCGCACTGGCAGTACTTCGGCCCCGACGTCGACGAGGTGAGCGTCCTCGGCTGGCTCGCGCCCCTGATCGCCGGAGCCGTGTGCCTCGTCGCCAGCGCGATCGCGGTGGGCCTGCGCGTCGCGGCCCGCTCGGCCGAGCGCTCGGGAGCGCAGTCGTGACGGCCCGGTCGCGTCCCCTGGCGGGCCCCTCCGTCGGTACCGCGGAGGAGCTCCTCAGCCGCGCGGGCTGCCTCCGTCCCGAGCACCCCTGGGTTCTCGGGACGCGCGCAGACGGCCAGCCGATGGTCGACTTCGGCGTCCTCGATCGAGAAGCGGGCGTGCTCGATCTGTCGGAGGAGGCGGTCGCCCGCATCGCCCTCTCGCTCGCGACGGGACGCCCCGTCGACCTGCGCAGCGCCCTCGGCTACCTCACGCGCGACCACGCCGAACTGGTGATGACCGCGGTCGCCTGCGCCGGCGGGCACGACCGGGCGGGCAGCCGCATCCGCCTCGTCGGCGGGGAGCGCCGCGTCGAGAACGCCCCGCCGCTCGGCGCCTGGACGCTCTGAGGCGCGGGTCGCCGAGACGGGATCGACGCCCCTCCGCGTCGCTACGGCCTTTCGGATGTACCCGGTTTAGGGTGTCCGTGTGCAACGTGTCGACGATTTCCCAGGAGCCGGACCGGTGGCGACCTCACCCGAACCCGGTGACCCGCGGGAGGCGTCCGCCCTCCAGCTCCCCCCGAACGCCACCGCCCCCGGTCAGGTGACCAGCGGTGAGGCCGGCTACCAGAGCGGCAATGTCGCCGACCCGGTCTGGCAGTCGTGGCGTGAGGAGCTCGCCAAGGTGGGCGGCCCCTCCCCGCTTCTGCACTTCGTCGACTCGCCGCGCACGCGGATCGAGCTCTCGACGACGCACCCGGGCGGGCTGCCCCCGTTCATCTCCGGCAAGACGACCCTTCTGTCGTCGCTGATCCGCGACGAGCTGGCTCTGCGGACCGCGAAGAACGCCGCCGCGGCGATCACCGACAAGGGAATCGAGCTGCGCTCGGTGCGCGGCATCGAGGGCGTCCACCTCGCGATCGGCCTGGCCCAGTGGCGCGCCGGCGAGACGGAGTTCACCGCCCCGGTCCTGCTGCGTCCGCTCGCGATCCGCCGCTACGGCCGCGACTTCGAGCTCAAGCTCAAGGGCCAGCCGTTCTTCAACCCGCAGCTGGCTCGCGCCCTCAAGCAGCAGTTCGGGATCACCATCGATCCCGAGCAGTTCGTCGAGCTGGCCGTGCAGAACGGCGTCTTCAAGCCCCAGCCGGTCATCGACCAGCTGCGCGGGCTGACCTCGCACCTGCCCTGGTTCGCCGTGCATCCCCGCCTCGTCGTGTCGAGCTTCGCCGACGTCGCGGGCGACATGCTGCGCGACGCCCGGATGCTCGAGCACCCCGTCCTCGACGCGGTCGCCGGCAACCCGGCCGCCAAGCGCGCCCTGCAGCAGTCGCAGAAGGTGGCGTCGATCATCCCGCAGGACGAGCGCCCTCCGGCGACCGACAACCTGCTCCTCGACGCGGACGCCGAGCAGGAGCAGGTCATCGCGAACATCGCGGCCGGCAACTCGCTCGTCGTGAAGACCCTCCCGGGCACCGGCGGCACGCAGACGATCGTCAACGCGATCGGTGCCCTGGCCGCGCAGCACAAGCGCGTCCTCGTCGTGAGCGCCCGCCGCTCGAGCCTCGACAGCATCCACCAGCGCCTGCTCTCGGCGGGCCTCGGCGGCATCGCCGTCAGCCCCCGCACGCTGCGCCGCGACCTCATCCAGTCGATCGGTCGCAACGAGAAGGCCGCGCGGCCCTCCGTCAGCGAGATCGACGACGCCCTGCTGCGCCTGCGCAAGGTGCTGCTCGACTACCGTGGCGCGCTCTCGCGCCGCGACGGCAGCTTCGGAGTGTCGGCACTGCAGGCCCTCGAGGAGCTGGCGCGCCTCTCGCAGCTGCGCACGCCTCCGTCGACCACCGCCCGCCTCGACCGCCGCGCCGTCACCGCGCTCGCGCACAGCCGTCCCGAGGCCACGCGCATGCTGATCGAGTCGGCGCGCCTCGGCGAGTTCCGCTACGGCCCGGGCGACTCGCCCTGGTACGGCGCGCAGTTCGAGTCCACCACCGACGCCGAGGCCGCGCACGAGCTCGCGAAGCGCCTG
Source organism: Rathayibacter sp. Leaf185 (assembly GCF_001423885.1). Taxonomy (GTDB): domain Bacteria; phylum Actinomycetota; class Actinomycetes; order Actinomycetales; family Microbacteriaceae; genus Rathayibacter. Next base: position 4,075 of record NZ_LMPP01000001.1, on the reverse strand, counting down.
CACCTGCGCGATCTGCCGCGTCTGCTCGACCGCGCTCAGGACGTCATCGGCCAGACCCGCATGCGGCCCTTCGAGTCCGTCGCCGAGCTGGGCATCTACCTGCGTCTCCTGCAGGACGTCCGCGACACTCTCGACAAGTTCCAGCCCGCCGTCTTCGACCGCTCGATCCAGGATCTGATCGTCGCGACGTCCCCGCGCCGCGACGCTGCCGAGATGTCGTCGACGAACCGACGCCGCCTCAAGAAGCTCGCCCGCGAGTACATGCGGCCCGGCGCCCATGTCACCGACCTCAACGCGGCGCTGCGCCGAGTGCAGCAGCAGCGCACCCTCTGGCAGCGCTATGCGGTCGCCGGAACCGTACCGGAGGTGCCGGTCGGCGTCGCCGACGTGCAGGTCGCGTTCCAGCACGTCTCCGAGCAGCTCGGCCGTCTCGACGAGCCTCTGGGGCGCCTCGGCGGCACGAACCAGCTCGCCTCCCTGCCCCTGGCCGAGCTGATCTCGATGGTCTCGGGTCTCGCGGAGGACAGCGAGGTGCTGGCGAACCTCCAGGAGCGCACGACTCTGCTCTCGACTCTGCGCGAGTGGGGTCTCGACCCGCTGCTGACCGACCTCTCGCGCCGCCACGTGCCCGCCGAGCTGGTCGCGATCGAGCTCGACCTCGCCTGGTGGCGCTCGGCGCTCGAGATCATGCTGACCGACGAGCGGGCGCTCCTCGGCGGCAACACCGGCGTGCTCGACCGCCTCGAGGCCGACTTCAAGCTCGTCGACGAGGCGCACGCCGCGTCGAGCTCCGAGCTGCTGGCCTGGAAGCTGTCAGAGACCTGGAAGATCGGTCTCGTCGACTGGCCGCAGGAGCGCGACGCGCTGAAGGCGCTCCTCCGCACCGAGTCGGCGACGACGCCCCAGGAGCTGCAGAAGGCGGCGCCGCACCTCTCGCGCGTGCTCGCCCCGGCCTGGCTCGCCTCGACCTACGAGGTGCACAGGATCGGCACCGAGACCACCTTCGACGCGGTGTTCCTCGTCGATGCCGGAGCCACGACCCTCGCCGAGAACGTCGGAGCGATCCGCCGGGCGAAGCAGGTCGTCGCTTTCGGCGACCCTGTGACGCAGACCCCGACTCCGTTCGGCCTGCGGGTCGACGAGGCGGTCGAGTTCGGCAACGCCGCGTCGCGCACCGATGTGGAGGCGCTGCACGCGCAGTCCGCGCTGGCCCGTCTCGGCGAGCTGCTCAACACCGTCACCCTGACCCGCAGCTACCGCGCGGGCGGCGAGGACCTCGCCGAGCTGGTGAACCGCCGCTTCTACGGCGGGCGCATCGACTCGCTGCCGTGGGCGGGCTCGTTCCTCGGCCACGACTCCCTGCGCTTCCACTACATCGCCAGCGGTCACGGGATGCCCGAGAACGACTCCGGAGCCGTCGAGTCGGTCGATGCCGAGGTCGCGAAGGTCGTCGAGCTGGTCCTCGAGCACGCGGTCATTCGGCCGCGGGAGTCGCTCATGGTCATCACCGCGAGCCCGCGCCACGCGGTGCGCGTGCAGCAGGCGGTGCTCACGGCATTCGCCAAGCGCGCGGATCTCAACGACTTCATCCTCGGCGACAGGCCGGAGCCGTTCGCCGTGGTCACGCTCGAGCAGTCGGTCGCGCAGAGCCGCGACCGGGTGATCTTCTCGATCGGGTACGGACGCACGCCCCACGGGCGCCTGCTGTCGAACTTCGGCGCCCTCGCCGAGCCCGGGGGAGAGCGCCTGCTCGCCGTCGGGATGACGCGTGCCCGGCGTTCGATGGACATCGTCTCGTGCTTCCGCCCGGGCGACATCGACGAGTCGCGCATGCGCTACGGCATGGTCGCTCTCGCGCAGGTGCTTCAGGAGGCGGAGGACCGCGTCCAGCCGAGTGATCGCGACGACTACTCCGAGCCGATGCTCGTCGACCTCGCCGCCCGCCTCGAGCGCCGCGGTCTCCGCGTCAACATCGGGCACAAGGGCAAGCTCGCGCTGGTCGCGGCGCACGGCACCCGCGCGGTCGTCGTCGAGACCGACCGCGACGTCAGCACGCAGAGCCTGCGGGTGTCGCTGCGACTGCGTCCCGAGCTGCTGCGCCGCCTCGGCTGGCACTACCTGCGAGTGCACAACTTCGAGCTGTTCGCCGACCCCGAGGCGGTCGCCGCCCGTGTCGCCGGCCTGATCGGCGCACCGACGGACGACGGCGCCACGGGTCCGATCGCGGTCCCGGCCGGGGCCGGCCCGAACGAGACGCACCCGATCCCGCCGCTGGTGCGCGACTGACCGTGGCGGAGGGACTCTCGCCCGCCGGCTCCGATCGGCCGCTCCGGCGGTCGCGCGGCGGTCGGCGGGCGACTCTGCCGGCCAAGCCCGGGACCGACCCGTCGCCGCACGACGCCCCGATCCCCGATCCGGAGGCACCGCCGGCCCGCCCGGACACCGGCCCGAACGACGCCCGCCTCCGCCAGGACGTGCCGCCCCACTACTGAGGTGCGCCGCGGCCTCGGTCGGCTCCTGTCGGCAGTGAGGGAACCCCGGACCGTCGAAGCCGTCCGGTGTGAAGTCTCGGGACATCGGTGACAGTTCTGTCTCAGGACATCGGTGACGGTTCGGTGGATTTGGTGGTGACGGTTCTCTCGGTCGTGATCGTGGGATTTGTGAAGTCTCGGGACATCGGTGACAGTTCTGTCTCAGGACATCGGTGACGGTTCGGTGGATTTGGTGGTGACGGTTCTCTCGGTCGTGATCGTGGGATGGCTGGTGTCGTCCCGATCTCTTCGTCCGTCCGTCTTGCGATTGCGCAGTGGCCCGAGGACGCTCCGCGGGGAGCTGTGACGGCGTTCTGCTTGGAGTACGGCATCAGCCGGAAGTCGTTCTACGCGATCCGGGCGCGAGCGCGGGATGAGGGCCCGATTCAGGTCCTCGCCCCGCGGTCGCGTCGCCCGAGGACATCGCCCACCAAGACCGGTGAAGCCGCGCTCGTGCAGGCGTTGCAGGTGCGGGCGTCGCTGGAGCAGTCAGGGTTGGATCACGGTCCGATCAGCGTTCACGACCGGATGCTGCAGCTAGGGCTCGCAGCGCCCTCACGAGCCACTCTCGCGCGAGCGTTCCGGCTGGCGGGCGTGGTGGTGCCGGAGCCGAGGAAGAAGCCCCGATCGGCGTATCGGCGATTCGTGTATCCGGCGCCGAACTGTCTCTGGCAGCTCGACGCCACCCAATACACGCTCACCGGCGGGAGGACGTGCGTGATCTTCCAGCTCATCGATGACCACTCCCGCGTCGCCGTCGCCTCTCACGTCGCGTCCGGGGAGACCGCGGAGGGCGCTCTGGCCGTGGTGCGCAAAGGGATCGCCGTCCGTGGAGTTCCCCAGAAGCTCCTCTCCGACAACGGCGCCGCGTTGAACCCCACCCGACGCGGGTTCCGCGGCCAACTCGTCGACTACGTCACTGCGCTCGGAGTGGAAGCCATCACCGGCAAACCCGGGAAACCGACCACGCAGGGAAAGAACGAACGCTTCCACCAGACCCTGTTCCGCTGGCTCGACAAACAGCCGTTGGCGGACACCCTCGAGCAACTGCAAACCCAGGTCGACGCGTTCGATGACCACTACAACACTCGGCGCGGACACCAAGCCCTCCCCGGCCGCATCACCCCGCAACAAGCCTGGGACGCGATCGACCCCGTCGAACCACCACGCCCCGCGCCCGCCGGCGACCTGCTCGAACCACTCGCGAACACCTCCGGGACCGCAACCCGGACCGCCTCCGCGAACGGCACCATCGGAGCCGCCGGCACCCACCTCAGAATCGGCAAAACCCACGCGAACACGACCGTCCACGTCACCTGGAATCTGGCCGCCATCGACGTCTTCGACGCCGACGGCACCCACCTCCACACCTTCCCCCGACCCCCCAAAGGCACCCGCTACGTCGGCAACGGCAAACCCCGCGGCTTCATGAACACCCGAGAACCGTCACCGAAGTCCTGAGACACAAACCGTCACCGAAGTCCCGAGACAGAACCGTCACCGAAGTCCTGAGACATCACACACCGAAGTCCTGAGACATCACA